>DASYJD010000036.1:0-406421 GCA_035996875.1 Thermoanaerobaculia bacterium
CTTACGTCCTTTCAGGTGGGGAGTTGGGCATTGGGGGTATCTTTCCGAGGCGCCGCCGTGGCGCCATGAGGGAACTTTACCCCTCCTGGATACTCGAATTCAAGACCTGGGGGCAGTCTGGCATGGTCTGACAAAGTAGAATTAGGAGGTCTGAGCTGGGTTCTATGGAAAAGGCCTCCGCCGCCGATCGCGTGTACTGAAGTTGTTGACGACACGCAGGCCCTGATTTAGGGGGGCGAACCGCCATCACGCCCCGGCCTTCGTTGGGTGGCAGGAGTGTCGGACTGCTCTGGAGGCACCGCAAGGTTCAAAGAGGGTAGCGCGACCGGCAAGCTCCCAACACCGAGGTTCCACGTGTTGGCTCGGAGAGCTCACTTAGGCAAGTCATGCCGTCCTTTCCTACAGACCTAATCTTTTTTCCGTTCGAGCTGAACTGGACATCGATGACAGGCCCCTGTTGTCCTTTGAGCAGCCATGCTGTTTTCCTGGCGGTGACATCCCAAACCGTCACTGTTGGATCGTCCGAAGCGACGGCTAGGAACTTAGTCGTAGAGTCGAAGTCCAATTTATTGACCCGCTCACGCGCTTGGAATCGCTCGAGCGACCGGTTCTCCTCCAACCCCCATAGCATAACTGAGCCATCTTCGTGGCCGATGGCGAGGAGGCGACTATCGGGGCTGAAGGTGGCTACCCTCACGGAACTGGTTCTCGCCCAGCGAGCTCCCCGGCTTCTCCTGGTATCGAGGACAGTCGAGGCCCCATCGTTATCTTGGATAAACAGCCAGCGTCCATCTGGGCTTCTCATTTTGGCAACACCTGAGAGAATCTGCTTGTAAAATTCTGCTACCTGCGCGGCCCTATTCTGGGCATTCTCCGCCTCGGTCGTAGTGCTGAACAGGTATGCCGATAGGAACGCCAAAGCCGCGATGACTGAGAGCGTAGCTCCGCCTGCAATCCATTGGTTTCGCGTCACCCTCCGTTGCCTGCGCAACCGTAGATCTCTGCGTTGCAGGCTTGATATGACATATTCGAGTTCCTCTGCGCTGATGTCATTATGACGCTCCTTGAGCCAATACTCGGCTTTGGCCAGAGCGGTGCCGGCCAGCAGTCCTGCTGGATCACGTTTATTGTCGGACCACGTGCGCAAGCCGAGTTGTAACCTGTAGCGCCAACGCAGGAATTCACGGTCCTCATCGGCCCAATCCCGTAGCCGGGGCCAGTTCCGGATCAACGACTCATGGGCCAGTTCGAGAAAGGTGACGCCGCTCGGGTCTCGGTCGGCGATCAAAAGTCGTGCGGCGATCAGTTTGTTGACCACCGCCTCGATCACCTCGGAGCTTTTTCCATCTATGAGCTCCGTGAGTGCTGCCCGCCTCCGCGTGTCGCCCGCCGTGTCGCCGGGCTGGATGAGGCGCAAAAACACCTTGCGGGCGGCCTGTTGTTGGTCGGGCGTCATCGCTTGAAGAACTGCCTCCGCGGAGGAGGTCAGGGCACCCTGGACACCTCCGATCTCATCGTATGCGTTGTTCGTCAACCAGCCGTCGCGGCGTCGCTCCCACAGGTGAAAGAGAAGGAACTGCAGCAGTGGTAGGGCGCCGGGCTGCTTCTCCACGTCGCGCGAAATCCTGTCGACTAGCCCAGGTTCGAAGGCCAACCCGACGCGCTGGGCAGGTTTTTCGATGGCGTAGCGGAGCTCTTCGGAGCTCAGAGGCGGGACCAGGAACAGGTAGTCTTGCAGCAGAGGGACAAGCCCAGGATAACCCTCGCAGCGATCGAAGAAATCCGAGCGGAATCCCAACAGGATGGATGCCGGCCCCTCGGCCTGTCGGGCGATATCCACCAAGCGGTCCACGAACTGCTGTCGCTCTTTCTCGTCCGGACAGAGTGTGAACGTTTCCTCGAACTGATCGACGAACAGCAGCCGCCGCCAACGTCCGTTCTTCTGGATCTCCTCCCGAGTTGGCTCCGCATCTAAGGTGCTCGCCAACTGCGCCAAGGGGTGAATTCCCGGCCGGAAAGTGCGAAGGGACCACAATTCACTGTTAGGCAGTGCACCGCGACGCAACTCTGGGAACAGACCGGCGCGGACGAGCGAGGTCTTGCCGCAGCCGGAACGCCCGGCCACTGCGAGGAAGTTGGACGTCTCCAACGCTTTTACCAGCTTTGCTACCACCTTCTCACGGCCGAAGAAGACCCCGGCGTCTTCTTCGTTGAACGGTTGCAGGCCCCGGTACGGGGGGCCGTAGTCGATAGAGGACTGAGGCGTCTCTCCTGCCGGTACATCCCGGATGGCCCGGATGAGTCGACGCAACGTTTTAGAATCTTCCACGCCCTGGCGAAAGTCCGCCCACTCGTACGAGCGGAGAGATTCGGGGATGAGATCCTGATCGACGCCTGGCAGGAGCACCGGGATTATCCTCAGACCACCCGCGCTGGTGGTCGCCTCTATGGCCAGACGGAGCTCTTTCTTCTGCCAGGGGCCGCCAATCCCGGACTGCCCAATGCAGAATAGGAAGTTTCGGCTGTGGCGGATCGATTCCTCGATCTTGCCGGCCCACTTGTCCCCAGGAAGCAGGCTCTCCTCGTCGCGAAAGACTTGGAGACGCCCCTCGTCCCGCAGCAGGCGCGCGAGCTCGACCACATAAGGCATGTCGGTGGAGTGGGTATAGCTGAGATAAGCATCCCAACCCGCGAAACGCCAAGTCGGCTCGTACTGGGGGGAGGCGGCCGGCTGCAACTTAGGCCGCTTAGCGCTCAGCGATTCCTCTTGCTGGCCGGCGGTAAGCGTAGAGAGGTTCGTTCCCCGCGGCGCCAGTAGGGCAATGGCTTGCGTCAGCTTCTGAAAGGCGTTGCCGAGCCCAACTCTCTGGTCCTTTCTGCTAGGTCGGGACGTCACACGCTCCTCGAAGGCGTAGTGGGCGTCGTAGGGGATCATCAGATCCCAAAAGCTTAAGGAAGCTGCTGCGAAGGGGTGGGGAAGGAAGCTGGAAAACTCGCTTTCAAACGCGGCACGGAACTTCTCGAGCAACCCCTCGTCTTGCTGCTCAACGCGGGCGGGCACCACGACCAACTGCAGCGGGCGCTCCCGCCGCAACTGGCGAACGCGAGGCGACAGGAAGTCACACGCCATTTCGCGGGTACCTTCAACGCTCTGCTGGTTCGCCGCGCAGAACATCAGAATTGCGTCGGCAAGTTGATAGGTGCAGATTCCCCCCATCTCAGTCACGCCTGTGCGGCTGTCCACCAGCACCACGTCATAAGGCTTCGGGTTCCCGGGATCGGCACCCTGTCCTTTGAGGAGCGCCCGTCGCAACCATTCGAAGAAAAGTTCTCCCTCCCAATTGAAGTAAAAATCCTGCCAGTCGAACGTCCTAAGATTGAGGGCATATTGGGCGATCTCCTGCCCGCCATCCCGCTGGCCAGCGGGCAGGAGATCGAGCCGTCCTTCGCCGGGAAGATGGTCGTAGACCGGCAGGATGAAATGTTTCCAGAGCTGGCGGAAGGTCTGTACGTCCCGCTCCTCACCAGCACCGATGGACATGGACCGTTTGTAACCGAGCAGCAAGTCGAGGAGCCCGAGATGGCTGCGGACACTCGCCTGACTGATGGCGAAATATTTCTCGAGCCCAGGCGCTTCCAGATCGAAATCGATCATCAGGACCCGGAAGCCCTCCCGAGCGAGGCGGTCCGCCACGTTTGCCAGCGCCATTGATCGGCCAACGCCTCCCTTGTAGGAATAGAAAGTGCAGATCATTGTCTCGAGGCTCCAGGGTACCAAGCGGCCTCAAGGCCGGGGCCCAATTCCTTGCTCCGAAAAAAAGTCGTCCATCGCCTGAGCGACCGGTGGAGGGTTCCACAGATTCTGTACCGTCTTCGGCAGGCTGCTGTGCAGCCAACGCCGCAGCCGCCGTTCGTCGCCGATGCCAAACTCGCACCGCGGATCGTAGTCGCGGTTGAAGCGGTTGAAGGCAACCTCTAGTTTTTTCCGCAACTCGCTCTCCAGAATACGGTCCGGAGCCATGCTGGAGGGATTGACCGGGGAAAGAGTCACCAGGGAAGCCTGCTCACTATTGTAGAAAGGCGCCTGGAACGCTTTCTTGATGTTCCAATGAAACATCGAGAGTTCGTCAGCGAGAACGACGCAGCCGGTTTGTGCTACCTGCCGATAAATCCGGTGCAACTCGTCACCGGACCTCTCCTCGACCAAGGGGTAGTACTGAAGCTTGATCAATCGCTCAAGTGATCTTGGATGAGGACCCCGATTGAGATCGCCGACAATATCTTTGAGCACGCTCCAGGCGGTGCGGTTGCTGGTGACAAAAGGCTTCCAATCTTCACGTCTGAGGCCGTAACGATCGCTGAGAGGTGGGCTCTCGTCTCCCTGTAGGAGGCTGCGGAGTGCGACGAATTGCTGGTAGATATTCAGCCCGAACTCATCCCGCAAGCGCTCCGGCTGGCGTTCCAGCTCTTCGGCCTCTGTCTTCGTCATTGCCAGGATGAGGACCGGCAGGCCGATGGTGAGGGCGTCCGGACGCGGACAGCAGGACTGGATTACCTCTTCGAGCCGCCCCATCGCCTCCACCAGAGGGGCGTGCGGCTCCGTCTGATCGACTATGAGCAATTCGCCTAAGCTCCAGTCGGAGGGTACTTCCGGAGCTCCGTCGCCGCTCCAGACCGGAATCACACATCCTGTCCTGGCGCGCAGGATGGAGAGGATGCGTCCAGTCTGGACCGAGCGATCCCGCAACTGGTTGAGCGAGGCCCTGGACAGGAGGAGCATCGCGGTATGGCACTGGCGAACCGAGTTCTCCAGGTCGGAAAAATCGTAATCGCTCTCGGCGAACAGCGCCTTCGGCGAACTCATGATGCTGTAGCCGCGCTGGTTGAGCAGATTCAAGCACTCTCGCATGAAACCAGTGTCGACTTCAGAGTAGGCGAGAAAAACCTGATACTTGAGCTCACGGAACCTTGCCACGGGGACCGGCGCGACCTGCGCAAGGACCGGATCGCTGCCGGCTGCCCCCCGCTTGAGGCCGGCGGGAAGGATAATTTTGGTGCAGCGGTCCAGGATCATCCTCACTGGACAGGCGAAGAGGGTTCCCCCCATGGAACCCTTGTCCTCTTTGACCAGTGCCCACCGTAAGAGTCCGACTACAGCTCCGTCGACGAGTATGGGCGCGCCTGATAGCCCGTCAAGGGGCATCCCGTCGCCCGCTGCTGCCTGCAGAGCATAAAGCTGCAGAGCCCGCGTGCCTGCTACATCGCCGTCGGGATCGCTGAGAGTGCCTGATACAGCCATACCGTCGGGTTTTGCTCTGGGGTAGCCGTAAGACTCCCAGGAACTACCGCTGGACCTCGGCTCCGTACGCAACACGAAAGGCTCAATCTCATGGAGTGGCTTGTCTAGTTGGAGAAGGGCCCAATCGGCGTGCCGGTCCCAACGATCCTTGACGACCGTTGCCTTCCTGGGATGCCCGGTGAATTGGACAGTGATCTCGCCATAGAACCGTGGAGGGTCCTCGTTGCGGTCTGCGACGACGTGAAGAGCCGTCAGGACAAAGTCCTGGGTGACGAGGAAGCCGGTCCCGCGGCTTATCCCAGCCTCGATACTCGCAATGGCGCTCCGAACGCTCAGGTCCATGTAAAGTCTTTGCCTCGCGTAAAGTTTGAGTGTTTCGGGAGTTTACCGCGCTCTCCGGCCTCGGGCAAACGGCGGCTCCGCTGCAGGCCTCTCTAGAGTCAGTCGCTGGAAACTGGGAAGGGACTGGAATCCGGAGGACCGGGTCATCCCCCCGCCGCCTCCCGCCCCTTCACCAACTGCCCGCACGCGCCCTGCACGTCGCGGCCGCGGCTGCGGCGCACGGTGACGAAGCAGCCGTGCTCGTGGAGACGGGTGGCGAAGGCTTGGAGGCGCTGCTCGCCGGGCTCGTGGAAGGGAGAATGGCTGTGCTCGTTCATGGGGATCAGGTTGAGGTTGTGGCGCAGGCGCAGTTCGCCGAGCCACTCGACCAGGCGGTCGGCGTCCTCTAGCGTGTCGTTCACCCCGGCGAGGAGAACGTATTGAAAAATGAAGCGCTCGTGGCGCTTTAGGGTCCAGGTGTCGAGCGCCTGGCGCAGACGGGCGAGGTTCCAGGCGCGGTTGACCGGCATCGTGGCGCTGCGGGCGGCGTCGGTCGTGGCATTGACCGAGACCGCGAGCTGCGGCCGCGGCACCATGCGCGCCAGCCTCTCGATCCCCGAGACGAGGCCGGCCGTGCTCACCGTGATGCGCCACGGCGAGAGACCAGCTCCCTCCGGATGGCAGAGGACGGTCACGGCGCGGTGCACGTGATCGAGGTTGTGGAGCGGCTCGCCCATGCCCATGAAGACGATGTGGACCGACTCGCCGCATTTCGGTCCAAGATCGTGCATCAGGGCCAGGACCTGCCCCACGATTTCGCCGGCCGTGAGGTTGCGCACGATGCCCATGGCACCTGTGGCGCAGAAGGTACAGCCCAGGGCACAGCCCACCTGGCTCGAAATGCAGTAGGTGACGCGATGGTCCGCCTCGTGCCGCGGCATGTGGACGGCCTCGACGCGATGACCGTCCACGAGGCCGATCACCACCTTCGTGGAGCCGTCGTAGGAGGGGTGTCGCTCGAGGATCGCGGGCAACGACTGATCGGTGTGCGCGTCGAGCCAGGCGCGGATCGGCCGCTTCAGGAAGAGTTGATCCGGCAGCCAGGTGCGGACGCGCTGGAGCCGCGCGAAGACATGGGCGGGCCGGCCCGGACAGCCCTGTTCTTCGAGATCCTCGGGCAGGAGCGACCACGCGGAGGGCGGCCCCTCCCGTTCGGGAGCCCGGCGGTCCCAGGGCATCGCGGTCGTGGCAGCGGGGGCGATCGGAAGCATCGACGGAGTTTAGCCGATCGGGGCACGAGGTGTGCAGGAGGATGGGCGACTCTCGGGGAAGTCCTCGTCTCCCTGATAGAATCTCCCCTTCCGGGAAGGAGACAAGCATGCGGTGGACGCCAGGTGGGCCTAGCGCGGATCTGGAGGACGAACGGGGAAGCTCCGGCGGTGGCGGCGGGGGTGGGAACTTCGGCAGGCTGGGGATCGGCGGCTTCCTCCTGCTGCTCGTCTTGAGCTTCGTCTTCAAGCGGGACTTCTTTGCCTTGGTCGGCGGCGGGGGATCGCCGGGCGGGCCGGCGGCCCAGACCGCGCCGCGCGCCTCCTCGCCCGAGGAGGACAAGCTCGTCCAGTTCGTCTCGTTCGTCCTCGACGACGACCAGAAGGCCTGGACCCAGATCTTCGCGAGCTCGGGGAAGACCTACCAGCATGCCAAGCTCGTCCTTTTCACGGACCGGGTGCGCTCGGGTTGCGGTTTCGCCGAGACCGCCATGGGGCCCTTCTACTGCCCGGCCGACGAGAAGGTCTACATCGACCTCGGCTTCTATCGCGAGCTGCGCGACCGCTTCGGCGCGCCGGGCGAGTTCGCGGAGGCCTACGTCATCGCCCACGAGCTCGGCCACCACGTGCAGAAGCAATTGGGGATCAGCGACAAGGTCGAGAGCTTGCAGCAGCAGAACCCGCGCAACGCCAACGAGCTCTCGGTGAAGCTGGAGCTTCAAGCCGACTGCCTGGCCGGTGTCTGGGGGCACACGGCTGCCCAGCACAACCTTCTCGATCCGGGAGACCTGGACGACGGCCTGCGGGCCGCCGCCGCCGTGGGTGACGACCGTATTCAGAAGCAGGCGACCGGCCAGGTGCATCCGGAGACCTGGACGCACGGCTCCTCCGAGCAACGCGCCAAGTGGTTCCGCGCCGGCTTCGACTCCGGGGACATGGGACACTGCGACACCTTCAACAGCCGGTAGTGCCTCCCGGGAAGAGAGGCAAACCGCGCGTGCTAAGCTCTGGCAACTTCAGTCCTCGCGGGAAGGAGATTGCCATGTTTGGGAGCCGTCGCCCTCGTACGCTGTCCTGGCTGGTCCTGTCGCTCTTCGTGATGCTTCTCCCGCTGGCGTGCAAGCCGCACAGCAAGCCCGCCGAGGACTCCACCTCCGCCTCCAATCCGGCGAGCGAGAACGCGGAGCTCACTCGCAAGATGGAGGAGAAGGCCGCGGACATCCGCACCAAGGAGGAGGAGATCCGCAACATGCAGGGCACCGACGAGGAGAAGGCCGAAGCCGTCAAGAAGCTGGACGCGGAGCGGCAGGAGCTCATCGATATGCAGGACAAGGGGAAGTAGGAGTAGGGGAATAGCGCACTGAACCGGCCGTAGCCTCGGCCTTTTTGCCTCTGGAGGATCGTGGAGATGGATATCCTGACCTGGATCATCGTCGGACTGATCGCCGGGGTTCTGGCGTCGCTCGTCGCCAAGGGCGGCTTTGGGATCGTGGGCGACATCATCATCGGCATCGTCGGCGCCTTCGTGGGCGGCTGGATCTTCCGCCAGATGCATTGGCACACGCCCTTCACCGGCTTGGCCGGGGTGATCTTCGTGGCCTTCATCGGAGCCGTCGTGCTCATCTTCATCCTGAGGCTCATCCGCCGAGCGTGAAGCCGCCGAGGGCCCTTCTCCTCCTTTGGGTCGCGCTCCTGCCGGCTGCGGTTGCGGCCGGCGAGGTACCCCGCCCGCTCACCGGCCGTGGTCTCGAAAACCTCACGGCCTACGCCCGTCTGCTCTCCCTCGTCCGCTTCTTTCATCCCAGCGACGCCGCGGCGGCGGCGAGCTGGAATCGCGTCGCGGTAGCCGGCGTCGGAGCCGTGGAAGGTGCGCAGGACCCGGCGGCTCTGGCCCGTGCCCTGGAAGCCTTTTTTCGACCCATGGCTCCGACGTTGCGGGTCTATCTGCGGGAGCCGCAAGGGCAGCGGCGGGAGACTCCGCGGGAGCTGCGTCTACCCGCAGAGGGAGGACCGTTCAAGATCTTGACTTGGCGGCATTTCGGCGGCCACTTCGACGGCAAGGCCAAGATCTTCGCCAGCGAGCGCATCGACGATCATAGCCCGCCCGGCTTCGGCACTCTCGTCCAGGCCATCGCGCCGGGGAGTCTGCGGGGCCGGCGGGTGCGGCTGCGCGCCGAGGTGAAGGCCGATGTCCAGGCGGGCGGCTTTGCCCAACTGGGGCTGCGGGTCGACCGCGCGGGCGGCAAGCCCGGATTCCTCGGCAACATGGCGGACCGGCCAATCCGCGACGCCTCCTGGAAAACTTATGAGCTTGAAGGAGACGTCGCTCCCGACGCCGAGCGGATCGTCGTCCTTTTCGTGATGACCGGCGGCGGCAAGGCCTGGATCGACGACGTTTCGATCGTTGCGATCCCGTCAGGGGACCCCGGTGGGGGAGCGGCCCTGGTCAACGCCGGCTTCGAGGACGGCGAGCCGGGCCGCCAGCCGCCGGGCTGGTATTTCCCCTATGAAGCGGTGCGCTCCGGCTACCACCTCGTGCTGCGGCGGGGCGAGCCCTGCCGTCACGGTAGCTGCGCCGAGGTGGCGAGCGACGACATTGCGACACCGCACATCCCGCGGCCGGAGGACGTTCTGGAGGCCGATCTGGGGGGCGGAATCGTGGCCGCCGTGCCCCTCTCCCTGTGGGCCGACGCGGCGGGCACCTGGCCCCACCCGGCTCCGGGAGCTCCCGCCGAATCGTGGACGGGCGCCGATGCGGCGGCCGACACCCGCGCCGCCCGCTTGGCGACTGTGGCTCTCATCTGGGGAATCCAGCAGCACTTCCATCCCGAGCTCGATCCGACTCGGCCGGACTGGATCGCGGCCCTGCCCGCCGCTCTCGAAGGCGCCTCCAAGGCCGTGGACCGCGAAGCCTTCCGCCGCACCTTGCGCCGCCTCCTGGTGCCCCTCGGCGACGTGCGGACTTGGGGCGTTTTCAACCGCGACGACCCTGAGGACGGCCTGCCGCCGATCTCCTGGGCCTGGGTGGAGAACCGCCTGGTGGTGACCGGAACCACGGCGGACGCCGACGGGCTGCGGCCGGGCGATGTGATCGCCGCTCTCGACGGCCGGCCTGCGGCCGAGGCCCTGGCGGACACCGAGTCCCTCGTCTCCGCTCCATTGCTTGCGACCCGGCGCTGGCTGGCCCTCGATCTGCTGGCCGAGGGGCCGGCCGGGTCGCGGCTGGTCCTGGGAGTCGAGCGCGAGGGGAGTGCTCCATTCACGGCAACGCTCGCCCGGGCTGCGTCGACGCAATTCGTCCCGGACACGCCACTGCCCGCCGTGGCCGAGCCCCGCCCGGGCGTCGTCTACGTCGATCTACGGCGGATGACCGACACCGACCTCGACAGCCTCTTGCCACGGCTCGCCGCAGCCCGGGGGATCGTCTTCGACCTGCGGGGCGCGGCGGATATCTCCACCGTTCTTCTCTCCCACCTCGCCGGCAGCACCGCCCTGAGCTCCAACTGGCAGGTGCCGGTCGTCATGCTCCCGGATCACCGCGACGTGAAGTGGCTCACCACCTTCTGGACGATTGAGCCCAAGGCCCCCCGGCTGCGCGGCAAGGTGGCGTTCCTCATCGACGGCCGGGCCAGCGGCTACAGTGAGACTCTGCTGGGGATGATCGAAAACTACCGTTGGGCCGACCTCATCGGCGAGCCCTCGGGAGCCGACAACGGCAGCCTCAACTGGAGCGACCTGCCGGGAGGCTGGCGGGTGACGTGGTCCGGCCAGCGCGTCCTGAAGCACGACGGCTCGCCCTTTCATGGCGTGGGAGTGAAGCCTACGATCCCGGCCGCAAGGACCCTCCGCGGCATCGCCGCCGGCCGCGACGAAATGGTCGAGCGCGCCATCGAGGCCGTGGCAGGCGGCTGACCAGTCACTGCGCGAGCCGGGGAACCTTTCGAGCCCTCAGCCTTCACACCCGGTGGCGATCATCAGGGCTCGGCAGACCGTGTTCATCTTCTCAGGTCCGACCGTGCCGACAAAATGATGAAGCTTCTTCTGATCCACGGTCTGGACTTGATCCAGGTTGACCACCGAGGCGTGCTTGAGTCCTTCTTCGATCCCTAGTTGGACCTCGCTGGGCGCTCCGTGAGCGGCGGAGGTGATTGGCGCCACAAGAATGGTACGGAGGAGGTCGATCGCTCTCTGGCGAGAGAGTACCAGCACCGGCCGGCGCTTGTCGGATGAACCAAAGGCATAGAGCCAGATCTCGCCCCGGTTCATTCGGGGGCCATATTCCCTCTTCCTCCCACCCCTCGAATTCCTTCCCAAGCGGGTCTTTGACTCCGGCATACGCGCGCTCGTACTGAGCGTCGATCTGATGCTCGTGATGCTGACGGAGGAAGTCGCTGGTGAGTTGCCGCAATACCGCGGACCGCCCCTTTTCGCGAACGTCGGGAGTCTGGTCCAACTCGGCCAGGAGATCTTCGTCAAACATGATCTGTACGGCCTTCATGTGGAGAGTCTATGTGGGTTCGGGCTGTTGAGCAAGCAGCGCGTCCGTCAGGAAGGCCTGGATTCTAGACTTCACGGCTTAGCGGATCGCGAGGTCTGCTCCAGGCCCCGCAGGAAGCCGGCCAGCTCGATGGCGTCTTCCACCCGCGGGCACCGCTCGTGGAAGACGAAGCCGACGGTGCGGCCCGGCGCCGGCTCGCGGAAGGGGACGTAGCGTACGAGACCCGAACAGTCGGCGCCGGGCACCAGCGTCATCCGCGGCACCATCGCGCAACCGTTTCCCGCCGCCACCAGATGCCGGAGGGTCTCCACGCTGGCCGCCTGCAACGGACTCAGCGCCGACTCCGGCGTGACGCCGCAGGTCTCCAGAGTCTGCTCCCGCAGACAGTGCCCCCGGTCCATCAACAGCATCTCCCGAAGCTCGATCTGCCCCAGGTCGATCTCCGTCATCGCGGCCAGCGGGTGCTTGCGAGGCGCCCGGGGAAACCCGGGCGCATTTTCTTTCCCCTTCTGCCCGCCCTCGGCTCCTCCCCCGGTTGAATGCCCGACACGCCGCCGACGTGTCGCCGACATGTCAGCCAAGCCGGCGCGAATCCGCTCTGTTCTATAAGTGATCCCGGAAACCCCTGAGAACAACGATTTAACGTCGAGAGCCGGCGCCCGCTGCCTTGGCACAGGGGTTGCCTTGGACATCTGTCGCTGAGCTGTCGAAACCGAAGCGCGCCCTAAATTCCTTCCTCAGGAGGTGGCCATGACTTTATCGTCTCTTTCTCGATCTCGATGCGTCTCCGACCGGAGCGGAGATCCTCCAAAGTCTCCACCGTGGAGCTTCTGGGGGGCTTCCGCCCTCGGGCTCGCCGCCGCCATGGTGGTACTCGCGGCCTGTGGTCCCGCGCCGGGGACACCGCCCGGCGACTCGGCAGGCAGCCCGGCTGCCGCGAGCCCCTCGGCCGCGACTCCGGCTGCCACGAACCCGACTCCCGGCACCACCCCCCCGGGAGGTTGCGCCGCTCCGGCTGCCTGGTTTCCACACAGCCAGACGCCCCAGCCCGATCCGAATCATCCGTTCACCTCGTTCTGCGACTTCCACCAATGGGCCTGGCAGAGCTTCCTCTGGCTGACGCAGACGAACGGCGGCAAGCTCCGCTTCGAGACGTTCCCGACCGTCGAGGACGTGATCGCCGGGAAGGACACCTCGAGCACCCGCGGCCCGATGAAGCTCGCCGTGCGCACACAGAAGATCAACGGACCCCACCAGTCGCTCAACGAGGTCACCCAGGCCGACTCGCTCGGCGTGCTGGTGGCTCATGGCGGCCGCGCGAGCTACTACTCGCAGTATGTCAACCCGCAGATGTTCCAACAGATCGTCAGCCTGCATTGGAACAATCCGGCGGTCCTGAACCAGATCCCGCCGACCACCGAGTTCGCAACCGGCGACGTCGAGATCAAGGTATCGTGGAAGATCGTCGCGCCGGGCGAGGACACCAGTAAGTATTATGTGCGGCCGGCTCTCGTCGACCGCCTCGTCACCGGACCCAACGGCAAAGTGCGGACCGACGGGGGATCTCCCCCGCTCGCGGTTCAAGTGGCACTGGTAGGGTTCCATGTCGTCGGCTGGGTGCAAGGCCACCCGGAGGCGGTCTGGGCGAGCTTCGAGCACGACGACAACGCCCCGGACCTCGTCCCCAATCAGTCACCCTCCGTGCCGGTCAGCACCCGCGACTGGGCGTTCTACAGCGCCGGCACCCTCGCCCTCAATTGCAACCAGGTTAGTACCAGCCAACTGAAGCTCGATGCGGCCACCCAGACGCTGACGCCCATCACCCAGGTCTGCCGCCAGTTTCCCTCCGGCATGGCCGCGGGAACCCCGAGCACCGACCCGAACCTGCAGGCGATCACGACGCTCAATGCATCCGTCAAAAGCCAACTCGGAACCGACGTGGCGCGGCACTACTTCGAGGTGGGAGCGATCTGGATCCTGGGCAAGGACCACAAAGTCGTGATCCAACCGAACGACAACCTGCAGGCGAGCCTGACCGGATCGACCCTGCTCAACAATTCGGTGATCGAGACCTTTACTCAGAACATCCAGACCAGCAACAACTGTTTCACTTGCCACAACACGCTGATGTACAACCCGACCAATCCGTCGATCCAGCCGCTTCAAGGCACCAACATCAACCTCAGCCACATCATCCTGGAAGCGTACGTCGACAACCAGAAACAGGGGAGGAAAAAACCATGACCGCTCCCGTGCTGCGTATCCACCCGGCGATCGGGCTCGCCCGCGTCGGCAACAGTGAAGAGTATTACCTCGCCCCGGAGAGCTCGGCGGGAATGGTCCAGCCGGGTACCAGCCTGGTCGGCGGCCTGCCTATCCAGCCGGGCACCGAGTCCGATCCGATCAGCGATCAGGACCTGCGCGACGCCAGCGGTGCGCTCAAGCGGCAGGCGCAGCGCTTCCGGATCTATCAATATGACGACCCGGCGGCGGCGGCCCAATATCCTTACCAGGGCCAGGTCCAGGAGGTGACGCTCGGTAGCGTGGTCGACGGGAAGACGGTGACGGACATCGTCTGGACCGTCCACCTGGCGAACAAGAAAGCCAACTGCTGGGTGTTGGAGGAATCCCTCCCGCCCCCCACATCGCCGCCCACGCCGACCGTCATCGGCAGTCTGTCGTGGTACCTCAACGGCCTGCTTCCGCCGATGCGCAATATAGATTTCGCGGGTACCGCCGACCCGTCCAATCCGCAGCGGCTCACCAGCCTCGTGGTCGATGCCGGGCCGCGGGCGATCCACGGCGCCAGCGCCGCGCGGATCAACTTCGACGGCGCGACGACGCCGTCGTGGTATCAGTCGGGGACGGGCATCCAGCCACTCCCCGACTATCCGGTGTCGTTCCCCGCGGATCATTTCTCTCAGCTCTACAGCCCCTCGGGAACGCCGGTGCAAGAGCTCGGAGCGATCGAGACCGACGCGCAGGGACGGCTCATCGTCCTCGGCGGCCAGGGGACGGCGACGGGCTGGTATCAGGACGGCAAGACGTTCCCCTTGAACGACGACGTCAACAACGACGGCTGGTTCGACGACACGGCCGACGGACCGGTGCAGGCCACTCTGGTGTTCGGCGACGGTTCCACCCTGGAGCTGACGAGCACGGCCTGGATCGTCTCCACCGACCCGTCCTTCGCACCCCAGATCCGCAACGCCGTCACGCTGTGGGACGAGGTGTACGACACCTGGCTGTGCTGCTTCGGGCTCGATCCCTCGATCTACAGCGGGCCCTGCATGCCCCAGGACGACTCCGGTTTCAACAAGAGTTATCAGCCCTCATTCGACGACGACGTCCTGCCGCTTTTCCGCAGCGCCAGCCTCCAGATGTTCGTCACCAGCCTGAACGACCTCGCGGTCGGCTCCCACCAGCGCCTGGCCGGCATCACGGCCGACTCCGACCCGGCGAAGACGCTCAACGTGCCGTCGTACATCCGCAATCCCTACCCGAACGGCGGCCAGCTCCAGGTTGGGGCGCCCAGGATGCCGCTGGCCCTGGGCGACACAGGCGCTTCATACCTGACTCTGACCAAGACCCAATACTTCTTTCTCAACCAGTGGTTCCAGGGCAAGTACAGCAAGACGCCGGGCACGCCGCTGACCGCGGGCGAGCAGCTCGACAAGAACGTGCTGACCAACTGCCTGGGAGGACGGTTCAGCCCGGGCATCGACCTCACCTTCGTGGTCCGCGACATCGCGTTCTACAACCCGAACACTGCCAAGGATCCGAACGTCGGCCCGTTCCGCGTCAACACCGCACAGCTCAATTATGCGCAGGCCACCAAGAGCCAGCCGTTCCTGGGCGTCGGCTACATCCCGGAGCGCACGCAGACCCGCGTCGAGCCGGGCGACGTGGGCAAGTTCGTGGCATTGCCCTGGCACACCGATTACAACTCGTGCGCCACCCACCTGCCGGACCCCAACCCGGGCGGCGACATTACCAACCCCAACCAGGTCTTCGACGGGCGCAACGTCACCTTGCTGTGGTCGTGGCCGGCGCAGCGGCCGGTTTCGGTCTACAACTACAAGGATCTCGTCGCCAACGGGGGCCAACTTCCCCAGCAGCGTTTCTCGGTGCGCGGGGAGGGGACCCCGACGATCCCGGGACCGGACAACGGCGTCTACCCACCGTCGCCCCCGTCGGGGGGTGTCGGCACCGGGCCGGACGGCAGCTTCTTCGAAATGGAGCAGGTGGGCCGCTTCCAGGTACGGGCGGACATCCTCGACCATTGGCAAGAGATCGGCACCGTCGTCCAGGCGCCGGCGATCGCCGGGTATCCCACGACCTTCAATCAGAATTACTTCCTCGAGGTGGCAAGCTTGATGAGCAACGTCAGCGACGTCGTCGAGCCCTACCCGAACACCCTCACCCAGACGGTGGAGCCGACTTCGTGAGCACGGCCGTCGACAGCCGCCGGCAAGACGTCGTGGTGATCGGAGCGGGCCCCGCGGGCAGTGCCACGGCCCTCCGCCTCGTCCATCACGGCGCCGGCCGGGTTCTCCTGGCAGACGCCGGCGGCTTCGACGGCTTTCGAATCGGCGAGAGCATCCCGCCCGACACCGGGTTGCTGCTCGCCGAGCTGGACCTCCTGCCGGGCTTCCTCGCGCAGGGCCACGAGCCCTGCCTGGGGAGCTGTTCGAGCTGGGGGGACGACGAGCTCGGCTACAACGACTTCGTCACCAATCCCCACGGCCACGGTTGGCACCTCGACCGTAGCCGTTTCGACGCCTTCCTCGCTCACCAGGCGGCCGAGCGCGGCGCCCGGCTGGAGCTGGGGTGGCGGCTGGAGAAGGCCGAGCGGCGGCCGGCCGGCGGCTGGCGCCTCACGTTCCAGACCGCGGGCCGCCGGACGCGCCGAGTCGACGCCGGAATCGTCGTCGACGCCACAGGCCAGCGGGCGTGCTTCGCCAGGCTGGCAGGGGGGCGCCGCCAGGTCGCCGACCGCCTGATCTGCATCGCCGGCCGGTTCCAACTCGCCGCCGGTGCCGGCTTCGGCAAGCTGACCCTGCTGGAGGCCTGCGGCTATGGCTGGTGGTACGCCGCCCGCCTCGCGAACGGCGAAGCCGTGGTGGCGGTGACCACCGACCCCGAGACCTACCGCCGGCGGAAGCTGCGCGATCCGGTCTCGTGGTTCTGCCACTTGGCGCGGACCCGCCACTTGGGACAGCGCCTCGACGGCAGCTCCCTGAGCCCCGGCGGCCTGCGGGCGTTTCCGGTCTCGAGCTTCCGCCTGAAGCCGCCCCATGGCGAGGACTGGCTGGCGGTGGGCGACGCCGCCAGCTCCTACGATCCGTTGACCTCGCAGGGTATCTACAAGGCACTGGCCGGCGGCCTCCAGGCCGGCGATGCGATCGCCCGCCGCCTGGCCGGCGAGACCGGCGATTTCGCCGCCTATGGCGAGAGCCTGGCCCGGAGCTGGGAGACGTACCAAAAACTGATGTCCCACCTTTACACGCGCGAGACACGGTGGCCCGGCCAGCCCTTCTGGCAGGGGCGAGGGCACCAGGTCGAGGCCGAATAAGCGCCGCCTGCCGGCCTCACGGCTCCGGCCGCGGTTCCGCCGGGGCCACAGAGAGGCGCACCCTGCGGTCCTCGCGGCCGAACGGAGCTCACTGCAACTTACCCGACCGATGACGGGTTTCTCCCGCTGATCCCGCATTCCAAGATGAGCAGCCCCTATCCGCTTCGTAGAGGCCGGTAAGAAAGGAGGCGTTCCGGCCCGGAGAGCGATGGCGTGTAGCTCACAAAGAAACCATTGGTAACCAAGACCAAGGAGGAGGAATCCATGCGTTTGAAGATTCTAGGATTGGTCGTCGTTGTGATCATCAGTTTCTCTAGTTTGGGCCGCGCATCCGGCGGCGGCGAACAGCCAACCTTCGACCCCGGCACGCCACCCTGCACGAAGACGAGCTGCCAAACCACGTGTACAGGGCCTCTCCACGTCGAGTGTTGTTGCTACTATGTCTGCAATTCGGGAGGCACGTGGGTGTGCAGCGAGGGACAGTATTGCGACAACACTGACCGTAGCTGCCTCTAACTTGGCCGCAGGAAGTCGACAGGGCTCCGGGCGGCTGTGAAGCTCGCCGCCTCGCGTCCCCTTGACGTTTCGCACTCGCCGCCCCGTCGGCCGCCGGTTTTCCTGCCTCTGATGGGCGACGCGCCCGGGGCAACCCGGGCGCCTTTTTGTGCCTCCGGTTATGATCTCTCCATGCTGCCCTGCCGGTTCTCGTACGCCTCTTGGTTCGCGGTCCTTCTGCTCGGGTGGGGCGCCCGCGCCCTGGCCCAGGATCACGCCATGCCGTCCACTGAAAAAACCTTCGCCGTCACGATCACAAAAAAAGTCTCGACCCGTTACCTTCTCTATCTGCCCGAGGGGTACGACCCCGCCGGCAAGACGTGGCCTCTAGTGCTCTTCCTCCATGGCTCCGGCGAGCGCGGCGCCGACCTGGCCGCCGTCTCAAGACAGGGTCTACCGAAGCTCATGGGCGGCAGGAGTTTCCCGTTCATCCTCGTGGCCCCGCAGGTGCCGGAAGGGGAGCTCTGGTCGGCGGATGTCCTCAAGGCTCTACTCGACGATCTCCAGACCCGGCTGAGGGTGGATCCCGACCGCGTCTACCTCACCGGCCTCAGCATGGGAGCCTTCGGAGCCTGGGACCTGACGATCGCGAATCCCGATCGTTTCGCGGCGCTGCTGGTGATCAGCGGCGGCGGGAATCCGGTCGAGGTCTGCCGGCTGAAGAACGTGCCGGTCTGGATTTTCCATGGCCGCAAGGATGACGTCATCCCCGTCTCCTGGGCCGAAGAGCTGGGCCGGCGCCTCGAACGCTGCGCCGGCAACGTGAAAGTGACGATCTATCCCGACGCCGGCCACGATGCCTGGACCCGCACCTACGCCGATCCCGCCGTGCTCGAGTGGCTGCTGGCGCAGCGGCGGGGGGCGAAGTGAGGTCTCCGAGTTGGCACGCACTGTGCTGCTGTTTTGGGGTCGGCTTCAAGATGAAGCGTGTAGCTTTGGACTGCCGGTATTGGTGCGTTACAGTTACTTGTTGACCAGGGCCGGCTGGAGTCCGGCCCAGAGGAGAGCGGATAATGGCGAAGAATCAAGGGAAGAAGAGCCAGGCGCTGGCGAAGACTTCGGCGAAGAAGGTCGAGGTGATGGACCGGGCCCGGCCGCTGGTGGGGCAGAAATCTGTGGAGATCCAGCCTTTCGGCTCGATCGTCAAGCTGCCGATCGCACTCAGCGAGAAGGCCTGCCGCCAGAGCGTCGAGAATCTGAACCAGGTCCTGGCGGATACGATTACGATCCGGGATCTCTACAAGAAGCATCACTGGCAGGTCGCCGGTCACACTTTCTATCAACTTCATCTCCTTTTCGACAAGCACTACGAAGAGCAGAACGAGCTCGTGGATCAGATCGCGGAGCGCATCCAATTGCTCGGCGGAGTCAGTCTGGCGATGGCGGCCGACATCGCGGAGACGACGATCATTCCGCGTCCGCCGCGGGGTAGGGAAGAGGTTCCGGTCCAGATCTCGCGGCTCCTGCACGCCCACGAGATCATCCTGGAAGAGTCGCACTCGATGGCCGGCCAAGCCGACGACTCGGGCGACGACGGCACCAACGACCTCCTGGTGAGCGATGTGATCCGGCTCAACGAGCTCCAGGTCTGGTTCCTCTCGCAGCACTTGGTGGACGTGCCGCTCGTCCGGGCCGACTGAGGCCGATGGACGAGAGCAGGAGCCGGCCGGCGACGTAAGCTCTAATCGGAGAGAGGACAGGCGCGGTTCGCCTATCCTCTCTCCAAAGGAGAATCAACGCCGGAACAGGAGCACGAGCAGGATCAGAAGCAGGATGAATCCGATGATGCCGAGAGTGAGGATCACCCAGCGGCAGCACTGGAAGCCGTTCTCTCCACCGCCCTCCGGAGGCACCAAAGGCGTCCGGCCTTCGACGTACTTAGACCGCACGGCCTCGCGCTTGACCGGCTCGCCTTCACGGCTGTGGCCTTCCGCGCGGAAGGTGAACTCATACGTCCCTTCGGCGAAGGTGTGTGTGAAGCGATTGCCGTAGTTGCCGTCGTCGGAAGCGTCATCGTCGTGCGCGCCGTCATCGTAGAGCGTAAAGGTTTCGGTCGTGCCGTCGGGTGCGCGTGAAGTCACCATCACCGAGGAGCCGATCACCGGGAGACCGAATTCGCTGAGCAGCGCATTCAGGCGAATCGGCTCGCCGACACCCACCACCGCCGGATCGACGTAAGCCTGCATTCTGAAGTTCGAACCGGCCCCGACGGCAATGCCATACGAGATCGGTTTCGAATACTCCTTGCAAGCGGTCGGCTGGAACCCGAACTGGAACGACCGCTGTGCCGTTGGCAAGCCGGCTTCGGTAATCCTCCCGCCGCCGTTCGCGTAGCATGCCCGTCCGTCGTGGCGAATCACGGCCTTCCATTTGCCGGCATAACGATCGGGATCGTTCGGCGGGAAGCGCACCTCAAGGAACCGCGCGGTGCTCGTCAATCCGGGGCGAAGCTCGAAGCCCGGCGGAATGGTCGTAAGGTCGATGACTTCGACGTGCGGGGTCTGGAGGTAAAAGGGGAGGCGGATGCCGTCGCGGTCGTAGACGACGACCATACAGCTCACGTCGCCGCGGAGGACGTCGAATTCGATCGACTGCGTCTCTCCCGGATCGATCACGTAGGTCGGGTCGACGATCGTGGCGAGATCGGCTGTGTCCATGTAGATCTGCGTGAAGTGTTTCTCGAGCTGAAAGTAATCGGGGCCCGAGAAGTTTCGAACGTGCAGGTAGTGCCCGCCGGTCGCCTGCGCGAGCTGGCCGAGACGCGCGGCGTCGATACTGTCGCCGATGCCGATACCATAGACCTTCACATTGCCCGGCATTGGGAGAGCGGTCGTGCCGGCATCGCCGAGGAGTGAGTAGGTGACGCCGTCAGCAGGGTTGGTGTACGGCGTGTTGTCGATCGCATCGGTGAGGACCACAAGCGTGCGATTCAGCTCAGGCGGCGGCGAGGAGCGCGGGTGGCTGTTCAGATCGCGGAGCGCGTCGAGCACGCCGCCGGCGATGGCCGTCGAGCCGTCGGGATTCAACTCTGTGAGGTTGATGGTGGCCGCGATCACGGGCTGGTTTGCACCCGTGATCTCGTCGATCGAATTAAAGGTCTCCGGGTTCTGATTGAACTTCGTCAGGCCGATGCGGTCGCCGACATCCGGCCGGCCGAGTTGGACATACAGATGCCCGGCGTCGATGGCGGTGTCGATCTTACGCCGGTCGCCCGACGCCTCGGACATGCTGCCGGAGCGATCGATGACAAGCATGGTGTCGGTGTTGATGGCGGCGACGATCGTGGCCGTGAGATCGAAGGTAAAGGACGGCGCCGCGCTCGTGTCGTTGTGGTTGTCGATGACGAGCCCCCCGGTGACGGCGATGGCAGAGGCGACGTCGTTGGCGAAGAAGGTGACGCCGAAGACGACCTCGCCCGGGCCGGTCGCGTCCGCACCGCAGGCCATTGGCGGATCCAGCGAGAAGCTCAACGTCGACGATGGCGAGGTGACCGGATCGCTATCGCGCGCCAAGCCGAACAACGCGCTGCCCGTGATGGAAGCGCGGAAATTCAGCGGGCCGTTACCGGTATTGCGTACACGCACTGTGCGCACACTCCGAAACCCGCGTTGCACGTTGCCGAAGCTCACGGCGCCGACGGGCGCGTCGATGGCGATGCGCGCCCGTGCCACGCAGCCAGTGCCGGCGATCGTGACATGGTGTGGACTGCCGGCCGCGTTGCTGGTAAACGTCAACGCCACCGACTGCGGCGTCTCCGACGTCGGCGTAAATGTGATCGCCACGTTGACGGCAGGACCGCCGGGGCTCACCGGGCCGCTGAACGCCGCCCACTGGAAGTCGCTGCCGGGTGCCGGCGCTGGAATGACGAGGTTGACCGTCGTCTCGCCGTTGTTCGTGATGGTGAGCGTGCGCGTCGCCGGCATGCCGAGCGGCACGGTGCCGAAAGCGATCGTTCCGGAAAACGAGATCGAGTGCGTGGCGTTGCGCGCGACACCGCGGCAGTGAAGTTTGTCATCACCCAGCTCCGGATTGCGCGTGATCGGAAGGTCATGGTTAAAGGTCCCGACGGCCGCCGGGGCGAAGAGGATCTCGGCCGTCAGGGTCTCTCCGACGCCGAGTACGGCCGGTAAGGGCGGCGAGAAGCCGGTGACGGAGTACGGCGCAACGTTGCCAACGCCGCTGATCGTAAGGCAATCGGTGCCGTTGTTGCGGATCGTCGCCTGGCGCGTCTGCGTCGCCAGCGCGGGATCGCTCGCGCCGAGCACGGCGTCGGGGAAAGTCACCGGATTCGGCGTCGCCTGGCAGCTACCGAGCGGGCGCAGTGCGGAGGCGCGGGTGACGCCGCCTTCGAGGATCTGCAATTGGGTCGTCGTGGCGTTGCCGATCACTTGCTGCGATGGCGTGAACAGGCCGGTGCTGCAGAATTCTTGGAAGTTGTCGCTACGGTAGACCGTACCCGAGACGCTGCCGTTGTTGCCACTCATCAGCAGGGCGAAGACGCTGCCGTTACCCTCGCTCGGCTGCACCAAGGGTAGCGAGTCGGTGCTGGTGGCGGAGATCGAGATTGGCGGGTGCGTAGTGATGCCTGTGGAGGTCGTCTCCACGAGCACGACGGTGCGTGTTTCGGGGAGATCCGGCATGATTATGTCGGTCGTGAGGATGAGAATGAAGTTCCTAGGATTGCCGAAGGTCACCCAGTAGACAGCGCCGTTCAGCGGTTTCGAGAAAGGCTGGGAAGACGCTCCTTTATGGACCAAGATACCCGAAGTCGTAGCGGCGATGGTGACCCCCGCGGGGGTCGTCGTGCCTCCCGACGTCGACCAGACCGGCGAGTCGGGGAGAGCATTGTAAAATAGACCTTCGGTGATGTTGAGGCAGGCCATGAGCGAGCCCTCCGATCGCTTGAAGAGGCGGGATTGCCGGTTCCGAGGCGGTTTACAACCTCGCGATTCACCGGGATATACGCCGAAGCAAGCACGGATCTGACACGGCCCTTCGAAGGGTTGCTGAAGGTCATGAAGGACTCCTCCGAGATCTTCTCTTTGGTTTCTTACTTTTTCCGCGCGCACGCCGCCGCGCGCTCGAGCAGCAGCTCGCGCTCGCGGGCGTTGCGGGTAAGCGAGGCGGCGCGCTCGTGCTCGGCGCGGGCTTCGGCGAAGCGGTCGAGCTTGGCGAGGAGGTCGCCACGCACGCTCGGCAGAAGGTGGTATTCCTTCAGCGAGGGCTCGGGGGGAGGGCGATGGGAGAGAGGGGCTGGGGGAGTGAGGGGTCTTGGGGGTTAGGGAGTGAGGGTTTGCTCCGAAGTAGCCTGATTCTTGAAGACCTTACCCCCCTGCATGACGAAGCTGACCTTCTCCGTCTGGCGAATGTCCTGCAAGGGGTCGCCGGGGACGGCCACGAGGTCGGCGAGCTTGCCCTTTTCGAGGGTGCCGATCTTGTCGGCGAGGCCGAGCAGGTCGGCGCCGCTGGCGGTGGCGGAGATCAGCGCCTGGGCCGGGGTCATGCCGTTTTTCACCATGAGGGCGAACTCGCGGGCGTCGAGGCCGTGCGGCTCGACCGCCGAGTCGGTGCCGAAGGCCACTTTGACTCCGATCTTCATCGCGCGCTGAAACATCGCCTGCATCTGCGCCGCCGCCGCCCGCGCCTTGACGGCGATGGCCGGCGGGAAGTGGTCCGCCTTCTCGCCTACCCAGAATCCCGCGAAGAGCGTGGGCACGAGATAGACGCCTTTCTCCTTCATCAGCCGCAGGGTGTCGTCCTTCAGGAAGGAGCCGTGCTCGATGGAATCGACGCCGGCCGCGATGGCGATCTTCGCGGCTTCGTCGCCGTGGCAGTGGGCCGCGACCTTGCGGTGCCAGGCGTGCGCCTCGGAGACGATGGCGTCCATCTCCTCCCGGGTCAGCTCGGGGACGTCGACCGGATCGGAGAGCGAGAGAACGCCGCCGGAGGGCATGCACTTGATGACGTCGGCGCCGAACTTGATCTGGAACCGCACGGCCTCACGGCACTGCGCGGGCCCGTTGCAGACGCCCTCGAGCGTTCCCGCGGGCTTGATCCGCTCCGGCGGGAACGGGGGAGCGTCGGCGTGACCTCCCGTCGAGCCGATGCCGTGGTTGGCGATCAGCATGCGGGGGCCGACGGCGATGCCGGCGTTGATGGCGTTGCGCAGGCCGAGCGAGATGTATTCATCCGAGCCCACGTCGCGCACGGTGGTGAACCCGGCTTCCAGGGTCACTCGGGCGTACTTGGCGGCGTAGAGCGCCTGCTCGGCCGGGAAGCGAAAGGCGGTCTGGTAGAAGTCGCGGTACCAGTCGTCGGACATCTCCATCGCCAGGTGCACGTGAGCGTCGATGAAACCGGGCAGGAGTGTCGCGTCCCCGAGGTCGATGACCTGCGCGCCCGGCGGCACGGCCAGGTTTTGCCCGACCTGGGCGATGTGATCTCCCTCGACGACGACCATTCCGGGTGCCAGCGGGCGCTCCGAGGTGGAAGTGAAGACGCGGGCGGCCTTGAGCACCGTCGTACCCGAAGCGGGAGCCTGTCCGGCGGCCGGAGCCGCGAACGGAAGGGCCGTTCCCGCCCCCGTAACTAGAAGCATCAGTGTGACTCGAACCAGCTTTCTCATCCGGCTCTTCTCCTTTCGGCAACAGGGACTTTCGAGAGCTGGCGAGTCTAGCAGGTAGAACGGGCTTGGGGCCGACCGGGCACGGCGAGGGAGCCGTGCGACGCGCCTCGGAAAAAGGGGGCTGCCTGCCTCGGATCGCCTGCTGCAAACTTCCCGTAGTCTGGCGCAAAGCTCCCCGATTCTGCTGCATGACCCGAGTGGTGAGTCGCATGCCCCTTGGGTCAAGTCGCAAATCCCGCGGGTTTATTTGCAACCATCCCGGTCTAGTTGCAAGACCCGCGGGGCGTATCGCAGAGAAGCCGAGCTGAGTGGTTTGTCTCTGTTGTTTGGTTGCAAACGGAGAGTCATCAGTCGCAAGTCTTTAGAGATTCTTTGCAAGAATACTCCAATCGTCTGCAAATCAATAGGGCGTTGCAGCAAATCACACGGGTCGGCTCTTCCGCCCCAAGATGGCGATGTCTGATTTGCCGGAGTTTGCGACTCACCAATCGAGGTGACTCACTTTCGGCCTGGATTTGGAACCTGGCAAGCTCAAATTTGCATCAATCTATGCGAATTTTGCAAGAAATGAGGCGCGTCTTGCAACAAGAAGCTCGGGTGTTGCAGCACGGGACTCGGGTCATGCGGCGCACGAGTCGGGGCAAGAGACTCGCGCCTCATCGCAGGCGTCCCGGGACGGGGGCCGGCCGTTCTGTGCGATACTTCGCGCCGAGCCCTTTTTGGATTGGAGTTCTTGGTATGCCTCCCGGTACCTGGTGGGAGCAGCGATGAAGTTGGGTGAGCAGATCCCGCCCGCGGTGGACGATGGCCCGTACGTCGGACCGGAGGACGTCGCACGCGCAGTGCTCGACTTCCAGCGCGGTGCCGACCGCGAAAAGAGCTTCGAGCTGCTCTTCCGCCGCTTCCGTCCGCGCGTCGAGCGCTTCCTGGCGCCGCGGGTTTTCTCTCCTGAGGAGCGGCTGGACCTAACCCAGGCGATCTTCCTGCGGATCTATAGAGGATTGGAGGGCTACCGCGGGGAAGGTTCGCTGGAGGGGTGGGTGCTGCAGATTGCCTGCAACGTCTACCGGAAGTGGCGCGACCGCCAGCCGGGAGGCCGGAATGCGGTGCCGGAGATCCCCTTCGAGGACTCTGGGGCTCCGGAGCCGTCGCCGGCGGCGGCCTTCTCTTCACCTTCCACCACGGCCTCACCGCTCGATGACATCGTGCGCCAGGAGCGTCTGAAGGCCCTGAGGGAGGCGATTGGCGAATTGGCTCCCAAGCAGCGTCTGTGCATGGAGCTGCGCGTCTACCAGGAGCGCAGCATGCAGGAGATCGCCATGGCCCTCCGGATCTCGCCGGAGACCGTCAAGGCCCACCTCTTCCAGGCGCGCCAGCGATTGTGGGACAAGCTGCATCAGACGTTTGGGACGATAGAATTCTGAGCGGGGGCCAAGAAAAGTGAGCTCATCCGACTTTCGCGATACCCTCCTGGAGCTGATCGACACGACCCCGGAGCCGATGGATCACCCCTCGTCCGACCATTGGATCGCCTATCACCGCGGCGAGCTTCCCACGGCTGAGGAGGAGCGTCTCCAGGAGCACCTGGTGCGCTGCCGCGACTGCTTCGACCTGGCCGAGGCCGCGGCGGCGTTCGCTCAAACCGACGAGGAGCCGGGCGCGGGCCAGGAGGTGGAGACGGCCGCGCTCTGGCGCCTGCTTCGCCCGCAGCTCGATTCTCCCGAGCCGTCGCGCCAAAACGTCCGCGAGATCTCCGATCCTCCGCGGCGGCGGTCGTCATGGCGGTTTCGCCTGCCGATGGCGCTGGCCGCGTCGTTCTTCGTGGCGCTGGTGGCGCTGGGCGTCCGGGACCTGCGCCAGCAGAGCATCATCGAAGCGCTGCGGGCGCCGAAGCCCGATGCCCCCATCGCCGAATTCTCCGCCGACGAGCGTGCAACCTCACTGCTGGCTCCCCCGGAAAAAACATTGACCGCGTCCGGGCCGTGGCTGCTTATGTTCCATCCCGCCGACGAGCTTGCGGTCTACCGGCTGGATCTCCGCGACGCGGCGACCGGCAAGATGCTGGGGTCCTACGCGCTGCGGCCCAACCGGGATCTCGCCCTGACGCTCGAGCTCCCCGTGGGACTCCTGCCGGGCCGCTATCGCCTGGAGCTGTCGGACGGCGTCGGCGGGGAAGCGGGGAAGGTGCTCGAGACGCATCTCCTGCGCGTGACGGAGCCGCGGAGGAGAGACTGAGACGTCGCGGCGGGTGATCCTGGGCCTCGTCCTGCTCCTGCTCTTCAGCCTCGGCTGCCGTGGCGAGGACAAGGCCGCGCCCGTTGCGAACCGGCCAGCTCACGTCCCTGTAGCTACCGCTCCCGCACCCGCCTGCGACGGGGAGTCGAGCTTGAGGCTTACCGTCCAACCGGGAGACTATTTTCACGTCGCTGCCAACCAGGACGCCCGCGATATCGCCCTGACTCTGTTCGATGCTCGCCGGCCGCTCCTCCAGGTCGACAGCTTCAACGCCGCGGAATCTCCTCCCTATCCGGCCGAGGAGATCCACTGGGTGGCCGACGCCGCGGGCATGCTTCGGATCGAGTTGACGCTCCTCGACGGCCCCAAGGTGGCTTGCGGTCTGCGGCTGGTAGAGCATCGGCGCGCCACCGCAGCGGATCGCAGGCGGGCGCTGGCGGAGGCGGAGCTGGCCCGCGCCCACCAGTTGCGCCGGACCCACGAGCCGGCAGCGTGCCGGGCTGGCGTCGTCGTTTATGAAAGCGCGCAACGCCGGTTCGCGGACCTCGGCCTGCCAGGGCGCCAAGCCGAAGCCCTCCTCGGCCTTGGCAAGCTTCAGCGCGAGTGCCTGCAGGAGAACGAAGCGGCCCTCCAGACATTCACCAGAGCTGAATCTTTCTTCTCCGGCGCCCCCGCCTTCGAGGCCTCGGTTCGGCAGTCTCTCGGCGAGCTTCGCTACGCTCACGGCGACCTCGGCGGCGCCATCGACGAGTACCGGCAGGCCTTGAAGCTACGCCATCGCCTCGGCGAACGAGCCCACGAGGCCGTGACCTCCAGCAGTCTGGGCCTGGCACTCCAATTGCGTGGCCGCTACGATGAGGCCGCGGACCTCTTCGACCGTGCGCTCGCCCTCTGGCAGCCACAGGACGACCCCCGAGAGCGGGCCACAACCCTGCTCAACCGGGGGCACCTCCATCGCGAACTGGGTGAAGTGGACCAAGCCCGCGAGAGGTTCAACGCTGCGCTTCCGCTCTTCCGCCAGGCGAGGGACCGCAACGGCGAGGCCGCTGCCCTGAATGCCCTCGGTCTCGTCGCCCTGGATGCGAAACGGTGGGCCGAGGCTTTGCCGCACCTCCAGGGTGCCTTGGCGCTACGCCCGCCCGGTTCCCGCGGTTGGGCCGTTACGCTGACCACGCTGGGAGTGGCTCACCGCGAGCTCGGCCACATGAAAGGGGCCCGCCGGGCCTATTCGGAGGCGCTGCCGATCTTTCGCAGCCTTGGAGATTTCCGCGAGCAGGCGAGCAGCCTCGGCAATCTCGGCCGGCTGGAGGCCGCCACCGGCCACTACGCGGCTGCGCTCGGCGATTTCGACCAAGCGCTCGGGTTGTACCGCACTCTGGCCGACGCTCCGAATCTGGCCTGGACCCTGGAAGGAAAGGCTTGGGTGTTGCGCCGCCGCGGCGACCTTGAAGGCGCCCGCGGGCTCATGAAGGAAGCCCTTGCATCGGTCGAGCAGCACCGCCTCCACCAGACGAGCTTCACCACCCGTGCGGCCTTCTTCGCCACCCAGCAGGATTCCTATGACTTCCTGATCGACTTGTTGATGGAAATGCATCGGGAGGCCGAGGCCCTGGAAGTCAGCGAGAGGTCGCTGGCGCGCTCGTTGCTCGATGGGCTGGCCGCCGCCGGCACGGACTTCCGCCATGGAGCCGCTTCGGAGCTCCGTGAGCAGGGGTTGGAGAAGCAGATCGACGCGCTGGTCTCCCGCCAGACCCACCTGAGTCAGAACCCAGCCGTCGGTCCGCAGCAGTTACAGTCTCTCGAAGCGGAGCTCAGGCGCCGGTGGGACGAGCTCGACCGGGTACGGGCCGAGCTGCACGCGAACGATCCCCGCTATGTCGCCCTCACCCAGCCGCAGCCCGCGAGCGCCGCTCAAATCCAGCGCAGTCTGCTCGA
Organism: Thermoanaerobaculia bacterium; assembly: GCA_035996875.1. Classification (GTDB taxonomy): domain Bacteria; phylum Acidobacteriota; class Thermoanaerobaculia; order Multivoradales; family UBA5704; genus DATARR01. The sequence continues at coordinate 28,312 of DASYJD010000036.1, forward strand.
CCGCGACACCCTGCTCTTGGAATTCCGGCTGGGCGAGAAGCGGAGCTTCCTCTGGGCCGTCACTCCCGACTCCCTGCAGAGCTTCGAGCTTCCGGGGCGCGCCGAGATCGATTCCGTGGCACGGGGAGTTTGCGATCTTCTCGCTCGTAGCCGCAGCCCCACGGCCACCGGCCCGCAGCTCGCCAAGCTGGGCCATCTGCTCCTCGATCCGGTGGCGCCGCTTCTTCCGGGTAAACGATTGCTGATGGTGGGCAATGGGGTCCTCCAGAGCATTCCCTTCGCCGCCTTACCGGAGCCGGGAGGCGGCGAGCCGCTAGTGGCTCATCACGAGATCGTTACCGTGCCTTCGGTGTCGGTGCTGGGGGAGCTGCGCCGGGAGGTCGCCAGCCGGCCGCTGGCTCGCAAGACCCTCTGGGTGCTGGCAAATCCTGACTTCGGCGGTATCTTCGAGCCGCTCCGCCATTCTCAAGCCGAGGCCGAGGCGATCCTGAAGCTTGCGCCCTCTCCCAAACGGGAGGTTTCGGGACGGGATGCGAGCCGCTCGGCCATCCTGAACGGCGCCCTGCGGGACTATCGTTTCCTGCACTTCGCCACGCACGGCTTGTTCCCCTCGACGGATTTCGGAGGAGGCCGGCTGGTGCTCGCCCAGATCGATTCAGAGGGGAAGCCGGTGGCAAATGGCTACCTCCATCTCTCCGACATCTACGAGCTGAACCTGCGGGCCGACCTCGTGGTGCTGAGTGCCTGCCAGTCGGCGCTGGGGCGCGAGGTGCGAGGCGAGGGCATGATGGGGATGACCCGGGGTTTTTTCTACGCCGGTGCGGAGCGCGTGCTGGTGAGCCTGTGGAACGTCAACGACCGGCTGACCGTCGAACTGATGCGGCACTTTTACCGCGGGATGCTGGTGGAGAAGCTCTCTCCCCCCGCGGCGTTGCGGGCGGCTCAGGACGCAATTCGCCGCCAAGCGCACTGGCAGGCTCCCTACTACTGGGCCGGCTTTACGTTACAGGGCGAATGGCGAGGAGTCGTGCACGCCCAAGACCCTCATCACCCCGGCCCTCTTCTCCCGCCCCCTCCGCACCCCCCTCACCGGGAGAAGAGGGAGCAAGGCAAAAACGCCCCAGGGGTACCCCTCTCCCGGTGAGGGGGTTGGGCGGGGGCGGGAGAGGGGCAGGGGTGAGGGTCTTCGGGTGGGGAAACTCTCAGACACGTTAAGTGAGCGCCTATGGGGGGCGCATCAGGCGAGGAGGTCGAGATCATAGACGCCCGGCGGCTTGTTGTCCTTTCCGGATGGATCGTTGATCGGGCTACTCCCTCCGGACGCCACCTCAATGGGAGAGCCAGGCTTCAGAAGGGGAATGGAATTGGCCCCATCGGCCTTGACGCGGGCAGGTGGGGAAGCTGGTGGAAGCTGTTCGGTAGGATTATTGCCGGAATCGTTGCTGAGCATTGTGTTCTCCTTTTAGGTTGATGTAGCTGCTCGACAAAGCTGATAGATCTCTGATCGTCGAGAAGGGTTTAGTGCGGGTTGTCTCCGCCTTCGACGGCGAAGAGCCGGCCATCGGTCGCGCGGAGATAGAGCACCGGCGTGCCCCATTCGGGGTTGTGCTCGGCGGCGAGCGCCCTGCGCACCTCGCCGATACAGGCGTCGACCGGCAGGCCCGCGGCGAGCGCCCGGTAGAACTTCTCGGCGAAGCTGCAGGCCGTCTCGTCCATCACCTCCGACTGCATGGCGATCACCGCCGGCACTCCGTGCTGGACGAGCGCCTGGGCGGTGCCGGCGAAGGTGTTGTCGAGCGCGGCGCGGGCACCGTTGCAGGCGTTGAGCACGGCCAGACGCAGCGACGGATGATCCTGGAGAAGGTAGGCGAGGCTCGGTCCCGCCATGGGAACGCCCTGGCCGGCTTCGTCCTCGAACACCAGCACGCCCTCGCCGCGCAGCTCGCTGAAGCCGCCATGGCCGACGAAATGGAGGACGTGGACCGGCAGGCCGGTGCGCAACCGCGATTCCAGGGCCTCGGGGGTGGGGCGCTCCAGCCGTTCGACCTCGATCAGACCGCTGTGCAGGAGAGGCGCCAGAGCCGCGACGAGCCGCCGCCACTCCTCGTCCGCCTCGGCGAGCTCCCGGTAGCCCTGTGGAGTGGAGATCACGGCCAGGATCCGCAGCGGCGGCTCGACCAGCAGCGTATCGAGCCCCTCGCTCAGCTCCAGATAGCGCACCACCGGCGTGCGGCCGGAGAGCGCCAGGAAGCCTCGGCCCTCGGCGTGGTACAGGTACTCCCAGGGCAGGCCCGCCAAGTGGGGAACGTCGTTGAGACGCAGGCGGATGCGCAGCCCGGAGCCGCCCTGAGCCTTGGCGAGGCAGCCTTGAAAGGCCTTCAGGAGCTCGCCCTGGAAGACGGCGCGGAACAGCTCGTCCCCGGCCTGCTGCGGGCTGGCACCGTCCGCGGTCTCAGGGGAGCCGGGCCCGCCCCGGCGGGAGCCGCCTCCGGCGAGGCGGAGCTCTCCATCCAGGAGGGCGGTGGGGAGGGCGAAGTGCTCTGTGGCCTCGAAACCCGCGGCGCCGCTCCAGGCCTTGGCGCGGTAGAGGCCCTCGGATTTCTGATCGATCCAGACGTCGAAGTCGAGGTATCCCGGCGGGGGTTGCGGAGCCGCCGGGGCCTGGAATTTCGCCGGAATCATCAACAAACCCGCCGTGGCTCCGAGGCTTCCCAGGGTCAGGAGATAGGAGAGCGCCAACGCGAGCTGGACGAACCAGATACCGTTCCAACAGGCCTGAATCAGCTCTGGATCGAGGGACATCTCCTCGATACACAAGGGATCGGCTTTGGAGCAGTTGCAAGATCCTGACCGCGAGGTGCCCACGAGAAAGGCGACGCTCCGGGTACCCTCGCCGATGTGGATCCGCACGGCGAATTTCATATAGAGCCCGAGCATCAGGACCAGACCGAGCGTCAGTCCGGCGAGGGCGATCCGCAACCGCCGCCGGCGGACGAGGTCCCGCGCCGTGTCGGCGAGGCCGGAGAAGTGCGCCCACGCGCCCAGAGCTGCCGTGCCACCTGCGAGCGCCGAAAGCGGCAGGAAGACGATCCGTACGGCCTGCAGCTCGTGGTTGAGCAGCGTGCCCGCGATCTGCGCCAAGGCCCATCCCAGCCCCGCGCCGGCTGGAAAGACCCAGCGGCGGCGGCGCGTCTCAGGGGCGGCAGTCTTTCTCGTTGTCGACATGGTGGCAGTAGCTCTGGTCGAACCGGCAGCAGAAGAAGCGGCTGCCTTTGACCAAGTCCAGACGTTCGCTCGGGGTCTGCGCGGCCGGAGTGCCGGCCGGATTGGGGTATTGGATCGACTGGGTCACCGCTCCCTGAGTCCAGGCGGCGCGATAGAGATAGAGACCGCGTATGACATGGTCCAGCTTGCCATCGGTCCGAACGGTGTGGGGCGCGGGTGAATCTCCTGTGATCTGACCCTGAGGCCAGAAGCTGAATGCGGTACGCGGCGCCGTGCTGCCGACCCAGAGCTTCACTTCGAGGTCGTCGTTCGCGGCTAGAGTGAAGATCAGGCTCACCACCTTTCCCACCTCGTCCAGCAGGCTGCTGGACTGGTCGGCGGGAACCGTGTCCGGCGGTGGGGCGGCAGCCTTTGGGCTCGTAGGCTTTGGGGGGCTGCTCAGGCTGGCGACTACGGCGACGGCGAAGGGAGTGGAAGGGCCCGAGAAAAGGGCGGCGGTCTTCGAGCCCGTCGGCGTCGCCGCAAGCTTCGCCTGGATGCCCGCGAGCTCCTCGGTCGACCAGTCCTCTAAAGGAAGAAGGTCTGGCCCGACTTTCTTGATCGCCTGGTCGAGATCTTTTCCGGTACGAGCCATCAGATCCACCACGTCCTTGCGAAGATAGGCCGGCTTTCCGCCTGGACCCTGTACCGTTTGCAGAGCGCGGCGGTTCTCCTCGAACCTCGCTTCAACCTCCTTGATCTGCGGAACCAATGCATCGGCCCACTTCTTGCTCGGGGGATCGACCTTAACCCCGAACGTTATGGGCCCGACATGAATCGAAACACCGCCGGCGGAGAGACTGGCCGCGAGGAAGAGGCCGGCCAGCGAAATCCAGGCCTTCCGGATTGACGCCGAAGAAAATCGATTCCTTTTCATATTGCACCTCCTGGGGTGTTACAGGCGACCCGTACCGCGGGATCGCCGACGATCGTGTAGTTGCGGGCGTCGTGACTGGCGGTCCAGAGATCGGCGATCACCGTCTCGTCGAGCTTCTTGCCGAATCCCAGAGCCTCCACCTCCGCTGCGAGGTCGGAGGCGAGCTCGGCGTACCGCTGGTTGAAAAACTCCATCGCCCAGCCCACCGGCTGCCCGTCGAGCAGGCGCCGGAGCGTGCTCTCGAAAGCGGTGATCTGCGGCCCGGCGTCGGGCCACACCAGGGAGAACCCCCACGCACGGTCCACGTGGCCGACGACCGCCAGCGCCCCGCCCCGCGGGTGGCCCAGCAGCCGCTGCGGCAGGCGGCCCATGAACGAGCCGGACGACGAAAGCTCCCGGCGCCCCTGGCTCTTGCGGGTGAATTCATCCCAGCGCGGCGTGCCGGCGCCGAAGCAGGCGAAGCAGAAGGCGACGAGACCGTGCACGTCGGCCTGCTCGCCCACGTCCTCGGCCGCGAAATAGTGCTCGCGGTCGATACGGCCGGGTCCCGGGCCGGGCCAGTCCTGGCAGACCAGGGCGCCCTGCCGCTCCCTCTGCTCGGAATCGCCGGCGGCGAAACCCAGGCCGTGGCAGGCGGCGAAAAGGAACGCCGGAGCCTCGTCGAGCAGATCGCCGAGCCGGCCGCGGGTCGCCTCGTCTCCGAGCACGGTCTCGACACTCCAGCCGGGCTGATCGCGCCGCACTCCGGCCGCCACCGGCTGCGCCAAGTGGGCGCTGGTCGAGCCGGTCACCGGGTCGCCCGGATTGGCGGGTGCGAAGAAGCAGGCCCGCTGGCGCCGGCCGCTGCCGCCGGTCTCGGCCAAGACCACGCTCTCGGCGTAGCTTCGATACTCGTCGAGTGTGTCGAAGCACAGGCGGCCGACGGCGTACTGCACGTCGAGCTGGTATTGGAACGAAAAAGGGATCGCCTCCGGATCGCCGACCAGCAGGAGATAGTAGGGCATCGTCTCCGGATTGGCGGGTCCGGGGCCGGCGCCGTGGCGGGCGAGGAACGCGACCTTGCTCTCGCCCTCGCGGTAGCCGTCGTCGCCCACGAGCTCGCGGAAGAAGCGTTCCTGCCGCTTCCCGGCCTGAGCCCGCCGGAGCTCGAGCAGCGGGGCGAGAGCCTCCCGCAGCGGCTCGGAGTCCGCCCCGCTGGCGAAGATCACGCCCCAGCCGGCCTCGTCGAGCTTGCCAGGGTCGAGTCCCTCCTTGAGCCCCCGCCGCGCCTTGCCCTCGCCGCGGGCCACCCAGGCCTGAAGCTCGCGGGCTCGCGCCGGATCGATCGCGGCGCCGCAGGCGAAGTCGGCGAGCTGCCGCGGAGGCACGGGAGGCAGCAGATAGCTGCCCTCCCGGCCGTCGATCCCGTTGAACCAGAGCATCGGTTCCTCGGGACGGGCACGGCTGGGTGATCCATTCGGCATCGGGCTATTCCTTTCATTCCTCCGGAGCCGCTGTCTGCGAGCACCGGGGCACTCATTCGTCTTAGATCCTCGATCGCGTGAAGCGGTGTAGTGCGAGCGGTACTCAAACTGGCGCTGCCCGGCGGTGGATCGTTACAGGGCTGAGAGTGATCAAAACTCCGGAACGAGTCATGAGTATTACGATATATCTGAATAAGAGCCGAAAGATTCTGCGTGCGGCACTAAACCGGCGCGTCGTCTCCGAGATCTATCTGCGGCAGGACAGGACCGGCCGAGCCCGTGGCGGGCCGGCCGGGCTCAGCCTCAATCTTCAAAGGAGAAGTATCGTGCGAAAGACGTTGACATTTTTTATTCTCGTGCTCCTCGCAGCTTTGTGTTGCACGAATGAAATAGCGGCGCAGCAGCCGCAGCGCGCCGCGCCCGGCCAGGGAATCGACGCCTCCGGGATCGGTCTTTGCGGAACGAGCAGCGACTGGGTCTGGAAAATCAACCAACTCGCCAGACGGGAGGCGCCCCAGGCACGCCAGGCGAAGGCGGGTCCGCCGGTCAACCCTGCGCCCGCCGCCGTATTCACCCCTCAATCCTCGTTCCCGGCCGCGCAGGTGGTCTCCTGTGGGAAGTTCCGATTGTATTACGAAGATTTTCTGCAACCCAACCACGACGGCTTCGCCAACAGCTCGCTCGGCGCTTTGCGCCGCAATACGCTCTGCCAGGTGCTCACCTACGTGCAGAGCGTCTATGACTTCCACCATCTCGCGGCGAACGATTTCATCGACCTCTACGTCTTGTGGTCCTACGCGCCGACCAACGCCGCCTCCCCGGGAACCGGTTTTCTGGCCCAGGCCGGCCCGCTGTTCGGTCCGGGTTACGGCACGACTCCGGGGTTCTATGGCGGCTATCTGTTCGATCACATGACCACGGGCGTCGATCCGCAGCCGGGGCAATACGACGGTGTTCTCCAGGTCAACTTCGATACCGCGTACACATCTTCCGGTCCCCTCTCGATCGCCTACTGGGACGACTACACCAACACCACGAGCACCTGCCGGTGGGATCTGTATTCGATCCTGCTGCATGAGGCGACACACATCTTGGGTTGGCTCAGCAATGTCACCGAAGACAGCTCGGCGAACCACTCTGCGCAGAATACGCTGGCGAACAGTTTCACGCTCTTCGACAAATACTTCCTCTACTACGGCGAGGCGAAGACACCGTCCACGTTTACGGGCAACAAGCTGGTCACGGTCTCTTTGACGCCCGCCGTGAACCCGAACGTGAACAGCAATCCAAATCCGCTCCGTTCCAGCAAGGTGTGGATGAACAATTTCGGCATCCCGCTCAACCATCCCGCCTATTCGGGTGATTTCAACGGATATTTTTCGCTCCCTTCAACCCCGTACGCTGTGCAGTCGCTGCTGTCCCACCTGAACGACAATGTATACTCCTTTACACGGATGTCGCAGTTCTCGCCCGGCTTTCAGCCCAACTACGTCATGGGCCCAGGCATCGCACAGGAGCAGCTCAAGCGACAGTGGACGAACTTCGAGATGCGCGCCCTGCTGACCATGGGCTACTCCCTGGACCCGGCGTTCGCCGCCTCGGGCAGTCTCACCGGAGGTGTAGCGACGAACCAGGCCCTGCTGACCGCCAACAAGCCGCCGCAACGCACGGTGCCGGCCCAGGTCACAGAGCTCGCCGTGTGGAGCACGGTGACGGAGGCCTGGGCGGAGACCCTGCCCGTGACGGCGACGATCGCCACCAACAACAACATCGCCTCGAATCCGGCGGCGAGCAGCGTCGTGATCAATGTCAGCAGCCTGGGCACCGACGCCAACGGCGACACCGTGAAGGTCATGCCCGGCTCGCTGTTCAACATCCGCGGCACTGGCAGCACCGCGACCGGCAGCGGAAACAATCACAACCAGCTTTCGCTCAATGCCGCCGGTACGCAGGTGACCTTTACCCCCCGCCCTGGATTCCGCGGGCGTGCGCAATTCGGCTTTTATCTCTGGGACGGCAAGGAGCAGGGCAGTTTTTGTGTGGCAACCATCGATGTCTCGAGCGTGGGCTCTCCCTATATCACCTCCCTGCCGCCCGCCTACAACATGGTCATGAACGGCACGCTTGAAAACGGCACCGAGGTGCGCCAGCGCCTGGTCAACGAAGGCATTGCTCACACCGGCCGGGAGTTTTATCGCGAAGGGCCTTTCATGAGCGGGGATCATCTCTCCGACAATCAACCGTCCTACAACGTGGAGAGCAACAACTGGAGCCTTGCCGGCGGCGAGTACGTCTATCAAAGCTGGAAGGAGTGCAGTCAGGTCAACGGCGGGGTCAAGGGGAACTATGGCTGGCACGGCAGTGATTTCAACAGCAGCGGGTACGGCTTGCCGGTCGCACCGCTCGGTAATTCGGCCACCAACCCCAATCACCGCTATCGAAACTTCGCCGGGTCCTGGAGCTTCTTCGAGCTGCTGACCCCCGTGGCGCATTGCCACGAGTACAGCTTCGAGATGGATGTCAACGTGGAGCGAACCGGGTTGGCTGTGGGGAACAATTTTACCGGCACCTTGGATTTCGTCACCAACCCGGGCACGAACCCGACGACGGCCACCACACTGCAAACGGCCTCTCTGAGCACGCCGGTCACTACGGTCGCGCACAACGCCTGGCAGCACTTCGGGGTCACCGTGCCCTATTGCTCGGCGACGGCGGCGTCGTTCATCAATTTGAGGACGGGCGTCGGCAACTATCCGTACAACGTGCCCCTGATCGACAATCTCTCCTTGTCGGAGGTCTCCGTGACCCCCCTGATCGTCTCGGCCACCGCTTCGCCGCCGTCGGTGACCACTCTGGGAGGCTGCTCCACCCTTTCGGCGACCACCATGAACACGTTGTGTGGCGCCACCTACACCTGGCAGCCCGGAAGCCTGTCAGGACAGAGCGTCTCGGTCTGTCCCAGCGCGACGACGACCTACACCGTGACGGTCAACGACGGCTGCCGGACCGCTGCGAAGGCGGTGACCGTGACCGTGCCGCCCGTCGGGGGCTCGATCTGCGGCATGAAATGGAATGACAGCAATCATGACGGGATTCACCAGACCTCCGAGCCGGGCCTCCAGGGCTGGACGATCAAGCTCAGCAACGGCCAGATCGCGTTGACAGACCAGTTCGGCAAGTATTGCTTCACCAATCTCCCGGCGGGTTCCTACACCGTCGCCGAGCAAAACCAGGCAGGCTGGACCCAGACGCTGCCGACGAACCCTCCGTCGTACTCGGTCGCACTGAGTGCCGGAGCCGTGGTCGATGGCAAGGATTTCGGGAACTGCAAGGGGAAGGGATGCAATCTCCATGAGGTGCCCCTGTGCACGTTGACCGGCAAGGTCGTCTCGAGCTGCTGCCTGGGGCCGACGCGAAAGAGCGGATCGAATTTCTACTCCTTCCTCGCATCGGTCAACCTGGCCGGCCTACAGTCCACCTGTACCCTGAATGTATCCACCAGCACGACAGGACTGGTCATCGGTCCCTATGGGCCGACGTCGCTCAACACCGGAGCCAACTTCGTCACCGGCACGTTCTCCGCCCCCGCGACCAGCAGCCCGTACAGCCTGAGCCTTGTGTGCACAGGCGGCGTATTCCCCCTCTGCTCGACGACGCTCACCGCACCTCTTCCGGAATGCAAACAGCCGCAGCCCGACCAGGATTTGCCGGATCCGGCTTCCAAGTAGACCCCGGCCGTCGATGCCGTTGAACCAGAACAGCGGCTCCTCGGGTCAGGTGCGGTTGGGTGCTCCAGTGGGTATCGGGCAATTCCTTTCACGGTCCGGGTCGCAGACACCAAGCGTCCTTCACTGTATCTAGATCTGTGATCTTGAGAATCAGTGTAGCGCGAGCGGCAAAGAAATGGCGAGCGAGCCACTAAACCGGCGCGGCGTCTCCGAGATCTATCTGCAGCAGGACAGGACCGGACAAATCATGGCTTGAAAGGAAAGCGTTATGAACAAGAACCTCCGCTTCACACTGCTGTTGATCGCGGCGATCCTGGTCGGATTCCATCTCACGATCCCGGCAGCGCACGCACAGACGGAAGAGCCGCTGCCCCCCGGCGAGCTCACACGCACCTTTTGTCCAGGAAATCTGGTTGCCAACGGGGACTTTACCGCTGGGCTCCCTCCCTGGACGGCGGCGTATGGAACTCCCGACCCGAGTACAGGACCAGGATGTCACGATCCCGGTGTGGTGGGCATGTGGGGAAATATGAACCCAGCGATTGGAGAAGGTCTTCAACAGATCTTGGCCAATCCATTGATGCAAGGCAAAACCTACATAGTCTCTCTCTGCGTCAAGAACGGCACCGACTCCACCAAGTTGCCGTACGCACGGTTCAGGGTGAGGGCTACCGCAACCCCGCAGGCTTTTTGGGGACTACCGGGCACGATCGGTTTGACCGGGCATGTCTCCGGGCCAGCCTGGACGCCCGTGGACTTCATCTGGACTGCGACCTCGGGCCCTCTTCCCTATCTCACAATCAATGTGGAGAACGACTCGAACGTCAATGACGGGGCTCAGACTTCTTATGGCCTGATCGACGATGTCTGCATCCGTGAGCTGGACTTCACGGCGACCACGGTCTGCCAGGGCCAAGCCACCTCCTTCAGCAGCAACGCCACCGCCGCGACGTCCTGGAGTTGGAGCTTCGGAGACAACTCGCCGTCCAGCAACCTGCAGAGCCCGACCCACACCTACGCCAGCGCCGGCACGTACAACGTGAAGCTGTGCGTCAACGCCACCACGAGCTGCGTCACCAAACCGGTGACGGTCAACCCGATTCCTCCCGTTCCCGTCATCAGCGGTCCTGCCAATCTTTGCAGCGGCCTGACGGCAAGCTACTCCGTGCCGACGGTGAATGGCGTCACGTACTCCTGGAGCGTCACGAACGGCACGATCAACGGCTCTTCGACGGGCCACACGGTCAACGTTACCTGGAACGCGAGCGGCGGCGGCCAGATCTCCGTCGTCGCGACGAACGCTCAAAAGTGCTCCTCCAGTGCCAGCATGAAGGTCCCTGACTGCAAAGTCTGGCTCGACTCGTGCTGCATCGATACGAAAATCACTGTGACGACGCCGAATCCCCAACCCGTCGGGAACGATGTCTATGCATTGACTCCGACGCTGACGACACCCGGTACCGTCGTTCGGGTGGTGGCGGACGTCATCAGCACGGAGCGGACGTTCTTCTCGGCGACTTGTGGCCTGAACGGTCCGGTCAGCAGCGAGATCGTTAACGCCTCGCCCGTCTCGACCTTCAACCCGTCCTTCCCCGTCTCGCCGAGCCGGGAGGTGATCTGGCACACCACGCCGGTCGTGAATCTCAGCAGCGGGCTGACTTTCCCCTTCCAGGTCCATTTCCCACCAATGCTCTCGTCCTCCTGCTCCGAAACCCTGAATTTCTGTGTGAAGTACACGATTACCAGCGCCACCTGCCGGTCGTGCGAGGTCATCCGCTGCTACAGCATCCTGCGCAAAGGACAGCCGATTCCGACGGATCTTCCGAACTAGAGAGCAACGTGCGAGGACGGGAACCGCGCGGCCCGCGGCTCCCGTCCGTCTCGTGCGACAGGTATCATAGTGAGGTGAAGCCGGAGCACCTCATCGTCGGAGGCACCCGCCTCGAAACGCGCTGGGCCGGCCCGCCGCCGGAGGCGGCTCCCACGCTCGTCTTTCTGCATGAAGGCCTCGGCTCGGTCTCCATGTGGCGTGATTTTCCTGACCGGCTGGTGGAGCGGACGGGCTGCGGTGCAGTGATCTATTCGCGCGCCGGGTATGGAAAATCCGATCCCGCACCTTTGCCGCGGCCGGTCCGCTTCATGCACGACGAGGCGGAGGTTCTCCGCGAGGTCCTCACCCAGACGAAGATCCGTGATTGCATCCTGATGGGGCATAGCGACGGCGCCTCGATCGCGCTGATCCATGCAGGGAGCCAACCGGCCGCGGGCTTGAAGGGGTTGATTCTGGAGGCGCCGCACGTGTTCACCGAGCCGCACGGCCTCGCCAGCATCGCGAAGATCGGTGAGCTTTACAGAAGCTCAGACCTGCGCGACCGTCTCGCCCGCCACCACGGCACGAATGTGGACATCGCCTTCCGAGGCTGGAACGACGTCTGGCTCCATTCGGATTTCCGCACCTGGAACATCGAAGAGTATCTGCCCAAAATCACGGTTCCCATCCTCATCCTTCAGGGCGAGGACGACGAGTACGGCACCTGGAAGCAGGTCGAGGCGATCGAACGGCAGGCTGGCGGTCCGATAGAAGCGATCGGTCTTCCAGGCTGCGGGCATTCGCCGCATCGCGAGCAGCCGGAGCGGACGCTCCAGGCGATGGCGGCATTCGTCGGCCGGCTCGTGCGATGAAGTGTTGGCGTCCGGTTTGCAGTTTTTTCTTTTATGTCCACTTCATCCGAGGTCCGCGCGTACTATCGCCGCGTCCTGCCGTTCTACGACCTCGAGCTGGCGGACCGCGGCGACGAGGAGATATGGACCTGGGCGGCTGGAACGCCTGAGGGTTGCCGCGTCCTCGAATTGGGGGCGGGGAGCGGGAGAGCCACGGGCTTCTTCGCTCGCTCGGCGGGATTCGTCGTGGCCCTCGATCTGTCGCCGGAGATGATCGGGGTGGCGCGGAGACGGCTTGCCGGAGCCTCGAACGTCGCCCTAGCGGTGGCTGACATGAGGGAGGTCGAGCTGAGGGCTCACTTCGATCTGGTCGCCGCGGTGGACGATCCGTTCGTCCATCTCATCGAGGATGAGGACCGGCAGCGGGCTTTCGCCACGGCGGCCCGGCACCTGGCTCCCGGTGGGCGATTCATCCTCGATGCGGCGTGGTTCTCGCCGGATCAGCGCTGGGAGGCAGGCGGCGAGGGGGGGCTGGTCAAAGAGCACTCGGGAGAGGACGGCCTGGAGGTCCGCGAGACCTGGCATTGCGATCCCGAGGCCCGGCTCTGCACCGCTTCCTACACCTACAGCCGGCACGGAGAAACGGTGGAGCGGGCATCCTTCCCGGCCCGGCTCTGGTCGCGTGACGAGTTGGAGAACCGGGCGGCCGTCGCCGGGCTCCGGGTGTCCCACCTCTGGGGCGACTACGACCGCCGCCCCTGGGAGCGGACGACCTCGCCGCGGATGATCGCCGAGCTGCGACTGGCGCGCTGAAGCTCCCCGCCCTCACCTTTTTCTTGGGGAGACCCTGGTCCACCAGCACCGCCGCATCATCCGGGCCGCGATCCGCAGGAAGTGCAGGCGGTCCTGCCAGTCCATCCGCCGCTGATCGATGAGATGCAGGTAGACCTCGTGCGCCAGGCTGGTCGGCTGCGAGGTGATCTGCGCGGCCTTATCGCTCAGCAGCAGGCCCGCCAGCCCGCGCAGCTCCTCATAGACGACGGGAATCAGTCTGTCGAGCCGGTCGCGTTTCGCCTGCGGTTCCCCATTTTCCATACCCTCGCCTCGGAGCAAGCCTACTACGACGCGCGGGCCGCCTCTCGATCCGTCCTTTCAGCTCTGATACTCTGCCCGGAGGAGGTTTTCATGAAAGGAATGTGGCTTTGGCTCCTAGCCGCCGGAGCGCTCGCCGCGGGCGCCCGGGCTCAGACTTCGGACGTCCTCGCGCCGTCCACCGAATCGATTGCGAGCGCCGCCGCGCAGGGGGGCCGGGGTTGGCTCCAATGGGGCCGCGACGCCCGGCATCACGGGATGGCCCCCGTGGCGGGCCAGCGCCTCGACCGGCGGCTCGCCGACCTCGTCTACGATCCCTTCGTCGAGCAGGAGCGTGCCGAGCAGTTCGGCGTTCTCGCAGGTCACTATCAGGTGCCGCTCGCCGATGGCGACGACGTCTTCATGGCCTGGAAGACGGGTACGTACGTCTCCTGCGATCCACCGGGATGGATGACGACCGAGCCGTGCGGCGTGAACACCTGGAGCACGCAGACCTGGAACGTGCGGCGGCTCCACTGGCAAAACGGCCAGCTCGTCAAGAAGTGGAATTTCGCGAGTGACTGGAAGCCTCCTCAGGTGCCGGCGCTCAACTTCCTTGGGCCTTCGGAACCGGTTTTCCATAACCTGCTGACTCCGGAGCATGTCTACGTGCCCGGCGCGGGCGGAACCCTTTTCAAGCTCGAGCGGGGGAGTGGACGAGTGGTGGCCCGCATCAATCCGTTCGGCACCCTGGATTCGTTCACCTACACGGCCGGCTCGCCGGTGGCCGACCGCCAGGGCAACCTGTATTACCAGGCCTTTCGGCTCGCACGGTCGAACCCCTGGACGACCGACGTACGCGGCGCCTGGCTGATCAAGGTGCGGCCCGACGGTTCGACCTCCAAGGTGAGCTTTTCGGCACTGGCGGTGAGTGCCCCCGCGCCGACCGCTCAGTGCAAGACTCAGTTTTCGGACGCCGATCTCCCTTGGCCTCCCAGCCCGACGGCTGTGCCGCCGACGGTTCCCTGTGGCTCCCAGCGGCCGGGTATCAATGCCACGCCGGCCGTGGGATTGGACGGAACCGTCTATGTGGGGAGTCGCGCTCACCGGGCGGACCGTTACTCCTATCTTCTGGCGGTCAATCCAAATTTGACGCCCAAATGGGCGGTATCGCTTCGGGGCCTCCTGAACGATGGCTGCGGCACGGCGACGCTGCCCCCCACGGGCGCGCCGGGAGGCTGCAAAGCGGGCGCTCCTCTTGGAGTCGACCCTGCCACCAACGAGAAGCCGGCGGGCCGGGTCGTTGATCCCGGAACGAATGCGCCGGTCGTGGCTCCCGATGGCAGCATTCTTTTTGCCACCTACACCGAATACGACTCGTTTCACGGTGAGATGTTCAAGTTCAGCGCGCGCGGACAGCTCAGGGGCTCCTACGATTTCGGGTTGGACGTCACGCCCAACATCTACTCCCATGATGGAACGTATTCGATTATCTTCAAGGAGAATCATTACGGTTTCGGAACCTACTGTACCGATCCAACTTTCTGCCCGGCGAGCGGTAATGGCCCCTTCTACATCACCCAACTCGCCCCGGACCTGACGCCGGAGTGGAAGTTCGCCAGCACCAATACGGAGAGCTGCCAGCGCAACCCCCATGGAACGCTCGCCTGCGTCGCCGATCACCCTGACGGCTTCGAATGGTGCATCAACGCGGCTGCCGTGGATAAAAACGGCGTCGTCTACGCCAACAGCGAGGATGGCAACCTCTACGCCATCGCGCAGGGTGGAGTGGAGAAGCAGCGGATCTTCCTGCTATTGGCTCTCGGGGCCGCCTATACGCCGCTCTCGATTGGACCCGACGGGAAGATCTACACCCAGAACGCAGGTCACCTTTTCGTGGTGGGGAACTGACTCGGGCGGCGGGCTCGCAGAGCCAGGTTTCAAGAGTCTTCTTTAGCATGATCGGTGGCGATTCTACCGTCTCCGTGAGGGGTTTGCCCCAGCGCTGTCGTTCCAGGAGAGACGGGCGATCATCACCTCCAGGGAATCCGGAACAGATCGCCCGGAAAATTAGGCATCAACAAACTGGAGAGGACGGCACGATATGTACACAGCCAGGATCAAGACCGCCGGTGAGAGCATGGCCCGCAGCACGACAGAGGCCCGCCACTTCAAGATCTTCATGGACGAGCCGCCCGAGCTCGGTGGACAGGACGGCGCAGCCAGCCCTCTCGACTACATCCTCGCGGCGCACGGCGGCTGCCTCAATTACATGACCTTCTTCATCGCCAAGGAGCTGGGCATCCACGTCAGATCCACCGAGATCGAAGTGACGGCCTCGCTCGATCCCGCCAAGTTCGCCGGCACGGACCGCTCCGTGCGCGCCGGCTATCAAGCCATCAACGTGGCCCTCAAGGTCGACGCCGACGCGACTCCCGAGCAGTTGGCGAAGCTTCGGGACGAGGTCGAAGCGCGTTGCCCGGTCAGCGACAACCTCTCCCAAGCGACGCCGGTGAGCATCGAGCTTCGGTGAGCTGAGGCCACAGAGCGCTCCGTTGGCGGCAATCTCTGCGGGTTCGTGCGCCTGGCCTGCCTGGCGCCGAACCCGCAGGCGGTGATACGGTTCCGATCCGACACGGAACAACCGGAAGACCACGGGAGCTCGTTCAACTGCCGGGTGGAGCCTGTCGAAGCGCCGCCGCTCTCCGCGTACAGGTGGCTCAACCGGTCCTTGCAGGTCCTGGTGGTGTTGTTCGGTCTGTACGGGATCGGCATGGGACTCCAGGAAGCCCGCGAACGCTACGCGAGCTTCCATCCGGCGCGGCCGCCGCTTTACGGAGTGTGGTCGGTCGACGAATTCGTGGTCGACGGCAAGGACGTGCCCTGTTCACCGATCCCCAGCGATGGCGGTGGGTGACCTTTCAGACGCAGGGCTCACTCTCAGTCGAGCTGATGATTGGATCGTCCAAGAAGGTTCCCCTTGCTCTGGACCTGAAAAGCAGAAGGATGGTGCTCGGCAAGGATGGGATGTCCGCTTTCTCCTTCCAGGAGCCGCAGCCTGCCGTGCTGATTCTGGATGGCCAGTTGGACGGGCACCGGACTCATGCCAAGCTGAGCAAGATGCCTCTGATCTCCACGGGCTTTCACTGGATCTTCAATCCTCCGCCGGAGGATCGATGAGGCGATGAATCTGGGCAGGCTTGGCCGAAGAGCAGGACGCTGCATGGGCTTACCTCCTTCCCGGGCTATGGGGCTTCCCGAGCAGATTGGCTGCCATACCGCCGCCATAATCCGGGCGAATGTAATAGTCGCCGTAACAAAGCTTTCTGAGAATGGGAGTGGGCCGCAGGTACCAGCTCGCCCAGGTGAGAGGGGAGTCGCCATTCATGTCCTTGGCGTCCAGGATGGCTCCTGCATCCAGGAGCATCTGAATGGTCTCTTCCGTTCCGAAGGCCGCGGCGCGGTGGAGTGGAGTCTCCGCTTTCGTTCGGCAGTCCCGCATGAACCCACCCGTTTCGGCGGAGGGTTGGGTCACGCAATTGGGATTCGCTCCGTGAGCGAGGAGAACTTTGATCACCAGGTCGTGGGCAAGGCGATTCGAGGTGCACAAAGCGGAGTGCAGTGGAGTTTCTCCGGTGTCCTCCTGAGGGCGATTGACGTCAGCGCCCCGTTCGACGAGAAATTGGCACAGCCTCCAGTGCCCATGAAACACCGCGGCATTGAGGCCGAGGTCGTCTCCCAGCGACTCGAGGATTTCTCCGTTCGCGAGGAGGAACCGGATGGCGCTGACGTCGCCGTAATAGGCGCACCATTGGATGAGAGATACTCCATCTCCGTCCTTGGAGCTCGCCGCATGACCTTCGGCCAGATAGTCGAAAACCAGATCGGTGCGCCCGTCCAAGATTCGATCGAGCATGGTGTCAGCAATGCTACAGCAGTAGGTCCCTGGATGGAAAGAGGAGCGGTACGCTACCTTCCGGCCTCCACCCGGGCCATCTCCAGGGCTTTGGCAAGCAGGCTGTCGGTGCCGTGACGGAGGTCGTCGAGGGTGGGGAGGTCCTCGACGTCGGGTGCGATTCCGACGCCTTCGAAGGGGGAGCCGTCGGGGAAGTAGACGCGACGGGTGCTCACCCGGAAGGTAATGCCATTGCCGAAATCCACGATGTAAGGCTGGCCCGTGCTGCCGTAGGAGGCCTGGCCCAGGATCCGGGCGCGCTTGCTTTCCTTGAGCGGCATCAGGAAATCCTCGCAGGACGAGGCGCAGCCGATGTCGGAGAGCACCACGAGCGGGCCGGTGTACAAGGGTTTGCCGGGCAGATTGATTCCTCCTGAGGTGACCAGCATGGGCCGGTAGTATCCCGAGTAGGCGCTCAGGGTGGCGCGATCGCTCTCGGACATCTGATTGAGCTGCTCGGGCGGCAGGGAGCCCAGGATCTGCCGGTACGCGGCGAACACGCCGATGGACAGGATGGTGCCCTGGCTGAACTCGCGATAGGGACGATCGATCAGGGCGGCGATGAGGTCGCTGGGAGTGTTGCCGCCGCCGTTGGCGCGCACGTCGATGATCATCGCTTTCGCCTGCGCGTTCTGTCTCAGCAGCTCGATGGCCTTGAGCTCGTCCTGCCGGCTGTCAAAAGAGGGAATGCGGAGGTAGTAGATGCCCTTCTCCAACCATTTTCCTTCCTGCGGGTCCGCCGGCACAGGGGCAAGCTTCTGGTGCAGCCGGTTGACGGTGACGGTTCGGCCGTCCTCCAGGGTCAGGGTGAAGGTCGCGGGGAACGCAAACGCCCTGGAGGTGACGCCGCGACGGCGCACCGCATCGCTGGAGGCGGGGACGTACTTCTCGATCTCGCTCAGAACCTGATCGATCGGGCGGCCGTCGAGCAGGCGCACCACGTCGCCGTTGCCGAGCTCCGGGATCCGGCTGCGGACGACGACCTGTCGCCCGTCCATGACGGCAAGGCGGAAACCGAGGGGCTGGCCATAGGTGTCGTTGAGCCACGGATCCCAGAAGTCGCTGTGGCCATTCTTGAGCTGCGCGAGCAGCTCCATGGTGGCGAGGTCAAAATTCTTGCGATCGTCAGTGGGCAGAATCTGTGCGAGGTATTTTTGATAACTGGTGTCGAGATCGAATTCGGGGACGGCCTGCCAGTGTCCGAAATAGGTCTGGATGGTGGCGTAGATCTTCGAGGCCATCCACACCCGCTGGTCGAGGGAGAGCTTGTCATTCGCGGCGGTCACCGCGGCCGCTTGTGCATCGGCGGCGTACGCGGCGAAAAGAGACAGCCCGCTGAAAAGGGCGAAAGCACGTAAGGAACGCATGGGGGTAAACCTCCGGCGGGATTCGCGAGCACCGGAGGCTCCGGCGCTGCGACCCTGGGGCCACTACGCAAGAAGTAACGAAACGTTTCAGAAGAGCCCCTCACCCGCGGGCGGGTGAGGGGAGATCGGGTAGAGACCTGCTATCCGCCGAGCGCCGACCGGATGTCCGCCGCGGCCTTGAAGGCGAGGGCGGCGAGCGTCAGCGTCGGGTTGGGCGTGGAGACGGTAGGGAAGGAGCCGCAGCCCACGATCCACAAGTTGTCATGGTCCCAGGAGCGCTGTGCGGCGTTGGTCACCGAGCCATCGGGGTCGCTGCCCATCCGGTGCGTACCCACGACGTGGCCAGCGCCGAAGAGGACGTAGGGCACTCCTTCGTACTCGAAGTAGCCGGCCTGGTTCTGCGCCTGCTGGTAGTCGGTGAACTCGGTGGCATTCATCTGCCGGTAGATGGCGCTGGAGGTCTCGCGGGCCGCCGCAAAGCCGTCGAGAGTATAGGGATCGAGACCGTAGGAGATCTTCGGTCGCGCCAGCCCGAGGCCGTCGGTGCGAGTGGGATCGAGGGTCACGCGGTTGCCTGCCTGGGGGCTCTGCTCGAGGAGGCAGGCGATGCGGAACTGGCGGGTGAGGCGATCGTTGATGGCGAGCGCCAACTCGACGCCGCCGAGCGGCGGGCCCGCCGGCGGCGGAAACGGCACCTGGCTCGGCGGTGAGATCGGGTTGAGGCGCGAGTTGTTGGTGCCGTTGATGAAGTCCTGGACCGTGACGTACGGATCGCCGATGGGGAAGTTCCACCCTTCGTTGCCGATCTCCATGCGAAAGGCTGCGCGTTGACGCCGGAAATCGCCGTCCCGCAAGCTTTCGATCCCCGAGGTGGAGAGCGGACCGCGGTAGGGATAGACCGGTTGTCCTGCCGCCGACAACGCCCACGACAGATAGATCACGTGATCCATCAGATTGCGTCCCACCTGGTCGCTACGATTGGCGATCCCCTTGGGAAACTGCTCGTTGGCGGAGAGGAGGAGAATCTTCGGTATCTCGATGGCGTGCGCGGCGAGGACGTAGGTCGCCGCCGTCGCCGTCTGCACCTCTCCGGGTGTGGGATTGACCTGGCGGTCCCAGGGGATGTATTGGACGCCCGAGATGCTGCCATTCGCGTCGGTCAAAACCTTGCTCACCACGGCCTTGTAAGTGACGGTCACGTTGCCCGTGTTGAGCGCCTTGCCGAGCGTGACCGTGGCGTCGTATTTGGCCTGGATGGGGCAGATGGGAATGCAGTTGGTGTTGCCGGCGCAGACGCGGCGGTTCTGATAGGGCTGCGAATTGCGGCCGGCCGGAGTCGGGGTGACGAAGACCGGCTTGTCGTCGGACACCGGCGAGTCGAGGCCGGAAACACCCTGCGAGACCGTCTGATCGACGACGGAGAGAGGAATCGGATTGAGCGGATATTGATAGCCCGGC
This sequence comes from Thermoanaerobaculia bacterium, assembly GCA_035996875.1. Taxonomy (GTDB): domain Bacteria; phylum Acidobacteriota; class Thermoanaerobaculia; order Multivoradales; family UBA5704; genus DATARR01. Next base: position 48,156 of record DASYJD010000036.1, read on the forward strand.
GGGTAGGTGAGACCGATCGCGTTTTCGAGCGGCGCCTGCTGCGCCACGCTCGCCGAGACGCCGATCTCCGCCTCCGCCCTGCCGTAGAGCTGCGAGAGCTCATCGTAGCCGATCGGCCAGTCGGCGGCCTTGTCGAAGACGTTGTAGTACGAGTACATCTCGAGATCGTGCGGCACGAGGCGCAGCGACGTGCCCAGCCAGTGCCAGGTGGTGCCGCCGCCGACCCGCTCGTAGGTGCTGGCGAACGGAAGGTTTTGCGGCTGAGGCGTTTCCGGCTGAGGCTGGATGAGATAGCTTTGGTTGGGGTCCGTCCAGACGTTGAGCCCGAGGATCGTCGGGCGCGGCGTCGCCTCGTGGGCCGGCTGCAGGCCGAGAGGCGGATAGGGAGATTCCGGGGTCTTCGCGTTGGACAGATAGAAATTGTCCATGTACTCGCTACGGTTGTCGGGCACGCCCTGTCCCGCTTCGAGGATGAGCACCCGTTTGCCGGCGGCAGCGAGCTCGGAGGCGATGATCGATCCGGCGATGCCGGCGCCGACGATGAGGACGTCGTACTGCGGCTGGTCAGCCATGGGTTCCTCCCTGTGACGAGGTGTCCACTCCAAACTGATCGAGAGGCGGCGGCGGGCTTGCCCAGTAGCCGAAGGTCATCTGGCTGGAACCCATGGGGTGAGCCTGCGCCGCCCGCCACGCGAGGCCGCCAATGTAGGCGTTGGCGGAGACGACCGTACCCTGGCCCGCCGTGGGGTCGGACGCCGGAACGGCCGGATACCAGGAGCCGAGGTACCAGAGCTTGAGGATGCTTCGCGCCACGAGAGCCGTCTGCGGCGGGTTGGCGTCATTGGTGGCGAGCAGCGTATTCGCGAGGGTCTGAGCAGGCTGCCCTTTGAGGCTCAGGAACTGAGCGATGAGCTGGTCGACCAGCGTGGCGCCGGCTTTGGCGTCCGCCGTGTCGAGATAGAGCTGCTTGAGGTTGACCGGATCGAGCAGCGGATTGATCACACTGCTCTGGAATCCGGTGAGGGTGGCGGACATATCCGCGAAGTTCTGGAGGCGTGTGGCCGGGCTGTTGTCTTGGCTCATGATCAGTGCGCCCTCTGAAGGACATAGGTGAAATCGGAGGCGGCGCCGGTGGTCATCGCGGCGTTGCCGTGGCACTCGATGCAACTCGACGAGACGTTCGGCGTCGTTCCCTGGATATAGGTTTCCAGCGTGGCGTTGGCGAGGAACTGAGGCGCCGGGTTGCCGTTGGGATCGGTGGCGGAGGCGGTGCAGTTGCCTGGTCCTGGGTCGGTCGGCCACTGAGTGCTGATCAACCCGTAATATTGCCAGACCGACTTGGGATTGACCCCCTTGAGCAAAGCCTGGCCGGTCTGGTTCTGCGCTGCGGCGCTCTGCGACGCGAACCCCGGCAGGGTGTCGAGCCTCACCACCTGGGTCGCCGGCGAGGTGCCCGCGTTGGGGACCCACGGCCGCGGCGGTGCCTTGTTGACCGCGCAATCCTTACACTTGGGATCGAAGTAATTGTAGTGCGAGCGCAGCATGCCGGCGTGGACCTCGGATTGGGTCGGCACGTTGTCCACCTGTTCGAAGGTTGACCAGATCCACTGTGGCGCGCTGTTGACCTTGTGTCCAATGTGGAGGCCGACGAGACCCACCGTTTGCGCGTTGCAGCTCTCCCGGACCGGCGGATTGACGGTCGCCGGAGTGTAGACAAGCGCCTTCGCGGTGTGGAAGCGGCTTGCGTCGTCGCCCGCTCCCATCACCTTCCAGGAGGCCTTGATCATGATTGCGCCCACCTGGTTGCCGCCGCCGCAGGGAAACTTGACAGGTCCCGTGAACGTCGTCTGGCCAGCCTTGGAGTAGAGGCTGTTGGAGAGGATGTAGTCGAACATGCCGCGGTTGACCACGATCTCGAATCGTGTGTACTGGTGGTTCTGATCGACCAGCGGGCCGGTCTCGAAGGGCTCCGTCGTCTCGCTCAGAAGATCCGGCGTCTTGCCGATCTGCGAGAGGACTTTCATCCCCGGCTGGTAGAGCGGCTTGCACGCCGGCGGGACGTCCACCGGGCCATCCCACGTCGGCGTCTTGCCATTGGGCAGGAAGACATTGGAAACGTTTCGGTAGCCTTCCCAGACCGTTGGATTGTCACCCGCCGGCGTGTCGCCGGGCTTTTTGCCGGGATCGCCTCCGCCTCCCGGGGCGGGCGGCCAGATCACGGCATTGAATGAATTCCAGGAGAAGATGTCGAAGTCTTGTTGCAAAGCGGGAAGCGAGATCGTGCTGCCGAAGGCGACGTCGGCCGGAATCGTGGGGCTGAGTTGGATCGCGGGCGGGGATGGCTGGCCTGAGGCGCTGGTGCCGGGAGGGGCCGCCGGCGTCTGCGCGGACGTCAAAGGCGATCCGGACGACGCGGACGGCTCGGGAGCCGGGGCCCTCTTACAGCCGAGGAAAATCCCCGGCAGACCCAAGGCCAGGACCAGAAACGGCAAGATACGGATGCGACGCATGAGCAACTCCTTCCCTCGGGGGAGGGTGACCGGTTTGCTGCGGCAGAAACTCCGAGGACCTTGCATCGCAAGGACCCTGCCAGGCTCGGTGAGGCCTTCCGCAGAGGGAAGGCAGAGCGGCTCGGGCTTCCTGACACGTCACTGACGTGTCGAAATCTCTTCATCCGCAGCCCGTCTGATACGATCCGCAGCTCTGAGAGCCCGATAAAGATCAAGCACGATGGGACGGCACGGCAAGAAGCAGGGCAAAGGCGTCCGTTCGCCGGCCTCCCGGCGCGGCGCGGCCCCCTCCGAGAGGCCCTCCGGGCCGCTGGCGGGCCGCGGTGGGGCGGCGCTCGTGCTGATGGGCGCGCTCGTCTTGGTGCTGCTCGCGTACGGCAACGCGATCCACGGCCAGTTCGTCTACGACGACCAGAAGCAGATCCTCCTCAATCCGCTCATCCAGGAGCCGCGCCTGCTCGGGAAGGCCCTCGTCTCGGACGTTTGGGCGTTCACGGGGGGCGAGGGGAAGACGTGGAGCAACTACTGGCGCCCCGTCTTCGTCGCCGGGCTTTCGCTCCAGTACGCCTGGTTCGGCTCCGACCCGGTGGGATGGCACGCGACGAACATCGCTCTCCACTTCCTGGCCACTGCTCTCGGGTTCTTCGTGCTGCGCGCGCTGGGGGCCCGGCCGGCCGCGTGCGCGGTGGCGACCTGGCTCTTCGCCGTGTCGCCGGTCCACGTCGAGTCGGTCACCTGGATTTCCGGCTCGCCCGATCCGATGGCGGCGAGCTTCCTCTTCGCCGCGTATCTCTGCTACCTGGGGGCAAGGACGAGGCGCAGATGGGGGCTCCGGATCGCGGGCCTCGCCGCTTTTGCCGCGGCGCTCCTCGCGAAGGAGATCGCGATCGTCTTCCCCGCCATCGTCCTGGTTTCGGAGCTGGCTCTCCAGGAGCGGCAGGAGAAGCGCTCCGGCGCGGTGCGGGCTGCGCTGTTCGCCACGGTTCCCTATCTTGGGGTCGCGGCCCTCTACCTGGCTGTCCGGATCAGTCTCGTGGGGATGCAGCGCATTACGCCCCCGGGGGCGCCGGGGCTCGATGGCGTCGTGTGGAGCGCGCCTTCGCTCCTGCTGTTCTATCTTCGCCACGCGTTGTTCCCGTTCGGCCTCGGACCGAGCTACCCGTTCAAGCCGGTGACCGGGGCGGGCGTCTCGGCGTCGACCTTTCTCCTGCCGCTCGCCGTGGTCCTCGTGATGGCCGCGGGGGCGTTCTTCCTCTGCCGGCGCGACAGGATCTACCGGCTGGTCCTGCCGTGGTTCATCTTTCCCCTGATCCCGGTCTTCGACGTGCGATCGTTCATTCCCGAGGACGTCGCCCACGACCGCTATCTTTATCTCCCCCTTTTCGGAGCGCTGGCGTTCGTGACCGTCGCGGCGGCCGAGGCCTGGGCGCGCCTCCGGCCGGGGAGGACGGCCGCGGGCGAGGTGGGGCTCGCGGCCGTGGGGCTGGGCCTCGCCGCGCTTCTGGTCCCGGTGACGCGCTCCTACAACCGCGCTTGGACGGATGAGGTCTCGCTCTGGGAGCGCGGCGTCCAGACGAACCCGGAGACCGCGTTTCCGCACGCCCAACTCGGAGAGGCCTACCGCCGGGAGGATCGGTTCCCGGAAGCTCGGCGGGAATTCGAGCGGGCACTGGAGCTCAATTCCGGACTCACGACAGCCCACGTGGCGCTGGCGGCCCTGGCACAGAAGGAAGGGCGGTACGCCGAGGCGGAGGAGCACCTGAAGTTGGTCCTGGCGCAATACCCCGACCTGAGCAGTGCGCTCGATATGCTCGGCATGGTCTACTGGGGAGAAGGAAAGCTGGATGAGGCGATCACGGTCCTGGAGCACGCCCGCCGGGTCGCGCCGTACCAGCGGGGTGCATTCACGGTCAACATTGCGGTGCTCCAGCGGCTCTCCGGCCGGAGCGATCTCGCCCGGCGCGAGCTCGAATCGCTGGGCGGCGACCTCGGGGGAACGAAAGACCCGGAGGTGATGCGGGCTTGGTGGTTCCTGGGCGAGCTCGACCGCGAGGCGGGCCGCAAGGACGAGGCGATCGCCCTCTATGAGAAGTACCTGGCGGCGACCGAAGCGATGGAGAAGCCGGGCGTCCTGGCGCTGCGCAAGGTCGTCGCCGACACGCTCCAGGCGGTGCGCGCGGCGCGGTGACGTGCGAACGAATCCTGGGCTAGAACTCACCCTTTTTTTCGAGAATCGCCAACGAACGATCAACCTTCTGCCAGTCGCTCTCGATCACCCAGGCCCAGGCGTGCGGCGGCTGGGTTTGCAGACCGGACTCCAGCGCGACTTGGAACCATCCGTCGGCGTCCGCGAAGCGGCGCTCGCTCGCCGCTTTCACGCCCATCACCCAGCCGATGCTCGCCAGGGAGACGGCGTTCGGGTCCCGAGGGCCCTGCAGGAGCCCGGCAGCGTCGAGACGGCCGACCAGATAGCGCGAGGCGCGGGAGAAGAACTCGTCGCCCGAATCCTTCGCGATCTCCGCCGCCAGCCCATCCCAGCGCGGGCCTTGGGTTTCCCGCAGATGGAGGAGGGAAGCCGCCTTCAGCATCCGGACCAGGTTCGGCTTCGTGTTGACCTCGCCTTCCGGGTACAAGCCCAGCAGGAGCTCGTACTTCCGCATCTGGTAGAGCGTCAAGGCAAAATTGTGCGACCGGTCGCGCACCGCCGATCGGACCCATGCGAGCGCCGCGTCCGCGGTCGACTTCTCCCGAATCAGATCGTAGGTGGCGAGGCGGATGTAGTCTCGCCACTCGGGCGCTGGATCGTGAAGCCCTTCGAGGAGCGGCAACGCGATCTCCAGCCCCCTCTTCTTGCCCAGGGCCACCGCGACGTCGGCGAGAACGTGAGGAGCAATACCGGTGGCCGCGAGCTCTGAAAAGGCCCGCCGCACCGAGTCCGCCGGGGCTGTCGCGAAGGTCTCGGCGAAGGCTTCCGGCAGATACCGGTTCCACGCCCCGGCAATCCCGTTACGGCTCGCGGCAAGCTCCTTCGCCGCGGTGGAGTAGTCGTTGAGCTGCCAGCGGGCGCGAGCGATCAGACCGGAGGTTTCAGAGGCGTTGTCGGGGTAGCGCTGGAGCGCCGCCTGGGCCAGCGAAAGCGCGCTCTCGGCGTGATTTCGCGCCAGCTCGATGGTGGCGCCCTGCAAGAGGGTTTCCTCTTTGTACACCGCGAGGGCCGGCTCGAGGATGGCAAAGGCGCGGTCCGGATTCCCCAGCGCCAACTGCAGGCGGGCCTTTTCGGTCTGTAGATGAGCCAAGCCGAGGCCTTGGTCGCCGCTGCGTTGGATCGCCGCCTCCACCGCGGCGAGGGCGCCCTTGAGGTCGCCCCGCTTCTCGAGGAAATCCAACAGCGGAGCAATCCCCTCGTCGGGATCCGCGGCGATCGCTTCGTAGCGCGCGCGGACAAAGGCGTCGTCGGCCTTGCCCAATTCCGCGAGCGTGGCGAGAGCGACGGTTTGTGCGTAGCCCGGCATCGCGGGGTCGCCGGCGATCTCGCGCAGCCGGACCGAGTCCTCGCGCATTTCCGCGGCCAGGGCCGGGAGCTCCTCGCTGAGGTGAGGCGCCGCGTCGGCCGCGGCCCGCGCGAGTTGCTCGAAGAGTCCGGGGCTGATCAGATTCGATCTCGCCAGCCGCGTCGCCACCACGAGATGGGATGGCCGCGTGTCCAGCCGAGCGAACAGAGCCGGGATCGGCCGCCGCCGCAGCGGGTCCGTGCTCGCCGTGCGCCGGGCGATGGTGAGGGCGAGGTCGGAGAGAGGTGCGCCGCCGATCGATCGGGCGGACTCCAGAAGCTCGGCCAGGGGCCGCATGTCCCGCGACCCGTCCTTCACCCGGCCGCTCACCTCGATCCAGCGCCGCAGCTCGTCAGCGGTCCCTGCCGCCGGCGTCGTGAAGCTTGCGGCAAGCGCCTCCGCGGCAGGCCCCGATGCGAGCTGACGGACGACGAAGTGCGCCTCGTGGAAGAGGCCGGAGTAGAAAGCGGCGCGGTATGCGGACTGGATCGCGGCAATTTCGACGAGCCCGGCGCCGCGGCCGGAAGCGAGCTTGTCGACCGCGGCTTCGAAGTCGCGGGTGCTGCCCGCCACCGAGGAGGCGTCCGTCATTCCAGCCGTACCCTCCGGCGATGCAGCCCGGATCGCGAGCGCCGCGAGCGCCTGCCCCGGGCTTCCGCCCGTGTCGAAGTCCGACAACCGCGTCTCCAAACCGAGGATGGCCAGGCTCTTCTCATTCCGGAACGGAGAGTCGAGCATCGCGGAGCGGAAGCGCTCGCCCTGGTCGCGTTCCGCCAGGAGCGCGAGACGAAGGAAATGACAGGGCCGGTCCGCCGGGCGGCCGGCGCAAAGGGAGCCCAAGCGGGTCTCGTCGCCCGTGGCATAGAACCGGATGGGATCGTCCGCGGCGAGCTTTGCGCTCGCGCGTGCGGCGGCGGCCTCATAGCCGAGCGCCCGTGCGACCAGCACCTCGCTGTCCGCATCGCGAGTCGCGGGATTCGTCCGTTCGAGAGCCAGCCAGGCCCAGGCCTCGGCAAGCAGGGGATCGGCCTGATCGAGCTTGTCCACGCTCAACATGGAGAGCCAGGCGAGACCCGAGGTCGTCGAGCGGACCGTCGCTACGTCGCGCTGCGCCTCCACAGGCGAGCCTCCGAGCGAGGAGAGAGCCGCGAGAAGGGCCGCGGCATCGACCTCGCGGAGAGCTTTCTCCAGCCCACCGGCAGATGGAGCGACGCTACGGGCGGCGGGGTGATCCTTCGCTACGGAAGCCTGCGGCAAGCGGGCGGCCCAGCGTGCGAGCAGGTCCGTCGCCTCCTCGAAGCTCGGATACTCGGAGAGCACGCCCACCTCGTCGCGACCCGAGAGAATCCGCCACCGTCCCTTCTGAAACTCCGCCTTGACCAGCTCCGGAGCCGTACCGGTCCGGATTCGATGGATCTCTGCCATGGCTGCGAGCAGGCGCCGGTCGGGCCGCAGGCGGTACCGGTCGCGCACGACGGCGGGGAGATCGGCCGGTGCCGCCGCCAGCAGCGCTTCCACTGCGGAACGGCTCGGCGGGTTGGGGTGAATCGAGGCATCCCGCGGCTTTTCCGGCTCGGCACCAAACCAGGAGGCCGCTCCCAGCAGCCAAGCTGACGCGGCCAGAATGGCGACTCCGGCGACGACGAAGAACAGGCTCCTCAGGAGGACTCGATGCCAGGGCCGGCGCGAATCTCTCATCCCGCTGGGTAAATCAACCATATCGTCTCTACCTCGTAAGATGACCTGCCTGGGCTGATGGAATACTACCTTATCGCCGGGGCTCGAATTTGCGCGCTACAATCAACCGCGGTTTTTGACGCGCCACCTGGACGGAAGGAGCCTCGAATGCAAGCCCCTGCGCTGACGATCCTGCTGCTTTCCACGGTCCTGCTCGGCTCTCCCTCCTCGTCTCTCGCCGAAGCGAAAGCGGGCTCCGCCGGCTCGCCTCCGGCGATCGCCCTGGTCGGCGGCACGATCCTGGACGTATCCAACTATGGCCGGTCCAGCGGCGACATCCTGGACGGCGTCGTCGTTCTTCGGGGTGGCACCATCGAGGCGGCAGGCCCGCGCAAGAGCGTCAAGATTCCCGCGGGCGCCCGCCGCATCGACGTCGCCGGCAAGTACATCGTGCCCGGGCTCGCCGACAGCTTCGGCGCCCTCGGCAAACAGGCCCACGCCAACGCCTACCTATATATGGGAGTGACGTCCCTCGTCGGCATTGAGGGGCCGAGACGTCCGGATCTTTACCTGAAGGCCAACCCGAGCCCGCGGATCTACCCGATGGGGATCGTCGGCTACGCGGAGAGGGGCGGCGCGCTCGTTCCATCGACGGAAGCGGAGCTCTCCAAGGAGATCGAGACGGCCGCGCAGCACGGAACCAAGGTGGTGATGATCCATTATCCGATCACGCCGGAACGGACGGCGCAGATCGTCAAGAAAGCGCACGAGCTGGGCCTGGGGACCATCGGAGAGCTCGGCATGACGCGGTATGACGAGGCGATTCTGGCCGGCGTCGACGCCTTCGTTCATACCGCCCGGTACTCGATTCCCATCGCACCGCCCGAGCTGCGCCAAGCGATGGCGAAGGCCCCGTTCAGCCAGCAGCCGAATTTTGACTTCAACAAGCTGCTGATGAGCATCGCCCCTGACGATCCGGCGCTGAACCAGAACGCCAAGCTTCTGGCCACAAGCCCTGTCTCTCTCATTCCTACGCTGAGCCTCTCCTACCTGGACCTTCCGGATCATCGCAACCCGTGGCAGGAGCCGGCCGCCAAGATCATCGATCCGAAAGACATCTCCATGCCGGCCAACCCCTTGACCGGCCAGCGCGATGAAGACCAGGGCACCCCGATGGGTGCCCGCTTCGCTCAGCTCGCTCAAGGATTGCTGCGGGTTGAAGAGTGTTATCGGCGCGCGGGCGCCAGGTATCTCGCCGGCAGCGGGACGACCGCTTTCGGCACCATTCCAGGCGTCTCCCTGCACACCGAGCTCGAGCTGTTGTCCCGAGTCGGCCTGTCGCCGCGGCAGGCCCTCGCCGCGGCCACCAGCAACTTCGGCGAGACCTTCCACTGGAAGACCGTGGGCCAGGTGAAGGCCGGCTACAACGCCGATCTCCTGGTGTTGAACGCGAATCCGCTCCAGGGCATCGAGAACCTGAAGAACATCCACAGCGTCATCCTGAACGGCGAGATCCTCGACCGGGACAAGCTCTTGGCCGAACCGCACTGATCGGGCTATGGACAGACGAACGCATCGCTGTCGGTCACGGTGACAAACGTGCGGCCGAGAGGGTTGCTGTAGCTTTTCGGCACGCCGGTCTGTGTATCGGTCACCGTGAGCTCGACCCGTTGATCGGTGAGGCCGGCGGCATAGACCCAGAAACGCTGGTTGAAGCTGCAGGCATCCAGGACCTTCACCACGACTTCCACGTTCGTGCTGGAGAAGAACCACATGTACCCGGTGTCGTCGGTCAGCCGGATCACTTGCGCGGCTGTCAGGGGTTGCGTGCCCGTCTCGAACTGAGCCTCGACCTTGAAGCGGCCGTTGTTCAGACAGAGGGTGGTCGCGTTGGCGGTGCAGGCTGGTAGCGCTTCGGCCTCAAGCCGGATTCCCAGGGACCTGTACGCAGGGAAGGCGCCGGCGGTACCGATCTGAAGCGTTGGCTGGAGGTCTGGGCTCGCAGAAGCGGTGCCCGAGTAGGCAGGCTGGCCGCCGGCACCCGTCTCGTCGGCGCAGAGGAACCGGTCAGGGAACAGTGACACGTCCCAGGTCGGGGCTATGTACACAGCGCCCGCCAGAATGTCCAGGCCTCCGGGTATCTCGTAGCGGACGAAGTCGCCGGCCGGGCTGATTCCAGTGGCTGTGGCCGAAGGCAGGAGCTTCAACAGGCTCCCGGGTGCTCCGCCGGGTCCGTCGGTGGCCCAGATGCGAATGCCGTAATCATGACTCGAGCCGCTCAGCGAGCTCCAGCAGAGGCAGATCGCGGTGAGCCTGTTGTTGGCCCCGGGCAACTGGAAGCGCATGCCGTAGGTGCCCGCAGAGACAGAGCTTGGAAAGCCGTAGCGGTTCTCGAAATTGCCGTCGTCATACTGAAAACCGTCTGTACAGAAGACGCCGGCTTTCGTGATGAGTGGATGGTCTTTCGTGCTGTCTGCGGACGCCAGGCCCGCGGAGCTCAGGACAACGAGGGTGGCTGCGGTGATGTAAACGCCGACGTGCTTCATTCTCTTCTCCGATAGGAATGGACGGAATGGCAGGCGAGTCTACAACGCGACTCTCCGGTTTCGCTGGGATGCAGGTTTCTCGTCGATTCTCCGTCGCACCTCGATGATCCTCTTTTCCTCACGTCTGCGAGGGAAGGGCTGAACAACAACCCCCGCCTGGCTTGCCGCCGGAGCGGGACCCGAAAACAGCCCTTTTCCGCAGGAGCGGGCCGCGCCCCGCCAGGGAGGATCTCCATGCTCATGTCCCGAATTCACCTCGTCCTCGGTCTCTCAGCCCTTCTGCTGTTGGCAGCTCCCTTTCCCGGCGCGCCTGTGCCGGCCGCTGTACGCGCCCTTCTCGAAATGAAGGCAGCGCGCCCGGAGCCCATCGAGATCGAGCCCGTTGGCGCAGCCGTCAGCGGCGAGGCGGGGGGCTCGGGATGGTGACAGGCGGGACTTCGAGGACCGACAGCCGCTGCCGCGCCTCGCGCGTGGCTGTGGCGTACTCGCCCCGGGTCGCCGCCAGCGTGCGATAGCTTTCCCGTAGCAGCGGCCCGGCCTCGCGGCGGCGTCCCTCCGCCGCCAGCACCGCCCCCAGGACGCTCTCGGCGTCGGCGAGGCGCCAGTCGCCCGGTAGCATGGCCCGCTTCAGGCGGGCCGTGGCCTTCTCCAACAGCGCCCGCGCCTCCGTCACCCGGCCCTGGCCGAGCCGCAGCACCGCCAGGTTGCGCTCGCTGCGGGCAAGCTCCGCGTGCTCGGTCCCCAGCCGGCGGCGCCGCAGGCCCAGGGCGCGGAGATAGAGAGTCTCGGCTTCGGCCGGATCGCCGCGAGCCAGGCGCACGTTGCCCAGCAGGTCGAGGATCGGCGCCAGGGCGGTGTTCTCGGGGCCATGGGAGGCGAGGCGGATGCGAAGCGCCTCGCGCAGGAGAGGCTCGGCCGCCGCGAAGTCCCCGCGGTTGTAGTCCAAGGCTCCCAGGCTGCGCAGGCTGTAGGAGACCCGCGGATCGTCGCGGCCGAAAGCGCCGAGCCGCAGCTCGAGCCCAGCCCGGTAGAGCGCCTCGGCCTCTGCGGACCGGCCGCGGTAGAGTCGCACCGTCGCCAGGTTGTCGAGGTTGACGGCGCGTTCCTCCGGCGTGGCCGTGGCATCCTTTTCATAAAGCGTCCGAGCCTCGCTGAACCGCGCCTCGGCGGATTCATAGTCCCCCTGGTCGAGATCGAGAGCTCCGAGATTGTTGAGGCGGACCGCCAGTCCCGCGTGATCCTCGGCATGGCGCTGCCGCCAGATCGCCAGCGACTCGGCGAGCGCCCGGCGCGCCTCTTCGCCGTGCCCGAGCTTGTGGTGGACCCGGCCGAGGGTGGCCAGCAGCTCGGCGCGCAGATCGGGATCGGCTTTGAGGGCCGCGAGCTGGCGCCGGGTCGTCTCCAGGACCTGAATCACCGCGGCATCGCTCCGCCGGTCGGGATCGGCCAGGTCGAGCAAGCCCTGCAGGACGCCGATGGTGCGCTCCGTCCGCTGTTGCTCCGCGGCCCGGCGCTCCTGCTCCCGGACCAGGAAAGCTCCGGTGGCCAAGAGGACGGCCATTGCGGCGGCGAGGCCGAAGCGGTGGCGGCGCGCGAATTTGCCGCCGCGGTACAGCAGCGTGCCCCGGCGCGCCAGAACCGGATGGCCCGCCAGGTACCGGCGGACGTCCTCGGCGAGTTGCTCGGCGGAGCCGTAGCGGTGCCGCGGCTCCTTGCGCAGCGCCTTGAGCACGATCGCATCCACGTCGCCCGCCAGCCGCCGGAGCTGCCGCGGGTCTCCCGCTCCCGCCTCGGTGCTCGGCCGCGCCGGCTCCTGCTCGCAGATCCGCCGCGCGACCTCTTCGAGGCCGCAGGTGTCCAGCCCGGAAGGAAGCCGGCCGGTCAGCAGCCGATAAAGGAGGACGCCGAGGGAGTAGAGATCGCTGGCCGGCGTGACCAGATCTCCCCGCACCTGTTCCGGGCTGGCATAGCGCGGCGTCATCGGCCGCTCCAGCGTGCGCGTGAGGTCCGCCGGACCCTCCGCCGGATCGAGGAGCTTGGCGATGCCGAAGTCGAGGAGCTTCGGCACGCCGTCCGCCGTCACCAGGATGTTGCCAGGCTTGATGTCGCGGTGGGCCACCAGGTTCTGGTGGGCGAAGGCGAGAGCCGAGCAGACCGGCAGCAGTAGCTCCAGGCGCTGCCGCGGCGCCAGGTTTCGCGCCTCGCAAAATTCGTCGATGGCCACGCCCTCGACGTGCTCCATCACCAGGTAGGGCCGGCCGTCTTCCGTTGTGCCGCCATCCAGCAGGCGGGCGATGTTGGGGTGATCGAGACGGGCCAGGATCTGGCGCTCCAGGTGGAAGCGCCGGACGACGAACGGGCTCGCCAGCTCGCGCGGCACGAGCTTCAGGGCCACGCGCTGCGTGAAGTCGTCCTCCCGCACCGCCTCGTAGACCGCCCCCATGCCGCCGCGGCCCAGGAGCTCGACGATGCGGTAGGGGCCGATTCGGGTCCCGGGCGGCAGGCCCGGCGGCTCCGGGGCGGCGAGAAAACCATCGGCCGCGGTCTCCAGATCCAACAGCGACTCGACCTCGCGGCGCAGCTCGGAATCGCCGACGCAGACCGCGTCCAGAAGCGAGGGCCGCGCGTCGGGTGGAGTCTGGAGGGCCTCGTCCAACAGTGCCAGGACCTCGCCCCGGCGGCTGGGTATCATCGCGTCGTCCTCGTCAGATGGGTGGAAGAACTCTACCACGGCGGATCGTGGCGAGGGGATGACCAGATCCGCGGACGGACTGCGCGTCCTCTCCAGAATCGAATCCGCGGCGTCCCCTTCCGGGACGCCGCACGAACGAAATAAACGGCCCGACTCATCTGGAGAGAAACCATGTCTACCATGAAGCAAAGTCTGTCCTCTCAATCCTCGGCGCGGTCGCTACGGTGCCTGCTTGCCGCCGTGCTCTTTCTGCCGCTCGCCGCCCTCCCGGCCGCGGCGGCTTCGCAGCTCCACATCGCCATTCCGGACAATGCATGGCAGATCGAGAATGCGAACAAGTCCGGCTGGACCTGCGAAGCACAGCCACAAACCGTGAGGACCTGCCACAAGGGAGACAGCGCCACCCTGGTCCCGGATCACGAATGGTGGCTCGGCAACATGAAGAGCGCGGGCTGGACCTGCAACGGTGCCCCAGACATTGTGCGGTTCTGCAGCAAGCCTGCATCTGTGGCAATCACCTGGGACGGCACCTGCACACCCTCGCAGGTAGGCGCCAGAGGTAGTGTGACGATCACCAAGACGCCAAACGGCAACAGTTACGATGTGACCTTGGAGGGCAAGCTCTCCATCAACAGTCCGACCTACGGCTACGTCCGGCATGGCGTGCCCCCCGGATTCCTGCCGGTCAGCACCGATCCTCTGGCGTACACCTGCTCGGTCCAGCAGAGCGCGACCAAAGGCGACACCTCTGGGGTGAGCAACTATGGCGGCAAGGGTGTCGGCATTCGCAATGACAACTATCAGGGATATCAAGGGCGGGCGACGATCTGGTTCCCAGAGAAGTTCTACAACGGCGAATTCACCCTCCGCTGCACCTGGCAGACGAACGAAGCAACGGATCCGAGCGCCTGGCAGAGCTGCCCCGGAATCAAGGTCATCCAGTAAGTTGTTGCGGGGCGGCCGCCACATTGCGGCCGCCCTTACGTGCCTCTCCCAGAACCCAACCAAGGAGAAACAAGATGAACAAGAACAAAGTCTCGAAATTTTCAGTCTTTCTGTTGTTGGCACTGTTGCTGTCGCCGGCCCTGGCGCTCGCCGAAGTCGTGGGCAACGGCACCGTGGTAGGCGTCAACTGGCCCGGCCAGGGAAACGTCAAGGATTTCGCGGTCGCCAACGGCGATACGGTGAGCGGCGGGCACGAGGCGTACACGCCCAAGCAAGCCACGAAGTGGGTGAAAGCCGGGGAGAAGTACAACCTGATCATGGTGACCCAACCGAAGAGCCACGCCCAACTCTTCATCGTCTTTTCCGGAACCGGTCACGAGCATCCCTATCTCGAGAGGACCCTCGACCGCATCAACGCCGTTGTCCAGGGCATCGGGACCGGCGACAAGCCCGCCCGGGAGGGCGACACCGTCAAGATTTCAACGCAAGCCGCGGAGGGCGGCGGCGTCGACGTCACTCTCGATGTGTACCGGGGGCAGACGGCGGTGTCTACCTTCTCCTTCGTGCAGAAGAAGTAAAGCCTGGTCCACATGAAGTTGCCGGGGCCGTGCTTCTCAGAGGCGGCCCTGGCTCTGCCATTTGCGGTGAGTTTCTTCGCCGGCTAGCTTCTGACCCGCCGGGCAAAGAACAAGCCCTGCCCTTCGACCTCACCATTGGGGCGCCGATGGCGCTCGTATGTCACCTCGAAGCCGGCTGCGCCGAGGCACCGCACCAGGGTTTCAGCGGTCAATGGGGGAGCCTCCGGCAAGGAGAAGAGCGACTCCTGCGGTGTCTGGTCGTGATCGATCCCCGGGTACGGGCTGCCGATCTCGTGAAACTCGCCGCAGATCTCGTCGATCCAGCCCAGTGTCCTGGAGGTGAGCAGGATGGGCCACTCGGAGCCCTCGCAGTCCAGCTTGACGAGCCGCACCCGTTCCTTGCCTTCTCCGGTGACCCGTGCCATCAGGTCGTCGAAAGCAAGCTTGGGAACCACCGTTCCCTCGCCGGCCCAGATCACGCTGCCTCCCCCCGTGTTGACGATTCCCTGGAGCCGGGGAAGGCCTTCGTAACCAGGATAGCCGCTGAAGCGGAGCACGTCGTCGTTGGCATCGGAGCGCCAGACAGCACCGTGAAGGAGCGTGGCCTCGCCTCGCGTAAGAAATGGGGCGAGGTTCTGGTGCGCCATGCGAACGTTCTCTGCATCCGCCTCCACGGCCCACACCCGCCGGCTGCCGCGCAGGAGGGCGGCGTATGCGAACGAGCCGACATGGGCGCCGATATCCACGACCAGGTCGCTCTCGCCCAGGCGTGCGGGCAGTCTGTACTCGTTGCGGTGGACGACGAGGTGGCAGATGCCGCGGTCTCCCGTGCCGGGCCGTACATGCAGTGGGTGCATATCATCCTCCTACGCGGCCAGCTCGTCGCAAAAGAGATCGGTCCACTGTTGGGAGATCCGTGGCCACTGATATTGCGGCTCCGTGGCACGGCGATACCCGGCGAGCGCCAGCTCGCGCCGCCGTGCCCGGTCCTGGTACAGCTCCTCGAGCTTCTCGGCCAGCTCGTCCGGGGACACCGCGTACATCCCGTATGGGGAGAACCAGGGCTTTACCGTCGCCACGGGCTCGAGGAAAGCGGCAGCCCCCTCCCACAGCTCCGCGCACGCGGTGTGGCGTGGCACGATCTGCGGAGCCCCGGTCGCCGCATGCTCGAAGCTCACCAGTCCCCAGCCTTCGCCCATGGATGTGTTGACGCCCACATCGCAGGCGTTGTAGATGAGGTTCAGCCGTCCGTCATCGACTTCGGACTTGCCGTCGACAATCGGGTTGACCAGCAACCGGTCGTGGATGCCGAGCTGCGCAGCGGCTTCCAGAACCTGGGCCTGCAGCCACGGCTTCATTTTGGTGTGGTGCAGGTAGAGCTTCACATTGGCCGGCTTGCCATGGGCGAAGCGGGCAAAACCGGCCAGGGTGAGATCGATCCGCTTGCGTAGCGTCGGACGGTTGGCGTTGAGCACGATGAACGAGTCGGCCAGATCCCTCTCCTCTGGAAAGACCGCCTGCTTCGCGCGCAGACGGCCATCCCCGATGAAGTGGTCTTCGACCGATCCGGGCCAGGGGTGAAACGTCGAAGTATCCACGCCATGGGGGATGATGGTGAATGCAGGAGCCCGGGCCGGTCCTTCGTTCTCCTGCCATTCGGCGAGAAAACGCCCGACACCCTGCCGGCCCTGCCTAGTGTAGAAAACGCAGTGATCGACAAGGCGCAAGGGGTGGAGCTCCCTCCAGCTCAAGATTTCGCCGTCGAGAGGTATATACGTCATAACCTTGAGCTCGCCGAGGAAGGGCTCCAAGGCGGAGAGATAGCGCGCCTGGAATCGCAGGTCGTGCAGGATGAAGACAAGGCATGGCCGGACAGCAGTGACGAGGTCGTGCAGTTTCTGGAGGCCGTGTGGGTCGGCCGGCGTGCCGCCGCCCGGATGGACCTGTACTCCGCAGTCGAGGTGCGGCGGCCCGTCATGATCGATGCCGAAATAGTGGACGGTATAAACAGATTGGATCCCCGCGATGACGTGGCTCATGACCCGTGAGAAACCGCTGCCGGGGACATACGAGCCCACGACCAGGATGGGGGATGGCGGGTTCTGGCTCTCTCTGCTCATTTTATGACCTCGTATTGCTGTTATGGGAAAGGGCAGCGCCGGGCGGAGGCGCTGCCTATTTTTGTCATTGCGCAGGAGTCAAAAGAGGCTCCCCGGCCACGGATTGCAGACTGAGCTGTGCGGTCAACTGCACCGAGGGGTTCGGAGGCATCTCCGGTCCCGCCGGCGTAGCAATGGAGACTTCGGCCCTACCCTCAACCCCATTGCCAGGTCCCGAGCCGCAGACCCCAATGAGCGCATAGATGCCGGGCCCCTGGACAAAGAGGAAATTCTTGTCAATGAAGCTATTCCACCAGCCTGCCGTGGTCCCGGATGATAGAAGGAATTTCATCAAATCGCCCTGAGGAGACAGGAGGCAGGTGCCGTCATATTGATAGGTTTCGTCGTACACGTCGACCACGGAAGCCCAGACGAAGATCAGGATGTGGTCAGGGTCGTTGTGTTTGCTGAGCTCGCCGGGAAGGGTGCTCGCACCCGGATCGTGGTGGCCCCTCGCATAGAATTCGCTTCCGCTGAGGCCGGCATGGGCAGCCGAGGAAACGACTCTGGCCGTCCTCCGGTCGACCATGAAAGCGAGATAGGAGTACATGTGATCGGGATTAACCCACCATGCAATGGGCGTATACTTGGAAGTGTCCACAGACTGTCCGTTGATCGTACAGATGACCTCCTCGAAGCTGGCATGCAAGGTGATCTCGGCCGCCATGGCCGAGCTTTCAGGGTTGGCCTGATTTGTCTCTGGCGTCATTTTGATCTCCTTCTTGGTTTGGTAGGGAGAAGCCCCTCTACCGAGGACGCGCAATCCGGAAGCAAATCTCGTCATCCGTGGAGCGGCGAGCGCGAAGCTCGCCAGCTCGTGATTTGCGGGAAGGACCTGAATGAGAGGATGACTGGATTCGCCTCGGGGCTGCGCGTCCTCTTCAGACTCCAACCAAGGAGACCGAGGAGAAACGAGATGAACAAAGACAGAGTCTCAAGAGCGGAGGGCTACGCCAGCTCCGCCCATGGAATTTCGTAGGCGCTGCTGCGGCCTCCCTTGCCGGTCGGCACGAGACAGCCTTTGGCGACCAGATCGGACAGCTCGCGCCAAGCCGTGGCGCGGCTGGTGCGGGTCAGGCCCATGTATTTGCGGTTGTTGATGCCGCCGGCAAAGCCCTGTAGGCCGGCGTCGAGCAACCGGTTCAAGACCTTGCGCTGTCGCTCGTTCATCTCTACGGCCTGAAAGCGCAGCCAGAAGCGCGCCTTGCCGAGCGTGCGGGCGATGATCGAATGGGCCTGCGTGGCGGCATCCTCGACCTGCTCCAGGAACCAGACCAGCCAGGGCGTGATGTCCAGGTCCCCGCGCTGGGTGCGTTCCAGGATCTTGTAGTAGGCGTTGCGCCGGCGCTGGATCTGCGCCGAAAGACTGAAGAGCCGCATGGGCCTGCGCTCGTCCCGGGCGATGGCCATGTCGGTCACCGCGCGGGCCAGCCGGCCGTTGCCGTCCTCGAATGGGTGCAAGGTGATGAACCAGAGATGAGCGATCCCGGCGAGCACCAGCCCGTCCAAGTTCTTCGAGGGCTCCTCGAACCAACCGAGAAAGCGGGCGAGCTCGGCCTGTAGACGCTCGCGTGGCGGGGCCAGAAAGTGGACGTGCTCCCTGCCCACGCCGCCGGACACCACCTCCATCGGTTCGGTACCACGCAACTGCCCGCTACGGATGGCCCTGAGCCCCGAGTAGCCGGTGGGGAACAGCGCCGCCTGCCAACCCAGCAGACGCTCCAGGGTAAGAGGAGTATCGAACCGACGGGTGGCATCGAGCAGAACGTCGATGAGCCCGTCGATGGCGCGAGAGGGAGCCGGCAAGCCGGCGGTGGGCAGCCCGAGATGCCGGGCCACCGAGGAACGTACAGCGCCCAGGTCCAGCCGTTCTCCCTCGATGGCACTGGTCTGCACGCCGTCCTCGATGAGGATGCTCACGTCCGCGTCCAGGGTCAGAGCCGGATCGAGCATACCGGCCGCCCCCAGGATGCGGCCCTGGGCCAGGCGGGCGCGGGCGAGCACCGGCGAGACCTCCGCCTCGCGCCAACGAAAAGCAGGCCAGTCGGTTTGTTCCCAAATCCAGGCAGGCATCGACGTCACTGATCGCCTCACGAAATGAGGCGATTATGGCCCGGATTCGCCTCACCGCCAAACAGGGGCTCTCTTGGGCTACGTCCCCGCGCCCCGGTCCTGCAGCTCTTTGAGCAACCAGATCTTCGCCGCTTTGAGCTCGCGCTGGACGGTGGCCGGCGAGACCTCGAGGGCTAGGGCGACCTCGTCGAAGGTGAGGCCGCCGAAGTAGGAGAGCTGCACCGCTTCGGCCTGCCGCGGCGCGAAGCTCGGTCAGCGCTTCGTCGAGGGCCACCAGGTCCACGTCGTACCGGGCCGGCAGGCTACATCAACTCGTCCTACGGATCCACCACGCGGATCACAGCGAAGGAATGACCAGATCCGCGGGCGGATTGCGCGTTCTCTCCAGAACCGACAGATCCCAAAGGAGGGACGAGAAATGAGAACGATCGAGAAGAGAGAGAATGGCTTTAGGAAGAGTGTGCTCCTGGCCCTCCTCGCTGGATGTCTGAGCTTGGCTAGCCACTCCCTTGTAGGCGCGGAGCCGCCGATGGCTCCCCAACCCGATCCCACGCTCATCGCCTACTATCCTTTCGACGGCAACGGCGACGACGCCAGCGGCAACCACCGAGATTTAGAGGGCAACAAGGATTTTCCAACGTATCCGAACAAGTACAGCACTGGAAAGTTCGGTCAGGCTCTGGGCATCCCACAGAAGGACTACCAGGGCGTGGGCCTGCAGCCCAAGCCCACTGTCCAATTCCCGCTCAACTTGAAATCGTCTTTCACGATCGTGACCTGGATCTGTGTTTACGACCTCGACGACTCCGACTACGTTAACAAAACGGGAAAGAGCTTTGGCCAGATAACGGGCGACAGCTTGACCTTAGGTTTCAGTCTCCCTGGGGGAACTCCCTTCTTTTGGTACCATACGTCGGATATGGCAGATGCCAGCCAAATGCCCGGTAATATTTCTGCCAAAGGCCAGTTGAAGGCTTCAGCGATGGGGAATGCCTGCCAGAGCCAGACCTGGAACCACCTCGCGGTGACGTTCGATCGCCAGAGCAGTCAGTTCTCGATCTACCTGAACGGCAGCCTGGATAGCGTTCAGCCGCTCTCCCCTCCCATGAGCTCCACCGCGACCATGGATTCCATGTTTTACGGCGTTTTTCAGCCGACCTTCAGCGTGCTCGACGACTTTGCCTTTTTCTCCTTCGCCCTGAGCGCGGAGCAGGTCAACAAAATCTACAACGCGAACAAACCTCTCTCGAGTCTTCTGCCCTTGCAACCGGAGACCTGCTCTGGCTTACCTGCGCAGGTAGCCCTGTTGCGGGGAGAGTGGGAGGGTGCCGGCATCAAGACCGACTGCGTCGTCGACCGGCTGATGGCCTGGACGGTCAACAACGCATCAGCTCCCGGAGATACTGTAAAAATCCTAAACGAAGCTCTCGGATACCTCCGCGCAATGGGCTACGAACACACCGGTCCGAGTCTTTACTCCCAGGCCACTATAGACGCTTGGCGCAATACCTCTGGAATCGCCACAGCGTTCGCTGCATGGAAGGGGACCCAGGCCTCGATCATCTACCTTCCTCAGACCAGTGAGTACGTACTCTTCCAATACCGATGGCCACTGAAGCCGCCGGCCCAGGTGGTGTCCGCATTCACCATCGAGATCAACTACCAAGGTTCCTGGTCAGATGCTGAAAAGAAGATCTTCGAGAAGGCGGCGAATTACTGGCAGGCCAGGATCGCAGACAAGCGCAAGCTGACCCTTGAGGTCAACCGCGACCCGGCCATTTCGGCCCACGCTCAGACTCTGGTCGGAGACGTGCCCGGCTCTTGTTACAACCACCAGCCCTTGTGGGGACGCATCACCGTGAAGGATCAAGTCAACGACTCCCTCATCAGCCATAAAATCGGCCACTTCCTGGGCATCGGCGATGCCTCGATTTTCAAGCCCGACTCACCCTGTGGAAAGCTGGCGCAAGCGGCAGGAGCGATACCGGGTTTCCCGCAGCCCAGCGCCGCCCGCATTGGGACGGACGGCGTATTTCACGGCCCTGAGACAGACCGCCTGACCGTCGGCAAGGGAATCAAGCTGGTGAAAAGCAACGGCAACGCCGTCGACTTTGAATCCGGATGGGGCCATGTTGACTCGTCCGTAAAGGACAGCAACGGCCAGGCCTCGGCGGTGCAACCCAGTCTCGGCGGCAAGCCTTCCTTACTCGATTTCGCCATCCTGAAGGACCTGGGCTACACCCTCCAATGAACGTGGGAAGGTGGGGGGCCAAGGCGATTTCGTCGAAGGTGGACGAGCCCTTCTCCTTCGTCGTGCGCCACGCCAGTACTGGCCTTCTGGAAGCGCTCAACGAGTACATCGCGAACCAGAACTATCCGGGAAGGGTTCCCACGGGATTGACGTGCCGCTAGGATGCCTTGGTGGGAAGTCCTACGCTTCCTCCCCCTTGCCTTGCAGCTCTTTGAGCAACCAGATCTTCGCCGCCTTGAGGTCGCGCTGGACGGTGGCCGGCGAGACCTCGAGGGCCAGGGCGACCTCGTCGAAGGTGAGGCCGCCGAAGTAGGAGAGTTGGACGGCTTCGGCCTGCCGCGGCGCGAAGCTCGCCAGCTCGGTCAGCGCCTCGTCGAGGGCCACCAGGTCCACGTCGTACCGGACCGGCAGGCCCAGGGCCTCCTCGATGGGCAACGGCGGTGTGCCACCCCCGTGGCGCGCCGCCTTTTTGCGCCGCGCGTGGTCGACCAGGATGCGGCGCATGGCCTGGGCGAGGACGGCGAAGAACTGCACCCGGCTTTCGAGCTGCACCTGGCGGCGGCCCAGGAGGCGCAGGAACGCTTCGTTGACCAGAGCGGTGGGCTGCAGGGTGTGGCCCGCGTTCTCCCGCGCCAGGTAGGCACGGGCCAAGGCTCGCAGGTCCTCGATCACCAGCGGTACCAGCCGGTCGAGGGCCTGCCGGTCACCGCCGCTCCAGGCATCGAGAAGCTGGGTGACCTCCGAGCTCGGGTCGGGCTGCATGGCGCCATTCTAGGGCGTATCCGGGGAATCTCAAGCGTGCTAAGCTCGCGCAACCCCGATGAGCAAATCCTCCCCCGAGGGGATCACCCTGCTGCTGCGCCGGTGCCGTGCGGGCAGTCACGAGGCGGAGCAGGAGCTGTGGCCGGTCCTCTACCGCGAGCTCAAGATCCTGGCCCGCAGTGTGCTCCGCGGCCGGGGAGGACGCCCCCGGCTCGGCGCGACGACGCTGGTTCACGAAGCCTACCTGCGGCTGCTCGGCCCGGCGGCGTCCAGCCTGGAGTGGAACGACCGCAGCCACTTCTTTGCCGTCGCCGCCCGCGCCATGCGCTTCGTCCTGGTCGACGAAGCGCGGCGGCGGCTCGCCGGCAAGCGGGACGGCGTGGATACGCGGGCGGAGATTCCGGAGGATTGCCGCGATCCCAAGGACCGCGCTCCCGATGAGCTGCTGGCCGTCCACCAAGCCCTGGAACGGCTGGAGAAGGTCCACCCGCGCTACGAGAAGCTGGTCGAGATGCGCTATTTCGCCGGCCTTTCCGTCGACGAAACCGCCGAGGCGCTCGGCGTTTCGCGTCCCACGGTGGTGCGCGACTGGCAGGCGGCGAGGACGTGGCTCTATGGCGAGCTCAATTCCTGAAACCGTCGCGATGCCCGTGCCTGCACAGGGCCATCGGCGCGTGGCCGAGGTCGTCCTCGCCGCGGCGGCGCTCGAAACGGCGGAGCGGAGATCCTTCCTGCGCCGGGTGACGCTCTCCGAGCCGGGGCTGCTCGCCGAGGTGCGCCGCCGCCTGGAGCTGGCCGCCGAGCTGCCGGAGAGCTTCCTCGCTGTGCCCGCCGCCGAGCTGCTGGAAGCCGCGGAGCAGGCTCGGGACGCCACGGGAGAGGTCGATCTGGAAGCGGGCGCCGAGCGCTACGAGCTGGGGGACTGCCTGGGCCAAGGCGGCATGGCGCGGGTCTACAAGGCGTTCGACCGCCAGCTCCGCCGGCCGGTGGCGCTCAAGCTCCTCGATCGCGTCGAGCCCGAGGCGCGGAGGCGTTTTCTGCGCGAGGCCCAGGCGCAAGCCCGCGTTCGCCACGACAACGTGCTGGAGGTCTACGAGACAGGCGAGCTCGAAGAGACGCCGTTCATCGCCATGCGCTGGGTCGATGGCCCCACTCTCCTCGCCATCCGCGAGGAGACCTCCCTGGAGCAGAAAGTCCGCCTCATCGCCCAGGTGGCCGAGGGCCTCCACGCCGCCCACCGCGAAGGCCTGATCCACCGCGACGTCAAGCCCTCGAACATCCTGGTGGAGAGGACGCCCGACGGCGATTGGAAACCCTGGATCGCCGACTTCGGCATCGCCCTGTGGAGCGAAGCCGGCACTTCCGACGAGCTGGCAGGCACCCCCGCCTACCTGGCTCCGGAGCTGCTGAAAAGTGGAGCCACGGTGCAGGCTGACCGCCGGGCCGACGTCTATGGCCTGGGCGTGACCCTCTACGAGCTGTTGACCGGCGAAACGCCGTTCCGCGCTCCGGAGCTGACGGAGCTGCTGCGGCAGGTCCGCGATGACACTCCCACGCCGCCGCGCCGGCTCCTGCCATCGCTGCCGGCGGACCTCGAAGCCGTCGTCCTCAAGTGCCTGGAGAAAGACCCCGAGGCACGGTATCCTTCGGCGCGCGCCCTGGCCGAGGACCTCTGGCGGTTCCTCGACGGCGAGGTCGTGGAGGCCCATGCGGCGAGCCTCTCGTACCGTTGGACCCGCTTCGCCCTGCGCCACCGGCGGCTGCTGGCAGTCGTGGGCGTCGCGGCGGTGCTGCTGGTGATCGCCCTGAGCGTGGCGGCGGTCCTGGGCGTCGAGGCGCGGGTGGCCAACCGCCGGGCCGAGCTGCGGCGCGGCCAGGCGGAGGATCTGATCGGTTTCATGCTCACCGACCTGCGCGGCAAGCTCGATCGGCTCGGCAAGCTGGAGATCCTGGACGACGTAGGAAAGCGGGCGATGGGGTACTTCGCCGCCGTGCCGCAGAAGGAGCTGACCGGCGACGAGCTGGCGCGCCGCTCCCAAGCCCTCTACCAGATCGGCGACGTTCGCATCCGCCAGGGAAGACTATCCCAGGCCTTGGCCCCTCTCCAGGAGTCGCTGTCTCTCGCCCAAGCCCTGGCGCAGCGGGAGCCGGCCGCCGAGCGTCTCTTCGGGCTCGGACAGAGCGAGTTCTGGGTGGGATACGTCCACTGGGAGCAGGGCAACCTGGCTGCCGCCCGGCCGCACTTCGAAGCCTACCGGGATCTCTCCGAACGGCTGGTCCGGATCGACCCGCAAAGCCTGAAGTACAAGATGGAGCTCGCCTATGCCTTCAGCAACCTGGGCTCATTGCAAAGGAAGGCGGGGGAGCTGGAGGCGGCGCTGGCGAGCTTCGAGAAAACGCTGGCCCTCAAGCAGCAGCTCGCCGCACAGAGCCCGGCGAATCTCGACGCGCGCTTCGAGCTGGCGGCGACCCACGACCTGATCGGCCACACGCTGATCGAGCTGGGGCGGCTCGCCCCGGCCTTCCCTCATTTCGAGGCCCAGCTCGGGTTGCAGCAGGCCCTCGTGCAGGCCGACCCAGGAAGCTTCAGATTCCGCGAGTTCCTCGGCACGGCCCACGATTCCCTGGTCACCTGGCACGAGGCACGGAACCAGCTCGCGGAGGCCCTTCAGCAAGCCTTGCAGGCGCAGGAGATCTTCGCGCGGCTGGCGGCCCGCGACCCGGCCAATCAGCTCTGGCGCTGGAAGCTCGAGCTGAGCCGGATGAAAGAGGGTTACCTCCGGCTGCTGCAAGGCGAGACCCGGCAAGGCTTCTCGATCCTCGAGCCCCTGGCCGGCCGCGCCGCGCGGCGGGTGGAGGAGGAGCCGGCCGACCGGCGCTGGCGGGTGCTGGCGGCCTGGGTCCACGTCGACCTGGGGACCGCGCTGGCTGCGCAGGGCCGGAGCGCCGAGGCGAGGCAGAGCGCCGTGCGCGCCGTGGAGTGGCTCTCGGCGCTCCACGAGCGGGAACCGGACGACCGCGATACGGCCAGCGGGCTCGCCAAGGCTCTCATCCTCCTGGGCCAGGTTGAGCACCGCCGTGGCGACGCGAGAGCGGCCTTCGCCGCCTGGGAACGGGCGCGGAGCTTTCTGGAACCGGCGGCGCGAAAGTCCGGCTCGGTGAAGCTGCTGGAGCCCTGGGCCTCGGTGCTCCTTCTGCTGCAGCGCAAAGCCGAGGCTCTGCCAATCCTCGCGAGGCTCCAGGATTGCGGCTATCTGCCCAGTGATCTGGTGAATGTGTGCCGGGAAGAGGGCGTGGAGATTCCAATCAGGAGGGAGACATGAGCAAACTGGAAGAGGCGAACCTCGTCAACCCAACGATGGTCATCGAAGTCGTAAAACTTAATTTAGGGCCAGGAAGCGCCTACGTCCTTCACAAACCCGAGGACGAGGGGAGATGGATGAACCATTACGACGTCGCACCAGACGGCGTCGTCCAGGTGACGTGGAATATGGACGGACCTCCCCGTCCGTCCTACATTGAATTCTATTGCTCGTTTGATTCCATCACGGGGGTGGGCTTTTCCGAGTGCAAGAAGAGCATCGAGCGATACACCTTGAAAGGGCCCTGCGGCGGGTGCTTTTTCCTCTCCTCCGATATCCCCGCCGAAGCGATCTCGGTGATCGTCGAAAACTGGGGGCATCAGCGGAGAAAGAATAAGCGCTATCATTTTGCGCTGTGGCTCGGCAGCCGCAAGATCTCCTTCAAGTTCGATCCACAAATCTACAACGACGGAGTGATCCACGACCCGGACGGCAATCACCCCAAGGGGAAAAAGCGGGGCGGCAAGAAGGACGTTTGACGCGAGATGGCGCGCACCTTCAACTCACGCTAAGCTCACGCCTGCCATGGTAAGCCGTCCCTTCGGTAGGACCGGTCTCACCGTCCCTTGTCTCGGCTTCGGTGCCGGACACGTGGGCGATCCGGCGCTGGACGAGACGGAGGTCGGCCGTCTCCTTCACGGCGCTCTCGACCTCGGCGTCACCCTGATCGACACCGCGCGCTCCTACGGCCTTTCCGAGGAGCGGATCGGCCGCCATCTCGCCGGCCGTCGCAACGAGGTCATCCTGTCGACCAAGATCGGCTACGGCATCCCGGGCTATGAGGATTGGACGGGGCCGATGATCGTGGCGGGTGTGGAGGCCGCTCTCGGCCGGCTGCGCACCGACCGCATCGACGTCGTCCACCTCCACTCCTGCCCGCTCGCGATTTTGGAACGCGGCGAGGTCGTCGCCGCGTTGCAGGCGACGGTGGCGGCGGGGAAGGTGCAGGTCGCCGCCTATTCCGGGGACAACGCGCCTCTCGAATGGGCGATCGCGTCCGGAGCCTTCGGCAGCGTCGAGGCGTCGGTCAACCTGGTCGACCAGCGGGCAATCGAACGGTCGCTGCAGGCAGCGGAGGAGCGGGGCCTGGGAGTGATCGCCAAGCGCCCCGCCGCCAATGCCCCCTGGCGATATCCCGAACGGCCGGCCGCCGAGGACGTCGCGCTCTACTGGGAGCGCTGGCGTGCCCTCGGCCTCGATCCCGGACCGTACGGCTGGACTGAGCTTGCGCTGCGCTTCGCCGCTTACCAGGACGGAGTCCACTGCGCGATCGTGGGGACGAGCCGTCTCGAGCACCTGCGGCAGAACGTCGAGCAGGTGGAGAAGGGGCCGCTGCCGGCCGAGACCGTGGCGGCCATCCGCGCCGCCTTTCGCGCCCAGGGCGCCGGCTGGGAAGGGCAGGTCTGACTCTGAAAACCCTTCTTCCTGCTATATAATCATTGGCACAAAGTCGCGATTGCGGAGCAGGGTTACGAGCACGCGGTCTGCCATGAGCCGATCCACAAAAGGAGCCCCGTCCCGGCCGCTCTCCCGCTCCCGCCAGCGGGCACGAGCGAGTTGGATCTTCAGCGCGGTCCTCCTCGCCTTCCTGATGGCCGTGGTCTGGTTTGCTCCTGAGCGCCTGGCGGGATTCAAGCAACAGCTCCTGGCGGTGCTCGCGGCTCTCCTCGCGGGCCTGATGGCCTTCTTCCTGACCGGCGATCTGGGAATCCAGCGCTCCTGGCTCAAGGCTTCCGGGGGGATGGGAGCCTTCGCCCTCCTGCTCTTCCTCTGGCCCAAGATCGTGCCCTCGGCCGGCCCTGAGCTTTACCGGTTGCGGGTGACGGTGCTGGGGCCCCCGGGACAGCCGGTCGACGGCGCGGAGGTGCGCTCGTCGGTGGGTGGGGAGAAAAAGAAGGTCGAGGGAGGATGGGAGCTCGACGTTCCGGGCGGAATCTTGCCGGCGGACCGGAAGGTCACCGTCTACGCGGACAAGGACTTCTCGCACGGCAGCCGGGAGGTGGTCCTCGACAAGGATTTCCAGCCGGTGGTCACGGTCGAGCTCAAAGCGGACCGCTCGGCCCAGGTCTTCGGGAGAGTCGAGGATGGAGCGGGCCGCTCGGTCGCGGGAGCTCGCGTCTGGGTCGAGGGCCATGACGCGGAAGCCGTCACCACCAGTGCGGGAGGCGAGTTCACCCTCGCCGCCCATGCGGCTCCGAGCCAGACGGTCCGCCTCCACGTCAAGAAAGATGAGCTGGAGCCTCCCCCTCAAGATCATCCGGCGGGGGGGCCGGTGACCCTGCGGCTCGAACGGAACTGACCAGCCGTGCGCCGGCTCCTCCTCCCCCTCGGTCTGGCCGCCCTTCTCGCCACCGGAGCCGCATGGGCGGAGGACGGGATCCTGGTCGTCCACGTCAACTACCTCGACAAGAAACCGCTGCCGCGAGTCCGGATCGGCACGACCGGAGACGGCTCGATCGAAGTGACCGACGTGGCGGGCCGGGCGCGGATCCGGCTGGCGCCGGGAGTGAAGGCGGGGCAGGAGGTGGCGCTCCAGGTCGTGCCCGGCGAGAACGACAAGGACTCCTGGGTCTTCATCAGCCCCTGGGACCAGCGGGCGCTCGTGCCGCCGTTCGAGGGGGGTGGAAGCGTTCCGGTCATCCTGGCGAAAAAGGCGGACAGAGACGCCCTCCTGGGGAGCCGCGAGGGGCGCCAGGCGATCGAGCAGTCGATCCTCTCCGAGCTCGCCAAGCTCCGGCAGGCGAGGTCCGAGGTCACGGAAGAGCAGCGCCGCGCCGTGCTCCAGGCCCAGGCGGCGGCCTACGGGTTGAAGCCGGAGGAGGTCGACGCGGCGATCCGGGCGGCGGGGCAGAAGGCGCCGGACCTCTACGAGCAGGGCCTTGCGGCTCTCTATGAGAAGAACTACCCGCTGGCCGCGGAGCGGCTGGGGAAGGCGCTCGCGGCGAGCGAGAAGGAACTGGCCGAAGCGCCGGAGAGCGAGCGGGAAACCGCGCGGGAAAGGGTGGCGGACCGCGCCGCCTTCCTGGGGGGAGCGCTCTCCGAGCAGGGGCGCTACCACGAGGCCGTGCCCTCCTATCAACGGGCCGCCGAGCTGCTCGGCGAGCATGCGGCCACCCTGAATCAACTGGGCATCGCCCTCACCGCGGACGGCGACTACGCCGGAGCCGAAGCGGTCCTCAAGCGTGCGCTCGCCGCCGCCCGGAGCACGCGCTCGGATCTCGAATTGCCCATTCAGGGAAACCTAGCGATCGTCCGGGAAGATCAGGGAGACCTCGCGGGGGCGCGAGCGCTGAAGGAGCAGGTGCTCGAGGGGCTGCGCCGCCGGTTCGGCGCGGACCACCCGGAGACCTGGACGGCGATGAACGTGGGCGCGGGCCCGCGATCTGGAGGAGCAGGTGCTCGCGGCGCTGCGGCGGATCATCCGTCCACCCTGACGGCGATGAGCAACCTGGCCGAGACCCTCCGCGCCCAGGGCGACCTGGCCCGGGCGCGCCCGCTCCAGGAGCAGGTGCTGGCCTCCCGCCGCCGGCAACTGGGAGCGGACCATCCAGACACTTTGGGGGCGATGAACAACCTCGCCATGACCCTCTCCGACCTGGGGGACCTGGTCAAAGCGCGCGAGCTCGACGAGCAGGTGCTCGAAGCGCTGCGCCGGCAACTGGGGGCGGACCACCCGAGCACGCTGACGGCCATGGCCAACCTGGCCCTGGTCCTCCACACTCAGGGTGAGCTCGCGAAGACGCGCCTCCTCGAAGAGCAGGTCCTGGAAGCGCGCCGGCGCCTCCTCGGGCCGAAGCATCCGGAGACCAGCTTGGCCGAGTGGAACCTCCTCAACACGAGGAAGGACCTGGGCGACGAGCTCGGCGCGCGCGAGCTCGAGACCCGCCTCGGCTGGCTGCTGGACGAGGACGAATCCAAGCTCTCCGCGGATCAGCGCCAGATCCGGCAGGACCTCAAGAAGATGATGGAGAAGGGAAAACCTTGAGTCGAAGCCGCCTCCTCGCCGTCGCTGGGCTCGTGTTGCTCCTCACTGCCGGAGCCGCCCAGGCGCGGAGGCGCGCATGCGGGAGCTCTCCTGCCATCCGCCGTTCGCCGAGTTTCTGGCGCTCGAGCTGGTCCCCTGGGTTCGGCGGGGCTATCGGACGGCGGACATTCGATCCTGAGCTGGCGGGGCTCCTTCGCGGACGGCGTGCTGGCGCTGTTTGGAAATTAGGGAAGGAAACCCTCCTCCCGCCAAGCCGCTTCATGCCGGTCGCCTCCCGGCCGAAGTTTGCGAAAGGGGTGCCACAGGTCCGTCTGCGGTAGGATCTCTCCATGCGGCCCATATTCGCGGATCCCAAGACCGACTTCGTCTTCAAGCGCATCTTCGGCAGCGAGGTCCACAAGCCGCTCCTCATCGAGTTGCTCAACGCCCTCCTGGAGCTCGAAGGAGACCACCGGATCGTCGACCTCAAATACCTCTCCTCCGAGCAGCACGTGCCGGTGGAGGAGTTGAAGCTGTCGTTGGTCGACGTCAAGTGCCTCGACCAGCGCGGGCGGCACTACGTGGTGGAGATGCAGGTGCTCAAGGTCGAGGGCTTCGAGAAGCGGGTGGTCTACAACACCTCCAAGGCCTACGTCACCCAACTGCGCGCCGGCGAGGACTACCCCGGTCTCGACGACGTGGTGGGGGTGACGATCTGCGATTTCCTGCTCTGGCCAGGGCCACCGGTGCCGGGTGGCGCGCCGGTGCCGATGCTCAGCCGCTGGCGGATGCAGGAGCAGCATGGCGGCGCCCTCGCCCTTTCCCAGGTGCAGTACGTTTTCCTGGAGCTGCCCAAATACCGCTCCGGCGACGATCCGCAGGGAACGATCGACCGCTGGGCCTACTTCTTCCGCGAGGCGAAGAACCTCGAAGTGGTGCCGCCGGCCTTGTCAGAGACGCCGTACCGTGAGGCGTTGGAGGTCGCCCGGCTGGCGGGTTTCAGCGCCGGCGAGCTCGACACCTACGACCGCGCGAAGATCGCCGAGCAGGACGCCCGCGGGGCCCTCAGCCTAGCCGAACGGCAGGGTCGCGAAGAGGGGCGTGCCGAGGGGCTGCGCGAAGCGATCCGTGCTTTTTGCCAGGCGTTCGAGATCGAAATCGATGCGGAGCGAAATGCGATTCTGGCCGGCATGGGGGCCGGGGAGCTGAAGGAGCTGCAGGCCCGCTTGCTGCGCGATCGGCGCTGGAGCTGACGCGCGGCGGCGGCGATTCGCGACGCCTTTCGTGCCCGTGGGCCGGATGGAAAGGGTA
Source organism: Thermoanaerobaculia bacterium (assembly GCA_035996875.1). Classification (GTDB taxonomy): domain Bacteria; phylum Acidobacteriota; class Thermoanaerobaculia; order Multivoradales; family UBA5704; genus DATARR01. The sequence continues at coordinate 78,537 of DASYJD010000036.1, forward strand.
GGTCTGACGCCGGAAGCTCTTCTCCTTGCTATACAATCGTTGGCACGAAATCGCGATTGCGGAGCAGGGTTTACGAGCACGCGGTCTGCCATGAGCCGATCCAGTCAAGGAGCCCGTCGCGGCCGCTCGGTCTGAGCCCCGAAGGTAAGGGCGCGGGTAACTCGGCGCAGTTACTCCGGCTCCACCAGATCGAAGAAATGGACCCTCCCCGACTGGTCGCCAGCCACGATAATTTTTCCGTCCGGCGTTGCGGCAACGGACCAGATCGGCGCATCCAGCATCCGGCCCAGCCATGCAAAAGTCCTCTCAACAATCCAACGGTGAGGCAGAAGTTCGAATCCGGATCGCGGCTCGGAGTGCGTTTCGACGCCGCCCTCGAAGTGGCCCTCGCGGAGGTCAAGAAGCCTTCTGGTGCAGAATAGGGGGCATGAGCCTCCCCCGAATCGCGCTCCTTGCCGGCCTCCTCCTGCTCCTCGCGGGGCAGGGCCAAGCGCGCGCGGAAGACCTCGCGAGCCCCCGCCTCAGCGCCTTGCGCAAGGAGGCGGAGACCGGCGGCCCGGGCGCGCTGGAGAGGTTCTGGCATCAGCTCGCCGCAGAGGGCACGCCCCTCGTCGAGCCGCTCGAGGGGGACGATAGGCTTGTGACCTTCGTCTGGCGCGGCTGCGGCGAGGCGCGGAACGTCCTGGTGATTGTCTCGCCGTCCGATTTCGAAAACGAAGAGGGGATCGCCGAGGCAAGGCTGAGCCGGCTTCCGGGCACGGACGTCTGCTACAAGTCCCGCCGGATGAGGGCCGACGCGCGCTTCGGCTATGCCTTCTCAGTGAACGATTCCTTCGTTCCCCTCGCCAAGGCCACAGAGGCCGAGGAGGAGGCGCGATGGGCCGCGCTCAAGCCCGATCCGCTCAATCCACACAAGGCGCCGGAACCCCTGGCGTCGCTCGCCGAGCTGCCGGCGGCGCGGAAACAGCCGTGGATCGTTCCGCGTCCGGACGTGCCCGCGGGCCGGCTCGCGGAGAGCCGGTTCCGCAGCGAGCAGCTCGGCAACGAACGGATCGTCCGGATCTATACGCCGCCCGGCTACGATCCCAAGGGCAAGCCCTACGGCCTATTGGTCGTCCTGGACGGCCGCACCTACACCTCCGACGTGCCGGCGCCGACCGAGCTCGACAATCTGCTCGCGGCCGGGCGCATTCCGCCGCTGGTGGCAGTCTTCGTCGCGAATCCCAGCGCGGAGGCGCGCATGCGGGAGCTCGCCTGCCATCCGCCGTTCGCCGAGTTTCTGGCGCGCGAGCTGGTCCCCTGGGTCCGGGGAAGCTATCGGATCACGGACGATCCGGCCCGCACGGCGATCGCCGGCTCCAGCCTGGGCGGTCTGGCGGCGGCCTGCGCGGCGGTGAAGCATCCGGACGTCTTCGGGAACGTCCTCTCGCTCTCCGGCTCTTTCTATTGGCGGCCGCCCGGCGAGACCGAGCCCGAATGGCTCGCACGGCAGCTCGCCGCCGGCCCGAAGCTGCCGTTGCGCTTCTACCTGGAGGCGGGATTGATGGAGGACAAGCCGCGCGAGGGGGTCAGCCTGCTGGCCGCCAACCGGCATCTGCGCACCGTGCTCCAGGCCCGGGGCAACGCCGTCGAGTACCGGGAATTCAACGGCGGACATTCGATCCTGAACTGGCGGGGCTCTTTCGCGGACGGCGTGCTGGCGTTGTTCGGAAATTAGGGGCCGGCGAAGGAAACCTCTTCTCCACCATGCGACGCCTAATGAACTACCTTCTCGTTGTAATCTTGGGTGTCTACTTGAGTGGTTGCGTCCTCTTGTACTCCTTCCAGCGATCGCTCATTTATTTTCCGCAGCCACGGACTTACGGCAGTCCGGCCACCACGGCCACACTCAAGCTTCCTGGCGTATCGCTCTCCTTATCGGTACGGCCGCACCAGGGTCCGAAGGCCCTGATCTACTTTGGTGGCAATGCTGAAGACGTGTCGCGTAATCTGCCAGCGTTTTCCGCGGCGTTTCCCGAATACTCGATCTACTTGCTCCATTACCGTGGCTATGGCGAAAGCTCCGGAGAACCCTCAGAAGAGGCAATCCACGCGGACGCGCTGGCTCTGTTCGACAAAGTACATGCTGAGCACGCCAACATTACGATCGTGGGCCGCAGTCTTGGTAGCGGCGTCGCGATTCGACTGGCGAGCGAGCGGCCGGTTGACCGTTTGGTGCTTGTGACGCCCTACAACAGCCTTCAGGAACTAGCAGCCCGCCAGTTCAGGTACTTTCCTATAAGGTGGTGGATCCTCAAGGACAAATTCGAGTCGTGGCGCTATGCGCCTCGAATTACGGCGCCCACACTGCTTGTCGCGGCCGAGTACGATGAAGTGATCCCTCGCTCCAGCACCGAGGCTCTTTTCCGGCACTTTGTACCTGGCTCCGCACAGATGAAGATCATTCGCGGCACGGGCCACAACTCAATCTCGGGCAGCCCCGAGTACATTCCTCTATTGAAGACCGCGCCGTGAAAACCCCGGCGATCGATCGACACCTGGGGCTACCGCGGGGGAACTGCGGCACCGGCCGTTGCTGCCGGTGCCGTCTGAGAGGCGCTGAGGATTGGGGGAAGCTTAGAAGCTTGCTCCGGACGTGACGGTGTGATTGCACGTCCCCGTGGTCGAGCTGACGCACTTGCAGCCGGTGATCAGGTTGTGGATGTCGCGCGTGAAGTCGCAACTGCTGCAGGGATTTCCGGAGCAGGAATGGGTGGTGTGGGAGATCACCCCGGGGTCCGTCACCTCGGCCGCCCAGGTGCGGCAGTCGCCTTTGGCGTCCACTCCACGCAGGACGATGTTCTTGACGCCCCCGGTCTGCTCGATGGCGCCATCCGTGAACGGCACGCCGTCCGCCGACGCCGCGGGGATTGCCCCTGCGGACTTGAGGCTCTGGAGGGTTACCGGCTCGTCGAGTTGGTACACGACCTGGTTCTCCACGCCCCGGGCCACGGTCACGGCGCCGTAGTTGTTGGCTTTCGAGATCTCCGAGACGACTTGCTGGCCGTCGAGCACGAGTTGAAGGACGGCCCCCTCCGCCACCTCCACGTTCTCGAAGGAGGCGCTGACCACACCGTAGTCGCAGACGCACAGGCCGCCCATGGTGCCGTTCGAGCAGGTCCCCGCCTTTTTCTTGCCGTTGATGATGGCGTCCGGGCAGGTAACGCCCGCGCAGCTTCCATTCTTGGTGCTGGCGCATTTGCCGCCGATGTCCGTGGCCACGTCCAGGGGCGCCTCGGCGACGACGCTGCCGTTGCGGACAAGCTGCAAGGACGTATTGAACGAATGAGCAGCGCCGCAGACGGCGACACCGACCGAGGCATTGACGGTCACCAGGGCCCCGTCCTTGATCGGTACCACCTGGAAGCTGTCGAGGCGGATATCTGAAATGGGGTCCTGGGCAAAGCCGGGAACGGCGATCAGTAAAGCGAAACAGACTACGGCGAGACTACGGGTCGTACGAGACATCCCCGATCTCCTTCCGATATGGGACGAGCGGCTCTCTTGCCGCCGTCCTCCAAAGAGTAAGGTTCCCGCCGCCATGCCAAGCGGGACATTCCCGGTGTGACGAGATGCCTACGGAGCCCGGCCTCTACCAAAGATCGGCCAGCATTCTCAATTCCTGGGCTGGCTCTCGGTCGAGGAAGATCCGGCCGTTCGGCTCGCCGCCAAACCAGGCCACGTTGACCGTGACCTGCTGGTACCACCAGTCGCCGTTGTAGAGGCTCGAGAACCGGCCATTGTGGCAGACGCGCACCCACTCTCCGGCCCGGACGGTCAGGCTGCGGCCCGGAGACTCCCCGTACCCCGAAACGGGGCTGAAGAACCACCGATCAGGAGCTCCGACGTTCGCCCGGTCGTATTCGTAGCGAACTTGGAGCCCCTCGGCAAGGGGCGAGACCCCGACGCAACCGAACCGGAACCCCGTCGCGACCGAGATCTGTTGGCGGCTGACCGACAGCGGCTCGGCGAAGACATTGCGGTCATCCCAGTCCGTGGCTTCCACGGAAAGCATCCCTTCCGTGCTCGCCAATGCGGCGGTGGGTACCTCCGACGCCTGCGGGACGGCACCGCGAGCGCGGGCGCCCGGGCCGCCCCGCGCGAGCTTGGTCCAGCGCAGGCGGATGACCTGTACCAGTCCGGACGGAGCAGAGATTGCAACTTGTCGAGCCATCGTCTCACTCGTCTATCAATCGGTTTCTGAGTACACCCGGCTCATCCGGTGGCGTCCTTCTTGGTTCGCAGACTGCCACCCGCTGCTTCTCCAGGCGACGGGAGTTCGTTTTCGGAATCTTGCTGAGCATGGTGGCCATACTTTCATCAGCGGGTTGACTCCATGAGCGGCATCTTACCTTTTTCTGAAGTCGCCCGGGCTTCGTCGGCCCTGCCTGGCTCGTCGGACGTGTCTGAAGCGCCGGACATGCCCGCCTGGGTCGGTGCCGCCTCGTCGGTGCCAGGAGTACGCAGCGCGCAACCAGCGTCGCAGCCATGGTGGAATCGATTGAGGCGAGCACGGCCGTCAGCGAGGCTGGTCCAATCAATCAGTGGTCGGAGTGGCGGCGATCTTCACGAGATCCCCAACATCGGCCCGCCGACTTTACGACTCCTCGCCGCAAGTGCCTCTCTCTCTTCTCGCAGTCTCAACAGATTGATTTTTTCTGTTTTGCACTATAATAAGTACGGCAGCAACCTCATGCTGCGACGTTCAATATGGCTATGTTTTCATGCGTCCACCGTGGAGACCATTGGGGTTTTCTCATATTTCCGTAAGCCTATGTATTCACTGACCAATGAGGAAGATAAATGTCTTCTCAGCCAAGAAAGGGAGCTCTTATGCAGCGACGTCTTTGGATTCTGATGTGCTCTGTGCTTTGCGGGTGCCTGTTTTTCTATACGATGGCGGCCCAGGCCGATGTGGTTCCTCCGCTTGTAGTGACGGTCAAGATCATTCATCAAGACCCGGGCGAGTTAAAAGCTCAGGTCGCCGTAGTCGTGCCGAAGCTCGGAAACAATAGCGAGGCCAAGGTGGTGTTGAAGCTCACGCCGAGCGGCATCCTGCGTGTCGGTGATGGTACAGAGAGAACGATCGAGCCGATAGCTCCCGGCCGGACCTATCTGTTCAATGTATTTCTACCGATTTCCGGATATGGCGAAGGTAGCCTGGAAGCCCGAGCGCAATCCTTCAACGCGAAAGGCAAGCAGCTCTGGGGCCGCGCTGAGTCACTCTTCGTCCTGGAAACCCCGGAAGACCGGCTGTTCGATCGGGGAAGTCTCTTCGATCTCAAATGCGAGAAGCTGAAGCGCGACCTGGTACGCGGCAAGCTGACACGAAAGGAGTACGACGAGGAATTCAAGAATCTCACCCATGGCGTGGAGCTCAAGTTCGAGCGAGAGATGAAGGGATTACCGCCGCGCAAGGCTTCACCAACCCCCCAAATTCAAGGGAAGATCGCAAGCACTACGGTTTCCGGGCGGGCGACTTACACGCCCCGGATCGGCCACCCAGCCGGCGACGTGTTCGCAACGCCCGACCATGCCCAGCCGATCCGGCGCGCCCGGGTACGGTTCTTCGACCAGAACGGCACGACCCAGACCGAGCTCACGTCCTCTCCGGCCGTAGTGATCACCGATGAAGACGGCAACTACTCCGCCTCGATTTCGGGCCAGCGGGGTGACACCAGTGCCGTCCAACTCGTCGTGCGTCTGGAAGCAGAAAACGCCGGGGCGAAAGCAGGGCCCAGAAATCAGCGTGCGATGATCTACAGCCGGGACAGCAATCCTCAGGCGGTGACCGCCGTATCGACTGTCGTCGATCTCCCTGTCGACAGCACTGACCTCCAAAACCTGCAGATCTTCTCCATCCTCGACGGTGTGCTGACCGCCTACGACTATGTGGCTGGCGGAGCCGGCGCACCTCCGTCGCAAATCTTCATCGAATTTCCAGGTACCAATGCAAATGGCTCTTTTTTCTTCAACAGTCCGGACGATCATCTGAATATCGGTCAGGGACATGCGTTCGATTGGGATGTCTATACTCACGAGTATGGACACTATGTTCAGAAGATCAACAATACCACCCAGAATCCCGGCGGGTGCCATTTCATCAATGGCAATAACACGGGCTTCAATCAGGCCTCCCCGGGGTGCATACCGCCAGTAAATCGCACTCTCACCAAGCAGCAGGCGATCTCACTCGCCTGGGGCGAAGGGTGGCCGACCTTCTTCGGTACGATTCTCCAAATCGAGAGCGGTGCCGGTGCCAAGGGGATCTTTGCGGTCGCCGACACCCGCTACACCGATACGGCGAACGGATTTTCCTATGATCTCGAGGGGAACGCCGACTACGTCACAGCGACGGGCGAGGACAACGAGCTCTCAGTGCAGCGGATTCTATGGGACTTCGCGGACCAGGCGCAGGACGGGCACGACGAGGTGACCTACGGCAACGCTGCCCTCCAGGAAATCACCGCTGACTCCAGCGTCGTGACTCTCGACGCCTTCCGCACTCGGTTCGACGGACGCGTGCCGGGGTCTCCCGCCAGCTACGGGACCGGCAGCGCCGAGCAGAACCGGGCCAAACAGGGAGCAATCTATTTCGACCTCAACGTCGGACCCGCACCGATGGCGCCCATGGACAATGCCGACATCGATCCGGGTCACCCGCCGACCTTCCGCTGGGAATCCAAGGGGGCGGGCCCTTCTCCGAGCTACCGTTTCAACCGGTTCAACGTCCTCTTCTTCACGGACGATTACAGCCACCTAATCTTCTCCTCGCCGGATGTCACGACGATGGGAAATGCCGCTACCGCCGAATGGACGCCAACCCAAGCCGAGTGGGACACCATTACGGGAGGCGCCGCCGCGGCCCCTTCGGCTCTCGTCAAATGGGTGGTGCAGGGCGCCAACGACTCTCTGGCGCCGGCCACCGGCCCTTACCGTGGCCTGGCGCGGACGCTGGGTGCCCTCGACATCGCGTTCGTCATTGACGACACGGGAAGCATGACCGAGGAGATCGGCGGCGTCCGTAGCGCTCTCTCGAATGAAATCGCCACCATCCGCAGCCTTGGCCTGGCCAGGAACCCGCTGATCCAGGTAATCACATTCAAGGACGAGGTGACCCACCGCATCGTCTCCCGCGATCTAGATGCTATCCAGACTATAGTGGACGGGCTCGTGGCCGATGGTGGCGGCGACTGTCCGGAATCGTCGGCAGAAGCCTTGCTCGATGCAGCCAAGAATTTGGGTCCGGGCAAGGTGTTGTTGTTTGCAACCGACGCTTCGCCTCATGCGGGATTTGACCTGAACGGGATCAAGCTCGCGGTCCACAACCGAGGGATCACACTGACGGAGATCGTGTCGGGTGACTGTTCCGATCCAGGAGGTTTTCTGGTCGCAGGAGCGGGAGTGTCCACATCGAACGCCAACCACGATTCTCATTACACGCCGAGACTCGCGCGGCCGGCCAGGCCGGATGTCTATCGGGACGTCACCTGCCCGGATTGCCCGGCCGACACCAGCGTCGGCCCGGCACTCTCCCCCAACGCTCTGGCGCTCGTGGGTGACGCGTCGCTGCCGCAACCGAGCGCCGTCGTGGCCTACCAGGACATCGCCCTCGCCTCTCCGCGCGGCAACTTCCTCTTCCTCCCCGGTGTGAACACCGGAGACTCGCTCCCCTTCGAAAACGCCGCGACCAACGCGGCCCTGTCCGCGACACTTCCCACGGTTATCACAGTCCTGCCCACTGACCTTCCACAAGGCGCCACCCTGGACGTTGAGGTTCATGCAGGCGGAACAAACTTCCAGTCCGGAACCACGGCATCCCTGGGCAACGGCGTCGTGGTCAACTCGACCCAGGCTCTTTCGCCCAACACTCTGCGGCTCAACGTCACCGTTTCCCCCGCTGCGGCGGTCGGCTTCCGTGACGTGAGAGTGACGACACCTCTCGGCGGCGGTGTCACCGAGACTACAGGTGGCAGTCACCAAGTCCGAATCGTGCCCAATGCGGGCCAGCCCGCTCTCGTCAGCGTCCAACCCCGACTCCTGGCTCGCGGCACCCCTGTCGACTTGATGATCTCAGGGGTCAACACCGGCTTTACGGCACCAGTTACGGCCGCAGTCAATGGGATTACGGTTGAGTCGGTTACGGTGCTTTCCCCCACTTCGCTGCGCGTTCGGGTGGCAGTTCCGAACACCGCAGATCTCGGCTTCCGCGCATTGACGGTTACCAGCGGAGCAATCGAATTGATCCTGCCGCAAGCGCTCTCCATTGTGGAGGAGCTCAGCCCGGGAGGCGGCATCCCATTGATAGCCCTCGTCTCACCCTCGAACGGGACCCGAGGTTCGACCGTAACCGTGCAGATCACCGGGCTCAACACTCACTTCGTCGCGGGCGTTACGACGGCCCAGGTGAGCGGCACCGGTGTCTCCGTCCTCTCAACGATGGTGACATCGCCAACTCAGGCGTCAGTTCAGCTTCTCATCCAGCCCGACGCCATTCTTGGGTATCGCGATATCACTCTAGGCACTGGGGGCGAAACAGCCGTGCAACTGAGCGGCTTCCTAATCGAGGCCGGAGTACCTGGTACCGTCGCGGTACCCACACTCGGTGAACTCGGGCTTCTCCTGCTCGCGCTCGGTCTGGCGACGGTCGGCCTCGTCTCGCTCCGGCGCCAGCGTCGAGCTTAGCCTTCCCGCGCGGGGCACCAGGCCTTTCTGGTGTCCCGCCTTCACATCAGAGCTTTGACCGGCGACCCGCTTTCCGAGCCCGCCGGCACTCTTCTTTTGGGGGTTGCCGCTTCCCGGCGATGGAGCCGTGGAGCCAAGACCTCAAGGAGAACCTCATGAAGAAGAACCCCAAGAAGATCGTCTTGGCCAAAGAGACCATCCGCAACCTGTCCGTCGGCGAAGCTGCCGGCGTCGCGGGCGGCATTAGCACCAACGTGTGCACGCACACCTCCGACTTCCGCTCCTGCGGGCCCGTCTCTGTCTCCGTCTGCCCGCCGGGCACCGGCTGCTGATCCGGGAGAAGAGGGCCTGCACGGCCCCTGAATGCCCAGGCTAGGCGCCTGCGCGCCAGAAAACCCCGAAGCACGCACAAGGGGACAGCAAGGACATTGAGGACGGACAGAAAGATGCCGATACCGGATTTTTCTTGTCCCTGGGCCTCCCTGCTGTCCCTGCTCGGCTTTTTCTGCCCGTGCAGGCTCCTGGCGGTAGCCCGCCTCACCCGCCCTGACGCGCCCCTCTCGTATAACGCGTCTCGTGGTACGCCGTCCCTTCGCTCATGGCCTGGATGGCGCCTTCGGTGGCCATGCGGCGGAGGACGTCCGAGACGGTTCGTGGACCGACGGCTCGTTTCAGGTGGGGCGCGTAGCGTCGATTGACTTCCGCGGTCACGGCGGTCGCGCCAAAGGGCTCGCCGTCCGGCTGGCTTTGGACGACCCGGCGCACGAGCTTGCTCACCATCAGGCGGCCCGAAGCCGGTAGAGCTTCCGGCGGAGGTGGGGGAGAGGACGGCGGCACGACGAGAATCCGCGCCAGCTCCAAGGCGGGGGCCGCGGCGGCTCGAAACGTCTCAAGGTGCTGGCGGACCTTCGCGAGATCCGCCGCGTGCACCGCTCGCTGCTCCCGATGATGGATCTCCTGCTGTGCGTGCAGGGCTTCCTGCTCGTCGTGGAATGCCGCACGGGCTTCCAGATTCGCCACGACGTCCTCAACCGACAGCTTCCCGCTCATGAGCTTTCCTCCCCCTCCGTCGACGATGGCTCAAACCCGCCCGACGTTGCGGTGGCGCCCTCTACGTTGACGCAGAGTCGGGTGACTTCGCAGCAGCACAAGAAACGGCGGAAGAATACCACGGAGTTATGCCGCAACATCGCCCCAATGAGCCCGAGATAAGGAGACTGTGCGGCATTGGCTTCTTGTTTTGTAGTTGTTCCGGCGAAGTCTGCCGCGAGTTGGGTCTTCGCCAACGTGTTGTCTCCATGAGCTGCGGCAAAAGATTGAGCGCCACCGCAGGCTTGGAAGATTTTACAGCGTTTCAATTCTGCGGTGCGTTGAAACTGGGAGGCTCGCTGCATAGTATGACGATGTTGCGGTGAAGAAGCTGGCCCTGCGGCTCTTTACGCGCGCTCGCGGTCGATTGCTGTGGACTGTGCATGGAAGTCGCGGAAGTCTGCGGTCTTGTTAGAAGCTCAGCGGTAAAGCGGTGAGCGATGCGGCGGAATTTATGGAAATCGGGACCGCAGAGCGACCTCCAGGATGCTGGTCGTAAGCTTTGCGGTAAGCGTACCGGCATTGCGGCGCAATTTTTGATCGAAGCGTCAAAGTTGCTGGCGCTACCGCAGAGTATGGAGACTATGCGACAAAGTATCGATACTGTGCGGGAAAGTATTGATACTTTGCGGTGAAGACGCGGATGTTGCGGTGATGTCTCTGGCCTGGGACCCTGGGGGAATCGAGGTCCATCCTCCGTTGACATCCCCCGACCCCTGCCATAGCATCCGGGTGACTAAGAGACCTGCCTGCCTGTGGCCAAAAATCTGAAGCCCAAGACCACGATCCTCGACGCCAAGCAGATGGCGCGGATCATTCGCCGTATGGCCGGCGAGATCATCGAGACGGACCGCGACCTCTCGCGGCTTCTCCTGGTCGGCATCCGCACCCGCGGCGTTCCCCTGGCCGAGAAGATCGCGGCGGAGATCGAGGGAATGGAAGGGCAGAAGATCCCCGTCGGCATCCTCGACATCACTCTCTACCGCGACGACCTGTCCACCGTCGCCGCTCAGCCCCAGGTGAAGGGCACCCATCTGCCGCGCTCGCTCGACGACTGCATCGTCGTGCTCTGCGACGACGTGCTCTACACCGGCCGCACGGTGCGCGCCGCTCTCGACGAGCTCATCGACTTCGGCCGCCCCAAGGCCGTCAAGCTCGCCGTGCTCATCGACCGCGGCCATCGCGAGCTGCCCATCCAGGCGGACTTCGTGGGCAAGGAAGTCCCGACCGCCCAGAACGAGGTCATCGAGGTCTCGTTCCAGGACACCGACGGCACCGAGCAGGTGCGCATCCTGGAGCGCGGGACCCGCGCATGAGGCCCATGACCGCCATGACTTCGGGCGGTCCGCAGCGTTGGACCCGTAAGGATCTCCTGGGCATCGCGGAGCTGTCGAAGTCTGAGATCGAGCTCATCCTCGACACCGCCGACTCGTTCGCGGAGATCAGCGAGCGCCCCATCAAGAAGGTCCCCACGCTGCGCGGCAAGACGGTCATCAACCTCTTCTTCGAGGCTTCGACCCGCACCCGCTCCAGCTTCGAGATCGCCGAGAAGCGCCTGTCGGCCGACAACCTCAATTTCTCGACCTCCGGCTCCGCGCTGGAGAAGGGCGAGACGCTGGTGGACACGGCGATGAACCTCCAGGCCATGGCGCCGGATCTGGTGGTCATCCGCCACGGTCACCCAGGTGTGCCCCACATGCTGGCCTCTCGCATCAAGGCCGGGGTCATCAACGCAGGCGACGGCGCTCACGAGCATCCCACGCAGGCGCTGCTCGACGCCTACACCATTCGCCGCCACAAGAAGAAGATCGCGGGCCTCAAGGTGGCCATCCTCGGCGACATCGAGCACAGCCGGGTGGTGCGCTCCAACATCCACCTGCTGCACAAGCTGGGCGCGAAGGTCACGGTAGGCGGCCCGCGCACGCTGATGCCGGTGGCGATGGAGACAATGGGGGTCGAAGTGGCGTTCACTCTCGACGAGGCCATCCGCGGCGCCGACGTCATCATGATGCTGCGCGTCCAGCTCGAGAGGCAGGGGAGGATGTCGTTCCCCTCGGTGCGCGAGTACTTCCAGCTTTTCGGCCTCACCACGGAACGCCTCAAGGCTGCCAAGGACGACGTCATCATCATGCACCCCGGACCCATGAACCGCGGCGTGGAGATTTCGAGCGAGGTGGCCGACGGCCCCTACTCGGTGATCCTCGAGCAGGTCACGCATGGCGTCTCGGTGCGCATGGCGGTGCTCTATCTGCTGTCCGGCGTGCACGAGGAGGCGGTATGAAAAGACCCTCATCACCCCGGCCCTCTTCTCCCAGCCTCCCCCCCATCCGCCGGGAGAAGAGGGAGGATTCATGTCCAGGCTGCTGATCCACGGCGGCCGGGTCATCGACCCGAGCCAGGGCCTCGACGGTGTCTTCGATCTGTTGATCGAGGACGGCGCGGTGGCGAAGATCGACGGCGCCATCAAGAAGCCGAAGGGCGCCGAGGCTTTCGACGCCTCCGGCCGTGTGGTCGTGCCCGGACTGATCGACATTCACGTCCATCTGCGCGAGCCGGGCCAGGAGTACAAGGAGACGGTGCGCACAGGCACGATGGCCGCGGCGGCCGGCGGCTTCACGGCGGTCGCCTGCATGGCCAACACCGAGCCGGTGAATGACAACCGGTCGGTGACGGAGCTCATCCTTTCGGAAGCGACGAAGTGGGGTTTCGCCCGCGTCCATCCCATCGGCGCGATCAGCAAGGGTTTGAAGGGCGAGGAGCTGGCGGAGATTGGCGAGATGCTGCGGGCCGGCGCCGTCGCCGTATCGGACGATGGCAAGCCGGTGATGAACGCCGAGCTGATGCGCCGCGCCCTGCTCTACGCCCAGCACTTCGATGTCGCCGTCATTCAGCACGCCGAGGACCTGACGCTCACGGGTGCCGGCGTGATGCACGAGGGGGAGTGGTCCACCAAGCTGGGGCTTCCCGGCATTCCAGGCGCCGCCGAGGACGTGATGGTGGCGCGGGACATCATCCTCACCGAGGACACGGCCGGCCGCTACCACGTGGCCCACCTCTCGACCGCCCGCAGCCTCGACATGTGCCGCCGCGCCAAGGCCCAGGGGCTGCGCGTCACCTGCGAGGTGGCGCCTCACCACCTCATCCTTACGGACGAGGAGGTGGCGAAGAGCGGCTTTTCGACCAACACCAAGATGAAGCCGCCCCTGCGCTCCGCGCGCGACCGCGAGGCGCTCGTCAACGGCCTCGCCGACGGCACGGTGGACTGCATCGCGAGTGATCACGCGCCGCATCACGCGGACGAGAAGGACGTGCAGTTCAATCTCGCGCCTTTCGGCATCCTGGGCCTGGAGACGACGCTCAGCCTGTGCCTGGACCGGCTGGTGAGGCCGGGGATTGTAAGTCTCCCGCGCCTCGTGGAGCTGCTCTCGACCGGTCCGGCCCGGGTGCTGGGGCTGCCGGGCGGCACGCTCAAGGTGGGGAGCCCGGCGGACGTGACCGTCTTCGATCCCGACGAAAAGGTGACCATCCGCGCCGCCGCCTTCCGCAGCCGCTCCCGCAACACCCCCTTCGACGGCTGGAAGCTCCACGGAGGACCGGTGGCGACGTTTCTGGGCGGGCGGCGGGTGGAGGTGTAGGCGCGTCAGGCCGCAGAGAGCGCACTGATCGTGACGTAGTATCCGTCTGGATCTCGGAGTGAGAACTCCATGGTTCGAGTGTTCGGATTCAGATGGGGCTCCTCTTCGAATCGAGTGACAAGAGCGCGTGCCCTTTGCAGCGCCAGGTCGAAATCATCGACACGGAAGAACAACAGGAGGCCGTTGCCGGGTGTCCCATGATCGGGGCTCGTCAATGAGGGATGCTCGTGGGCGCCCCACTCGTGGAGGCAGAGCAGGACGGTTCCATCTGAATCGAGGATCTGGCCGAAGTGGTCATGGGCGGGAAGCGTCGCCGGTTGACCGAACAGCGCCTGGTACCATTTGAAGCTGCCCGGCACGTCGCCTACCCCTAGGATCGTCCACGTGCGTTTCATCGGGTTCCCCTCTGCGGTCTGACGCTTTGCCGATGAGCGGTGGCGCCTTTTGCCATCCGCTCGATCGGTGGATTATAGGCACCTCCTCGGCAACGAGGTCCGCTGCAGGCATCTCATTCTATGGAACATAATTGCGCTACATCGATTCCCTGCTCCTCGTCAATTGCCCATTCAGGCGCGAGTCGCATCCTCCAGCCTCGATCCCGCGTTATGATCCAGCCTCTATTAGTACCCCTCGAACAGGAGCCCGATGTCTATGAAGAAGTCGATGAAGAAATCGTTGATTGTCTGGTGTCTGGCGGTCCTCTGCGCGATCCCGGGCCTCGCGGCTGCGGTGGACCGGCAGGCGGCCTTGAATGCCGTGGTCGCTGCGGAGAAGGCGTTCGCCAAGGCGGCGGCGGAGAAGGGAACTCGCGCCGCGTTTCTTGAATATCTTGCCGAGGATTCCGTCGTCATGGCGCCGGGGCCGGTTCCGGGCCGGGCGACGTGGGAGGGCCGGCCGGTGCGGCCGAGCCTGCTGTCCTGGTTCCCGGTGGTGGCCGACGTGTCGCTGGCCGGCGATCTTGGCTACACGACGGGTCCCTGGGAGCTGCGGCCCAAGGGGAAGGCGGACACCAACGTCATCCATGGTTTCTACACCACCTTCTGGCGCAAGCAGGCGGACGGCTCCTTCAAGTGTTTGTTCGACGGCGGCATCTCGAGTCCCGCCCCGCCGGCGAGCGCCGTCGAAGTGAAGATCGACAAGGCCGTTCCGGCCAAGGTCGAGAACCCGCCTCAGGTGGAAGAGTCCCGCGGCAAGTTCACGATCCTCTCCGCCGATCGTGCCTTTGCCAAGGCGGCGGCATCCCGGGGAACTGCCGCGGCCTATGGCGACTTCCTGGCCGACGACTCCCGCCTGCATCGCGAGGGCGCCGTCCCCGTCGTTTCGAAGGCGAAGATTCTGGAGAGCCTCAAGGCGCAGACGGCGAAGATGACGTGGGCGCCCATCCAGGCGCGGGTCGCCTCGTCGGGTGACCTTGGATATTCCGTGGGCAATGAGACGATCGGCGCCGAGCAGGGCTTTTATGTGCGGATCTGGAAGAAGCAGGCGGACGCCTCCTGGCGGGTCGTGCTCGACCTCTTCACCCCTGCGCCGCCTGAGGAGAAGCCGGCGAAACCGCCGGGCCATCCTTGATTCAGATGCGCGGATGTGCCGCCGCGCTGATCTTTCTCGCCTTGAGCCCGGCGGGTTGGGCTCAAGGCGGGCGGCGGGTCGCGGACCCCGGCGAGCTTGCGGAGTGGGACCGTGCCTTCGCGGTCCTGGTGTCGATCCCCGGCGACCGGGTGACGCTCCTGGTGCCGCCGGGCGACCGGGCGAAACCCGAGATGGCCAGGCTCGCCACGGAGCTGAACCGTGCCGTGGCGTCAATGGCGCCCCGTCTGCCCGTCACGCAGTCCAAACCTCTCACTGTCGTCGTCGAGCCAGACCACGTGGCCCAGGGGCGCCACACCGGCGAGATTGGCGAAGCGGTGCCGGGTCAAAAGGCCGATCTCCATCTCGTCTGGGACTCGCGCGATCTGGGAGCCTACCGCTACGCCCTGGGGCGGATACTGATCTCCCGCGCCGGCCTGGGCACCAAGTCACCGCCGTGGCTGGAGCGCGGCGCTGCTCTGTGGCTGTCGGAGACTTGGTACGGCCGGCCGTGGCGCAACTGGCTGCCCCTCTTCGCAGCGGCCAAGGTGATACCCACGGCGGCCGAGCTTCTCGCCGGAGTGGACGCACGCGATGCTTCGGCGCCTCTCTGGACTCCTGCGGCGGCCTGGGTCGTCGATCGTCTGCCCGGAACGACCCTGGCCGAGAAGCTCGCCCGGGTTCCCTCGCCGGAGGCGGTGGCCGCGATCCTGGCCAGGCTCCCTGTTGCGCCCATCCAAAAGCGGGAATCGGAAATCGAAAAGCCTTCGATTCCTTTTCTCGCCGGCGTCTCCCTCGCGATGCTCAACCGGCTGGAAAAGGGCTACCACGCGCCCGTGGTGAGCCAGCAGCTCGACGCCTTCGGCGCGCTCGGCACCAACGCCGTGTCGCTGATGCCTTTCGCCTTTCAGCGGGCGCCGGACCGGCCGGAGATCGCGTTTCTCAACCACGGCCCGGGAAGCGAGACGGATATCGGGCTCATCCACGCCACGCGACTGGCCCGGGCGCGAGGTTTTCACGTCCTCTACAAGCCGCATCTCTGGGTCTCGCACGGTTCATGGCCCGGCGAGGTGGAGATGAAGAGCGAGGAGGATTGGGCGCGCTGGTGGCAGAGTTACAGGCGCTACGTTCTGCATCATGCTTTCCTCGCCCGCTGGGCCGGAGCGGATCTGTTCAGCGTCGGCTGCGAGCTATCGAAGACGGTGAAGCGGGAGGCCGAGTGGCGGGACCTCATCGCCGCCGTGCGCCTGCTGTATCCCGGGGTCGTGGTCTACTCCGGCAACTGGTACGGCGATCTCGAGGGCGTGCACTTCTGGGACGCTCTCGACCTGATCGGCATCGATTCCTACTATCCTCTGTCCGCCTCACCCCAGGCCACGCGGGCGGAGCTCGACCGCGGCGCCCAGGAGATTGCGAAGCGATTCGCCGCCGCCTCGCGGCGCACAGGCAAGAGGATTCTGCTCACCGAGGTCGGCTTCGCCGCCCACCGTGGCGCCTGGCTCGCCCCTCACACGGAGGGAGGGGAGATCTCTCAGGACGACCAGGCGCTGGCCTTCAGCGCCCTGTTCGCCGCCCTCGGCCGGCAGAAGTGGCTCGCCGGCACCTTCATCTGGAAAGCTTTCAGCGCCCCTGGCTCCGAAGGGAGGAGCGAGGCGGATTTCCGGTTCCAGGGAAGGAAGGCGGAAGGCGTGATCCGGGAGTATTACGGGGGACGCGCCCCAAGACCTCCACGGTAGGGATTTGCGCGGTCAGGCATAATAGGCCCGCCATGACCGACGACCTCCTCTCGACTGCCGTTGCCGCCGCCCATGCCGGGGCCGCGATCATTTCCCGTTATTTCCGCCATGCCGGGCTCGAGGTGCAGGCCAAGGCCGAGAACGATTTCGTCACCCAGGCGGACAAGGAGAGCGAGGCGGCCGTCGTGGAGGTGATCCGCAGGCGGTTTCCGGACCATCGCATTCTGGCCGAGGAGGGGGGCGGCGCGGGCGTGGGCGGCGGCGAATACGAGTGGCTGATCGATCCGCTGGACGGCACCACCAACTTCGTTCAGGGTCTTCCCGTCTACGCGGTTTCGATCGCCTGCCGCAAGGGCGACGAGCTGCTGGCGGCGGTGATCGAGGACCCGGAGGGGAAGAACCTGTTCACCGCCACGCGCGGTGGCGGCGCCTTCTGGAACGGGCGGCCGATGGGCTCGACTCGGCGCGACAGTCTCAAAGGTGCGTTCCTGGCGACCGGCTATCCGTTCCGCGCTCTCTCCACGCTCGATCTCTATCTGGGGATCTTCCGCGACGTCTTCCACTCCGCCAAGGCCATCCGCCGCTGCGGCTCGGCGGCGCTCGACCTCGCCTACACGGCGGCCGGAGTGTATGACGGCTTCTTCGAGTTCCGCCTCTCGCCCTGGGACATCGGCGCCGGCATTCTGCTGGTGCGCGAGGCCGGGGGCGTCGTCACCGATCTCGACGGTGGCGAGGACTTCTTCGCCAGCGGCAACATCGTGGCAGGCGGACCTGCGGTGCACCGTGATCTGCTGGCCGTCGTCCGGCGTCACGCCAGCGAGGAGGCCATCGAGCGGGTGAATCCTTTCCGTTCGCTCAGCGCTGGAGCCGCGCCGGAGCCGGTAGGGCCGTGAAGGCCGGCGGCGAGCGCTGGAGGCTCGAAGTCCAGATTCATCCCAGCGACATCCGTAAGCGGGTGCGCTACCTCTTTCTCTCGCGCTGGAAGCTCACCGTCTGGGCCGTGCCGGCGCTTCTCTGGGTGCTGGCCCTGGCGCTCGCCGGGGCCGTGGCGCCCGGCGTCGTAGCCGGCCAGATGAGCCGCCAGGAGTACAAATCACTGACAACAGAGCGCAGCCGCCAGGGCGAGCGCCTGCAAGCGCTACTGGGACGGCTGGACTCACTGGACCGCCGGGGAGTGGACCTCCATCTCCGCCTGGACAAGGTGTTTCTGGCCTATGGCCTGCCACCGGTGCGCCCGGCTCGCCAGACCGTGCCGGCCTCGCGCGTGCCCGTCCCCGACTCGATCTATGCCACCGCTGTCGAGCAGGGGGACCGTCTCCGGGAGCGGATCCGCAATCGCCTGCGAGAGGCCGACGGCGATCTACTCGAGGTAGGAGACTTCGAGAAGTCGCATCCCGGCGAAGTGGGCACCACGCCGTCGATCTGCCCCCTGCGCGGCAAGGGATTCGTGCTGATCAGCTCCTTCGGCGACCGGCGTAGCCCGTTCACCAAGCAGCTCGAATTTCACCCCGGGGTCGACCTCGCGGCGCCGGTGGGCACGCCGGCCTTCGCCACCGCGGATGGCGTCGTGGTCTTCGCCGGCCAATATCCGCTGGCCCGCAGCCGCGGCTGGTGGAGCTACGGCAACATGGTCCTGATCCGCGATGGCGAAGGCTTCGTCACCATCTTCGGCCACGCCGAGCGGGTGGAGGTGCGGGCCGGCCAGAGGATTCGCCGGGGCGAGCGCTTGGCGACGGTGGGGAACACCGGCTGGAGCACCAGTCCGCATCTCCACTACGAGGTCCGCCGCCGGGGCGCAGACGGCGTCTTCCGGCCCATCGATCCGCTGTTGTTCATCTTGGACCGCCGCTGGCCGAACGACGACCGCCTGCTGTTGAAGGCCCGCAATGCCCGGCCGGTCCAGAGCTTCGAGCCGCTGCCGCCCGGCGCCGAGCCGTAGAAAGAGGAAAACATCATGAGAAGTAGCCCCGAGAGCCTCGCGCCCACCATGATCATCCCCAGGGGTCTGCGCATCGAAATCGACCCGGAGGGAAAGATCTCGATTCACGCGCCAGGCAACCTGGTGGTCCAGAATTCGGGCAAGTACGGCACCTTGGAATCCACCGGCGGCTCCATCCGCATCGACCGCGGCGTCGAAGTGGAGGCCGTCACCGTGCGCTGCTCCGACACCTGCTATGTCCAGGGCTTCCTTACGGCGTGGAAGGTCAACGCCCGGATCCTGCATCTGGAGGAGTCGGCCCGCGCTCACGTGGTAATCCAGGAGACGGAGAGGTTGGAGATCGGCCGCGACGCCCGGCTGGTGGGCAACTTCGCGTCCGAGAAAGAGCTGCTGGGGCTGTTCTCGCGCTTCGCCCACCAGGTGCGGTCAATCCCCTTCCTCTTCGATCGCAAGGCGCCGGCCGGCGAATTGCCCGAGGCGCCGCAGTTGGCAGAGAAACTCGTTCAGGGGCTCCAGTTTCCGCCGCCGCCCCCGGAGCCCTCGCCCGCCGAGCTGCCGGAGCCGCTCCTTTTCGCCCTCGTCCTCCTGGAAAGGGAGTCCGAGCGCAGGATTCACCCTGGCGCCTCCCAGCGCGCGCTCGACGAGCTGATCAAGCTCCTTCAGGAGCAGGATCTGGAGACCCTGGGCCTCACCTACAAGACGCTCTTCGGCCGCATCACCGAGCCGCGGGAGGACGCCCTGCGCGCGCAGGGGCTGGTGCGGCAGGAGTTTACGGGCGAGGTGGCGGGGTAGGGATGACTTCGGTCTCGCCTTCCCGAAGCTCGATCATCAAGTCCTTAGTTTGCCGAGTCTTACGAAAGCGCTTGGCAAAGCCCACCATGGCAACGGCACCCCGAGGTTCCGGGAGGCTCTTCACCTGGTTTTCATGCTCCTCGGCTTTCTCGGTAATGATGGAAGCTTTGGAAGGATTACGCATAAAGCGTTTTCTCCCTACAGCCCCGTCACCCGCACGACTTCTTCGAAGGTGGTGACGCCTTCGGCGAGCTTGCGCAGGGCGGACTGGCGTAGGGTGCGCATGCCGTTCTTGACGGCGTCGCGCTTGAGCTCGGGAGCGTCGGACCCGGAGACGATGAGGGCCTTGAGGCTGTCATCCAGGGGCATCATCTCGAAGATGCCGGTGCGGCCCAGGTAGCCGGTGTTGCGGCATTCGAAGCAGCCTTCTCCCTCCTTGACCTTCACCCGCTTGCCCTGCGGCACGGCGAGGCGCAGGGTCGCGACCTCGTCGGCCTCCAGGTAGCGCTCGGTGGCGCAGTGGTGACAGATCTTGCGCAGCAGACGCTGGGCCATGGAGCCGATCAGGGTGGAGCTAATGAGGAAGCGCTCGATCCCGAGGTCCGCCAGGCGGGAGATGGAAGAGGCGGCGTCATTGGTATGCAGGGTGGAGAAGACCAGGTGGCCGGTGAGCGCCGCCTGGATGGAGTACTGCGCCGTCTCGTTGTCGCGGATCTCGCCCACCATGATGACGTCGGGGTCCTGACGCAGGATGTGGCGCAGCGCAGCGGCGAAAGTGATCCCCACCTTGAGCTGCACCTCGGTCTGGTTGAAGTCCGGATAGACCATCTCGATGGGATCTTCGATGGTGGTGACGTTGATCTCTCGGGTGCAGATGGTCTTGAGGGCCGAGTAGAGCGTCGTCGTCTTCCCCGAGCCGGTGGGGCCGGTCACCAGCACGATGCCGTGGGGACGGCTGATGAAGTCGTTGAAGGTCTGCAGCTCGTCGGCATAGAAGCCCAGACCGGTGAGGTCCTGCATCACCACCTGGGGATCGAAGATGCGCATCACCAGCTTCTCGCCGAAGGCCACCGGCAGGGTGGAGACGCGCAGCTCGACCTCGCGGCCGCCGCGGTTCATCTTCACCCGGCCGTCCTGGGGCCGGCGCTTCTCGGCGATGTCCAGGCGCGACATCGTCTTGATGCGCGAGGTGACCGCGGCGTGGACGATCTTCGGCATCTTCTGGATGTCGTGCAGTACGCCGTCGATGCGGAAGCGGATGAGGCTGTCCTCGCGCTTGGGCTCGATGTGGATGTCGCTCGCCCGGCTCTCGAAGGCGTGCTGGAGCATGAACTCGACGGCGTTGACGACGTGCTGGTCCGAGGACTCGATCTCGGCCTCGTTCTTCATCCGCACGAGCTGCTCGAGGTTGCCGAGGTCGATGCCGGCCGAGAGGTCGCGCTCGGCCCGCTTGACGGAGTGGCGCAGGCCGTAGAACTCGGTGATCGCCTTGAGGATGTCCGGCTCGGAGGCGACGACGAGCTGGATGTCGCGCCCGGCGATGCGCCGGAAGGAGTCGATCCCCTCCATGTCATAGGGATTGGCGCAGGCCACCCGCAGCTTGCCGTTGGCCATGTCGAGGGGGATCATGCGGTGGCGGCGGGCGAACGGCCGCGACATCTTGGATTCGATCAGGTCGGCGTTGAGGTTGAGGGCGTCGATGCGCACGTGGGCGAGCTTGGCGTCGCCGGCGATGGCGAGGGCGAGGTCCGCCTCGCCGAGCGCGGCGCCCGAGTCGCGCAGGTTGGGCAGCCGCATCTGGAGCACCAGCTCATAGGCCACGGCCCGCTGCTCGAAGGCATTGGCGTTGCGCATGTTGCGCGGCAGGGCCCGGGCCTCCTGCTTGATGGCTTCGCCCTGCTCGGTCTTGAGGAAGCCTTGGCGCACCAGGATGTCGGCAACCAGCTCGGGCGTGAGGTTCATCGCGGTTCCAGTTTAGCGGAACTGCTACACTCCCGCGCACCTTTCATGACCCTTCCCGTGGCCGCCCTCGCCCTCGTGGTCGCCTCCAGCCTCGGCTGGTCAGGATTCGATCTGCTGCGCAAGCTACTGGTGCGGCAGGTGGCGCCGGTCGCCCTGCTGCTGCTGCTGACGCTGGGCTCGGTGCCGCTGTTCGCCGCCTGGGTGTGGATCGACGGCGTGGCGGCCCCTGGCCCCGGCTATCTGGCGCCCGCGCTGGCATCGGTGCTGCTCAACGTGGTGGCCAACCTGCTTTTCCTCCACGGTATGCGCCTGGCCCCGATCTCCGTCGCCATTCCGCTCCTGTCGCTGACGCCGGTCTTCACCACGCTCACCGCCATTCCGCTGCTCGGCGAGCGGCCCTCCGCCGCCGGTGTGGCCGGCATTCTGCTGGTGATCGCCGGCGCCATCTGGCTCAACTGGCCCCGGCGGCCGGCTGACCGGAGGGGAGAGGCGCCCGCGGCGGGTGACCCCCGGCGTTCGCTCGCCGGAGCGATGATGGTCGCCACGACCGCCCTCCTGTGGTCGCTGACGCCGCCGCTGGACAAGATGGCGGTGGAGCGGGCGGGCGCGCCGCTGCACGGCATGGTGCTCACCGGTGGAGTGGCCCTGGCCGTCTTCGGGGTGCTGGCATTTCAAGGCGGCCTCGGCGAGCTCGGCGGCGTGCGCCGCATCCCGGGGCTCTTGGTCCTCGCCCTGGTGGTCAGCTCGGCCGCCCTCGGCCTCCAGTTTTTGGCCATGCCCAAGGTCTTCGTGGGCACCATCGAGACTTTGAAGCGGGGAATCGGCAATTGCATGTCGCTAATCTATGGCCGGCTGTTCTTCCACGAGGCCGTCACAGCCTCGAAGATCCTGGCCGTGGGCCTGATGGCAGTAGGTGTGGGAATGATCTTGGGATTTTAGATTGCGATTTAGATCGGGTGAGGGAGATGGCTGCACGATTCTTGCTTCGGGAAAAGATCGGAGGGCTGACCGGCATGGTACTTCGCAATCCAGGATCCAAAATCCACACTCCGAAATTCTCCGTTTTGCTTCTCGTCCTCGCGCCGGTGTTCTCTTGCGCCGCGGGCAAGCCGCAGCTCGAGCAAATCAAGTTGCCGCCGGGGTTCTCGATCGCCGTGTACTCACAGGCGGTGCCGGGCGCGCGGTCGCTGGCGCAGTCGCCGAAGGGGATCGTCTACGCGGGAACGCGGGGGCAGGGGAAGGTCTATGCACTGGTCGACAAGGACAAGGATGGCCGGGCCGACCAGGTCTTCACCATCGCCTCCGGCCTGAATTCGCCCAATGGTGTGGCCTGGCGCGACGGCTCGCTCTACGTGGCGGAAATCTCTCGCATCCTGCGTTTCGACCAGATCGACGACCATCTCGCCGATCCGCCCAAGCCGGTGGTGGTGACCGACGCCTATCCTCGCGACGGACATCACGGCTGGAAGTTCATCCGCTTCGGCCCGGACGGCAAGCTCTATGTGCCGGTCGGCGCGCCGTGCAACATTTGCGAATCGGCCAACCCCATCTATGTCAGCATCACCCGCATCGATCCCGCCGCGCCCAAGGCCGGCAAGCCGGAGATCGTCGCGAGCGGCATCCGCAACTCCGTGGGCTTCGACTGGCAGCCCGGCACGGGCGTCCTGTGGTTCACCGAGAACGGCCGCGACATGATGGGCGACGACATGCCGCCCGACGAGCTCAACCATGCTCCGACGACGGGCCTCCACTTCGGCTATCCGTTCTGCCATGCCGGGCGCTTCCCCGATCCCAAGCTGGCGGGCAGTCACACCTGCTCCGAGTTCGTGCCGCCGGCCATCGCCCTTGGGCCCCACGTCGCCGCCCTCGGCATGCGCTTCTACACCGGCACGATGTTCCCGCCGCGCTATCGCGGCCAGATCTTCATCGCCGAGCACGGCTCGTGGAACCGCAGTGCCCCAATAGGCTACCGGCTGATGATGGTGCGCGTCGAGGGCGGCCGCGCCGTCTCCTACGAGCCGTTCGCCGAGGGCTGGCTGGGCAGGCTCGGAGTCTCGGGGCGGCCGGTGGACGTGGAGGTGATGCCCGACGGCGCCCTGCTGGTCTCCGACGACCACGCCGGGGCGGTCTACCGCATCACCTGGGCGGGGCCGCATTCGAAACCGTAAGCCAGGCCGGCATCTTTGGGCGGAATTTTCAGCCGGCGATGTCAAGCAGAATACTCTTAAGATCGCCTCTCTGAACGATCGGTAACCTCCGGTGTAACAAGCTCGACGGGTGGAACGCCTGTTCTCTGTGATCAGCGGGTTCGCCAGGAGCCCGAATATTCGACAGCGGGCGGGAGATCGCTCGCAAACTCTTTCTTTCAGTGCATAGCGTCAGGAATCTTTTCAATGGGTCGAGGCGCCGGCGTCCGCGGACACGGGGCGACGAAAAGAGCGTAAAATGCACCGCGGAGAGAGCCCCTCTCTCGATTGCAGTCGTGCACTGCTTGCATTAACTAAGGAAGGGAGCCTGGAGTCTTCAGACCTTGCCGAGGTCTGCCAGGCCCCGGACCGCGAGGACGGAGGATCGTGATGAGCAGCAACGCCGAAGAGATCAGAACCCGCATCAAACAGATCATCGCCAACGTCGCCGGCCTCAATGCGGGCCGTATCGACGACGAAGCCCGATTGCGCGAAGACCTGAAGCTGGACTCGCTGTCGTTGCTCGAGATCGGAGTGGACGTCGATCTCGCCTTCAAGCTGGAGCTTCCCGACGAGCGTTATAAAGAGATCGACAGTCTGCCGGGGATGGTCGATCTCGTTCAGCAGCGGCTGGGCGAGCGCGAGCCGAAGGCGGTGCGGGCATGAAATCGCGGATCGCGGTGACCGGCCTCGGCCTGGTCACTCCGATCGGAGAGGGGCGGCAGGCGGTCTGGGAAGGGCTGCTCGCGGGCCGCAGCGGCTTCGCTCCGGTGGAATCTTTCGATACCCGCGGCTTCAGCGCCCACCTGGGTGCCGAGGTCCGCGGCTTCGATCCGGCGCCGTGGGTGCGGCGGCAGAACCCGGCGGCGCTGGGCCGCGCCTCGCAGCTCGCCATCGCCGCCGCCCGCCAAGCCCTGGACGACGCCGGCCTCGACCCCGAGTCGCTGGATCCGGAGCGGGCCGGCGTGGCGATGGGCACCACCTCCGGCGAGCCGCGGGAGGTGGAGCGTTTCGACGACCGCTACCTGGCCGGCGAGCTGGACCAGGTGGGCCCCGAGTTCATCGGCCTCTACCCCTGCCACATGATCGCCGTCCACGTGGCTCGCGAGCTGGGTTTCGCCGGCGTCAACACCATGATTCCCACCGCCTGTGCGGCGGGCAACTACGCCATCGCCCATGCCGTCGACGTGCTGCGTGCCGGCCGGGCGGACGTCATGCTGGCCGGCGGCGCCGACTCCTTTTCACGCATCACCTACACCGGTTTCGCCCGCCTGGGCGCCATCGCGCCGGAGCGCTGCCAGCCTTTCGACCGCAACCGCAAGGGGATGATCCCCGGCGAAGGGGCCGCCGTGCTGGTGCTGGAGCCGCTCGAACGGGCGCTCGCCCGCGGCGCCCGCATCTACGCCGAGCTGGCGGGTTACGGGCTCTCCTGCGATGCCCATCACATGACGGCGGCCCACCCCGAGGGTGACGGCGCCGCCCGCGCCATGCAGCGGGCCCTGGCCGACGCCGGCGCGGCGCCCGGCGACGTCGGCTACATCAGCGCCCACGGCACGGGTACGCCGACCAACGACCGGCTGGAGAACCTGGCGGTGAAGCGGGTCTTCGGCGCGGCGGCGAAAGGCACGCCCATGAGCTCGATCAAGTCGATGATCGGCCACACCATGGGCGCGGCGTCGGCGATCGAGGCGGCGGTCTGCGCGCTGGCCGTGGCCCTGGACCGCATTCCGCCGACCATGAACCTCGAGGAGCCGGAGGAGGACCTCGACTACGTGCCCAACGCGGCGCGCGATCACCGCACCGTGCTGGCGATGAACAACGCCTACGCCTTCGGCGGCAACAACGCCTCCGTCATCCTGCGCAAGTACGAGGCCTGACGCCATGGCCCTGGATCGCCGCAGCGTCGTGATCACCGGGGCCGGATGCCTTTCCTGCCTCGCGGATTCGCCCGTGGGGCTGCACGCCGCGCTCTGCGCGGGGCAGAGCGGTCTCAAAGCCATCGAGCTCTTTCCGACCGAGGGGATCGGCTGCCTTCAGGCCGGCGAGATCCGGCCCTTCGACGCCCAGAGCTACCTGCCGGACCGCAACCTGCGGCCCATCGACCGCACCTCGCGCCTGCTGCTGGTGGCGGCGGGGCAGGCGCTCTCGGCGAGCGGCTGGCCGGTCGAGTCGGCTGAGCGCTGCGATGACGAGATCGGGTTGGTCCTCGGCACCACCTTCTGCAGCGTGCGCACCATCGCGGAGTTCGATCGCCGCAACCTGCAACTGGGGCCGTCGTACGCCAGCCCTCTCGACTTCGCCAACAGCGTCATCAACGCCGCCGCCGGCCAGACGGCGATCTGGTACGGCTTGCGCGGCCTCAACTCCACGATCTCGGCGGGCGAGTCCTCGGGGCTGGCGGCCGTCGGCTATGCCGCGGAGCAGATCCGCGGCGGCCGGGCGGCGGCGCTGCTGGCCGGCGGCGCCGAGGAGCTGTGCTTCGAGTCGTTCTTCGGCCATTACCAGGCCGGCCGGCTTTGCGGCGAGTTCCCCATCCCCTTCGATTCCCGCCGCGACGGCTTCGCCCTCGCCGAGGGCGCCGCGCTGGTGATGCTCGAAGACGCCGCAGCGGCTTCCGAGCGGGGCGCGCCCGTGCTCGCCGAGGTGCTGGGCCACGGCTCGGGGTTCGATCCGCTCGGCACGGAGGCGAGCGCCGTGCGCGCCGTCGCCCGGGCCGTCCGGCTGGCCCTGGAGGACGCGGGGCTCGGGGCCGGGGACGTCGACGCCTTGAGCGCCGGCGCCAACGGCAGTGTCGACGGCGATCGTTGGGAGGCGCTGGGGGTGGCGGCGGCTCTGGGCGCGCGGGCGGCCGATCTGCCGGTCACCGCCGTCAAATCGATGCTCGGCGAGGCTCTCGGCGCCTCCGGCGGACTCCAGATCGTGGCCTTGCTCGGCACGTTCGGCCTTCAGGGAAATGGCGTGCTGCCCGGCATTCTCGGATTGGAAGGCACCGGTGCGGATTTCCCGCTGCCCGCGGCCGGACCCGCCGCGCGGCAGGTGCGGGTCCGGCGAGCTCTCGCCACCTCGCTCAGCGCGGACGGGCATGCCTGGGCGGTGATGTTGGGGGCGGCGGGGGAGGGAGCATGAGCGGCGAGCCGGCGGCGGCTTTTCGTCCCGCCGGCGCGGACGATCTCGTCCCCCGTTTCGAGGAGCAGGGCTATTCGGATGAGGCGGTGGCGGCGCGGCGGGAGTGGGTGGAGGCACGGACGGGGGCGCGGCTGGCCCACGTCGGCGCCGGCTCGCTGCCCGGCGAGGCCCTGCGCGGCAACATCGAGAACCCGGTCGGCACCGTCCAGGTGCCGCTCGGCGTCGCCGGCCCTCTGCGGCTGGACGGGGAGCACGCGCGGGGAGTGTTCTACGTCCCCCTGGCCACCACCGAGGGCGCCCTGGTGCGCTCCTACGAGCGGGGCATGATGACCCTCACCCGCGCGGGTGGCGCCACGGTGCGCATGCTCGCCGACGAGAACCGGGTGTCGCCCGTCTTCATCTTCGACGGCGTCGCCGAGGCGGCCGTCTTCGCTCGCGCGCTGCCCTCCCTGTTCGACGCCCTGAAGACCGAGGCCGAGTCCACCACCTGCCACGGCCGGCTGCTGCGCGTCGAGCCCCGGCCCCTGGGCCGCGAGGTGGCGGTCCACTTCGTCTACTGGACGGCCGACGCCCACGGCATGAACATGATCGTCAAGGCCACCGACCGCGCCTGCCGCTGGCTGGTGGCGCAGGGGCACGCCGGCCGCTACTACCTGTTCAGCGGCGCCGAGTCCGAGAAGCGGGCGAGCGGTTCGCTCTTCGGCGGCGGCAAAGGCAAGAAGGTGGTGGCCGGCGCCCGCATCCCGCCGCGGCTGGCGCGGGCCTATCTGCACACGACTCCCGCGGCGATGGCCGACCTCTGGCAGCGCACGGTGCTCGGCCATCTGCAATCCGGCACGCTGGGCTACAACGGCCACTTCGCCAACGGCCTGACGGCCCTGTTCATCGCCTGCGGGCAGGACGTGGCCAACGTCGCCAATTCCGCCGTGGGCATCACCTCCTTCGAGGTGCTGCCCGGCGGCGACCTCTACGCCAGCGTCACCCTGCCGTCGCTCACCGTCGCCACCGTCGGCGGCGGCACCGGCCTCGGCACCGCCCGCGAATGCCTCGAGATGCTGGGGTGCGCCGGCGACGGGGGTGCGCCGAAGCTGGCGGAGATCGCCGCCGCCACGGTGCTCGCCGGCGAGCTGTCGATGGGTGCCGCCATCGCCAGCGGCGAGTTCGTCGACGCCCATGAAACCTATGGGCGCAATCGCCCTGCCCCCTCGGAGGATTCGGGTTGAAGAGGCTGTTCCGCGGCCTGCGCCGGCCGCCCGATCCGACCTACGACGCCGTGGTCATCGGCTCCGGCATCGGCGGTCTGATCACCGCCAACCTGCTGGCGAAAGGCGGGCTCAGGGTCCTGCTGGTGGAGCAGCACTACATGGTGGGCGGCTATTGCAGCACCTTTCGCCGCGGCGGCTACACCTTCGACGCCGCCACCCACTTCTACCCCCTGCTGGGCAATTCCGAGACGCTGACCGGCCGCCTGCTCGGCGAGCTGGGATGCACCACGCGCTGGGTGAAAATGGATCCGGTGGACACCTTTCACTGCCCGGACGGCACCCGCTTCGCCGTGCCGGCGGATTTCGAGACCTATCTCGCCCGCTTGAAGGCCGGCTTTCCCCACGAAGCCCGCGCTCTCGACGACTTCTTCGCGACGGTGCGCGAGGTCTACCTGCTGGGCCTGATGCACTACTTCCGCGGCCGGCCCGCCGGGCAGATGCCGAGTCTTGGCCTCTACCGCGAGCTGACGGTGAGGGACGCCCTCGACCGCTGGTTCCACGATCCGAAGCTCAAGCTGCTGCTCACCGCGGACTGCCCGCACTGGGGATCGCCGCCGGGGCGCACGTCGTTCGTCTTCGACTCGATGCTGCGCCTCTCGTACTTTCTCGGCAACTACTATCCGCAGGGAGGCTCGCAGGCCTTCGCCGACGAGCTCGCCCGCTGCTTCGAGGAACGGGGAGGCCACATCCTGACCAGCACCCTCGCCAAGCGCATCCTCGTCGAGGACGGCGAGGCCCGGGGCGTCGAGATCGAGGTTCTGCGCGGCCCCGTGCGCCCGCAGTGGAGCGGCGGCGCGGTGTGCAGCGGCGTCGTGATCTCCAACGCCGACCTGCTGCTCACCCTGGAGCGGCTGGTAGGCACCAGACACCTACCGCCGGAGGCCGTCGAGCCCGTCCGCCGCCTGCGGGCGACCTTCCCGTGCTGGCTCACCCACCTCGGCCTCAAAGGGGTGCCGGCGAGCGTGCTGAAGGAGGCTCAAGGCTACCACTGGCGCTCCTGGGATACGGAACGGGTGGGGCGGGACGCCCTTTGCTTCAAGCTCTTCGCCCCCACCCTCTACGAGCCCGCCATGGCACCGCCCGGCGGGCAGGTTCTGATCGTGCAGAAGGTCTTGGAGCACGACTACGACGCCGTCGAGGATTGGTCCCGCCACAAGCGGGAGCTCGAGGCGTTCGTCTTCGCCAATCTCGAACGGGTGATCCCCGGCATCGGCAGGCACGTCGCCGTGCGGAGCAGTGCCTCGGCCCGCACCTCCTGGCGATTCACCCTCAACAGCCGGGGGGCGATGCTGGGCTGGGAGATGTCGCCTGAACAGTTGGGCGCCGGCCGGCCGGCGCCCGAGATGGTGATCGCCAACCTCCACTGCGTCGGCCACTGGACCCAGCCCGGGGGCGGCGTCACGCCGGTGATCGTCTCCGCCCAGCGGGTGGCGCAGGCCATCCTGCGCGGCACTCTCGACCGGGTGCCGCTGGAACTGCCGGCCGGGCTTGCCATGGCCGGAGCTGCGTAGGAGAGCTGCCATGACACGATCCTTCGAGGATAGCGACGCGGTGGTCTTCCGGCCTCAGCTCGCCCCCGGCGGAGCGGTGCCGGACCTCGCCTCGGCGGCGAACGCTCTTGCCGGCTTTGCCCGCCGCCGGCCGGCCCGGCTCGTCCTGCTGTCGTCCGCCGCCGCCCTCGACCCGAGCCATCACAACCCCGGCTTCGTGACCGAGTCGTACCGGCCCGAGGGCTCCAACCCGGTCGCCCGCGCTTGGCGGGAGCTCGAAGCGCTCGTGGCGGCGAAGCTGCCGGAGGCCGAGCGGATCGTGCTGCGGCCCACGCCGGTGGCAACTCGCGATGGCGCCGATTTCATCGCCCGCCGGCTCGGTGGCGCCTCCGCCGCGGTGCCGCCGGGATATGACCCGGCCCTGCAATTCCTGGCGCCCGACGATCTCGCCGCGGCCGTCCGTTGCGCCGTGGAGCGCGGGGCCGGCCGGCCGGGGCTCTTCCACGTCGCGCCGCGAGGCACCGTGCCTCTGCGCACGGCCCTGCGCCTGGCGGGCGTGCAGCGCCTCCCACTGAGTTGGGGCGGCGGAGGCGGCGAGCAGGATTACTTTCGCCACAACTGGACCGTCTCCGGCGCGCGGATCGAGCGCGAGCTGGGCTTCGTTCCCAGGACCACGAGCGCCGAGGCCGTGCTCGCGGCCTTCGGACATGGAGCGGTCACCGTTCCGGAGCTCGACGACTTCGGGCTCGACCTCGGCTACATCGCCGCCTACGAGCGGACGCTCTTCCGCTTCCTGCACGACGTCTACTGGCGCATCGAGGTGCAGGGACTCGAGAACGTGCCGAAAGAGGGGAGGGCGGTGCTGACCGGAGTCCACCGCGGTTTCATGCCGTGGGACGGCGTGATGGCGGTGGTCGCCATCCGCCGGGCCGTGGGGCGGGTGCCGCGCTTCCTCATCCACCCCTGCCTGATCAAGCCGCCCTTCCTCGCCAACTACATGACCAAGCTGGGCGGCATCGTCGCCAACCAGGAGAACGCCGGCTGGGTTCTGGAGCGGGAGGGTCTGCTGGGCATGTTCCCCGAGGGTATTCACGGCGCCTTCACGATGTACCGCGACGCATACAAGCTGGGCAAGTTCGGACGCGACGAGTACGTGAGGATGGCGCTACGCAACCGTGCTCCCCTCATCCCCTTCGTCACCGTGGGGAGCGCCGAGATCTATCCGATCTGGGGCCGGCTGGACTGGAAGTGGGTCAAGCGCGCGACCGAGTGGCTCTTCCTGCCGCTGGGTCCCAACTTCCCCTTTCCCGGCCTGCCGCTGCCCTCGAAGTGGCATACGCGATTCCTGGAGCCGATGCCGGTCCAAGAGAAATACGGCCCGGAAGCCGCCGACGATCCGGCCGTGGTGCGGTCGATCAGCGGCGAGGTGCGGGCGCGCATGCAGTCCGCCCTCGACGACATGCTGGCGCGCCGCAAATCGATCTTCTTTGGCTCCCTCCAATCTGTCCCATGAATATCCTGCGACGAACCCCGGTCCTCCTTGTCCTGCTGCTCGCGGCAGCCAGGCTCGCTGCCGCCACCTCCTATGAGGACGCGATGAAGGCCGTGGCCGCCGGCAACAACGCTGCGGCCCTGCCGCTTTTCGAGGCGTCCCTCGCCGCCGATCCGGACGACCTGAAGAGCGCCAACGAGTATCGCAAGGCGGTCATCCGCACCAAGGAGTACGACCGCGCCATCGGCTTTTTCGACAAGCTCACGGCGCAGCACCCGAAGGCCGCCTACGCCTGGCTGAACTACGGCTACACCTACGTCGACAAGATCCCGGACGCGGGCTCCGTCACCCAGGTGATCCTGGCCAACAAGGCCCTCACCAACTTCAGCAAGTCGATCGAGCTGAAGAAGACCTGGATCGCTCTTTTCACGCGCGGCAATAGCTATCTCTATTGGCCGAAGGTCTTCGGCCGTGCTCCCCTGGGCGTCGCGGACCTCGAGCAGGCCATTGCCCTCTCACGGCAGGAGCCGAAGCAGCGATCGGTTTTTGTCCGCGCCTGGATCGCCCTCGGTGACGCCTACTGGAAGACGGAGCAGGCGGAGAAGGCCAAGGCCACCTGGCGCCAGGCGCTCCAGCTCTTCCCCGAAAATCCGGAGATCAAGGCCCGCCTCGCCCGCGACGGTGACGAGTTGGAGAAGTACATCTACGACCAGCTCGATCCCAATAAGCGGGTGGACACCAATCTGGCACCGCTGTGGGAGAAGGAATGAGTCGAGCGCTCCTCCTCGCGCTTCTCCTGCTGCCGGCGGTGCCACCGTCCCCCATCCGCTTCGAGGAGATCGGGGGCGTCGTGGGAGCGCGGATGCGGCATCACACCCGCAAGTTCAAGGGCAAGTATGCCGGTGTGCTCGGCATGTTCACCTCCGGCGGCGCCGCAGCGGCGGTGGGGGACTATGATGGCGATGGCGACGAGGACCTGTTCGTCACCGACTCCGACGCCGGCCGCCCCAACCATCTCCTGCGCAACCAGCTCGCGGAGACGGGCAAGCTGGGCTTCGTCGACGTGGCGAAGGAAGCCGGGGTGGCGGGCGGCAACGACGAGCGCAGCATCGTCACCGACGCCCTCTGGTTCGATGCTGACAACGACGGCCACGCCGATCTGCTGGTCGCCCGGTTCGGTACGCCGGTCCTCTACCGCGACCTGGGCAATGGCAAGTTCGAGGACATCTCGGTCAAGGCCGGGCTCACGAAATTCGGCAACACGATCGCCGTCATCGCCTTCGACTACGACAACGATGGCCGGCTCGATCTGCTGTTTGGCAATTATTTCCAACCCGTCAACCTGATCGATCTGCCGAACCCCCACGTGCTGCCCGACAACCTGGACGACGCCGTCAACGGCGGCGGCGTCACCCTGTGGAAGAACGTCACCGTGCCGGGTTCGCACGACATCCGCTTCGCCGAGGTGACGGAGAAGGCGGGGCTCGCCAAGCACACCGGCTGGACTCTCGACGTGGGCCACGGCGACCTCGACAACGACGGCTGGCCGGACCTCTACTTCGCGGACGACTACGGCACCGACCGGCTGTTCATGAACAACCGCGACGGCACCTTCCGCGACGCCACGAAGGAGGCTCTGGGCGGGCTCGACACCAAGAAGGGCATGAACGTCGAGATGGCGGATTTCGACCGCGACGGCTGGCTCGACATCTACGTCACCAATATCACCGACGAGTACATGAAAGAGTGCAACATGCTCTGGCACAACAGCGGCGACGGTACCTTCACCGACCTGTCGAAGGAGACGGGTACCTGCAACACCCTGTGGGGCTGGGGCGCCAAGTTCGGCGACTTCGACAACGACGGCTGGGAGGACCTCTTCGCGGCCGACGGCCTGCGCTCGGCGGGCAAGGAGAATTACATTCCCGTCCTGCTCGAAATGATTATCAGGCCGGGCGTCGACTTCACCGACGTCGGCAGTTGGCCGGCGATCGGCACCATGAGCTGGAGCGGCTATCAGAAGAAGAAGCTGTTCCGTAACCTGGGGACGCTGGCCTTCAAGGAGATGGCCGCCGAGGCCGGGGTGGACAACGACCGCGACGGCCGCGGCGTCGCCCTCGGCGACTTCGACAACGACGGCAAGCTCGACATTTACGAAACCAACGCCGATCAGGAATCGTTGCTCTATCGCAACGTCTCACCGGCTTCGCCGGGAACCGCCCACTGGATCGAGCTGAACCTGATCGGCACGAAGTCGAACCGCGATGCCATCGGCGCCCGGGTCACCCTGAAGATCGGATCTGTGGCCCTGATCCGCGAGGTCAATGGCGGCAACGGCCACGCCGCACAAAGCTCTAAGCGGTTACACTTCGGTTTGGGAGCGGCGGCGAAGATCGGCTCGCTCGAAATTCGCTGGCCGAGCGGTCTGGTGGAGAAGCTGGCGACCGCGAGCGTCCCGCTGGATCGCATCACTACGATCCGAGAGGGCTCAGGAGCCGTGAACGAGCGAAAGTCGAGATGAAACATTTGGCGGGGAAGGCGCGCCTATAGAGGCGGCAAGAGAGGGGAATTAGAGGTGCAAATGGAAGAGAAGAACGTGCGTGAAGTCGATGTCCTTATCATCGGCGCCGGCTTGGCGGGGCTCTGCCTCGCCAGGCAGCTCCTACTGGCCGCGCCGGAGAAACGTATTCTGATGCTGGACCGCTTGGCCGAAGTTCCCTCGCCCAAGCAGAAGGTCGGGGAAGCCACGGTTCAGGTGAGCGGCTACTACTACTCCCGGGTGCTCGAAATGGAGGAGCACCTCCTGCGGGAACACTTCCTCAAGTACAACCTCCGCTTTTATTGGAAGAGCCAGCGCGGCGGCGAGGTCTGGGAAGATCTCAGCCAGTCCTACATCCGCAAGATTTCCAACATCGCCACTTATCAGCTCGATCGCAACAAGTTCGAGGCGGCGGTGCTGGAGAAGAATCGCGAGAGCCCCAACTTCGAGCTGATCCATCCCACGACGGGTCTGCAGGTGGACCTGGCCGAAGCCGGCGGCAGCGACGAGCCCCACAAGTTCCGTTTCGAGGCGAACGGCCGCGAGATCGAGGGCCGGGCGACGTGGGTGGTGGACGCCTCGGGCCGCAACCGCTTCCTGGTCAAGCGGGAGAGCCTCGATCGCCCGAGCCCTATCCATCACGGCTCGTCGTTCCTCTGGGTCGAGGGGCTGCTGGACCCGGAGAAGTGCACCAACCTCGACCGTAAGGCCATCCGCCTGCGGCCCGAGCGGTCGGCCCTGGGGCATTTCCCCACCTTCCTCGCCACCAATCACTACTGTGGCGAAGGCTACTGGTTCTGGGAGATTCCTCTCCATGGCAAGACGAGCCTGGGGCTGGTCTTCGACTCCGCCAACGTCGCCTTTCAGGATGTCCGCACGCCGGAGAAGCTGGTCGAGTGGGTCTGCCGCGAGTATCCGCTTTTCGCCCGCGATCTGCCGCAGCGAAAAATCATCTATCACTCGGGCTACACCAGCTTCGCGCTGGACAACGGCCAGACGATCTCTCCCAACCGCTGGGCTCTGGTCGGCGAGGCCTGCCGCTTCACCGATCCGCTCTACAGCCCGGGAGGCGACCTGATCTCCACCTACAACACGCTGATCACGGACGCCATCCTGACGCCCGACCGGAAGCAGTTGGAGGCCAAGATCCGCTATTACGAGCCCCTGGCCCGGGCCATCTACGAGGCCTACGTTCCCAGCTTCTCCGTGAGCTACTGCACCCTGGGGGACCAGGAGTGCTTCTCCCTGCGCTACGTCTGGGAGCTGACCATCTACTTCGCCTTCTACGTCTTCCCCTTCATCAACGACCTGCACATCAACCAGTCGTTCCTGCCCGCCTTCCTGCGCCGCTTCGGCCAACTGGGGCCCATCAATCAGGGCATCCACCGCCTCCTGGCTGCATACTACAGGTGGAAGAAGGAGAACGTCGTCCTCGCCGCTCCGGAGCCCGTGTTCTTCGAGTTCACCGACGTCGGGGCTCTCGCGGCCGCCGAGCTGACCTTCTACAAGGTCGGGGTCGGTCTGGACGAGGCCCGGCAGGTGCTCGACGACCAGCTCGAAAACCTCCGCGATCTGGCCCGCTGGACGGCGGCTCACGTCGCATCCGTCGTGCTGGACGACCCCCGGGCCGCCGCCAACGCGGCCTACATCCGCGGCATCGATATCGACGACCTGCAGCTCGATCCCGCGGCCATGGCGGCGCGCCTCGAAACGGCCTGCCGCGAGACTTCCGAGACTTACGCGTGGCGCTTCGCCGTTCCGTGCATGGCCCGCTTCCGTACGGAGCGCTTAATGGCGCCTGACGAAGCGGAGGTGGCGGAAGCCGGAGTCCACGGATGATCACCCTTCCCGTGGCCGGCATCCCGGCCGTGGATCATGCTCCGGGGCTGGAGCGGGCCTTTTCCTTCGTCCCCGCGGAGCGCACGGCGGAGCGGCTGCGGATCGAAGGGACGGTTCCCGCCTTCCTGCGCGGCACCTACTATCTGAACGGCCCGGCCCGCTTCGCCCGCGGCGACGTGCGCTACCGGCACTGGCTGGACGGCGACGGCATGGTCGTCGCCCTGCGCTTCGGCGGTGACTGCGACGGGAGCGAGGGCGTCCATCTCACCGCCCGTTTCGTCCGCGGCACCAAGCTCGCAGAGGAGGAGGCGGCCGGCCGCGCCCTCTACCGCGCCTTCGGCACCTCCTTCCCGGACGACCGTCTGGTGCGGGGCATCGCCCTGGAGTCCCCGCTCAACGTCAGCATCTATCCGTTCGGCGACACGCTCCTGGCCTTCGGCGAGCAGGGGCTGCCGTGGGAGCTCGATCCGGAGACCCTGGAGACCCGGGGCGTTTTCACTTTCGGCGGCGCCTTGAACCCGGTGACCCCGTTCGCCGCCCATCCGAAGATCGACCCCGAGACGGGGGAGCTGTTCAACTTCGGCATCTCCTTCTCCGCCGCCCAGCCGAGCCTCAACCTCTACCGCTTCAGCGCCGCGGGCGAGCTGATCTACCGCCAGCGGCTGGCCCTGCCGGAGCCGCGCTCGCTCCACGACTTCTGCCTGGCCGGACGGCACGTGGCCTTCTTCCTCGGCCCCTACCGGTTGGATATGGAATCCCTACGCGAAGGGCGTACCCTGCTCGACTCGCTGCGCTGGGAACCGGAGTTGGGGAGCCGCCTGCTCGTCGCCCGCCGCGAAGATGGCATGGTCGTGGCCTCCGTGCCGGTGGGGGAGCACTACGTCCTCCACGGCATCAACGCCTTCGAAGACCCTGCGAATGACGACCGTCTGATCGTCGACGTGCTGGAGCTCGACCGCCCGGTCTACGATCAGTACAATATTCCCGACCTGTTCCCGGACGTCGCTCCCGGCCGCCCGGTGCGGCTGACGGTGGACCTCCGGACCGGCGCTCTCGTCGACCGCCGGGAGATTGCCTACGACCGGGCTCCCGATTTTCCCGCCATCGATCCCGAGCTCGCGGGCCGTCCCTATGAGGACCTCTGGATGCTGGGCATCTCGCACACTGGCAGCCCCGGCCGCAAGATCTTCGACCAGGTCGTCCACGCCTCCTGGGCGCATCCCGACCGCGTGGACCTCTGGCAGGCGCCGCCCGGTCACTACCTGGGCGGCGAGCCCGCCTTCGCGGCGAATGCCGCCGGAGGCGGAGCGGTGATCTGCCAGCGCTTCGACGCGGCGAAGGGGGAGAGCGCCTTCCTGGTGTTCGACGCCTTCGACGTCGCCGCCGGACCGGTGGCCGTGCTACCTCTCGAGCAGCCTTTGCATTTAGGATTTCACGCGCTGTTCCTTCACCGAAAAGAGGCGATCCGCTTATGACCGAGCCCCAGCCATCCGCCAACGATCCGCTCGTTCGTATCGAGTGCCAGTGGTGCAAGAGCCAGAACCCGGGAACGGCGACGACCTGCCGGTCCTGCGGTGCCCCGCTCGACGTCAAGAACCTGGTCAGCGACTCGGGATGGCGCGAGGCGCCGCGCCTGCGCGACATGACCGAGATCCAGTTCGGCACCAGCACCTGTCAGGTGGAAGGGGAGATCGTGCCGGTAGCCGAGATCAACCTCGGGGCCGGCGACTCGATCTTCTTCGAGCACCACGTGCTGCTGTGGAAAGACGACGCCACCCGCATGAGCGTCCTGCCGCTGACCGGCGGCGTCAAGCGCGCGCTGGCGGGCATGCCGTTCATCATCAGCGTCGCCCACGGCCCGGGACGGGTCGCCTTCTCGCGCGATGCGACCGGCGAGCTCGTCGTGCTGCCGCTCCACCCCGGCATGGAGCTCGACGTGCGCGAGCACGCCTTCCTGCTCTCCTCCCACACCATCAACTACACCTTCATCCGCATCAAAGGATTGCGCAACATTCTCTTCGGCGGCCAGGGCATGTTCATGGACCGCTTCGTCACCACCACCGCGCCCGGCCTACTGCTGTTGCACGGCTATGGCAACGTTTTCGAGCGCACCCTCAAACCCGGGGAGAGCATCCTCGTCGAGCCCGGGGCGTTCCTTTATAAAGACTCCGCGGTGACGATGGACGTCGAGCCGATCAAGCTCACCAGCGGTTTCTTCGGCGGCACCAGCATGAACCTCGCCCGCATGACCGGCCCCGGCCGCGTCGGCATTCAGTCCATGTACGTCCACCACACCACTGAGTGAAAGGAGGCTTGCGGAGATGAATCTCGATCCTGGATCCGCAGGGCGTTCCTACACCTGCCCCTGGTGTGGCCTGGCCGGCGACGGCAGCAGCCTCGCCTGCCCGGCGTGTGGCGCGGCGATCGACGTGCGCGCTGTCGTTTCCAACTCGGGCTGGTCGGAGCTGCCCGGCCGCCGCGATATGGCGAAGCTTCAGTTCGGCCATTCCGTCTGCCAGATCGAAGGCACCTATGTGCCGGTGGCGGACATGAACCTCGCCACCGGCGACCGCGTCTATTTTTCCCACCACGTCCTGCTGTGGATGGACACCCAGGTGAAAGTCACCGCCATGTCGCTCAAGGGCGCCTGGAAGCGGATGCTGGCGGGGATGCCGCTGATCATGACGCAGGCTGAAGGGCCGGGACGCATCGCCTTTTCGCGTGATGCGCCGGGCGAGATGATCGCTCTGCCGCTCCAGCCGGGGCAGGTGGTCGACGTCCGCGAGCACCTCTTCATGGTGGCCACAGGCTCGGTGACCTACGACTGGTTCCAGTCCAACGTCTGGTTCACGACCAAGGAAGGGGACGAGACGGAGACGCACTATCCGTTGGGCATGCTGCTCGACCGTTTCCAGTCGCAATCGGTCCCGGGGCTGCTGCTGCTCCATGCCGCGGGCAACGTCTTCGTCCGCACCCTGCAGCCGGGGCAGACGATCCTGATCAAGCCGACCGCCTTTCTCTTCAAGGACACCACAGTCCGTATGCAGCTCCACATCGAGCGTCCCGCCGGCACCTGGAGATCCTGGAGATCGTGGGGAGACCGCTACCTCTGGCTGCGCCTCCACGGCCCCGGCCGAGTCGCCGTCCAATCCGCCCTCGAGCCGCTCGAAGACAACGGCCGCACGATCGTCAGCCACTCGGGGGGGACGCAGCGGCAGTGGTAGAGAGACCGAGAAGGCGTCGGAAGAGGGGCAGGTAAGCCTGCTCAACCAGCAAGTCCCTTGGAAAGCTTTCCGGCTGGAGGTTGAAGAGCTGCAGCGCGGCGCCGCCGGTGGAGGCGACCGGAAAAGCCCTTGCCTTGGGCTGATGCTGGCGGAACAGCTCGAATTCCTCCTCCACGCCTTCCATTCCGCCGATGAAGACACCGGCGTCGAACGGTTGGCTCGACAGCATTTCGAGACGCATCGCCTTCAGGCTCCTCTGGCGATCGCCGTCCACGGGTTGAGTCCAGATGATGTGCCCGAAGGCCTGGTTGTCGACTGGCGCCTGGGGCCGGAAGTACTCGGACTGATAGAGCCAGACGTGATCCTGGATGGGAGCTCCCAGGCTCTCGGCGATGATGCGGATCATCGGCGTGATGGCGGGGTGGCCACCCCAAATCAGGAGATGCTCCGGCAGCACGAGCATGGCGAGGGCACGGACGGCGTCGCGGATGGCAATGTGGTCGGCGGTCTCGAAATACTTTGGATCGCGCTGCGGATCCGGCACGCTCGCCGAAAGGAAGAATCGTTTCATCATAGCCGGGCCAGCCATTCTGCCGAGTCGCTCGCCCGGAAGGTCTTCACCGGCAGGTGATCGTCGAGCCAGCGCAGGTGGGCGATCCAGCGGTCTCGGATTCCCACGTGATCATAGATGAGGAAGGCTCTGCGCTTTGCAGGCGCGAAAAGATTCGCGATCTCCTGAATTTGAAGAGCCGTTGGAACGCCGATCGCAGGGATGACGGCCACCTGCTCATCCGTCCCTTTCCGGGTGAGAATGAAACGCTCCGGCTGCACCGTGGCCTCGATCCCGGCATCCTTAGCCGCCTTACAGAAGCTCCGAACCAAGGCCTGGTACCGCGCTTGAAGGGAGCGTGCCCGCAGGCTCTCAACCTCTGTTACCACTTGCTGCGCGGTATCGTAGGCCAGCCGGGATTGGCTGCCGGAGCTTCCGATCGGATCGAAGTCCAGACGCGTCAGGTAGTGAGGAAACGCGAGCTCAGTCGTGCGGGCCCGCTCATGGCGGGGCCAAATCAGTTGCAGGATGCCGATACCCATCGTCGAAGCCTCGGCGAGCTCCTTCGCAGTCCACTGGCTTTCGAGGAATTCCGGAGAGTCCAACAGGACCACGACGTCGCTGTCGGCGAGGCGGTGCCAAAGGACCTCCTGGAAGGGCTCGCCAGGTCGCACGCCGTGAGTGTCGAGGAAGACGTCGAAGCCGCGCTCGTCGAGCATTGCGTAGAGTTGGAGGGCGATGCCTCGCGATTCGACGCGGCGATAGCTGATGAAGAGCCGCCGGCTCTGACGAAGGAGAGACAGGGCCTCCAAGACCAAGCCGGCGATCGACTCCAGTCCTGTATCCCCCGCCTTCGGCGCGCATCCGTTGATTGGCTTGAGCGTATCGGGAACGAGCTCCGAGTAGCCTTCTAGGGTTTCGACGACGGGAATGACTATGGCAGGCAGCGCGAGAAGTTGGTCGATGGTTGCGGTGTCAGCCGGACTCTGGTCCGGCCCTCCGAAGTAGACGCCGACGATGGGAGACTTCGGATCGCGCTGGCTGAAGCTCGCGGAATCGAGGAAGGAGACCGCACTGGAGAGATCGATCCCGAGATCCTCGAGCCGTCGCTGCAAAGTGGCTCGCAGCCGGTCTGCCCGGCCGCCGGTAGCACCGGGATCGAGGATCACGATTTGGTATTGGAATGCCAAGAGCTGAATCTCTCCTCAGGGTTCAAGCAAACAGAGTATATCTCACCAGGAGATTAGAGCTCGAACGGCTCGCAGCCCTCGAACGTCCGGCGCTTCTTCAATTCCTCTTTGCTTGGAGGAAACTGATCCGAGAGGGCTTGGAGCTGTTCGAACCAGTTGGCTCCAGCCTTGGGGCGATTCTCCCGAAGCGCGCGTACGTCTTCGGGCGTCGTTGGCAGATCCTTCTCAAGGTCTAGCATCTCAGAGAGTTTTTTCGAGCTCATGGAGACTCTCCTGCATTCCGTTGCGTTCAAAATAACCCCTGATCTCAGTACGGTCAACCCCGGGGAGGGTGAGAAGAAATCGGATATCGGCCAAGTCTTGGAAGGTTCGGCTGGGATCGTTCTTTATCGCCAGGACTTTCATGGCCGCCAAGTGTTCTGGTTTCGGGAGAGGGATCGAATCGCCAACTGGCCCCTTGGAGAGCCTGCTCTCAGCGAAAAGCTTCCGGCTCGTCTCTTCTCCCACATAGACGAAATCGATCTGACCCAAGGAAGGGTCGGAATGAAGATGGTTCGAGTAGCCTGTGGAACGGTGGAGCGTCTCATAACCTCGCGATTCGAGGAACCGGATGATTGCATCCTGTCCAGACGCTTCGGCCACCAAGTCCAAGTCTTCGGTATTCCGTAGGAGGCCATAAGAGGCCAAAGCAATGCCACCGATCACGGCATAGCGGATTCCTTCTTCGTCGAGGAAGTCGCTTACCGTTTGGAATACTCCACCGAAATCCATCGCTCATCCCCCGCCAAACACTTCATGCTTCGGCGCCAGCCGTTCTACTGGCAACCCTGCCGCCTCGCGGAGCGCGGCTTCGGTGTAGCGCTGGGCCATGATACCTCGCCATTGGGTTTGGAAATCGGTGTTGTCCATGGGCGTTGCGGCTTTGCGGGCGAGCTTGGCGGCTTCGGCGAGGAGGTCCGGGGTCGCCGGCTTGCCCACCAGGAGAGCCTCCGCGTTCGGCACAGCCAGGGGAGCCGAGGAGACGGCTCCGAGATAGATCCGGGCGCGGGTGATCACTCCGGCGGGATCGGTCCACAGTGCGACTGCGGCGGAGAGGACGGCGAAGTCGATGGAGCCGCGACGGCGGAGCTTCCAGAAGGCGGTGCCGCAGCGGTTGCCGGTGGCCTCGGCTGGGAGGAAGAGATCGGTCAGGATCTCGTCCGGCCGCTTGGCGAGATAGTCGATGCCGTCGTTGCGGAAAAGGTTTTCGACGGGAATCGTCCGCTCGCCCTGCGCGGAGACGAGACGCACGCGGGCTCCCAGCGCACAGGCCATCGGCGCCGAGTCCGACGCGGTGTGGGCCAGGCAGCGGGGCGAGCTCGTGGCGACCCAGCAGATCGTTCCCTCTTCCTTCATGCAGTAATCGATCGATCGGCGCCACTCCTCGGTCTGGTTGTAGTAGGTGCAGCGCGTATCCACGCAGAGGTTGCCGCCGATCGTCCCCATGTTGCGCAGAGGCGGCGAAGAGATTGAATGGACAGCCGTCGCGAAGGCGGGGTAGCGTTGGCGCACGGCCGAATGGCGCACGATGTCGTCCAGCAGGGTGGTGGCGCCGATGCGTACCTCGCCGTTGGCGTGAATGCCATTCAGTCCCGGGATGCCCATGAGGCTCACGACGGTCTGCGCCTTCTGGTGCCGGCGCTTCATGTTGGGCCACAGGTCGGTGCCGCCGGCCACCAAGCGCACGCTCTCGCCCTCGGCGGCTCCCTCGCCCGCGAGAATGGCCCCGGCCTCTTCGAGGCTCTTCGCTTGGAGGTAGCGAAATTGCGGCAGTCTCAGCATGGTCAGCGCGCCCCTTTCAAATCCGTCGTCAACGCCGCCAGCTTCCCCTTTTTCAGCGCCTCTTCGCGCGACATCATTGTTCCTGACGCGGAGCGCATGCCCGCCCGCAGCTTCTCGCGATAATCGTTGATCGCCGTGCCGTCGCCGCCTTGTTGGGGCGTGGGAACCATCAGATTTTCTCCGAAGTCCACCTCCGGGAAGCTGCGGGGACCGAAGCGCGGCTCGAGCCCATGGGCCTTCGCATCCATCGCTCGCAACACCATGTGCGGATGGATCGGCACCTGGTCGACGCGCACGCCTACGGCGTCGTAGATCGCGTTGGCGACGGCAGGCATGATGGGCAGCAACGGCCCCTGGCCCACTTCCTTGGCGCCGAAGGGACCCTGCGGGTCAGGATCTTCGATCAGGTACGTCGTCACCGGCGGCATGTCCGCGAAGGTGGGACTTTTATATTCGAGGATCGACGGGTGCCTGTGCACCAGGGCGTTCGAAAGATGGCGCGGCAGACGGCGGAAGACCTGCTCTTCCATCATCACCTCGCCCAGACCCATGTAGACGCTCCCTTCGACCTGGCCCATTACCAGCACCGGATTGAGCGATTTGCCGACGTCGTGTGCGATCCAAACGTGAACGGGATTCCACATCCCCGTCTCTCGGTCGACCTCGACCTCGATCACGGACGCCG
Organism: Thermoanaerobaculia bacterium; assembly: GCA_035996875.1. Taxonomy (GTDB): domain Bacteria; phylum Acidobacteriota; class Thermoanaerobaculia; order Multivoradales; family UBA5704; genus DATARR01. The sequence continues at coordinate 121,387 of DASYJD010000036.1, forward strand.
AGTAGGAGTAAGCGGGGGAGGGGCCGACGCCCGCGCCCCGGTAGCGGCCCGGCGAGCGCGGCGGAATATAGCTCCCCGTCGTGGCGAGGGTGCCGAAGCGGGCTTCGGTGGCGATCACCGCATCCTGAAAGCTTAAGGCTTTCTCCGGGTCCTGCGCATCGAAAACCCGCCGCTCGGCGAAGACCAGCCGCGACTGAGGAACTTCAAGCTGCTGCGAGACGGCCTGAGCGATCAAGTCCCGCGCCTTTTGGGCGGCTTGGAGCGCGGCGTTGCCCACCATCAGGGTGACGCGCGAGGAGTAGCTGCCGAGATCCACGGGCGTCAGATCCGTATCCGCCACGCAGAGGCGGATGTCGCCGAGCGCGACGCCCAGCACCTCGGCGACCACGGCGGCGAGGACGGAGTCCGATCCCTGGCCGATCTCGGCTTCACCGCAAAAGGCGGCGACGCCACCCGAGCGGTCGAGCTTCAGCATCACGCCCGACTGCGGCATGTGATTCCAGTAGATAGGCAGGCCCGCACCGCAGAGGTAGGAGCCGCAGGCGAGCCCCAGCCCTCGGCCTTCGGGCAGTTTGCCCCACCGCTCGCGAAAGCCACTCCCCGCGACCACGGCCTCGATGCATTGCCGCAATCCCATGGAACCGATTTTCAGCCAATTGGCGGTCACTGAATTCGGCTCGGCAAGCATGTTGAGCCGCAGATCCGCCGGATTCTTTCCCAGCGCCACGGAGATCTTGTCGAGCTGTACTTCGAAGCCGAAACGCGGCTGAGGCGTGCCGTGCCCGCGCTTGGGGCCGCACGGCGGCTTGTTGGTAAACGCCCGCACGCCCTGAAACTCGTAGGCAGGCAATTTATAGGTCACCGTCTGCAGCGCGCCCGTGTAATAGGTGGAGGCCACGCCATAGCTGCCATAGGCGCCGCCGTCGAGAGCGGTGCGCAGGCGCTGGGCGGTGATCGTTCCGTCTTTCTTGACCCCCGTTTTCATCGCCATGAGCACGGGGTGGCGTCCGCGGTGGCAGTAGAAGACCTCCTCGCGGCTGAGCGTGATCTTCACCGGCCGGCCGAGCTTCAATGCCATCTTGGCGACCACGATCTCGTGATTGAACGGATCGCTTTTGCCGCCGAAGCCGCCGCCGTTGGAACACGCCACGACGCGGATGCGCGCGGCCGGGAGTTCCAGCACCTTGGTGAGGGCGCGGTGCACGTAGTGCGGCGTCTGAGTGGAGGAGTAGAGCGTCACCCGGTCGTCGTCCTCGGCCACAGCGATCGCGCAGTGCTGCTCCATGGGAAGATGGGTGTTCCCCTCGTAGTAGAAAACGTCCTCGAAAATCTGGTCCGCCTCTTCGAATCCTTTCTCCACCTCGCCGAAGGTCATGGATACCACCTTGTGGAGGTTGCCATGGTCGCCATAGTCGTGAATCCGCGGCTCCGGATTGGCAAGGGCGTCCTCAATGGAGGAGATTGTGGTGAGCGGTTCGTATTCGACCTTGACTCGTAATGCCGCCTCATACGCCGCGTCCTCGGTGACGGCCGCGACCGCCACGACGGGATCGCCCACGAAGCGGACGCGATCCGGGCAAAGGGCGTGCTCGTCCTGCGAGACGGGAAGGATGCCGAAGGGAATGGGGACGTCCTTGCCGGTGAGAGCGCCGAGATATCCTGAGACCTTCTCAGCCTCCGAGAAGTCGATCGACAGGATGTTCGCATGCGGCACGGTCGAGCGCACCAGCCGGGCGAAGCACATCCGAGGAAACGCGAGATCGTCCGCGAACCGCGTGGCGCCGGTCACCTTGGCGCGGCCATCCACGCGGCGGAACGGCTTGCCGATGATGTTCAGCTCGCGCTGAGGCTCGGGATCAGGTTTACGTAGGGGATCGGCCATGATGATCTACTCCTGAACCGGGATGGGCGAGCCGTAGAAAACCTTCTCTGGAGGAGTACCCTCCTCGCCGCGCATCCTGGCGGCGGCCCATTCCACACCTTCGACGATCTTGTGATACCCGGTGCACCGGCAGAGGTTGCCGGCCAAAGCCTCATTGATCTCCGCCACGTCCGGCTTTGGATTTTCAGCGATCAAAGCCTTGGCTGTCATCAGGATGCCCGGTGTGCAGTAGCCGCACTGAGCAGCCCCGAGGTCGGCGAGAGCAGCCTGAAGCGGATGAAGCTCGTTGCCGTGCATCATCCCCTCGACCGTTTCGATCCGTTTTCCTGCCATGTCCGCGGTGAGGACCAGGCATGAAAGGACGGGCCTGCCGTCTACGAGCACGGTGCACGTGCCGCACTCGCCGAGCTCGCAGCCGTGCTTCGTGCCGGTGAGGCCGCACTCCTCGCGCAGGACTTCGAGGAGCGTGTGATGAGTGGGGAAGACGACGGGACGGTCTTCGCCGTTGACGTTGAGCTTCAGGGTGGTCAGATCGTTCATATCAATACCCTATATTTTCGCATCAGGTTCCGCCTGCGAAGGCGAACGTCCGGCCGTAAACGCTCGAAGGGATTTTCTGCTGCGAAGACTTCTGTATTCACCGGCGTTTGCGCTTCACGCCGCCACTCCCCGTACCAGCAACTCCGCGCACTCTCGGCCGATCTGCCGGGCGGTCTTGCCGCCGTCGGGACGGAACCACTTGACGGTCCAGTTCACGGCGCCCAGGATGGCCATGGCGCTCACCTTGGGATCGGTTTGGCGGAAGATGCCGGTCGCCATTCCTTCTTCGATGATTTCCCGGAAGGCGCGCTCGTAGGCGTCGCGACGGTCCTGGACTCTCCGCCGCCAGGGCTCGCTCAGGGCCTCGACCTCCAGGTGGGCGAGGGAACCCGGGATCTCTTCGTTGAGCAGGACGACGTGCTCTTCGATCAGCATGAACAGCCGGCCATTGGCCCGGAGCTTCTGGCTGCGCACCCGGGTCGCCAGCTCGAGGAGTGCCTCGAGGGTGTCTTCCTGGACGAAGGCGAGGAGCGCTTCCTTGTCCTTGAAGTAGTAGTAGAGGTTGCCGACCGCCATGTTGAGCTCTGTCGCGATGTCGCGCATCCCGGTGGATTGGAGGCCGCGCCGGCGGAAGACTCGCGAGGCCGCGTGGAGGATCTCGCGTTTCTTCTCTAGGGATTTCTGCTGGACGAGAGGATCGGCTGAAGTTTGAACCATGGTTCAAATCTTCGCAGAATAAGCGCGTGGTGTCAAGAAGCAAGGGAGAATTGGCGGAGCCTGGGGCGGTGCAACCAGGAATCGAGCTATGCTTGAGGGTCTGAAGGCTTCATTTGAGCGGTCTCAAAACCGATTTTTCACAGAGGGAGGATGACATGAAGATCCAGAAACTCGTGACCAAGCTGACCCTCTCAAAGGAAACTCTGAGGAGCCTCGGCTCGCAGGATCTGGGCCATGCCCATGGGGGAGCGGGGACGATCAACCCCCAAACCACCAGCCCGAAGTTGACCTGCTACACCTGCCAGTTCTCGGGCTGTCTCTGCTAGCGCCAGGCCGAGCGTTGGTTGGCCATTGGGCGATCCCGGGACCGAGATCGCCGTCCAATCGGCGCTCTCCCTCCATCTATAAAGACGGAAAAAAGAGGACCAATCTTGCAACCCCCCGCCGGATCTAGGTTTGCGAGGGGGTTTTGGGCTATTCAAGAGGTGACTGAAAAGACTTGCCGCTTCTGTCCGCCCCACACTTGGCCGGCTGCATCACGGGGGTGTGGACATCGCGACGAAGTCCCGCGCCTTCACTCTTGCGGTATCGTACGCCGTGCTTCGGCGTTCTACGATGAAACGATCCTCCTATCTCCTTCTTCTTGTGCTCCTTGCCGGCCTCACGGCCTGCGCTGGAGGAGGCTCCTCGGGCAAAGCGGCTGCCAAGAAGCGGGCTCAGTCGAATGAGCCGGAGGTTTGGATGGAGCTGCGGCGCGGGACGGCGCCGCAGGAGCTGGTGCACATTGGCATCCAAGGTGTGTTGATCGGGCCGGCGGGGGGACCGCTGACAGTGCAGCTCTTCGCCGGGCCTCGCCGCTCCGACGCCGCCTGGTATTACCTGCGTACCTACGCGCCGTTCGAGGTGAAGTCGCCGCAGGGAAACCTCGTCTTCCACAGCCAGGGCCGGGTGAGCGCGGAAGCGGTCGAGAAGCGGATGATCTTCGAGTGGGCGCGGGCGGTGGCGGCCGAAGCGGCGGACAATCGGGTCACCGAAGCCTACGGCCTCGCCCTCGCCTGGCACCAGGGCGGCTCTTCGGGGATCTGCCGGGACGTTGCCCTCTACCTCACGGGCGAGACCGTGGCCTCGGCCTGCGGTTGGGACAAGGAGGCGGCGGGGCGGCTCGATCCGGCCGCGCTCGGCCAGGTCTACGGCTGGTTCGATCGCCTGCAGGCGTTTCAGGCCGGCGCCGGGGATCAGGACATGCGGCAGGGATCGCTCGAGACCCGCTTGGTGTTCGCCGGCCAGGGGAGTCATCCGGCCGGGGCCGGCGAACAGGCCGAGATGCAATCTTTCGGAGCCGCCCTCTACGGAGAGCTGGCGGCCCGAAAGGAGCCCGCCGCCCCCGTTGCGCCCGCGACGCCGGCCGTGCCCGCGCAATCGCCCAAGAAGACTGCCAGCTCTCCCCTGCCGGCGCCTCCGGCGCATCTCCTGCTGCCGGCACGACTCGTCCCGCCCAAGGTGAACGACGAGATCGTCCTCCAATTGCCTGACCAGCCCCCGCCACCACCTCCCGGAATGGGAACGACTTCCGCCCCGAAGCCGCAACGGCCCCGGCCTGCGCAGACGCCCGAAGACTCGACATCGCCCAGCGAATCACCCCCTGGGAGCGCCGACGCTCTCAGGGAGAATCAGGCAACGACGGGCAGCTTGCGCAGCGGATCGCGGGCGACCGCCAGCTCATAGGCGCGGCGGGGTTCGATCGCTACGACCTTGCCGAAGCCGGACCGACGGGTCTCGACTTCGACGCCGAACTCGCGGCTCGCTTCCAGCAGCACGAGCCAGGTTTTGCCGTCACGCGCCTGCCGGCCTACCTCGACATAGTTGCCGAAGGGGCCGTCTCGCAATGTGAGGAGCGCCTGGGAGCTCTCGACGTCGTCCCGCTGCCAGCGTTCGAAAAGGTGCAGAGCGTCCTGAGGCGCGGTGTAGTCCTCGGGCCGGTAGGGGGCGCGCACCCACACCGGCCCGTTCGCCGTCTCGAGGCGGGTGAGCGGCATCAGCCGCCCGCGGCGGCAACCCGCGCCGCCGCCTGCTGAAGGAGCCCCCGGTAATAGGCTTTGTCCGCGGCGGAAAGACTCTGGGAGAGGAACCAGCGGTTCGTCACGGTGCCATCCGGGTTGTGGCCGCGGATGTACCGTGCGATCGGCGTTTCCTGGCCATTCGTCTTGCGGCGAAAGAGCACGTCACCCACGGCGAGAGGCGTGGGCACCGTCATCACGTCCTCTTCATTGAGATGGAGCGGATAGGTGGCGGTGGGCGGATCCGACGGGTCGAGCGTCAGCAGGAAGAGGTTGTGCGAAATCCCCAGTGCGGTGTAGGGATTGGTCTGGCCCTGACGGTTCATTTCAAACGACCGGCCGATCAGAGTTGGCGCCGAGGCCTGCACGGTATCGTTCAGGTCTTTGCCGAGCGGTATCTTGGCGTCGCTCGCACCCTGGGTGACCATGATGTGGCGGATCGAATGGAGACCATGCGTGCGGATTTCCAGCGAGACCTGGCGCAGCAGCGGATCCGCCGTCGCGTCGGTATATTGACCGAGGGGAGTGGTCTCGAAGTCGAGGCCCAAGGCGCCCACGGTCGCGCCCGCATCGAGCCCCTGCGTGTTGCGCTCCAGGCCCACGAAGCCGCGGACAGTGTTGGTCGTCACGACGATCGGCGCGCTCGGGGAACCGATGACAGTCCGGCCATAGAGGAAGCCGCCAATGTCCGAATTCTGAATGAATTTGCGAATGACGGCGCCGTTTCTCATGTCTTCGGCAAGAACCGAATGCATCTTGATCAGCGCAGCGAATTGGCTGGCGGTGAGGGGCGGCCTCATCGATCCATCCGGATTGAGCTCGCCACTTTCGAAGGCGGGGTCGGTCGCCGTCACCTGCGCATCGTGGCCGATGGCGCTGCGCACCGTGTTGATCTCCTCCGGGGTCATGAAGCAGCCCAGGAGCTTGACCGGCGGCAGGAACTGCCGCTGGGCCGCGCTCGGCAGCGGCTGATGGCTCACGGGGCAATGGCCGGCGGCGTAAGACGCGGTGGCGCACAGAGCGGCGAGGGCGACGAGGATTGCTACTCGAAGCGTGAATCTCTCTTTCATCAGACTCTCCTGAAACCTGAAAGCAGATTGTTCTCAGCAACAAGGATTAAAACGAACTCTCGTTGAATGCTACAACAAGAGGGGGGAGCCTGGGAAGGAAGATGGCGGCGCTGGTTGACCGGGACTACTTCGCCACCACGCCGCGGAACCCGCGGCTGATGAGCGTGGCGATATCCCCGAGGACGCGGGGGAGGGCGAGGCCGCCGGGGCAGGCCAGGTAGCGCGACTCCCAGACGGGCTCGAACTTGTCCTTGTACTGGCGCAGTCCCTGGAAGTTGTAGAAGTGCTCGCCGTGGCGGAAGACCATGGCGCCTAAGCGGCTCCACAGGGGCGCGATGGTGCGCGCCTCGAGCCCTGAGAGCGGCGCCATTCCCAGGTTGAACCAGCGATAGCCCTGCGCCGTGCCGTAGAGCATCAGCTCAACGAAAAGGTAGTCCATCACCCCGGTCGGCGCGTCCGCAGTGTGGCGCATGAGATCGATCGAGATCTCTTCCTTTTCGCCCCCCAGCCAGAGGTTGGCGAAGGCCACGATCTTGTCGCCCCGGTAGATCAGGGCCAGGGGGAACCGGCGCAGATAGTTCTGGTTGAAGTAGCCGAGCGAGAAGGCCTTCTCGCGGGTGTTCTTGTGCTCCAGCCACTCGTCCGAAATGCGCTCCAGCTCCGGCAGCAGCGGCGCCGCCTGCTCCACGGTGAGCACCTCGAAGCGGCAGCCCTCCTCGGTGCATTTGCGCTGCGCCCATCGCAGCTTCTTGCGGCTGCTCCCGGCGAGCGAGAAGGTGGTGAGCGGCACCCGCGCTTCCTCGCCCAGCTTGATCAGCGTCAGGCCGAGGTCGGCGTAGAGGTGAAGGCTCTTGTCGTTGACCTGGTAGAAGCAGGTCCAGCCGTGGTGCCGGTCCGCCAGCTCGCGGAACTTCCACACGAGCTCCGCCCGCTCGCGGTCGGGGCCGACAGGATCACCCATCGACACCCAGGTCCGGTGCTCGACGCCGAACATCACGAAGGCCTTGCCCGAGTCGTGGAAGAGGAGCTGCTTGTCGCCGATCAGAGCGAGCCAGGAGTAGGTGCGGGGGAAGGCGGCGGCCACGGCGGCGGCTTTCCCCAACTCGTCCTCGGTCGGCGTCGACGGTTCCATCGGTGCCGTCCGCAGCAGACGGCTGACGGCGACGCCCAGGGCCACGGCCACCACGCCCACCGAGGCGCGCAGGAAGCGCGGCGCGTTGCCGAAAAGGGTGAAGTGCCACCAGAGCTCCCGCGAGTAGTCGACGTGCTTGTAGGCGAAGAAGCCCAGCCAAACCGAGCCCAGAAGGACGATGGAGATCGCCAGGCTCCAGCCCGGCGTGAACGGCTCGGCGGTGAGCGACGCCTTGCGGTTGAAGTGGCTGTGGCAGGGGAGGAGGGCCGCCAGCATGATGGCGAGGACGATCGCCTCCTCGTAGTCGAGGCCCTTGGCAAGCGATACGACCGTGCCCGTCGCCAGCAGGACGACGGTGAGTTGGTAGGCGGCGTCGAGCCGGCGCTGGAGGCCGATGGCCAGGAACATCAGCAGCACGCCGGCCAGGCTGCCCACGAAATGGGAGGCCTCGATCACCGACAGCGGCAGGGCGTCCTTGAGCCACGAGAGACGGGAGTGGACGGCCGGTGTCGCTCCGGAAACGAGGAGGATGGCGCCGCCGAGGAAGGTGGTGACGGCGAGGATCTGCGGCACCACGTCCGGAGCCCGGCCGCCGAACATGCGCGCCAGCCGTCCCACCTGCTTGCGGCGCCGCACCACCTCGTGCACCCCGAGCGTCGCCGCCGCCACCAGCAGCGGCATGAAGTAGTAGACGGCGCGATAGGCCACCATGGCGGCCAAGAGCTGGGGATGGGGCAACTCGGGCAGGAGCAGCACCATCATGCTCTCGAACACTCCGAGGCCGCCGGGCACATGGGAGAGCAGCCCCGCCACCTGCGCGAAGAGGAAGACGCCGAGGAAGTGGAAGGGGGTGATGTTCCAGGAATCGGGGAGGAGCGCGTAGAGCACCGCGCCGGCCAGCGACCAGTCGAGAGAGGCGACGCCGATCTGCATCAGCGCCATGCTCGGCCGCGGGATCGCGAGCTCCAGCCCCTTGACCGCCAGCGGCCGGCGCCGCAGGATCGTGGCGGCGAGGTAGGCTGCCACGATACTTAGGAAGACCACGCCCACCGGCCAGGCGCTGGCCACGGGCAGGTGCAGGCGGGCCGGCACGGCGATGGGCTCGAGCAGGAAGGATGCTCCCGCGAGCCCCAGGAAACCCAGCCAGAAGGTGGCGTAGGAAAGCACCACGATGCGGGCGATGTCGAGCGCCGTCAAGCCCCAGCCGGAGTAGAGGCGCGCCCGCAGCGGCGTGCCGGTGAACAGCGGCATGCCCAGGGTGTTGCTGAAGGCGTAGCCTGCGAACGACGCCAGGGCGATCTTCCAGTAGGCGACCTCCTTGCCGATGTAGCGGATGGCGAGGGTGTCGTAGCCGGTGAGGGCGAAGTAGCCGGCGATGGTGAAGGCCACGGCGAGCGCCACGCGGCTGGCCGGCAGGGCGCCGAAGAACGAGATCACGTCCCGGTAGCGAAAACCCTTCAGCTCGCCGTGGAGCAGCCACAGGGCGAGGCCGAAGAACGCCAGGCTCAGAAAAGGCGTCAGCTTGGAGAGGGAAAATTTCTTCATCGCGATCGGCCGGATTCTACCGGTCCGAGGGGCAGGAGGCCGATGATCTAACCCAACCGCTCGCGAAACAGGCGGTCGAAGGCTTGGCGCAGGGCTTCGAGGCGGCCCAGCTTGCCGGCGTCGCCGGCGTCGACCACCAGGGGCCAGTCGAAGTCCACGCCGTCGATCACCTGGGCGCGCCAGACCTTCTTCTTCGAGTCCCAGGTGCCTTCGGGGTTCCCGATCAGGTCCCAGCCGGTGGGCAGGTAGCTACGGATTTCGGTCTCGATGTACGAGAGGGGAGCGTCGGTCGTCTTCATGACGACGGGATTGTGCCTCAAACGGGGGGGATTGAGAAGCGGGCGCCGGGTTGTTACGATCCAGGGGCCGGCCGCAATCCCTGCCCGCACCACTGCCCACACAAAAGGAAAGCCATGAAGATAGAGCTCACCGAAGAGCAGAAGCTGCTGCAAGAGACCGTCCGCCGGTTCGCGGAGGAGGTGGTCAAGCCGCGGGCGAAGGAGATCGACGAGTCGGGTGAGTTCCCCCGCGCGTTCTTCGACCAGGCGGGCGAGCTCGGCCTCGCCGGGGTCGCCATGCCCGAGGAATACGGCGGCGCCGGCATGGACACGATCTCCTACTGCGTGGTCATCGAGGAGATCAGCCGCATGTGCGCCACCTCGGGAGTCATCCTCTCGGTCAACAACTCCCTGGTCTGCGATCCGCTGCTGAAGTACGGCACCGAGGAGCAGAAGAAGGAGTTCCTCACCCCCATCGCCGCCGGCAAGAAGCTCGGCTGCTTCGGCCTGACCGAGCCCGGTGCCGGCAGCGATCCCGCCGGCCTGCGCACCATCGCCCGGCGCGACGGCGACGACTACGTGCTCAACGGCACCAAGGTGTTCATCACCAACGGCACGGACGCCGACATCGCCCTCATCTTCGCCACCATCGACCCGGCGATGAAGCACAAGGGCATCACCTGTTTCATCGTGCCCACCGACACTCCGGGCTACAGCCACGGCATCCACGAGTTCAAGCTCGGCGTCAACGCCTCGGGCACCACCGATCTGGCGTTCGAGAACATGCGCATCCCCGCGAAGTGGCGCCTCGGCGGCGACGGCGAGGGCTTCAAGGTCGCCATGTCCACTCTCGACGGCGGCCGCATCGGCATCGCGGCGCAGGCCATCGGCATCGCCCAGGCCGCCTTCGAGGAGGCCCTGGCCTACTCGCAGCAGCGCGAGCAGTTCAACCAGCACCTCTCGGACTTTCAGGCCATCCAGTTCTACCTGGCGGACATGTCGACCGAGCTCGACGCCGCCCGCCTCCTCACCTGGAAGGCGGCGTGGACCAAGGAGAACGCCAAGCGTTACACCCTGGAGGCCGCGCAGGCGAAGCTCTTCGCCTCCGAGATGGCGCAGCGCGTCACCAACAAGGCGCTGCAGATCCACGGCGGCTACGGCTACACCAAGGAGTACAACGTCGAGCGCTACTTCCGCGACGCGCGCATCACCGAGATCTACGAAGGCACGAGCGAGGTCCAGAAGATGGTCATCGCCGACTGGGTCCTCAACAAGGCCTGAAGGCCGGCTGAAAAGGAAACGCCATGGCCTTATTGACCGAGACGAAGCCAATGACCGCCGCTGCCGGATCATCCGGCATCGACTTCTCCTTCACCGAGGATCAGGAGCTGCTGCGCGCCGAGGTGCGGCGATTCGCCGAGGAGCGCATCCGGCCCGGCGCGGCGGAGCGGGACCGCGATCACCGTTTCCCGCTGGAGATCTTCAAGGAGATGGGGGAGATGGGCCTCCTCGGCATGCTGGTGCCGGAGGAGTACGGCGGCACGGGGATGGATACGCTCTCCTACCTGCTCGCCATCGAGGAGATCTCGCGGGCCGATTCGGCGGTGGCGGTGACGATGAGCGTCACCAACTCGGTCTGCGCCTGGCCGATCGTCCATTTCGGCAGCGAAGAGCTGAAGCGCAAGGTGCTGCCGTCCCTCGCTTCGGGCGAGACTCTGGGCGGCTTCGGCCTCACCGAGCCCGGAGCCGGGAGCGACGCCGGCAGCCTGAAGACCACGGCGCGCCGGGACGGCGACTTCTGGGTGCTCAACGGCCAGAAGGCGTGGATCACCAACGCGGGCTTTGCCGGCTGGTACGTGGTGTTGGCGCGGACGGATCCGGAGGCGGGGAAGCGGGGGATCTCGGCGATCGTGGTGCCCGGCGACGCTCCCGGCTTTTCCGTCGGGCCGCCGGAGGAGAAGCTGGGCCTCAGGTCCTCGCGGACGGCGCAGATCTTCTTCGCGGACTGCCGGGTGCCGGCCGGCAACCTCCTGGGTGAAGAGGGGCAAGGGCTGAAGATCGCGCTCTCGACGCTCGACCACTCCCGGCTCGGCATCGGCGCCCAGGCGGCGGGCATCCATCACCGGGCCCTGGAGTTGGCGGTGGCGTACGCCAAGGAGCGCGTGCAGTTCGGCAGGCCCATTGCCGCCAACCAGGCGATCCAGTTCAAGCTCGCCCAGATGGCGACTGACCTCGCCGCGACCCGCGCCCTCACCTACGCCGCCGCCGTGGCGGAGCACACGCCGCGAGGCGGCCGTCTCGCCGCCCAGGCCAAGGTCTTCGCCTCCGAAGCCGCCAACCGCGCCTGCCAGGAAGCCCTCCAGATCCACGGCGGCAACGGCTTCCACGAAGACTACGAGATCTCCCGCCTCTACCGCGACGTGCGCGTGACCACCATCTACGAAGGGACCAGCGAGATGCAGCGGCTGGTGATTGCGCGGAGCTTGCTGGCGCGGTAGACGGCCTTCGCAGAAGCGTAAATCCGACGCAACAGGCGGTATACTGTCCAGCTCATGGACAGCCCCGTCGTCCTGCTTCTCGCCATCCTCGTCTTCGGCCTGGGAATCGCCGGCGCCTGGCTCCTGGGCCGGATGCGGCTTCAGGCCGAGGTGATCCGTCTGCGCACCCTGCTCGAAGCCGAGCGCCAGGCGGGCGGCGAGAAGCTTCGTCTCTTGAACGAGACTCAAGGTCGCCTTTCAGACACCTTCAAGGCGCTCTCCGCCGATGCGCTTCAGAGCAACAACCAGAGCTTTCTCCATCTCGCGAAGTCCGCTCTCGAAACCTTTCAAGAGGGCGCGCGGGGCGACCTCGAAAGGCGCCAGCAGGCGATCGGCGAACTCGTCAAGCCGCTGCGTGAATCGCTCGACAAGGTGGACCAGAAGATCCAGGAGATCGAGACGGCCCGCGCCGTGGCGTACTCGGGCCTCGCCGATCACTTGAAGACCCTGGCCGGAGCGCAGGCCAGCCTGGAGCGGGAGACGACACGGCTCGTGGGCGCTCTGCGCAACCAAGGAACCCGGGGACGATGGGGGGAGATCCAGCTTCAGCGGGTGGTGGAGATGGCGGGGATGGTGGCCTACTGCGACTTCGCCGTGCAGGCCACGGTCGCCACCGAGGACGGACGCCAGCGGCCCGACCTGGTGATCCGCCTACCCAACCAGAAGAACCTCGTGATCGACGCCAAGGCGCCCCTGGACGCCTATCTCGACTCCCTCGACGCGCCCGACGAGGAAAGCCGCAAGGCCCGTCTGCGGGATCACTCGCGGCAGATCCGCAGCCACCTCACCAAGCTGGCGGCGAAGAGCTACTGGGCGCAGTTCGAGCCGGCGCCGGAGTTCGTGGTCCTCTTCCTGCCGGGGGAGACCTTCTTCAGCGCGGCCCTGGAGATGGACCCAGGCCTGATCGAGGTGGGAGTCGAGCAACGGGTGATCCTGGCGACGCCCACCACGCTCATCGCCCTCCTGCGGGCCGTGGCCTACGGCTGGCGCCAAGCGCAGGTGGAGGAGAACGCCCAGCAGATCAGCGATCTGGGGAAGACCCTCTACGAGCGCCTACGGACCTTCGCCGGACATCTCGGCGCCATAGGCCGGAATCTAGGTCAGAGCGTGGATGCCTACAACAAGGCCGTGGGCTCGCTGGAGTCGCGAGTCCTCCCCGCCGCCCGCCGCTTCAAGGAGATGGGAGCAGCCGGCGGGGACGAGATCGAGACGCTGGAGATCGTCGACAAGGCGACGCGGGGAGTGGAGGGGGAAGAACAAGCGGAGCTGCCGTAGGCTGATCGCCGCCGATTGCTTCCAGATATCTTGCTTATTGTAGAGACGCCCCGCGGGGAACCCCGTGGGGCGTCTCCGAGGCGGAAAGGATGGCTGGATTTACCACAACGTGCCCGCGGGGAGATGTGGAAGATTCCAGCGATGTCACCGCACCCTGAGACGCCCCACGGGGTTCCCCGTAGGGCGTCTCTACCTTGGGCCATCCTTCGAAAATCCTAGAGATACACGTCCACCTTCGCCTTGGCCCGCAGCTCCTTGATCTTCGCCTGCACGCTCTCCTGGGCCTGCTTCTGCTTGATCATAAAGGCGAGGCGCTCCTTGACCTGCTCGTAGGGAACCTGCGCGGCGGCCTGGCGCTCGAGAAGCTCGATGATGTGGAATCCGAACTGGCTCTCCACGACCGGGCTGATCTCGTTCGCCTTGAGGGCCATGGCGGCTTTCTCGAAGGCCGGCGGGATCTGCCCGGGGCTCACCCAGCCGAGGTCGCCGCCGCGGACCTTGGAGCCCGGATCGTCCGAATTGGCCGCGGCCAGCTTGGCGAAGTCCGCGCCGCCCACGATCTGCTTGTGGAGATCCTCGGCCTTGGCCTGCGCCTTTTCCTTGTCGGCGGGGCTGGTCTTGGCGTTGACCGCGATCAGGATGTGACGCAGGTGCATGCGGTCGGGAGAGCGGATCTGGCCTTTGTTCTTGTCGTAGAAGTCCTTGGTGGCCTGTTCGGAGACCGGGGTCTTGGAGATCACCTGGCTCTCGACGTACTTCTGGACGGCCAACTGATCGCGATATTGCTGGCGGAAGAGCGCCTCGGTCAATCCGGTCTGCTTGAGAGCCTTCTGATAGACCTCTTCGCTGGGAAACTGCTTCTTGCGCGCCGCCACCTGCTGGTCCAGCTCCTGGTCGCTGGGGGCGATGTGCTGGGCCTTGGCCTCCTGCTGGAGCAGGGTGATGCCGACCAGCTCGTCGAGCACCCGGCGATAGACGTCCGGGGTCAGAGCGATGGGCTGGCCCCTCTGGGCCAACTGCATCTGGACCACTTGAGCGCCCTTGAGGAGATCGTCCTTCTTGATCGCCTGACCGTTCACCTTGGCCACGATGTCCGGCATCTTCTCCGCGGTCATCGTCGCGGCGGCCGGGTTGGCCGACGGATTGAGGTTGAAGGTGGGGGAGCCCGCGGCGGGCGTCTGACCCGGCTGACCCGGAGTGGTAGACGCCGTGGAGGCCGCGCCGGGCGTCGCCTCCGTCTTCTTGTCGGCGGCGGGTTTGCAGGCGGTCCAGGCGGCGAGCAGCAGGGCAAGCCCCAGGACAAGGAACATCGAGCGGGGCAGGGTCTTCTGGTTCATGTCGGATTCCTCGAAAGGCGGAGAGCAGGGGGGCTGCCGCCGAATGTGAGCAGGGGAGTGTAGCAGAGCGGCCGGTGGAGATGGTATTGGCTCTACGCCTCGCGCAGAGTCACGGCCGGCTCGATTCGGCTCGCCCGGCGGGCGGGTACGTACGCGGCGGCCAGACAGCCGGTAATCAGCAGGAGCGCGGCGCCGGCGAGCACCCGGAGATCGGTCGCCGCCACTCCGTAGAGCAGCCCCGAGAGCAGACGGCCGGCTGCCAGGGCGCCGAGACTGCCAAGGGCGACGCCCGCGAGCACCAAGGCGAGAGCGCGCCGGAGGACCCAGAGCCGCACCCAGCGGCGATCGGCTCCGGTCGCCATGCGGATGGCGATCTCGCGCCGTCGCCGGCCAATGCCGTAGGCAAGCACGCCGTAGGTGCCGATCAGCGCGAGGAGCAGGGCGACGCCGGCCAACAGGCCGGCCAGCAGGGCGCGGGAGCGAGGACCCAGGGCCGACCCGGCCACCAGATCCTCGAGGCGGGCTGTCGGTGCCAGGGGAAGAGCGGGATCGAGCTCGCGCAGCCGCCGGCGCAGCAGCGGCGCGTAGTCCAAGGGCTGTCCGTCGACTTTGACGAGAGCTTCGAACGTCTCGCTGGGTCCTTGGCTCCACGGCTGGATCATGAGCTCTCCGGGCTCTTCGGCCAGCCCCCGCTGCCGGAAGTCCCGGAAGACCCCTACCACCCTGTACTCCTGGGTGCGCTGCATGACGACCCGTTCGCCTACCGGGCTCCGGTCGGGCCAATGTCGCTGTGCCAAGGTGCGGTTGACCATCAACACCCGGTCAGTGGCATTGGCGGCTCGGGTGTCGAAGATCCGGCCTTCGAGAATCGGAACCCGCAGCAGCCGGAAGTAATTCGGGGTGACGAACTGCATGGTGGCGCTCGGACCCTGGGTCCAACCCTTGCCCGGAGGTTTCTGGCCGGTGACGTGGAAGCCCCAGACCATGGCTTTGCCGGACAGCGGCAGCCGGCTGGTCAGGGCCGTCACGGTCTTGCCTGGAAGGGATTCGAGGCTGGCGAGAAGCCGCGCCGAGAATTCGCCGCGCCGGATCTCATCCGGGTATTGCCAGGCGGGCAGACGGATCTCCTGCACCAGAACGCCCCGCGGATCGAACCCCGGATCGAGGGTGGCGAGGTGCCGCCAACTCGTCACCAGGGCGAGGGCGCCGACGGTCAGCATCAGCGTCAGCGCGACCTCGGCGATGACCAGCGCGTCCTGAGAGATGCGGACGAGGCGACGCTCCGCCATCGCCTCGCGCGGCGTGGCTCCCGGGGCCAGGATCACCGGCAGCAGGCCGCTGAACAGAATGGCGATCAGGCCGGCTCCCAGGGCGAAAAGAACGACGCCCCAATCGATCGTGATCTTCTCGACTCGCGGCAACTCGGCGACCAGGATCAGCGGCAGCAGGCGCCGGGCCAGAGCTGTCAGCAGGAGCCCTCCGGCACTGCCGGCGACGGCGAGGATCACGGCCTCGGCTCCGCTCTGCCGGACCAGGTGCGCCCGCCGGGCTCCGAGCGCGAGCCGAAGCGCCATCTCCCTCTGCCGTTCCACTCCCTGGGCCAGCAAGATGTTGGTGAGATTGACGCAAGCGATCAGGAGCACCGCCGCCGCGGCAGCCGATAGGAGCGCCAGGACGCGCCGGTTGTCCCCGATCACGGTGTCCAGCAACGGCACGAGACGTACACCGGTGCCGGCGTTCGTTTCCGGATGGGCCGCCGCGAGCTCTGCCGCAAGCCGGTCCATCTCGGCCTGTGCTGCTTCCCGGGTCGCGCCGGGCGCCAGGCGTCCGATCGCCGAGTAGCGGTTCTCGTCCCGGACGGAGAGATCGCTGTCCGTTGGCCCGGCTGTTGTCCAGAGGCTCTCCTTGCTACCGGCGATCTCGAAGCCGGGGGCCATCACGCCCACGACTGTGTACGGTTGCCCATCCAGCCGGAGGGCGCGGCCGAGAATCTTCCTGTCCCCGCCCAGGACGTTGATCCAGAGACTGTGCGCGAGGAGCACCAAATGCTCCCGCCGCGTCACCTCGGCGGCGGTAAAGGAACGGCCGAGCGCGGGCGCGGCGCCGAGAGTCCCGAGCAGCTCCGAGTCGATCTTCGCCGCGGCAACATCCAGCGGCTCGCCACCGGCTTCGAGGACGGCGGTATAGCTCTCATAGAGCCCGATTCCACGCAGGGTCCGGCTCCTTTGGCGCCAGTCGCTCGTGTTGAGGTAGGAGACCGGAAGCTGATTCCAGATCGCCGCCAGACGCGGGTTCGGCGAGCTCTTCAGGTCGCCGAGAGTCTGGTAGATACGGACGAGCCTTCCGGCCTGCGGATAATCCAGGGGGGAGAGAGTGCCGTGGACGACGGTAAAGGCGGTGGTTACTGCTCCCACACCGACCGCCAGAGTGAGGATCACCGTAATTGAGACCAGGGGATTCCGGGCGATCCGCCGCAGACCGTAGCGCAGTTCGTGTCCCATTGAGAGTCAGGGTTTTACCATGCTTTGAAGGTATCTATTCCCTGTGGAGTGCTCATGGCGCGTTCGCCCGCCCGGCGAGCACCCTTAAAAGTAGGCGGATGCTTTTCGAGTGGGGGAGTGCGCCCCCGCCGTTTCATTGTCCGTCCCAAATCCTCAAGGAGGAGGATCGAATGATGGCAAAGTTTCGTGTTTCGCTGTGTCTCCTGTTGTTGGTAGTGAGCACCCTGCTGAGCGTCCCGGCGATGGCCCAGGTGGCGAAGCAGGGCAACGATGTCCTATCATCTCTCTCTTTTCTGCACGATAAATTGCGTCAGGGCGATGAGTCCGAGCCGTTGGACAATGCCCGGGCCGTCATCGACAGGGCCCTGCAGAACAGTTGGGATGCCTTCCGCATCGGCGTCGGCCCAGCCGCCGAATGGAACGCCACGATCGACAAGCGCACGGGCCTGGTAACTTTCGCCGAAGGCGGCAACGTGGCCTGGATTCCGGGCCGCGGCAACCAGATGACCCTCCAGAACCTTTCCGGCGTTCTCGCGGGCAAGCAGAAGGTCGATCTGGGAGTGATGGACACGATCGCGCGCAATTTCATGCCGCGCCTCACGTCCTTCCTCGGCGTCGATCCGAGCACTCTCGTCCTCAACCAGGGGCGGTCTGGGCAGCCGGCCGGCCATCTCTGGTTCGTGGACTACGACGTCGTCCTGGAAGGAATGCCGGTCGAGGGAGCGCGCGTCGTCTTCCGCGTCAACAACGGCAACCTGATCCAAATCGGTTCGGAGAACCTGCCGGTTGCCGGCACCAAGGTGCCGCCGACGCGGCTCACCAGCGATCAGGCGATGACCGTGGCCTCCAAATACATCGGCGGGTTCCAGGTGGGAGACACTTTCCGCGACTCCGGAAGCCTCCACCTGCTGCCGGCATCGATCGCGAGCGCCAGCTCCGGTGAGGGATTCGACTTCGGCAAGGGACGCGGCCTCGCCAAGGTCTGGCAGTTCGTCTTCCATCGCGACGGCGTGATGGGGACCTGGCGGGCAAGGGTCGACGCCACGACCGGCGAGGTGCTCGAGCTCGCCGACGTCAACGAATACGCGCTGGCGCAGGTCACCGGCGGCACGTACCTCAACTCGCCGGCCACCGGTGCGGAGGTGGTGCGGCCGATGCCCAATGCCATCGTCACACCGGGCGGCACGACCAATTCGGCGGGGCTCTATAACTTCACCACCGCGGGCACCTGCGCCCTGACCGGGCCCTTCGTGAAGATCACCGACACCTGCGGCCCCATTTCACAGGGTACGACCGACGCCTTCGGCAACATCGCTTTCGGCACGTCCTCCGGAACCGACTGCACGACGCCGGGCCACGGCGGCGCCGGCAACACCCATGCCTCCCGCGAGCAGTTCTACCAGGTCAACCGCATCAAGCAAGTGGTCAAGGGCTGGCTGCCCGCCAATACCTGGCTCAACCAGGTGCTGACGGTCAACGTCAACCTGAACCAGACCTGCAACGCCTACTGGAACGGCTCGACGCTCAACTTCTTCAAGTCGGGCGGTGGCTGCGCCAACACCGGCCAGATCGCCGGTGTCTCGCTGCATGAGTTCGGCCACGGAATCGACCAGAACGACGGCACCGGCACCGCCACGGACGGGGCCACCGGCGAGTCCTACGGCGACACCACGGCCCTCATCGCCCTCCACGACTCGTGCCTCGGCGAGGGGTTCCTGTCGAGCAACTGCGCCGGCTACGGCGACGCCTGCACGGCCTGCACGGGCGTGCGCGACGCCGACTTTGCCAAGCACACCTCGAACACCCCGGCGACGGCGAACAGCTTCATCCGCGTCCACTGCCCCGCGGCCTCCGGCGGCGCCGGCCCGTGCGGCAAGGAAGTTCACTGTGAGTCGTACGTGCCCACGGAGACGATGTGGGACCTCGCCGCCCGCGATCTGCCGAGCCCCGGCACGGGTGTGGCGTGGACGATCCTCGACCGCCTCTGGTATCTCTCCCGCAACACTGCCACCAAGTCGTTCTCCTGCACCACCGGCACGACCTATACCTCGAACGGCTGCAGCGCAGGATCGCTGTGGAAGGTGATGCGAGCCGTGGACGACGATGATGGCAACCTGAACAACGGCACGCCGCACGGCGGCGCCCTGTTCGCCGCCTTCAACCGCCACTCGATCGCCTGCACCACGGACACCGGCGCCAGCACGACCTTCGCCGGCTGCACGCCGCCCGCGGCTCCGGCTCTGACCATCACCCCCGGCGACAACCTGGCCTCCCTCTCCTGGACGGCGGTCGGCTCGTCGACCTACGACGTGTTCCGCAACGAGACCGGCTGCAACGCCGGCTTCACGAAGATCGCCAGCGGCACGTCGGCCACGACGCTCACCGATCCCGACGTCGGCAACGGACTCACCTATTACTACCAGGTGACCGCCTTCCCGTCGGGCAATGAGTCCTGCGCCTCGACTCCCTCGACCTGCGTCTCGGTTTCCCCGGCGCCGGGTCCCTGCGTACCGCCCGCCGCTCCGGCCAGCCTGACAGCCACGGCGGGATCCGGCAGCGTGGCGCTCTCCTGGGCCGCGGTGACCGGCGCCGCCGAGTATCACGTGCTGCGCTCGACGGTCACGGGCGGCCCCTACACCCAGGTCGCCGTCGCGACCGGCACGACCTTCACCGACACCGGATTGACCGGCGGCACGACCTACTTCTACGTCGTGCGTGCGGCCAACAGCGCCACCTGCGAGTCGGGCAACTCTCCCCAGGCCTCGGCGACGCCGACCGCCTCACCCGGAAACTTCACCCTCTCGATCACCCCGGCTTCGGTGACGGTGCCGCTGTTGGGCACCACGGCAACCTACACGGTGGCGGTCAACCGCACGGGTGGTTTCACCAATCCGGTCACTCTCTCCGTGACCGGTCTTCCCTCGGGTGCCACCGCCACGTTCAGCCCCAACCCGGCGACCGGCAGCAGCTCGACCCTCACCGTGAGGGTCAGGATCCTGCCGCGCGGCACCTTCACCCTGACCGTGACCGGGACCGGCGGCTCGCCGACGCTCACCCGGACCGCCACGGCCACGTTGATCAAGAACTAGAACCCGACCAGCGGTTCTCGCGGGCGGCGCCCTTCCGGGGGGCGCCGCCTTTTTCTTTGGGTTCGACTAGTACCGCCACTCCAGGGCCAGCCGTACGGATCTCGGCTCCGCCGGATGGAAGTGGACGTCGTTCACCGGCTCGGGCTCGCCGCGAAGTTGCGATTCGTAGAAGTAGTCGATGTCGCTCACCCGGTCGTCGAGCAGGTTGAAGACCTCGGCGGCAAGAGAGAGTCCGTTGGGGAAACGGCGGCCGAGGCGGAAGTTGAGGAGGTTCGAGGCCTTGGAGCTCACGCTGTCGTCCTCGATGAGGGGCCGGGGGCCGAAGTAGCGCAGGCGGAGGCTCCCGAACCAGGGGCCGGCGTTGTCCACCGAGATCCCCGCCGAGAGAGCGTTTGCGATTGCCCCGGGGATATGGTCGCCCACCGGGTCGAAGTCGGTGAAGCGTGCCCGCGAATAGGCGTAGTCGGCGTCGAGCGAGAGCCAGGGGCGCGGATGCCAGAAGTTTTGTACCTCGATCCCCTCGCGCCGGCTGGGCCGGCTCGCCTCGGTCGTGCCGCCGTCGCCGGAGAACACCAGCTCGGAGTCGAGGTCCAGCCGGAAGACGGTCACGGAGGTCTGGAAATTCCTGAACGCCGAGGTGCGAGCTCCGACGTCCGCGCTCTTCGCCCGGACGAGCGGGGTGACCGGATCGGCTGGCTCGCCGGTCTTGGGATCGATCCGGATGGTGGCGCCGCGGGCGTCGTTGCTATGAAAGCCGTAACCGTAGTTGAAGTAGAGCTCGGTCTGGTTCCAGGGGCCGAGGGTGACGGCGAGCTTGGGGCTGAGGATGGCGGCGTTGCGGGTGCCGGAGTTCGCGTCGATGTTGCTCTTGACGTCGGTGTAGTACTCGTCGGCGCGGAGACCGGTCACCGTGCGCAGCCAGGGGTTCCAGCGCACTCGTGCCTGCGCGTAGGGGCCGCCCGTCAGCTGCTCGATTTCGTCCCGCCGGGTGATGGACAGCAACTGCCTGTCCTCGGTATGGAAAAGGCCGTTGTTGATCGAGTCGTTGCGCAGTTGGAGCCCCACCTCGGTCTCCACCTCCCGGTTTCCCCAACCGGCGCCCCACTGGCGCTCGACCTGAAAGCCGGTCACCGTGCGGTCGTCGAGCTGCTCGAATTGATCGCCGTGCACGGGATCGTCGAGGAAGAACGTGAAGTTCGAGAACAGGTGAAGCCCATAGCGCAGGGCGTAGGCGCTGGCGCGGGTGAGGGACGTGCCACTGCCTTGCCGCCAGTCCGCGGCCAGGCTGTAGCGGTAGGTGTTGCCGCCGTCGGTGGGATCGATCGCTCCGAAGCGGCTGATGAGCCCTTCGTCGACGGCGCGTTGAGGGATCTGATCGGTCGAATTCCACTTCCCGTCGTAGCCCATGGCGGTGACGGTGAGGCCGTTGGCGGCGTCGCCGCGGTTCCAGCGCAGGATGCCGTTGAGCTTGCGGTAGTCGTCAGGATGCACCCAGGGGCCGTCGTTGGCTCCGTACTCGAAGCCCCCCAGGAGCTCGCCGCCGCCATATTTCGCGGAATCCGCGGCGAAGAGCCGGCGGTACCCATTCCCGCCGGAAGTGATGGCGGCGATCCCTTTGGGGAGGGAATTGACGTAGGTGATCTCGGAGGCGCCCGCCGCGGAGAAGTCCCCTTCGTCGGCGTAATAGGCGCCCTTCTTGTAACGAACGGTGTCCACCAGCTCGGGGATCAGAAAGTTGAGATCGCTGTAACCCTGGCCATGGCCGTGGGAAGGCATGTTCACGGGGATGTCGTCAACGGTGATTCGGAAGTCGGTGCCGTGGTCCAGGTTGAACCCGCGCAGGAAGTACTGGTTCGCCTTACCGCTGCCGCTGTGCTGGGTGATGATCACTCCGGGCACGGTCTCCAGGATCTCTCCTGGCCGCAGGATGGGGCGCTGCTCCAGCTCCTTATGACCCGTCACGCCCTCGGAGGCTGAGTCGGCGACGCCGACCATGTCCGAGGCGCGGTCGATGACCTGGATTTCGTCGTACACCTGAAGGTGGGGGGCCTCCTTTCCCTCCTCCTTCTTTGGCTCCTCCTTCTTTGTTTCCGCGGGAGTCGCCGGGTCCTGGGGAGGAGTTGGAGGCTCGGCCGCCCAGGCGGTTCCTGGTAGCAGCAGTAGCAATAGGCTCAAAAGTTTCCACAGGCCTGGCATCGTGAGCTCAATCGCAGGATATATTGCTGATGCAAACGATACAAGATGGGAATCAATCGATCGCCAGGCCAGGATCTCCGCGTCGCGGCGGCTCTCACCACGCCAGCCAGCGCCGCAGCAGCCATCGAATCGACGGCGTCAGACGCGTGCGGGTGTAGGCGTCCGCCGCCTTCTTGATCGCTTCAGCCTGGGTTGGATACGCGTGGATGACGCGGGCCAGGGTGCCCAGGCCGATCCCCGCGACCATCGCCAGGGTGATCTCGTTGATCATCTCGCCCGCATGACGGGCGACGATGGTTGCTCCCAGAATGCGGTCCGTTCTCTCCTTGACGTGGATCTTCACGAAGCCCACCTCCTCGCCGTCGGCGATGGCGCGATCCACGTCGTGCATCGGGATGGTGAAGGTCTTCACCGGGATGTCCTGCTCGCGCGCCTCTCGGACGTAGAGGCCGACGTGGGCGATCTCCGGATCGGTGTAGGTGCACCACGGAATGGTGAGTGCGCTCAAGCGCCGGCGACCGAGGAACAGCGCGTTCTGGACCACGATGCGCGCCGAAGCGTCGGCGGTATGAGTGAACTTGTGCTCGAGGCAGACGTCGCCGGCGGCATAGATGCGCGGATTGCTGGTTTGCAGAAAATCGTCGATCCGGATGCCGGTTGTGGCGTCGTAGTCGACACCCGCGGCCTCCAGATTCAACCCCGTGACGTTCGGTACCCGGCCGGTGCCGGTGAGAATGGCATCGACCGCTACCGTGCTCTTGAAATCCTCTCGGACCAGCTCGACGAGCTTCCGCCCATTTTCCACGCGCACGTTGACGGCCTCGGTGTTCAGCCGGACGTCGATGCCGTCGCGCGCGAAAGCATCCGAGAGGATCTGCGCGGCGTCGCGTTCTTCCTGGGGCAGGAACATCGGCTTGCTCTGCGCGATGATGGTCTGGGCTCCGAAGCGGCAGAACGCCTGCGCCAGCTCGCAGCCGAGTGGGCCGCCGCCGATGACGAGCAGGCGGCGCGGCAGCGCGGTCAGGTCGAAGACGTTCTCGTTGGTCAGATAACCGGCCTCGGCGAGCCCGGGAATCGAGGGCGTGTCCGGCCTCGCGCCGGTGGCGATCAGTGCCTTTCTGAAACGCAATTTAGCTCCGTCCACCGTCACGACATCGGAGCCGGCGAAGCGCGCTTCGCCGAAGAACACGTCCACGCCGGCCGCGCTCAGCCGGCGCACCGAATCGGCGAGGCTGATGCGGGCACGAATACCGCGCATGCGCTGCATCACCGCAGGAAAATCGACGCGGATCTCGGCCGGGACCTGCGCGCCATACTGCTCGGCATTGCGCATCTCGGCGTACAGACGCGAAGTGCGGATGATCGCTTTCGACGGCACGCAGCCGGCATTGAGACAGTCGCCGCCGAGATGGGCACGCTCGATCACCGCCACCTTCGCGCCGAGTGCCGCCGCGGCGTGCGCCGCGACCAATCCCGCCGTGCCGGCGCCGACGACCACCAGGTCGTACCGTATTGCGGGCGTCGGATTGCGCCATCCCGAGGGGTGCACATTGTCCAGCCGTTTGCGCTCGAAGGCATCCTGCGGGGTCGTCGGGGATGGGGCGTTCTGATGCATCGTAGGGATCCGCGGATGTTAAGGGTTTCTATAGCCAGCCGCCGCGGAACCCGGCGCGCCGCAAACCGGCTGCGACATAGGGGCAGTCCCGCATCAGCCGCCAGATCAGCTCGCTGCGATGGTTTTCGATCATCATCACCACGATGCCCTGGTCGAGCCCGAAATGGCCGGCCGAAACCCAGGCGGGCCGGCCGGCGCCGCCGAGGGTGGGATTGAAGCTGCTCGAGTACTGATCTCCGGAAAGCATCTCGGGATAAAGGCGACCCATATTGCGCGCGGCGCACAAGGCGATCTCGGGCGCGAACGGCAGCGATGCCAGCGCCGCCCATCCGGCGAGAGTTCCGTCATCGGGCCCGTACGGCACGCCACGCGCGGCATAGCCGAACAGGCGGCGCGGCTCGTTGGATGGATCCGGCAACTCCTGGCTCGGGCCGTCACAGGCGGTGAGGCCCCAGGAGTTTTCGCCGTAACCGGCGAACTCGTGCGGGTTGCGCCGCGCGTACTCACGTTGGACCTGCGTCGCGCGCCGGCTGTTTTCGAAATAGTCGCAGCGTTTCTCGCGCATGAAGCGGTCCTGGATGCCGCGAAAATCGATCCACGCGTGTGAGAACTGGTGCACGAACAAGGGTCCCGCAAACAGGAAATCGTAGCCGTACAGATTCTCCCACTGGTAGGTCGCGGTCCAAGCGTGGTAACAGTCGCCCTCGATCGGATGCGTCGGCGAGCCCAACGCCAACACATACAGCACGATGGCCTCGTTGTAGCCTTCCCAGTTGTAGTGCAGGAATCCACATTCGGGTTTCCAGCCGTGGCTGATCGTCGTGCCGCCGCCCTGCGCCCAACGCCAGTCCATGCGGCGGTACAGCGCGTCGACGAGCTCGCGCAGCTCGATTTCGTCCGCGGTCTTCGCGCAAAAGTATATGCCTGCGGTGAGCGCGCCGGCGATCAACAGCGCTGTGTCGATCAACGACAGCTCCGAGCCCCAGACGCGGGCACCGGTATGAAGGTCGAGGAAATGGTAGTAGAAACCCTTGAAACCGGTGGCCTCCGGTCTGCCGCTCTGATCGCTGTCGCGGAAGAATCGCAGCGTAGTGAGGCAACGTTCGACTGCGTCGGCCCGAGCCATCCAGCCGTGCTCCACCGCCACCGGATAGACCGACAACGCGAACCCTACCACCGCGATGCTGGCTGGCGAATTCTCGCGCGAGGTGTCGCCGATGAGCCCGTTGGCCGGATTCACCGCCTGCAGGAAGTAGCCGAACGCCGCGCGCTGGAGCCGGTCCAGCAACACAACATCGTCGGCCGGGACCATGTCCGTTACGATAACATCATCCCCGGCAGCCTCCTCATCTCCTGCCCGGTCCTCAGCGCTGGCGGGCCATCCACTCCGTCACGGCTGTGGCGAAGCGGTCCGGCTCCTCGAAGAACGGCTGGTGGCCGCTCCTCTCGAAGATCTCCAGCGTGGCGTTGGGAAGCTGCGCGGGGATTCCGTCCCAAAGAACGTAGGGAACCGTGTAGTCGTAGCGTCCATGAGCGAGGAAGAGCGGCACGCGCAGTCCACTCGCTCCGGCGGTGACGTCCCATCCTGGCGTGAGCGTCCCAAAGACGTGCTGGAGAAACTGCGGCCTGGCGATCGCCTCCGCAAATAGGGGAACGGCGTCGAAGCGGGGGTCAAAGTAGCGCAGGGGCGACTGCGCGAACATGATCTGTCCCATGGCCGCGTCCGCCGGCAGCTTGGCCAGATTGTCCCGCAGGATCTGCTTGCGCTCCTCCGACCCATCCTCCTCGAAAAAGGTGGTGGCTTTCGCGACCATGCCGGCCATGTCGCCGTTGGGCGGTGCCCCCGCCGTGATTACGTGCGAGACGCTGCCGGGGCAGCGCCTGCCATACTCGATCGCGAGCGCGCTCAGGATCGAGTGCCCGAGCACGGCGATCCGCTCAACCCCGAGATCGGCTCGGACGGCCTCCAAATCCTCGGCGAGCACGTCAAACGTGAGATCGGAGGCCTGCCCCGTCGATTGACCGCTGCCTCGCAGATCGACGTAAACGAGTTGGAAGCGGTCGCTTAAGGGGGGCGGCGTCATCTGCTCGTAAGGCTTCGTGCCGATGCCGCTCAGGACGAGGCACGCCGGCCCGTGACCGCGAGTCGAGTAGAACAGCTCAGCACCGTTGACGGATACATTCATACCTTCCTCCTCTCTGTGGTTTATAGCGGACGCACGTCCACCCGCCGTGGCAACTAGCGCCACGGACGGACGGCGTCCCAGTGGATGGCGTCAGACGCCAACCGGCTCAGGGATTATGGGTGGAACCTTCTTGCGGGAGATCGATGATCATTCTTCGTGGAAGATTCTACCATGACGCCCGAGAAGAGGGCCAGCCGGACATGGCTGTCCGGCTGGTCGGGAGCTCCTATAGGGAGTTGAGGAAGGCGAGGATCTGAGCCGTCTGGGTGCCGTTCAGGGCGGCGAAGCTCGCGGCGGGCGTAGAGGCCTGACCGGCGTGGCGCAGGATCGCGTCCTTAACCGTGCGAGCCTCGCCGTCGTGCATCAGGCGGGTGCGAGTAAAGAGACCCCAGAGTGGCGCCGTGCGGATGAGATTGCGCGTATCCGCGCCGCCGTTCTGAACGATGCCGTCTCCCGTGCCCACGTTGTGAAGCATGAAGTCGCCGTAGGGATGAATGGTCTTGTCGCCCAGCGAGGAGTCGACGACGAAGAGGCCGCCGTTGAAAGAAGTTCCCGCCGGCGCGGTGGTGATCGAGTCCGTATGGCAGTTCGCGCAACCGATGTCATGAAAGATCTGCTCGCCGGCGGTGACGTCCGAGGTGATGGTGCCGCGGGGCGGCGCCTTGGTGGAGCGCATGAAGCTGGTGAACGACTCGACATCCTTACCGAAGGGGTGGCCCGACACCGCCGGATCCTCGGGATCGGCGACCGAGTCGAACGATGCGACGGAGTTGCCGTTCGAGGTGTTCTCGTTCGGAAAGAGAGGGCTGGTAATGCCCATCTCATTCTGGTAGGCATCAGCCGCGAAGGAGAGCAGGCTGGAGTGCTGGTTCTTCCAGCCGAAGCGGGCGATCCGTGTCACCGGGATGTCACTGCTACTGGTGAAGATGGCCTCCAGGACCGGGACACGGATGATGGCTCCCTTCATGCCGCTCGGCTGAGCATTCTGGATACGGGTGAACTCGCTGTCGGGGATGGCCTCGACGAAGCCGTCGCCGGCGACGTTGAGCGAGATCCGGAAGGTTCGCGTATTGTCCGTGTCGAAGGTGTGCTCCTGAATGGCACGGTCGATGGCCCGGTCCTGAACCAGCGAGCCGCCGGGATGATCGGTGAAGACGCCGCCGTTGGTCTGGCCGGCCCGCATTTCCGTAATCTGACTGGCTGATCCGGAGACCGGATTCTGGTGGCATTCCGAGCAGGCCTGCGCGTTGTAGGTCGGTCCAAGGCCGTCCGCGATCTCCTCGCGCGACTCGAACTGCGCGCGGTCTACGTCAAAATGCATCTGATTCTCGAAACCATTCGTCTGGTTGTCAAAGCCGGTTGGAGCATCGACGGTGGCGTACACCAGCGGAACCGCTACGAGCAGCATCAGGAACACACCCGTGAACGGCAACCTCCTCGACAACTTTCTCCTCAGACTCGCCATTCCCTTCTCCTTTAGATGAAAGGAACCGGTGCCTTCACCTCAGGCCGTTCTCAGGCCTCGAGCGCAGCTCCGATTCCGACTGCACGATGCAAGGGCTGCTCGACGGTTTTGAGAGGAAGCTCTCCTCCGGCCTCAAGGGCCATGATCATCAACTTCGAGCGCAGACTTCCTGCAAACGCTAGGCCAATTTCAGGCACTGGCGAACGGGAGAAGCTGAGCCTGACGAAAGCAGGTTTAGATCGAGGGGGGCTGCTGCGGAACCCGGGGAAGCCACCGGTGCACGCAGGATCACGAGGAGTCGGGAAAGCGTTGAGGTTCTCATCATTGCCTCCGGCGTCGTCGAAATGCGTTGGAGCTGTCGAAGACCGGATCAAGGACGGGTGTCGAGTCTCAGAGGGTGTCTCAAAAGGTACCGTCAGCGACTCCGATGCTGCCCGGGATTGAAATCCCCGTCACACAAAGCGGGTTGTAGGACAATCGAGCTGACCGCCAGCGAATCCGCCTAGCAGGGACTCCCGCTCATCGCGGTCCTCTTTGGTGACATCGGCTGCGGCTTTGTTGAACATGCGGAGCAATTCCTGCTCTCGTTCGCGGGCCCTCTCGCGCTCGATGATTTGACGGATGACCCCAGCCTTATTCTTGCTGCCGCCGACTCGACGCTCCAACCACGCGTCGGTTTCGCTCCCAATCCGAATGCTCCGGTCTTTGGCTTTGTCTGCAACCCCCTTTGACCTTCGGTAGGATACCGGATTGAAGGTCAAGACATCCGAAGCCGGCACCGTCTTCCTGCAACCAGTAATCGACTACCCCAGATCCATGGCCTGATAGTGCTCCCGGATCTTTCGGCAAGCGAGAAGAAAGGCGACCACGACCGCGGTCCCGAGACCTAGAAGATACAGGCCAACGAGCGAGAGGAAAGCGAGCAGGAGGGCAGTCATGAATCATCTCCCGATCGTTCCCTGACTTTAGACCTGGCTGGGCATCGTCGGCGTCCGAGAAGGAGCCTGCAGTGCCTGAAGACCGAGGATCACTCCGAGCACGGAGACCACAGCGCCCAGGAAGAAGACGAAGCCGCTCTGCACCGAGACCGCGAGCGCTTCGATCCCATCGGCTCCACTCACGGGAATGCCGAGGAAATACCGGCCGCCGAAAAAGAAGGCCGCGAATTCCTGGTTGTGCTGCATACCCACGAGGCCAAACGCCATGTAGAGGATTCCACCCAGAACCATCAGGATTCCTGCGTTGGGCGATTGCTTTCCATTGGGGTTCATTACGTACCTCCTTGAGTTATGCCTTAGGAGACACGCCGCCTGCGGATTGTGTTTATTCTGAAAGCCGCCATCCGGCGGAGGAATGTCTACGGCACCTCGACCTTCCGCTTCTCGGGGTCGGGATTCTGCCGGTAGAGGGTCACGATGTTGCCCACGAGGCCCACGCGGGTGCCTCCGGAACGGCTGGCGAGCTCGTCGGCCAGCTCTTTCTTGCGGCCCTGGGGATCGACGAGCTTCACCTTGATGAGCTCGTGATAGTCCAGGGCCTCCTCGACCTCCTGGAGCACGGAACCGGTGACGCCGTTGCGCCCGACGTGGACCACCGGCTTCACGTGGTGGGCCAGGCCACGCAGGTGCTTTCTCTGGGCGCCGCTGAGCTCTTCCATGCGGGCGATGTTATCACCTGCCCCCGCCTCTTCAGGCCGCAGCCACCACGACTGCCGTGCCGTAGCAAAGCACCTCGGTGACTCCCTGCATGATCTCGGTAGCGTCGTAGCGGATGCCCACGATGGCGTTGGCGCCGAGTTGCTGGGCGTGTTGCATCATCAGCTCGAAGGCCTCGGAGCGGGTCTTCTCGCAGAGCTCGGAGAACAGGGTGATGTTACCGCCTACCAGCGTCTGCAACGAGCCGCCAATGGTGCCGAAGATGGAGCGCGAGCGGACGGTGATCCCCCGCACGACGCCGAGGTTGCGCTTGATGGTGTAGCCGTCGATCGTGAAGGCGGTGGTGGTCAGGGCTTGGTCCATGGCTATTGTTTCCTCCTCTTCTTCTCTCCTACGTTGCCCTGCGCTTCGGGTTTCGGCAACTTCAGCCATCACCAGGTTCCGGTGGCGTCGCCCACGGCCGGATCGAGCCTCGCCAGCTTCAGCCTGCGGCGGCGCCGTTGAGCATGGGGAGCAGAGTGCAGGAGCTTGAGGGCGATTCCCCAGGCGGCGAGGAGCCCGGCGCACAGGAGGCCGATCCCCAGCAGGAGACCGAGGCCGGTTTGTGGGCCGGAGGCCGTCGAGGCCTGAGAGTCGGCCTGCGGATCCGGCGCGGTCGAGGGGAGAGGATCGTCGGCCGCCGGCAGGCGCGCGGCGGTGGCGACGCCCGGATCGCCCGGCTCGGCCGCCGGCATCGCCACCGTCACCTGGGCGCCCAGGAGCCGCCGGGCGCAGGCGGCCGCTCCCAGGAGGATCGCTCCCGCCGGATCGCCGCGCCGGAAGCGGGGCGCCATCTCCATCCTCAGCACGGCCTGACTCTCCCACAGCCGGGTCGCATCGCGGATTCCCTCGCCGAGGGCGATCTCGGTCACCCCGTCGTTGACAGCCACGAAGAGCAGCAGGCCGTTGCTCTTCCTGGGCTCACCGATCTCCCACGAGGTCAACAGGCGGGCGGCGAGGTCGCGGGCAGGTGCGCCGTCGGTCGAGCCGATCACCACGACGGCCATCTCCGCCGCAGTCTGGGCCTGGACCTGATCGCCCAAGCGGTTGAGCTCGGCCACGGTTTGAAGGGACAGGGTGCCCGTCAGGTCCGTCACCCAACCCGTGGGCCGGGGGCTCGGAATCTGGTCGAGAGTGGCTGCCTGGACCCCGGCGGGGACGAGGGCGGCCAGCAGAAGGAAGGTGGCGGAGAGGCGGCGGAGCGGGATCATTTCGGGCTTCCCTCCAAAGAATCTTCACTCCTGAATGGCCGGTGCCCCGAAATCGTTTCACCCGGAGAGACACTTACAGTGAGGCCGGAGTGGTGAGGGGCCGGCTCCGATGTAGAATCCACGCCAGATGCCCATCGACACCCGGACTCTCCTCAAGAAGAGCATCGCCAAGGCGATTCAATCTCCAGGCAATCTGGTGGGGGGCGCCGTGTGCCTGGCGGCCTCCGCCGTGCTGTGGAACCCCCTTCCCCTGATCCTCTGGGGGCTCGCCGCCACCGGCTGGGTGAGCATGGCCGCCACCGGCAACCGCTACATCAAGCAGATCGAGGACGAGGAGCGCCGGGGAGAGCAGGCCAAGGCCGAGAAGGACCGCGAGGTGCTGCGCCAGCGGGTGGAGGCCTTGCTGGCGGATCCCACCGTCGCGCAGTGGACCCGCGCCGGACTGGTGCCGGACTACATGGCGAGCTACCGGCGGCTGGCGGAGATCCGGGGCCGCGTCACCCAGGTGCTCGCGGACCGCACCGACCTCGACGAGCTCACCAAGGCGGGCATCCTCCAGCAACTCGGCTATATGCTCACCGCCTATCTGAGCTTCGTGCGCGAGCGCGTTGCTTATCTCCAGATTCTCGTCGCGATGCGGCCGGCCAGCGACTCCGTCTCGGATGAGCCGCCGGTACCTGCCGTCATCGCGCCGGCCCCGCAGACGGCCCAGATGTCGCCCATCCGCCTGGGGCCGCGTTCACAGGCCGTGCGTCCCCCGGCGCCCCCGCTGGCGCTGCCCAGCGTCGAGAAGCGGCTGGCGGAGGTGGACGCCAAATGCCAGGCGCTCAAGGATCTGGCCGAGAGGGAGCCGGCCACGGCCCGCACCCGGCAGTGGCACATTGGAATTCTCGAGAAGCAGCGCGATCTGCTGCTCGAGTGCCAGAAGCGCGACCAGATGGTGGTGGCGCAACTGGGAGCTTTCACCGACGTATTCGAAGTGATCCTCGGCCGGGTCAGCGCCTCGCAGTTCAGCGCGACCGAAGTCGCCAGCTACATGGGCGCCGTGGTGGAGCAGGTGGTGGAGACGGAACGTTTCGTCGACTCCCTCCGCCCCGCCATGGATCAGCTCGTGGGAGGCCTGGGCCCGGCTTGAACCGTACAAGGAGAAGAAAATGAAGGTCACCCCCCTGGGGAAGGCGATCATCGTCCTGGCACTGCTGGTGGCTGCGTTCTTCAGCGTCCGCCGGTTCGCTCCCGACTTGAAGCTCTGGGCCACCGGGCAGAAAGGCAGCCCGAGCGCCAAGGGAGACGCCGTGAGCAAGGGCGATTTCGACGCCCTGAAAGGCGCGCCGCCCGACCCCGAGCGCGGCAAGGGCTCGGAAGGAGTCTCGCCGGCCAGCAACTCCGTCGGCAGCGGCAAGCTCGACCGCCCGCTGGTGGTGGCCATCAACACCTGGGCCGGCCACTCGCCGGGTGTCGTCTTCAACAACGGCATGGATCCGAACCCGGGCTCCAGCTATAAAAAGAAGTACGGGCTGGACGTGAAGTTCGTGCTCTTCGAGGATCCGGCGACCAAGCTCGCGGCCCTGCGCAGCGGCAACGTCGACGTCATGTGGGACACGGTCGACAACTGGGCCCGCGAGGCCTCGATCCTCGCCGAGCAGAACCAGAAGGCGAAGTCGATCATCATGCAGGATTGGTCGCGCGGCGGCGACGGCATCGTCTCGCTGGCCTCCATCACCTCGATCGAAGGGCTGAAGGGGCACAAGATCGCCTGCACTCAGTTCACGCCTTCGCACTTCCTGCTCCTCTACCTGCTCGCCCAGTCCGGCCTCTCTCCGGACGACCGGACTGCCATCGAGAAGGGGATCATCTTCACGCAGGACGCCCCCGCCGCCGCCGCCGCCTTCAAGGCCAAGCAGGTCGACGCCGCCGTGACCTGGGAGCCGGACCTCTCGGCCGCCGTGACGGCCCGGGGCGCCGAGGCCCACGTCCTGGTGTCGACCTCCGCCGCCACCAACATCATCGCCGACACTCTGGTGGCACGGCAGGACATCATCGACAAGGCGCCCGACTCGCTGCGCGACTTCGTCCACGGCTGGCTGGAGGGGATCGACGTGATCAAGAACGATCCCCAGGGCTCCTACGCCATCGTCGGCAAGGCCCTGAAGCTCGATTCGGACACCATCTCCGGCATGCTCTCGGGGTTGAAGCTCACCCCCTACGCCGACAACGCGCAGTTCTACGGCCTCACCGGCGGCAAGGCGCACTATGAGACCCTGTTCGACACCGCCTTCATCATCTGGCGCAAGAAGGGGCTGGTGACCCGGCCGGTCGAGGCCAAGGATTGGGCCGACACCCGCTTCCTCCAGGCCCTGGCCGCCGAGTATCCGGGGCAGAAGGTGGAGGAGCCCAAGCTCGCCGCCAAGGCTCCCTCGGAGAAGGACCGGGCGATCATCAACAAGCAGATCCAGATCCACTTCACCCCGGGCTCCGACGAGATCATGGCCGGCTCCTTCCTCGTCCTCGACGCCCTGGGCGAGACCATGACCTCCTTCGGCAACACCTATCTGCGGGTCGAGGGCAACACCGACGCGACCGGTGCGCAGCGGGCCAACCTGACGCTCTCCGAGAAGCGGGCGGCGGCGGTCAAGGACTACATCCTCAAGAGTTTCCCCAACATCGAGGCCAGCCGCTTCCAGACCATCGGCCACGGCGCGGCCAACCCGGTGGCGGACAACAGCACGGAGGCCGGCCGCCAGCTCAATCGCCGAACCGACATCAAAGTGGTCCTCGCGACACAGTAGACATGGCACGCAAAAAAGCCAGCCTCTTCGCCCTGCGCGAGCCTCTGCCGCGGTCGACCGCGACGATCATCGGGCTTCTCGCGCCGATCCTCGTGGCCGCCATCTGGTGCCTGCTGACCTATGGCGGCTTCGTGGCCCCCGACTTCCTGCCGTCTCCCACCGAGACTCTGCGGGGTACCCTTCAGCTGTTCCTCCAGTACGATCTTCTGGAGGCGATCCTGGTCTCCACGCGGCGAATCGGCTTGGCCTTCCTCCTCGCTTCGGCGGTGGCGGTGCCCCTGGGAGTGCTGATGGGGGCTTTCGAGCCGGTGAACCGCTTCTTCGAGCCGATCATGGCGCCCCTGCGCTACATGCCGATCTCGGGTTTCATCAGCATCCTGATCCTCTGGTTCGGGATCTATGAGAAGCAGAAGATCGCCTTCCTCTTCCTGGGCGTCTTCGTCTACCTGCTGCCGGTCGTGGTGACGGCGATCCGGACGGTTCCCGAGGAGCTGGTGCAGACCTCGCTCACCCTGGGCGCCAGCCGCTGGCAGGTGATCCGCACGGTCCTCCTGCCGGCGTCCCTGCCCGAGATCTTCGACTCCTTCCGGGTGATGAACGCCATCCTGTGGACCTACGTCATCCTCGCCGAGTGGGTCAACCCCGGGCACGGGTTGGGCTACATCATCGAGCTCGCCCGCACCCACCAGAAGGCCTCGTGGGCTTTCGCCGGCCTGCTGGTGATCGGTGGCATCGGCCTCCTCACCGACTTCGTCATCCGCCTGGCGAGCAGTCTGCTCTTCCGCTGGAGGGAAACGGCATGAGCGAGCACGAAGCCCCCCAAGTGCCGCACAGCACCGGCGAGCCGGGAACCGTCGCCGTCACCCTGCCCACCAAGAGCCGGCCTGCCACCTACACCCACGAGCCGAGCACGGAAACGCCCAAGCTCCGGGTCTCCCATGTTTCCATCACCTACATTGACCGCTCCGGCCAGGCGACGGAGGCGGTGCGCGACATCTCCTTCGATATTCTGGACAAGCCCGGAGAGGGGGAGATCGTCGTCTTCCTCGGCCCCTCGGGCTGCGGCAAGTCGACCATCCTCAAGTCCATCGCCGGTTTGCTGGTGCCCACCCAGGGCGAGATTCTTGTCGAAGGCAAGCCGGTCGAGGACGTCGGCCGCGACCGCGGCATGGTGTTCCAGGCCTACACCTCCTTCGGCTGGCTCACCGTGCGGGACAACCTCGAGTACGGCCTGCGCCTGCAGGGGATCGCCAAGGCGGAGCGGCGCGAGCGGTCGGACAAGTACCTGAAGTCGGTGGGCCTGTCGGAATTTGCCGACCGTTATCCGAAGGACCTCTCGGGCGGCATGAAGCAGCGGGTGGCCATCGCCCGCACGCTCATGAACCGGCCCAAGATCCTGCTCATGGACGAGCCCTTCGGCGCCCTCGATCCGCAGACCCGCTGGGGGATGCAGAGCCTCCTCCTGGACGTCTCACGCACCGAGGACAACACCAACCTCTTCGTCACCCACGACGTCTCTGAGGCCGTCTACCTGGCGGACACGGTCTACGTCCTCTCCTCCCGGCCGGCGCGCATCCTCCACAAAGTGGACGTCCCCAATTTCCCCGTCCACGACGTGGCCCTGAAGTCGGCACCCGAGTTCCGGGCGGTGGAGAAGCAGCTCCTGGACCTGCTCTACGCGGCGCCGGAGAAATCCTGATCGGCCTGTCGGCTCCGCGTTTTACGCACGGGCCACCGTCAGCCCCAAGTGTCTCTCGAACGGCTCGTACCCGGGAGCCGAGTGAAGAAGCGCAAATCCCTGCTCGATGCAGAACGTGGCGATGCGGCACTCGGCGGTGCGCACCGGAAGGCCTCGGGCCCGCAGAGTATGGAAGTTCACGGCGGCTTTCTCGGCGAGGCCGAATCCCCCGATCTCGATCAGCCAGAGCTTGGCGAGCGCCTCCCGCGCCTGCTTGCGGTGCGCCTCGTCGGGCAGACCATGGAGCACCTCCGTCAACACGGTGTCTGCCACCAACAGAGGAGACCGGCCCAGGAGCGAGTCGAGGTGGTCGGCCTCGGGTGTGGCCGCGCCGGTGAAGAAGTCGATCCAGACGGAGGAGTCAA
Source organism: Thermoanaerobaculia bacterium (assembly GCA_035996875.1). Taxonomy (GTDB): domain Bacteria; phylum Acidobacteriota; class Thermoanaerobaculia; order Multivoradales; family UBA5704; genus DATARR01. The sequence goes on from DASYJD010000036.1 coordinate 156,606, forward strand.
CGAGAACCTGCACCGCGCTCCCCCCGGATCTCGTCCAGATCCCCCTTCCACACCAGCTTGCCCCGCAGCGACCGCACCTCCGCCTGCTCGTGGAGCCGCACGTAGACCCGCAGCACCTCCGCGATCATCTCCTTCTTCTTACTGATACCGGAGAGGCTCCACGCCTCCTGAAACAACTTGTCGTCGATCTCGAAGCTCGTGAACACGATCCCCTCCTTGGTGGACTCTGTCGGCAACGGCGCCGGAAGCAGTTTTACCTATGGATTCTTCCTCAAAGCCTATACGAAGAAGGCTCGGAAGGCGATCAGGAAGGCTGAAACCTGTAGATCTTGGCCATTTTCATAGGAAATAGTGATCCAGATCAGCCCCCTAAAGGTCTGTACCTATTATTTTACGGTCTGGACCTATGAAAATAGGGTCTGGGCCGTCTTCACAGGATCATCCACCTATGAAATTTCTACGATTTAATAGGACGGAGACATAGTTTCATGGGAATCCATGAAGTTTTCATAGGCAGGTGAGTCATGGCCCTCGTCCTGGAACCCCATTTTTATAGAGATCTACATATTTTTCATATGAATCTCTCTCGCCTGCCGTCTGGCGAGCCCTCTTTCATAGGGGTGAGAGGTAAAAATATTGGCACGAGGGGCTCGCCGGAGCTTTAGGAGGGTTCGGACCTATGAAATGGAGGAAAAATCATATGGAATTGTCGTCCGAGCCTACGTCGCTGCCGCCAACTCCGCCAGCACCGCCTTGAGCAGTTCCCAGAAGCGGCCCACGGAGTCGATCTTCACGGCCTCGTCCGGCGAGTGGGCGCCTCGGATGATCGGGCCGAAGGAGATCGCCAGCATCTCGGGGAACTTCTCGCGCAGGATGCCGCATTCGAGGCCGGCATGGACGGCGATGACCTCAGCGTCCTTGCCGGTGAGGCGGTGGTGCACCTGCTGGAAGCGGGCAAGGAGAGGAGAGGTGAGATCCGGCTTCCAGCCGGGATAGCCCTCGGTCTCCTCGGTCTCGGTGCCGGCCAGCTCGGCGATCGAGCGGAGGCGCCGTTTGGTGGCTTTCATGGCCGAGGCCACGGAGCTGCGGGTGCTCATCAGGATGGCGAGGGAGTCCTCGGTGCTGGTGACGGTCGCGAGGTTGGTGCTCGTCTCCACCAAGCCGGGGATGTCGTAGCTCATCGTCAGGACGCCGTGGGGGAGGGCATTCAGAAGGTCCAGAACCCGGCGGCTGGCGGCGGCGGTCCAGACGCGGCGGGGAGCCGAGGTGTCCGCGATGCCGGCGATTTCGAGCTTGACGTCCGGGTCCGCCGGCCGGATCTCGGCCGCGATGGCGGCGATCTCCTGCTCGGCGGCAGCCTGGAAGGCCTCGCGGCTCGCCGTGGGCACCACCACCTGGGCCGCCGCCTCGCGGGGGAGGGCGTTGTGCTTGTTGCCCCCGGAGAACGAGGCGAGGTGGAACGGGGTCTGCTGGACGGCGGCGAAGAGGGCGCGGGCGAGGAGCTTCGAGGCGTTGCCGCGCTGCAGGTGGATCTCCATTCCCGAATGGCCACCCTTGAGGCCCGAGAGCTTGACGTCCAGGGCGGCCGTCCCCTTCGGCGCCGGAGCGTCCTCCAGGGGCATCGTCAGAAGGCTGGTGGAGCCCCCGGCGCAGCCCACGGTGACGGTGTCCTCTTCTTCTGAATCCAGGTTCAGCAGCAGGCGGCCCTTCAGATCGAGAGCCGCGGGATCGAGGTCCAGGGCGCCGGTCAGGCCGGTCTCCTCGTCGACGGTGAAGAGCAGCTCCAGGGGACCGTGGACGAGATCGTCCGAGTCCAGGACGGCGAGGAGCGTGGCGGCGCCGATGCCGTTGTCCGCCCCGAGGGTGGTGCCCGTGGCCTTCACCCAGTCGCCGTCGCGGCGGGGGAGGATGGGGTCCTTGAAGAAGTCATGGACCGTCCCCGCGTTCTTCTCCGTCACCATGTCGAGATGAGCCTGCAGGACGACGGCGGGCGCGCCCTCCTTGCCCGGTGAGGCGGGCTTCAGCACCACGACGTTGCCGATCGCGTCCTCCCGGTGAGAGAGGCCCTTCCGCTCGGCGACGCCGATGACGTAGGCGCGGGCCTTCTCCTCGTGCTTCGAAGGACGCGGGATGGTCAGCAGATCGTCGAAGTGCTTCCAGAGGGCATGAGGTTTGAGCTCGGCGACGAAGGTCATGCAGGGCCTCCCGGGGGATGTGGACGCAACGGAGAATATACGGGCGGCGACAGCGAGTCGAGACTCGGTCAGATACCAGTCCAGCCTGGGATCGGCTGAAGGGCGGGCAAAAACTACCCTCGTAACCGGATTCTGAGCATCGCCATGAACTCGGCGACCATATGCCAGTGGTCGCCGGTCATCGATCTGGCTGCTGCGGCGGCGTAACCCAGGCTGTCAGGCCGTGGCTTCAGTTGAACAAAGGCAGGCAATCGGTACCGGACGGCGCACCAGTTTGCCCACAGGCGGGCGGTCCTGCCATTGCCGTTTGCAAAGGGGTGGATCCGGACCCACTCGCCATGGGCATGGGCACAGAGCGTCAGGACGGCGTGCAACTCGGCGGTACCTGAGGGACGGATTCCAACAGGAATGACACTGTCCAAGTTGCTCACCGCCTGCTGAAGCCCCACTTCGAGGTCCGCGAGCTCGGACGGAATCTCCGATGAAGCAACCCCCGCGTGGCCACTGACGATCACTTCGTAACCGAACAGCTCAGGAAAGCGTGAATCGCTGTCCCGGATCTCTCCCGCGAAGTAGTCGACAGGCAGGCGAACTCCCTGAAAGATCCGCCGGTGCCAGCCCTGAGCCAGGGCGACCGTCGGCGGGCTTCGCTCCGGAGCCTCTTTCAGGATCTGAAGGACAATCTGGCGAAGGTTGCTTTGAATGACCCGGAGGTCACGGGGGTCATCCTCGTTCCACTCGACGGGCAAAGGCGGCTCCTATCCCATAGGCATCTTCCGCCCGTGCCCTCCGGGCTCGGAGGGGATCTTCGAACGTGACTTCGGCGTGCGCAAAGTCTTCGGCATCGCGCTCAGAGTCCTCTTCGTACGATCCGAGCCGCTCAACGAGGCTCTGAAGGTTCGGTTCAAGATTGCCCGCCAGAGCTGTCATCTCTTGTTGAATGGCAGCCTCAGCCAACTCATCTACGGACACGCCCAAGGCCTCAGCCGTCCGCTGGAGACTGCGGCGTGTCTCCGGGTTCCGGAAACGAAGGACCATACCGTATGACGACTCTTCAGCCATGACCTTGAACCTCGCGATCGGTGACAAACCATGCCCTCGGAAGGACCTCACGTGACCAGTGTTGCGCCGTTGTTCTCGAGTGTCAACCTTAACCCGCTCTGCCCTCCCCCACGAGAACAGGCAATTGGTGGGCGGTCATGGCCCCTGGACACGCCCTCAGACAAAGATCTCCAACCCTCCTCCCACCGGGGCAAGGATATACTGGGGGAGCGTTGTTTCCGATGGGACGTGGATCCAGGCGGTGGCCGACCACGCTTCAGATGCGCGCCCGGAAAGAGAATAGGGAGGTTCAAGTGGCGTTGACCTGGTCCGAAAAGCTGGAAGCTAGAGGGGAAGCCAAGGGAGTTCGGGAGATCCTCCTGTTGTTGCTGGCCGAGAGGTTTGGACCTCTTCCGGAAGGCGCGCGTCGTCAGGTCGAGGAGATCAGCTCGCTCCAGCGCCTGACTCAGCTCGCCAAGCGGGTGCTGACCGCCCATTCCCTCGAAGAGATGGGCCTCGCCTAACCGGCACGGCTCGAAGCAAGAGACCCTGACCGAGCAGGCGGCCCTCTCCGTCTGCTCCTCATCTATACTCCTCTCCATGTCCTTCCTCTTCCTGAACCGCGAAGATGTCGAGTCCCCCTTCCCATGGCGGAGTGCATCGAGGTGGTGGAGGAGTCGCCCTCTCCCGGGGCGGGCGGTGCAGCCTCTTCGCTCCGCGGTCTGGATGCCGGACCGGCATGGCCTGCTGGGGGTGATGCCGGGGGCATGGCCAGCAGGAGATTTTCAGTCACCTCTTGAATAGCCCAAAACCCCCCTCGCAAACCTATATCCGGCGGGGGGTTGCAAGATTGGTCCTCCTTTTTCCGTCTTTATAGATGGAGGGAGAGCGCCGATTGGACGGCGATCTCGGTCCCGGGATCGCCCATGGCCAACCAACACGACAAGATCTTCAAGCAACTGCTGCACTCGTTTCTCGGCGACTTTCTGAGCCTCGTCGTCCCCGAGACGTTGGACCGGCTGGACCTTTCGTCACCCGCGTTTCTCGACAAAGAGCTCTTCGCCGGAGGTCCAGGCGGTCGGAGAAGAGAGCTCGACCTGCTCGTGCGGGTCCGCACCCTCAACGGACGGCCCCTCTTGATCCACGTCGAGATCGAGGCGCGGGCGAAACCGGAAATGGAGGAACGGCTCTGGCTTTACTGTAACCAGATCCAGGCCCGCTACGAGACTCAGGTGCTGACGATCGTGATCAACCTCAAGCGTGGCCGTCCAGGCATCTGCCTGAAGGCCCGGGAGAGCGGCCTCGGGTCAGATTTCCCGGGCTTCCGGTACGTCGCCTTCGGCCTCGCCGGCTGCCGGGCCGCGGAGTACCTGGCCCGCCCCGAGCCCCTGGCCTGGGCCTTCGCGGCTCTGATGGACTCCGGATCTCTGAGCCGTGCCGAGCTGAAGATGGCCTGTCTTCGGCGCATCGCCGGGCTCCGGGGCCGGTCCGATTCATTCCTTCTGGTAAATTGCGTCGAAAATTATCTAGAATTGACCGATGAGGAAGCCGTGGAGCTCGAGGCTCTGCGCGCCCGGAAAGAGAACAGGGAGGTTCAAGCCATGGCATTGACGTGGTCCGAGAAGCTGGAAGCCAAAGGGGAAGCAAAGGGAGAATCCAAAGGCCGTGAAGGAGTTCGGGAGATCCTTCTGGTGCTTCTCGCCCAGAGGTTGGGCCACTTCCGGAAGGTGCCCGCCGTCAGGTCGAGGAGATCGGCTCGCTCCAACGCCTGACTCAGCTCGCCAAGCGGGTGCTGACCGCTCATTCCCTGGAAGAGATGGGCCTCGCCTGACCGTCGCGCTCGAAGCAGAAGAACCCTGACCGGCAGGCGGCCCGCTCCGTCGGCTCCCATCTATACTCTCTCCATGTCCTTCCTCTTCCTGAATCATGAAGACGTCGAGTCCCTCCTTCCCATGGCGGAGTGCATCGAGGTGGTGGAGGAGTCGCTGCGCGCCCTCTCCCGGGGCGAGGCCGTGCAGCCTCTTCGCTCCGCGGTCTGGATGCCGGACCGGCATGGCCTGCTGGGGGTGATGCCGGGGATGTTGGGCCGCAGGGAGGACGGAGTGGCCGGCGTCAAGGTGCTGACCGTGCTGCCGGACAATTTCACCCGCGGCGAGGATTCCCACCAGGGCATCGTCCTGCTCTTCGATCAGGAGCATGGGAGGCCGTACGCCCTTCTGGACGCGGGCGCCGTGACGGCCATCCGAACCGCTGCGGCGAGCGCCGTGGCCACCCGGGCCCTGGCGCGGCCGGATGCGGGAAATCTGGCCATCCTGGGCACCGGCGTCCAAGCTCGGACCCATCTCGAAGCCATGCGAGCCGTGCGGACCCTGCGCCAAGTGCGGATTTGGAGCCGCAATTTCGAGAACGCCCGGCGCCTTGCCGAAGAGGAAGGCTCTCGCCTGGGTCTCGCGATCGAGCCGGTGAGCACGGCGTGGCAGGCGGTCGAGGGGGCGGACCTGATCTGCACGGTGACTGCGGCGAGAGAGCCGGTCCTTCTCGGCGAGTGGATCGCGCCGGGAGCCCACATCAACGCCGTCGGCGCCTGCACCCCCAACGCCCGCGAGCTCGACGGCGCCGCCATGGCCCGCTCCAGCCTGTTCACCGACCGCAAGGAGTCCCTGCTCGCCGAGGCCGGAGATTTCCTGCTCGCCCGCGCCGACGGAGCGATCGACGAATCCCACGTCCAGGGCGAGTTGGGCGATGTGCTGCAGGGAAAGATCCTTGGACGCCGCTCCCACGACGACGTGACCCTCTTCAAATCGCTGGGGATCGCGGTAGAGGATCTGGCCACCGGGCGGCACGTCTATGCAAAAGCGCTGGCTACGGGACAAGGAACGAAGTTGGATCTATAAGGGTCTGCTTCCTCGGTCTGCGCCTGACTGCTCTTGTAGGTCGGGCTCAGGCTCCTTCCGGCTATCGCCATTGTCCCCTGAGGAGGCCGCTTCGATCCAGGGTAGCCAAGCCGGGTTCAAGAGGTCCGGATCTGCGGCGGCGCCGGCCTCCCACAGAATCCTCGCGCGAGCGAAAGCGTCCTCGGCGCCGGACAGGTCGTTGCAGACGCGGCGGCCGTTGCTCACGTGCACCCAGGCGTAGCCCTGGAGGCGCCAGCGCCATAGCGTTTCCAAGGGAGTCAAGTCCGCGATGAGAAGCGCCAGCTCGGCCAGCTCCAAGGCCGCTTGCGGCTGATTGGGCGCCGCCTTGATGCTCTCCCGCGCCACCCGCTCGCACAGCGCCCAGGACCGGTACTCGTCCAGCTCTTCGACCAGCATCCGGCGCTCCGCGGCACTGCTCCCTCTTAAATGATCCCAGAGCTCTGCCGCCGCCGCACGATCCTCGATTGCCGGACGAGCGATTCCCGAGTGCCCTTCATGGAGGGGCTCTAGGATCAGGTCGGCCGCCATCTGAACCAGGACAATGACCTCGGCGGCGACCTCGCCGAAAAAGACGCGGTCGGCGTGGGCCCGCCCTCGCCCTGCGGCCCGGAAGGAGCGGAGTCCCCGCAACAGGGCCTCGAGCAGGTAGACGGGGAAGCCGGCGGCGGCCGCGATCTTCTCCAGAGCCTGCCGCGGAATCGCCCGTTTACCCTCGAAATACTCCGAGACCTGACTCCGCGCGATCCCGGCGGCCTTGGCGAGCTCGGCATGGGTCTTCCAGCCGCCAAGATGGAGGAACAGGACCATGGCCAGCCTCGCCTCGGGATCGTTCTTCGTGCTCTCTTCCATCTCACCCTCCTTGGGAGTGACGAGGCGTCACTCTTCCTGGTGTTTTATCCCCCGAATCCCTGGCACCATGGCCCCAGCGGAGGTCGGGGCTCCGCGGCCATGGAGGCCGCCGGCGAGCCGCCTCCCGGAAAGGAAACTGGTCATGCGAATCCTTCGCAGAGCCGCCGTCTTGATCCTCCTCGGGCTCACCCTCGGAACACCCCGAGCTGGGGCCTCTCCGCCACGGCCGGCTGCGTCCACAACGCAACATGTCCTCCATTACCTGGCCGGTTTCCTCTCGGGCTTCTGGCTCAAAACCGGCTGTATCGTGGATCCCAACGGTCGTTGCGCGCTGGACACGCAGACCCGAAACCCCGATGGCGGATGCACGATCGACCCCGACGGCCGCTGCACTCCAGGCGTACAGACCCAGAGCACCGACACGGGGTGCACGATGGACCCCCTGGGCCGTTGCGCGCCGGGCCACTAGCCTGGCCGCCTTTGAGGGGCTGGGGCTCTCACCGAGCTTCGGCCCTTGTTTCCGACTCGAAGCGCAACTCGGGATCGTGCTGGGCGCGATAGAGGAACTTCACGATCCGCCGGGTCAGCTCGACCGTGGCAGTCTCCTGTCGGGCTGCGTCACAGAAGATCTGTAGCGCCGCCAGGGCCTCCCGCTCCACCTTCTGCACCCGGAAGATCCGCAGCATTTCCTCGGCGAGCGTGCGGGTCTTGTCGGTGCGGCCCTGCTCCAGGAGGGTCAAGGCCAGCTCCAGACTTACCAGCGCATATTCAACGGTCAGCTCACGCCGACTGAAAACCTTCCGCGCCTGCTCGAAAGCTGCCTGCGCTTCTGCGGTGCGACCAAGCCCGGCGGCGATTTTCCCCGTCACCCACACGACACGCGTTAAATCGAGCTCCTCACCGAGCCGCTCGGCCAGCTCCCGGACCTCAGCCAGTTTCGCCTTGGCCTCCGCGAAGCGATCCAGGAAACAAAGGTCCACCAAAAAATTAAATCGCAGCACCAGCGCGTTTCGCGGCTCCCGGTCGGGGTCGATCAGCGGGGCTGCTTCGGCAAGCGCCGCGGCCGAACCCTCCGGGTCGCCCAGAATTTGGAAGATCGCCGACTTGCTGAGGAGGATCATCCTCTTCAGCTCTCCTTCCTGATCGAGGGCCAAGGCGTCGTTGATCCGCTTCAGGGACTCCGAAAATCGCCTTTGTTCCCTGCAAAGGGCTGCTTCGATCCAACGCAGCCAAGCCGGATTCAAGAAGCCCGGACTTTCAGCGGCCCCCGCTTCCCAGAGATCCTTCGCACTGGCAAAGGCGTCCTCCGCGCCGGGGAGGTCGTTGCAAACGCGGCGGCCGTTGCTCACGTGCGCCCAGGCGTAGCCCTGGAGACGCGGCCGCCAGAGCGCCTCCCCCGCAAACCGATCGGCGATGAGCAGCGCCAGCTCGGCCAGTTCCAGGGCCTGCTGCGGCTGGTTGGGCGCCGCCGTGATGCTCTCCCGCGCCACCCGCTCGCACAACGCCCAGGTGCGGAACCTCGCACCGCGCTCGACGAGCTTTCTCCGGTTCGCAGGCGTGTGCTTTTTCAGTTGGCCCCAGAGAAACTCCGCGTGCTGGCGAGCCTTGAGCGCCTCGCCCTCCGTCGTCAGCATCGTCAGGGTCGAGCGGGCAAAACCGTGCGCCAGCCTGGCGAACCGCGCCGAGACGACCTCCACGCGGCGTTGCACGGCCGAGAGCGGCTCGGCCGCGCCCAGCGGCGATCGCGTCAGGGCACGGATGTCGGCCCGGAAGGCGAGCGCCGCGTCGATGGCCTCTGGCGGCAGGCCCATGAAGGCGATGAGCTGCTCCAGGCGCTTGCGCGTGAGGCTCTTCCTTCCCCGTTCGTACTCGTTGATCTGCTGGGTCCCGGCGGCTCTCCCCAATTGAGCCTGGCTCCAGCCCAGAGTCAGACGCAACGTGCTCAGGATGACGCCCAGCTCCGGCAAGGCCTCTTTCGACATGGTTCGGTACTCCTCCCTTTAAGAGTTAGTTACCGCTGGGCCTGTTTTAGGGACACAAAGGCGCGAAGTCAGGTCATTTCGGTTCCGGCGACCGGAAAAACCCTCCGCGGGGGAGACGCCTTGTCACACAACCTGCCGAACAGTCCTCCGGCGCTTGGGGAGAGATTCAGCGCTCTCTACCCTTGCAAGAGTGAGTGCGGGCCATAAGACGCCGCTGAAGGCATCCATGACGCTGATTTCAGGGAGAGATTCCAGACATGACCCAGGCTGCCGAGAAGCCAAAGACTGAACGCCATAAAAATCCACTGATCGAAGCCGCGAGGGAGGAGATGAGGGCCGCGATAGGAGACCTGAAGTCGATCCGCTATCGGCTGTTGGGAGTGAAGGGGAGCATTCCGCCCTCCGCGCAGGAGACTTCGCGGGGAGACCTCGAAGGCGATCCGGACGTGGAGACGGAGATACGCAACGTCATTGCCTGCGGCATTCAAGACCGCCTGGACCCTTTTATCGACGATCTCGTCACGGTTGCCGAGTAGAATCCGGGACCTGGCAGCGGAGAGACTCAATCCCACGGAGGCCCTCAGCGCTCCACCACAACGCGTACTGGCTCGAACCGATCCGGCTGCTTGACCACGATCCAGCCGTCCGGATCGGTCGCCCAACCCTCCGTCTCGTAGTCCAACTCCCCGAGTGTGCGGTGGAGAAGGGGAGAACCCTCCCGGCGGACCTGCCGGGGCTCGCCGTCCCAGCGAATCTGGAGGACCAAGCTGCGGGCCGCGGGGCGATACGTCCCTTCGGGCGGGCCGATTTCGATCGTGGCCGTTTGTCCGTCCCGCGTCTGGGCGAAGCGGCGCTTGAGGTAAACGCCTCGCTGATAGGCGAGAGTCCTCCCGTCGTCTTCATAGAGCCAACGCTCGGAATGGTCCGCAGGGTAGACGGACACCCGTAGCGGCTGGCCCGGCATCTCGCCCGTGCTCTGGACGACGGGCTGGCGGAAGACGAAGGCTCCGGTGCGGACGAAGATGGGAATCCGCTCCATCGTCACCGGCACGCCCGTCCAATTGCCGCCGGCCTGTTTCTTGCCGGTCCAGAAGTCGTACCAGTCGCCGGCCGGCAGGTAGACGCCACGGCCCTGGGCTGCCTCGCTCAGGACTGGCGCCACCAGCAGATCGGAGCCGAAGAGGACCTCGTCGTCGAGGTCGTAGACGTTGCCGTCCAGCGGATATTCGAGGACAAGGGGACGCAGGGCCGGGACCCCTGTGTCCGCCGCCTCTTTCATGACGTTGTAAATCTCCGGCAGCAGCTCGTAGCGCAGCTCGATGGCACTACGGTTGATTTCCTCATGGCGGGTGCCAAAGGACCACGGCTCCTGGTCCGGCGTGCCGAGGGCCGTGTGGGTGCGCATGAAGGGAAAGAAGACGCCGGCCTGAAGCCAGCGGGTGTAGAGCTCCGGTGTCGGCGCGCCGACGAAGCCGCCGATGTCCGCGCCCACGAAGGGCAGGCCGGAAAGGCCCATCCCGAGGAGCATGGGAAGGGAGCCCTGCAGGTGCTCCCAGGTGCTGACGTTGTCCCCGGGCCACTGCGCCGCCCAGCGCTGGCCGCCGGCGTAGGTGGCCCGGGTGAGGACGAACGGCCGCTCGTCCGGCCGCAGCCGGTGCAGGCCCTCCCACGTCGAGCGGCTCATCAGCAGGCCGTAAACGTTGTGAATCTCCCGATGGTCCGTGGGCCGCCCCTCGTTGTCGTGACGCACGTCGAGGGGCATGGTGCCTGCCGGCTGCACGAAGAGGGCCGGCTCGTTCATGTCGTTCCAGATGCCGTCCACTCCCGCGTCGAGGAGGGGTTTGTAGAGGCCGCCCCACCAGTCGCGGGTGGCGGCGCGGCTGAAATCGGGGAAGACGCTGGGGCCGGGGTTCTTCTCGGCCTGGGAAGGCCAGACGGGAGCTTCAAAAACGCTACCGTCCAACTGCTTTACGAAGTGACCGCCGGCGAGGCCGGTGTCATAGGGCGCGTAACCGGGCTCCTTCTTGGGATGCGGATCGACGATGGTGACGACTTTGAATCCCTGGCTTTCGAGGTCGGCGAGGAGGCGTGGCGGATCGGGGAAACGCTCGCGATCCCAGGTGAACGGCTTGTAGCCGTCCTGGTAGTGGATGTCGAGCCAGATCACATCCGCCGGAATGCGGCGTTGCCGGAAGTTCTCGGCGATGAATCGCACTCTTGATTCGGGGTAGTAGCTATAGCGGCACTGGTGATAGCCGAGCGCCCACAGGGGCGGCAGCGGCATGCGGCCGGTGAGGGCCGTGTAGCGTTCGATCACCTTTTTCGGATCGGGTCCATGAATGAAGTAGTAGTTGAGCTCGCCGCCATCGGCACCGAAGGAGAGGAGCCCCTGGGATTCGTGCCCCACGTCGAAGCTGGAGCGGAAGGTGTTGTCGAGGAAAATGCCATGGACGGCGCCGGCCCGCAGGACGAGGAAAAAGGGAACGGACGCGTAGAGCGGATCGGTACTCATGCCGTAAGCGAAGGTGTCGCTGTTCCACATGGCGAGGCTCGCACCGCCGAGCTTGTTGCCCCGTTTGTCGAGCCCGCCGGTCTTCTCCCCGAAGCCATAGACGTGCTCGTCATCCTGCAGCCGCTTCCAGACGCGCACGGTCGAACCAGAGACGGCGATCCCCTTGGCGGGATCGTCCTCGTCCAGAGAGATTCCGGCGGCGTCTGCGAAGGCGATGCGGAAAGGCCGCTGGCGAATCGTGACCTTGAGCGACCGGGTGGCGATCTCCGAGCGTTCCCTGCCCACCGTGAACGTGGCCCGCGCCTCGCAGGGCTTCGGGTTCATGACGGCGTAGGAGTGATCGCGCCCGAACGCCTGAACGGGCGCGAAGCGGAAGCGGACGATGTCGTCGGTCACCACCGTGACGGCCACGCTCCCCTGCGCGTTGCGGAAGAGGAGCGAATCACCCACGCGGCGGGGCGCCGGCATGTCGCCCAGTGAGGCCCATTGCGCGACGGCGGGACGGAGGCCGAAGAAGAGGAGGAAGGCGAGGGCGAGGAGCCAGGCGCGATGGGATTTCATTTCACACCTCCGTCACCGCCCGCCGGAGCTGAGCCGTCAGCGCGTGGTCCTCGCCCAGTGAGGATTCGGCGATGGCGAGGGCCTGCTCGAAGTGATCGCGGGCGGAATCCTCGTCGCCGAGCTCTTTTTCGATCAGGGCGAGGTTGTTGAGGTCGGCCACGACTTGCGGGTGCGCTTCGCCGAAGGCCTGCTGATCGATCTGCAGCGCGGCTTCCAGGTGCAGGCGGGCGCCGTCCTTTTCCCCGAGATCGCGCAGTACGCTGGCCACGTCGGTCAAAGCCTGCGCGGTACTGGGGTGGACGTCGCCGTAGATCCGCCTCAGGATGTCCACGATGGGGCGGACGTACGTGAGGGCCTGCTGCGGATCGCCCAACTCGCGGGCGATCACCGCCAGGTTGCGCAGGTCCGAGGCCACGGCGGGATGGACGTCGCCGAAAGCCTTGCGGTGCAGCTCCAGGGCCTGGAGCAGGTGCTCGCGAGCGGGCTCTCGCTGGCCCAGGTCGTAGAGCGTCAGGCCGAGGCTGGCCAGGAGGGTGGCGAGCGAGGCCGTCCGCGGATCGTCGTCGGCATCCGCTTCGGTGCCAGTGCCGGCCGGCGGGGCGGAGGCGCCGTCTCGGCTGCGCAGCTCCAGGGCCCGCTCGAGGTGCAGGCGGGCTTCCGCGGGTTGTTTCAGCTCCCGCAGCACGACTCCCAGCAGGCTCATGGCGTCCGAGGTCACGGCATTGTCGGGTCCGTAGACCTCGCGGGCCTTCTCCAGGCCGGTGCGGGCTTCCTCCAGGGCCTCGGGGCGGCGGCCCATCTCGCGCAGCAGGCTGGCCCGCAGAAGGGGGAGCCGCACGGTGCCGTGCGGCGTGAGGCCGGCGGGCCGTAGGCGCACCGCCTCGACGAAGGCCAAGCGGACGTGGGGAGGCCAGCGGCCGTCGGTCTCCCGGGCGGTGGCCAGCAGACCGTCGGGATCGACCCGGCTCACTGCGTTCGGGTCCAGACTACGGGCGAGATCGGCGGCCATCTCGTCCACTTCGTCCTCGCCGATCCAGACCCGCAGGTCGCGATCGTGCGCGGTCCGCCGATCGTCGTTTTCCAAGTGCTCGGCCAGAGCGAGGCGGAGCAGAGCCATGCCGCGGGTGTGGAGCGGCACGGACTGGTCCACGAACTCCAGCAGCTCCTGAGCCAGCCGGCGACGCTTGTCCAGGGGAACGGGTTCGAGGAGGGCGTGGTTGACCTGGGGCGAGAGGAAGCTGTACGTCAGCAGGCCGGGAAACGACGGGTGGCCGTACTGGTGATCGACGAACAGGCGCTGCTCCCCGTTCTCCACCAGCTCTTCGTCGAGCGTGTCCAGAATCTCCTCCTGCTGCTCCTCGTCGAGCTCCAGGTGGTGGAAGAGGAGCTCGGCCGGCACGTTCCGGCCGCACAGGGCCGCGAGGTCGAGAAAGCGCTGAAGGCGGTCGGAGGTCTCCAGGTCGAGATCGTCCAAGAGGTCTTTAGCCGGCGTGAGGAGGTCACCGGGCGGCAGCGGCGCGAGGTCGAGGCGCAGGCGCTCGCTGCGCGGGGCGACCCGCTCCTCGGCGTCGTGCGGCGAGCAGGAGATGGCGAGCAGCAGGTTGGCCCGCAGGCGGGCCGCTTCGACGAGCCGCAGGCGCACGGGGTCGGTGAGCTGCGGGCTCGCGACGACGTGGAGCACCAGCCGATCGTCCCGGGTGAGGAGGTGGAGCAGAGCGGAGAGCGCCTCCCGCGAGCCGGACGCCCCGGAGTCATCGGGGAAGATCTGCCGCGCGACGGCCTGCGGATCGGGGAGACGCAGCAGGAGGGACACCACAGCGGCTCCCGAGAGCGACGGCACGATACTTGGCAGCAGCGGCGAAATGGCGAGCCCGAGCCGGTCCCGGGCAGCCTCGTCCAGATCCCAGCGCCGGCTGATCTGGATTTCGGCGAAGCGGGTGAGATCTACGCCTTCTTCATAGCCGTCGAGATCGAGCGGAAGGACGCGAATCTCTTGAGCCGCCGCCTCCAGCAGGCCGGTGCGGCCACAGCCGGGCTCGCCCGCCAGGACCAGCACCGGCCAGGGGCCGGGCGCCGCGAGGAGGCGCTCGATCGCGGCCAGGGCCTCGGGTGAGTGCTCGCTATAGAGCTCGTGTTTATCTTCAGGGGACAGGTTCAGCGTTTCGTCGAGACCTGGCATTCATCAACCTCCGCCGGGTTTGCCGGTTGCCGGGCCGCGATGAAGGGGGCGGGACCGGAGTCGTGAGCCCGCGATGCTAAAGGACGGGAACCTCGTGGAGCAAACGGTCAGCCGGCGGCCGGCGGACCGCCGTTGACCTCGTGCCGCAGGCCGTCGATCTTGCCCGGAATCCGCAGGATGGCCCGGTAGATCTCGACCAGCAGGGAGGAGAGGACGAAACCCAGGTACACGGCGAGCGGCAGGAGAGCCACGCCGAGGACGCCGTAGGCGATCTGTTGCGCCGGGCCGAAGCTGAACAGAGGCTCCTGGGTGAAGACGAGGTACAGGAGATAAACGGCCGAGCACACTCCCACCACCGAGCCGACGCCGAAGAGGAAGGGCACCAGCCGCACCGGCACCTTGAGCAGGAACAGCAGGATGCCCAGCGCCTCCTCGCCGGCCGAGAGGCCGCTGCCGGGATTGACGTTCACCGTCGCCGGGTTGAGGGCGAGGCCGCAGGCGTAGAGGAGGACGGCCGTCGTTCCCAGCGAGACGCCGAAGGAAAGCAGGCTACCGCCGAGGATGACGCCGTAGAGGCCCAGCACGAAGCACAGCACGCCGCCCGCGAAGAACGCCAGGGCGAAGAAGGTCAGGATGGCCGTGGACGACAGCTCGCTCGGCGACTTGCGCAGCAACGTGGCTCCGGCGTCGAGAAACAGGGCGGCGATGTAATGCAGGAGGATGGCGGCCGGAGCGATCAGCAGCAGTCCGCTGAACGACAGGCGGAAGCTGTCGCTGCGAATGCCCAGCACGAGAAACCCCAGCACCAGCAGGGCCGCCGCCAGCACGTAGGCGAGATGGCCCGTCTGCCGGGCCACGAGGTCGGCGGCGCCCAGCCCGCTTTCGGTGAGGCCGCGGCGCATCCCCTTGAGCAGCCACCGCACGAAACGCAGGTGGGGGAGGGTTTCCGTGACGTCGTCCGCGCCCGTCACCCGGTGCAGCCGCTCGGCGAGGTTGCGGCCGGCGGCGAGGACGTCGCGCTTGGGACCGACGCCGGGAGGGAGAGGAGGCCGTGAGGCGGATTCCTGCGGAAACAGCTCGGGCACCAGCCGCGCCTGCAACCAGTCGGCCATGCCGATGCGGGTGACGAGAGTGTCCGGCCTGAGCTTCCCTTGATCGGCGAGGGCGCGCAATGCGTCCAGTGGCAGGGGGCCTTGCTGGGCATTATCCTGGTAGTAGTACCAGAGAAGATCGGGCATGCGAAGATTATATCCGCCTCCCGGTGCGATACCATCGATTCTGGAGATTCTGTGAACCCCGACGTCGCGAAAGCCATCCCCGAGCTGGCGGCAAGCGGAGTCCTGCCGGCCGAGAAGGCGCCCCTGTTCTTGCGGGTGGCGCGCGGCGAGCTGCTGTCCGTCCACGGCGAGCTGCGAGCTCTGCTGTATGCGGGAGTCCTCCTGATCACCGGCGGAGTGGGGCTGCTGGTGAAGGAGAACCTGGACCGTATCGGCCCCGTGACCATTGCCATGGGGATCGGCTTGACGGCGGCTGCGGCGCTGGTGTGGGTGATCGCCAAGGCGCCGCCGTTCTCGTGGCGGCCGGTGCCATCGCCTCACTTGGCTTTCGATTACCTTCTCCTGCTGGGAGTGCTCCTGGTCGGAGCGGACCTCGCCTACGTCGAGTGGAAGTTCACGCCGCTCGGCGCTCATTGGCCCTGGCATCTGTTGATCATGGCCCTGCTGACGGGAGTGGCTGCCTTCCGTTTCGATTCGCGGGTGGTCTTCTCGCTGTCTCTCTCCACCTTCGCGGCCTGGCGTGGCGTTTCCGTGGCGGTTTTCAGCGTCAGCCTTCTTCACGCAAAGAACACTGTGCGTCTGTCCGCGATCGTCTGCGGCGTCCTGTTCGCGATTCTCGGATTCATCCTCGCCCGCATGGACCGCAAAGCGCACTTCGAGCCGGTGGCCGTCAATCTCGGCTGGCTGCTCGTGCTGACCGGGATCGGCTCCGGCATCGGCGAGAGTGGGGAGAACGCGCTGAGGTGGGGCGCGGCGCTGCTCCTGGTGGGAGCGGGCTTGGCGGCCGGCGCCTTCCTCGCCCGGCGGTTTCCGCTCTTCGCCTACGGCGTCCTCGCCGGCTACGTGGGCCTCTCCCGTGTGGTGATCGGGATGGTCGATCTCGAAATCCTGGGCTGCTTCTGGTTCAGCGTTACGTCGCTGCTGCTCGTCCTCGGGCTGCTCTTCGCCCAGCGCCGCATGAGGGAACCGATATGACTCCGGATTGCGAGCGGGCGGACCGCTATGCCGCCGTGCGCGCCGCCGGCAGATCCTGGCTGCACGCCGGCGCCATCGACGAGGCGACTCTCAAGACCATCGAGGCGGCCGTGCCGGACGACCGGGTGCGGTTGGGACCGGTGTTCCGCTTGCTGTTCTTCATTTTCACGATCATTGCGGTCACCTCCGTCCTTGTTTTCCTCGTGATGGTCTTGCAAATCGAAAACTCCGGAAGTGGCGGGCTGGTCGCTCTCTTTACTTTCGTGGCGGGAGCCGGCCTGGCCGTTGCTACGGATATTCAGATCGTCCGTATGCGCCGGTCTCAGGGCGGGATCGAGGCCGCGACCTCGCTTCTGGCGATCAGTTATCTGATGGGCTCCTTGGCTTGGTGCATCCTGCAGTATTTCCACGCCCTGGAGGTGCACGGTCTGGTCGTCCTCTGCTTCGTGGGAGCCGCGCTGGCCGCGGCTGCGGCCTGGCGCTGGGGTTATTGGCTCTATGCCGGGACTGCCGCGGTGGCGCTGCTTGGGGCTCTCGCTGGCCTGCCCCATGGCCGGCTGTCGTGGATCGTCCTGCCTCTCGTGGCCGCGCCCTTCCTGTTGCGCCTTTCCGAATCGCCGCGCCTGCCGCCCTCGCACCGGTCGTCTTTCACGGCGGTGCTGGCGGTGGCGCTGGTGGGCCTCTACGTCGCCGTCCACCTCGGCTCGTGGGACTGGCAATGGATTGAAAAGATCGGCGGGGGAGCGCGGGTGATGCGGCCGGCTCATAGAGACGCGCTCTGGTGGCTCTCCGTGGCCGCGACGGCGCTGGTGCCGCTGGTCCTGCTCGGGCTCGGTATTCGGGGCCGCCGCTATCTGCTGCTGATCCTGGGAGCGGGCACTGCCGTCGCCTCGCTGGTGACCCTGCGGTGGTACGTGCACCTCGCGCCCCTCTGGATTGTGCTCACCGCCTCGGGCGCCCTGCTGGTGGGGCTCGTGCTCGGCCTGCGCCGCTGGCTCGACGCCGGGCCGGGGAAGGAGCGGGGAGGCTTCACGGTCGAGCCGCTCTTCCAGGATCTGGCTCGCCAACGAATTCTGGAGATGGGCGCCGCCGTCGTTACCCTGTCGCCTGAAGCCCGGAATCTCCACGAGGAACCGAAGTTTGAAGGCGGCGGCGGACAGTTCGGCGGCGGTGGATCGAGCGCGGATTTTTAGTGGTAAGCTCTACCTCTCAACCAAGTTCTTGTCCGAGGTTTCTACATGGCGAACGGTGTGTCGCGGCAGCTCTACATCATTTCCGATCTCCATCTTGGCGGGGTTTATCCCCAGAGCGGCGATCCGGAGGACCGCGGGTTCCGCATCTGCACCCAGGGTGAGCGGGTGGCGGAGCTCGTGGAGGCGGTGGCGGCCAAGCCGGCCGGCGAGCCGCGGATCGAGCTGGTGATCAACGGCGACGCCGTGGACTTCCTGGCCGAGCGGGAGGAAGCGCCGCCGTACTGGTCGGCGTTCACCGCTGATTCAACCGCGGCCGCGAAGAAGCTGGAGGCCATCGTCGCCCGCGACCGCCGGCTGTTCGACGCCTTCGGCCGCCTGCTGGAGAACGGCCACCGGCTCACCCTTCTGCTGGGCAACCACGACATCGAGCTGGCGTTGCCGCAGGTGCGGCGCCGGCTCAAGGAGCTGATCGGCGTCGAGGGCCGGCACGACTACGAGTTCATCCACGACGGCGAGGCTTACGCGGTTGGCGACGTGCTGATCGAGCACGGCAATCGCTATGACAGCTTCAACGTCGTGACCCAGGATGCCCTGCGCCGCGTCCGCTCGCTGGCGTCGCGCAATCAGCCGGTGCCGGCGCAGTATGCGTTCGATCCGCCGGCCGGCAGCAAAATGGTGTCGAATGTGATCAACCCGATCAAGGACGTCTATCGCTTCGTCGACCTGCTGAAGCCGGAAACGAGCGCGGTGGTGCCCATGCTGCTCGCCCTGGAGCCGGGCTACCGGAGCATCCTGAGCCGGGTGGCGACCCTGGCGCTGGCGGCCTCCAAGCACCGGCTCGCCTCGGCGGCGCTGCCGTCGTTCGGGGGCGACATCAGCTCCGAGATGGGCGGACTGGAAGGGTTTGGCGAAGACATGGGAGGCGCCTCGTTCGGCTCGGACATCAGCTCGGCCGGCCCGGCGGGGAACGACCCCCTGGACCGGGTGCTCGCCGAGGCCCTGGGCGAATCGCCGCGGGCTTTCCTGGACGCCCTGGAGCCGGAGCCCGCGTCGTATGGGGCGACCGCCATCGGTGAGGACATCTCCACCTTCTCGGCGATGGATTCGAGCCTGGGCTTGATCCAGCTCCTGCTGGGGCGCAAGAGCGCCAGCGTCGAGCGGCGGCTGCCGGCGCTGCTCAAGGCGTTGCGGGCGGTGCAGGGCGACCAGTGCTTCGACCGCGGCGTGGAGACCGCAAAGGAGTATCTCGACGCGGCCCGCGACCTCGCCAAGGTCGGCGGCTTTCGTTGCGTCGTCTTCGGCCACACCCACCTGGCGAAGAAGATCGATCTCGGCGGCGGCGCCTGGTACTTGAACTCCGGCACCTGGGCGGACTTCATCCAGTTCCCCGTCGAGCTGCTGGCCGGCACGGAAACGCAGGCGCTGGGGCTGGTGCGGGAGTTCGTCGACGACATGCAGAAGGGAAAGCTCAAGCGCTGGACCTGCTTCAAGCCGACCTATGTGCGCATCGACCTCGATGGCGACGACCGCATGACCGCCGCCGAGCTGTGCGACTACACCGGCCCCGAAGGGGTCTGAAGCGGCGCTGCCATGGAGGATGCGGTCCGCCGGGCGATCGCCCGCATCGACGTCGTCGACGGCACGCAGGTGCTGAGCCGGGGCACCGGTTTCCTGGTCGGCCCGGGGCTCGTGCTCACGGCTCTCCACGTTGTGGCGAACCGCCATCAGGACCCGCCGCAGTTCCTCCCCGGCCGCATCGTCCTCACCTTTCCCGGTGGCAGCCGCGAGGCGCGGCTGCATCCCAACTTCTGGGATCGCCGCGCCGACTGGGCCCTGCTGACCTGCGACGAGCTGGAGGGCGTCCGGCCGTTGCCGATGGGCGATCTCCAGAAATCGGGGGACTCCTGGGAGACCTACGGCTTCCCGGACGCCAACCCGCGCGACGGCATGGTGCAGCGCGGGACGATCGAGAACCACCGCGGTGATCTCGAAGGCGTGCCCGCCTTCCAGCTCTTCAGCCGCCAGGCCGCCGCCGGCCAGGGCGCGCCGGTCAAGGGGCTCTCGGGCGGCCCGGTACTGATCGACGGCGCCCTCGTCGGCCTGCTGCGCTTCGCCCTGATGAAGGACGGCCAAGCGGTCGCCGGCACGCTCTACGCCTGCCCCATCGCCGCGCCGCTGGCCCGCACCGGCGACCTGTTTCCGGTGCCTGACCCGTGTCGCGGCCTGCCCGGTCTCAAGCGCCGCCCGCTGCCGGCCAAGCCCTTCCGCTACCTCGACCGCTTCACCGCCGCCGACGCCGAGATCTTCTTCGGCCGCAACCGCGAGATCCGCGAGCTCTACCTGCGGCTCACCGATCCCGGCAGTTCGCCGATCGTGCTGCTCTACGGCCAGTCGGGAGTGGGCAAGTCCTCGTTCCTCGACGCCGGTCTCCTGCCGCGGCTGGAGTGGTACCACGAGGTGCGCTACGTGCGGCGCGACTCCCAGGGCGGCCTTGGGGCGGCGCTCCGAGCGGCACTGCAGCCGGCCGCCACCGAGGGAACTTCGCTGGCCGTGGCCTGGCGGCTGACGGAGAGCAAGGCGAACCGTCCCCTGATCGTCATCCTCGATCAAGTCGAGGAGGCTTACACCCGACCCGCGGCCGGGAACGTGGAGATGGCTGTGTTCTTCAGCCTGCTCGAGCAGCTTTTCGGCGATCCCGCAAGCCGGCCGCAAGGGCGCCTCGTGCTCGGCTTCCGCAAGGAGTGGTTCCCGGAAATCCAGAAGCAGTTCGAGGACCGCGGCCTGGACTACGCCAAGGTTTTCCTGGAGGGGCTCGACCGCGCCGCCATCCAGGAGGTGGCCAACGGGCTCACCCTCACGCCCCACCTGCGCGAGCGCTACGGCTTGGAGGTGGAGCCGGGCCTCGCCGAAATCATCGCCGGCGATCTGCTGGCGGATCACGGTTCGCCGATCGCGCCCACCCTCCAGATCCTGCTCACCCGCATGTGGCAGCAGGCGATCGCCGAGAGCCAGTCCGCCCCCCGCTTCACCCACGCTCTCTATAAGCGGCTGCGACAGGAGGGCTACCTGCTGGGGGACTTCCTCGACCAGCAGCTCCAGAAGCTCGGCCGGGGCGCGATCTCTCCCGAGGACTCCGAGCGGTTGGGCGAGTTCCTCGACCGCCAGCTCGAGAAACTGGGCGGCGCCCACGAGCTGGAGGGATGGTCCGAGCGCCCTGCCGGCGAACGCGCCGAGGTGGTCGAGTCGGGGCTGGTGTTCGATCTCCTGGCCTTTCACACGACGCCGCTGCTCACCGCCGAGCAGCGGACGGAGAGCGAGCTGCGGGAGCGATATCGCCACCGCGCCGAAATCCTCACGGACCTTGTGCTGGCGCTGAAGGCTCTCTTCCTGCTGACCGATCCTGCGGGGGACCGCGCGCAGGCAGCCGGCGGGGCGCGCCTCGGCCACGACACCCTGGCGCCGCTGGTGCGCCAGCGTTACGACGTCTCGGTTTGGCCGGGCCAGCGCGCCCGCCGCATCCTGGAGAGCCGCGCCGGCGAGTGGCGGGACGGCCGGACGGCGGCGCCGGTGCCCCTCGACGCCTGGGATCTCAAGGTTGTGGAGGCGGGGCTCCCCGGAATGCGCGCCGTGCAGCCGGAGGAGGAGCGCCTGCTCGCGGCCAGCCGCAAGCAGCGCGGCCGGCACCGCCGCAACCTCTGGTTGCTTCGGGCCGCGGGCCTCGCCGTGCTGGCAGCCGTCGGCGTGGTTCTCTGGCTGGCGTGGCGGGTGAAGGAGCGGCACCGTCTCATCGCCACGCCGCAGGAGGTGCAGCGGCTCCTGGCCGTGGAGCCGGTGGCGGGCTTGACCGAGGCCATCGCCGCGGCAGGCGATAGCCTGGACCGTTTCGGCCAGGTCTTCACGCCCGTCCAATTCAGCCTGCTGCGGGCGATTGAGGAGGCACGGGAGCGCAACCGCTTCGCTCACGGTGCGGCCGTCTCCTGCGTGGCGGCCAGCCCGGATGGCCAGACGGTCGCCAGCGCCGGGGAGGACGGCGCCATCCGCCTGTGGAGCCTGAAGGGGAAGGCGCCCCGCGTTCTGCCGAAGGCCGGCACCGTGCCGCGCGCCATCGCCTTCAGCCGCGACGGCATTCTGGCGAGCGTGGGCGACGACGGCAAGCTGCGTCTGTGGTCACCCGCGGACGGCACGTTGCTGGCCACGTCGCAGCAAGGGCACACCGGCGTGGCCTGGACCGTAGTGTTCAGCCCGGACGGCAAGCTCGCCGCGACCGGTGGCAACGACGGCCTGATCCGTTTGTGGGACCTGCAAGGCCGGCTCGTGAGGGCGCCGTTCCAGGGGCATGGCGCCGCCGTCAACGAGCTGGCCTTCAGCCCGGACGGCACCACGATCGCCAGTGCCAGCCAGGACACCACGGTCCGCCTCTGGGACCTTCAGGGAAGGCCCGTGGCCGAGCCGTACCGGGGGCACAGCGGCCCGGTGTACGCCGTGACCTTCAGCCCCGACGGCAAGAGCCTCGCTTCCGGCGGTGAGGACGGCTCGCTGCGCCAATGGACTCCGGACGGCAAGAACGCCTATCTCCCCTTGCGGCGCCACGACGGCGCCGTCAACGCCGTGGTCTTCGTCGATGACAACACTCTCGCCAGCGCCTCCGAGGACCAGACGGTTCTATTCCACGACCGCGACGGCCACCGGCTCATCCCCCCTTTCATCGGCTTTCACGGCAACGTTTCCACGATGACCGCCGTCCCCGGCCAGCGCGCGTTGGTGGCTGGCAGCGACGACAAGTCGGTGCGGATCCTCGACCTCGAGCACAGCCAGCTCGGGCCGCCACTGGTGAATGAGCCGGGGGGCGGCGGCATCAGCCGCCTGGCCTTCGCCTCCGGAGACCGCCTCCTGGCCCTGGGGAGCGCGCTGTGGATGTTCGACACCAAGAAGAGCGATCACCCGAAGGTGTTGACCCTGACGGACGTGACTCCTGACGCGATCTCGGCGCTGGCTCTGAGCCACGGCGGTAAGCGGCTCGCCGCCGGCTCGGCGGACGGCTCGATCCAGCTCTGGGACGCCAACGGCCGGCGGTTGGGTCCGCCGTTGGCCGACAGCGATCAGAAGATCCTGGCCCTCCGCTTCTCCAAGGGCAGACTCCTGAGCGGTGACGCGAATGCCAACGTCGTCGTCCGGGACGTCGATGGCAGGGTCCTGCACAAGTTCAACGGCAACCGTAAGCTCTCCGCCGTCGCCTTCCGCGACGACGGCGAGCACGTCGCGGGCGGCACCGACGACGGCACTGTCCTCCTCTGGAACGCCGAGGGAAAGACCCTGCACGACCCGTTGCGGCCCTCCACGGTGCGGATCGTGTCGCTGGCCTGGAATCCGGCCGCTCCGTACCTCGCAAGCGGGGATGACGACGGCTATCTAACGATCTGGAACCTCGACTCGGGCAAGAAGGAGTGCCAGGTAAAGGCCCACAACTTCGACGTCTTGTCGCTCGATTGGAGCCCGGAGGGGAGTTCCCTGATCAGCAGCGGCAGGGACCGCTCGGTCAGGCTCTGGGACCTGGAGTGCAAGAAGCTGGGGGAGCTGAACGGCCACTGGAAGTCCGTCGCCGCGGTCGCCTTCTCGAACGTTGGAGAGGTCGCCGCCAGCGCCGGACGGGACGGCACTCTGCGGCTCTGGCGCGCCGATTGGCATGACTGGCTCAAGCTGGGTTGCGAGCGCCTGCGCCACCATCCCGCCTTCACCAATTCTACCGACGGCCGTAACCGCCGGGCCCGCGACGTCTGCCGGTCGTTGCCCCGTCTGGAGAAGAAGCGGTAAGAGCGGTCCGTGCCCCTACGTTCGGCGCGCAGTAGGTGATAGGCGCGCAGAGCGCCGAAGTCCAAGCGAAGAACCGCCAAGGGCCCGCGCCGACGGAGCGATCGACGACTCCCACTCGGCGGCGGCGGATCGAGCTCGGAGTTTTGAGAGGGCCCTGTTCTGATTGAACGGGATTGCAACCCGGGAACCAAGCCCCTAGACTGAAGAGCTATGAAACTTGCAACCGGTACTGTGATCGACGGCAGAGTGGAGATCCCGGTGGAATTTGTTCCGGAGGGGGCGCACGTCATGATCCTGGCCACGGAGCCCGGTGAACCGGTTCGGCTATCTCGTGCCGAGGAAGAAGAGCTTTCCGAAGCCATGGAGCAGATTGACCGGGGCGAATATATCGATGGGCAGGCCCTGCTAGACGATCTCCGAGTCCGAAAGCTTGGTTGAGCTACGCCGTCCGAGTAGCTCCTCGGGCCGAGGCCCAGATCCGAACCGCCGCAAGTTGGTGGTCGGAGAATCGACCCAAGGCTCCCGGAGCCTTCAGGAAGGACATCGAACGGGGATTCGAGCTTGCCCGCGGCTTCCCGGCGGCAGGTGAGCGTGTGGGGCATCCTCGGTACAAGGAAGTACGCCGGATCCTTCTTGGACGAATTCGCTACCACCTCTACTATTCGGTGTCACGCGAGGCCAAGATAGTCAAGATCCTCGCTCTGTGGCATACGAGTCGCGGGTCCGCTCCGACGCTCTGAGCTCTACCCCTGCCGTCCTTCCGGAGCTGCTCGTCGAGGGAGGAGCCCATTTCGGCAGTACGGCGGGGGAGTCGGATCTGAAAGGGTGTCTCGAAGGTGAAGTTCGTCGCGAGTCCGCTTCTGGCTCGCAAAACTCGCTTGGCCGCACCTTGCTTTAATGAGGCAAGGTGAAATACCTAAGAACCGAGGAAGCCGGTCTACAGCTTCCCTCTCCTCCAAGGCCCAGGGCCCGCGCTCCGCCGCGAAGCGCTCTCGGGCGTTCCGCGTTCTTCGCCGATTCAAATCTCAAATCGAAACGGAGAAAGGAGAAATCATGAGAAGGCTTACCCTGGTTACGATTCTCGGTCTGCTGTTGCTCTCCCTGCCGGCTCTCGCCCTCGACCGCACCATCTACAACGGCAGCGATCTCTGGAGGACCCCCGGAGATGGCACGACGTTCGCCGACTTTTCCAAGCAGCCGCTACCGGCCGGCTTCTTCTGCAACAAGTCGCAGGCGTTTACGGGGCGGATTATCATGCAGGGCGTTCCCCTGGCCACCGGTCAGCCCGGTGTTCTGGGCAGGACCGACACCATCGTTCAGCGTCTCGACAATGCCGTCTTCAACAAGAACGGCGTGGCGTCCACGCACATCCAAATCCGCGCCATGCAGTTCCAGAGCGTAGCCCCGGTGCAGACGGCCTGCGGCCAATACAATGCTTACGTGAGGCTCGACGGCGATCAGCCGGTCACCACCATGCGCATCGTGCGAGACAATGAAGAGGGCGGCCGGTTCTTCGCGCCGATTTCCGTCAACGTCAAGATCTCCTTCCAGCCCGTGGGACGGACCACCACGGAGGCGCTCGAGATCCGCAAGGAGCTGCGCTTCCCGCCGGCCAAGAACGCCCTCTGGTCGGTCAGCCGCGCCACCGGCGCACCGCGCGAGGGCTTCGTGAAGGTGGACACCGACAGCGACGGCGTGCCCGACACCTTCCTGCCCGGCGTTTCGAACTTCGCCGCCGGGCGGGCCTCGCGTCTCCAGAAGATCTACCAGCAGCTTGATCCCGTCACCGGCTGCCACGTCCAGGACGAAGGGCAGCACTGCCCAATCGCTTACTGAGCTTGAGCCCTTCGTGCCGGGACCGGCTTCGCCGCCGGCTCCGGCACTGTCTCCTACCCCCCGAGTTGCCCCAGCGCCCGCCGGATCTCCGGCTGGTTGGGATCGATCTCCAGAGATCTCCGGAAGTTGGCGGCGGCGCCGGCGGTATCGTTGAGACAGAGGCGGGCGAGACCGGCGGAGGCCTGGGCCAAGGCGCTGGTGGGATCGGCGGTGGCGGCGTCGAAGTCGGCGAGGGCCTGCTGGCAGTGGTGGCGCTCCAGATGGTAACGGCCGCGCAGGAGGTGGAGGCGGGGCTCGGCGGGCTGGGCTTCGAGGGCTCGGTCAAGGAGGCGAAGACCGCGCTCGGCCTCGCCGCTCTTGGTGTAGAGGACGGCGCGGGCCGCGGTATAGGCCACGCCGTCCGGCAGGCCGGCCGCGAGGGCGCGGACGAGCAGATCGTCCGAGCGGTCGAGGTCCTGGTTCTGCGAGTGCAGGAGATCGCTGAGGTTCCAGAGGGCGGAGGCGCTGTTTGCCTCCAGGGCAAGGGCCTTCTCGAAGGCCGTGATGGCGGCGCCGGTCTCGCCCCGCTCGCGCCGTAGGAGTCCCTCGTTGTTGTAGGAAGCGGCCGTGCGGGTCTCCCCGGGCTTTCCCGTCTTGCCCGAGCCGATGTAGCCCAACGCCCGCAGCTTATCGATCTCCTCCTGGTTAGCCTTCGGGTCTGCGAGTTGGGTCGGAGCGGCGGGGCGCCAATGCTCGCGATAGTTGGCGAGCACGTCGGGCGAGGCCTCGACACCGGTCAGGGGCGGACCGGCCACGCCTCCGGAGGGCGGCATCCCGAGAAGGTTCATGAGGGTGCCGCAGACCTGGATCACGTTGCCCTGGCCGCGCAGATCCGACGCGGGAACGCCTGGCCCGCGGATGAGATAGATCCCCTCGTCCCGATGCCACCGGCCGGCGGTCGCCGCCGCGGCGCTGGAGAGCTGGCTGGGGCGTCCCTCCTTCCAGCGAAAGCCATGGTCGGAGGCGATCATCAGCACGGCACCGGAAGCCTCGGCGAGCTTGCGGTAGTCGCCCAGCAGGCGGTCCACCTCGGCGAAGTAGAGCTCGGGCACCTTGGAGAAACGCTGGAAGTCGTCCTCACTCACCGCGTCCTGACGGGGCGGAGTGTACGGAGCGAAGATGTGGCCGAGCGTGTCCGTCCCCTGGAAGTAGACGACGGCGAGATCGGGCTTTTCCCGCGCCAGCCAGGAGGTGGCCAGGGCATGATAGGCGCGGGTCTCGACCAGGATGCGCCGCAGCGCACTCACCGGATGAGCGTAAGGGTCCGGCGCGGCCTTCCAACGGTCGTACTCCGGGTTCCCGAGCCATGGGAGATAGGCATGCAGAGCGCCGAAGTCCACCTCGCGATCGGCTTTCGCCAGCGTCTCCCGCGCCCACGCCTCCTGGGCCGGCGGATAGACGACGCCCGGCGGCGGCGCGCTGGTGCTGGAAGTAAACGACGAGAGGCGGTCCGCCACCATCAACCCGCGTACCAGCTCGGCGGGCCACGTCGCCCACAGGCCGAAGACCGCGACGCTCTTTCCCGCCTCGGTTGCCAGGTTCCAGATCGCCGGCACTCGGCGCTCGCCGCTGGTGATGGGCTCCAGGTCTCCCGTCTCCGGGTTGCGCCGCGTGAAGTCGAGAATGCCGTGGTCGAGCGGAGAAGTCCCCGTCATCATCGTCGTCCACACCAGGGGCGAGAGGGGAGGGTGGATCGTGGTGAGCACGGCCGTCCGCCCTTCCCTGGCGAGGGCCGCGAGATTGGGCATCAAGCCCGCCCGCATGTAGCCATCGAGCAGCTCCCAGTCCGCGCCGTCGAGCCCCACGAAGAGAACCCGCCGGCCGCTGTGCACTGCGCGGGCGATCGTGGGCACGGCGGTGGGAACGGCTGCGGCCATGGCTTTGGGCGCGGGCTCAGGGGTTTTCCGACAGGCCAGGGCGAACAGAAGAAGGAGGACGGCGAAGGAAGGGCGAGTGCGCATGGAGAGGAAAGAGCTTACATGAGGATAGGACGGTCCTGCCGCTAACCAAGCCCCAAGCCGCGGTGTCTTTCCACCCAGAGACAGGAGGTGCTGCGGATGGACGTAGGAGAGTTCCTGGCGGTTCCCGCCAACCGGGAGGCGGTGCGGGCGGTGGCATTGAAGGCTCTTACCAAATTGGAGCCGAGCGGAGCCGAAGTGGCGCTCGGGTACCTGGAACCGCTCATCGACATGGCCGCTCGCGGTGAGGTGGTCACCATGGACCTTTGGGACGAAGCCGGTCGGTTCGGCACGGTCGATCTCCTGGTTCCCCTGGTCGCGCCGCTCGTGGCGCAAGCTCTGGCTCGTGCGGGGGGCGGAATCGCCTCGGTAACGGTGGAGGACGTGAAGCGCATGGTTCTGCGCGTCCGCTCGCCGCAGGGACGTAGACGGCTGCGGGAGATCGAGGGGGAGCTCAACGCTGCATTCGTAGAGCACGGCAACGGGGAAGGTCCCGGCGAGGGGCTACATGCCGACTGAAGAGCGCAACGCCTTGCAACTCGATCCATTTGCATTCCCACCGGAGACGAAGGGCCGGTTTTTGATGCTAATGCTCGCGGCTCTAGCTTTTGGCGACAGTTTAGGAAACATCCTTTATTTCATCGTTGACGGCATCTCCAGCTTTCGAGAAGTCGAGGCGGCGTCGCTCGAGCTCGTAAGGCGTTGGTGGAGACCAGACCCGCTGAAGATCAGTCCGGCTGAGATGAAGGCCGCGGCCAGAGAAATAGCATACGTCCTGACAGAAAAGTTCGCTCCATTCGTGTTCAGGCTGTTGATAATACCTGGTGCCGTGCTGCTGTTATTTACCTGTTTGGCAATCTTTCTCTATAGGCACCACAACCAGCGTCTGAAGAGGCGTTACGCGTCGAAGCCGCTGACGCGGGCTGAGGCTCCGAAGGTCGTGGCCGATCTGGAGAGCTGTGCGGCCTCTTCCGGTTTGCCGCTGCCAAAGCTGGAGTACAGTTCCGGCCTTGTCCAGGGACATGCGTTCGGTTACAAGGGCCAGGAGGTGCTGATACTGGCAGGCACGCCCGAGGTACTGGAAAATGCCTGGGAGAAATCCTGCCGGCCTGTGGCTCTACACGAGTTGGCCCACGTCGCGAACGGCGACGCGCGCGATCGGGATAAAGCGAAGGCTTTATGGACTGTGTTCGTGATTTTTCTACTTCTCGGGTTTATTGGTCTCTGCGGGCTCCGGGGATTTTCCTGGAAGGCGGGCGGGCTGACTCTCAAGTTCGCTGCCATGTTGCTCTTCGTATATGTCATCTGGGCAGGGCTGATCCGGATACGCGAGTATTACGCTGACTGGCGAGCAGCCTCCTGGGGCGTTGGCTCTCAGCTCCAGCGTCTCCTCTCATTGTCAGAGGGGGAAGTTGGCCTTTGGGAACGCTGGAATTGGTGGTGGCGAGCCTGGAACCGTTGGGGCGAAAAGGCTTGGTGGCGGCTTGGAGGGGATATTGGCACTTGGTGCCGGCATAAGGCCAAGCGGCTTCTTCGTTTTCACCCATCGTTCTCTTCTCGCTTGAGCATGCTCAAGAACCCCCGGAAACTCTTCCAGGTATCTCCCGACCTTTCCTTCTTGACCGGTGTTCTCCTGACCCTGGTTTTAGGCGGAGCTCTTTTCTTCCTCGTCAAACTCTCGATGCTCGTCTTCCTGGTGCTTGGCTTATTGGACGTTGCGCTTCTGGACCGGCTGGGCAATCTCCCGGTGGGCACACCCCGCAATGGTTTGCTCGCTGGCCTGAACATAAGTATTGAGTTGCTTCTGTTCTTGGCGTTCTCCAGCGCCTTGATGGGGGTCGCCTATCTGGCCAGTAAGACGATAGGCGTCCAAGTGCAGCGCCGCGCCGTCGCTGACCTCGCTGGCGGTGTCTCGAGGAGTTGGGGCTATGCCCGTCTCTTGGGACCAGCCTTCCTCCTCGCCGTCGGGATGGAAGTAGGATTTTTGATTGCGCCCTTCAGTCTTCTGGCTCCCGGCAGTCCGGAGAGTTGGAAGGCCCTTCCAATCTGGTTGGCCGGAAGCACTGCCCTCATGTGGCTCTGGCTGGCTTGCGCTCACGGGCTCAGCAGGATGCTGCTCGGCTCCTATGTCGGCGCGGAGAACCCGCGATTACGTCGGGCTGTGGTGAGCTGGGCGTCTGTTGGCGTTTTGACCGTCCTGTTCTGGCCGGCAGCCTTTGCGCGGTTGACGGTTCGACTCGCGCCCATGCTGAAGTCGCGGGCCTCACTACCCCTGAACCTCAGTCCCCAGAAATTCTTCATCTATGGTTTCTTCATGCCGACTCTGGTACTGCTGATCCTCGCGATCACCGTCTATATTCTCGGAGTCCTTTTCACTCTTGCCGCGCTCAGAATCGGACCGTTACACCGGCGGGGAAGATGCCCAACCTGTGGGGAGGAGGTGACCTACACTCTGAGCCTGGGGCGGAATTGCCGTAGCTGCGGCGAAAGCCTGACTCCCTGGATTCACGCGAAGAACGTGCAGTCCGGCTTGGAGCCTGAGTCATGAGCAAAGCCAAATTGGCGATCTTTTTCTTGAGGCTGATCAGCCTCGGTGCCGTCCTTTTTACCGCAATTGCAATTCTCGAGGCTTTGCGGGGCTTTCCGGCCATGAAGATGTTCGGCTTCGAACCGCCGCCGTTGCCTTCAGGTTGCATGGTAGTGGCCACGATCATCGTTTTGATACCGCTCAGTCTCGTTCCGGCCTTTGCCGGCTGGATGATCCAGAAGCACGTAGTGCTTCCTCGGGAAATCGCAGAGCGGCGCCGGCGCGAAGAAGCCTTCTCGCGGGAGGACAGGCTACGTGCTTGGATGACGTATACAGCGGATCTGTTGCTGCGGCATCGAGCGCTTCGCAACCTGCCCGGCGACCCCATGCCCGGCCTCGTACGGACGGAGATCGCACGAGCCTTCCGCGAGCTCGATACTGAAAGGTGGGAACGATTTCGCGCGTTCCTGCGCGAGGTCGGTCTGGGGCCGGAACTGGAGGAAGTTAGCCCCCCTGTGGCGGCCTTTGCGCCTATGGGTCAACCAACTGTCGCGTCCCCCAAGCACGGTTGTGTGCGTCTCGCGGCAGCTACGTTAGCCTTGATGAGCTTTTTCCTGCTCTTGTTTACAGGCCTTGGCTTTATGACTCAATTAAAGTTCAAGCCATACGCGGCTCTAGGGATCGTGCCCGGCCCTGCCGAGACTTTGCTAGGGCTTTGGGGCTGTTGGGTTCCAGCCATTGTATTGGGTCTGGCTGCGACGGGCCTCTTACGAATGTGGCGGCAGATGCTTCGCTCGCTTCAGGAGCGCGAGACAGAACGGCAAAGTGTTCGGGATC
Organism: Thermoanaerobaculia bacterium; assembly: GCA_035996875.1. Lineage (GTDB taxonomy): Bacteria > Acidobacteriota > Thermoanaerobaculia > Multivoradales > UBA5704 > DATARR01. Next base: position 187,293 of record DASYJD010000036.1, read on the forward strand.
TGGCTCTCAAGAGCGCTCTTGATCAGATCGACATTCTTGCACGCTGGATGGAGGTGGAGGGAGCCGGGAGCGATGTGCTTGTCCAGCGCATCGCACGAGCGGCGGTCTTGACCGCGATGCCGGAGCTGGATGGCGTTTGCCGTGGAAAGCTGATCCGTGCTCTATTCGAGATGAAATGGCTGACCGCCGGCAAGCTCTCTCTAGCGGGGGTTGATCTCCAGGGGACAGAGCTGGCAGGGGCCAGCCTGCCGGGGATCTGCCTGGCGGGTACTGACCTGAGTGGCGCGGATCTCAACGGCGTGGACTTTGGACGGGCCGATCTCCAGGGATGCTTTTTTCAGAGGAGCGATCTGCGGTCGGCTCGCCTCACCGCCGCGAATTTTCGAGGCGCTGACCTTCGGCACGTCCGCCTCCAGAAGGCTGCGCTCGAAGGGGCAAACCTGCGAGACGTACTTTTGGATGGCGCGAACTTCTGGGGGGCCGGTCTTTCGGGAGCCGATCTGACAGGTGCCCAGGGAACCGCCGAATTTCTTGTCCTTCCAACGAACTAGGAGGCTAGTGAAGTGACACCGTTGACGAGTTCCCTGGCAGTCTTTGAAAACGAAGTAAGGCGAGCGAACCGCTCTGTAACTCTAGAGCTCATGGCAATCGTTTTGTTCCTCATCGGTTTGGTTCTTGTGGTCATGGCCGTTATTCTCCCCACCGGTTTTTACGTCGAGCAGATTGCACCCAGCGAGGCCATACCTTCACCGGAACAAGTGGTTCTCCCCCGTGATTATTTTGGGCCCTTGGCGGTTCTCTTCGGCGTGTTGCCTTTTCTTATTCCTGCCGCCTTCCTGATGTCAGCGGGATTTGTCCTGCGCCGTTTCTTGGAAAAAGAGTGAAGAGGTCCATGCGTAGACCTTCGCGGGCTCTGGTTTACACAGGCTCTTCCGTGTGTAGTTCCTCCTCGATCACATCCTCCAACCCCACTCCCTCCGCCAGCGCCTTCTCCAACAACACCTCCACCTCCTCCATCACCTCCGGATCGATCTCGCCCCGGTGCATCTCCCGCAGCCAGGCCGCCTGGTATTTGAGCGGGTGAAACCCCGGAGCCGGGCGGCCGACGTGGACTTGAAAGGTTGCTTCCGCGCCGCGGAGCTCGCACTTGGCTTTGAAGGTCTTCACAGTTCCTCCAGCATGTCGGCCAAGCCCGCGGCTTCGGCCAGGGAGTCGTAGAGCAGGTCTTCCAAGGTTCCCAAAAATTCGAGGCGCAGCGGGGGTTGCGGGCTGAGGGTGCAGACGTCGCTCCGCGAGCCCCGGGTGGTGTTCTCGGCCAGGGCTCGGAGCGCCTCTTCGCGTTCCTTCGGGGTGAGGATTCCGCGACGGGCGAAGAGCGCTAGGAGGCGGCCGGCGGCGACGGCGAGCAGTGGAGAAAAGCTGCCGAAGCCCTGGATCAGGCGCTGAAGGGCCTCGTCGTCAACCTCGCGATAGAGACCCAGCGACACGAGGGCTGCCGCCTGGACCGGAGGGACGTCGACGAGGCCCGATTCCAGAGCGTTCCAGGCGTGGAGCGTCAGGTCGCCGGAGGCGGCGAGCAGGCGCAGAGCTGCCCGCCGGCCGGGGAAGGAGTCATGCAGCCGGGCGGCGTCGCGTAGCCGCAGCGGGAGCTCCGGCACCTCGCGGGCCGCGGCGCGATAGACATCGGGGAGGCGCTCTGCCACGGCGGCGGCGAGCGCCAGGAGGTCGGAGCTCAGCGGACAGAAGGGGTCTCCGTCCTGCACATCCCGGCCCAGACGGGTGCAGAGCCAAGCGAGGAGGGCAGGCAGCAACTCGGGGCGCGGGGCGAGGCGGTCCGCCGCGGCCCGCAACTGGGGAGAGGAGGGCCGGGAGGCCAGACCCGCCGACTTCAGGTGCTCGCGGAGGGCAGGCCTGCGGAGAGCTTCCCCAAGAGGTGCGGAGCTGGCGGACAGGACACGATTGGCGATCGTGGGCACCTGATCCGCGATGCCGCCGATGGCGGCCCAGGCGTCGAGGAGTGCGTCGACCAGGGACGCCGGCGGATCTACGAGGAAGAGGTCTGCCCCCGCCTCGGGGCCGAGATTCGCCAGCGAGGGAAAGAGCTGGTTCCACAGCTCGTCGCGGACGCGATCACGGGCCAGCAGCCGGCAGAGGGCACGCAGCAGGGCGCGCTGGACCGGCGGGCTCCCCCTCTCGATCAGGTGCCGGAAAGCCGGCTCGGCCACGGGGTGGAGACGCTCGATGGAACCCAGGATCACCTCGGCCACGCGGGCGCCAGGGCCGCCCCTGGCGAGGCTTTGGGCCCAGGCGCCGAGCGCATCGCCGTCGTCGTGCTCGACTCGCTCGAAGGTCCAGCCGATGACCTTGGCGGCGCCTGGGGCGCGGTCTTTCAAGACGAGCCAGCGCCGCGCCAGCTCTTCGAGGGCTCCTGGGCCGAGGCGCGCGGCGGAGAGCGGCGGGACGCCCGGGCTGAGGTCGCCGTGGAGGGTCAGGGCGACCCGGTAGCGGAGCCGGTCGTCGGAGGATTCGAGCAGGTCGAGGATCTCGGGCAGGGTCCGCGCCGTGAGGCCATGCCGCTCCGCGAGGACGAGGGCCGGCTCCGAGTCTTCGCGGCGGGGGAGGAGGCCCAACTTGCGGCGCAGGTCGTGGACGATGGCGCCGAGCACGAGGGGGTCGGCCTGCTTCCCGAGGGCGTCGCCGGCGGCGAGCAGCGCGGGCGCGGCAAGGCCGGGTTCCTCGCCGATCGCGCGGTCCTCCGGATCGGGAAGGCGCCGGGCGGCGCGGAGGGCTCGGGAGCTCCAGAGGGCCCTATGATCCGGGTCGATCGCGGCCAGCTCCTGGCAGGCCCGAAACCGTTGGGCAGGATCGCGCAGTCTCAGCGCTTCCCGGGCCAGGGTGGGCCTGGAGTCTCCGGGCCGCAGCCATCGCATCCAGCGGGTCCACCCGATAGCGGGAGGGACGGCCAGAAGCCTCTCCCGCAGGCCGGGCCAGGTGCGGGCGAGGCGCAGCAGCGCACGGACGCGGAGGAAGGGATCGCCGAGGCTGAGCGCTTCGGCAAGGAGAGTCTTGGTCGTGGGAGAGATGGGGCCTGACAGGGCGCGGAAGGCGTCCGCCTGGGCGCCGAAACGGTCCGACAGGCCGCCGAGAGCGAGGGCCTCCGCCTCCAGAGCCAGGCCGGCCTCTCGCAGGCTTGGCGCCAGGATCACCAGGGCCCAGCCGCGGGCGAAGTCGAAGGCCGGGGCCACGCCGTCGAGCGAGTCCAGGGCAGCAGCCAGCAGCTCGACCTCGTTGCGCGGACGTGCTGCCAGGTGCTCGCAGCTCCAGGCGGAGATGGCACTCGCCGGTATCGTGGTCAGGGTTTGGGCGAGGAGGAACGGGGATGAAGCCAGCGTCTCGCCCGCCGTGTCCAACAGGACGGCGAGGTTGTACACGGGATCGCCGTGGGCGCCGGCGAGCACGCTTCGCCAGACCTCGGCCAGTGCGCGGGGGCGCACCTCGGGAGGGGAGGCTTCGGCGAGGGCCAGGATCGGAAGGGGCGGATCGCCGAAGGCCCGGGCGACCTCCAGGGTGGCGATCATCAGCTCCTGCCAAGGGTTCGCGGGCAGATGGGAGGCGGCCGTGGCGAGGGCTCGCACGGCGGGAGCGGCGGCAGGGGGGACGGTCGCCTTCAGATCGGCGGCGAGCCGCGACAGTTGAGCCCGGGCCCGCCGGGCCGCGGGATCGCTCCCGGAAAGCTCCGCGATCACCGGCTCGCCACAGGCTGTGAGAGCCAGAAGGGCGTCGGCCTGGAGCTTCTCGGCTGGTTCACTCAACGCCTTCCGAAGGTCGCCGGTCAAGGCTCGGTCCGTCCTTCCGGCGTCGAGGGCGGCACGCAGCCGGGACGTCAGAGGCGATTCGCGGAACATGCCGTCCGGCCCACGCCAATCTCCATACAGGGCGAGCCCGATCCGCCGCCAGCAGGGATCGCCTTGGAAGACCTGGAGCCAGGAGGCGTTCCGGCGTAGCCCATGGCGGAAGGTCCCCGGAAGGGACGGCAAGAGGTCGGGCCGCCGGGCCGCGATCTCCCGCAACGCGGCGTCGATCGGCCAACCGGCCTCTTCCGTGTCCCTGGGGAGGGACGCGGCCAAGGCTGCGGTGAGCTCGGCCGTGTCACGGCCGGCGATCCGGAGGAGATGGGCGGCGGCGAGGCAGATCTCGTCGGAATCCCCCGTCAGCGCCTTGCGCAGGGCGCGGTCCGTCGCCGGAGCGGGACCGCTTCCGGCCAGCCGCGCGAAGGCCCGCTCGACCGAGCGTAGAAATGCGGGGGGAACGCCGGAGTGGCGGTGCTCGGCCCGGGCGGCGATCAGGCTCGCCGCCGCCGCTTCCAGGAGCGGAGCGGGAATCGCGGCCAGGTCCGGGAGCGCCTCGGCGATCTCCTCCGCGGCGCGGGGCAGAAGGACGCCGAGTGAATCGATCGATCCCAGGAGATCCAGGACGACCCCGGTGCGCCGGGGCCTCTCGAGATGGGCGCTCATGCGGCCGAGAGCGATGCGGAGGGTATCGCGCCAGCCTGGCTCCTGGAGAGGAGTCAACAAGGTGGCCAAGGCTGGATTGGCGGCGAGAGGGTCGAGGTCCTGGGGCGGCTTGAGAAGTAGGACGGCCTTCTGCCGCCCGGCATCGAACAGCCGCCCGTTCGGGCCGCGCAGGAAGAGGACGGGCGTGGCCCATTCGGAGCCTTCCGTGTCGATTTCAAAAACGGCCTTCCGCGCCTCGCTCATCGCCGTATCGATCGGCTTGCCGTCGGCCAATGCCCCATAGAAGGCGCCGCTGAAGCAGATGGCGGCGGCGTCGCTGATCGGGGCCTGCATACCGACCACCGCCCGCAAACCGTTCTGCACCAGGGCCATGGCTGCCCCGGCGAAGGGATCGAATCCCTTGCCGCCGGTGGAGCGAGCCGTGTGGCAGGCGTTGAGCACCGCGAGACGCAGGGAAGGGAAGTCGTGAAGGACCTGAGCCAGCGACGATCCCCGGGTCTCCCGGTCCTCCGCCAGCAGCAGGCTCCCTTCGCCCGTCTCCGGATCGAACCGGCCGTGTCCCATGAAGTGGAGGACATGGAACGGCTGTGAGCCTCTCAAAGCGCTGCCGATCCCTGCCGGTGTCGCGTCCTGAACACGCTCGAGCTCCACGTTGGAGATTGCGCCGCAGACCTTCTGGAGGGCGGCCCATTCGCTCGCCAGGTCGAGCTCGGGAGAGTCGGCGGGATTGGCCATTGCGGCCAGGATCCGCAGCGGCGGCTCGATACGCTGGCGTTGGCGGCGCGGGATCGATCGCGGAACGTCGGGGGAACGGACGATCGGGCTCTTATTGCTGAGGGCCAGGAGCTCGCCGCGATCGGTCCACCTCAGGAGCTCCCAGGGCAAGTCGAGCGACGTAGTCCCAGCCGTGTCGACTTCGATACGGAGCCTAAGGCCCAAGTCGCCGGCCGACTCGATCTTTTCGAAGCTGGTCTTGAAGAAGTCGCCGACGGGTCCGGAAAACAGCGCGCCGAACAGCTGGTCCCCCACCTCCCGCGGGCGGAGCCCCGGCCGCCCCGCGACTGGACGGATGTCCCTCCGCCGCGCCCCGAGGCCGAGCCACATCGCTATGGCGATCTCTTGAGGAGTCAAGGGGACCGTGAAGTCCCCGTTCGCCGTGCCTCCCCGAAACCTGGCCGAGACGCGATGGGTTCCTTGCTGCGGGGGTTCGATCCGCACGATGAAGTCGGAGTAGCGCACGGCTTTCTTCAGGCAAGACCCGGGATCGGCCGGCTTTGTGTAGGAGAGGGATGGAAAAGGCGACGGGAAGAGAATGTTTTTGAAACGTCGGCGCCTCCCATTTCGTAGTGCCTGCCAGAACCAAGGAGACCTCGCCATGACGTCGCTGCTCCACAACCTCCGCTACGCCGTCCGCACGCTGCTGCGGACTCCGGCCTTCACCGTCGTCGCACTGGTGACGCTCGCTCTCGGCATCGGTGCCAACACGGCGATTTTCAGCCTCGTCAACGGCGTGCTCCTGCGCCCGCTGCCGTACCCGAAAGCGGCGGAGTTGGTTCAGCTCGAGCGCGGCGACAAGGACGGACGGTCGACCTCCGTCTCCATCCCCAAATTCGTCTTCTGGCGGGATCACAGCGGCGACGTCTTCCGTGGCGTGGCGGCCTACGAGGTGGTGAGCTCGGGATTCAACATGGCGGGGGACGGGCCGCCCGAGCGCATCGCCGGATCGCGGGTGACCCGCGATTTCTTCTCGGTCTTCGGCCGCCAGCCGGAGATCGGCCGGGGCTTCTCGCCGGAGGAGGACCGCCCCGGCGGAGCCAAGGTCGTGGTGCTCGGCCACGAGCTGTGGGCGCGGCGCTTCGGCGCCGACCGCGCGCTCGTCGGCCGCCCCGTGGTGCTCAACGGCGAGCCCTACACCGTGGTGGGAATCATGCCTGCCGGCTTTCACTTTCCGTCCGTTGCGGACCTCTGGGCGCCCCTGGCGATCGATCCGGCGAGCCGGGAGAAGGCGAACTATCTGGAGATCACGGCCCGGCTGAGGAGCGGAGTCTCGCGGCAGCAAGCAGCGGCGGCCCTTGGCGTCGTCGCCGGCCAATACCGGACCCAGCGGCCGGACGACATGGGCGACACCGAGACCGTTGTCCTACAGCCCCTGCAGGAACGCCTGTACGGTCAGCTCCGTCCGGCTTTGCTCGTGCTCCTGGCGGCCGTGGCGTTCGTCCTGGGCATCGCCTGTGTGAACGTGGCCAACCTCCAGCTCGCTCGCGCCGCGGCCCGCCGCCGTGAGGTGGCCGTGCGCACCGCCTTGGGCGCCGGCGCAGGACGGATCTTCGGCCAGCTCCTCACCGAGAGCCTGGTGCTGTCCGTGGCCGGTGGCCTCTCAGGCCTCCTTCTGGGCTACTGGATCTTGAAGCCCCTGCTTGCCTTGAGCCCGGTGGATGCCCTGGGGCTCTCCGGGGGCGGTGGCCTGCCGCCGGTCGGTATCGACGGCAACGTGCTGGCCTTCACCTTCGGGCTCTCGCTGCTCTCCGGCCTCCTTTTCGGCCTCGTTCCCGCCATACAGATGGCGCGCGCGGATCTGAGGGAACCGCTCCAGGAGAATTCCACCCGTTCGACCGGCGGTCCCCGGGGCGCCCTCGTCCGCCGGCTCCTGGTGGTGAGCGAGGTGGCTCTGGCCCTGGTGCTCATTACCGGTGCCACCCTCCTGGTGCGGAGCTTCAGCGGCCTGACCCATACGGCCCCAGGCTTCCGGCCCGAGGGCGTGCTGACCGTCAAGCTCTCCCTGCCGGCGTCACGTTACGCCAGCCCACAAGCCCTGGAGCGCTTCAGCCGGGAGGTCACGGAGCGGGTCGGCGGCCTTCCCGGCGTGCGCCAAGCGGCGATGGTCTCCACGCTGCCTCTGGAGCCGGGCCCCGATCTCCCGTTCGTCGTGGTGGGGAAGTGGCCCGGCGGCGACAGTCACGAGGGCATTGGCGGCGCGCAATACCGGGTGGCGACGGCCGGCTACTTCAAGGCGCTGGGCATTCCTCTGGCGAAGGGCCGCTACCTCGACTCCGGCGACCGGTCGGGCGGCGAGTTGGTCGCGGTGGTGAACGAGACCCTGGCGCGTCGCTATTTCCCGAAACAGGACCCCTTGAGCCAGCGCATTCACGTCGGCATGCCCTTCACCGCCGAGTTGGCGGACCCCGCGCCACGCCGTATCGTGGGCGTGGTGAAGGACGTGCGGGAGGCGGGCCTGGACGAGGCAGCCCCGCCCATTCTCTATATCCCCATGGGGCAGCTCCCCGCGCCGGTCGCGGCCCTCCTGGTCCGCCTGCTTCCCGTCTCCCTGGTGGTGCAGACCGACGGCTCGCCGGCCGCTCTGACCCAGCAGATCCAGAAGCAGATCTGGGCGGTGGACCCGCAGCAACCGGTTTCGGCCGTGGCGCCGATGACGGCCGTCATCGATCGCTCCCTGGGCTCCCGCCGTTTCAGCACCGTGCTGCTGGGCTCGCTCGCCCTGTTGGCGCTGGCGCTCTCTTCGGTGGGAATCTATGGCGTCCTCTCCTACCTGGTGAGCCAGCGCACGCGGGAGATCGGCGTCCGCATGGCCCTCGGCGCTACCGGCCGCCACGTGCTGCAAATGGTGATCGGACAGGGTCTCGTGCCGGTGCTCTTCGGTGTCGCCGCGGGCCTCGTGGGCGCCTTCGCCCTCACTCGCCTGCTCGCCAGCCTGTTGGTGGGAGTGAGCGCCAGAGACCCGCTGACCTTTGCCCTGGCGCCGGCCGTGCTCACCGCCGTGGCCCTGCTGGCGAGTGCCATCCCGGCCCATCGCGCCAGCCAAATGGACCCGCTGGTGGCGCTGCGGTCGGAGTGAGCCTGAATCCTTCTCCGGAGGTAGGCTACCGCCCGCCCGCCGGCTTCCATGCCATCCCCAGGTTCTTCACCAGGAAGGCCCACTGATCGGCGAGCTCGGCGATCTGGCCGGTGGTGGAGTCGGCGCCGCCGTGGCCGGCGAGGGTGGCGATGCGGATCAGGACGGGCGCGTCTCCCGCTTGGGCGCGCTGGAGACGGGCGGCGTATTTGAAGCTGTGGCCGGGCACGACCCGGTCGTCGGTATCTCCCGTGGTGATCAGGATGGGCGGGTAGTGCGTGCCGGCTTTCACGTTGTGGTACGGCGAGTAGGCGTAGAGGGCTTTGAACTGGGCCGCGTCGTCCACCGTGCCGTACTCGCTCGTCCACAGCGTGCCCATGGTGAAGAGGTGGTAGCGCAGCATGTCCATCACTCCCACCGCGGGCAGTGCCGCGCCGAAGAGGTCCGGCCGCTGATTGAGCACCGCTCCCACCAACAGGCCGCCATTGCTCGCTCCCCAGGCGGCGAGCTTCGCCGGCCGGGTGTAGCGGTTGGCAATCAGCCACTCGGCGGCGGCGATGAAATCGTCGAAAACGTTTTGTTTCTTGAGCAGCATGCCCGCCTGGTGCCAGTCCTCGCCGTATTCGCCGCCGCCACGCAGGCAGGCGAGAGCTAGGACGCCTCCCTGTTCGAGCCACGCCGCGTAAGCCGGGGAGAAGCCGGGGGCCTGGGCGATGTTGAAGCCGCCGTACGCGGTCAAGAGCGTGGGATTGTTGCCGTCCAGCTTCAATCCTTTGCGAAAGGCGAGGAACATCGGCACCCGGGTGCCGTCCTTCGAGGTGTAGAAGACCCGCTTCACATCGTAAGCGGCGGTGTCGAAGTCGACTTTCGCCTGGAAGAAGAGCGTGCTGCGGCCGCTCACCAGGTCGTAGCGATAGATCGACGTCGGCTGGTTGAAGCTCGAAAAGGCGTAGAACGCCTCGTTGTCGCCCGGCCGGCCGATGACGCCGCTGAGGTTGCCCACGCCGGGCGCCTCCAGGTCGCGGACGTGCTTGCCGCCGAGGGTGAAGATGCGCAGCGAGGAGAGGGCGTCCTCCAGATAACGCACGACGAGCAGGTTGCCGGCGAGCGTCGCGCCGCGCATCGCCTGCTTCCCCTCGGGCACGATCTCTTGCCAATGCTCTTTCCCCGGCTGGCGCAGGTCGATCGCCAGGATGCGCCCGCGCGGCGCCTGGTAGTCGGTGCGGAAATAGAAGACAGGGCCGTCATTGCCCAAGGGAAGGAAATATTGATTGTCGAAGTCTGGGACGAGCACGGAAAAGCTTGCATACGGGTCGCGCAGGTCGCGGTAGAGAAAACGGAATCCCTTTCCCTCCCGCCGGAAGCCGATGACCAGGTACCGCCCGTCGTCGGTGACCTCGGAGGAGAGGATCCAGTCGGGATGGTCCGACTGCTCGAAAGTCAGCGTATCCGCCGACTGCGGCGTGCCCAGCCGGTGGTAATAGATTTTCTCATCCTGAGTCCGGCCCTGGAATTCGGTGCCTTTGGCCGGCTCCGGCAGCCGGGGGTAGAAGAACCCCTGGTTGTCCGCGGTCCACGACAGGCAGCAGAGCTTGCTCCACTGGATCTCGTCGGGAAGCACCTTGCGGGATGCCAGGTCGAGGACGTGATAGGTCCGCCAGTCCGAGCCCCCGACGCTCACGCCGTAGGCCAGATATTGGCCGTCCGGGCTCGGATCGGTGGCGGAGAGGGCGACCGTGCCGTCCTTGGACCACGTGTTCGGATCGAGCAGCACCTCGGGCTCGTCGAGCAGCGAGCGCTGCAGGTAGAGCACCGGGAGGTTGTGGTGGCCGTCGTTGCGCTCGAAGTAGTAGGCGTTTCCCAACCGGCTGGGAAAATCCCGCCGCTCGTAGGTCCAGAGCTGCGTCAGCCGGTCCTGGATCGCCTGGTGCTCCGGGACGGACGCCAGGTATCCGGAGCTCAGCCGGTTCTCCGCCTCCACCCAGCTCCGCACCTCGGCGGATTGCCGCACATCCGTTTCCAGCCAGCGGTACGGATCTTCGACGGCGACGCCGTGGAAGGTGTCCTTCTGCTCGATCTGGTGGGTTTCGGGGTAGTGCAGGGGAGCCGCCGTGGCCGGAGCGAGGGGCACGGCGAGGAGCAGAGCGACGAGAGCGGTCTTCATGGCACCTGTACGCCGCGCGCCGGTCAAGAGTTGCATGGGGGCTCGATCGAGGAGGCGAGACCGGGACTACGGCTCCAGCCGCAAAACCCAGGGCTCGACGCCGGTCTCGCCGTCGTCGGCGCTGAAGAAGAGAAAGTTGCCGCTGAGGGCGAGGTTCACGGGGTTGGAGGAGAATCCTCCCGGGTTGAGGTCCCACGCCAAGCGGGTGCCGGCCTCCGTGCCGTCGCTCTCCCAGAGCTCGCGGCCATGCTCGCCGTCTTCGGCAGCGAAGAAGAGCCGGTTGCCGGCCGCGACCAGGCTGTCCGGCTGCGAGGATGCCGGACCGGGGTGGATGTCGCGCACCCGCCGCGTGCCCGCGGGAGTGCCGTCCGTCACCCAGAGCTCGGCGCCCGAGTCAGCGTCCGAAGCGATGAAGAAGAGGCGGTCGCCCACGGGAGTGAACACCGGCAGCGCGGGAGCCACGAAGCCCATGCCGACGCCGGCCAGCGGCACCGGCTCGCCCCCGGAAGCGGAGACACGATAGAGGACGCGCGTGAAGTCGTTCGCGGGGCTGGCTGTGAAATACAGGAAACCCCGGAAGCCGAAAAGATCTGCCGGCTGAGCCAGATTGAAAGCGAGATAGGTGCCGGGGCCCGTGCCGTCCGTCCGCCAGATCTCGCTGTCGGAAGCGTTCGGCCGGAAGATCCTGAAGAACGTGATGCCGCCCACCGTCACCGGGCTCTCCCCTTCGAGCGACGGGCGGGGGTAGCGGATCTGCGAGATCTGCCGGGTCCCGGTCGCCATGCCGTCCGAGAGGAAGATCTGGGGTACGGTCCGCAGGCCGTGCCCCACGTCGGCGACGAAGAGGAATCTGGCGCCGAGGGGCTGGATCGCCGCGGGGCAGAGCGCGCGAAGCTGCGACAGGATTTCCCGCGTGCCGCCAGGAGAGCCGTCGCTGCTCCAGAAGGCGCAGGTTCTTCCCCCCGCCGTCCGGAAGAGGAGCCTGCCGCGCCAGGACGTCAGGAGCGAGGGTTCGATGCCGGAGCCCATCTGGCTGACCCGGAGAGTGCCCGCGGCCGTGCCGTCGCTACGCCAGATCTCGACCCTATCTCCATGGACAACGGTGAAGAACTGGAGATCGCCCACCGTGGTGAAGCCCGTGCCGGCGAAGGAGCGGCCTCCCCGCAGCTCGACCAGGAAAATGGTCCCTTCGGGGGTGCCGTCGCTGCGCCAGAGCGCACTGTGAGTGCCGTCATAGACCTTCAGGAGGACGCTGCCGCCGTCGCGGGGCAGGAACTCAGGGTACGAGCCGGGCGCGAGCCGCTGAAGAACGGTCACCTGCCGTGTGCCCGCGGGCGATCCGTCTGTGGCCCACAGCTCCGAGGCGTTCCGATCCTGGCCGCCGAGACCGAAAAAGGCGAGATCCCCGAGGAATCCCAGGCCGCTGGTGACGGGTCCTGCCACACGGTGCGTCCCGCCGGGTGTGCCGTCGGTCACCCACAGCTCGTCATCCGTCGAATCCGAGCCTCCGTCGCGGGGGAAGGCGAGGAACCAGCTCTTGCCGGCGGCGCTGCCGAGTACGGTCTTGACGAACTGAGAGTGGGATCCCGAGCATGGGCCGGGGCAGATGTCCGCCAGGAGGTGGGTACCGGCCCCTGTGCCATCGGTGATCCAGACCTCGCCGCCATGGGCGTCGTCCCGGCCTACGAAGAGGTGGGGGAGGGTCGGAGAGAGGAAGCCCTCGAAGGCCGGACAAGCTCCGCCGTCGCAGCCGGTGAGGGGGGCCGCGTGGCTGAAATCGTCGTCCGCCGTCCACAGTGCCAGCGTCCCTCCGTCGCCGGTCGGGGAGGCGGCGAAAAGCCAGCGGTCTCCGGGCAGCCGTTCGGGCACGCCCCAGATCTGGGGCGGAGGCAGCTCGATGACGGGGCGGGTGCCGCTCTGGGTGCCGTCGCTGCGCCACACCTCCTCGCCGTGCCCCGTACGGACGGTGACGAACAGCACCCCGTCGCCGATCGCGGTGAGCGAATTGATATCTGGTTCGGCGCAAAAGTGCTCGGGAGGAGGAAAGCACGGGGCGGGATCGAGATCGGCCAGACGCCGGGCGCCGCCGGGTGTGCCGTCGGTCACCCACAGGTCTTCTCCCCTGTCGCCCGAGCCGAAGAAGAGCTGCGAGGAGGCGGGCACCACGGGAGCCGGCACATCCTCAGCCTCCTGGACGTCGGCGAGCCGCACCGTGCCCTCCGGCGTGCCGTCGGTGCTCCACAGGCCCTGGGGCTCTTCACTGATAGCGATGAACACCAGCCGGTCCCGCCAGACCGCGAAGCTGTGGGGATCGAGGAAGGACGAGGTGAAACCGGCCGCAACGAAGGGTGCGGTCCCCGCCCGCGTGCCGTCGCTGCGGAAGAGCGTGCAGCCGTCGGAGCAGGCCACGAAGAAGAAGAACCGGTCACCCACCGGGTAGATGGTGGTCACCGTGCGGAAAGGATCGAAGGGAAAGGGGCCGGCCAGCGGGAAAGTCCCCGCCGTGGTGCCGTCCGTGCGCCAGAGCACGCCGTCCGGCGAAGACTCCGCCGAGCCCATGGCGACCTTGAGAAGGGCGACGCCGTGCCATGCCCCGAGGGACGTGATTCCCTGGCAGGGGTACGGGCAGATCGTGGACGAGACCATCCGCGTCCCCGAGGCGGAGCCGTCCGTGCTCCACAGAATTCCCTCGTCGCCGAAGCCTTTCGTAGAGAACAGCGTCCGGCCGCCCAGCGAAAAGAAGCCGGAAGGCTCCGCCACGAAAAGGCCGGCCGGCGGCGACGGCGTCCGGTTGATGTCCGCCAGCAGACGCGGGACCTCCGCGGCCCGAACGGGGCCGGCGGCCAAGACTAGCGAGAGCAGGGCTTCAGCGATCTGCCGCGGGCGCATCGGGTCTCCTCAGAGGTTGTTGTGCCCTGAGTCTACCCGCTTCCTTGACGCTTGGAAGGGGACGGCGATGAATCGGGAGCGTGAGAGCAAGAATCGTCTAGTCCGTGGTGGACGACGTTTCAGTGGAGGTTGCCCGGTGCTTCACCCCGGGCGCCATCTGTTACGGGCATATACACACGCCGTAATGGATGGTGTAGTACGGCGTTGTGCAGCCTGTATGCACGACGTCGAGACAAGAGAAGTCCGTATGACCACAGGCCAGGCCGCCGCCGGGAGAGGAATAGTAAAGGATCCTTTCATAGAGGCAATCAGCCGAGACGGTCGAAACCTTGCCAGCAGCCACAATCGCAGTTGCACAGACGAGAAGTACGAGCAAAAGCCTCTTCATGATGGTTTCTCCTTTCGATATCTTCAGATGCCAAGACTATACCGAACGGGACAGGTTTTGGCAAGTTTTGAGAAAATACTTCCAGCCTGCCGGGCTCGTCCGGAATACCTGATCGGACTTTAGCCGCGAAGGGCGCCAGCAGGCTAGATTGCCGGCGCCCACGCTCTCGCGTGGGCGCCGAGTTGAGTGTCAGGCGAACGTTACTGAACGATATTGGCGCAGTAAGAGTTCGTCCGGCTCGCGGTCCCGTAGCAGAACCACTTGTCGTTGGCGTTGGTGATGCTCGCGCAATACGACGAATTACGGTAGGTCAGAGCCTGACAGAGAGCCTTGTCGGAGGGGGAGGTGACTCCGGAGCAGGTGCCCGAGGTGCCCCAACTGGAGACCGAGTAGCAGAAGTCTCGCATCCCGGCATCGACGATGTCGTTGCAGTTGGATGGGTAGTTGGGCGCTACGGACATTCCGTAGCAGGCGAGTTGGAGGTTGCGGTCGGTCATCGAAGTGCAAGGACTCTGAGTGCTGGTAGACATGCCAAAGCACATCTGCTTGTCGTTCAGGTCGGAGATGTCGTTGCAGTTCGAGCTGATCCGGCCGGCGATACCCCAGCAGGCCAGGTACTCATCGCGGCCGCTGGAGTAGGTGAACGGGTTGGCGCTGCCCGCCGGGAGCGGGCGGGGCTGGCCACAGGTCCAACCGGGTGGGTTGCGGATCCGGTTGGTTATCCGGTCGTTCGCCTCGCTCTGCGCGAGGATCTTGGTCGTATAGGGGACCCACCCTTCGCCGAACTCGGCCAGGTCGCAATCGTACTCGATCTGAATCTGGTTCATCGAATGCCTGTGGCCGGCGAGCGAACCGTAGGGGTAGGCGTTGAGTAGATGGAAGTACCAGTCGTCCGAGCAGTCCTCCGTGCCGCAGTTGCTGCCCGGCAGGTTCGACTGGTGCGACCAGACCCCGAACGAATCCCCGTAAATGATGTGTGTCGATTCGTGCAGCATCGTACCGGCCCGCACGCCAGCGGTCCGTCCTTTGAAACTGGGGCAATCCATCTCCACCCGATTGGTGACGAACGTACCGTTGAAGGCGGTGGCGTAGGCGCTGCAACATGCGTCCTCCGGCTCGTAGCGGAAGTCGTGCTGGCTGCCCGCGGCCCAGCGTTGGTAATCGACGTCGCTGTGCCACGGGCCCAAGCTCGAATCCTGCAATCCGTAGGTGATCAGGTAGGCCGAGTCCCACATCTTTGGAAAGGCTTGCGTGGGATCGCACGTTGCCCAGCCCCAACTGCCATCCCAGTGGTCCGACTGGAGGTTGAAGAAGGGGCGGAACCAGTCGCGAAACGCCGGCCAGCAGTTGTGCACGTTCCAGAGGGCCTGTTCGTCCGTCTCGACCGTGTTGGGGCACACCGCGCCAGCCCCGGCCGGCAGGAGGAGGAGGGCGACAACCAAGGAGAGAGCGCCCCTACGCAGCAGGGTGTTCGCTTCAGGTCTCATTTCACACTCCCGTTGTCGTCATGGGCGGACGTCGGTGCCGGCGGAGGCTGGCTTCCCCATTTCTCCTGCCAGGCGCGCAGCCGCCGCGTGAATTCCTCGCGATCCATGCCGCGTTGGAACCGCGGCCGTTCGACGTACAGGTGCAGATCGGCGGGCAGCAGCCGGTACAATTCGGCGGCCGTCGCCGGACTGTCACCGTGGTTCCACATGTAGGCGTCGATCGCCGAGACCCGCACGTGCAGGGCCTGGTGCTTCTCGATCACCTCGCGCACCGCCGCGTCGGCCTGCGGCGTCGCCAGATAGGCCAGCCCTTGGACCGCCTTGACCTGGATCATCTCCTCCAGGTCGCGCGCCGTCAGCTTTTCCGCCTGCAATTCGGCAGGGGGCAACGGCGCCCAGATCACCTCGTGCAGTTGCGCCATGGCGTCGGACCGCTTCATCTCGCCCAGGATGCTGAGGACCACGAGCCGCCGCTCGATCGCCTCGGCCGGCAGTTGCCGGTACTGCCGCGCCATAGCCTCGACGGCGCCGGGCTGCCGGCGCAGGCTCGCCACGACCTCTGCGACCACTGGCAGATCCCCATTCGTCGCCCGGTAGATCTGCGGCAGCAGATCGAACAGCGCCACCTCCACCTTGTCGACCGAAGCTGACGGTGGCAGATCGGCCACGATCTGCCGCAGGCGGCTGGCCTCAAACGCCTGGCCCGCCTCCATCCTGGAGCTCGACCGCCGGTCTTCCCACTTCGGCGGCACCGTTGTGAACAGCGGTGTCAATAGCGGCGGTGCCGTCTGTCCGGCCGAGCGATCCTGCGGCGCCGGCGCACCGAACGCCCCCGCCGTCAGGAACAGCGACGTCAAACCCAAACCCAGCAGTATTCGGTTCTTCATGTTTCCTCCTTGGTCGTAGCTCATCGCACGACAGCGCGGCTCCACGAGGGAGCCACTCCTGTCGAATGGACGTCAGTCGAGAGAGAGATCCTCCCGGAAGATTTATCTATCCATTGACGCTTGGCTATATTACTACCATTTCCGCCTTCGCGTCAATGCGGCAGAAGGGCCCGAGATGGTGGGAGTCCTGATCGGTGGGGGGCCCCTGACAGCTTTTTCTCCCGAAAGTCGCATTAGAAGATGGAGCACTCGCTGCGACACGACCGGATACCGCGAGGGAGGACGAGCGATCCGCCTGCGGCCAACAGGCACGTGCACGGCGATTTCCTGCGAAGGAGCGATCTATGAAGAAGAAGCTACAGAGGACCACGGCGAAGAAAACTGCCGTACTGACCCTGCACAAAGAGACCCTCCGCCACTGGGTGACCGGCGGCGTTAGGCTCCATATCCCCGTCGGCATCGCTGACGACACGACTCCCATCTACTCCTATGTGGATGACACGATGGCCGGCTAGAACTAAGATTTCGGGTGCTTGAGCTTCATTGGACCCGGCGTCCTTCTCCAACGGGGAGGGGCGCCATTTTCTAAGGCTATCGCGCGACAAAACAGAGTGAGAGCGCCGGCTGTCGTCGCCCCTGTGGTGCGAGGGACCGATGTCCCGGAACAATGGAAATGCGCCGCATACGACGTTCCGTTGACCGCGTTCAATGGAAAACCGACCGCGCACAACGGAACGCTGACTGCGGTCAACGCAACATCGACCGCGTCAAGCGGAGCATCGACCGCATACAACGGAATGTAGACCGCGGTTAACGGAGCATCGACCGCGTTCGACGTTCCATCGACTGCGTCCAACGAAACGTAGACCACGGTCGACGGAACATTGATCGTGTACGACGTGACGTAGACCGCGTCCTATGGAACGTATACAGCGGTCAACGGAACATCGACCGCGTACGATGGAACGCAGACCGCATTCAACGGAACGTAGACCGCGGTAAATGAGACATCGACTGCGGTCAACGTAACCTCGACCGAATACGACGTTCCATCGACTGCGTCCAAAGATACGAAGACCGCGGTTGACGGGACATTAACTGCGTACGACATTCCGTTGACCGTGTACAACTTTTCGTTGACCGCGTACCCCATGGCATCGACCGCGTACGACGGACCGTCGTACGGGAGCGGCGAGAGGGCTTCCGCGTACGGCGAAGGATTGTCTGGGTGCAGGGGCTCGGGCTTCGGGGGAAGGAAGCAAAAAAAGGGGGACGCGACGAGCGCGTCCCCCGGCAGGACAAACTACTGATCCAACTTGGCGGGCGGTGCGGGGCCGGCGGGCACCGTCGGGGTAGTGGGCGTGGGCTTCTCGGCCGCCGCCGCCTTGACCTTGCGGCCGCGGAAGGGCTTCACGCCGAACTCGGTGAGCTTCTCGCTGTCAGGGCCGAAGTAGTCCCGCACCGCAGTGCGGATCACGTCGGCCACCCGCTGCCCGTCGACGAGGAACTGCCGGAGCTGCTTCGAGCTCTCCTGCTTGCTCGCCTTCATCGCGGCCTGCTGCTTGCTGAGGTCGAAGGACTGCGTGACGATGCCGGAGAGCTTGAGCCGGAACGGCTCCAGGTCCGGAAGCAGGTCCTTGTTGAGCTCCATCGTTCCCGACAGACGCTGCAAGTCCCCCTGAATCGCTGCGCTCTTCGTCTCTCTTGCCATGACTACTACTCCTTTCTGAGCCACTTCGGGCTCAAACATCCGGCGCCGATATGGCGCCGGAATTCCAATCGCTTTCAATCGCTCCCCGTCTCTCTCCGCTCCGTCTTGCTGGTCATTCTCGTTCGGTGTGCATAGAGTCTACGAGTTGCATTGCCTTGTCAAGCCCCTATCTTGACTTTTCTCTCCGGATGCGGCAATCTACCGCATAGGAGGAGGGACGATGCCCATTGACCGTGAGTATCAGGACCAGCGCCGCAAGACGATCCTCGAGCTTCTCGCGTCGCGCCCGATGGGGCGGCAGATCGAGATCGGGCGCGCTCTGCGCAAGCTTGGCTACAAGGTGACGCAGTCGACCGTCAGCCGCGATCTGGAAGCGCTCGGCGTCGTACGCAGGGAGGGGGTCTACAGTCCCCCCAGTCCGAAAGGGGACGCGAACGCGATCGGGAAGATGGAGGAGTTCATCCGGCGGGTGAAGTCCGCTGGGCCGCACATGCTCGTCTTCGAGACGAGCCCGGGGATGGCCAAGGCTGTGGCGGTGGCCGTCAAGAGCGCCGCCTGGCCCGAGGTGGTGGGAGTCATGGCCGAGGACGATACGGTCTTCGCGGCCACGGACAATGTCTATGACAGCCGGCTGCTGCTGCAGCGGCTGCGGCGGTTGATCAAGACGTGAGGGCCTCATCACCCCGGCCCGGCGAGACGCCCCACGGGGGTTCCCCGCGGGGCGTCTCTACGATGGGCAACCGACGGGTCAAATCCGCTCCGGCGCGCTCGGGCCGCCGGAGTCCCACGGGGGCGTCCCCCATCGTCTATACTCCTCCCTTCAGCCCGGAGATTCCGGGCTAGCTGTCCGCGCGTGAAAGGAGAGTTCCCTGCATGGCCGTCAAGGATCAGGAACCGACCCTGCTGACCGAGAAACCCGCTGTCGATCCGGGCTTCAAGGACTCGGCGTATAAGGAGGATGTCCTCGATACCCTGGCCGAGGCACGCAGGCGGTGGGAGGCGGCGGAGGCCAAGGCCGAGGGGCAGGTGCCGTTCTGGAAGAAGGACTTCACCACGGTCTCCGGCATGGAGGTGCCCCATCTGATCACCCCCGAGCAGGTGGCGGGGATCGATCCGGTAGAGACCATCGGCATTCCGGGCGAGTACCCCTACACCCGCGGCATCCATCCCACGGGCTACCGCGGCAAGCTCTGGACGATGCGCCAGTTCGCGGGCTTCGGCACGGCGGCGGACACCAATCAGCGCTTCAAGTACCTCCTCGCCCAGGGGCAGACCGGCCTTTCGGTCGCCTTCCATCTCCCCACGCTCTACGGTTACGACTCGGATCACCACATGTCGAAGGGCGAGGTGGGGAAGTGCGGCGTCACGGTCGACACCCTGGCGGATATGGAGACCCTCTTCGACGGCATTCCGCTGGGCGAGGTCACGACCTCGATGACCATCAACTCGACGGCTCCCATTCTCTTCGCCATGTATCTGGCGGTGGCGGAGAAGCAGGGGGTCAACGTCGAGCGGCAGGTCTCCGGGACGTTGCAGAACGACATCCTCAAGGAGTACATCGCGCAGAAGGAGTACATTTTCCCGCCGCGCCCCTCGATGCGGCTGATCACCGATCAGTTCTCTTTCGCGGCGAAGCACGTGCCGCGCTGGAACACCATCTCCATCTCGGGTTACCACATCCGGGAGGCGGGCTCGACCGCCCTGCAGGAGCTGGCGTTCACTCTGCGCGACGGCATGGAGTACGTGCAGTATGGCGTCGACGCCGGCTTGCCCATCGACGAGTTCGCGCCGCGGCTGTCGTTCTTCTTCAATAGTCACAACGACTTTTTCGAGGAGATCGCCAAGTTCCGGGCCGCGCGGCAGATCTGGGCCAAGGTGATGCGCGAGCGCTACGGCGCCAAGAACCCGCGCTCCTGGATGCTGCGCTTCCACACCCAGACGGCCGGCTGCTCGCTGACCGCCCAGCAACCGATCAACAACGTCGTGCGCACGACGCTCCAGGCGCTCGCCGCGGTGCTGGGGGGCACCCAGTCGCTGCACACCAACGCCCTGGACGAGACGCTCGCCCTGCCCACAGAGGCCAACGCCCGCACGGCGCTACGCACGCAGCAGATCATCGCCCACGAGTCGGGGGTCATCAACACGGTCGATCCCCTGGGCGGCTCCTGGTTCGTCGAGGAAATGACGCGGCGGATGGTGGACGGCGCCTTCGACTACTTCCGGCGCATCGACGACTTCGGCGGCATGGTGGAGGCGATCGAGGCCGGCTTCCCGCAGCGGGAGCTGATGGACGCGGCCTTCGCCTATCAGAGGGCCTTCGAGGAGAACGAGAAGACGATTGTCGGCCTCAATGCCTTCCAGGTGACGGACGACGTGCCGATCGACATCCTCTACATCGCGGACGATCTGGCGGACCGGCAGGTGGCGTGGCTGAACGACGTCAAGGCCCGGCGCGACGCGGGGGCGGTCTCCCGCACGCTGGACGCCTTGAAGAAGGGAGCGGCGGGGACGGAGAACACCATGCCGCTGATCCTGGACTGCGTGAAGGCCTACTGCACGGTGGGTGAGATCAGCGATGCCCTGCGCGACGTCTTCAGCACCTACGAGGAGCCCGCGGTCTTCTGATCGACTCGATCGATCCTCATTCGACCCTTCATCATGTCAGCCAAGGCAGCGACCCTCCGCGAGCTTCTCCTCTACATGCTGTGGGCGGACCGCCTCACTCTGGCGGCCGCCCGCCAGGTGAAGCCGGAGGATCTGACCCGGGACGCCGGGGTCAGCTTCGGCTCCGTGCTCGGCACTCTCGCCCACACGCTGATCTCCCAGCGGCTCTGGCTGTCGCGCTTCCTGGGCAATCCGCTGGTCAGCCTGCCGCGGCTCGACGAGTATCCGGACCTTCCGGCCTGGATCGCCGGCTGGGAAGAGTCGGCTTCGCAGATCGAGGCTTTCCTCGCCGGCCTCTCCGACGAGCAACTCGCCACGCCGCTCACCTGGGCCTCGCTGCCCGACGGCGCCGTCCACACCCTGCCGCTCTGGCAGGCGGTGACCCACCTGGTGAACCACACCACCTACCATCGGGGCCAGGTGATCTCGCTGCTGCGCCAGATGGGCTATTCGGTACCGCACACGGACCTGATCGTCTTCTTCAACGAGCGCGCCGCGGGGTGAGGGCCGCCGCCCTCTGCTACAATCCCGCCCATGAATGATCGACGGGTTCGCATCCTGATCGCCAAGCCGGGCCTGGATGGGCACGACCGGGGCGCGAAAATCGTGGCGCGGGCGTTGCGCGACGCGGGCTATGAGGTGATCTACTCCGGTCTGCGGCAGACGCCAGAGCAGATCGCGACCGCCGCCGTCCAGGAGGACGTGGACGCGGTGGGTCTGTCCATCCTGTCCGGCGCGCACAACGCTCTGCTGCCGGAGGTGACCCGGCTGCTCAAGGAACAGGGGGCGGAGGACATCCTGGTTTTTGCCGGCGGCATCATCCCGGAGCAGGACATCCAGCCGCTGAAGACCGCCGGTGTCGACGCGATCTTCCTGCCGGGGACCTCCACGAAGTCCATCGTCGAATACCTCCAGGCCCGCTTCGCTGCCTGATGGGCATAACCCTCGCGGTGAGAACGGTTTGACTGCCCGATTCCGGGGTGCTACGTTAGGCTGAGAGAACGATGGAGGAGGAATGAAAAGAAGGATTCTGCTGGCGGACGACAGCGTCACCATTCAAAAGGTCATCGAGCTGACGTTCATGGACGAGGACTTCGAGGTCCGCGCCGTGAGCAACGGTGACGAGGCGCTCGCTCTGCTCCCCGAGGTCAAGCCCGATTTCGTCATCGCCGACGTGCACATGCCGGGCGCCAACGGCTACGAGGTGTGCCGTAGGTCGAAGCAGCTCCGGATCAGCGTTCCCGTGCTGCTGCTGGTGGGAACCTTCGAGCCCTTCGACGAGAACGAGGCCCGCGCCGCGGGCGCCGACTCGTTCCTGAAGAAGCCGTTCGACTCCCAGGAGCTACTGCAGCGCGTGCAGGAGCTACTGGCGCCCATGGCACAGACCGCGGCTGCCGTGCCACCGCCGCCGCCGTCGCCGCTCATCACGGAGCGGACGTCGCTGCCCACCCTCGACTTCCCCGCTTTGGCGCAGCCCGCCGCGCCGGTCTTCCCGCCCGAGCCGGTCTTCCCATCCGAGCCGGTATTCTCGCCCGAGCCGTCCTGGGGCAGCTTCGATCTCGAGGCCCCGTCGCCAGCCGTCTCGCCGCCGGCGATCCCACCTCCGCCACCGTTCGCAGTCACAGCGCCGGAGCCGTTCGACCACGAGCCGTTCGATCACGAACCATCGTTCGCCCTGGAGCCCGATCCCACCTATCACGTGGAAGAGGAGCCGGTGTTCGAGCTCGAGGAGAGCCCGGCCCCCTACGAGCTGTCCGGGAACGTCTTCAGCGCTCCCGCCGAGCTGTCCGAGCCCAACGACCGCTACATGCCGGAGGAGGAGCCCGCTGCGCCGCCGCCGGCAGCTCCTGCAATCCCGGCGGTGGCGGGCTTCGACTGGGCGGCGGCGCCCGAGGAGCTCCCCGAGGCTCCGCAGGCACCCCAGTCACCGCAGCCATGGACACCGCCCGCTGAATTCGAGCCCCAGACTTGGGACGCCGCTCCCGAGCCGGAACCGCAGGCCTGGAGCGTGCCGGCGCCGCCGCCCGCGGTGAGCCCGGCAGAGGCGTTTCCGGCGGCAGTGGGATCGGCTCCCGAGGCCGGCAACGGGCAGCATCTTTCGGACGGCGACGTCGACCGCATCGCTCGCCGGTTGGTGGAGCTGATGGGCGACAAGACCGTGCGGGACATCGCCTGGGAGGTCATTCCCGACATGGCGGAGGTGATCATCCGCGACCGCTTGCGCGAGCTCGAATCCCAAGTCGAGTGACGCCTGCCTTCGGCCGGGCCGAAGGTGAACGGGGAGCGGTGCAATCACCGCTCCCTTCTCTTTAGTGGACGGTTTATCGAGAGGAAATGATGGAAACGATGGAGACGCAGCCGGAGATGGACAAGCGCTTCGAGCCCAAGACCTACGAGCAGGTCTGGCAGCGGCGCTGGGCGGAGAAGGAGTACTTCCGGGCCGAGGCGCCCTCGGCGAAGCCCCCCTTCTGCATCATGATCCCGCCGCCCAACGTCACCGGCAAGCTCCACGTCGGCCACGCCCTCCAGTCCACGCTCCAGGATCTGCTCACCCGCTGGCGGCGCATGCAGGGCTACAACGCGCTCTGGCTGCCGGGCACCGATCACGCCGGCATTGCCACGCAGCTCATGGTGGAGCGCCAGCTCGGGACCGAGGGCACCAGCAGGAAAGAGCTCGGGCGGGAGCGCTTCCTGGAGCGGATGTGGCAGTGGAAGGAGCAGTACCACGGCAACATCCGCGAGCAGCTCGACCTGCTGGGGGCCTCCTGCGACTGGACGCGCGAGCGCTTCACCCTGGACGCCAGCCTCTCCCGGGCCGTGCGCGAGGCCTTCGTCCGCCTCTACCGTGAAGGGCTCATCACCCGCGGCGAGTACATGGTCAACTGGTCCCCGGCCCTGGGCACCGCCGTCTCCGACCTCGAAGTGGAGATGAAGACGGTGGCGGGCAAGCTCTACCACATCGCCTACCCGGTCGAGGGGAGCGACGAGCGCATCGTGGTGGCGACGACCCGGCCCGAGACGATGCTGGGCGATACGGCCGTGGCCCTGCATCCGGACGACGTCCGCTACACCCACCTCCACGGCAAGGCCGCGATCCTGCCGCTGGTGGGCCGGCGCCTGCCGTTCATCGCGGATCTGGCGGTGGACCGCGAGTTCGGCACCGGCCTCGTCAAGATCACGCCGTTCCACGATCCCAGCGACTTCGAGATGGGCCGGCGCCACAACCTGCCGGGGATCTCCGTGATCGGCCCGGACGGCCGCATGACGGTCGACGCGGGCCCGGACTTCGCCGGCCTCGACCGCTTCGAGGCGCGCGCCAAGGTGGTGGCGCGGCTGCGCGACGAAGGCTGGCTGCTCAAGATCGAGGAGCACACGCACAACGTCGGCCACAGCCAGCGGGGCAGCGAGCCCATCGAGCCGCTGGTCTCCACGCAGTGGTTCTGCGACGTGACGGAGATGGCGGCGAAGGCGCTGGCCGCCAACCGCGACGGCCGGCTCGCCTTGGTGCCCGAGAGCTGGGACAAGACCTGGGAGCACTGGCTCTCCAACATCAAGCCGTGGTGCATCTCGCGCCAGCTCTGGTGGGGGCACCAGATCCCCGCCTGGTACACCGAGGACGGGCGCTGCTTCGTGGCCCTCTCCGTCGAGGAGGCGGCGAAGGAAGCGGGGACGGACCGCCTGAGCCAGGACCCGGACGTGCTCGACACGTGGTTCTCCTCGGCACTGTGGCCTTTCTCCACTCTCGGCTGGCCGGACGACACGGCGGACTACCGCACGTTCTATCCCACCTCCGTGCTGGTGACGGGCTTCGACATCCTCTTCTTCTGGGTGGCTCGCATGGCGATGGCCGGCCTGCATTTCACGGGCGAGGTCCCGTTCGCGGCCGTCCATCTGACCGGCCTGGTGCGCGACGCCGAGGGCCAGAAGATGTCGAAGACCAAGGGCAACGTGCTCGATCCCTCGGAGCTGATCGAGGAGTTCGGCGCCGACGCCGTGCGCTTCACCCTGGCCTCGCTCGACAGCCCGGGGCGGGACATCCCCCTGAACAAGGACCAGATCGCGGGCTACCGCGCCTTCGGCAACAAGCTCTGGAACGCCACCCGCTTCGCGTTGTCGCGGGTGGGGGACGCCAAGGTGCAGGAGACGATCGACCCGGCGGGGCTGGCGGCTCCCGAGCGGTGGATCCTCTCGCGGCTGTCGCGGGTGGCGGCGGAGGTGGAGCCGCGCTTCGCGGCCTTCCGCTTCGACGAGGCGTGCAACCGCCTCTATCACTTCTTCTGGGGCGACTTCTGCGACTGGTACCTGGAGCTGTCGAAGCCGGCCCTGTTTGGAGAGGCCCCGCGTCCGCGGGTGGGCGAGGTGCTGCTGACGGTGCTCGACCGCGCCCTGCGATTGCTGCATCCCGTGATGCCGTTCCTCACCGAGGAGCTGTGGCAGCGGCTGCCGGGCCACGAGGTCATCCATCCCGAGACCATCTGCCTCGCTCCCTATCCCGGCCGCGAGGCGGCTTGGGAGAGCCTCGAGGTGGAAGCGGGGATGGACGCCCTCATCCAGGTGGTCTCCCGTGTCCGCGCTCTGCGCGCCGAGCTCGGCTTGGCGCCCAAGGCCAAGCTCGACCTCTTCATAGGCGCCGGTGCCGCGGTCAGCCCTCTGCTCGCGGAGCAGGCGCCCCTGCTGCGCTTCCTCGGCCGCGTCGAATCGGTGACGATGGGCGCGCCGCCGGAGGGCGCGGTGCGCGACGTCGTCGCCGGCGTCGAGATCGGGGTGAAGGTGGAGCGGCAGGAGCTGGGGGAGGAAGAGCGGGGCCGGCTCGCGAAGGAGCTGGAGAAGCTGACCGGCGACATCGCCCGCGCCGAGGAGCGGCTCGCGAACCCCGCCTTCCTGGCCAAGGCGCCGGCCCACGTGGTGGAGGGCGGCCACGCCAACCTGGCGGCGATGCGCGAACGGCAGGCCGCCCTGCGCTCCGGACTGGGCCTTTCCTGAGGTGCTGGCGGAAACGGGACCGGACGTGGACTTCGAGCGCTACATGGCGGGCTTAAGACGGCGCCGGGAAGGCCCCGGTCACGCTGGATTGGCCAGCGGCCCCGAGAACCTCGTCGTGGTGCCCCGCCTGGACTCCACCAATACCTTGGCTCGGGCCATCGTCGCCGAGTATCAGAACGAAGCGCAGACGCTCCATCCGCTGATCGTCGTGGCCCTGGAGCAGACGGGCGGGCGCGGGCGCCAGGGGCGGAGTTGGTCGAGCCCGGCGGGGAAGGGCGTCTACGCCACCCGCGTGGTGCAGGTGGACGATGCCGGAATGCTCCAGACCCTCCCGCTGCTCGCGGGCGTGGGCCTCTGCCGGGCGCTCGGTGCCCACCTGCCGGTGCCGTGCCGGCTCAAGTGGCCGAACGACCTGCTGGTCGAGGTGGGAGACGAGCGCAGGAAGATCGGCGGCATCCTCATCGAGGCCGCGGTGCGGCCGGGGGAAGCCACGCTGGCCCTGATCGGTTTCGGGGTCAACGTCTTTCACGACGCGGTCGAGCTGCCGGAGACCGCCACCTCGGCCCGCCTCCTGGGAGGGAGCGCCGGGAGCCTGGAGGACTTCACCTGGGACCTGGTCGAAGGATTGGAGGCCGAGCTCGTGCACCTGGGCGATGCGGCCTACGCCGTCGAGAGCTACCGCGCCCTGTCGATCCACCGGCCGGGGGAGCGCATCGTCTGCCGCGTGGGGGAGAGCGTGAGCGAGGGAACGTTCGTGGGTTTCGACGAGTCCGGCCGGCTGCTCCTGGAGAGCGAGGGCCGCGTCGTCCCCATAGCTTCCGGAGAGGTGATCGAGGAATGAAGAAAGCCAAGGGCGATCCGAACGGAATTCTCGTTCTAGTGGACGTTGGCAACACCAACACGGTGTTCGGCATCTACCGCGGCGACGAGCTGGTGGAGAGCTTTCGCCTGTCGACGGACACGGAGCGCACGGCGGACGAGTACGGTTCGCTCCTCCTGCCGCTCTTCACCCTGCGCGGGGTCGATCCCGTTTCGGCCGAGGCGGTGGTGATCTCCTCGGTCGTGCCGCCCCTCCATCTGACCTTGGAGCGCATGGCCGAGCGCTACTTCGGCAGGAAGCCGCTGTTCATCGAGCCGGGCGTGCGCACGGGGATGCCGATCCGCTACGACAATCCCGCCGAGGTGGGAGCGGACCGCATCGTCAACGCCGTGGCGGCGCGCGAGCGTTACGGCTCGCCGGTGATCGTCGTGGACTTCGGCACGGCCACTACCTTCGACGTGGTCAACGCGGCGGGGGAGTACATGGGCGGCATCATCACGCCGGGCATCACCATCTCGGCCGAGGCGCTCTTCGCCCACGCCTCGCGGCTCTACCGGGTGGACGTGCGCAAGCCCACGGAGCTGGTGGGGAAGAACACCGCCGCCGCCATGCAGGCCGGCATCTACTACGGCTACATCGGCCTGGTGGACGGCATCCTGGAGCGGCTGCACGCCGAGATCCCCGGCGTCAAGAGCGTCGTCGCGACCGGCGGCCAGGCCCCCCTCATCGCCGGGGGCTCGAAGTACATTCGCGAGGTGGACCCCGACTTGACGCTCGCGGGTTTGAAGCTCATCTATGAGCGAAACCGGTAAGACCGGTTTGCGTGCTGATGACCGACTCCAGCAGCTTCTGGAGCTCGGCGGGGTCCACCGGCTTGGTCAGATGATGATCGAAGCCGGCTTCCCGAGCCTGCCGCTTGTCGTCCTCCTGTCCCCAGCCGGTGATGGCCACGAGCACGATGTCCCAGCCTCCTGGCTGCTCGCGGATGCGGCGCGCCGCCTCGTAGCCGTTGAGCCTCGGCATGCCGATGTCGAGCAGTGCCACCTCGGGAAGGAAGGCCGCCGCCGCCCGCACCGCCTCAAGGCCATCGTGAGCCGTCTGCACCTGGTAGCCGACGTGCTCCAGGACCATGCTGAGAATTTCGACCGAGTCCAGATTGTCGTCAGCGATGAGGATGCGGCGTTGCGCGCCGGAGAGGGGATCTTTCTCGGCTCCCGGCTGCGACTGCGCGCGGGCTGGAGCTGTGGACACGGACAGGCGGACGATGAGCTCGCTCCCCTGGCCGAGGCCGGCGCTGTGCGCCACGATGCTGCCGCCGTGTAGCTCGACCAGCCCTCGCGCCAGCGCCAGGCCGATTCCGAGGCCGCCTGCGGTCCGCTCCAGGGCGGGCGTCACCTGGGAGAACATCTCGAAGAGGTGAGGCAGATGCTCGGCGGCGATACCGATTCCGTTATCGCGGACGGACACCACGACCTCGCTGCCCTGTGTTTCAGCCGCTACATGGATGTGACCGCCCGCCTCGGTGTACTTGACGGCGTTGTTGAGCAGGTTGGTGAAGATCTGGGTCAGCCGGGTCGGATCGGCGTCGAGATAGACCGGCTCTGGAGGGAGCGCGACGGTGAGCTCGTGACCCGAGGCCTCAAGGAGTGGACGGATCGACTCCACCGCGCTCTGGATCGCGGTCGCCAGCTCGAGACGCTCCTTACGAAGTTGGAGCTTGTTGCGGGTGATCCGGGACACGTCGAGCAGATCGTCGATGAGCAGCACCATCTGCCCGATCTGCCGCTCCATGACGCCGCGGGCCTTCCTGCGGACTTCCCGGTCGTCGTCCGCCTGATTGAGGAGCTGCAGTGCGTGGCGAAGGGGAGCCAGCGGGTTTCGCAGCTCGTGGGCCAGCGTCGCCAGGAACTCATTCTTCCGGCGATCGGCCAAGGCCAGCTCTTCCACTTTCTGGCGCAGCTCCTGCTCCAGCTGCTTCAGCTCCGCGGTGCGCGTCTGAACCCGCTCTTCCAGAAGGTCCCGGCCTTGGCGTAGCTTCTCCTCCGCGAGCTTCCTCTCCGTGAGGTCGCGGGTGACTTTCGAAAAACCCAGGAGACGGCCGCCGTCGTGCATGGCCGTGATGATCACGTTCGCCCAGAATCGCGAGCCATCCTTGCGCACGCGCCAGCCGGTGTCCTCGAAGCGGCCCTCGCTGGTCGCGACCCTCAGCTCGTGCTCGGGCCAGCCTTTCGCCACGGACTCCTCGGTGTAGAAGATGGAGAAGTGCTGGCCGACCGCCTCTCCGGCACTGTAGCCCTTGATGCGCTCGGCACCGAGATTCCACGTACTCACGATCCCATTGGGATCGAGCATGAAGATGGCATAGTCGCTCACACCCTCGACGAGCCGGCGAAAGAGCTCCTCGCTCTGGCGTAGCGACTCCTCGGCCATCAGGCGGCTATCGCGTTCGTTCCGGACCGTGAAATGGGTCTCCGAAGTATTTTTCGTGTCGGCCATGCGGGGCATTGTACCGCCACCCTTCTGATA
Source organism: Thermoanaerobaculia bacterium (assembly GCA_035996875.1). Taxonomy (GTDB): domain Bacteria; phylum Acidobacteriota; class Thermoanaerobaculia; order Multivoradales; family UBA5704; genus DATARR01. The sequence continues at coordinate 216,176 of DASYJD010000036.1, forward strand.
TCGTGACCGGCCCGCTGAATGAGAGCAACCGCCGACTCCCATGACCGAAACCGCTGACCCGCCCGATCCGGACCACGCTTACTTCCAGGCCGTCGAAGAGATCTTCGTGGAGCTGCGGGGGGCGCCCCTGCTGCTGTCGCCGGCGGATTATCGGGTGGCCCAGCGCTGGCACAGGGAAGGGGTACCGCTCGACCTCTTGCGCCAGACTCTGGGGGAGGTTTTCGCGAAGCGCAAAGAGCGGGATGCGAAGGGGAAGGTCAACAGTCTCCGCTACTGCGTTCCCGCTGTCGAGGCGGCGTGGTCCGCTCTCAAGGAGCTGACGGCACCGGGGCAGCGAGCGGCAGCCCCGGCCTTTGACGTGGCGCCCCGCCTCACTGCGCTGGCCGCTGCCCTCCCCAGAGCCTTGACCAGCCGCGACGTTTGGGCGGACCGAATCACCGGCCTGTCCGGTGCTCCCCAGGATGTCGAGGAACGTCTCGCCGCACTCGACCGCGAGATGCTCGACGCCGTCGCTTCCGGCCTCGATCAAGAGGGACGGACGGAGATCGACGCGGCGGTGGAGAAGACCCTGGCACTTCTGCGGGGCCGGCTGCCGGCCGAGGAGATCGAGAGCTCGCGCGAAAGGCTCTTCCGCCAGACTCTGCGTCGCCGGCTGGGACTGCCGGTGCTGTCGTTGTTCTCACCCGAGGCGGAGGGATAAGGCCCCGGAGGCCTCGGGAGGCCTCCGGGTGGTGACGCGCAAGGGTCGCTATGGCAGCGGAGACAGCCGGTGTCCGTCGGCGCTCGCCCGCAGAGTCCAGATGTCGGCGTCGAAAACGTTGAACAGCGAGTTGATCTGGAAGCCCTGGACGTGGGCGGTCCAGACTCCCGGAGCCGGGTTGGCGACCGCCGCCCGCTCGGGGGTGCTCAGAGTGGCGCCGTCGAGGATGACGTTGCCGCTCGGGTCCTCGAGCACGAGGTCGAGGTCGTTGGTGGGGTAGTTGCCCCACTCCAGCAGCCAGGAGAGCAGGAACGAGAGCTGCGACGTGCCGGCCGGCACCTGGATGCGAACGGCCGTGTCCTGCCCCTGCTTGATCTTGCCTGCCGAGGTCGGCACGGTGAGCGTCGCGTTGTGGCGCTGAATGACCACGTCGCAGGAGATGTTGCCGGAGTTGGAAGTGTCGCCCTGGACGGCCACCCGCACCAGGCCGGCCAGCGGCAGCGGCACGTCGAAGGTCGTGTCGGCGACGATGAAGCCGCTCGCCCGGGTCACCGCGAACGAGGTGTAGGCGTCGTCCACGGTCAGGAAGATGTCGTCGCCGAAGAGCTGGTTCTGGCTCGCGGGCGGCAGCGCGGGGGTGACGTTCTTCACCGTGACGGTGAGATCGTCGATGCTGTCCTGGGTGAGCACGTAGAGCTGGGCTACCTGGCCGGGCTTCAGGTTGTTGAGGTGAGTGGTGGAGGAGTTACCGTTGAAATTCACCGGCGTGATGCCCAGCGGCAGGAGGTTCAGCGGGACGCTCGGAAGACCGAGGCCGAAAGGCAGGAGCGGGCTGACGTTGCCGGCGGTGAGCTTGGCCGCGGCGGCGGAGACGTTGAGCAGGCCCTCGCCGCGGTCGATGCGGCCCGAGCCGTCGGCGAAGGCATTGGGATTGGCCCCTGCGGTCAGAGCGTTGCGGATCTGGGTGGCGGTGGCGTGGGGGAACTTCTGGCGCAGGAGCGCGGCGGCGCCGGCGGCGGTGGGCGTCGAGAACGAGGTGCCGGAGACGAGCGAGATGCCGCCATTGGCCGATTGGGCGTAGGTCGCGAAGCCGTTGGCGGAGAGGGCGATGCCGGCCCGGCCGTCGGGAATCGGACCCCGCGAGCTGAACGTGGCGGTCTGCAGACCGGAGAAAGGCCGCCAAAGCGAGCCGATGCCAAGGCCAAACTGGACGTCGCGCAGCACCCGTTCGTGGGCGGCGGTCGACGCCGCAGCGACGGTCAGCGAGCCGAAACCGGTCCCCGGGCTGCCGGTGGTCAGAGCGCCGGGCCCGTCGTTGCCGGAGGCGATCGCCACGGTGATCCCGGCCTGCAGCATCTGGAGGGTGAGCTGATCTTCGAGGTCGTGGCCGGCGAAGAGCGTGCCGCCACCGAGGCTCAGATTGACCACCTGGATGGGTAGCGAGTTGAAGACACAGGGGTTGTTCTCGGCGCCGCAGCCGGGGTTGGTGACCACCGACGGCATCCCGTTGTTGAAGTTGCGCCGCAGGGTGAGGGCGCGGTCCATGCCGGCAAGGATGATCGAGGTCGATGTCGAGTCGCTGGTCGACGGGAAGACCTTGAGAGCGTAGATGCTGGCCGCCGGGGCGACGCCGATCATTGGGATTCCCGAGAGATTCGTCGGGCAGCCGAGCTGGGCGCAGGGGATGACGCTCGACGGGGCGTGGGCCTGCACCGCCTGGACCAGCGTCGACGTGTTGTCGAAAAGGAAGACGGCATGGCCGGCGATGGTGGTTCCCACCCAGGTGCCGTGCGAGCCGTTGAGGGTCGAGGTGGGAGACGTCACCGCGTCGCCGGGGACGAAGCTCTCGCCGCCGATCACCGTGCCCGTGAGCGCGGGAACCACGGCCGGGTTGTTGGCCGTGCCGCTGTCGATGACGGCCACCACGACGCCGTTGCCCAGGATGCCCTGATTCTGGAGCGCGGTGGCGCCGATGATGTCGTTGTTGAAGCTGTAGTCGGCGGGCCGGGCGCCGATGAAACCAGGGAGCTGCGTGGCGGTGTAGACCTGAGTGCCGCGAGCCGCGGGAAGGCTCTGCACGTCGGCGGGCGGCGGCAGGCTGACGGCGAGGTCCTTGGTCATGCCGACGACGTCCGAGCGGCCCTGGATGGCAGGAACCGCCGAGACCGGCAGGGTGACGGCGAGGCCCGGAACGTTCTGGTACACCTGGGCGACGCGAGCTCCGGGGATCTGGCGGATGGCGGCCGCTGCCGCGTCACAGTTCGGTGAGCATTGAAGAACGAAGCTCTCGACTGCCGTTTTCGCGCCGGCGGCCAGGGGAAGGACCAGGGTGAATACGATGGCGGCCCACAGGATGGATACCTTGGGGACACGGATTCTCTCTGTCTGCATGCGACCTCCTTGCTCTGGTTACTGCTCTGAAGCACGGGCAACAGCGCCCGTGCTGACGACACCAAGCTCACGGGTAAGCACTATGGGTAAGTAAGCACTCGATCGATATCGGAAAGCAACGGCGGCATGGCGGTCTGACCTATTTGCGATGCAATTGGTAACTTAACTTCGCTGCAAGTCTTTGTCAATCCAGAGGGCCAAATTTTTACACTCGGCGGGGTCCGGCACGTCTTTCCATGTTTAAGCGAAGCGGAAAGGTGAGCGATGAGAACGAGTTTTTCCGTTTTTATAGAGTATGGACATTCGAACAGCTCCCATGCTCTTGCCGGCCGCGGGCTTCGCCGCCGGTTCACGGCTCGCCTTTGAGCTCCCGTATCTGCCGGTGCCGCTGCTGGCGGCGCTGGCCCTGCTGGCCCTCGCTCTGCGGCGGCCCGCCGCCACCTGCCTGGCCTTCCTCAGCCTGGGCCTGCTCGTCGCCGCCGTGCGCCTCGGCCTTCCCGCGGATCCCGCCTCGGGCCTGAACCGGGAGAGCCCGGTGGAGGCCGTGGTCGTGGTCGCCGGCCACTGGTCTCCCGACGACGACGGCTGGTCTGCTCCTGCCCGCATGCTGCGGCTGCGGCAGGCCGACCGCGTCGGGTCGCCGGCTCTGGACGTCGTCGTCCACCTGCCCGATGGGGAAGAGGCTCCTCCCCCCTTCGGCTCGACCCTGCGGATCCGGGGCTATCTCAGCCGCTCGGCCGTCTTCGCCAACCGCATCCCGGTGCCGCCCGGTCCCTGGCGGCTACGGGTCAAGAGCCGCCAGCTCCTCACGGTCGAAGCGCCACCCGGCTGGATCGCCCGCGTCTCCGGCGCTCTTCGCCGGCGGGTCGAGGAGGCCTACCGCACTGCCGGACCTGACAGTGACGGCGATCGTCAAGGCAAGGCCCTGGCCCGCGCCCTGGTGCTGGGCGATGCCGGCGAGCTCCCTCTCGACTGGAAACGGGGCTTACGGGTGACGGGCGTCTACCATCTCCTCTCCGTCTCCGGCGTGCACGTGGCCCTGGTGGCGGGGGCGGTCTGGCTGCTCGGCGGATTTCTTCCCCGGCGGCCTCGCCTGTTGCTGATGCTGGGGGTCAGCGCTCTCTATCTGCTGCTGGTGGGGCCGCTGCCGGCGCTGGTGCGCTCCGCCATCATGGCCTGGCTCGCCGTGCTGGCTCTTCTCGCCGAACGTCCGCCGGCCGCCGCCAATGCCCTCGGCTGGGCCGTGATCCTGCTTTTGGTGGTCTTTCCCGAGGAGGCGCTCTCCCTTGCCTTTCAGCTCACGGTGGTGGCCACGGCGGGGCTGCTGCTGCTCGCGCCGCTCCTCGCCGCGCGCTGGCGCCGCCGCCATCTCCCGGGATGGCTCACGGCGGCCGTCGCCGCCAGCGTCGCCGCCGAGCTCGTCACTCTCCCCTGGACGCTGCCGCACTTCTATCTGCTCTCGCCGCTGGCCCCGCTGCTCAACCTGCCGGCCGTGCCGTGGACGGGGCTGGCGCTGTCGGCTTCGCTCGTATGGACGCTGGCGGCCCTCGTTTCGCCGCCTCTGGCGGCCTGGCTGCTGCCGGTGCTCGATCGCATCGCGGTGCCCTTCTCCTGGCCGTCGCATACGCCACCGGGAGCCTGGTGCGCCCTGCCGATGGCAATTCCTTTCTGGGCGGCCGGGCTGCTCGCCGTCTGCATTGGTTTGGCTCTCCTGCTGCCTGCCAGGCTTTGGGCGCCTCGCCTCCTGGCCGCAGCCTGCGCCGGGACCGGTTTGTGGGCCGCGGTGACGGGAGTGGGAATCGAGCGCCGGAGCCCCGAGCTGACTCTGCTCGACGTCGGACAAGGGGATTCCATCCTGCTGCGCGACGGCGAGCGAGCCCTTCTCGTCGACGGGGGAGGCTGGGACGGCGCCGACCTGGGAGGCCGCGTCCTCCTGCCGGCACTGCTGGCCGAGGGTGTCCATCGCCTGGATGCCCTGGTGATGACCCACCCGGACCGGGACCACTGCGGTGGCCTGGTGGACATCGCCGCCTACCTCAGTGTGAAGGAAACCTGGACGGCTCCCGGCTGGGAGCCCCAGGGCTGTGCCGGCCGGCTGCTGTCGCTTCCGGGAGTACGCCACCGCTTTCTCTCGCGGGGCCAGCGCCTCAGCCTCGGCCGCTGGCGGCTGACGGTGCTTCATCCGCTGGCCGACGGCCACCGCGCCGCCAACGAGCGCTCGCTGGTCCTGCTGGCCGCCGTTCATGGCCGGCGGGCGCTCCTCACCGGCGACATCGAGCGCCAGTCCGAGCATGAGCTGGTGGACTGCTGCAGTGCGAGTCTGCGCACCGACGTCCTCAAGGTGGCGCACCACGGCAGCCGGACCTCCTCGACTCCGGCCTTCCTGGAGGCGGCCACGCCCCGCTTGGCGCTGATCTCGTCCGGCGTACGCAACATCTACCACCATCCCTCGCCGGAGGTCGTGGCGCGGCTTCAGGACGGGGGATCGAGAGTCCTGCGCACCGACCGCAGCGGCGAGATTCTCCTCTCCTTCGGCCCGGACGGGAAGATTCGGATCACGACGCCGGGGGCGCCCAAGTGAGCCGGGGGCGCCGCAGCTTCGAGACCCGGCCCCAGGAAGCCGGGTCCGTGGAGTTGCTGGATAAAAAAGGCCGGCGGACCGAGCTCGTCCGCCTGAACGGCGGGATTCTCGGCAATCCTGCACGGTCTCCCGAGAGTCCACCTCTCGTGATCTTTCGGGACGCGGCGAGCGGGCTCCTCCGTGTCGTCCATCGCGAGGTGGTGATCCGGTTCCGGTCCTCGGTTCCCGCGAGGCGCCGTCAGGCCATCCTGGGATGGTTCGGATTCGGAGTGGTGCGCCGGAACGCCTTCATATCCAATCAGATCGTCGTCCGCCATCCTGGCGGGAGATATGCCGGCGAGGATCTGATCGAGATCTCCAACCGTCTGACCGGGCTCGACGAGGTGGCTCTCGCGACACCGAATTTCGTCTCACAGTACAGGCGTCAGGCTCCTCCCTCCATTCTCCCGCAGGAGTGGCACCTGGGCGAGGCGGGCCTCGACGTCCTCGCGGCTTGGAAACGTACGATGGGTGACCGGAGGATCGTCGTCGCCGTCCTCGACGACGGCGTCGACCTGGATCATCCCAACCTCAGGACCAGTCTCTGGAGAAACTCCGATCCGGAGGACCCAGACCAGCTCGGCCGGGACTTTTTCCTGCCGGACAGCCATCCGGGCCATTTCAATCCGCGGCCCAAAAAATTCCAGTTTCCTTTTGACCGCACGAAGGGGAACGACGTTCACGGCACGGCCTGCGCGGGCCTCATCGCGGCTGGCGGACTCGGGCAGGGCTCGGTCGGAGTGGCACCCGGATGCCGGCTCCTCCCGGTCAAGATCTTTCATGGCGATGCTCTGGTGCCTGACGAGCGGGTCGCCGACGCGATTCGTTACGCCGCGGTCCACGCCGACGTCCTTTCCTGTTCCTGGTCTGGCGGCGAAAACCCGGACGTTCGGCTGGCCTTGGAGGATGCCGGCGAATTGGGCCGCGGCGGCCGGGGCTCGGCGATCTTCTGCGCCGCCGGGAACGACGGTGGAGAGGTCGCGTTTCCGGCCCGGGATGCCCGTGCCATTGCCGTCGGAGCCTCGACAGATCGAGGCCTGCACGCCACGTATTCGAGCTTCGGCCCGGAGATCGCGTTCGTGGCTCCGTCGAGCGGGGGAGTGCGTGGCGTCTTCACCACCGACGTCTCGATTCCTGGCCGGGGCTTCAATCCAGACGGCCTGCACACGAATGGTTTCGGCGGCACTTCGGCAGCCACGGCTCTGACAGCCGGCACGGGGGCGCTCGTCCTTTCCGTGCGCCCAGGGCTCAGCCGGGATGAGCTCAAGGAGCTCCTGCAGGCCACCGCGGACAAGATCGGTAGTGGCTATGATCCAGATGGGCGGAGCGACAAACTGGGCTCAGGGCGCGTCAACGCCGGACGGGCCGTCGACGAGGCCTCGAATCGAGCGAAGTAGGGGTGTGAGTGCGGATCAGGCGGCGCGGTGAAAGCGGTGTAGAGTGTTGGCCCACACCGCTTTCGCCGCCCCTTCCCGTTCGATCTGCTGCACGAGGTCGGGGAGGCTCCGGGAGGCGTCGACCGGCTTGAACACGGCCTGCTCGCGGACAAATTCGTTGCGGCGGAGGAGCCGGAGCCCGAATCGAGCGGTGAACCGGCGCAGATCTTCGTCTCCTGGAGAGCTGGTGAAACGGACCGAGATCTCTCCCGTCAGGTAGACGGGATCGCCAGCTTCATCGTTCTTGGGAGACTGTTCCATGGGCTTCATCCTTTTGACCCTCAAATCTTAGCACAGCTACAGGCCACGGAGTAAGCGGCGCCGCACGCCACATACGCCACGCCCGCCGCAAACGCTGTACCCTATCGCGGCATGGATCCCGTTCTCGCCATCGTCGGTCCCACCGCCACCGGCAAGAGCGCGCTGGCGATGGCCTTGGCGGAAAGTTTGGGCGGGGAGATCGTCAACTCCGACGCCCTCCAGGTCTACCGGGGGTTCGACATCGGCACGGCGAAGCCCGGTTTGGCGGAGCGTGCCCGGGTGCCCCATCACCTCATCGACATCCTCGACCCCGACGAACGCTACTCGGCCGGCGAGTTCGCCCGTCGAGCCCGGGAGGCGATCGCGGAGATCCAGGGGCGGGGGAGGGTGCCTGTCGTCGTGGGCGGCAGCGGCCTCTACCTGCGGGCCCTCTGCGACGGCCTCAGCCCGGTGCCGCCGGGCGATCCGGAGGTGCGCTGGAAGTTGCGGGAACGGTTGGAGGCCGAGGGGCTGGCGCCGCTCAGGGGAGAGCTGGCCCTGCTCGATCCGGCCACCGCGCAGCGCCTTGGGGCCGGCGATACGCAACGCGTGCTGCGGGCTTTGGAGGTCGCTCTCGTCTCCGGCCGGCCGCTCTCCGCCTGGACGGCCGAGCAACCCTTTGGGGCTCAGGGGATTGCGGCGATTCGTGTTGGTTTGACGCTCCCCCGTGGCATCTTATACGATCAAATCGCTGGCCGAGTGACCCAGATGCTCGAAGCGGGGTGGTTGGACGAGGTCGCGGCGCTGTTGCGCCGGGAATTCTCTCCCACCCTTCCCGCTTTTCAGGCGATCGGATATCGTCAGCTGGTTCGCCACCTGGAGGGGACGGTGTCTCTCGAGTTGGCGGTTGCAGACATCGTGCGGGAGACGCGGCGTTTCGCGAAGCGGCAGGAGACCTGGTTTCGGAAGGAGCCGGAGGTTGCCTGGTTTTCCGCCCAGGATCTTGAACGGCAGATTCCGGGAGTACTTGAACATGCCAAGCACAGGGGTCTCGGGAGGGCGTATGGCTAAACACAACATCAACATTCAGGATGGGTATCTCTTCCAGAGCCTCAAGGAAGGGCAGACGATGTATCTCGAGCTCGTCACCGGCCGGCACCTGCTGGGGAGGCTCAAGCGCTTCGACCGCTTCGCCGTGGTGCTGGAGAGCGAAGGCAAGGAAATTCTCATTTACAAGCATGCCATCGCCACCATCGCTGCGGCACCCCACGCTTCCTGAGGTCGGGCGCCATGGCTGCCGGGCTGCCACGGCTCTCTTCCTGCTCGCCGTCTTGCTGGCGGCGGGCGCAGCGTGCACTTCGGCGCCCAAGCCGGTGGTGCGTCCAACGGTCCGGCCCCCTGAGCCTCTCGCTCTCGCCCCGGCCGACCGTCCCTACCTGATCGATCCCTTCGAGGGCTACTCCCGCGATATCGATCCCGAGCGGCGGGACCGCTTGACCGCCGCTTGGCGCGACCTGCTCGAGCGGGGGGAGACCGCCGCCGCCAGCCGCGTCGCCGGTGAGATGCTGGCCGAGGATCCGCAGCTCTTCCCGGCCCAAGTCCTCGCCGCCCAAGTGGAGCTGGCGGCCGAGGACGACCGTGCCGTGCTTCACCGGCTGCTGCCCGTGGGCGACGCGCTGCCCACTTTCACGGCCAGCCAGCTCCTCCTCGGTCGCGCCAGCGAGCACCTGGGCGACATCGCCCTGGCGTACTCCGCCTACCGCGCCGTGGCGGCGCGCAGCCCGCTGGCCTTGAAGAGGGTCAACGAGCTCCACTCGCGGGCCCTGGAGATCGTCGCCAACCGGCTGGACGAGGCGTTGCGCGGCGGCAAGCTGCCGGACGCCGGCAAACAGCTCGATCTCCTGCGGAGCTGGGCTCCCTCGGAAGCCGTCACCTTCGAGGCCGCGCGCAAGGTGGCCGTGGCCCAGGGCGATCACGCCGCCGAGCTCACCGCCGTCAAGGACCTCGTCTCCCGCCGGCCGGAGGACCGCCAGCTTCTCGAGCGCCGCTCCGAGTTGGAGCTCGAGGTGGGAGATCCCAGCGCCGGCCTGAAGATCGTGCAGAACCTCGCCGCCGCGCATCCCAAGGATCCCGCCCTGGCGCAGAAGCTGGAGTCCGCCAAGTTCCGCTGGCGGCTGTCGCAGCTCCCTCGCGACGTGCAGGAGGTGGCCGCCAAGCCGGACCTCAGCCGCGCGGACTTCGCCCTGCTCCTCTACTGGCTGGTGCCGGAGGTGCGCAACAGCCGGCCCACGGCCGGGCGCATCGCGACCGACGTCCTCGACAATCCGCACCAGGAAGAGATCGTCCGCGTCGTCAACCTCGGGTTGATGGACGTCGATCCCACGCTCCACCGCTTCTCGCCCGGGTCGTCGATTCGCCGCGGACTGGCGCTGCGGGTGGTTCTGCGTGCGCTGGTGCGCTTCGGGGCCGGCACCTGCGCCGGCCCCGGCGGTGGGAACGGCGGCAACGCTTGCGATCCTGCCGTGGCGTGCGGCCTCCTCAGCGCGGACGACGATTGCGAGCCCACGGGTCCCCTGACCGGCAACGACGCCGTGGAGATCCTGCGGCGCAGCGTCAAGCTCCTCGGCGGGTCATGACCTTCACCGTCCCCAACCTGCTCACTCTCTTGCGGATGGGGCTGGTCCCCCTGTTCATCATCGCGGTGGTGAACGGCGATTCGACGAAAGCGCTGCTGATCTTCGTGGCGGCGGGCGTCACCGATGCCCTCGACGGCTTCATCGCCCGTTTCTGGGCGAGCCAGCAGTCGCCGCTCGGCGGCTACCTCGATCCCGTCGCCGACAAGCTCCTGCTCACCAGCGCCTACGTGGTGCTGTCCATCCCGAGCCTCGCCCACGGCGCTCCCATTCCCGTCTGGGTGACGATTCTCGTCATCGCCCGGGACGTGCTGCTCGTCACCGTGGCCCTGGTGCTCTACCTGGCGGCGGGGGTCCGCCGTTTCCCGCCGACGCTCCTCAGCAAGGGGAACACCCTCCTCCAGGTCGTGGCAGTGGTTCTCGTCCTCATCTCCGGCACCCTGCCCGAAGCGCACTGGCTCCAGCAGGTCTCGACGGTCACCATCTACCTGGTGCCTCTCTTCACCGTCGCCTCGGGGCTCGACTACGTCCTTCGCGCCAGCCGGCTGGAAGCGAAGCCGAAGGGGTAGAGGGGTCCCGCTCGATACCCGGTTCTGATAACATCGGGGTCAGGCGCCAGACCGCGATGTCCGACTTCGTCCATCTCCATCTCCACAGCCAGTTCAGCCTCCTCGACGGGGCCAACCGTCTCGACGACGTCATCAAGGCGGGCGTCGAGGCCGGCATGCCGGCGATGGCGCTCACCGACCATGGCAACATGTTCGGCGCCATCGAGTTCTATAACAAGGCCCGGGCCGCCGGCATCAAGCCGATCGTGGGCATGGAGGCCTACGTGGCCCAGGGGAGCCGGCTGGACCGCACTCCGGGCCGTGGCAGCAGCAACCACCTCGTCCTCCTGGCAAGCAACGAGAAGGGCTACCGCAACCTTCTCAAGCTCACCTCCAGCGCCTTCCTCGAGGGCTTCTACTACAAGCCCCGCATCGACAAGGAGCTGCTGCGCCAGCACAGCGAAGGGCTCATCGGCCTCTCCGCCTGTCTCAAGGGCGAGATCAACGAGCTGATCGTCGGCACCAAGGAGAGGGAGGCGGAAGCCGCGGCCCGCGAGTTCCTCGAAATCTTCGGGGAAGGCAACTTCTTTCTGGAGATGCAGGATCACGGCATCCCCGAGCAGCGGCTGGCCAACGGCGTCGTGCGGCGCATCTCCCAGCGCACGGGAATCCCCCTGGTGATTTCCAACGATTGCCACTACCTGCGCAAAGACGACGCCTTCGCCCACGACATCCTGCTCTGCATCGGCACTCAGAAGAACTTCAACGACGCCGACCGTCTGCGCTACTTCTCGGACAACTTCTACCTGAAGTCGGCCGAGGAGATGCACACGATCTTCCCCGACGACCACCAAGCGCTCGAGAACACGCTCGCCATCGCCGAGCGCTGCGACCTGGTGATCCCCACCGGCAAGTTCCACCTGCCCGAGTTTCCGCTGCCCGACGGCTACGGCGATCTCCAGAGCTACTTCGAGAAGGTCGCCCGCGAAGGGCTGGATGAGCGCCTCGCCGAGCTGCGCAAGCGCCGGGGGCAAGGGCTGGTCCGCCATGAGGACGAGGTCTACCGGCAGCGCCTGGAGTACGAGATCCAGGTGATCGAGAAGATGGGCTTCCCGGGCTACTTCCTGGTGGTGTGGGATTTCATCCGGCACGCCCGGGAGAACGGTATCCCGGTGGGGCCGGGCCGCGGCTCGGCCGCCGGCTCGGTGGTGGCCTACGCGCTGCGCATCACCAACATCGATCCGCTGCAGTACGACCTGCTGTTCGAGCGCTTCCTCAACCCCGACCGCATCAGCATGCCCGACATCGACATCGACTTCTGCATGCGGCGGCGGGGCGAGGTCATCCACTACGTGGGCGAGAAGTACGGCCGCGACCGCGTGGCCCAGATCATCACCTTCGGGACGCTGGCCGCCAAGGCCGTGATTCGCGATGTCGGCCGGGTGATGGGAGTGCCCTACGTCAAGGTGGACCGCCTCGCCAAGATGATCCCCGACATGACCAAGTCGCTGGCCGCGGTCGCCAAGGACGAGCCCCTGGCCTCCGAGATCGCCAAGGACCCCGAGATCAAGAAGATCGTCGAGGTGGGCTCCCGCCTGGAGGGGCTCACCCGCCACGCTTCCGTGCACGCGGCGGGCGTCGTCATCACGCCGAGCCGGCTCGACGAGCTCGTGCCGCTCTACAAAGTGACCAAGGGCGACGAAGAGCAGATCATGACCCAGTGGGACATGAACGTCATCGAGAGCCTCGGGCTCCTGAAGATGGACTTCCTGGGCCTGCGCACCCTGACCGTGCTCGACGACGCCGTGAAGATCGTCCGCCATCTGGGGACCGACCTCGACCTGGACGAGATTCCGCTCGACGACCCCGCGACCTTCCGCATCTTCTCTGAGGGTCGCACCAGCGGCATCTTCCAGTTTGAATCGCGCGGCATGACCGACCTGCTGCGGCGGTTCAAGCCGTCGCGCTTCGACGAGCTGGCGGCCTTGAACGCCCTCTACCGGCCGGGCGCCATGACCCTGGTGGACGAGTACATCCAGCGCAAGCAGGGCAAGAAGTTCACCTATCTCGCTCCCGAGATGCAGCCGATCCTGGAGGAGACCTACGGCATCATCGTTTATCAGGAGCAGGTGATGCTGATCGGTGTGGAGGTCGCGGGCTTCACCATGGCCGAGGCGGACACGCTGCGCAAGGCCATGGGCAAGAAGAAGGCCGACGTCATGGCCAAGATGAAGGCGAAGTTCGTCGACGGCGCGGCCGCCCGCGGCATGGCGCCCCAGAAGGCTTCGGAGCTCTGGGACAAGATCGAGCCCTTCGCCGGCTATGGCTTCAACAAGAGCCACAGCGTCGCCTACGCCAACCTCGCCTATAAGACGGCCTATCTCAAGGCGCACTATCCGGTGGCCTTCATGGCCGCCATGCTCAACTCCGAGCTCTCCTCCTCGGATTCGATCGCCAAATACATCGCCGAGTGCCGCAACATGGGCATTGAGATGCTGCCCCCGGACGTCAACGAGAGCAGCTACATGTTCACTGTCGTGGGGACCAAGATCCGCTACGGCATGGGCGCCATCAAGGGAGTGGGGGAGAGCGCCATCGAGTCTGTGTTGGCGGCGCGCCAGAAAGTGGGGAAGTTCCGCAGCCTGGCGCATCTCGCCACCGAGGTCGATCTGCGCCTGGTCAACCGCAAGGTTTTCGAATGCCTCGTGAAGGCCGGCGGCTTCGATGACCTGGGCGTCCCCCGCACTCCGCTCTGGCACTCGCTCGACGGCCTGTTGGACTATGCCCAGCGCCGCCGCCGCGAGCGCGAGGAAGGGCAGTCGAGCCTCTTCGGCATGCTCGGCGGCGCCCAGTCCAACGAGCCTACGCCGGATCTCTCCGTGCGCCCGTGGCCCGAGCGGGAGCGGTTGCGCTACGAGAAGGAGGCCCTGGGCCTCTTCCTCACCGGCAATCCCCTCTCCGAGCACCAGGCGGCTTTGGAGCGCCAGATCAGCCACACCACGGCCGCTCTGCGTGAGATCATCGACAACCTCCCCGAAGGCACCGTCACCCTGGGTGGCATGGTGGCCGGCTTCAACCGGGTGAAGATCAAGAGCGGCGCCAACGCCGGTCGCTTTATGGGCCGTTTCGTGCTGGAGGATCTGGAGGGGAGCCTGGCGGTGACCCTCTTCGCCAACCAGCTCCAGCAATTCGGCCACCTGATCACCGACGAGGCGGTGATCCTGGTCAAGGGCCAAGCGCGGGAGCGCGGCGGCGAGGTCGAGATCACCGTCGAGGAGATCGTCCCCCTCGACACCTCGCGCCGGCTCGCCGGAGTCGACCTGGCACTCGATGCCGCGCTGCCTCAGAGCAAGATGCTCAAGCTTCGCGATCTCCTCACCGAGCACCCGGGCGACGTGCCGGTGACGCTCGAAATGCAGTTTGCTGATCGCGTGGTGCGTATCGCGATGGAAGAGCGCTTCAAGATCCAGCTCAACCCCGCGCTTCGCTCCTCGATCGAAGGGCTGCTCGGCCCCGAGAGCGTTCGCGAGCGCTGACAGAATCTCCTCGGAAAGCGCTCAGTCCCGGAATTCTTCAGGCCGTCCGGCGCAAAGGTCGCGGCTCTGACGGCCGAGAAAGCAGGAGATTCAGAAGAAGACGTAGCCTTCATCTCACAACCTACCCCGAATCGGGGAAAACCTTCCCCCAATAGGGGAAAGCCTCCCCCGAGCAGGTCCAGCTCTCGCCCAAGTGGGGCAGGGTCTCCCCCGAGTTGGGGAAGGTCTCCCCCTACTCGCCCGCGGGCTTGCCCCTCTGGGGCGCGAGCTTGCCCTACTGGGGAGAGCCTTCCCCCTTCTCGGGAGAGGGGCGCCCCTGCTGGTTTGGAGACGATCCCCGCCCGGGATCGCCGAGTTCTCGTTAGGAGTCGTGATCTCCCTCGTCGCCCGGAGGCACGGGTCGGACGGGCTCGGGCCGCGTCACCTCGTCCACCACGTCTCCCAGCACGCCGGGGTGGAACAGGGCCGCGAAGCTGCGGCCGAGGATCTCCCCGAGCTCACCCTGAATCGTGGGGCCTGCCAGATCGAGCATCACGGCGAGCCCCTCCGCATATTGAGCGATCCAAATGAGCACGTTCATGGCCTCGATCCATTCGGGATCGAAGGCTTGGAGCCATCCATGGGCGTCTCCGTCGCGGAACACGGCATACCCATTCGCCGCGAGCGGAGTCGCCGGCTCGCGAAGCTTGTAGTGTCGGGTCCGCCGGATCACCGAATGCGCCACAGCCGCCAGCCGGGCATCCGCGAGATCGGCGAACACCGCCAGCGGCACATCACCCGCCTCAGGATTCTGCCAGGGCCGGAACAAACCGAACCCGCCTTGGGTGCTCAGGATCACCACGGGCTTCAGGGCGTCGCCGGCCCACGGAGTGTCCGGCTCGTCCCGCGCTCGCAAGATCGCCCGGTACTCCTTGGAAAAGGCGCTGTTCGACTGCGCTTCATCGCTCATCAGAGGTCTCCTCTCGCTGCCGGAACGTTGCCGCTATCCGGCAAAAGTTTCGCGGTCCCGTCACTGCGCTCCTTCAGGAGAAGTTGTACACGCATGGAGACGCTACAGTCAAGATGGCATGGTCACATCTCCATTGCATCGCTCAGCGAACCAGTGTAAACTTCCTCCATGAGCCAGGAAAAGGACGAGGTTCGGCGTGTGCTCGACGTGCTCCAGACGCTGATGCGAATGCTTGCCGTTTCCAACCGGGAGGTCGAACGCCGGCTGGAGCTCCAGCACGGCACGGTGAGCCGGCTCCTCAATGGTCAGATCGAGGCCAAGCTGGAGACCGTGCTGGGAGTCGCCCGCGCGCTTGGTCTCGAATATGAGGAGCTCTTCGCCATCGCCTACCCCGGCCGGCCGGTGCCCGCGCCGGAGAGCGATGCAGCCCGCAAGATCCGCGCGATGCTCGAGGATCTCCGGCCCCAGCCCGCCAAGGCGAAAGCGCAGGTGGATCCTGCCGAGCTGTTCCACGACGTCAAGCGAGCGGTCCGCGAGATCATGGAAGAGAGGGCGATGGAGAGCGGGCCGAAAGCCGGCAACGGTGGCAGATAGCGGACCGTGGAACGACCGGGATACGGTCTGATTCATGCGATCGGTTTTCACTGGCCCGCAAAGGCGTGATCGTTCAATTTTTTTCGCCGGCACTAGAGACCGGTGACCAATCTGTGCGATCGTTTCTCGTCGGTTCGGAAGGCGTCGACGTTCCAAATTCTTCTGCCGGCATTGGGGACAGGGGCAATTCAATCTGTACGATTCGTTTCTTGGCGGTTCGAAAGACGCCAACGTTCCAAATTCCTCCGCCGGCCGCCCCCCAAGGTAGAGACGCCCGCGGGGAACCCCGCGGGGCGTCTCCGGATCGGGAAAAACGGTGCCAGTTGAAATGAATCCGTAAGCGGCAGGAGAGGGAAGGGAGGAGGTGCGCCGGTTGCGATGCGGCCGATTCGATCCGGCCTGGAATGAGGCAGACCGGAAGGTAGGTCTACCCGGGGAGGGTCGTCGGCGTCTTGGAGGATTTCGCCGCCTCGGAGACGCCCCGCGGGGTTCCCCGCGGGCGTCTCTACGTTGGGGACGACAAGTGAATTTGAATAGGAAGGGTGGCGCCCGTAGGAGGCTGGGATGCCGGGTACAGAGTGCTATCCCAGCCCAAATTCCATCATTTTCTTTCGCAGATATTGCGCCGTGGCCTCCAGGAGAGCCAAGTCTAGAGTCTTCGCCCGGAAAGCTTCTTCGAGCAGGGCTGCCGTGCCGAAGAGTTCCCGGTGGACGCTTAAAGCGCGGAACATCGCCGCCGAGTCGAGCACCTCACGGATAGCCTCCTCCTGCCGCCCTTGCCTTAGAAGGATCATAGCCAGGTCCAGCCCAACCAGGGCGGAAGCAAATCCCATTTCGGCATTGGCCAACCCTTCCTTTGTCTCGCGGATAGCGACCTCGGCACTCTGGAACTCCCCCAAGCCATAGCTGATGCGCCCCTCGATTCCACGCAGTTTGAGCTTCGCAATCCGGCCCTGATCTGTGAAGCTGGGCCTATTCTTAAAAAGCGCTTTTTTTGCTTCCTTGAATCGGCCCCCATCGACGAGGAACAGGAGTTGGTCGAAGGCCGCGACCAGCGCGAGCGAGGGATCGCGGTCGGGGTCAATCAAAGCAAGTCCTTCCTCGATCGTCTGGCATGCCCCTTCGGTATCTCCACGATAGAATGTATAGAGAGCCTTAGTCACAAGGGCACGGCCGGCGAGGTGAGGCTCACCGTCGGCTCGGTGCATGTCAGCGAGGACTGTAAGTCTCTGCAGTGCAAGAGGGAACTGCCGTAAAGTGCCTAAGAGAGAGGCTTCAAGATCCAGCAAACGCAATTTCAGTTCACGACTCTCCGTGCCTTGCCGGAAAAAATCGAAGGCGTTGCCGAAGGCCATTTCTGCTTCGCGCAACCTGTTCGCCACTCTGTAGGCATTTGCCAACTCGCCCCATGCCCGAGCCCTTAGGTCTGCCACCTTCTCGGAACCATAGATCTTCGGCTTGAACCTATCCGCCACCTCGACGGCTACTTTTGCGAGGTGGCACATCTCGCGGGGATTGTCGTAGCGGATCGCCCAACTACGAGCGAGGAGCGCCTCGTAGACGCCCAGTCCTTCGACAGACATCTTGCCAGTCTGCGCAATGGCGAGCACGCCTTCTCCCGACCGGAGCAGGGCGGTCGCCTTCTGGAATCGGTCCTGTTCGGCCCGAGGCAGAGCCGATGCTCGGCGGGCTGTCTCGATAGCTCGATCCAGAGCAGTATCGTAAGCCGCGCTCGGCTGCCCTGAAGCCCCACCTTTAGCGGCTAGCTTCAGAGAGATCAGGTCCTGTCGGCCGACCGCATGGCAGGCGTCGCAACCCCGGAGGAGATGGCGAACTCCCTCCTTCGACGACAACAACTTCTCAAGGTCGTTGCCCTCCCTATCCGGGGTCTTGTGATCGCTCATCTCCCCTCCCACCAAGTGTACTTGGATTCAGCGCTTGATTATAGACCTGGAAAGAGTAAAAAGGAAAGGAGAGAGGTTCGGTCGCGCTCCTACCCATTAGGATTGATGCAGTCTCCCAGGTCGCTACAGGTTCCACCAACTAGGCTCACAGAGTTCGTCCGAGTTGAGCCATTTGGGTCCAAACCCAACCCCTCCTTCCCAATGATGGGGATCAAGCCCGACGCCCTTCCAGGGCTTGGCGCTTTGCTGCCATGCCAATCCAAGAGGACGGAGACGCCCTGTGTCCAGACATCCTGGAGCCAGATCCAAGCGTGACCCGCGGTGCCGAGATCGCGGGCGTTCACTGGAGGGGCGCCGGCCAAGGTGAGGGCGGCGGCTAGAAATCCAACGATGAGGTAGCGTCGAAAGGTGGGCTGGGGCATGGTGGGCTCTCTCTCGCCACGGAGCGGGCCGAACCTTCATGGCTTGGCCGTCCGCAGGCTGGGCGCCGTCAAGGGCCACGGCCCGGACGCGCAGCACGGAGTGTCGTCCGGCACTCTCGCTCTCAACGGAGTCTCCCGGTCCCTACGATACCCTCCCCATGCTTCTAAATTCCCCCCATCGGCGTTACCGCTTCGAGGTCTGCATTGCGACCTTTCCCGCATAGCTGAGATCTACATTTTAATCGCTCGCTCCGGCGACAGAATTGGGATCGATATATTGATTTCATCTCCGTATTGACATTCTCATCTCCATCCGTACAATGCCGCTGTCAAGGCAGTTTGCTGGATCGATCTTCCGGCGTCATGAAGGCGCCGGATTCTTGAACCAAGGAGGTTCAAATGAGTACGACGAACACCGTTCAGAGCCTGACCGTCGAAACTTCTGCCGACCACGCAGCCATCCAGTCTGGAAGCGTCAAGGCCAAGCTGAAGCCCGAGCGGGTTCAGGAGATGCTCGCAGCGGCCCCGGCCTGGCAGCTCCTCGACGGCACTGCCACATTGCACCGGGAGAAGAAGTTCCCCGACGCGGTGGCGGCCATGCTGTATTCCTCCTATGTGTCGTCGCTCGCCTCGAGTCTCAAGGTGCAGGCGAGCGTGCGCCTGCGGGGATTGAGGGTCCTGGTGACTCTGGGGAGCGCGAGGAAGAATCGTCACCCTCTCAACGAGGCGCAGCTCGGCCTCGCGGTGATGATCAGTTAAACGGGTTTCAACGACAGGAAGGAGAATGGAGTCATGCCAAAAGCAACTTTTCCCGAAGAGACGACGGACTGGGGCCAATTGGCCACCACCGTCGACGTCAACAAGGCGGATCTGGCCTATCTTGAGCCGCATAGCTCGCGGCTCACGGTGGTGCTGGACGGTGCGAGGTCCACCAAGCTCCGCCAGGAAGCCTTCAAGGCCCAGGTTCAGCAGTCAACGAGGGATTTGGAAGCGTTCATGAAGGAAGGACGCGACCTTGCCACGCGCCTGCGCAACGGCATTCGGACGCAGTATGGTCTGAAGGGTGAGAAGTTGACCGAGTTCGGTCTGAAGCCGCGTCGCAAGCCGCAGAAGAAGGCAACGCCGGGGCCGGTCGCACAACCGACCCCGGTGACTGTCACTCCGGTGGATACGAAGTAGAAGCAGCCGAAGTGTAGCCTGACCGCCGTGGGGGCGCAAGCCCCCCGGCGGGTGTTGTTGTTCTCCAGCCCTCATGCCCAGTTCATGGGGGCCGGGGCCTGAGCGACGCCGGCCGACAACAAGGCCAAGGCGAAAGCGGCGGCGAGACAGCGGAATTTGCGCGACATGGCGAATTCTCCTGGACGGTCCGCTCCCACAGCCCCCAATGGCCACGGCGGGACTACCCGGAGAAGAGTGGCACCAATTGCGGATGGTGGCTCAAGGTGTCTCTCGTTCGGAGACCCTGTCCTGACCGGCCTGACCGGCAGGCGGGCTTGACCACTTCAGGGCGCCGGAGTAGAATCAACTAAGCTCAAGGAGGATATATGAGAACGCCATTAAGGTGGGGTCGGTTCGGTTTTTTGCTGTTCGCCATTCTGGCTGCAGTTCTCCTGCCCTCTGCAGCAGGCGCCTACTCTAGATGCCACACCTATAACGATGGGTGTACGATCTGCGATTTTTTTAGTCCCACCGGCGAATATCAGGGCTATATTGAGTGGTGTAACTAGGTTGAGTGTTATGAAGTATAGGCTCATCAGTCCCCTGACGATCAGCGCGTTGTTACTAGCGGCAAGTCCCGGGCTTGCTGGGTCGGTGGAGCCGGAGCGAATCCCCGTCGAGGAATCGACCCCCATATGGAATGGCCCTCAGTTCGTCCAGGCCGACCGCGCCGGGAATGTCTTTTTCTTTCAAGGAGACACTCTCGAGGTCCATCCTTTGGGCAAAGCCGGCTTTGGGAAGCCCGTCCGGCTTCAGTCGCTGCAAGGAAACACCGGGCTCGTTCATGGTGCGGTCTTGAATTCCGCCGGCGACCAGTGGCTGGTGTACGCCGACTTTTCCGTCCGGCTGTTTATCGATGAAAAGGAGAAGCCTCTTCCGGCTCTCAAATGGAATCCCTGGGGAGTCGCGTTTCAAAGGGATGCGCCTGTCGTGGCGGTGATTCCACGCCCCCTGGACCGTATCCGCGATCTTCCAAAGACGATGGACGTTCCCTGGCTGCTCAAACTTGGCAGCGACCGTTGGGACCCTCTGACAAGGCCTAAAACCCAGGACGTTGCCAATCTGCTGAAAACGGGCGGGATGAACGAGGCCATCGCCGAGGACGCGGTGTTCTTGAAAGACGACCGCGAGGGAAAGCTGTGGGTGGCTCACCAGTACTCCTACCATGTCCAGCGGCTCAGCCCGAGCGGACGGCTTCTTCTCGACATCACCGTGGATGGTGGCAGGGTCGAGAAGAAGCAGGAGAGCAAGGGCATTGAGATCAAGCTTCATGGCGCCGGCGAAAACCCCACCGAGGCGACTCGAGACGCTCGCAAGGAGACGGCCACCTATCACCCGTTTACCGGGGTTCCCGTCATTCTGAGCCTGACCGAGGGGCGAGATGGCCGCTTCTATTTCCTGGTGCGGACGAAAGAGGGCGGGTCGGCGCTGGACCGGTACGATCCTGAGCGAGTCGTCCTCGAGCGCCTGCCACTCCAGTTGAAGGTCGAGGGCAAGTTCACGATGGCGGCAGGCCGGGACGCGATGTACCTCGCCGCCTGGGAGGGAAGTGAAGGCCGCTGGCGAATCCCTTGGGAGACTCTGGAGCAGGCGCCGTGGAAGGTCGTGAAGCAAGCCGAAATCGACGGTTACAAGGTGGAAGGGGAAGCCCAACTGGACAAGTCTGCTGCCAATGCGGTCTCCCCAAAGCCGAATGGAGCCCGGCCTGGGCGACCGCCTGGGAAATAAGCCGTCGTCATCAGGCGCCGCTACTCAAGCCCTACTCGGGGTGGCTGCGCTAACCCCCACCACGTCCTGCCCCGTGGGGGCGCAAGCCCCTGCGGCGGGTGTTGTTAGGGGCGTGTCAGAGGGACGTTGCGGAATTGGGCTTTCAGTCCTCTCCCGCCGTAAAACCCGCCCCTCGTTTCTTGGATCTCGATCAAGGCTGCGCGTTTGGTACCAGACGGTATACCTTCGAAGCTCAGGACTGCCTTAACGGATATGCCAGTGGCAAGTCTTGAAGCTGCAGGTGGTTTATTGTTTCCAAAGACCATCATGCGAACATGGGACCCGCCTCCACCGAGAGTCAACGAGCTAGCACTGTATTCGGTCCCCTCTTCATCGATCAATCGGGAGTTGGAGGGAGAGAGATACAGAGTACGATCCTCTCCTTGATTGGTGATCAAGATCTCGCATTCGAGGGATGTTCCCGAGAGGGTGCACCGTTTGAGGTCAAGAACGTGATTGTCGACCCGCTCTTGGAGAGTCTCGGGAGCAGCGTTCCCGGTCGGCTCCCTCTCCGGATTGCCATCGTGCGGGGTGGTCTCGACAAGAGGGGGAGCGGGGTGGTCCGGGACGGGAGCCGATGGCGGCTCGATGGGTCCACCGTTTCGTGGAGGATTGAGCTGGTGGGTTACCGGGGTCGGCACCGGCGATGGCTCAGGCGCGGCCAGAGGCGCCGGGGACGGAACCGTGATGCGGGCATGGCTTGACCAGTTGGCGACCAAGGCAACTGCGGCGATCAGGACGCCGACCGCGGTGATTAGGACGCCGATTTTGGTAAATATGCCCTCTCTTACAGGCTCCATGAATTGTCAGCTCCGTTGGGTCTTACTCCGTGGTTAGAGCTATCTCAGTGCTCCGCGTTACTGCTTTGAGCATACAGGATCACAGCCCCGAAGTAGCGACAGGGGCCAGTTCCCTTGGGCGGCATCCGGCCCGCCACAGTTGTACCAAGTTCTGGTACGCTTAGGGTCATGCGAGAGATATCGGTTCATGAGTTCCGCAGCCACTTGCGGGAACAGGTCGAGGAGGTGGTGGAAGACCACGTCCCTCTGCGCGTCAAGCGGCGTGGAGGGCAGGATTTCGTCATCGTCAGCGCCGAGGACTGGGAGCGGGAGCAAGAGACGCTGTACATCCTCCAGAACAAGTCGCTCATGGAGCAGATCGAGCGTTCGCTGAAGACTCACAGGGAGGGCACGGGCCATCGGCTCTCCCTAGAGGATCTTGATGCGCTCGATCGTGCTTGAAGGCGATACCTGGGAACGCTATGAGGAACTGCGCAGGAGCGATTCCGCGCTGCATAGGGTCCTCTGCCGCCAGCTCAAGGAGATGCAGCGGGGCGATCCTGCCACCGGGACCGGCAAACCCGAACCGCTCAAGTACGCTATGAGCGGACTCTGGTCGCGCCGACTCTCCATCAAGGGCCGGCTCGTCTACCGCTTCGATGAAGATGCCATCTACGTGATGGCGATTGGTGGACACTATGACCGGTAGACCTTCGGGGTGCCCCGCTAGGCGCCTACGCTAATCCGCCGCTACCACGTCCGCCCCCCCAGAATCGCCGACAACACATCCGGCCGCGAACCGATCCGCTCCAAATGCGGAAATTTCTCTCCCTCGTGGTAGTCGACCCGGAAGGTCCCCATCACGTCCCCGTGCTCGGCGGTGATCTCGATCGGCTTGGTTGAGGTCTTTGCCGCCTTGATCTCTTCGGGGAGGACCTGGGTTGCCCATTTGCGGCCGTCGACGGCGACGAGCTTCATTCCGGGTCCGAGGCCGGCGTCCCAGGCGGGGGAGCCGACGACGATGTCGTCGATCGTGCCGTCCTCTTTGATCCAGAGCCCCAGGGTGAAGCTCGCGTCGACCAGCTTGGTGCTTTGGGCCCTGGCTTTCTGAAACTCGTTCGACTGATCGGTGTAGACGAGCTTCCAGCCGGCGGCTTCGAGGCCGCCGAGGGGAGCCCGCAGTTGCACGGCGTAGACGCGTTGCGCGAAGAAGCCGCGCCAGTCATAAGGCACGATCCGATTGAGAGTGTCGTAGATATCGTCGTCCGTGTAGGGCACGACGGCCGGCGCAGTGGAGGGAGGGCCGTGGAAGGCGTGGCAGAAGTCGTCGAGCGATCTCGTTCCGCCGGTTTTTTCGCGCAGGATCGTGTCGGCCTCCAGCCAGATCAGCAATGATTCGTCATAGTAGTCGAGCGCCCGGCGATAGGCCGTCCAAGGCTGCGGCGCTCCGGAGAGGACCTGCGCGGCCACGGCCGTGTCGGCGAGCGGACGCCAACGCCGGCCGGGACGGTTGTGATCTGCGTTGGCCGCGACCCAGGCGGCGTACTCGCGGCTCTGCTCCACGGTGCGGATGCCGCTGCGCGTGGTGAGCAGGAAATCGCCGAGGTAGCGGGTCAATCCCTCGTAGACCCACAGCAGATCGGTGCGCAGCGCCTCCTGCGAATCCTTAACGGCGAGCCCCGAGGGCCGGCGATATTTACCGTTCCACGAGTGCACGTACTCGTGCGGCAGCAGCGTGCCCCAGCGCAGGAGGAGGGATTCGTCCGTGAACATTCCGAGGTGCACCCGGTCGTCGCTCGACTCGTGATGCTCGAGGCCGTTCTGGTCGAGCGTGTCGCTGAGGGCGAGGAGCCAGCGGTAGGAGCGGTAGTGGTGAGCTCCGAAGAGTGCTTCGGCCTCTGCCGGCACCCGCCGGTAGGCTGCGATCCGTGCCTCGGGGATGTCGAGCGCGGAGCGCTGGTCGGCGGCGATGCTGATGCGGGTGGGCGCCTCGGGCGGGCCGATTTCGAGGGTGCGGAAGATCTCGCCGGCGAGCACCGGCGAGTCGATAAGAATGTAGAGGCTCGCGGGTGCGAAGTTAACCGTTCCGCCTTGGGTGTCGGCGATCGTGAGCGCCGTATCGAGCTGCCAGCCAGCCGGCAGCCGGAGGGTGGCCTTCACCGGGACGTCCGCGGCGTTCGGTCCCAAGGGAACCACCAGGAGGTCGTGCCAATCGACGATCGCCAAATGCGGTGTGGCGTTCGGCGTCTCCCCGTAGCCGTTGCCGAAGCTCTCGGTGGGAGAGAGGTAGTCGAGCGTCACCTCGACGCCGGTCGAGCCGGCGGGCACTTCGACCTTGACGAGAAACATGTCCAGCGGATCGCGGCGCCACGGGAGGGTCTTGCCGCCCGCCGAGACCGTGAATCCGGCCACCTGCTGAATGGGTCCGCTCGGCGCGTGCTCGCCCTGCACCCACTTCGGGTAGGCGAGGATGAGCGGCCCGGGCGCGGCAGGAATCGTGAGGCGGGAGTGGAAGATCCCCCGCGGCGCGTCCGTCGCGTCGACCGCCAACTCGATGGGGCGCGTCTCGACGGCCCACACCGTGGAAGCTGCGGCCAGGAGGATGGCGGTCAACGTGAAGCGCAGCAGGGCACAGCGGCTGGGCATCGGTTTCTCTCCTTTGGCGGTACGATTGGCCGGAATCCTAACAGCTCCACAGGCATGGCGTAGGATGGGCTGCATGGACGGTAGACGCAGGCAGGACATTCATCCCGGGCTCCTCGTCGAGGTGGTCCTCAAGCAGGACCAGCGAACAGGCAAGCGGACGCGCGGCGTGGTGCGCGACATCCTGACTCCCTCCCCCAATCACCCGCGAGGAATCAAAGTCCGGCTGGCGAGCGGCGAGGTGGGCCGGGTGCAGGCCATCCTGCCTCCGGAGAAGGGCGATGCCTGAAATGAACCGGGCGCGATACCTTCATCAAGAAGGGCGAGGCGGGGCTCGAGCATTCGGGTGAGATACAGGTCGAGGGCAAGTGGGTCTTCACCGACCACGAGAGCTGCACGCGAAGCAAGAAGTAGCTCTCAGAGAGGGAAGCCGCTTGCCGTCCAGATCGGCTAGGATGGACGCAACGGACGGCAAGCGCACGCGGTAGCACTCTTTGGAAGGAGACGCCGATGCTTTTGGGGCTCATCGTACTTCTGTTCATCCTGTGGGTTCTCGGATTCCTGGTCTTCCACGTCGCAGGCGCGCTGATTCATCTTCTGCTTCTGGTCGCCGCGATCGTGTTGATCGTGCGGCTGATTCAGGGAAAACGCGTGCTCTGAGGGACCCGTCTACTGCGGGGGCCGGCGCCGCAGCGCCCGGGTGAGCACCCGGTCCAGGGTAGCCGCGAAGGTCTGTCTGTCCTTGGGGCCGTAGGGCCGAGGCCCGCCGGTTTCGAGCAGGCCCGCTCCCCGCAGGCCGTCCATGAGGTCGCGCACGGCCAAGCGGTCCGAGACGTTGTCCTCGGTGTACTCCTCGCCCCGCACGTCGATCACGGCCACTTGATTCTCCACCAAGCGGGCGGCGAGAGGGATGTCGGCGGTGATGGCGACGTCCCCGGGCTTGGCATGTTCGGCGATGTGGCGGTCGGCGATGTCCGGGCCGCCCGCGACCCGCACGGCGGAGACGAAAGGATTGCCCGGTGGAGCGGTGAGCCACGAGTTGGCGACGAGCACGGCCTCAACCTGCAGCCGCTTGGCGGACCGGAAGACGATCTCCTTCACATCCTGGGGTGCAGCGTCGGCGTCGATCCAGATCTTCATGGCCCGGGCACCCTATCAGAAGAAAAACCCCACATCGAAGAGCGACGTGACGGCGACAAGGTCTTTCCCCCTTGTTGAGGCTCCAAGTCGCTTGACGACTGCACGCCATGTGTATAGGATACACCTCTGGTGAGTAGGAGAACGCTTGGGAGGACCGAGTATGCAGGAGAATGTCACTGGAGTCAGACGACTGAACGTCAACCTGCCGGAGGGACTGCACGAGGAGCTTCGGGTTTTGGCCGAGCGATCCGGTCGCTCGATGACCGATCTCGTGAGGACGGGGCTCAGTCTGGTAACCGTCGCCTTTGCGGAAGCGGAGCGGAGTAACACGCTTGCCATTGCCGACTCGGAAGGTCGGCTGATCAAGCAGATCTTGATGCCACGTTAGGTAAGGAGGATACCATGGCGATGACGGGCAAGGTGAAGTGGTTCAACGCCTCCAAGGGCTACGGCTTCATTGAGATCGGGAGCGATGAAGTCTTTGTGCACAACTCTTCGATCGTTGGCAGCGGTTTTCGAGCGCTGGCATCCGGCGAGCGAGTGAGCTTTGACATTTCTGAAGACCATGGCCGCCAAGCCGTGAACGTGCGTCTGGAGGGGCGCGTTGAGCGAGAATCTCAATCATGAGGATGTCAATGTAAGAACTTCGGAATTCACCTTTGATCGTGGCATCCCCAAGACGGTACGCAGCCACGGCCGAATCATCGACCCGAACCTACTTGAGCCTGGGGACCTCCTCCTGGTTTGCAAGAAGCAGCCCGTCTGGATCTCCCGAAAGATACAACAATATCAGGAAGAGATGTTCTCGCCGGAGCATTCCTGCTGGCATCATGCCATCGTTTCAGGGGGCGGCGTCGAAATCTGTGAGGCGATGTCTACAGGAGTGAGGGCTCGCGAGTACTGGGATTACATGGATGGGAGCTATGAACTCAAAGTCCGCCGGCTGAAGAATGCAACGCCTGACCAAAGGAACCGGCTGGCTTATTATGCGGCTACGATGGTCAAGACCCGATATGGGTTCCTGAACCTCCTGGGAATCCGCGATGCCTTGTTGGGTGGGGGCAATTGGCGGCGGACCATTTTTCGCTCCCAAGGGATCATCTGCTCCCAGTTGTATTTTGAAGCGTGTATGAGGATTAGCTTTCTCCTGGTGAGCATCCCCCAGGACCGGGTGTGTCCTGCCCATCTCAGCGCTTCGGCGCAAATGGAGGACATTCCTTTGCGCTGGATTCCTGTGAGCGACCTACTCGCCCGCCGGTAGCGCCTTGCACACCGGTGTTGCCATAGACTACACAGGCAGGCTAATCGAACCGGAATAGGGGGTAAACCGATGGGAACCGTCGCGAACGTCGCCGTGGGCTTGGTGGCTGCTCTGCATCTCTATTTCCTGGTGCTCGAAATGTTCCTCTGGAACAAGCCGTATGGCCGCAAGACCTTCGGGCTGACCCCCGAGTTCGCGGCCGCCTCGGCGTCGCTCGCCGCAAACCAGGGGCTGTACAACGGCTTTCTGGCCGCGGGCCTGATCTGGGGCCTGCTCCTCGGAGGATACGGCGGCTTCCACGTCAAGCTCTTCTTTCTCGCCTGCGTGATCATCGCCGGAATCTACGGGGCGGTCACGGTCAACAAGAAGATCCTGTCCATCCAGGCCATCCCCGCATTGATCGCGCTCATCCTGCTGCACCTCTGAGGCGGTCGGGAGGGATTCCGATGCCCACCACGCCGCACGTCGAACGGCACTTCAGGGCAGGCGAGAAGGTTCGCGACGTCGTGATCGGCATGTCCGACGGTCTGACGGTCCCTTTCGCCCTTGCCGCGGGGCTGTCCGGGGCGGTGGCGTCCTCCAACATCGTGGTGACGGCGGGCCTCGCCGAGATCGCGGCGGGCGCCATCGCCATGGGGCTCGGCGGCTACCTCGCGGCGCGCAGCGACGCCGAGCACTATGCGAAGGAGCGGCGGCGCGAGGATCAGGAGATTGTCGAGCAGCCGGACGCCGAGAAGGAGGAGGTCAAGGAGATCTTTCTCGCCTACGGCCTCGACGAGCCCGAAGCGAACCAGATCGTCGAGGCCATGAGCCGCAGGCCGAAGGCTTGGGCGGACTTCATGATGCGCTTCGAGCTGGGCCTGGAGGAGCCGAACCCAAAACGGGCTCTCACCAGCGCAATGACCATCGGCCTCTCCTACATCGCGGGCGGGTCCATTCCGCTGGCGCCCTACTTCTTCGTGCACAGGGCCTCCTCGGCGCTGCTGGTTTCGATCGCGCTGACTCTTCTGGCGCTGATGGTGTTTGGCTACGTCAAGGGCCGCCTCACGGGCGCCCATCCCGTGCGCGGTGCCTTCCAGACGGTGGCGATCGGCGGTATCGCGGCCGCGGCGGCGTTCGCCATTGCCAAGGCGGTGTCCTAAAAGGTTCAGGAATCCGCCGGCAGCCTTCCACTGTTCTCTGCCAACGAGAGGAGGGACTTCCCATGGCTGAAGGAATGATTCGAACCTGCCCCTCGTGCGGCAAGAAGAACCGGATTCAATACTCCCGTCTGAACGAGCAGGCCCGTTGCGGCTCCTGCGGCACTACGCTGCCGCCGCCATCCGAGCCGGTCGCAGTGGACAGGGGGAGCGAGCTGGCCGGAGTGTTGTCCGAGTCGAGCCTGCCTGTGCTCGTCGATTTCTGGGCGCCCTGGTGTGGCCCGTGCCGCTCGGTGGCGCCGGAGATCGCCAAGGTGGCGGAGCGCAACGCCGGCCGCCTGCTGGTGGTGAAGGTCAACACCGACGTCGACCCGGCCGTCGGCTCGGCCCATCGCATCCAGTCCATCCCCACCATGGCCATCTTCCGGGGCGGCCGGGAAGTGGCAAGGGAGATGGGAGCGCGCCCTGCGGCGGCCATCGAGAGCTTCGTCAGCCAGACTCTGGGGGCCGCGGCCTGAGGTTCCAGGTCCCTGAAATTGCCTCTGCCCCCCTGTCCGGGCAATTTCAGGCGGCTTCGAAGTGTTGAATTCAGTGCAAGTATCCACTGGAGGGGCGACAAAAAGCCGTTCCGCTGGTATTCTTGAGCGCTCCTCCTCGGGCGCAAGTAATCCGCCGATGCCGGCGGGACGGTTTCAAGACCAGGGCCTGCGAGCCCGATTGTGGACGGGACTACTCCTACGGAGACTATGGTGACTGAAGCGACCTCCCCGAGACCCGGTATCAACTGGCTCAACCTCATCTTCCTGGTCGGCACCTTCCTCGCCGCCCTCATCACAACGCCCTGGTATCTCGTAAAGGTCGGGCTGGGCTGGCCCGAGGCCTTGACCTGCTTCTTCATCTGGCTGTTCGTGGGGCTCTCGGTGACCGCCGGTTACCATCGCCTCTTTTCTCATAAGACCTACCAGGCGGCTTGGCCGGTGCGGCTCTTCCTCGTAATTTTCGGCGCGGGCGCGCTGGAGAACTCGGTCCTCAGTTGGGCCGCGGATCACCGGGTGCACCATTCGCACGTCGACGAGGAGCGCGATCCCTACAACATCCAGAAAGGCTTCTGGTGGGCGCACATCGGCTGGATCTTCTTCGAGGCCGAGAAGCCGAACCCCAGCGTCGTCCGCGATCTGATGGACGACCCGCTTGTCGTCTGGCAGGACAAGTACTACAAGTGGATCGGCATGGGCGTCGCCTTCGGCATCCCGCTGATCGTCGGCCTGCTCACCGGACGCCTTCTGGGCTGCATGATCATCGGCGCCCTGCTGCGGGTTGTGGTGAGCCACCACGGCACCTTCTTCATCAACAGCCTTTGCCACATGGTCGGCCGGCAGCCCTACAGCACCGAGCACAGCGCTCGCGACAGCCCGATCATGGCGGTGCTCGCCTTCGGCGAGGGCTATCACAACTACCACCACAGCTTTCCGTTCGACTACCGCAACGGCGTCAAGGTCTGGCAGTTCGACCCCGCCAAGTGGATGATCTGGGGCCTCTCCCGTGTGGGGCTCGCCCGCGACCTCCGGCGCGCTCCCGACGCCGCGGTGCTCAAGGCCAAGATCGAGGTGCAGTTCGAGCACGCCAAAGAGCGGCTGCAGCGGGTGGTTCACGATTTCCGCGAGCAGCACGAGGAGCAGCTCCACGAGGCTTACACCCGGCTTCAGGAGCGGCTGCACGACCTGCTTTCCCTGCAGCGGCGGAGCAAGCCTAGGCCGGTGCCGGCCGATCAGGAGAACCTGCCCCTGGAGACCCGTCTCGGTCTGACATACCACGCCCTGGAGGAGTCCCTCCGGGAGTGGAAGCAGACCCTGCGGCAAACGAACCGGCTGCCCATTGCGGCCGCTGCCTGAAGAAGGAGCCCGAGCATGAGCGGTCCCGTTTCTTTTCGGTGGCCGCTGGCCGCCGGCTCGCTTCTCTCCGTCCTGGTCCTGGGTCTGTCGCCCGCGGCGGCCCAGGTCCCGTCCCCTACCATTCCCTCAGCAGTAAGATCGACGGCGTCCACCTTGCGGAGCCAGGCGCTCCAGGGCACCAAGGCGCTCGACATCGTCCGCTCGCTCACCGTCGAGGTGGGGCCGCGGCCCGCCGGCTCCAAGGCGTACGATGCCGCCGTGGTCTGGGGGCTGCAGAAGCTCAAGGATCTGGGGTTCAGCAACGTCCATGCTGAAAAGGCCACGGTGCCCCATTGGGTGCGCGGCGAAGAGTCCGGGGAGATCCTGGCCCCATATCCGCAGCCGGTCCACCTGGCGGCGCTCGGCGGCAGCGTCGGCACGCCGGAGGGCGGGATCGAAGCGCCGGTGATCGGCGTTTCCTCGCTCGACGCCGTGGACAAGCTGGACCCCGCCCAGGTCAAGGGTAAGATCGTCTTCTACGACGTCCACATGGAACGTACCCGCGACGGCTCGGGCTATGGCAAGGCCGTGCCT
Source organism: Thermoanaerobaculia bacterium (assembly GCA_035996875.1). Taxonomy (GTDB): domain Bacteria; phylum Acidobacteriota; class Thermoanaerobaculia; order Multivoradales; family UBA5704; genus DATARR01. The sequence continues at coordinate 246,561 of DASYJD010000036.1, forward strand.
GCCCGGGGCGCCGGCGCCTCCCGGGCGGCGAAGCTGGGCGCGGTGGCCGTGCTCATCCGTTCCATCGGGACGGACCACAATCGCACGCCCCACACCGGCGCCATGCATTATCAGGATGGCGTGGCGAAGATTCCGGCCGCGGCCCTCTCCGTTCCCGACGCCGAGCTGCTGGCCGCCGAGCTCGCGAGCGGCAAGCCGGTGACCTTCCGTCTGAAGCTGGGAGCCCACGTCCTTCCGGACGTGGAGACGGCGAGCGTGGTGGGGGAGATCCCGGGCCGTGAGAAGCCGGAGGAGATCGTCCTCCTGGCCGCTCACCTGGACTCCTGGGACCTGGGAACGGGCGCCATCGACGACGGCGCGGGCGTGGCCATCGTTACGGAGGCTGCCCGGCTGATCGGGCAACTGCCGCAGAAGGCTCGGCGGACGATCCGGGTCGTCCTCTATGCCAACGAGGAGTTCGGCACCTCGGGAGCCAAGGCCTACGCCGAGGCGCACAAGGGCGAGCTGGCTCATCACGTCATGGCGACCGAAGCCGACCTCGGCGCCGGTAGAGTCTGGAAGATCGCTTCGCACGTCGATCCAGCCGCCCTCCCCCTGATCGCCGACCTCGCCCATTTGCTGGAAGTGGAGCAGGGGAACAACGAATCCGGAGGAGGCTCCGACATCGGCCCCCTCGGCGCCGCCCACGTCCCCATCATCGCCCTCGCCCAGGACGCCACCGCCTACTTCGACTACCACCACACGTCGAACGACACCCTGGACAAGATCGACCCCAAAGACCTGGACCAGAACGTCGCCTCCTGGGTGGCCGTCACCTACGTCGCGGCGGAGATGCCGGGAGATTTCGGGCGGGCTCCGGAGGGTGGGGAGCGGGAGTAGGCACCTAATAAGGATGTTAGCGCTCGTCACAGAATAACTGTGCCAGTTTCTTGCCAAAGCCCCGAAAGGGGCGGCAGCATAAAGCCTGGGGCGTCAGCCCCAGGACCACGAAGCCATACATTCCCAAGCCCTGAAAGGGCGGCAGCAGCGAGCCGGGAAAACCACTGCTGCCGCCCCTTCGGGGCTTTGGATTGTGATGTACCCCTTCCTGGGGCTGACGCCCCAGGCTTTATGCTGCCGCCTCCTTCGGGGCTGAGTTTCAGGAAGACTGTTACAGTTATTCTGTGACGAGCCCTCTTCAAGCGTCTCTTCCCGCCCGGTACGCCCTCGCATACTCCGCCGGCGAGCTGCCCACCAGCTTCTTGAAATCTCGAATGAAGTGCGCCTGATCGGCGTAGCCGAGGTCCAAAGCGAGGGTGGCGCCGTCGGTTGCGGTGCCGGCGGCGATGCGCTCGGCGGCTTCGTGGAGGCGGTAGCGCTGGATGATCCACTTGGGCGTCACTCCGACGTAGTCGTCGAAGAGGCGCTGCAGCTTGCGCGGGCCGAGGCCGAAGGCTTTCACCAAGTGATCGACGCGGGTGATGTCGCGGTCGGTCGCGGCACGCTCGGCGATGCGGCCGACGAACTCGACGGTCGGGTCGGGAACCGGGTCTTGCCCGCGGAGGAAGTCCTGGACGATCTCGAAGCCTTCCCGGGGATCGGGGCAGGCGAGGGCCCGCGTCTCGAGATCGTCTCCGGCCGGTCCGAAAACCTCGGTGAGCTGTAGCAGGCGGTCCGTGAGGCCCGATACCGCTCGCCCGAGGAACGGCCGAAAACCGCCAGGACGGAATTTCGTTCCCAGCACCCGCCCCTTGCCCTCCAGGCGGCGGGTGAACTTTCCGGTCGGGACGCCTGCGATGCGGGAGTTGCCCTTCTCGAGGACCAGATGCACCGAAGGGTGGGGCAACACCTCGTGCATTTCGGGCTCGGCGATGTCCCAGGAGACCGTCCAGAAGTGCTCGACGAAGGGTGCCAGGTCGCCGGCCGGCCAGTAGCGGCCGTATCCCGGCACTCCGGGCTCGACGCCGTGGTGGAGGATGCCGCGGGGCTTGACCAGCTTGGGACGGAGCATGTCGCGTTTCTTCAATCGCCTTGGGTGATGCCCAAGGTACCATTCGCCGGTCATGAATCCGCCATGGAGACCGCGACCATGATCCGCCTTCCGATGAATTCGCTCGATCCAAGGAGCCGGGCCGCCCTCGGCCTCGGTATCCTCCTATCCCTCAGCTTCGCCTTGGCGCCGGCCGCTTCCGCCGAGATCCGCGCCACGAGTCCAACTCCAGCCCAAAAGGAACCGACCATGACCCGACACGCAACCGGACCGTTCGACGTCAAAGTGACTCCTCTGCCGCTTGCCGGCCCCTCCGAGGATGCGACCCTCGGCAGAATGTCCATCGAGAAGCAGTTTCACGGCGATCTCGAAGCCACCGGCAGCGGGCAGATGCTCACCGCCTCGACGGAGGTCAAAGGCTCCGGCGTCTATGTTGCCATCGAGCGGGTGAGCGGGAATCTGAATGGACGCACGGGGACTTTCGCGCTCCAACACCGGGGCTTGATGGTGCGGGGGGAGCCGCATCTGGAGGTCTCCGTGGTTCCCGACTCCGGCACCGGTGAGCTGATGGGCCTCGCGGGCACCCTGCGCATCAACATTGCCGAAGGGGGCAAGCACTCGTACGAGCTCGACTACACGCTGCCCGACGCCAAGTAGGGCGATCAGGCCGTGACTCCTCTCGGTTGACCCGACCTCCTTCCTTCCCATACCTTCTTGCGTAGAGAAGGAAGGAGCCCTCGTTGCCTTACACCTACACCAGCTATCTCCGCCTCGACGAGCTTCTCGACCTCCAGACGCCGGCGTCCGGGGGCCAGGAGCATGACGAGATGCTGTTCATCGTCATCCACCAAGTCTATGAGCTGTGGTTCAAGCAGGTTCTTCATGAGGTGGATCTGCTACGCCGGGCGTTCGAAGCGAGCGACCGGCCTCAGGCGCTGGCCTCTCTCAAGCGGATCCTGACGATCTTCAAGACGCTAGTCTCCCAGGTGGACATCCTGGAGACGATGACCCCGGTGTCGTTCCTCTCGTTCCGCGACCGGCTCGACAGCGCCAGCGGCTTCCAGTCGTTCCAGTTCCGCGAGATCGAGGTCGCTCTCGGAGCACGCGCTTCGGGGATCGCCGACCGGCAGCCCGAGGGCAGCCCCGAGCGCCGGCGGGTGGAGGAGCGGCTGAGTCAGCGGAGCCTGTACGACTCCTTTCTGCGCTTCCTGTTCCTCAACGGCCATGAGATTCCCGCGGACGTGCTGGGCCGCGACGCCTCTCTACCGGTGGTGGAGGACGAGCGGGTGCGGCAGATCCTTGTCCGTATCTACCATTCCGATCCGGAGAGCCGGGAGGTCTGTGAGCGGCTGGTGGACCTCGACGAAGGGCTTCAGGAGTGGCGCTACCGTCACGTGAAGATGGTGCAGCGCACGATCGGCATGAAGATCGGTACCGGTGGCTCGGCCGGGTTCGAGTACCTGAAGAACACCCTCTTCACGCCCCTCTTCCCCGATCTGTGGGCGATCCGGACGGCGCTGTAGGAGAACGCCCTCTACGATCCGCCGCCCTTCGGCACCAACCGCACTTCGTCCACCTGAAACCGGAAGGTTCCCAGCGCCGGCCCTCCTCCCAGGAAGATGCCCAGGATGTCGCTGCCGTCGAGGTTCAGCTCGGAGAAGGGCACGGTGATCTGCGTCCAGTCGGGGCCGGCGGTGAAGTTCTTGATGGCCGGCATCCGTCCCAGCCGGGCGGCGAAGAGCATGAGCTCGTAGCCACGGCCGTCTCCCTTGGTCCAGAAGGAAACTCCCTGGAAGCCCGCGAGGTTCGCCGGTGCCATGGGAGCTGCGCCGGGGAGGAAGATCATCCCCGACCAGGGGAAGCCAAAGCCCGCTTTGACCTCGCCGGAGATGGCGAGCGACTTGGCCGTGCCGGCCGCGCCGCCGGCGACCACTTCCTTCTGTACGACGGAGACTCCGCCCGCCATCTTGTCCGTGGACTCCTGCCAACCGGAGCCGAAGGAGCCCTTCAAGGTGCCATCGTCGAAATTGCTGATCTCGCCCGTAGCGGGAACCACTGCGACTGGAACGGCCTCCGCGGCAGCCTGCGTCGCCTTCGGCCGCGAGATCTCCTGGCCGATTTTCCAGACCCTCAGGATGTCGCGGCTGGCGGTGACGTCCGCCGTGGGATCGCCTTTGACCAGCACCAGATCGGCCCGCAGGCCGGGCGCGATGCCTCCCCGGTCCTTCAAGCCGAAGATCTTCGCCGGGACGGATGTGGCTGCGGCCAGCGCCTCGGCAGGGGAGAGGCCGGCCTTCACCAGCAGCTCGAGCTCGCGGTGGATGCTGGGACCATGGGCGGTGCCCGGGTTCGGAGCGTCCGTACCCGCGAGGATGGGCACACCGGCCGCCGCAAGCTGGCGGACGGCGTCCAGGGCGTTCTGGAACCGCTGCTCGCCGTGCTTGGGGAACGAATGGCGAAGATTCTGGATCTCATCGGCCGTCAGGTAGGGCGAAAGGCGCGGATCGTCCGGCAATGCCTGGCCGCTGGCGACCCCGGTGGTGCCTTCCACGACAGTCAGCGTCGGCGTGACGAAGGCCTTGCGCTTCACGGCCAGGGCGATGAAGCCCGGCTCCGGCGCGCGGTCGGTGAAGATGTGGACGAGGCCATCCGCACCGGCCTCCAGCGCTTCGGCCGCCGCCTCTTCGGTGCTGATGTGCACCACCGCGAGCTTGCCCCGCTTGTGGGCGGCCTGAACGATGGCGGCGAGGGTGGCCTTGTCGAGCGTGGGGATCTCGCGGCCATAGAGCCTGCCGTTCTCGGAGATGATCTTGATGTAGTCCGAGCCTTCCGCGATGCGGGCGTCCACCCAGCCTTGGGCCTCCTCGGGCTTGGTGAGGGTGGGGATCTTCATGCCGTACTCGGTGCCATGGCCGCCCGGAGCGGTGGCGAGATAGCCGGCGCTGAGCAGGTCCGCCCGGCCGGGAGCGCCGGTCTTCGCCTGCTCTTCGCGCTGGGCGCGGGCGAAGTCCGGGCTGGTGAACATGTCCAGCTCGGTGGTGACGCCGAAGATGGCGGCGCGCGTCAGGGCTTCGCCCCAGGTGTGGGTGTGACCGTCGATGAGACCGGGCAACAGCGTGTCTCCCGAGCCGTCGATCACCTCGGCACCGGCGGGCACGGCGACCTTCGGGCCCACGGCTCGGATCGTCCGGCCTTCGATCACGACAGTACCGTCGGGAATCGTCTTGGAGCCGTCGAAGATGCGGACATGGGTGATGGCGATGGGTTTGGCAGCCTCTGCCGCCAAGCTTCCGGTCATCAACAGGGCCAGAAGCAGGGTGGGGAGGATCTTGGTTCGAATCATGGGCGTTCTCTTTCCTTTGGGGATGTGGATCAACGAGGAGAGTATCGCCTCTGGAGAGGCAGGCCCGGAAGTCATGAGCGTCACGACTGAAGCGTGACGATTGTCATCCAAGACCCCTCATCACCCCGGCCCTCTTCTCCCATCGCCCTCCCCCCGACCGGGAGAAGAGGGAGAAGACCTATTATTCTCGGTCACCGAACCGGCATCTCTCCCACGTATGCCGCTCGCGGCCGGATGAGCTTCCCGAGCGCGTACTGCTCGATCGCATGGCCGATCCAGCCGATGGTCCGGCCTAGGGCGAAGAGGGCGAGCGGCGTGTGTTGTGGGAGATCGAGAGCGCGTGCCAGGGCCACGAGGCCGAGGTCAATCGTCGGGTGCTCGCGGATCAGCTCGCGGCCGGCTTCGGCGAGGGCCAGGGCGCACTCGACGGCGGGGGAGTCGGGGGCGGCCTCGGCGGCGATCTCCAAGAGGGCGGCGCCGCGAGGATCGCCGCCGGGGTAGAGGGGATGGCCGAAGCCGGAGATCTCCTCGCCGCGCCGCAGGCGATCCACCAGGACCCGCCGAGCTCCCGCTGCCGATCCCGCCTCCCGGAAGAGCGCTTCCACCCGCTCGGCATGGCCGCCGTGGCGAGTTCCCTTGAGAGCTGCGAAGCCGGCGGCGACTACGTCGTACGGTGAGGCCGCCGCCGAGGCGACACAACGAGCCGTGAAGGCTGAGACGTTGAGCTCGTGGTCCGCCGAAAGGATGAGGGCCGACGCGATGGGGCCCGCCGCCTCGGGCCGGTCCGGTGCCCAGCCGGCCTGGAGGGTGGCCGCGATCCCGGATTCGATCCGGCCTGCGGCGGTACCGGCCAGGAGACGGAGGATGCGCGCTCCGGTTTGGATCACGGCCGCCGGGCGTAGATCCCAGCCTCCGGGGTCGGCGGCACCTGCCAAGGGGAGCGCCACCTGGCAGCGTTCCACGGGCGACAGATCCGCGGGTCCCGTCCAGAGCGGCAGGTCCGGCGGCTCCTCCTTGAAGATCCCTTCCGAAGCGGCGGGATCGCCCGTCCAGATGAGTGCTGCCACCTCCTCGACCGTGGCGCTACGGGCGAGGGCGATGGCATCCCGGCCGCGGTAGTAGAGCCGGCCGTCCATCACCAGCGTGATGGCCGATTCCAACACCGGTGCTCCCCAGGAGAGGGCCTTCGGCGCCGCTTTTTCCGGGTCCTTGCGCAGCTCCTTCTTCTCCTTGAGCCGCAGCACGTCCTCTTTGGGATACCGCCGGGCGCGGGGATCGCCGGGCACGGACTCGGAGCGGAGCATTCCCCGGCTGGCATAGGCGTAGAGGGTCGCGAGGGAGATCTCCAGCTCCGCCGCGGCGTCCTGAGCGGTGAGAAAACGATCCTCCGTCATGCCCGCAGAGTTCCACACATTGATCGACGAATCAAGATTGACAAGCTATGAGGGTGGGCTGAAGATCGGAGTGGAAGGAGAAGGACAATGTCTGACGCTAAGCATCAAGGACTGGAAGGGGTCGTGGCCGCCACGACCCGTTTGAGCAGTGTCGACGGTGAGGCCGGCGAGCTGCTGATTGCCGGCTTCCCCGTCGAGGAGCTGGCTCCCCGCGCCTCGTTCGAAGAGACCACTTGGCTACTCTGGAACGGCAGCCTGCCCACGGCGGACGAGCTGGAAGCGTTCCGGCGCCGTCTCGCCGGCCGGCGGGTATTGCCGGCGGCGACGCTGGACCTTCTGCGGGCCGCGGGCCAGCGGAGAGTCCCGGCCATGGACGCTCTGCGCATGGCGGCAGGTACCCTCAGCCTGATCGAAGGCGCTGGGGAGCCGCGGGAGGACGCCGTCACTCTGGTGGCCGCCTTCCCCACGATCGTGGCCGCCTACTGGCGGCTGCTGCGGGGCGAGGAGCCGCTGGCGCCCCGGGAGGACCTTGGACACGCCGCGAGCTTCCTCTACATGCTGTCGGGAGAGGAACCGTCGACGGAGCAGACCAGGGGACTGGAGACCTATCTCAACACCGTATCGGATCACGGCCTGAACGCCTCGACCTTCACGGCGCGGGTGATCGTCTCCACCCGCTCGGACCTGATCTCGGGCGTCACCGGCGCGGTGGGAGCCTTGAAGGGGCCGCTCCATGGCGGCGCCCCGGGTCCGGCTCTCGATATGGTTTTCGAGATCGGCACCCCGGAGCGGGCCGAGCCGGTGCTGCGGGAGAAGCTCGCCCGCGGCGAGAGGCTGATGGGCTTCGGCCATCGCGTCTACCGCGTGCGCGATCCGCGGGCGGACGTCCTGGCCGCGGCGGCGGAGCGTTTCTACCGGAATGGCGGCGACATGGGCCTCTACGAGCTGGCCCTGTCCGTCGAGGCCACGGCCCTTCGCCTGTTGCGTGAGGCCAAGCCGGACCGGCGGCTGGACACCAACGTAGAATTCTACACCGCGCTCCTGCTCCATGGCCTCGGGATGCCCACCGAGCTTTTCACTCCCATCTTCGCCGTCGGCCGCGTCGCCGGCTGGACGGCCCACGCTCTAGAGCAGCTCGCCACGGGCCGGCTCATTCGGCCGCAGTCGGAGTATGTGGGGGAGAAGGGACGGAGGTGGGTGGGAGTCGAGGAGCGGGAGACAGTAATTGTCTGATGCTTTCCCTGGCAGCGCCGGCGTCCCGCCGTCTGCCGCTTTTCGCTGGACTTCGAGGCTCTGTGCCCCTGGGAACGCGGGTGATCTGAACGCGTTCAAAAACCTCTTGACACCGCCCCGGGAAGGAGTATCCTCTATTTGAACGCGTTCAAATAGAGCGTGTTCCTCTCCTGGGAGGCCGCAATGGATCCTGCCATCCGGAAAAGGGTGCTCAGAACTGTGGTGTCGCTCCTCTCTACCATCGCCGGTTGGGCGGCGAGCGTCTTCTACTACACCTTGTACATGCGCCTGGCGGGGAGATCGGCAGGCATGGGGTTCTTCTGGCCTGGAATTGTCATCGTTCTCGGTTGGTCGTTCCTCTTTCAGCCACTCCTCTATTGGCTGCCGGCCGAGCACCCCCTGTTCGCTCCACGGGTCTTTCCCTTTATCGGCATAGCCCTGGCGGTCGTGGCCTTCCATCTATCGTTCGCTGCTTGGGGGAGCGGCCCCTGGAGCGAGCTCGTCTGGTATTTCCTCTATGCAGCCATCGCGGGGGGAGTGGCCGCCCTCCTGTACTCCTTGGCGAATCGAGTGCTCCTGCGCCAGGAACGGACGATATGACGAGTTCCGCCGGCCTGCTGAAGCGCGAGGATGGAAAGAAAACCGGCAAGGGCGAGCAGACCCGCGCCCAGATCCTGGAGACGGCCCTCGATCTCTTCCGGGAGCGGGGTTACGAGGAGACCACCATGCGGGCCATCGCCGAGTCGGCGGGGGTGTCGGTGGGCAACGCCTACTATTACTTCAAGTCGAAGGAGCATCTCATTCAGGCGTTCTATGCCCGCACTCACGAGGAGCATCTCGCCGCGTCTCGCGAGGTGCTCCTCCGCGAGCGCGGCCTTCGCGAGCGTCTCCTGGGGGTGATGCGGGCCAAGCTCGACACCATCGCGCCGTACCGCCAGTTCAGCGGCGTCCTCTTCAAGACGGCTGCCGATCCGGCGAGCCCGCTCAATCCGTTCAGCGTCGAGTCCCAGCCGGTGCGCCAACAATCCACAGACCTTTTTGCCGAGGTGATCACCGGGGGCGATACCCGCCTCACGCCCGACCTCGTGGCCGCGCTGCCGAACCTCCTTTGGGTGTACCACATGGGGATCATCCTCTATTGGATCCACGACAATTCGCCAGGATGCGCGAAGAGCTACCGGATGATGGAGCGCTCGGTGCGGCTCGTCCTGCGGCTGATCTCCCTGTTCCAGTTCCCCCTCCTGCGTCCTTTTCTCAAGGAGCTGCTGGTGCTGGTGACGGAGCTGAGGGTCGACGAAATGCCGGTGCCTCTCCCGCCCCCGGGCGTAGAATAGAGGGGTGACTTCCAAGCTCGCTCTTCTCGTCCCCGCATTCCTCTTCGCATTTCAGGCGCCGGCCGCCCCTCCCGCGGGTCCGAGCGCCGCGCCTAGTGCCGTGGCGCCGGCGCCGGCCATGCCGGCGATGGTCCCCATCGAGCTGTCTCTTCAAGCCCTGGACGCCAAGGGCGAGGTCCCGCGCACTTTGAAGGCCGGTGACCTCACGGTCGTAGACGGCGACCAGACCCGCCCGGTCACCGACCTGGCGCCGCTCTCGAAGCCCTGGCGCATCGTCATCTACGTGGACCGGGTGCTCACCGGCTCCCGCACCTTGCGGACCGCGGCGGGCTCGCTGGCGGAGCGGGCCGCGATCCTGGCGGCCCTCGGTCCGGTCGAGGTGGTCGTGGCGGAGCCCATTCCCCGGGTGGCGCTGTCGGCAACGCAGGACGTCCGCGCCATCGACGAGGCGCTCTCGAAGCTCTGGCTGGCGGGCGACGGCCGGGACGACGTCCGCGTCCTGCGCCAGCGGTTCCGCGACCAGAAGAAGGAGGAGGGACAGCCGGCGGACCCTGTGGGCGAGGCCATGGACCAAGAGGAACGGCTGGTGCGCCGCCAGCAGGACGCTCTGTCCGAGTGGCTGGTGGCGCAGGAGGGGAGCGGTCCCCGGGCGCTGCTGCTGGTGACCGATGGCTTCGACGTCGATCCCGAGAAGTTCTATCGTCCGGACTCGGCCCCCCCCGCCGAGACCGGCACGGCCACCCCCGTCACCGAGGGCGCGCTGGAGAAGACCGGCCTGGAGACGGCACGCACGGCGGCAGCCCTCGGCTGGACCGTCTTCCCCCTGCCCATGGGCGATTCGAGCCTTCCGGACCTGCGGCGCGTCAAGTCGAACCCTACCCCACAGGTACCGTTGGGCGGCAAGATCATCCTCGGACGCAAGAAGCCGGACGAGCCCGCCAAGGACCAGCCCCCGCCCGCGCCGGAGCTTCTGGCGCCCCAGCAGCCGCTCAACTGGATGGCCGAGGCCACGGGCGGCGAGCTGATCCTCGGGCCGGGATCGCTCGCCGCGGCCCTTACGCACATGCGCTCCCGCTTCTGGCTGCGCTACCAGGCGATCCGTGAGACGGATGGCCGGCCTCATGCCGTGGAGATCCGCACCTCGCGTTCCGATCTCACGTTGAAAGCCCGCCGCTGGGATGTGGAGGGAGTGCCCGAGGCCGTGGCGGCATCCCGCGCCGGCCGCCTCCTGGAGGGCGAGGAGGACGGCATTGGTCTGGAGATCTCCGCCCGCATTCAGTCCGCCGAAGGCGGAAAGGAGATGCTGGACCTGCGCATCGAATCTCCGGAGCCGCCCGCGGGTCCCCTGCGGGTGACCGTGGCCGGAGCGGCAGGGAGCGGTGCCACCCACCACATCCTGAGCGCCGCGGACGCAACCGGCACGGAACCCAACGTCTACCGGCTGCCGATCTCCATTCCCCAGGGGGCGGACGCGGTCGGTGTGGTGGTGGAGCCGGTGGCCGGCGGCGCCTGGGGCGGCCAGGTGGTGAACCTCGGCGCCGCTCCGCCCGAGCCCGCTGCCATCACCGTGGGCCGGCCCGGCATCCGGCTGGTGCCGCCGGCCGGCAATTCCCTCGTCAACAAGGTGAAGGTGCGGGTCAACGGCGATGGGAAGGGAATCGCCCGGGTCGATCTGCGCCTCGGCGACCGTACGGCCGCGAGCTGCGTCACGGTGCCCTGCGAGGCCGAGGTGGACCTGGGCCGCCGTGTCCGGCCGCAGATCGTGCAGGGCGTCGCCTATGACGCCGCCGGCAAGGAGGTCGCCCGGGACGCCGTGCGCCTCAACGATCCCAACGAGGGCTTCGAGGTCCGCATCGTGGAGCCGGCGGGCCGGCGGGGCGTGGGCGCGGTGGAGGTGGAGGCCGAGGTGCGTGCGCCGGCCGGCAAGCGGCTGGCGAAGCTGGAGTTCTTCTGGAACGACGAGCTCGCCGGCACGGTGTACGGACCGCCGTTCCGCCACCGGGTGACCATTCCCAAAGAGCGGCCGGTGGGGTTTCTGAAAGTTTCCGCCCGCCTTGACGACGGCTCTACGGCCGAAGATGCGATGTCCTTAAATACCTCCGACCTCGGCGACCGCATCGTCGTCCGCCTGATTCAGCTTGCCGTGGTGGTGACCGACACCAACGGCAAGCCGGTGCCGGGACTGCCGAAGGAGGCCTTTCGGGTGCGGCAGAACGGCGAGCCGCAGGAGATCTCGGCCTTCGAGAACGCCGGCGAGCTCCCTCTCACCGTAGCCCTCGCCATCGACTCGTCCGCGAGCATGTTCCTGAAGCTCCCGGACGTGCGCAAGGCCGTCGCCTCGCTGCTCGAAACCGGCCTTTCCAACCGCGACCGGGCGATGCTCATCGCCTTCGACGACACCTCGAAGCTCATCCGGCCGGTCACCCGCGACCTCTCCGCGGTCTCGGCGTCCCTCAACAGCCTTACGCCCGACGGCGGTACGGCCCTCTGGGAGGCCATCAGTTACTCGCTGGTGCAGCTTCGGGGGATCACCGGCCGCAAGGCCCTGGTGCTCTACACGGACGGCATCGACCAGAGCGAGCGCGAGCGCCTCTCCTATGGCGAGTGCCTGCGCGTCGCCCGCGAGAGCGGCATCCCCATCTACATGATCGTCGCCAATCCGCGGGCGGCCCGGGGAGAGGACGGCGGCTTCCTCACCGAGCCCACCTCGGCGAAGTTCAAGCGCCTAGCCGATGCCGGCGGCGGTCAGGTCTACTTCATCGAGCCCGACCAGGATCTGGCGGACGTCTACGGCCAGATCCTCTCCGAGCTGCGCAGCCAGTACACCGTGGCCTTCTATCCCAAGGAGTCCGCACCCCCCGCCGCCTGGAGCAAGATCGACGTCGACGTGATGGGGCACAAAGGGCTGACGGCTCGGACGGTGAGCGGGGTGCCGGGGCACTAAGGCTCTGCCCACGGAGGTTAGGAGGCCTCAGCACCACGCCCCAGCTGTTCGAGGACGACTCCCCGCAAGCTCATGGTGTACTCGTTTGCAATTCCGAGCTGGGTAGCGCGGTCCAGGAGCAGTAGAGCCTCCTCGGGCTTTCCAGCCTCCCGCAGATACCGGGCTTCGTCTTGGAACAGGGCTGTATCTCTGGAACCTTCCTTAATGCGCTGGCGGCGGAGTCCAGAGGCCTCAGCACCACGCCCCAACTGTTCGAGGACGACTCCCCGCAAGCTCATGGTGTACTCGTTTGCGATTCCGAGCTGGACAGCGCGGTCCAGGAGCTGTAGAGCCTCCTCGGGCTTTCCAGCCTCCTGCAGATACCGGGCTTCGTCTTGGAACAGTGCTGCATCTCTGGCACCTTCCTCAATGCGCTGGCGGCGGAGTCCAGAGGCCTCAGCACCACGCCCCAGCTGTTCGAGGACGACTCCCCGCAAGCTCATGGTGTACTCGTTTGCAATTCCGAGCTGGGTAGCGCGGTCCAGGAGCTGTAGAGCCTCCTCGGGCTTTCCAGCCTCCCGCAGATACCGGGCTTCGTCGTGGAACAGGGCGGGATGCTCGGCATCCTCCTCGATCCGCTGCCGACGGAGTCGAGAAGCCTCAACACCACGCCCCAGATGTTCGAGGACGACTCCCCGCAAACTTATGGTGTAGTCGTCTGCGATTCCGAGCTGGGCAGCTCGGTCTAGGAGCTGTAGAGCCTCCTCGGGCTTTCCAGCCTCCCGCAGATATCGGGCTTCGTCGTGGAACAGGGCGGGATGCTTGGCATCCTCCTCGATCCGCTGCCGACGGAGTCGGGAGGCCTCGGCACCACGCCCCAACTGGTCCAGAGCCCTAGCGTAGACGGAAACCAAGTGGTGATTAGTCAGTAGGCTCCTGAGAGTCACCGGATCAATCGATTCAAGCAATTCACACAGTTCATGTCCCTCGCCGCGCGCCAACAAGCAGGTGCCATAACTTGCAAGAGTATGAGGGAAGACAGGGGGCACCGCCAGCGCTTGGCGGTAGTGAATCAGCGCGCCATCTGCTCCCTTTCCTTCAATTCGTTCAATAGTCTCGGCCAGAAATCGATGAGCCTTGGGATCACTCGTTATACCGACCCACAATTCCAGGGCTGCTCTCAAGCTTCTGTCGTCGCCGTGACCTTTCAATGCCCTGGTAATGTCCTCAAGGTACCCAACAGTATCCTGGCGCAGGTGTCGGGCCTCTAACTCTCCAAGCTTGCCGTAGTCTTGAGCTTCACGCAAGTGGAAGAAAGCCTCGTTACTGGCAACGATGTCAGGCATTCTGAAACGCCTTCCGTAGCGAACTCCCTCAAGCCAAGCCTCGGCAAGGCAACGATGGTCTTCCAGAACCTCCTCGACGAGGGACATAGAAAGGCGAGCATGCGTTAGTTCACGCAGGAGGCTGTGAAGGAGATGTTCCTCGCCTTGACGCTCCAGTATGAGCCGACTCACCAAGCCCGCAAATGCTTGGTCGTCCTCGACCCGCTCGCTAAGATGAGCTATATGAGACTTGGGGATAGCGACAGCATCGCGGTAAAGAGCGCAGAGCCGGAGCATGCGTTGCTGGGAGACACTCAGGATTCTTTCGAACAGGATCCCAAAGAGGCCTTCCTCCAATTTCTCTTGCAAATGGGCGTGAAATTGAGTAAGTACCGCCGGAGGCGAGAGGCTCAGTTCAGCGGCCACTGAGACGAGCAAGAAAAGCGCCATAGGGTGAACATCGTCGGCCTTCTGACTGCGGCTACTGAGACGCCCAGCAATAGTTCCCAATTCGGCATCAGTGAGATCCCAGCCTAACTCGGGCCGTCCGCGGCGCGGCCGGCGAAAGTAGGCGCGCAAGCTGCTGGACGGAAGACCCTTTACTCGAAAGCGGCCCGCACTCGGAAGGAACTCGATTGGCGGGGCGACGGCACTCTCTAAAACCACGCAAACGGCCGGGGCATGTGTGGCAATCGCCTCGAGAAAGCGAGAGATATTAGGGTCTAAGGTCCTCGGGTTCTCGAGAAGATGGTGGGCAGCCTCCAGGTGCAGGAGTCGCTTCCCCGGCAAATTCTTCAACCATGCACCCAGGAGGCGGAAGTCGACTGAACCGCCCAGCCCCAACGGCTGGGGTTCGGGATCGCGGCACCCGAGTTCCGGTGCCAAGCGGGCAAAGATCTCAGCAAAGCCCATTCCCGGCATCAACCTCAACGATTTGTGCTCGCGGTCTGTGGCCTGAGCCAACTCCTGAATCAGCAGAGTCTTACCAATGCCACTCAGGCCATAGGCGATGATAATTGGCGTCTCGCCAAGTTGCCGAGAGAGGCGACGGATGTCGTTCTCACGTCCAAAAACACCCCGGTCCTCGTGCTGCGAGAGCGGAAGTGGAGGGGGCACAGGAACAGAGACGGTGGAGCGGGCCGCCGTGGCGCGAATAACCCATGGCAGATTGTCAATGGGCCAGACTCCGCGCTCGTCGCTACGACTTGGGACGTGGTCTTCCTTCCACTGACCTGTCCGATGGTCAAAGGTCCGTAGCCACACCTCTCCCTGGCCCCGATCGAGATCGAATCGAACCAAGTTGTAACCTAACTCGGCACCGGGCCGGTCGTGGGCTGCACCTGCTGCGATTTGGAGATGATTAGGCTGTGGTTGCTCAACCCACGGCTGATGCTCATGGCCGTGTAGGAGGACGTGGAACTCGGATTGGAGGCGAGGCTTGAGATGAGGATCTTCTTCCTCTACCAGCCAGTTGTAGGGATGATGCACGAGAGCGATTCGAAACTCGGTATCTGCGAGCTGTGAGCTCAACTGTTCCAGTTGCCAATCGCCAGCAAGCCAAAGCCTTGCCTTCTCACCATCGCCGCCGCACGACCAGACGGAGTTAAAGCCGGCAATTCCTACCTTGAGACCAGCCAATACGCGGGTTGCTGCGTAGATAAGACGTTCAGGATCCTGAACCAGATGAGGATAAAACTGCTCGACCAAAGCCTTGTAGTCGGAGAGGCGCCTCATGAAATCTTGCCAGTCGCGCTTCGCCTCGTGGATAAGCTTCCGAACAGTGGCCTTGCCGACATCGAACTGCTTGGAAAGCCCTCGCAGCCATGCTTGATCTTTGTCGAGCACCTGCTGGCGGTCTACATCATGATTTCCAGGCACCAGAAAAATGTTCTCAACCGGAACAGGAGGAGCCTGTACACCCCGGAGGCTATCCAGCCATTCCCAGGCTTCCAGCAACTGATCCTGGAGGGGCTGCTGAGGAATGTTGCCGAAGGCTAGATCACCGGTAACGAAGATCAGGTCGATGCTTAGGCCATTGGCCTTCAGGAGTTGCTCCAGGTCCTCGCGGAGACGCCGAAGTACCAAATCGCCGCCACCACCATCCCTAGTAGAACAGCGATGGATATCGGAGAGATGCAGCCAGGTAAGACTCCTACCGTTCACCATATCTCAAGAATACAGGATTAGGCGGAGGATAGAGTTCCGGCTGGTCGTTCAACGGTCAGCCCGGTCTTCGGCGAGCTCTTGGAGCAGCTCTTTCACGGAAGCGACCGGCAGGCGAGGAGGAGGTTCCTCTGAGACGACCTCGGCTGGGGTGATCCACCCTTTGCGAACGGCCTCCGCAAGGCCCTGTGTCTCCAAAATCTTGAGGGCGACCGAGCGCATGCTTGCAAGGTAGCCCGGCACCCTCACTCTGTCAAGGCGCCTCCGCCGGCTCGGCCCGGGCCACCGGCACCTTCGCCTTGCGCCGGAACAGCCCCCGCACCTTCTCCCGCCACTCGACCATGATCTCGTAGATCGTGGGAATCACCAGCAGGGTGAGGAAGGTGGACGTGATGGTGCCGCCGATCACCGCTCGTCCCAGGGGAGCGCGGAAGTCGGCTCCCTCTCCCACGCCCAGGGCCACCGGGATCATGCCGGCGATCAGGGCGATGGTGGTCATCATGATGGGCCGCAACCGCACGCGCCCGGCTTCGATGAGGGCGTCGCGTAGTGGCATTCCCTGCTCGTGGTTCCACTTCGCGAAGTCGATCAGCAGGATGGCGTTCTTGGCTACGATACCCATCAGCAGGATGACGCCGATCAGGCTCATCAGGTTCAAGGTGTCGCCCGTGATCAGCAGGATCAGCACCACGCCCACCAGCGACAGGGGCAGCGAGAGCAGAATGGCCAGCGGATCGAGGAACGAGCCGAACTGCACCACCAGGATGAGGTACATGAGGAGCACAGCCAGGGCCAGGGCGGCGAAGATCTTGGTGAACACCTCGCTCTCGTTTTTGACGTCGCCACCCTGGGAGAGCTTGACCCCGGGCGGCAGGGGTAACTTAGCGTTCCGCTTGGTGACGTCGCTCATCACCTCGGAGAGCGAGCGCCCCTGGACGTTGGCGCCCACAGTCACCACCTTGTCGCGGTTCAGATGATCGATCTGGGCCGGCCCCGAGCTGCGGGTGACGGTCGCCACCTGGCCGAGGGGAAGGATGCTCGGCGTGCCCGCCGTTGCAGCTTGGCCAGGCACGCCGGCAGGGGAGGCCGTCGCACCGCCGCCCGGGGCGCTCGGCGTCACCACCAGCGGAAGCTGCTCGATGTCCGTGAGGTTGTCGCGTGCCGAAGGGGCGAGGCGCACGGTGACGTCCCGCGTCTTGCCCAGGGGGTCGATCCAATCGCCCGCCTTGATGCCGGCGAAGGCGGGGCGCAGCGACTGGGCCACCTGGCCGACGTTGAGGCCCAGGGTCGAGGCCAGCCCGCGGTTGAGCTGCACCACGAGCTCCGGCCGCTGGCCGCGGGTGGAGAGGCCCAGATCCACGGCGCCCGGCACCTGGCGAATCTCGTTCTCCATGGCCAGGGCCGCGCGGTTGAGGGTCTCCAGGTTCTGCCCCCCCAGTTGGAGCTGGATCTGCCGCGTGGTGCCGCCCGGGCCGCCGCTCGTCGCGAGATAGGCCGTGACGCCTCCGATGCGCTGAATCTCCCGGCGGATCACCTGGGCAAATTCCTGCTGCGACATCTTGCGCTTCTTTTTGGGAACCAGCTTGACGTAGACGCTGCCGGTGTCCACCGAGCCCGAGCCGGTGCTGCTGCCGATCGTCGTATAGGTGTAGGCCACCTCCTTGTGCGCGCTGGCGATGGCGCCGAGCTCCCGCGCTTTGAGGGCCGTGTAGTTGAGGTTCGATCCGGGGGGCGTCTCCAGCGACAGGTTGAGCTCCGACACATCGCTTTCCGGAATGAATCCTCCGCCGCCGAACAGCACTTGCAGGGCGATGGCGCCGAAGAAAGCCACGGCGACGATGCCGATCACCGCCAGCCGGTGATCGAGCGCCCAGGCGATCACCCCCTTGTAGCGGTCCGCCTGGCGGTCGAACCAGGAGTTGAAGCGGTCGAGTGTGCGCGCCACCGGGTTCTTCCGCTCGTGGGCCTCGAGCTGCGGATCGGGCCAGTAGGCCGAGAGCATGGGGTCGAGCGAGAAGGAGACGAACAGGGAGACCAGCACCGAGCAGGCGATGGTGAGGGCGAACGGCTTGAACCACTGGCCGGCGATGCCCTGCATGAAGGCCACCGGCACGAAGACGCAGACGATGGAGAAGGTGGTGGCCGCGACCGCGAGGCCGATCTCGTCCGTGGCCTCGTGCGAGGCTTGGACGTGGTCCTTGCCCATCTCCACGTGGCGCACGATGTTCTCCCGCACCACGATCGCGTCGTCGATCAGGATGCCGATGGCAAGCGAGAGGCCCATCAGCGACATGGTGTTGAGGGTGAAGCCGAAAGCCCAGACGGCGATGAACGACGACAGCACCGAGACCGGCAGGGCGAGGCCCGTGATCACCGTCGAGCGCCAGGAGTTGAGGAAGAGGAAGACCACGAAGACGGTGAGCAGGGCGCCCTCGATCAGCGCCTCCTCGACGTTGCGCACCGAGTTGTGCACCCGCTCGCCGGCATCGCGCACCACGTCCAGCTTCACTCCCGGCGGCAGCGTTCCGCGGACCTTCGCCAGGGCGGCCTTGACGGCGTCGGCCACCCGGGTGGTGCTCGCTCCCTTGGACTTGGTGATGTCGATGCCTACGGCCACGCGGCCATTGAAGAGGGCGAGCGAGCGCTGCTCCGCGGTGCCGTCCCGCGTGTCGGCCAAGTCGCCGAGACGGATCAGCCGGCCGCCCCGGGATCCCACGACGAGTTGGGAGAACTGCTCGGGGGTCTCCAGACGGCCGCGGAGGCGAATGGCCTGCTCGGTCAGCTTCCCCTCGACGTGGCCGACGGGGGAGGCGAGGTTCTGCGCCTGAACCGCCTGAACCACCTCGCCCACGGTGACCCCCGCCGCCGCCAGGTCGGCCGGCCGCACGTCGACGGATAGCTCGCGGTCGACGCCGCCCTGCACGGTCACCTGGGCCACGCCGTTGATTCCCCGCAGAGTACGGGTGAGGCCCGGATCGGCCAGCAAAGACAGCTCGGGCGTCTGCATGCGGTCGGAGGAAAGGGTCAGCGAGACGATCGGCAGGTCGTTCGGATCGAACTTTTTCAGGATCGGCTCTTTCATCTCCGTCGGCAGATCGTTGCGGATGCCGGAGATGGCATCGCGCACGTCCTGGGCCGCCTGGTCCGGGTCCTTGCTGAAGACGAACTGCACGATGATCGTGGCGAAACCGTCGACCGAGGTGGAGCGGATCTCGTCGATCCCGGAAAGGGCATTGAACGCCTCCTCCATGCGCTCCACGACCTCCTGCTCGACCTGCGAGGGAGAGGCGCCGGGGTACGGAACGGAGACGAAGACGATCGGGTTGGAGAGGTCCGGGAACTCGTCGACGTCGAGGCTGATCAGGGCAAAAAGGCCGAAGATCACCAGCGCCAGCATCACCACGACGGTGACGATGGGGCGCTTGATGGCGAAATCGGAAATGCTCATAAGGCTTGCGCCAGCCTTTCCGCCTGCTCCTGGACGGAAGGCGCCAGGCGTACCGGCGTGCCCGGCGCGATCTCCTGGGCTCCACCCTGGAGGACGACGTCGCCCGCATTCAGACCGCGGCGGATCTCGACCCTCTGCTCGCGGTCATCCTGAAGGCCCAGCTCCACCTCGACCCGCTCCACCTTTCCCTCGCGCACCCGCAGCACGGCGGGCTTCGCCATGCGCCGGTCGATGGCGCCGGCCGGCAGGGTGAGAGCCGTCCGCGATTCGCTTTCCACTCGTCCCTCGGCGTAGAGACCGGCCACCAGGGCGCCTCCGGGATTGGGGATCTCGGCATAGATCCGCACCTGACGGGTGGCCGGATCGGCGCTGGGATTGATGCGGGCGACGCTGCCGCGGAAGATGCGGCCGGCGTAGCCCGTGACGTTGAAATCGATGGGCGACCCGAGGCGCAACGTGGCGAGCTGCTGGGCGGGCACTGAGGCTTCGAGCTGCAGGATGGCGGGATCGACCACCGTGAACAGGGCCGTTCCCTGCTGCACCACGTCGCCGGGCGAGGCCGGCCGCTCGCTCACCACACCGGCAAAGGGAGCGGTCACACGCGCGTTGCCAAGGTTCTTGGCGGCGCTGGCAAGCTGCGAGCGGGCCTGGGCCAGGGTCGCCTGGGCCATGACAGCGGTCTGCTGGGCCTGCTCGACATTGCGCTGGGCCACGGCGCCGGCCGCCTCCAGGGTCTTCTGCCGCTGCGCCTCCCGCTGGGAGACGGCCAAGCTGTTGCGGGCGCTTTCCACTCCGGCCTGGGCTGAGGTGAAGGCGTCGGTGAGCGAGGAGTTGTCGAGTCGGGCGAGCACCTGGCCGCGGCTCACTCGCTGGCCCGGCTGGGCGTAGGCCTCCAGCACCGAGCCGGCGAGCTGGGACCGGAGAATCGCCTGAGTCTTGGCCGCCAGCGTGCCGGTAATGGCCGGGCCGCTCTGAATGGGCGCCTTCATCACCACCGCCGTGTCCTCGGCTCCAAGAGCCAGAGCCGGCGGGGGAGCATTGGCCGCCGCCTTGTCTTTACGATGGCAGCCCGCAAAGAGAAACAACCCGGCGAGAACGATCAAAAGTAACTCCCGCCGTCCGTGTTTTTGTCCCTGTGCCTGTCCGTGTCTCTGTCCGTGTTCGTTTTTCATGGTGTGGGCCCTCCCGGGCCGGAGATCCCCGGAATCGTCACCCCGCCGGTGGAGGAGGGCTGAGCTGGCTGTACGGGCTGGGCAGGAGCGGGTGTCTGGGCCGCCGCATTTACCGCTTGAGCCGCCGCTGCGCCGTTGCCGCCCAGCGGCAGATCGCGCAGCAGGGCCAGTTTGGCGCGCGCCACCTGGACGTTGCGTAGGGCCCGCGCTTGATTGACCTGGGCCTGCTCGAACTGGAGGCGCGAGTCCTGAAGCTCGATCTGGCTCGACAGGCCCTCGCGGAAGCGGAGCTGGGCGATCTCGTAGGCACGCTTGGCTTGCTCACTGGTGCTCTCATTGCTCTTCAGGATCGCCTCGGCGTCGGCAAGGTCGTTTCGCGATACGTGGGCATCCAGCTCCGCCTGCTCCCGGGCCTGCTTCAAGCGGGCCCAGGCTTCGGAGAGATTTCCTCGTGCCGTGAGCTCGTCGCCGGCCAGCCTGCCGCCGGTGAAGATGGGGACGGAGAGGCTGACGGTCACCGTCCAGTTCTCCCGGAAATCGGAGATGCCCGGCACCACTCCCGAGGCCGGATAGGCCACGGGGTTGTAAAAAGAGGACAGAGAGATGGAGGGCCACCGCTCGCCGCGGGTGCCTTTCAGCAGATCGCGATTGGCCTGCACGTTCTCCTCGGCCTGGCGCACGGGCGCCCGTACGTCGGGGGCGGGGTCCGAAGCGTTGGCGAAGCGCGGCGGCAGATCCTGGATGCCGGTGGTGAGGCGAAGCTCGTCGGCGAGCGGCACGTTGAGGAGCTGCTTCAGCCGCCAGTAGGCTGCCTGGCGCTGGCTGCGATTCTGGATCACCACCGGGAGCTGGTTGTCCCGCGCCACCCGCGATTGCAGCAGCTCGAACTCGGACTTCTCGCCCACGTCCTTTGCCACGCCGGTCTGCCGCAGCAGCTCCTCCTGCTGGGAGAGAGAGGCCTCGGCAATCTCCACCAGCCGGTCGTTGAGCAGGGCGTCGAAGTAGGCGCTGGTGGTGTCGAGCAGTGCCTGAGCCCGGGCCGCGTCCACGTCGATCTTCGACGACCGCCGTCGCGCCTCGGAGGCGCGAGTGCGCGCCAGCACCTGTCCGCCGTCGAAGAGGAGCTGCGAGAGGGAGAGGCCGAGGCTGTACTGGTTGAGCTGGAAGAAAGGCAGGCTCTCGAGCCCCTGATCCTGCGAAGAGCCTCCGAAGTCGATGCCGCTGAACTGCGATCGCAATGTCCGCTGATAGGACGCAGTGCCCGAGAGCTGCGGGTATAGACCGCTGCGGGTCGACTTCTCGGTGCCCAGAGCGCGCATCACACCCGCCTCGGCCACCCACACCGTCTCGCTCTCGCCGGAGGCGATGCGCAGAGCGTCTTCCAGGGAGAGGAGGAGGACTTTGGGCTGGCCCGCTTCCTGTGCGAGACCCAGGCTGGCTGCCGCAATCAAGAAGATGAAGAAGATTCCCGAGATTTTTCGCAAGATCGACCGCTCCGCCCCTGCCCACCGGTGGGCTCCTACCCTCGCGCGTCACACGGAGACGGTTTGTAAGCGAAGGTGATGCCAAGACCCTCACCCCTGCCCCTCTCCCGCCCCCGCCCATCCCCCCACACCGGGAGAGGGGTACCCCTGGGGCGTTCCCGCATTTCTCCCTCTTCTCCCGGTTGGGGGGAGGGCGATGGGAGAAGAGGGTCGGGGTGATGAGGGTCTTGGGTGGGGGAACTTGACACCTCGGATATATTCGCCCTCTGAGGTTGAGAGGGGAGCCATGGCCAAACCCGTCCTGTTTGCAATCGATGACGATCCCGACGTGCTGCGGGCGGTGGACCGCGACCTGCGGCGGCAGTATGGCGAGCTGTACCGTGTGATGCGGGCGAGCTCGGGGCCCAGCGCGCTGGAGGCCCTGGAGCAGCTCAAGGTCCGCCAGACGCCCATCGCCCTGTTCCTGGTGGATCAGCGAATGCCGCAGATGTCCGGCGTCGAGTTCCTGGAGAAGGCGATTCCGCTTTTCCCCAGCGCCAAGCGCGTGCTGCTCACCGCCTACGCCGATACCGAGGCCGCCATCCAGGCCATCAACACGGCGAAGGTGGACTATTACCTGCTCAAGCCCTGGGACCCACCCGAGCAGTTCCTCTATCCGGTGCTCGACGACCTTCTGGGGGACTGGCAGGGCAACTTCCATCCACCGTTCGAGGGTATCCGGGTGGTCGGCCACCGCTGGTCGCCCGAGGCCTTCCAGGTGCGTGACTTCCTGGCGCGCCACCAGGTTCCTTATCAGTGGCTGGACGTGGAGGAGCAGGCCGAGGGACGGGAGCTCGTGGCGTCGGCCGAAAAGGCGGCCGGCAATGGCGCGGCTCACCTTCCCCTCGTCTTCCTGCCGGACGGCACCTCTCTTTCCGATCCCTCTCGCGGCGAGCTGGCGGAGAAGATCGGCTTCAAGACCCAGGCGGGAAAGCCTTTCTACGATCTCGTCATCGTGGGAGGAGGACCGGCAGGACTGGCAGGCGCCGTCTACGGGGCTTCCGAGGGCCTTCACACGCTTTTGATCGAGGGCGATGCTCCGGGCGGGCAGGCGGGCACCAGCTCGCGCATCGAGAACTACCTCGGTTTTCCTGCCGGGCTCTCGGGCGCCGACCTCACCCGCCGGGCCGTCACCCAGGCCCAGCGCTTCGGCGTCGAGATCCTCACGCCCCAGCAGGCGAAGGGGGTGCGCCAGGAGGATCCATACCGCATCGTGATGCTCAGCAACGGCAGCGAGGTCTCGTGCCACGCGCTGCTGATCGCCACCGGCGTCTCCTACCGCAAGCTCGACGTTCCAGGCCTTGCCGAGCTCACCGGTGCCGGCGTCTATTACGGCGCGGCGATGACCGAGGCCATGGCCTGTCACGACGAGGACGTCTTCATCGTCGGCGGCGCCAACTCGGCCGGCCAAGCGGCCATGTACTTCTCACGGTACGCCCGCCGGGTGGTGATGCTGGTGCGCGGCGACTCTCTCAACAAGGGGATGTCGCAGTATCTCGTCGATCAGATCGGACAGACGCCGAACATCGAGGTCTGGTACCACTCCAACGTCGCCGCCGCCAAGGGCGACGGCCACCTGGAATCGCTCGACGTCCACAACTCCCAGACCGAAGAGATCACCAACCATCCGGCGCGCTCGCTCTTCATCCTCATCGGCGCCCAGCCGCACACGGGGTGGCTGGCGGATGTCGTAGAGCGCGACTCCTACGGCTTCATCCTCGCCGGACCCCAGCTCATGAAGGACGGCAAGAGGCCGGCGGGGTGGAAACCGGACCGCGATCCGTTCCTCCTGGAGACCAGCGTTCCGGGAATCTTCGTGGCCGGCGATGTCCGCCGCGGCTCGGTGAAAAGGGTGGCGTCCGGAGTGGGAGAGGGCTCGATCGCCATCTCCTTCATCCACCAATATCTTTCCAAGCTGTAGACGAGGGTCACTCGGCGGCGGGAGCCGCCTGCCGCACCGGAGTGGGGGTGAACTTGAAGGCGCCGCTGCGGTAGAGACGGTCCGCGGCGTTGTAGTAGGCGATGGCGTCCTCGATCAGCTCCTGCCCGGCGGCGTCCACTGATTTCGCCTTCGCGATCTCGTCCTTGGCGGTGTCGACCTCATAGAGGGTCGCCGATTCACGCAGACCCAGCACGGCCATGCGCCCGCCCCGCATGAGGGCAATCTCGCTGCCGTGGGTCATCAGCGCCCTGCCGTCCTCCGGGGGAATCCGGAAGACATCGTGGCCGAAGAACTTCGAGTCATAGTCCATGCCCAGAATGCCGAGGATGGTGGGGGGCACGTCGAGCGACGAGGCCAGGGTTTCCACTCGGGAGCCCGCGGGCACGCCGGGGCCGACGAAGAGGATGGGCACCTCGTAGCTCGGCAGTGGAATCTCCGACGCGCCGTAGACCCGGGCGCCGTGATCGCCCATGAGAACGAACACCGTGTCCTGATAAAAAGCATGCGACTTCGCCTGCGCCATGAACTGGCCGAGCGCCCAGTCGGCATAGCGCACCACGTTCTCCCGGCGATGGAAGCGCCCCTCCGCCTTGATGTGGTCCTGCGGGAACGTGAACGGCCGGTGATTGGAGACGCTGAGCACCAGCGAGTAGAACGGCTTCCCCTGGGCGTGAGCCTCGTCCATCACCTGCAGCGCCTTGGTGAAGATCGCCTCGTCGCAGACTCCCCAGGCGGTGGTGAACGTGCCCGCCGGATACGAGCTCTGATCGACGAGCCGTTCCACTCCGTTGTGATGGAGATAGGTCCCCATGCCGTCGAAAAGGGCCCGGCCGCCGTAGACGAACATCGTCTGATAGCCCTGGCTGGCGAGGAGCGAGGGCAGCGTGAAGAGTCCCACCGAGTTGTCCCGCCGCACGATCGACTCGCCCGGCAGCGGCGGCAGGGACGAGGTCGTGGCCTCGATGGCCCGCACCGTGCGGTTGCCGGTCGAGAAGGCGTGGGTGAGGAGCGTCCCCTCGGCCATCAGCGCGTCGAAGCGCGGCGTCAGGCTTTCTGGCCTCGGATGGAGCGTGCCCACGAGCTCCGATCCCAGGCTCTCCTCCAGCACCACCACCACGTTGAGCCGGCGGGACGGCCCGGGATTGTCGATCTTGCGCAGCGTCGACCCCGCGGTGAAGGACGCGGGCACCATGGACTTCTCGCCCAAAAGCCGCTGCAACCGCGCCATCACCGCCGGCTGCGGCCGGGTGGCGTAGAGGCCCTCGTAGGGCGCGTCCTTCCCGAGCAAGGCCATGAAGAAGGAGTAGTAGCCGTTGAGAGAGATCTCGTTCAGCGCGCGGTCCTCGGAGACGCGGGCGAGAGCCGGCGAGATCGTCCACGTCGCTACGGCCAGGATCGCCGCGAAGCCGGCGACGAAGCCGAGGCGCCTCAGGGGCGGCGTCACTCGCTGCCACGTTTCTCGGATCGGCCGGCGGAGGAGCACGAGGACCGTCGCCGTGAGCAGCACCACGAGGGCGAGCACGAGGGCGACGTGATAGCTCTGCCAGACGTTGTCCGCCACCTCGGTGGGGTAGGCCAGATAGTCCACCGCCACGAAGTTGAAGCGGCTGTTGAACTCCTCGAAGAAGTAGTACTCGACGCAGGCCGTGAACAGGGCCGAGAACGTCGACACCGCGAGCCCCATCCAGAGCACCACCCGTTGAATCCGTCCCTTGAACCAGCGCTCGGGCAGAAGGGAGAGATAGAGGACCAGCGGCGCGACCATCCAAAGCGCGACCACAACATCGAAGATCTCGCCCGCCCCCAGAGAGGTCAGCGTCAGTCCGATTCCATTGCGCGACACCGCGTGCTGAACCGCCAGCAACACGATCCGGGTGAGGAGGAACACGGCCATGTAGATTCCCGCCAGAACCACGGCGAGGAAATAGCGTGAACCCAGGGCGGAGCGGAATTGCAGTAATACTTTTTTCATAGGGAGAAACCGGTTGTCGGGGGCTGGGGAGCCGTGACGAAATGTAGCAGGGGAGGGCGGGGAGGGCAAGGCTCCGGGCGGGATCTTGGGACCGCCCGGAGATATCCGTTCAGGCGCCGCCGGTCACCCCGGCTCCATCATCACCTCGTCGACGTAGCACCACAGCCAGTCCTCGCCCGGCTCCAGGGACTGGATCAGCGGGTGCTTCGTAGCGTGGAAGTGCTTCGTGGCGTGCTTGTTCTTCGAGGAATCGCAGCAGCCGACCTTGCCGCAGGAGAGGCACAGCCGCAGATGGACCCAGGTGTCGCCCATCTTCAGGCACTCTTCGCAACCCCGGGTGTGGGGTTTTACGTCTTGAATCTCGTCCAGGTGGGAGCAGACCTCGCTCATCGCGCCTCCTCCGTTGTCCTTCGGCCTCCGACAGCGGGACCGGAGGCTTCTAAGAGTATAGGAGCTGTCAAGAGGAGGCGCCGCGATCACCGCTTCACCGTCTCCTTCACCACGATTCCCCCCTTCATAACGAACCGCACCCGCTCGAGCTCGGTGACGTCGGCGAGAGGATCGCCGTCGACGGCGATGAGGTCGGCGTAGCGTCCGGGCGCGACGGAGCCGACGCGGTCGCTCCAGCCCATGAGGTCCGCGGCGTTGGTGGTGGCCATGCGGATCACCTGCCGGGGCGTGAGGCCGAGGGCCAGGAGGGAGTGGAACTGCCTGGCGTTCTGGCCATGGGGATAGACGCCGGCGTCGGTGCCGAAGGCGAGCTTGACGCCGGCGTCGATGGCCCGCCGCCAGTTGACGAGCTGGTTCTTGCGCAGCTCCTTCTCCTTTTCGATCATCTTCTGCGGCAGGCCGAGATGATCGGCTTCGAGGAGGATGTACTCGTCCGTGAAGATGTCCGGCACCAGGTAGATGCCGCGCTCCTTGAGCAGGCGCACGCCTTCCTCGTCGATCATGCCGCCGTGCTCGATCGAGGCGACGCCGGCCCGGGCGGCGCGCTTGATCCCCTCGGCGCCATGGGCGTGGGCCGCCACCTTCTTGCCCCACATCGCTGCTTCTTGCACCACGGCGTTCATCTCCTCCTGCGAATACTGCGGCGCGCCCACCGATCCCTCCTCGGAGAGCACACCGGCCGTGGCCATCACCTTGATGAGATCCGCCCCGCCTTTGACCTCGGTGCGGATGAGCTTGCGGATCTCATCCACCCCGTCGGCGATCCCGGAGAAGCCCTCGAACCGCAGATACGGAGAGAACCCCGTCAGATCGTTGTGCCCGCCGATCGACCCCACGGCCATCGTGGCCACCTGCATCCGCGGCCCCACCACGTCGCCGCGGTTGATGGCGTCGCGTAGGGCCACGTCGATGAATTCGCGGGCCCCCACATTGCGCACCGTAGTGAACCCCGCCTCCAGAGTCCGCCGGGCATAGACGTGAGCCGTCACCGCCTCGTCGATGGGGCTGCGGCGGAAGAGGTCCTCGTAGTAGTTGCCGGACTGGCTGGTGATGTGCGTATGGCAGTCGATGAGACCCGGAAGAACGGTGGACCGGGAGAGATCGACAACCTCATACCCCGCCGGAATCGCGAGCCCTGCCCCCACCGCCGTGATCCGGTCCCCCTCGATGAGGATGACGGCATTGCGGATCGGAGCCGCGTCCGTGCCGTCAAGGAGCCGCCCCGCGCGAACGGCGACATGACGCGGGGGCTCGGCCGCGAAGGCCGGAGAAGTCAGGGCGAGAGCGAGGACGGCGGGGATCCAGAAGGTACGTGGCATCGGGTGGGTCTCCTCGGAGGGTGAGGAGGTATCCTGCCACGAAATCCTCAGTGGTAGGCTGAGGTTGCGGAAAGCCGCGCCCTAAGCGGAGGATGGTATCCAGTGGTGGCGATCCCTCTTCAACCGGAAACCCTTTACCCAGAATCCGACGGGAAGCCGATCGCGGAGACCGAGGTCCATCGCGACGAGATCTTCGGCCTCATCTGGGTCCTGCGACAGCGCTACCGCGACGTGTCCGACGTGCACGTCACCGGAAACCTCTTCTTCTACTACGTGCAGAGGGAGCCGCGTTTCGTCGTCTGCCCGGACGTCATCGTGGTAAAGGGTGTCTCCAAACACGAGCGCCGCACCTACAAGCTGTGGGAAGAGGGCGAGGTCCCCAGTCTGGTGATCGAGGTGACCTCCGACAGCACCAAGGACGAGGATCTTCACGGGAAGAAGGACCTCTACAAGCATCTCGGTGTCGAGGAGTACATCCTCCACGACCCCTTCAGTGAATACCTGCGGCCTTCTCTCCAGGGTTCCGTCTGGAGAACGGCCGCTACCGCCGCATCGAGCCGGCCTTGAATGGTTCCCTGCCGAGCCGTACGACGGGGTTGACCTTCCGTTCTCTGGACCACGGATTGCGTTTGATCGACACGGCAACCAGCGAGATGTTGCCCAGTGCCGAGGAGGTCCAACTCGAGCTCGACCGCGAACGGGCCGAGCGTCTCAAACTGGTGGCCGAGCGTGACCACGAACAGGAACGCCTGGAGGCCGAGGAGCGAGCCCAAGCCGCCGAAGGGGAGATCCGGCGCCTGCGGAAAGAGATGGAGCGGCGGGGCTGATCGGCCAGGGACTCTTCGGACCAGGCTCTACGCTGAAGTCCCTTCAGGCCTCATCGCCGCAAGCAGAGCTTCCAAGTTGCCGCGCACGATCTTCGAATTCGGGTGGTCTGGTCCTAGGCTTGCCTCGAAAATCTCCACCGCCCGCCGGACGAACGGCTCGGCTTCCGCCAACCGGTTCGTAGCCTGAAGCAACTGAGCCAGATTATTGAGGTCTCTGGCGACTTTGGGGTGATCCTGTCCGAAGGAGTCCTCGTCGATCTTCAGGGTCCTTCGCATCAACGGCTCGGCTTCCGCCAACCGGTTCGTGGCCTTAAGCAACTGAGCCAGGTTGTTGAGGCGGATGGCGACGTTGGTGATCCTGTCCGAAGGAGTCTTCGTCGATCTTCAGGCCCTTTGCATCAATGGCTCGGCTTCCGCCAACCGATTTGTGTCCTGAAGCAACGACGCCAAGTTGTTGAGGCGGATAGCGACATTGGGGTGATTCGGTCCGTAGGAGTCCTCGTTGATCTTCAGGGCCCGGCGCATCAACGGCTCGGCTTTCACCAACTGGTTCGTGGCCTGAAGCAACTGAGCCAGATTGTCTAGGGCGGTGGCAAGATTGTGATCCGGAACGGGTTTGGTCTCAAGAATCTCGACGGCTCGTCGCATCAACGGCTCTGCCTCCACATAGAGGCCTTTTGCATACAAGAGAAGGGCCAAATGACTCATGAGGCGGGGACTGAGAGTGGTAACTCCAACCTGGTTGGCATTTTCCACCACCACGGCGGCATGGAACCTGAGAACGTTCCAAACGGGCCATGTCCGGACATCCACAGGCCCCGGCGGCGAGAAGTCGTTCACCAACCGTAGAACGCGTTCAATCCAGTCCCTCCGCTTTTCCTCTGGAATCCACCTCCTGAACCATTCGGTGGACGGTGCCCGTCTCGCCTCCCTTGGTGAGCATCGAATACGCGGCCAACTCGGCGAGTCCGTCCCGGACTGTTTGAGGAGAGGTTTCCTGGCCCGTCTCTTCTAGCAGGAGCCCAACCGACTCCTCGACGAGTGCAGCCCCCTCCTCGAACATATCTAAAGGAATGGGGTCCGGAGCTAGATAGGCGGTCACGCGGAGGATTGCGGCGGCAGTGGGGTGGAGCTTGCTAAAGGTGGTCTGCCAAGTCACCGCGACCGAGGCCGGGTACCGCATGGTCTTGTCGTAATAGGAGAGGACGCCCGGGCGCTGGGTCTCCCAATCCTCCAGATAGCGCTTGAAGGAAATTTGGTGGTGGGCGATGTACGCAGCCGCCTGCCCCAGGGCGAGGGGAAGACCGTCCAGGATCTTCGCCAAGTGCTTGGCTTGATGGATCTGCCGCGACTTTGCGCTTTCGCCGTCCTTCCCCTGTAGGAGGAACTCGACCGCCTCTTCGGTGCTGAGGACTCCAAGCGGCTGTCTCCGGATTCCAGCCGACCACTCCCTCCTGCGGGACGTGACGAGGACGTGGCTTGTAGCAAGCCGCGGAAGGAGAGCCTCGACTGCGTCAGCAGCCTCCGGGGTGTCCACGTTGTCCAGGATCAACAGCCAGCGGTCGTGCTCCCGGAGCCAGGTCAGGACGGCGGCGACTTCTTTGTCCTGGGCACCGGAAGGGACCGGGACCAAGTTGGGAAGACCGAGGCGGATCAGATCGGCGAGGCCTGATAGCAGGGCCTCAGGCGACTCGGCCGCGACGAACAGGGCGGCGTCGTAGCGGTCCCCCGAGTGCCATGCGTACTCGACGGCCAAGCGGGTCTTGCCAATGCCGCCGAGGCCGTGGATGGTATGGGTCTGGGTGATGCCGCCGCAGTGCAGGGGGCCCCGCGTTTGGTTTTCGCCAACCGAGCCTAGATGGAGTTGCGTACCGTGGATCTGGAGAGCCTCCTACCCCAGGATTACCCAGCGCGTGCGGTGTGGGGAGTTTGTCGAGTCGTTGGATCTGAGTCCTCTCTACGCGCAGGTGCAGTCGGTGGAGGGAACTGCGGGTCGACCAGCTATTGACCCCGGGCTCTTCCTGGCGTTGTGGTTTGTACGCCACGCTTGAGGGAGTGGGAAGCGCGCGAGCGCTGGAGCGCCTGACCCGTCAGCACGATGCGTATCGGTGGATCTTGGGAGGTGTGTCGGTCAACCACCACTCACTGTCGGACTTTCGAGTGCAGCATGGGGAGTTTCTCGATGGAGTGCTGACGCAGAGTGTGGCGGTGTTGCTGGAGCGAGGACT
The DNA here is from genome assembly GCA_035996875.1 of Thermoanaerobaculia bacterium. Lineage (GTDB taxonomy): Bacteria > Acidobacteriota > Thermoanaerobaculia > Multivoradales > UBA5704 > DATARR01. The sequence goes on from DASYJD010000036.1 coordinate 277,126, forward strand.
GGTGATGCTGAAGCGAGTATCCCAGGATGGTATTCGGGTTCGTGCAACGCTTGACCCAACTCGCCAAGCGGGTCTTGACCGCTCACTCCCTCGAAGAGATGGGCCTCGCCTAAGGGCCGGGGTGAGGCGGCTCGCCACGCGTCCGGAAGCGATGACAAGCCACTCCCGTAGCAACTAAGAAGCCGCCGCCGCTGCCGTTGTTTCCGGCTTTTCCGGCCGGTTCCCCTTGCGCGCTCGCGCCGCTCGCGATTCGTGGAGCTGGTAGAGGAAGTCGTAGAGCACCAGCTCGTGGGCGCGGGCTGCGGAGCGGATCATGCGATTGACGTGCATGTGGATGAAGCTGGGGGCGAGATCGGCGATGGACTGGTTGAGCCGGCCGGCGGCGAATCGCTCCCGCAACTCGGCGCAGAGCGGAGCCAGGCGCTCCGAACGGCGGCGCAGCACGGCGAGGGCGGGCGCTAGGTCGCTGGTGTCGTCGCCCACCGGATCGAGCAGCGGGCCGAGGCTTCGGCCTTCCTTGCGGAACTTCTGATCGAGCTGCACGCGCAGACCCTTGCCGCCGCCGAACTCTCGGCCGAAGCCGTCCTTCATCCCCCGGAGGGTGCGCATCCGGTCCTCGCCTTCGAGGCCGAGGTCGGTGAGCAGCATGTCGGCGCCTCGTAGGGCGAGCCGCCAGCGCACTTCCGCCCCTTCGTCGCCTTCCAACATCTCGACCATGGCGAGGACGGCGTCGCTGTCGGCCTCGAAGATCGACTCGGCGAGGAGCATTCCCTCGGACCCGCCGTAGCGCTCCACCTCCCGCTCATAGGTATCGAGCTGCATCTTCCACAGCCGGCCGTCGGCCAGACGAGGACCGAGCTCGGTGTGCAGGCGGGGAAGCAGCCACCCGCCCAACTCCTCCGGCTTGCCATGGAAGCGCAGGCGCAAATGCCACTCCGGATCGCCGTAGCGGATGAAGAACCAAGTGTCCACCGCCCCTTGGGCGAGCGCCTCGCGGGCGACCGGTGATACCACTTCGCGCAGCAGGCCGTCCGCCGTCGAGGTGCCGGTGTAGACCTTGAGATACAGCCACTCGGAGCCGGGCGGGAAGGTGCGGCGCAAGGGCGGGGGCGGGGCCTGTACTGGACGCTCCGCCGGCTTCCCTTGCGCCGATTGCTCAGCTTTCGCCTCCCTGGGCTTGCGGACATAGGCCACCAGGATCTCGTGGAGGAATCGCCCCTCGGGGCCGGTCGCCGGCAGCTCGTCCGGCCCCGGAAAGATCTCCACCAGGCGGGCGCGGTCGCGCTCTTCGATGACATCCAGGAAGGTATCGATCGAGAGGACGTTGTCGAGGTCGACCAGCAGCTCGTTGTCGGCGTCCACCAGGGCGATCAGCCGAGGGAGATCGCGCTTTTCGCGCCACTTCTGCACGGCTGCATAGCGCGCGGCGCCCTGCGCCTTGACGAGGGACTTGATCTCGGGTTCCATCATCCACCAGGAGGCGCGAGTGAGCACCAGCCGGCCGCAAGTGACGCGGGGCAGAAACGCGGCGCCGTCCAGGGCTCCCCAGCTCCAGCTCATGCCCCCCAGAACGCCCTGGCTCTGGAGCATGCAGAGGAAACGATAGACGCCGAGGCTGCCGCGCCAGAAGTTGTGAGCGCTGGTGAGCCGCGGGATCACCTCCCGTCCCAGCCGCGCCGACCGCAGCACGATGCGGTTGCCGGCGACCGACACCCGCAGATCGGAGACGGGGATCTGATGCTCGGCTGTGGCGCCTGAGCGGCCGAGGAAGGGAATCTCGTAGTCCCGCAAAACGGGGCGCGCCAGGATGTTGCCGATCCGCCCCTGGGGAAGATGGACGATCTCGGCGAAGATCGCGCCGGGGTTGTGCGCCTCTTCGGCGCGCAGGTGCTCCTTGACCAGACGATCGAGCTCCGGGTCGGCGTGGCAGAAGCGGCCCAGTATTCGCGCCCCCGAAGGGCCGCCGCCATTGTCGAAGAGGACGCGGAACTCCCCGCGCGCCAGGGCTTCGGGCGAGGCGGCGGCGACGTTGGCCATGACGTGGAGGGTGTCGGGCAGCGGCGACTTCGACGGCGCCCCCTCGGCCGGCGCCATCTTCTCCAGATCCTCGGGGGTGAGATCGATCTCCCGGCTTCCCTTGGCCAGGGCCTCGTGGACCTTGGCGAGGAGCACTGCCATCACCCGGCCCCAAGAGACCGTCGGGTCGGCGGGATTGCCGCCGAGGACGAGCCCGCGCAACAGGGGTGAGGCCTCGGCGCCAGAGTCGGCCGAGCGCTCGAAGCCGATACCCACTTCCTCGTCCAGGGCTTCGAGCAGGGGCACCTCGCGCCCTTCATAGCGCTCGTTGAAGTCCTTGCGGAAGCGGTCCAGCCCCTCCAACGGACGATCGCTGGCGAGGCGGTAGAGGATGTCGACGGCACGCCCGAGCTCCTCCAGGACATCCGCTCCCAGCACGGCTTGGTCGGAGGGCTTGACCATGTCGAGCTGGAAGAGACGCGACATCTCGACCGGCGTCGGCAATTCCCGCAAAGTCTCGGCGATCGCCTCGTAGCGCGCGGGAGATTGGCCGGGGCCGGCGGCGTCGAGGGCCGCGAGCTCGTCGCGCACCCGCACCAGGCGCTCGACGGCGCCGGCGGCGGCAGCGACGCCGGCGGGAAACTCGCTGAGCTGCGCGATGACGTCGTGAATGGCCTCGGGTCCGGTAACGGGAGTGGAGAGGTCGGAGACGAGGATCTGGCTGTCGATCAACTCGGTGACGAACTCGGAGGCCTCCTCCGGAGTCACCTCGCCGTCAGGGTCGAACGCCACCAGGGCGTCCACGAGCTCGGCTGCGCGAGCCCCACCCTCGGCACGGCGGAGGGACTCTTCAAGATAGTCCGAAGCGTCGACTGCCACCAGGTGATGGGAACGCACCTTGTTCTCCAGACGCGCCTCGGCATAGCGCAACCGGCCGGCGGCGCGGTAGAGGCTGGAGTTCGGCCGGTAGAGGAGCGCTTCGCGCACTTGTGGGTCGCGCCCCAGGTCCTCGCAGAGGGCGAAGAGATAGTCCATGTCCAGCCGGGTGTGCCGTTCGTAGTTGGCGCGGGGCGCCACGGCGATGCGGGAGGGGGAGCCCGGGGTGGTTTCGATCTGCCCCAGCGAGCAGCCGGAAAACAGGCCGAAGGGCGTGGCCCGCGCCGCCATCCGGTAGATATAGCGCAGCAGGGCGCGCTCGGCTCGCGCTCCTTTCTTGCTGTCGGGAGCCGCACGCCAGATCGCCAGGCTGTCATAAAGCGAAGGGGAGGCGAGGAAGACGGCCTCCAACACTTCCGGTCGGGCGGCCAGGGCGGCGAGACGGGAACGCAGCCGCTCGCGGTCGGCGGCGAGGGCCGCCTCCAGGGCTGGCGGATCGTTGACGACCGCCGGCGATTCCAGATCCGCGGAGAAAGCCTCCAGCTCCTCGTAGGGGAGGAGAGGCGTGCGGAAGGCGAAAAAGCTGGACGGGCTGAACGGCCTCTCAGGAATGGGCTTGGCCATGATTCTCCCGGGCGAAATCGATGAAGCCGCGCTCGACGTCGGTGGAGAGCAGGCGCACCCGCACCCGGTCGCCCACGTCGAGCCCTTGGAAACCCCGATCGAGGCGGCCCTCGACCAGGGGGTGAAGCGTGCGCACCCAGGTGCCCTTGTCGGAGGCGCCGGTGACGATGGCGTCGAAGGTCTCGCCCACCCGGTTTTCGAGCAGCAGGGCCGCCGCGGACTTGCGCACCTGCCGCTCGACCTTCTGGGCGGCGTCCTCCTGCTGCGTGCAGTGCTGGGCGAGCTGCGCCAGCTCATCGATCGAGTAGGGAACCGGTTTTTTCCCGAACGCCGCTTTGAGCAGGCGATGCGTGATCAGGTCGGGATAGCGGCGGTTCGGCGCCGTGGCGTGGGTGTAGTCCTTGACCGCCAGACCGAAATGCCCCGGCGGGTCGCCACCCGGCGGATCGACCATATACTCGCCCGGCCCCAGCAGCTTGATGACCGAGAGCGACAGGTCGGGAAAACGGAGGGGATCCTGCTGGTGCCGCTGCTCCAGGAACTCGTTGAGAGCGCGAGAATCTGGCTCCGCAGGCAGGTGAGCGCCCAGGCCGGACGCCAGCTCGACGATACGGTCCCAGCGCTTGGGCGTGCGCACCACGCGGCGCAGCGAGGGGAGGTTGTGCTGATCGAGGAACCGCGCGGTAACGCCGTTGGCGGACACCATGAAGTCCTCGATGAGGTGCTTGGCCCGGTTCGACTTGTCCTCTTTGAGGTCCGTCACTCTGCCGTCGACCAGCACCGGCCGGGCCTCAATAGTCTCCAGCTCGAGCGCTCCTTGCTCGTGCCGCAGCCTTCGCAGGCGGGATGCGGCCTCGTCCTGGAGGCGGATCTGGGCGTCCATGCCCGGCACCGCGGCGAGCGGCGGCGGCATGGGGCCGGTGCCATCGAGCCAGGCGGCGAGCGCGTCGTAGGCCAACTTGCAGCGGTTGTGCACCCAGGCGGGGTAGACGTCCGAGCCGGCGAGCGAGCCGTCCGCCGCCACCGTCATCTCCATCACGATGGCGACGCGGTCCTCCCCGGCGTTGAGGGAGGTCAGGCCGGTGGAGAGCTTCTCCGGCAGCATGGGGAAGATCTGGGCGGCGGTGTAGACCGAGGTGGTGTTGGCCTTCGCGTGTAGGTCGATCGCCGAGCCCAGACGCACCAGGGCGTCGACGTCGGCGATGGCGACCCAGATGCGGATCGCCCCGCCCGGCTGAGCTTCGGCGACCTCGATCTGATCGAGGTCGCGGCTGTCGTCGTTGTCGATCGACGACCAGAGGAGCAGGCGCAGGTCGCGGACGCCGGCGTCGGCTGGAGGGACGGCGGGAGACGCCAGATGGTCCGCCTCCGCCTGGGCGGCGGGCGGAAAATCGGGCTCCAGCCCACGATCCCTCATGGCGCGATGGGCGATCGCTTGCAGATTGTGACGGTGGTTTCCAGAGTTTGATGGCATCGCGGGGAGAGGATATCAGGAGAGGGTGGGGTCAGCTCGTCTCGGGGTCAGCCCCTGCCAACCGCTCGAAGGGCTCGCGCAAAGCCTCGGGAGTGCGGCACGGCCTGCTCTTCGCCTTGTCGATCCACACGTGGTCGGTGGTGCCGGTGACCAGGCGCTCGTCTCCCCGGGTCACCTCGTAGGCGAAGCGCATCCCCCGGCTTCCCAGGCGCTCGCACCAGCAGGCGACGCGGGCCGTCTCACCGTAGCGGGCGGGGCGGTGGTAGCGCACCTCGACGCCGGTGACCATCAAGAGGTAGCCGAGCGCCTCGATCTCGGCGTAGTGAAAACCCGAAAGCGAGCAGAGGCTCGTCCTCGCCAGCTCAAACCAGATGACGTAGTTGGCGTGGTGGACGACGCCCATCTGGTCCGTCTCGGCGTAGCGGACCTCGACGTCGATCTCCGAGCGGATTGCGGTCACTTCTGCGGTCATTGCGATCTTCCGATGTGGCGGGCCACGGTCCACAGGATCTTATACCCAGCCCGCAATGTGCCGGAGACGGTGCCGGTGATCTTCGACACCCCCGTTCGGCGGCGATAGGAGACCGGCACCTCGGTGGACCTTAAGCCTCGGCGCACGGCTTTGACCTGCATCTCGGCCGTCCAGCCGAAATTCGGGTCGGCCATGCCCAGCCGCTCCAGGGCGTCCCAGCGGACGGCACGGAAGGGCCCGAGATCGGTGAAGCGGTGGCCGTAGAAGAGACGGATGAGCAGGCAGGCCACCAGGTTGCCGGCCCGCGCCTGGGGGAGGAGGGCGCCCCGCTCGCGACGTCCCAGGACCCGTGAGCCGATCACCAGGTCGGCCTCGCCGGCGAGGATGGGCGCCACCAGCGAGGGGAGCTCGTCGGAATGATCCGAGTAGTCGGCGTCGACGAAGACGACGATGTCGGGAGGCCCCGTCTGCCGCAGGTGGGCGAGGCCGGCCAGGCAGGCGCTGCCGTACCCCCGGCGCGGGGCCATCACCACCTCGGCGCCCCACTGTCGGGCCACCCAGGCCGTGCCGTCCATGGAGCCGTTGTCCGCCACCACGACGCGGCGGACGGTCCTGGGAAGGTCCGCCAGCACCAGAGGCAGGGACGCCTCTTCGTTGAGGGCCGGGATGACCACGTCGATCGTCGCATCGGGAAAGGCTTTGGACACCCGCGGATTTTATGCCATGCTCTTGAGCCCGGCCCGTGGGCCGAACTGTCATTGAACCGCAAGGGATTGCCATGAAATTCAAAACCCTCCTTTTTTCGTCCGCGGCGACCCAAGCCGCCCAATAGCGAGCGGCCATGCCCATTCATCCTTACCAGGGGCGGTGGCCATCCCTGGGGGCCCGGGTGTTCCTGGCCCCCGGCGCGCACCTGGTGGGCGACGTGACGCTGGGTGAGGACGTTTCGTTCTGGTTCCACACCGCGGCCCGCGGGGACGTCAACTTCATCCGCATCGGCGCGCGGACGAACATCCAGGACGGGACGGTGCTGCACGTCTCCTACCTCACGCACCCCCTGGTGATCGGCGAGGGAGTGGTGGTGGGGCACCAGGCCGTGCTCCATGGCTGTACCGTGGAGGACGGCGCCCTGATCGGCATCGGCGCCCGCGTCCTCGACGGCGCGGTGGTGGAGCGGGGAGCGCAGATCGGCGCCGGCGCGGTGGTGGCGCCCGGTCACCGGATCGCGGCCGGCCACCTGGCTCTGGGCATCCCGGCGCGGGTGACCCGACCCCTGAGGGAAGAAGAAACGCGGCGGATCGCGGAAACCTGTGACCGCTATGCGGCGTTGAAGGAGCACTACCGCGAGACCCTGGGCTCGGGAATCGAGGCGGGATCGCGGCCGGATTCATCAAAGGAGAAGCCATGAAGCGTCGGGGAGCGGGGACGATCGCGAGCGGGGATGTGGGGCAGCGGGTGCTCCTTCAGGCCTGGGTGCAGCGCCGCCGGGACCACGGCGGGCTGATCTTCTTCGACCTGCGGGACCGCAGCGGCGTCGTCCAAGTGGTGCTGCGCCCCGAGGAGCGGCCCGAGGTCGCGGCGGCCTTGGCGGCGGCGCGCAACGAGTGGGTGGTCGAGGTCGAGGGCGAGGTGACTCGGCGCGGGGCCGAGCACGTCAACCCCGAGCTGCCGACGGGTGAAATCGAGGTCGTGGCCGAGCGGGCCGCGGTCCTCTCGCGGTCCGAGGCGCTACCTTTCGCCCTTGATGGCAAGACCGAGGCGGCGGAGGACACGAGGCTGCGCTACCGTTTTCTCGACCTGCGCCGGCTCGATCTGCAAAAGAACTTCGTGCTGCGCGACCGGGTGGTCCACGAGGTCCGCAACTTTTTTCACGAGCGCGATTTCCTCGACGTCGAAACGCCCATCCTCACCAAGTCGACGCCCGAGGGGGCGCGGGATTATCTGGTGCCGTCGCGGGTCAAGCGCGGGAGCTTCTACGCTCTGCCGCAGTCGCCCCAGCTCTTCAAGCAGCTCCTGATGGTGGCGGGCTTCGAGCGCTACATCCAGATCGCCCGTTGTTTCCGCGACGAGGATCTGCGGGCCGATCGCCAACCGGAGTTCACCCAGGTGGACGTGGAGATGTCCTTTCCCAGCGAAGAGGATATCTACGAGATGATCGAGGAGCTTTTCGCCTGCGTCTTCCCACTGGGAGGAATCGAGCTGCCCAAGCCGTTCCCCCGTCTGACCTATGCCGAGGCCATGGACCGCTACGGCAGCGACCGTCCCGACCTTAGATTCGGCCTGGAGATCGCGGATCTTTCGGCGCTTCTCGGCGAGAGCGGCTTTCGTGGCTTCAAGGAGACGGTCGCCTCCGGCGGCGTGGTGCGCGGCTTCGCCGTGCCGGGTGCCGCCGAGGCCAGCCGCAAGGAAGCGGACGGCTGGGCCGAGATCGCCCGCCGTTCGGGTGCGGCCGGTGTGCTGACTCTGCGGCGCAAGGGGGGTGAGATCCTCTTCCAAGTGAAGAACGCCCTGACGGATGCCGAGCTGCGAAGCGCCGCCGAGGCGCTGGGTCTGGAAGAGGGCGGACTGGCCTTGATTGTGGCCGCGCCCGCCAAGGTGGCGGCCACGGCTCTGGGCACGCTGCGTCTCGAATTGGCGAAGGCCTACAAGCTGATCCCGCCGGGCAAGCACGCCTTTCTCTGGGTCACCGAATTCCCCCTGCTCGAATGGAACGAAGAGGACGGCCGCTGGTTCGCCACGCACCACCCGTTCACCAGCCCCGACCCGCGGGACCTGGACAAGCTGGAGAGCGATCCCGGCGCCGTCCGCTCGCGCGCCTACGACGTGGTGCTCGACGGCATCGAGCTCGGCGGCGGCTCCATCCGCATCCACGACACGGCCCTTCAGAGCCGCATCTTCAAGCTTCTGGGCATCAGCGCCGAGGAGGCTCAGAGCCGCTTCGGCTTCTTCCTCGAAGCCCTGCGCTATGGAGCTCCGCCTCACGGCGGCATCGCCCTGGGACTCGATCGCTTGGTGATGCTCCTCGCCGGGGCGCCCTCCATCCGCGATGTCATCGCCTTCCCCAAGACCGCCTCGGCGGCGGACCTGATGACCGATGCTCCGTCTGTAGTGGATGACAAGCAGTTGCGGGAGCTGGGGATCGCCCTGGCGAAGGAAGAGCGGGAGGACGCGAAAGAGTCCTGACAGGTGGTACGATAGAGCCATGGGAACCAGTGCCGCCAGGAAGCTTGATCCGCCAGCGTCCGATCCTGGGGAGCGGACGCCGGAGTCGTTCCTGGAGGAGATGGAACGGATCTTCAACTCAGGGACTCTGCGGGGAGCGCGCGAGGTCGCCGAGCAGGGGCTGACCTTATACCCTGACCACCCCGAGCTACGGCAGGCCCACCACGCCTTGCGGCCCTTCGAGGTCCGGATCAATCCTCACTACAAAATCGCGGACCCGAGTGCCTCGTACGCTTGGATCAAGCGACATTCGGGAGAGTACCGCGGAAAATGGGTTGCCCTCGCGAATGGCGAGCTCGTAGCTTCTTCCGATCACTTCGCCGAGATCGTCGAGGCCGTGCGCGACCGAGACTCCAAAGAGATTCTCCTTCACCATATCCTTGCTTAGCGATTCGCTCCTCTTCAGTCGTGGCCAGTTCCCGTTCGCGACGGGAAGTGTGCGCTATGTCGACGCCTATGGGGAGTCGCCCGGAGTGGAGGCTCAAATCGTTATCCCTTTGGCCGTCAGCCTGAGGTCCAAACCCCTGCTGGTGGTGATGGACACGGCGGCTCCCTGGTGTATTTTCGAGTCGGAAGTTGCCTTCGGTCTTACACAGAGCCTTGCGCCGCTGCCGGGCCAAGTCGCACTGAGCACGCGGTTTGGCATCTTTAGAGGAAGCCTCTACAGAGTAGAGGTTTCTCTTCCTGCGGACGAAGGCGAATCCCTGGGTGTGGATGCAACGGTTTTCGTATGCCCGGACTGGCCTGGACCGAGCTTCCTTGGCTATCAGGGATTCCTGCAGAGAATCCGTTTCGCTGTCGATCCGGAGAGCAACACCTTCTACTTCGGCCGGATCTGAGCCCTCCTTGACGCAGGCGGGGTTGGTGTATCTTCCCTCCGCCATGTCCTCCTCCGCAGACGACATCAGCCGTCTCACCCTCAGCCATCCGGAAGGAGTGACTCCGGTCCTGGTAGGGGAGGACGCTCTGACTGCGGCTCAGCCGGAATTGGCGGCGTGGCTCTCGGGCCGCACGGCGTTCGTGGTGACGACGGCGCGGGTGTGGGCGCTCCACGGGGACCGGCTCGGTCCTCTTTCTCGGTGCGCGGCGCGGTGGGTGATCCTAGAAGTGGAGGACGGCGAAGAGGCGAAGTCGGTTTCGTCGGCCGAGCGGCTTTGGAACGAGATGCTCGCCGCGGGGGGCAAGCGGGACAGCCGCCTGCTGGCTTTCGGCGGCGGCTGCGTGGGAGACCTCGGGGGCTTCGCCGCGGGGTGCTTTCTGCGCGGCATCGAGTTCGTGCAGCTCCCCACGACGCTCCTCGCTCAGGTGGACGCTTCGATCGGCGGCAAGACCGGGGTCGACCTTCCAGGTGGCAAGAACACGGTGGGCCTCTTTCACCATCCCCGCTGGGTCGTGTCCGACACCGCCGTGCTCCCGACCCTTCCACGCGAGGAGCTGCGCTCCGGCATGGTCGAGGTGGTGAAGATGGCGGCGCTGCTTGATCCTGACCTTTTCATCCTGCTGGAGGAGCAGATGGAGACTCTGCTCGAAGGCGATCCTGGAGCGCTGGGCCCCGTGGTCACGGCCGCGGCGGCCGCCAAGATCGCCGTCGTGGAGCGCGATCCCACGGAGAAGGGCGACCGGCGCCTGCTCAACTTCGGCCACACACTGGGTCATGCCATCGAGTCGGCCTGCGAGTATGCCGGCCTGCGCCATGGCGAGGCCGTGGGCTACGGCATGCTTTTCGCCCTGCGGCTGGCGCTCGCCCGGAGGCTCGACCGCCGGACGGCGGAGCGCATCCAAGCCCTGATCGTCCGTCTGGGCCTGCCGCCCTTGCCGCAGCTCGAACCCGAGATCCTCCTGGCCGCCATGGCCCGCGACAAGAAAGCCCTGGAGTCCGGGCTCGTCTGGGTCCTCCCCCGCACTCTCGGCCAGGGCTGGATGGCGGGGGACGTTCCAGTCGAAGAAATTCGGACCGCGCTGCGCGCCTTTCTGAGCGATCCGTTCGGTCTTCCCCTCTAGTTTTCTTGAGGTCCGTGTGACGGAGGAGTGAAAATCTCCCCGCTCGGGGTATAATCACGCTCACTGATTCCCACTGCTGATAGACATGCAAAATCGTCGAAGTCTTTTGCGCCGCCTCAAGCTGAGGACGGTCCTCGTCGTAGCCCTGCTCCTGTCGGGGATCATTCCTCTGGGTATCAGCAGTTACGTCGTCCTGGATGAGGCCCGGAAGGTGCTGGCCGACAGCGAGCGTGACAACCTGACGGACGAGGCCAAAGCCTTATCGGTGGAGGTCGATTCCTATCTGGCCGGGATGCGCCGCCAGCTTTCCCAGTTCGGCACCAGCCTGCTTCTCGCTCCTGGTCCTGAGGATGCCACCGCGCGGCTGCAGGAGCCCTGGGTGGGGCAGGAGCTCCAGACCTTCCAGCATGGCAATCCCGATCTGCTGGCGATCCGGGTGCTCGACTTGAGCGGCGAGGGGCTGGGACCCAGCAAGCTCGCTCCCGAGGTCCAGACGGTCATGGACTCGACCTTCGAGAAGGCGCGGACCGGAAAAGATTATGCCTACGGCTTCGTGGCCTTGGGTCCGAATCTCGACCCCAGAGTCGTCCTGGCGACGCCGATCGCCGTCAAAGCGGCCGAGGGGCCGAAGCTGATTCTGGAGGCGTTGTTCAAATTCCGCCCTCTGGAGAAAGTTTCCCAGGAGAAAGTTTCCCAGGAGGTCGCGCGGCAGGGCGTCGGCGTCTTCCTCATCGACCACAAGGGAACGATTCTCTGGCCGGTCGGTGGAAAACAGACGGCGGCGCTCGATCCGGAGGTCTTGAAGACGTTCATCAGCCGGCCGACGACACTCACCTCGACGAGGCGGATAAGGACCAAGACAGGCGTGCGCGACATCTTCGCCCAGGTCAGCGACATCCAGGAGAGCGGCTGGGGGCTGGTGGTGCAGAAACCTCTCTCCGCAGCCTTCGCCGGCATCAACAAGATGATCTTCGCCGCGATCCTGTCGACGGTCCTGCTGGTGGGTATGACCCTCCTATTCTCCCTGCTGGCGGCGCGTTGGGTGAGCCTTCCCATTCAGCGCATGGCGGCCACCACGCATGAGATCGCCGAGGGCAATTTCGGCGGCGGTGTGGAGATGAATGGCCTCACCTTCGAGCTCGCCGATCTGGCCGAGGACTTCAACCGGATGAGCGGACATGTGGCCTCCCACGTCCAGCAGCTCCGCCAGGCGGCACAGACCAACCGCGAGCTGTTCATCGGCTCGTTACGGGCCTTCGTGGCAGCCATCGACGCCAAGGATCCCTACACCCGGGGTCACTCCGAACGCGTGGCCTCGGTCAGCCGGACGATCTCCCGCTATCTCCAACTCCCTGAGGACGTGCAGCACAAGGTCTGGATCGGCGCTCTGCTTCACGACGTGGGCAAGATCGGCGTCGAGGACAGCATTCTGCGCAAGGAGGGAGTGCTGGCTCCCGAGGAATACGAGCAGATGAAGCTGCACACCGTGAAGGGCGCCGAGATCATGACCCCCTTCGAGCAGCTCAAGGAGATGATTCCGGCCATCCGCTCGCACCATGAGGCCTGGAACGGCCGCGGCTATCCGGACGGCCTGAAGGGCGAGGCCATCCCCCTGTTCGCCCGCATCGTCGCGGTGGCCGACACGTTCGACGCCATCACCACCAACCGCCCCTATCAGCAGGCGTACAACCTGCAATTCGCCGTCGACACCATCACCCGCCTGACCGGCAGCCGCTTCGACGCCAAGATCGTGACCGCCTTCCTGCGCGCTTTCGAGGCCGGGGAGATCCGCGCCGGCGCCACTCGCCCGGCACGCACCGAGACCACGCTCGTCGAGGCCAAGGTCGCCGGCGGGCAGCGCTGACCCCGCGGACGTAATAGACTCTCCGGCATGGTGTTTCAGTACGTCCTCGCCAACCTCCTGGCCCACAACGACCACGCCCTTGGCGCCCTGTTCCTGGACGGCACCGGCGAGACCGTCGACCTCGCCTGCGGTACCGACTTCAGCCCCTATGAGATGAAGGTGATCGGCGCCTACTTGGGAATCTATCTGCGCCAGCTCGATCGGCTGCTGGCCAGCAACGACCTCGGCGAGGCGCGGATGATCCACATCGAGAAGAAGGCCCTGCACATCTACGTCGTCCCCCTCCCCGAGGGCTATCACCTGGCGCTGGTCCAGGGTCATCCCGCCATGGTCGCTCACGCCAAGGAGACGATGGCCTTGGCAGTGGAGCAACTCCGGCAGGAATTATTCGTGGATTAGCTAGCATTGCTTCCGCCATGGCTGACGAATCGAAGAAGAACGACCTGTTGGAGCTTGCGCCGGAGACTCGGCTCCCCGAAGACGACGAGGGAGAGCAGGGCACCTTCTGGAAAAAGCTGAAGCGCGGGCTCTTCATGACTCATACGGAGATCATCGACAAGGTCTCCGATGCGATGAGCAACCGCGTCACTCTCGATGACCGCACGCTCGAATACCTGGAAGAGGTCCTCATCGGCGCCGACCTCGGGGTGGACACTTCCCTGGAGCTGGTCCAGCGCGTCAAGAAGAACGCCCTCAAGGAACAGACGACGAGCTCTGCCAAGCTGCGCAAGCTGCTCTCCGACGAGGTGGCAGACGTGCTCAACGAGATGCCCCGCCCGCGCATTTTCGGCCGCGGTCCCATGCTGACCCTGGTGGTGGGTGTCAACGGCGTCGGCAAGACCACCTCGATCGCCAAGCTCGCGAGGCGGCATCAACAGAAGGGCGAGCGGGTGATGCTCGCGGCCGGCGATACGTTCCGCGCCGCCGCCATCGAGCAGCTTGCTCTCTGGGGCGAGCGGCTGGGCGTCGAGGTCATCCGCCAGGGACAGGGAGCGGACCCGGGCGCTGTGATCTACGATGCCATCCACGCTGCCAAGGCCCGCAAGATCGATCAGCTCATCGTCGACACTGCCGGTCGCCTCCACACCAAAGATCACTTGATGGCCGAGCTCAGCAAAGTGCGCCGGGTGATCGACCGCGAGGCCGCCGACTGGCAGAAGCGGACCATCCTCGTCCTCGACGCCACCACCGGCCAGAACGCTCTCTCCCAGGCTCGCACGTTCAGCCAGGTCATTCCCATCGACGGCGTCCTGCTGGCCAAGCTGGACGGTACGGCCAAGGGCGGCATGGTGGTGGCCATCGCCCGCGAGCTGAAGCTCCCCGTCCTCTACCTGGGAGTGGGCGAGAAGGCCGAGGACCTGGTGGATTTCCGTCCCCGGGAGTTCGCCTCTGCCCTCGTCGGCTGATTACCTCCGCCGGGCCCTCCGCCTCGCCGCCCGCGGCCGGTACCGCACCTCGCCCAATCCGCGAGTCGGTGCCGTCCTGGTGCGGGACGGCGAGGTGGTGGGCAGTGGCTGGCACCGGCAGGTGGGCGGCCCGCACGCCGAGGTGGAGGCCCTGGCTGAAGCGGGGGAGCGAGCCCGCGGTGCCACTCTCTACGTCACGCTGGAGCCCTGCGCCCATCATGGCCGCACTCCGCCGTGCGCCGACGCCGTCGTCGCGGCCGGCGTTGCCCGCGTGGTGGCCTGCCATGGCGATCCCGATCCACGGGTTGGCGGCAGGGGCTTCGCGAGGCTCCGGGAGGCCGGAATCGAGGTCGAGGTGGGAATCCTCGCGGAGGAGGCCGTGCGCCTCAACCTGCGGTTCCTGATCGCCGCCACGCTGGGGCGTCCCGCAGTCACCCTGAAATGGGCCATGAGCCTGGACGGCAAGATCGCCACGGTGACCGGAGCCAGTCACTGGATCTCCTCGCCGCAGGCACGGCGCTGGTCCCTGGCTCTCCGCGAGGAGCACGATGCGATCCTCGTGGGAAGCGGCACGGTCCTGGCGGACAATCCTCGCCTGGATCGCCGGCTGAAGCTCGCCATAGGTCCCAATCTGCGGATCGTCCTGGACCGGCGGCTGCGGACGCTCCCCGAGGCCACTCTCTTCACGGTCCCGGGACCGGTGCTGATATACACTGAATCGACGGACCGGAGGCGTTGCGAAGCCCTTGCAGCGCGGGGGGCCGAGGTGGCCCATCTGGACGCCGTCGAGCCCGCGGCCGTCCTTGCCGATCTCTACCAGCGCGGCGTGCGGAGTGTCCTGGTGGAAGGGGGCGGAGAGATCCACGCAAGCTTCGTCGCCACTGGCCTCTACGACCAGGTGAGAGTCGACTGCGCACCGCTCCTCATCGGTGGCAAGGGCGCGCCGGCACCGCTGGGGGGATTGGGAGTTGAGACCCTCGACGCGGCGCCCCGGCTGGAAGGACTTGAAGTCCGGCGGCGCGGAGGCGACCTTCTCATTTCTGGCTACCGCCAAGGTTGCCTGAGTCGCTTGCTCACGACAGTTGCCACGGTTTGACTGTAGGGCTGTGCGCACGTATCCTGTGTTCATGAACGTGACACTCTCCATCGACGATCAGACTCTCGATCGGGCCAGGAAGCTCGCGCTGAAGCGGGGAACCTCCCTGAACCAGATGGTTCGGGACTATCTGGCCTCCCTCAGTGGCAACGATCCCCATCAAGCCCTCGCCGAGTTGGAGAGGCTTTGGAGAGAAGAACCAGGCAACTCGGGCGGCTGGAAATGGAATCGCGAGGAAGCGTATGACCGCCCGCTGCTTCGTTGACACCAACGTCTTTATCTACGCGGACGACGATGGCGCCGGTCCCAAGCGCGATCGGGCGCGCCAGCTGATCCGCGAAGTGATGACCGAGAGAGTAGGTGTCCTGTCGCTTCAAGTTTTGCAGGAGTACTTCTCAATCGCCACGAAAAAGCTCGGCATCCCGGCGGCGTCCGCGCGGCAAAGGCTCGAGTGGCTGAGCCGCTTGGACGTAGTGATCCTTGGGGTCGAAGACCTTCTGGCGGCTGTCGACCTTCACCGTCTGCACGGCTTTTCCATCTGGGACGCTCTCGTGATCCGCGCCGCTTTGAACGCGGGCTGCCGGGTGCTCTACAGCGAGGATCTCCAGGATGGCCGGCGTATCAACGGGCTCGAAGTGGTGAACCCTTTCAAGACGTAGCGATGTTTACCAGCCTTATCATCGAGCGTGGCGGCCTGATCTAAGACCCGGCACCTTCGGGTCAGGGAGGCGTGGGGCCCAATCTCCGGATCGTCTTGGACCGGAGGCTGCGGACACCTCCTGAGGCCACGCTCCTCATCGGCGGCAAGGGCGCGTCGGTGCTTAGGAAGAGGGCGAAGGTCGATTTTGCTAGAATCGTTGCTTAGAACAGGAGGAACATCCACCGTGAACGCCGTTACGTTGAAATCAGCCAGCCTCAATCTGGAACAGCTCGTCGAGCAGGTGGTAGCGGACGCGGAGTCGACGATCGTCGTCACGGAAAGCGGTGCTCAGGCCGTCCTCGTGCCGTTCGATGAATACAACTCGTGGAAAGAGACCAACTACCTGTTGTCGAATCCCGCCAACGCGGAGCACTTGCGGCGGTCGATTGCCGAAGCCCAGGCCGGCAAGGCGCAGGAGCGGGAGCTCCTCGAATGAATCTGACCTTCACGCCCTCGGCGTGGGAGGATTATCTCTGGTTCCAGGAACATGACCGAAAGCTCTTGAAGCGGATCAACGCGTTGATCAAAGAGGCTTTGCGCACCCCATTCGAAGGCATCGGTAAGCCTGAGCTCCTCAAATCGAACCTGACAGGGTACTGGTCCCGCCGAATCACCGATGAGCATCGCCTGGTTTATTCGGCGACGAAAACCGAGTTGATGATCATCGCGTGTCGTTTCCACTATGTGAAGTAGGCGAGGCGACGGCATAGAGCGATGTTCACCGGCCTAATCATCGAGCGTGGCAGCCTGATCGAAGACCCCGCACCGTCGGGCCAGGGAGGCGTGCGTCTGACAATTGGGCTTTCTCCGGACCTTACGGGGCGGCTTGTGATCGGCGACAGTCTGGCCGTCTCCGGTGTCTGTTTGACGGTTATCGAAAAGGAGATGGGCCGCGTCGCCGTGGAGCTTTCTCCCGAGACCCTCTCCCGCACCACTCTGGCGGGCCTGAACCGTGGCGATGCCGTGAATCTGGAGCCAGCGCTGCGCATGGGCGATGCCCTGGGCGGCCACTGGGTGCAGGGGCATGTGGACGGCACGGCGCGGGTGGTGGACCGCCGCGATCTCACGGACCACCGGGTGCTCGCCTTCTCGATTCCGCCGGATCTCGCGCCGTTCCTGGTGGAGAAGGGATCGGTGACGGTTGACGGCGTCAGCCTCACCGTCTCGGGCCTGGCGTCCGACCGCTTCGAGGTGGCGCTCATTCCCCACACGCTGGAGGTGACGACCCTCTCCAAGCTCGTGCCCGGAGATTACGTCAACCTGGAGATGGACGTTCTGGGCAAGTACGTGCACCGCATCCTCGCCGCCCGCGGGCTGGCGACCCCACTGCCCGAAACGGGCGGCGGCTGGCCGTGAGGTCTGGAGGAGGACTGTCCGGGGAGGCGAAGCCGGCGGCCCAGCTTCCGGAGCCGGGGCGGTTTTGGATTCGCTACGTCCCCCGGGCCTGGGAGCCATCCGAGCGCCCCTGGGTGAACCTGGCGAGCGGGACTTTGGGCGAGTGGGGACGTACCGCGAAGGCCAAACCCTCCGACCTCACCGCCCTGGCCGAGACGCCGCTCGATGACGTCCTCTACTTTCCGCCCGTGCCGCCGCGCCGGGCTGCGGCCCGCGACGAGGTGGCCCGCGCACGCCTGATGGCCGGCACACCCGTCCTCGTGCAGCTACTCCCCGGCGAGGAGTCGACCGTGCCGCGGGTGACGGGTGCGGCCATTGTCTTCGATCTCCTCCCGGCGCTGCTCGACCGCGACCTCGGCCGCCTGCGCCGGCTGCCCACCGGAGCCTCGGCGATGTTCCCCCTGCTGCCCGGTGTCACCGACGATCCCGCTCTCTGGGAGCTGGCCTGCCGCGACCTCGCGGCGGCGGGAGTCGTGTGCGTGCAGGCGCTGGCCCCCGCCTTGGAGCCCTCGGACCGGCGCCGGCTGGCCGAGCGGTGGGGCGAGGAGGAAGCCTTCGAGGCCGTGTTCCACCGCGAGCCCCCGGCGGAGCGCGACTTCGCCCGTCTGGCTCACCGCCACGGCCTGGAGCCGTTCCTCCCCCGGCCGCTTCCCCGGCCGCCGGTGCTCGGCGCCGGCAATCGGCGGATCGCGGGCGTCCTCGCTCTGGCCGCGGAGCTGTGGCTGCGCTTGGGCCGGCCGGTGGACGCCGGGCAGGCGCTCTACAAAGATGCCCGCTGGATCGACCGTAGCGGATACGATCTGGAGGCCTTGGCCCGCGAGGGAAACCTGGGTGTGCTCCCCCTCGACGCCGCGAGCCGTGAGATCGTGGCCGAGTGCGCCGAGAGCGGCGAATCGGAGCACCTCGATCGACTGCTCGCCGACTACCTGGCGCCGGATGGACCCGGCACGGACGAACCCTGGAGACCCGCCGATGCTCAGACGACTCACTCTTCCTAGGCTCCTGCTCCCGCTCCTTCTCAGCGTCCTCGGCGTTCTCGCGGCCTTGCCCGCCCAGGCAAGCTTCTCCGTGAGCCCGCAGGCCACCCGCGGCGACTTCGAGGCCTTCCACCGGCGCTTCAGCTCCGACGCCTATTTCTACCCCCGCCACAGCGCGGCGCCCCTCGGCCTCATCGGCTTCGAGGTGTACGCCGACGCCACCTACGAGGACAAGTTCGACGACCAGTCGTTCAACGAGACGGCGGTCGACGGTAGCTACACCGGCGGTTTCCTCTCGGTGGCGCGGGTGGGCGCGCGCAAGGGCCTCCCGGGCGGGGTTGACGTCGGGCTCGCCTATGGCAAGACCCTCAACGGCGACGTGAAGCTGATCTCGGCGGAGCTCCAGTACGCCATCCTCCACGGTGGCCTGCTGGAGCCGGCCCTCTCGGTGCGCGTCACCGGCACCCGCACCGTGGACGCCACGGCCTATGAGCTGAACCAATATGGCGCCGACGTGCTGCTATCCAAAGGCTTCACCGTGCTGACACCCTACATCGGCGCGGGCTTGATCCGCAGCAGAGGACGGCTCGATCGCGGGCTCTTGGGGACTTTCGAGGATACCGAGACGCACGGAGTGGCTTTTGCCGGCGTCACCCTCAACCTGCTGCTGCCGAAGATCAACTTCGAGGTGGAGAAGGGGGAGGCTCTCCAGGGAGCGGTGCGGATCGG
This sequence comes from Thermoanaerobaculia bacterium, assembly GCA_035996875.1. Classification (GTDB taxonomy): domain Bacteria; phylum Acidobacteriota; class Thermoanaerobaculia; order Multivoradales; family UBA5704; genus DATARR01. The sequence goes on from DASYJD010000036.1 coordinate 295,978, forward strand.
GTTCGGGTTCTGAAATTCTTTGGAGGTTTTGCGATGAGCAGCGCGTGGATCGACCTGCGTTCCGACACCGTCACCCTCCCCGACGACGAGATGCGCCGGGCCATGGCCGAGGCCGAGGTGGGCGACGACGTCTTCGGCGAGGATCCCACCGCCCAGCGGCTGGAGGAGGAAGCTGCCGCAGCGGTGGGAATGGAGGCGGCCCTCTTCGTCCCCTCGGGCACCATGGGCAACCAGATCGCCCTCCACCTTCACGGAAAGCCGGGCGGCGAGGTGATCTGCGACTCCATGTGCCACATCGTCAACTACGAGAACGCGGCCATGGCCGCGGTCTCCGGCCTCCTGCCGAAGATTCTCGTCTCGCCCGGTGGTCTGCTCGATCCCGAAGCCGTCGAGGCCGCCATTGCCCCCAAGGCCAGCTACCGCGCGCCCACCGTGCTCATCGAGGTGGAGAACAGCCACAACATGGCCGGCGGCACCGTCTACGAGCGGCCTCGTCTGGAGGCCCTCCTGGCGGTGGGGCGCAGGCACGGCCTGCCTGTGCATCTGGACGGTGCCCGCATCTTCAACGCCGCTTTGGCGCTGGGTACCACGGTGCCGGCCCTGGCGGCGGGCTTCGACTCCTTGATGTACTGCCTCTCCAAGGGTTTGGGCGCCCCCGTCGGTTCGCTCATCTGCGGCAGCCGGGATTTCGTGACCGAGGCCCGGCGGGTGCGGAAGATGCTGGGCGGCGGCATGCGCCAAGTCGGCATCCTGGCCGCGGCGGGGCTCGTGGCCTTGCGCAAGGGACCGGCCCGATTGCCGGAGGATCATGAGAACGCCGGTCGTCTGGCCCGCGCCCTGGTCGAGTTGCCCGGCGTCGAGCTCGATCTCGCCACCGTGCGCACGAACATCGTGATCTTCCGCCTCACGCCGAGATTCTTCGGTGGCGCCTCGCCGGGGGACGGTTTGACCGCGGCCTTCCTCGCCCGTCTCAAAGAGACGGGCGTCCTGGGGAGCACGGTCAGCCGCGATCAGGTGCGACTGGTGACCCACCGCGACGTAAATCGCGCCCAAATCGATCAGGCGATCGAGAGGATTCGGGGCTTGGTGAGATTGGCGGCCTGAAAAGGCCTAGAGCCGCGCCACCAGATCCATTTCCACCAGCGCGCCCTTGGGCAGCGCCGCCACCTGCACCGTGGAGCGGGCCGGACGGTGGGCGCCCATCGCCTCGGCGTACAGCGTGTTGAGAGCCTGAAAATCCTTCAGGTCGGTGACGAAGACGGTGGTCTTGACCACGTTGGCGAAGGTGCAGCCGGCCGAGGCCAGAACCGCCGCGAGGTTCTTGAGCATCTGCCGCGCCTGGGCCTCGAAGCCGCCCGGCGCCAGCTCGCCGGTCGCGGGGTCGATCCCCACCTGGCCGGAGGTGTAGAGCCAGCCGTCGACCTCGACGGACTGGGAGTAAGGTCCGATCGCCTGTGGGGCTTTGTCCGTGTGATGAAATCGCATCTTCGATCCTTTCTTAGGAAGGCGACGCTCTAGGAAGGGGACGGTAAATCCGGCGCGTCCTCGGAGTCCATCACCGCGATGTAGGGGAGGTTACGGTAGCGCTCGTCGAAGTCCAGACCGTAGCCCACCACGAACAGCTTTTCGATCTCGAAGCCCCGATAGTCGATGCGGACGTCCACCTCCCGCGCCGCCGCTTTGTCGAGCAGCGCGCAGAGGCGGACGCTCCTGGCGCCCCGGAAGCGCAGCAGGTCGAGGATGGTGCGCAGCGTATAACCGGTGTCGACGATGTCCTCGATCAGCAAGACGTCCTTGCCGCGGATCGACAGATCGAGGTCCTTGCGGATGCGTACCTCGCCCGGGCTGGTGGAGGAGCCGTAGCTCGACGTCTGGAAGAAGTCGATGGCGAGCGGCACTTTCAACCGCTTCAGCAGGTCCACCATGAAGAAGACGGAGCCCTTGAGCACGCCGATGCAGACCAGGCGGTCGCTCTCGGCGTAGTCGCGGTCGATCTCCGCCGCCATCTCCGCCACCCTCGCTTCCAGATCCTCCTGGGAAATCAGAACGCGCACGCTGGTTGTCCTTTCCGTTTTTCTTTCCGGGTGGCTTGGCGTAGACTCTCGGTGCTCATCCGACTGTGCATTTGCCGACTCGACAAGGCTTTCTCCTATGACGACCGTCCAAGAGCTGAGTGTCCTTCATCGCCGCTACGCCGATACCTCGCACCGCTTCCGGGCGAGCTGGACCTTCCACCAGTTCCTTCAAAGCCTGGGGAAGACGCTGTTGCAAAGAGTGGAAGACCCCCACTCGACTGAGTTCCAGGACCTCTACACGGGGCTGAAAGAGATCTCCCAGAGCCTGAACGCGTCCGAAAGCGATCGTATCCGGCACCGTCTGGAGGCGATCGACCGCCGGCTGACGGAGCTCGTCGCCGAGCTTGGCGAGGAGGATACCAAAGTCACCCCCGACTTGCTCCGGCAGTTCTTCCGCCGGGTCAAGAACTACGACGAGAAGATCCTCTCCCAGCTCGTGCGCTTCTACCTCTACGTTCATCCCGGCGGCCTCTGGCCCACGGACCGGCTCGACAAGGTGGACTTCCTCCTCGCCCGCCTCTCGGAGGAGGTGGACGAGCGCTCGGGCGAGCTGGTGCTGCGCAACCATCACCGCTTGAACGAGATTTTCCAGGGGATCTGGGCGCAGATCGGCGAGCCGCCCCCCGGGGACCAGGCCATCGAGGAACGGCGGGCGGAGATCGACGCCGTCCGCCACGAGATGTCGGCCGTCGAGAGCCTCGACCATCTCAACGAGGCCGGGCTGATCCGCCGCTACCGCGAGGTCAAGCACGGCTTGGGCTCCTGGTACTTCTTCCCCGACCTGCTGCTGCCCATCCAGGAGACCAACCTGGTCTTCAAGGCCCGCATCCACAAGCTCTATCGCCAGGAGGAGCAGCGCATCATCGCCGAGTACCAGCGGGTCTTCGAGCTGGAGCGCGAGGTGCCGTTCGACACTCAGCTCGACCGCGAGCTGGGTGAGTTCCGCGAGGAGATCGAGCGTTTCGAAAAACAGCTCCAGCGGGAGGAGTTCCGACTCGGCGACATCGCCCTCATCCGGCAGCGGGTCAAGCAGCTCCTACCGCGTCTCGCCGCGGGACGCTCCGGCACCGCCGACCGGGTGGCAAGCGGTCCCCCCACTGTGGACACCGGCGAGTTCACCCTCCAACGGGCGGGGGCCGCCTCCTCGGCGCCTCTCAAGTCGCACGAGGAGCTGCTGGGGGATTATTACCGCCGGCTCGTCGACGCCCTGCGCGACGTCAATCCTCCCGATCTGGCGCCCGAAAGGGTGGTCCTCAAGCCCGAGGTATTCGCCCTGCGCATTGAGGTGCGGGAGGTGGAGGCCTATCGCCGCATCTTCGGCAAGGGCGACTCCGACCGTGAGCTGGAGCAGTTCCTCCTGGAGGCCGCCGCGTTGCGCGTGCGTATCAACGAGGAGGCGCACGATATCGCGAGCCTCCTCGACGAGACCTCTGTCACCGGCGACTCCGTGGTTTTTGCCCGCGCCCGCTTGACGGCCCGGGTGGCCGACGCCTATCTCTGGCGTTTCAGTCACGTGCTCAACGAGCTGATGATGAACGCCAACCTGGCTGAGTGCCGGCAGGTGCAGCTCCTCCGCATGCGGCTGATGCGGGACTACTCCGGCCTCTGGCTGCTAGCCTTCAAGCCGCTCTACAAGCGAGTTCCCACCGGAACGCTGGCTTGAGCCAGGACGTCCGCGACGCCCTGGCGGGACCCGCGGCGCTCGACTCTTTCCTGCGGCTCCCCTCGGCGGTCTATCGGGGCGACCCCTTCTACAACGCCACGCCGCGGGGGATGTCCTGGCCTCCCTGAAGCGCCCGGAATTCGACGGCCGGCAGCGGGCCTTGGTGGTCCTGGAGAACGGCGAGCCCGTGGCCCGTTTGGTGGCCCGACTCTCGCCTTCTCTTCGCGACGAGACGGGGCGGCCCTATGGCGTGCTGGGTTTCTTCGAGGCCCTTGCAGATCAGGACGAAGCCGTGGCCGGGCTTTTCCGGATATTGATCGACTGGCTTCGTGCGAAAGGCGCCGGGGTCATCGTGGGCCCCATGGACGGCGACACCTGGCATCGTTACCGTCTCAACGTCGGGCCTTTCGATCGATCCCCGTTCCTCCTGGAGCCGTACAACCCGCCCTGGTACGAGCGCTCGTGGACGGTCCAGGGTTTCACGCTCCTGGAGCGCTACTACTCGAAGCAGGTCGACCCCGTGGCCGTCGTCGCCCACCTGGCGTCCCGTTGCGGAGAGGCCGTGACCGCGGGATACCGGCTGCGTTCCCTCGATCCCCGGCGATTCAGGGACGAGCTGCGGCGAATCTACGAGCTGTCGCGGCGCATCTTCGCCCGCAACTTTCTCTACACCGAGATCTCCGAGACTGACTTTCTCGATCTCTACGCCGGCTCGCGGGCGCTGGTGGATCCGGACCTGGTGTGGTTCGCCCAGTCGCCGGCGGGGGAGGACGTGGGCTTTCTCTTCGCCTATCCGGATCTTTTCCGGGCCGTGGCCGCCATGCGCGGCGAGCGTGGGCTGCACGCGAAGCTCCGCTTCCTCTGGCATCGCAAGGAAGCCTGCGCCGTGGATTTCAAAACTTTGGGCGTCCTGCCCGAGCACCGCCGGTCCGGTGTCGCCGCGGCCCTGTTTCACGAAGGGCACCGCCGCGCGCTGGAGAAGGGCTATCGCATCGCCAATCACTGCCTGTACCGCGAGGGAAATCCCTCGGGAGATCTGGACGGCGGGGCGGGAGAGACGCTGCGGGAGTACCACTTGTACAGGTATGGCGAATGAACGTCCTCACCGTTCTCCGCCGCATCGCCTCCGAGGTCCCGGACCGTCCCGCCCTGGTGATGGGCAGCGCCACGATCTCCTTCGGTACCTTGTGGGAACGGGTGGACCGGACCAGCGCAGGCCTGCGCCGTTTGGGACTCGAAGCCGGGGACCGGGCGATCGTGATGATCCCCATGTCCATCGACCTCTACGTGGCGATGCTGGCCGTCCTGAAGATGGGTGCCGTGGCCGTCTTCGTCGATCCCTGGATCGGTCCGCGGCAGATCGCCGCCTTCGCGGCTTTCGCCGAGCCCCGGGCCTGGCTGGGGATTCCGAAGAGCCACGCGCTCCGGCTTTTCTCGGCGCGCTTGCGGGCCATCCCCTTTGCCGTCACCACCGGGTGGCGGCTGGGACCGCTGCCTGCCGGGACGAGCCTTGCGGAGCTCGAGGCTGAACAAGGCGATGGTGAGATCGCAGCCGTCGAGCCGGACGCCTCCGCCCTCGTCACCTTCACCAGTGGCTCCTCCGGCGAGCCCAAGGGCGCCAACCGCACGCATCGATTCCTTCTCGCTCAGCATGCGGCCCTCGCCGCCGAGTTTCCGGCCCGCGAGGGAGACGTCGACATGCCGATGTTTCCTGTTTTCGCGCTCAACAACCTGGCGAGCGGCGTTCCCTCCGTGGTGCCGGAGATGGACTTTCGCCACGTGGACCGGGTCGACGCAGCCCGCGTCCTGGCGCAGATGCGCCGTCACGGCGTCACGACCTGCACGGCCTCGCCTCCCTTCTTCGATCGTCTCGCCCGAGAGCTGAGCCGGCAGAGCGACCGGCCCGCCCTGTGCCGTATCCTCACCGGCGGCGCCCCGGTCTCGGATGCCCAACTCCGGGTCTGGCGCCAGGCCCTGCCCGACGTTGAGATCCTCGTCGTCTACGGCTCCACGGAAGCGGAGCCCGTTGCCCATCTCGCGGTCGAGGAGCGCCTGGAGGCGGTCAATCCGCACCGTCCTCTCACCCCAGGCTTCTGTGCCGGCCGCCCCACGGACCGGCTGTTTTCGAAGATCATCCGCATTCACGACGGGCCGGTCGAGCTAGGGCCGGAGGGCTGGGCGGATTGGGAGCTGCCGCCTGGGGAGATCGGCGAGCTGATCGTTTCCGGCGATCACGTCGGCCGCGACTATTTTCGGAATCCTGGTGCCGTGCGGGAGAACAAGATTGTGGATGCTGGCGGGGTCATCTGGCATCGCATGGGAGACACCGGCTCCTTCGATCCCGAGGGGCGATTCTGGCTCGCCGGCCGTGTCCATTCGACGATCCGCCGTGGTGGCGCCCTCATCCATCCCCAACTCGTGGAGCAGGCGGCGCAGGGACACGACCCGCGGATCCGGCGTCTCGCCGCCGTGGGCCTGCCGGACGCGGCCTTGGGCGAGAAGCTGGTGATCGTCGCCGAAGCCGAGGCCGTCGTCCAAGTGGACATCGCCGCCCGTCTCGCCGCCGCGGGATTCACTGCCGACGAGATCCGCGTCACCTCCGACCTGTTGCCGGTCGATCCGAGGCACAACAGCAAGATCGATTACGGAAGGCTACGGACGCGTCTAAACGGGTGAAACCGTAGCGATTTGCGACCGTTGTGAAAGGCGCATCGTTCCCAATTTTTCGACGGTACGTCCCCACTGTAGAGACGCCCCGCGGGGAACCCCGCGGGGCGTCTCCGGAACGGGTAACAGCGATCCCGTTCAAGAAACGGTTCGGCGACAGGATGTCATGATCGAATTGCCACAGAATTTCATGATCGATCGACATCGCCTGGTTCACGATCGGGCGCCCGGGTGAGATTCGTGGCATTTCCATAACGCGCCGCCGCCTCGGAGACGCGTCGTCCTCCTTCTGCGGGTGATCGACACCGGCCTCGTGGCTCTCGTTGGGTGGCACCTGGGCCTCTCGTCCTGGTTCTACGCCGCCCTGGTGGCGCTTTTCCTCGTCTGCCTCGTGGGCTTTTTCCAATATCGTTTCAATACCTCGCGCAAGACGGCGAAACGTATGGAAACCTACGCCGGCCTCTACATCATCGCCTTCGACGTGATCCTGGCCGTGGAGATCGCGCGGAAATGGGGACTGGCATGAATGTCGTCTGGTATCCCGGTCGACCTCCAGAACCAGAAATCCTTGGCGGCAAAGCCGCGAACCTCGCCGTCCTCGAATCGCTCGGCTTTCCCGTGCCTACCTGGTACGCAATCACCACCACCGCCTTCGAGGCCGCTCTGGCGGCCGCCGGCTTGCGAGATCCCGGCCTCAGCTCTGACGAGATCCGCGCCCGCATTCTCGAAGTACCTTTTTCGGCTGGCCTCGAAGAGGAGGTCGCCGCGGCCCACGCGGCACGCATCGGCCCGGATGGGGACTCCGTCTACGTGGCCGTTCGCTCCTCGGCGGCGGGGGAGGACGCGGCGGGGGAGTCCTTCGCGGGATTGCACGACAGCTTTCTCTTCGTCCGTGGCCGTGAGCAACTGTTGATCGCGATTCGCAAGGTTTGGGCCTCGGCCTGGAACGAGCGGGCTCTCGCCTACCGCCGGGCCAAGGGGATTTCGCTCGACTCCATCGCCGTGGCCGTGGTCGTTCAGCGCATGATCGAGGCGCGGACGAGCGGGGTTCTGTTCACCGCCAACCCGCTCACCGGCAGCGTCCACGAGATCGTCCTCTCTGCCCTCTGGGGAGCCGGCGAGGGGCTGGTGAGCGCCGGGCTGGATGCGGATACCTGGACCGTGGACAAGGAGACGCTCGAAATCACCCTGGCCGTCGCCGCCAAGACCGAGCGATTGATCCTCGACGCCGCGGCCGGCGGCGGGCTCCTGCGCGCCGCCGTTCCCGAAGCCGACCGCGAACGGCCGAGCCTTTCGGACGACGAGGTGCGCACCCTCGCCCGCCTGGGTCTCGCCGTGGAGCGCCACCACCGCCGGCCCCAGGACCTGGAATTCGCCGTGGATCTAGAGGGCCGTCCCTTCCTTCTTCAGGCTCGGCCCGTCACCACCGTCGAAGAGTTGGGACCGGCCGCGGGCAACCGCTTGATCTGGGATAACTCCAACATCATCGAAAGCTACTCGGGCGTCACCTCGCCCATGACCTTCAGCTTTATCCGCCGCGCCTACTCGATCGTCTATCACTGCTTCGCCGAGGTGATGGGCATCGACGCGCGAACGGTGAAGGCCAACCGCGAAGTGTTCGACAACATGCTGGGCCTGTTTCGCGGCCAGGTGTATTACAACCTTTTCAACTGGTACCGGCTCGTTCGCCTCTTCCCGGGTTTCAACTACAACAAGAGCTTCATGGAATCGATGATGGGCGTGCGCGAGGCGGCACGCATGGAGGGGGACGAGGAGGTACCGCCCGCGGCCTCCCGCTTCCAACGCTATACCGTCGAGCTGCCGGCCCTGCTGCGCCTGCTGAGCCGCTCGGCGCGCAATTTCCTTTCCATTCGCCGGATCGTGGGAGATTTTCAAGCCCACTTCCGCCGCCATTATGAAGCTTGGTCGGCTCTCGACTTCCGGGCCATGCAGCCCCATGAGCTTGCGGCCCTCTACGGCGAGATGGAGGAGAAGCTCCTCTGGGAGTGGAAGGCGCCGATCATCAACGATTTCTTCGTGATGGTTTTCTATGGCACCTTGAAGCGGCTCTGCGTCTCCTGGTGCGGCGACGAGCCGGGCTCGCTCCAGAACGACCTGCTCTGCGGCGAGGGCGGCATCGAGAGCACCGAGCCCACCAAGATGCTCCTGGGACTGGCCGCCAAGGCACGGCAGCAGCCGGAGCTGCGGGCGCTTCTCCTCGGGCGGCCGGCGGACGACCTCGCCCGCGAGATCCCCGCCGATCCCCACTTTTCGGAGTTCGCGGCCGGTATCGCCCGCTATCTGGATCTGTACGGCTTTCGCTGCGTCAACGAGCTGAAGCTGGAGGAGCTTTCCCTCCGCGACCGCCCGGCGTTCCTCTACCAGATCCTTCGCAACTATCTGGCCGCTGAGGATTCCTCGGCGCTGGACACCACGTTCCTGGAAGAGCGCGAGCGCCGCGTCCGCCGGGACGCCGAAGCCCGAGCCTTCCAGGCGATCCGCGGACCCTTCCGCCGGCGGATTTTCCGCCGGATCCTCGGCAACGCCCGCCTGGGCGTGAAGAACCGGGAGAACCTGCGCTTCGCCCGCACCCGCATCTACGGCCTGCTGCGCGAGCTGCTTCGCGCGGTGGGGGAGGACTTCGCCGCCAAGGATCTCCTGGACCGGTCCGACGACATCTTTTACCTGACTCTCGACGAGGTTTGGGATTTCACGAAAGGCCGCGCCGTCACCACCAACCTCAAAGGCCTCGCCGCTCTCCGCCGGGCCGAATTCGACGCCTGGCGCCAACAGGACCTGCCCGCCGACCGTTTCGAATCGTTCGGCCTGCCCTATTTCCGCAATCGTTTCCTGGGCCGTCCACGCCCCGTTGTCGCCTCCGAGGACGGTCTCCTTCGCGGCACCGGCTGCTGCCCCGGAATCGTCTCCGGACCCGTGAAAGTCATCCGCACTCCGAACGAGGACGCCCGCCTCGACGGCGAGATCCTCGTCGCCGAGCGCACCGATCCCGGCTGGGTCCCCCTCTATCCTTCCGTCTCCGGCCTCCTCATCGAACGCGGTTCCATCCTCTCCCACTCCGCTATCGTGGCCCGGGAGATGGGAATCCCCACCATCGTCGGCATCGCCGGGCTGGTGAGCACCCTCAAAACCGGACAGGTGGTGACGATGGACGGGGGAGCGGGAACGGTGAAGCTCGAAGAATCAAAGTGAGCGCCGCCGCCGCAATCTCAGGACCGCCATCAGAGCGAACGACGAAGCGAGCACCAGCAGGGCGAAGGGCGACAGCGTGGGGACCTCGGTCAATGCCTGCGTCTCGAAGGTTACCGCGCCGCTGAACGGAGTCCAATTGGTGTCCCGGCGGAAGATCCCCACTCCTCCCGCACCGCCATCGGCATAGTTCCCGGCGGCCTGCGTGTTCCAATACGCGGTATCCGGAAACGGATTCACCCCCACCGAAGGCGGCTGCTGGGCCAGACCGAAATTCAGCGATACGTAAGGTCCTGGCGCCCCGATCGGATTGGACCCCCAGGTTTGCGTGTTGAAGGCCACGCCATAAATGATCTGGTTCGGTACGGTGGTTCCCGTGAAATCGAACGCGACCGTGAACGCCAACCCGCTGTAGCAGTTGCCGTCGCTGGCCCGCCACGCCGTCCCCCCGGGGCACGTCGGGTCCGCCGGCGGCCGCCAGGGAATCGCGAAGGTTTGCGTCCGGGTGGCGATCAACGTGCCCGGCGCCGGGTTTGCCCCGCTGTTGTCCACGTTGTAAAGGTTGAGCGTGAGCGGATGGTTCCACGTCGGGCCGGAGGATCCCGGGAACGACGGGTAGTCCGAGGCCAAGGCCCAATCGCTCATCGTCAGGGTCACCCGGCTCAGCATGCGAGCCGTACCGTCGAACTGGATCAGGTCTCCGAACTCGGAGGTTTCCGTAGCCTGATACCCCAGGCTCGGCACGTTGGGAGGAAGCGGGCCGGGAATGCTGTTGTAGATGACGGTGGCGCCCACGGCCAGGGGCGAACAAGTCAGGAGAAAGACTGCGAGCGCGATATGCTTCGCGGGGAAGGGTGTAGTCGACATAGCGGCTCCTTTTGGGTAGCCTTGATTCCGGAAAGCCAATCTACCATACGAGTAGGGTCGCTGCCCGAATCCCGAGATTCACGATGCCAGATGAAACCGGCAACCTCTTTCGGCAGGTGTCTCAAGCGCGGAAAGCCGTCGATCTCAGACGGGAGGAGGGCGACATGGTTGCACTGGCACGGGCTCTCAGGGACCTCGGAGAGCGCGAGAGGCGGCTTGATCCCGCGGCGGCGTGGGAGCACTACGAGGAAGCAGTCGCCCTTTTCCGCGGGGTGGACGAGCCCCAAAGGCTCGCGCACACAGTCCGGCATCTCGGCGACGTGCACTATGAAGCGGGACGTGCCGCGCTGGCAGAGCTCTGTTTCCACGAGGCCTTGTCGATCTATCGCGGCCATCCAAAAACGGATCCGCTCGATCTTGCCAACGCCATTCGCAGTCTCGCGGTCCTCAAAGGAGATACCGGCGAGACCGAAGAGGCGAGATGCCTTTGGCGGGAGGCGCGCGATCTATATGTCGCGGTCGATGTGGAGCCAGGTGTCGCCGAATGTGACGCTCGGCTCGCTCGACTAGCTCGGCGCCTGACGTGAGAGCCCGATCCCTATCCTTGGGCGTACTGGCGATCGCCGGCCTCCTGACGATCGGTGCGGCGAAGCTTTCCCCGACCGAGCGCAGGATGAAGGCCTATGAGGCGTCGCATCCGGAGGTTCGCCATTTCGGGGGCAAGGTGACGAAGCCGGTGTTGATCTCCGAGACGAAAACTCCCGTGTTTCCGCCGGAAGTCCTCCGCCACCGCCGGCTCACCGGAACGATCCTTCTGGAGGCTGTGGTGGACGAGCATGGCCTTGTCAAAGATCCGGCGATCCTCAATCCAACGGACCTCGATCTTCAGCCCTACGTTGTGAAGTCATTCCGGACCTGGCGGTTCAAGCCCGCCCGGCTCGGCGGCAAGCCCGTGCCGGTGTTTTATGTCCTGACGTTCAACATTCACCTTCAATAGGCGCGCCATGAAGATCACGATCCTCGACGACTACTTCGATACCCTCCGCACGCTTGACTGCTTCCGGAAGCTGGCGGGCCATGAGGTCACCATCTGGAACGATCACGTTCAGGACGTCGATGCATTGGCCGAGCGATTGCGGGATACGGAGGCCCTGGTGCTGATCCGCGAGCGGACCCAGATTCGCGCGCCCCTGCTCGACCGGCTGGGCAAGCTCCGGCTCATCAGCCAGCGCAGCGTCTACCCGCACATCGACGTCGACGCCTGCACGAGGCTCGGCATCGTCGTCTCGTCCAACCTGCATTCGGACACGCCTTCCTACGCTGCCGCGGAGCTCACCTGGGCTCTGGTGCTCTCGGGCGTGCGCCAGGTGCCGCAGCAGATGGCGGCGCTCAAGGCGGGGAAGTGGCAGATCGGCGTTGGCTATGGACTGCGCGGCAAGACCCTGGGAATCTACGGCTACGGCCGGATCGGCAGCGTCGTCGCAGGATACGGCAAAGCCTTCGGGATGAACGTCCTGGTCTGGGCGCGCGAAGCCTCCCGTGAGAGGGCACGGAGCGACGGGTACGCGGTGGCTCCCGGCAAGGAGGCGTTCTTCTCGGAGTGCGACGTGCTTTCCCTTCACATGCGGCTGGTCGAGGCCACGCGCGGCATCGTGACGGCGGCCGACCTCGCCCGGATGAAACCCACGGCCCTGCTGGTCAACTCCAGCCGCGCGCCGTTGATCGAGCCCGGCGCCCTGGTCGCCGCGCTGAGAGCCGGGCGCCCGGGCATGGCCGCCGTCGACGTCTATGAAGAGGAGCCCGTGCTCGACTCTGAGTATCCGTTGTTCAAGATGAACAACGTTGTCTGCACACCGCACATCGGGTACGTCTCACGGGACGAGTACGAGATTCAGTTCTCCGATATCTTCGACCAGATCGTGTCCTACGCAGCCGGCACGCCCATTCATGTGGTGAACCCCGAAGTGCTGGGCTCGGCCAATCTCCGTTGACGCATCATTACCCGCCGTCCAAGGATCATGATGAAAAGATCAGGCCTTCCCGTCGCCTTTGTCTTTCTTGCCCTGTATGCGGTGGCGCTGCGAGGATGGGCGGAAACGTCTCTCCCTGCCACCCGGAAGGAGCCGGTCGTGGACCGGTACCACGGCGTCGAAGTCGTGGACGAGTACCGCTGGCTGGAGAGCTGGGACGATCCGGCGGTGAAGGCCTGGAGCGAGGCGCAGAATGCCTATGCCCGCTCCGTGCTCGACCGGCTTCCCGACGTCGAAGAGATCCGCAAGCAGGTGACGGCGATCCGTAAGATCGAGATCCCGCGCTATGGCAACTTGAAATACGCAGGCGGCAGGCTGTTTGCGCTGAAGACCGAGCCCCCGAAGCAGCAGCCCTTCCTGGTCGTGATGCCCTCGGAAGACGCCGCATCGTCCGCACGCGTGGTGGTCGATCCCGCGAAGATCGACCCGCAGGGTGGAACGTCCGTGGATTGGTATGTGCCGTCGCCGGACGGCGCGCGGGTGGCGGTGTCGCTTTCCAAAGGCGGCTCCGAGCAGGGTGACGTGCACGTCTATGAAACCGGGACGGGCGCCGAGGCGGGTGAGGCCATCCACCGCGTCAATTACGGCACGGCTGGAGGCGGCCTGGCCTGGGACCCCGAGGGGCGCGGCTTCTTTTACACGCGGTACCCGCGCGAAGGGGAACGCCCGCCAGCGGATCTGATCGCCTATGTCCAGGTTTATTATCATCGCCTCCGGACGCCGGAGACCGCGGACCGCTACGAGATTGGCAAGGATTTCCCTCGTCTCGGCGAGGTCCGCCTGCGGAGCAGCCTGGACGGCCGCTATATCCTGGCGTCGGTTCAGAACGGCGACAGCGACGAGTTCGAGCAGCACCTGCGCACTCCCGGCGGTCGCTGGCTGCGGCTCACGCACTTCGGCGACAAGATCGTCGACACCCTGTTCGGTCCCGGGGATTCGCTCTACCTCTACTCGCGTGCCGGGGCGCCACGGGGCAAGATGCTGAAAGTTTCCTTGCAGAGCGTCGCCCGGCGTGGGCATCTCGATCTCGCCGGCGCGAAGGTGGTGTTGCCGGAGAGCGACGCCGTCGTCGAGGATGTGGGCGTGACGAAGACCCGCCTGTTCGTCGTCGAGGGAATCGGCGGGCCTCACCGTGTGCGAATCTTCGACTTGGCCGGCAAGCCGGTGGGAACGGTGCCGCTGCCGCCCGCGAGCGCCGTTTCCCAGACGTTGACCCTCGAGGATCGCGACGCTGTGCTGTACCTGACCAACAGCTACACGGAGGGGCCGTCGTGGTATCGGTGGACTCCGGCCGGCGCGGTGAAGACGGCACTCTCGATTCCTTTTCCGGTCGACCTCAGCGACGTCGAGGTGGTCCGCGACTGGGCGACCTCGAAAGACGGCACCCGCATTCCGATGACGATCCTGCACCGGAAGGGGCTGAAGCTGGACGGCAACAACCCGGTGCTGTTGACCGGTTACGGCGGTTATGGGATCAGCCAGAAACCCACTTTCAATCCGGGATTGAGGCTCTGGCTGGACCGCGGCGGCGTCCGGGTGATCGCCAATCTGCGGGGAGGCAACGAGTTCGGCGAGGAGTGGCACAAGGCAGGAAACCTCACCCATAAGCAGAACGTCTTCGACGACTTCATCGCCTGTGCCGAGCATCTCATCCAGGCCGGCTATACCAACAAGAATCGGCTCGCCATCGAGGGCGGCAGCAACGGCGGGCTGCTCATGGGTGCGGTGCTGACGCAACGGCCCGATCTGTTCAAGGCGGTCGTCTCGCACGTGGGAATCTACGACATGCTCCGCGTCGAGCTCGACTCCAACGGTGCCTTCAACGTGCCGGAGGTTGGAAGTGTGAAGAATCCGGAGCAGTTCAAGGCTCTCCTCGGCTACTCGCCCTACCACCACGTACGCGACGGCGCCGGGTATCCCGCGGTCCTGCTGATGACGGGCGCCAACGATCCGCGGGTGAACCCGATGCACTCGCGCAAGTTTGCCGCCCGGTTGCAGAGTGCCGGCGCGCCCACCGTGCTGCTCCGGACGAGCTCGACCAGCGGCCATGGCGCCGGTACCCGACTCGACGAGCGGATCGAGCAGGAGGTGGACGTCCTCGCGTTCCTCTTCGATCAGTTGCAGATGGTGCCTTAGAGGGCGATGGGAGAGTTCGACGCGACGGCACCCCCGCCCAAGACCCTCACCCCTGCCCCTCTCCCGACCACCCCATCCCCCTCCCCGGGAGAGGGGTACCCCTGGGGCGTTCTGGCTGTTCTCCCTCTTCTCCCGGTGAGGGGGGTGGGAGGGGGCGGGAGAAGAGGGCCGGGGTGATGAGGGTCTTCCGCCGCCTGCGATAGACTCGCCCGCATGCGCCGCCTCCGCCCTTTCCGCTTCCGTCTCGTTCTACTGCTTGCCATCTTCTCCCAGGCGCTGCTGCTCGGGGATTGCGCCCGGGGCCAGGCCCGGGGGCCTCTCGGCACCTCGCTCGACCACTACCTGAAGGCGCTCGTCGGCTATGGCTACTCCGGCGCGGTGCTGGTGGCGAAACACGGCGAGATCGTTCTCAACGAGGGATACGGCCTCGCCGACCGTGACCGAAAGACGCCGTTCACTCCCGACACCCTTTTCGACATCGCCTCGATCAGCAAGCAGTTCACGGCCGCCGCGATCCTCAAGCTGGAGATGCAGGGCAAGCTCAAGGTGGAGGACTCGCTGGCGCGCTTCTTTCCCTCGGCGCCGCCCGACAAGGCCGTCATCACCCTTCACCAACTGATGACCCATACCTCCGGGCTCCCGGACAGCATCGGCGACGAGTACGACGTCATGACCCGGGACGACTTCCTCAAGGCGTTGTTCGCGACCCCCCTGGTCCATTCGCCCGGAGGCCGCTTCCTGTACTCGGACTCGGGCTACACCATGCTGGCGGCGGTGGTGGAGGCCGTTTCGGGCCGCCCTCTGGGCGACTTCCTGCACGACCAGATCTTTGAGCCGGCAGGCATGCACCACACCGGCCTGAAGCCGAGCGCGGAGGATCGGGCGCGTCTGGCGCACGGCCACACCCTGCAGGGCGACTGGGGAACCTCGCTCGATCATCCCTATGCCCCGGACGGCCCCTGGTGGAACCTGCGGGGCAACGGCGGAGTGCTGACGACGACGGGCGACCTCTATCTCTGGGACAAGGCGCTCCAGGGAAACGCCGTGCTTTCGGCCGTCGAGCGCGAAAAGTTCCAGCGCCCCTACGTCCGCGAGACCGGGGCCTCCGAGCCGAAGTACGCCTACGGGTGGTCGGTGACGACGAGCCCGACCGGCCACACCCGGCTCGCCCACGTCGGCGGCAACGGCGCGTTCGGGTCCGACCTCCGCCGCTATCCGCAGGACGGCGTGGTGATCTTTGTCGACGCCAACACGGTCACCTATTCGGCGATCATGATCGCCGACCAGATCGAGCGGCGGATGTTCGGCAAACCCGTCGTCGAGCCGCCGCCCGTCGCCGCGGCCCAGGACAAGGATCTGCAACGTTGCGTGGGAAATTACAAGCTGGGCGCGGACGAGCACCTGTTGGTCGCCCCGGAGGCGGGCCGGCTGGCCGTCACAGCGGATGGCGGAGAGGGGCTGGCCCACATCTTCGGCACCGTGGGGAAGGAACGCCAGAAGCGGTTCGCCCAGCGCAACCGCAGGGTGGAGGAGGTGCTCGAAGCCGCGTCGCACGGCAATTTCGGCCCCATGGGCGATCTCTTCACCCTCAACGCCGAACGGGGCGCCAAACGCTGGCGTGATGCCGTGAAACCGAGCGAGGCGGAGCTGGGAGCCTGGAAGGGCTCCGAAGTGCTCGGCACCACCAGCAACGACGGCGTCGTCATGACCTACTCCCGCCTCAACTTCGAAAAGGGAACGCGCGTGTTCAACGTCATGTGGGCGGGGCCCGACGCCGAGAGCCTCTCCGTGAGCTCGACGGTGCGGCCGGCCTACTATCTCCCCGAGGGACCAGGCCGCTTCGCGACGTTCGACATCGGCACCGAGGCGGCCGTTCACCTGAGCTGCATCAACGCGGGCATCCTGCGCATCGAGACCGCGAGCGGCGCCGTCGAGGCCCGGCGAGTGGCGCCCTGAGACAAGAACCTGACTCTTTCGAAAGGTCAACTCATGAAAAACCTTACCGTGATCGCTCTCCTGATGTTTTCGTTTGCGGCTTCGGCTTTCGGACAGGCGGCGCAACCCGAGAAGAGTACGCTGAAAGACACTCTGGCCGATCTTGAAAAGCAGTCCTGGGAGGCCTGGAAAAACCACGACGGCAAGTTTTTCCAGGGTTTTCTGACGGACGATCACGTCGAGGTCGGCTTTGGCGGGCCGACGGATAAGAAGACGGTCGTCTCTGGAGTGGCAAGCCCGATTTGCGCCGTCAAGAGTTACACGGTCGACCACTTCGAGCTGATTCAGTTCGGCCCGGACACAGCCCTGCTGTACTACCATGCGGCCCAGGACACCACTTGCGGCGGCCAGCCCGTCCCCAGCCCGGTCTGGGTGAGCTCGCTCTACGTCAAGCGCGATGGGCACTGGCTCAACGCCCTGTACCAACAGACCCAGACGCCTAAGTGAAGCTCTCGCGATCCGATGCGAAACGAAACCGCGGTCCACGACCTGCGGATCCTCGCCATTTCGGGAAGCCTGCGGGCCGTCTCTTCGAACACCGCCCTGCTGCGGGCCGCGGCCATGCTGGCGCCCTCGGGGGTTGAGATCGCCGTCTATGGCGGCCTCGGCGATCTCCCGCATTTCAATCCCGATCTCGAGGGGAACGAGCCGCCTGCCGTGATCGATTTCCTCGCCCGGGTGCGAACGGCGGACGGCCTGCTGATTTCGAGCCCGGAGTACGCGCATGGCGTGCCCGGGGTGATGAAGAACGCGCTCGATTGGCTGGTCAGCGACGAAGAGTTCATGGGCAAGCCGGTGGCCCTGTTCAATGCATCGCCTCTCGCCACCTACGCCCAAGCGGCGCTCCTGGAAACGATCACGGTGATGTCGGCCCGCGTCGTGGCCGAGGCGTGCATCTCCGTGCCGGTCAGCGGCAAGAAGCTCGATGAGGCCGGTATCGTCGCCCACCCGGAGATCGCAGGCACGGTGCGCGCCGCCTTGGAGGCCTTCGCGCGCGCCATCGAAACTCCGGACGTATAAGATCCACTTTCATGGACGCCGGCCGCGCCTTCCTGGAAGCCCGTGATTTCCTGATCGCCCATCGCGACGACTACGAAGCGGCCTATGCCGGTTTCCGCTGGCCGGCGCTCGACCGGTTCAACTGGGCGCTCGACTACTTCGACGTCTACGCCCGCAGTAACGACCGTCCGGCGCTCTGGGTGGTGGACGACGAGGGGGGCGAGACGAAGCTCAGCTTCGCCCAGCTTGCCGAGCGCTCCAACCGCATCGCGAATTACCTGCGAGCTTGCGGGGTCCGGCGCGGCGACCGGATGCTCTTGATGCTGCCCAACATGCCGCCGCTCTGGGAGATCATGCTGGCAGCGATCAAGCTGGGAGCAGTGGTCAGCCCGGCCTCGACTCTGCTCTCGGCGGCCGATCTGCTAGATCGCATCGAGCGCGGCGAGATGCGCCACGTCATCGCCGACACGCCGTCGAGCGGCCGGTTCGCTGAGGTGCCGGGGACCTACACGCGGATCGTGGTGGGGGAGGACGAGATCCCCGGGTGGCTCCCCTTTGCCGCGGCCTCGGAAGCGCCGGCGGCCTTCGAGCCGGACGGCCCCACCGGGGCGGGCGATCCCTTCCTGCTCTATTTCACCTCGGGGACGACGGCCAAGCCGAAGATGGTGCTCCATTCCCACCAGAGCTATCCGGTGGGGCACCTCTCGACGATGTACTGGGTCGGGCTGCGCGAGGGGGACGTGCACCTCAACATCAGCTCCCCCGGCTGGGCCAAGCACGCGTGGAGCTGCTTTTTCGCGCCGTGGAACGCGGGCGCGACCATCTTCATTCATCAGCTCCCGCGTTTCGATGGCCAGAAGACGCTGGCGGCGCTGGTGCGCCATGGGGTGACGACGCTCTGCGCGCCGCCTACGGTATGGCGGATGCTGATCCTCGAGGATCTCAAGTCCTATCCCGTGCAGCTGCGCGAGTTGGTGAGCGCGGGCGAGCCGCTCAACCCGGAGGTGATCGCGCAGGTGCGGGAGGCGTGGGGCCTCACCGTCCGCGACGGCTACGGCCAGACGGAGACGACTTGCCAGATCGGCAATCCCCCCGGCGAGGAGGTGAAGGTCGGAGGCATGGGCAAGCCATTGCCCGGCTACCGCATCGACCTCCTCGACGCGGATGGAAGCGCCGGGGACGAAGGGGAGATCTCGATCCGTCTCGATCCCCGTCCGCTTCCCCTGATGGAGGGGTATCTGGACAATCCCGAGGCGAGCGCGAAGCTCCTCGGCGGCAGCCACTACCGCACCTCGGACGTGGCGACGCGCGACGCCGGGGGCACCTTCTGGTACGTGGGGCGGGCGGACGACGTCTTCAAGAGCTCCGACTACCGGATCAGCCCGTTCGAGCTGGAGAGCGCGCTGATCGAGCACGAGAGCGTGGCCGAGGCGGCGGTCGTCCCCTCTCCCGACCCCATCCGCCTCAGCGTGCCCAAGGCGTACGTGGTGCTGAAGCCGGGAGTGAAGCCGTCGCTGGCGGCGGCGCATGCCCTGTTCCGCTTCTCCCGGCAGAGGCTGGCGCCGTTTGCCCGCATCCGGCGCATCGAGTTCGCGGAGCTGCCCAAGACGATCTCAGGGAAGATCCGCCGCGTGCAGCTCCGGGCGATGGAGAAGGAGCGCCACGCCCTCAACGTCCGGGGCGAGCACGAGTACTGGGAAGACGATTTCATCGATCTCGATTGAGCCGGGGTGTTCCTTCCAGCCCGGTTGGCTGTATGCTGTAGCCACGTGTTCCTCTTCTCGAACCTGTAAGTGAGTCCGCGGCCGTCAAGGCTGCCAAAAGGATGACACCGTTGGCCAAACCGAACTACCAGCACGAAAAGCGTCAGAAGGATCTGGCAAAGAAAAAGAAGAAGGAAGAGAAGATGCGGCGCAAGGCCGAGAAGTCCAATTCTCCCAAGGAGGAGAATCCCGAAGTGGCACCCTCCGAGGGAGAGACTCCTACGCCATAGGCCGGTCCGTGATGAAATGGGTTCTGGGAGTGTTCTTCGTAGTGGCCGGGGCCGCGCACTTCGTGCGGCCCGACATCTACATGAGGATCATGCCGCCCTACCTGCCCTGGCACCGGGGGCTCGTCTATCTGAGCGGCCTCTGCGAGCTGGCTCTCGGCGTCCTGGTCCTGATCCCGCGCTACTCCATCCCGGCGGCCTGGGGACTCATCGCGCTGCTGGTCGCCGTGTTCCCAGCCAACGTCCACATGGCGATGCACCCGCGGTTCTACTCCGCGATCAGCCCCTTCCTCCTGTGGCTTCGGTTGCCGCTCCAGGGCGTGCTCATCGCCTGGGCGTATACGTACACCTGAGGGAACTCGACTGCTAGACTGAGCTTCTCTGGGAGGCGCTGTTATGGTCCAAGTGACAATCGCTCTGGAAGAGAAGGTCAAATTGGATCAGCAGGCAGCGATCAGGACTCTGCTTGATCTCTCGTCGAAGGTGAAGAGCAGAAGTGGCGGTCGGAAGTGGACGAGAGAGGAACTCCATGAGCGGTAGGCGCTCTCTGCCGAGAATCCGCTCCTAGAACCCCGCAACCAGCCTGACTGAGACTTTCAGCCCGCCGCCTTCTTGACCTCCAGCGTCAACGGCTCGCACTTCAGCTCCATGGGCTGCTGTCGGTCCCTCGGGCGCGGCACCGAGGCGGCGTCCTTCGTCACGTCCAGCAGGCTCCCGGTTACCTTGACCTGATACCGGCCGGGCTTCTTCACGTCGTAGGCCTCGGCGAGGTCTACCGAGACGTTGAGCGAGTCCTGAGGGGTGATCTCGACGTACTCCTCCCGTCCCGGATCGCCCCGTTTGAACATCGGGCCCTGGTAGGGCAGGTCGGTCCCTTGAAAGCTCACCGTGAAGATCGTCCCCCGCCAGCCCTCGATGGGAGTGTTCCAGCGCAGCACCCAGAGGGGCCCGTCCGTGCGGTTGACCAGCCGGAAACGCAGGGCCACGGGTCCCCCAGCCACCAGCGGATGGACCGCCTCCATGCGGCACTCCAAAGGCTGAGTCGGGGCGGCGGCTTTCATGCAGTGGGCGGAGAGGATCGCGATGCCTGCGAGCACTACGATCGGGAAGAGCGGAAGGCGCATCGCGGGAGTGTAATCGGTGGCTTAGAGGCGGCGAGGAGAGGGATTCACTGTTTGGAGGTCCGATAGCACGCGAGAGCGGTCCGTCTCCTCACGGGATGCCAAACGGTCCATCAACTTCTCGATGTCACCGTCGCACTCTTGGAGAAGCTTCTCGCGAGTCCTGTGGATCTCAGCCACGATAGGGTCGTCGAATCGGTTTTGGCTCATGCTGCTCTCCTTCGCCCTTCAGCATAACTCTTCGGGGGTCAGGATTACAGGAGTAGATCTTCCAAGTCTGCGGTTCACCTCAACAAGACGCTGAATGACATGTCCATTCGCGATGTGCTTGCAATTCCAAGTCACCAGATAGTCGAGCTTGTAGGCGACGGCGAAGGAGATATGGACCACGTC
This sequence comes from Thermoanaerobaculia bacterium, assembly GCA_035996875.1. GTDB lineage: Bacteria > Acidobacteriota > Thermoanaerobaculia > Multivoradales > UBA5704 > DATARR01. The sequence continues at coordinate 317,121 of DASYJD010000036.1, forward strand.
GGCCGCAGCCTGGGGAGGCAGCCCCAACTCTGCAAGATAGATGCGGACGAGGCCTCGGACCCCATCGTGGAGACTGAGGACCGGAAGATCCTCGACGATCTTGAAGCGTCGGGCCGCCATCTCCGGATCTCCAGCACGAATCTCCTCCAGAACCGCCTCAGAGATGACAAGGTCGAAATTGGTCTTAGCCTCTCGCCACCACTCATGGGTTATTTGCTGATGGGCGGCGACGACCAAATCACGGCTGGGGCGACCTGCCAAGTAACTGGGAATCGTCGTTTCCAGATAGACGGTCGACAAAAGGTCTCCTTCTCGTACCCGCCAGTGCAGAGGAAGCGGATCCTAACCCTACCCAAGTTCCATGGCATCAGGGAAGCAGGTCGGAGATGGCGATTGGCATCTCCGGGCGAGCGAGGGGACGCACGCTATCCCCGGCCCGGAGGACGGAGCGCGAGCGGTAGGCCCCGTTCTGGGGATCGCGCGAGACCTCCACGCATCTTTCCTTCAGGTTCACGATCCAGTAGTCCGAAATCCCGACTCGGGCGTAGAGCGAGGCCTTTTCACGATCGCGGCTCAGCGAGCTGTCTGCTACCTCGATCACCAGGGCGGCTTCGGTGGGGTGCGAGGTCAGGTTTTGCCGTGGGTCGCGTCCCCGGACGACGGCCAGGTCGGGCTCGGGCTCGGAGTCTTCGTCCAAGGCGAGGGGCATTTGCACCAGGACGTCAAAGCTGTCCGAGAAGATGGGCTCCAGGGCTCGCCGGGCCAGCCGGATGGCAACTGCGTGGGGCGGGCTCTGGGGACTCATCTCGAAAATGATCCCATCCACCAACTCGAGTCTCTCTTCAGGTTGGAAGAACCCTTCCGCGACCAGTCGCTCATATTCCTCCCGCGTCCAGTGGCGGAACTCCTGGGCCAGCGTTGCCATCCCACAAATCCTACCCCAGCTCCGGGTTCCAGGAGGCGACCAGCCACCCCAGAGCCTGAAGCCCCAGAACCGCTCCGGCCGCCGCGAAGCTCAGGAGAAAGCGCCAGGGGGTCCAGACGGGGCTGCTCTGGGCCTTCAAATCCCGGCGCTCGATGGCGGTATTGACCAGTGTCGCCACGGCCGTCGTCGCCAGAATCGCCAGCAGGGTCGCCAAAGGCACAGGAGGCCGGGCGATCATGGGACCGGCGGTGACGAGGACCGTGGCCAGCAGTGCCACGCCGAGGGAACCCAGGGCGCGAGCGCTGCGGGTGGCGAGCTTGAAGACGCCGGCGTCCAGGCTGAAGGCGAGGACGGCGGCGCTGGCGGCGAGGTACGGAGCGAAGAAGAACGCTCCTCGGTCCAGGCTGTTCGCCAGCGCCAGCATGGCGAAGGGGGGAAGGAGGGCCCTCGCCAGAGCTCGCACGCGGATGCCGGTGGCATGGCCCGGCGGGGCGAAGCGGAGCCAGGCGATGAGGTAGCCCGCGAAGCCCACGAGGACCGGCAGCGCCCACACCCACGAGCCCAGCGACCAAGTACCGTAGGCGAAGAGAATGAAGGTGATCGCCCCGGCGACGTTGAACGAACGGAAACGCCAGACGGCCAGCGCCACAGCCAGGCAGATGGCCAGCAGCGAGAGGTTCTGGAAAACCACCTCGGAGAGGGGCTTGGTGGTGATCTTTCCCAGGATGATGACCACCGCCAAGGGGACGAAGACGTTGTCCGCCCCTTCGAGGCTGATGGCCTCGAAACCGGTGACCAGGGTGGCGACGAGCAAGGCCGCCAGCACGCACACCGGCTTCGGCAGATCGGTGAGGAGCAGAGTGGGAAGGTGGATCGCCAGGAAGGCGATGACCAGGAAGACGAGCGAGCCTTCCAGGCTCTTGGTCTCCTTTTCCACCTCGTAGCGCACGACGCCATAGCGGCTGCCGATGAGCGCGGCGAAGGCATCGCCCACGGCCAGCACGAGCACGGCGGAGAGGTAGAGCCACGGCCGGCCGAGGGTCATAACGAAGACGAGGAAGACCGCCAGAGGGTAATACTCCGCCCCCCGGCTCTTGCGGCCCACGCCGTGCAGGCTCTGCAGGAACCCGAGCTTCGCTCCCGCCACGAACAGCACGGTCAAGGGGAGCGAAAGGGCCAGCACGACCCAGGGCGAGCTGACGAGGAACGGGAAGAAGAGGCAGGCGATGCCGCCTCCCAGGTGGACGAGCTTGCGGGTGTGCTCCGGTTTCGGAGACCCCAGGCGGCGCCAGAGCTCTGCCGTGACCAACAGGGCGAGGAAGATTCCGGCAAGGATCGCGGCTCCCCGCAGATCGCCGGGGGGGATGCCGAAGGCGGTCAAGCCACCTCGTCCAGCACGAAAGAGTTGTAGAAGAACGCCCGGTCGCGGGCGAAAAGCTCGCGCGCTTCGGCGTCCAGGGCGTGGACGCGCCCGGGCTGCGTGCCGGCGAGGCGCCGGGGCACCAGCATGTTCCAATAGGCCAGGCGGGCCTGCGGGCGGGCGGCGTCGACGAGGCGGCCGTAGATTGCGGCGCTGGTCCCCGGGTCCAGATACTCGAAGATGTCGGACAGGTTGAAACCGTCGAAGCCGTCGCTCCGGTGCTCGCGGGCCGCGTCGTCGATCGAGCCCTCGAAGAGGGTCAGGCGGTCGAGATTGCGCCGCAGCTCCGGCCATACGTCCGGCTGGAGATAGTAGGGAAGGGCTTGGCGGAAGCGGCCGGTCAGAATGAATTCGATATAGGGATTGGAGTGGACGGGCAGGACGGTCAACGCGTACTCCACCCGCTCCAGGATGCGCTCGGCGACCGATCCCTCGACGTAGCGGAAAAATTCCGGGTCGCGCCCGAGCCGGCCCATGACGAAGCGGCTGAAGAAGACGCGGAAGAGGAGCCGCCAGCGCAGGTTGTCCCAGGTCTCGCGGTAGAACGACCGCCGTCCCGCTTCGTCCCGCTCCGCGAGCAGGGCTAGGATGGTCTGCCGCCGGTGGACGAGCGGGAGGACCCAGGACCGGAAGAAATTGAAATACGCCTCGAACTTGCCGCTGTGGACGATGCCCGCCGCCACGACGTTCAGATGCTCCCGCCAGAAATCCCGGGCCTGAGGAGATAGGTCCCGCTCCAGGCGCTCATAGACGGCGCGGCGATCCTCGTCGCCGCGGCGAGGTGCTTGGCCCTGAAGATTGCCGAGCACGCCGAGAAAACCGAGAAGCTCCTCATACCCAAGGCGCCGGATGGCCGCCCGCTTGAGGTCCACCAGAGCGAGTTGGGCCGTGGAGAGGTCCGCGGCGACCACCTCGGCCCCGGAGGCCAAGAGGGCGAAAGCGTTGTCCCCGGCCGAAGCGATCGAAAGGAACCGCCTTCCCGGCCCCGGCCGCAGGGCGTCGCGCAGGACTTCTGCGTCCTCCCACACGTTCGCATAGCGGACGAGGTCGAAGCGGGCGCGCTCTTCGATGCGGTCGGGCATGAGGATTGACGGCAGAGTGTACTTCGTTTTCAAGATCGCACAGCGGTCGCACCCCATCACCGGTCCCGTAGAGGGCCAGCTTGGTGATCACGCGCCATCATAGGCAATTCCATATCACCCCCTAAGGTAGAGACGCCCGACGGGGAACCCCGTAGGGCGTCTCCGAGGCGGCGACGACGGTTCCATTGCCACAACACATCCGCGGGGAAACGCCTCGCCCCAGCGGGGGAACGCCTCGGAGCGGGGCGACACCTCCCCCCAGTGGGACGGGGCCTTCCCCGAGTAGGGGAACGCCTGCCCCCAGTGGGAGGGGCCGCAGGCGAGCGGGTACGGGTCTTCCCCCAGTGGGGCTCGGCCTGCCCCGAGTAGGGGGAGCCCTCGCCCCATTGGGAGAAGGCCTTCCCCTGCTCGGGAAAGCCTTCGCCCCGTTCGCCTGGGCCTTGTTCCGGGTGGAGCCGGTCCTCATCTTGCCCAAGAGGAGGACGTGACTGGGGTGACGCCCTTGGTTGGGGTGGCGCGGAACGGTGCCGCCGCTCCTGAGACGCCCCACGGGGTTCCCCGCGGGGCGTCTCTACGTTGGGGAGGTCCAAGTGGGCGGGACCGATTGCGTGGAGGCGGCGGGTTTTGGGATTAAACGAGATCGGGGTGCCGAAGGAGCTCGCCTAATAGCCTTTGGAGCTTCACTGCGGCGCCTTTGCCCGCGGCGAGGACGTCCTCGTGCTTCACCGGCTCATCGGTGAGACCGGCTCCAGGATTGCTCACCATGGAGATGCAGAGGCAGCGCATGCCCATCGGGTGGACGGCGAGGATCTCCAGGACGGTGGACATGCCGGCGACGTCGCCGCCGAGGAGTTGGAGCATCCGCACCTCGGCCGGCGTCTCGTAGCTGGGACCGGCGAGTCCCATGTAGACGCCCTCGCTCAAGGGAACTCCGAGGTCACGGGCCAGACGCATCGTGAGCGTCCGCAGGCGCGGATCGTAGGCGGCCGTCATGTCCGGGAAGCGCGGGCCCCACTCCGGCGGAAGCTGGCCGCGCAGGGGATTGAGCCCCGTGAGGTTCACCTGGTCGCGGATGAGCACGAGGTCGCCAGCGCGATGGTGAGGCTGGAGGCCCCCCGTGGCATTGGTCATCACCAGCACCTTCGACCCCAGCAGGGCGGCAAGGCGGACGGGGAAGACCGTGTCGTTGGCGCTGTAGCCCTGGTATGAGTGGAGACGGCCCCGGTAATAGAGAACGTGGCGGCCCGGCAGCGGCTCGAACATCTCGACGGCGTGCTGGTGCCCCTCGACCGGATGGGCGGGGAAGGGGAGAAGGAACTCGAGCTGCAAGGGTCCATGAGTCGGCTCGCCGAGATCGACTCCGAGGCCGGAGCCGGAAACCACCGTTACCTCGGGCCGGGGCCAGCCGAGAAGGTCGAACCGCTCGACGGCGGACTTGTGTTGCTCGATCAAGGTTTCGAGGCCGTCCGGACTCTCGTCCAGGGAGTGGTGGACCAGCCCTTCCAAGGCGTTCTCGTCTTCCATAGGTGCGTATCCTAGCAGTCCCCCCGCCTCGAACATCGGCGACATCAAGAAAGTGCTATATTGAAGATAGCGTGTCGGCTATCACGAAACAGGCTTTGTCCGAGAAAGGAGATCGTATGAAGAAGATGGTTCTTGGGCTTTCTCTGTCCCTGTCGGCTCTCGCCCTCATCATGTCTCCAGCCATGGCGGCGGCGAGCCCGCCGCAGGGCGCGCCGGTGCTGAGCGTCGCGGATCAGGACTTCCTGGCCTCGCTCGCCATCGTACCGGCGGGAATTCCAGCCCCCGAGCTCGCAGCCAAGCGGCCGGCCATCGGTAAGAAGTCGGCTTGCAGTGCCACGGCGAACTGCGGTGGCGGCGTCACCATCATGTGCAACGGCCTCTCCAGTTGTTCGGCGGCGGACCGTAGCTGTCCGAGCGAGCGAGGGCATGTCACCTGCGATGGCGTCACGAGTCAGTGTTCCCCGGCCTGCTCCGGGGAATGCCCGCCGGACTGGTGCACCGGAGAGGACGCCTGTGCCTTCCAGTGCAATCCCTGTAACTATGCCTACACGTGCAATGCCACTCTCTGCACCTCCAAGTGTAAGTGCATTTTCCAGGGCTGCCCTCAGTAGGATCGAACCCCGGATCGACCCGGTAGGCCGCCACGCTCGCGGCCGGTCTCTTGGGAGCCGGCCGCGCCATAACCCCAACTGCGCCTAGCGATCCTCAGTCTGCCGCCTCGAATCCGGAGCGGTGGGAGGCCGTTGTGCGGACGGCTCCCGGATACGGTATCGTTCCCCCTCTGCGGAGGGAGCGTCCTAAGATCATGTCCGAGCTCGACGATCAGATTCAGAACCGGCGCGACAAGCGCCAGCGGCTGGCGGATGCGGGTGTCGCGCCCTATCCCCACCGATTCGATTGGGACCTGGAGCCCACCGGCATCCGGGCGGCCCACGGTGAGAAGACGGCCGAGGAGTTGGAGGCCGCCGGCCTGCGGCTGCGAGTGCCCAGTCGGGTGCTCTCCATCCGCGGCCATGGCAAGAGCACTTTCGTCGACATTCACGACGGCCGGGAAAAGCTCCAGCTCTTCATCAAGCGGGACAACCTGCCGGAGACCGGGAAGCTGGTGCTCGACAACCTGGACTTGGGCGACGTCGTGGGCGCCGAGGGCAAGCTGATCCGCACCCGCACGGGCGAGCTGTCGCTGATGGTGGACGGCCTCACGCTGCTCGCCAAGGCCCTGCGGCCCCTGCCCGAGAAGTGGCACGGCCTCGCCGACATCGAGACCCGCTACCGCCAGAGGTATCTCGACCTCGCCACCAACGAGGAGTCGCGCAAGGTATTCGAGGTGCGGGCCGCGTTGGTCAAGGGGATTCGCGAGTTCCTCGACGACCGCGGCTTCCTCGAGGTGGAAACTCCCATGATGCAGGTCATCCCGGGCGGGGCGGCGGCGCGGCCGTTCAAGACGCACCACAACGCCCTGGACATGGACCTCTACCTTCGCATCGCGCCCGAGCTGTTCCTCAAGCGGCTGCTGGTGGGAGGGATTCCCCGGGTCTACGAGATCAACCGCAACTTCCGCAACGAGGGGATCTCCACCCGACACAATCCCGAGTTCACGATGCTGGAGTTCTACTGGGCCTACGCCGACTACCGGCAGATGATGGACCTGACCGAGGAGCTGCTCACCGGGCTCGCCGAGACCGCCGGGCGTCTCCAAGGCAAGGAGCACATCACCTGGGAGGGTAGGCCGGTGGAGCTCGCCCGGCCCTGGGCGCGCTACACCATGCGCGAGGCCATCACCCACTTCGCGGGCGTGCCGGCCGAGCGGCTGGAGACGGCGGAGTCGGTGTTCACGGTGCTGGGAGAGCGCGGGCTGGAGATCCCGCGTGGGGGTACCTGGGGCCATCTGCTCATGGGGCTCTTCGAGCACACGGTGGAGAAGCACCTGTTCAATCCGACTTTCATCACCGACCATCCTACGGACGTCTCGCCGCTCTCCAAGCAGCGGGAGGACGACCCCCGCGTCACCGAACGCTTCGAGCTGTACATCGGTGGCTCCGAGATCGCCAACGGCTTCAGCGAGCTCAACGATCCGGACGTGCAGGCCGAGCGCTTCCGCCAGCAGGTGACGGCGCGGGAGACGGGCGGCGACGTCGAGGCTCACCTCTATGACGCGGACTATGTGCGGGCCCTGGAGCATGCCATGCCCCCCGCCGCCGGGATCGGCATCGGCATCGACCGGCTGACGATGCTGATGGCCGACCGGCAGTCGATCCGCGACGTGATCCTCTTCCCGCTGATGCGCCCCGAGGCGGAGTCGGGCGGCTAGGTGACGTCCCTCCTCCTCCGCAATCTCCCGTTCCCTGCGGTGATCGCCCTGCGCTATCTGCGCAGCACCCGGCGGGACGCCTTCGCCAGCTTCCTCTCGGCCGTGGCCGCCGGCGGCCTGGCCCTGGGTGTCGCGGCGCTCATCCTGTCGCTGGCGGTGATCTCGGGCTTCCAGTCCGCTCTGCGCTCGGAGCTTCTGGGCCGGACGCCGCAGATCGAGGTGGAGCTGCCGCCCGGCGCCGACGCTCAAGCGGCGCGGGACGACGTGCACCGGGTCGGCGGGGTGACCTCGGTCCAGATCCAGGTGCGGGGCGGCGGCTGGCTGGTGGACCAGGGAAAGGTGCAACCGGTGGAGATGGTGGGCTTCGACGGCCTCGTGCCGCGCTCCTTTCCGGGAGCGGCGGGGAAGGCCGAAGGGCTCTACGTGCCGGCGTCCCTCGCCGCCCGCTGGGGCCTGCGGCCCGGCCAGACGCTGGAAATGGTATCGCCGAAGCCGACGCTGACGCCTCTGGGTCCGGAGCCGCGGGTGCGCAGCATCGTCCTGGCCGGCACCTACCAGAGCGGGCGCACCCAGGAGGAGCGGGAAAGGGCCGCCCTGCCCCGGAGCGTGGCCGAGACCCTGCTGGGCACGGCCGACCGCCGGCTCGACGTGGAAGCGGGCGATCTCGACGCGGCGCTGGACGTGGCCGCCCGGCTGCCGGCCGCGCTGCCGAAAGGGAGCACGGTACGCACCTGGAAGGATCTCAACCGGCCGCTGCTCTTCGCCCTGCGGCTGGAGAAGCTGATGATGTTCGTCTCGGTGTCGCTCATCGTGTTGGTGGCCTCGCTCGCGCTGGTAGCGGACCTCGCGCTCATCATCTCCAGCAAGCGCCCGGAGATCGGCATGCTGGGCACCCTGGGAGCGACTCCAGCGGCGCTGCGCCAGGCCTTCGTGCTCCTCGGCGGTCTGGTGGCCGGCCTCGGCGTGCTGGTGGGAACGGTGCTGGGAGTGGGCGGTGCTTGGGTGATGAACCGCTACAAGCTGCTGCCGGTGCCGGGGCGGGTCTACTTTCTCGATTACGTTCCCTTCCGCGTCGAGCCGCAGGACCTCATCGTGGTGCTGCTGCTCACCCTGGCGCTGGCGCTGGCCTCCTCCCTCTACGCCGCGCAGCGGGCTGCGGCCCTCGATCCGGTGGAGGCGCTGCGGCGTTGAGCGTCTCCGTCTACGCTGGCGGTGTCACCAAGACCTACCAGGACGGTGTCCGGCGGGTGGAGGTGCTGCGGGGGATCGATCTGTCCGTCGAGGCGGGGGAGATGGTCGCCATCGTCGGCCCGTCGGGGTCGGGGAAGTCGACCCTGCTGCATCTGTTGGGAGCGCTCGACCGGCCGGACCAGGGCACGGTGGAGATCGGCGGCCAGTCGCTCGCCGCTCTCTCCGGGGCGAAGATCGCCGCCTTCCGCAATCGCACCCTGGGCTTCGTCTTCCAGTTTCACCAGCTCCTTCCGGATTTTACGGCGCTCGAAAACGTGATGCTTCCGGGCCGCATCGCGGGCATCGAGCCGCGTCAGGTGCTCGGAAACGCCCGCCGGCTGCTCGAAGAGGTGGGCCTCGCCGAGCGGCTGGAGCACTTCCCCAACCAGCTCTCCGGTGGCGAGCGCCAGCGGGTGGCCCTCTGCCGGGCGTTGGCGCTGGAGCCCCCCCTGCTGCTGGCCGACGAGCCCACGGGAAACCTCGATCCGGCCAGCGGCGACGCCGTCTTCCAGCTTCTTCTCGACCTCCAGGCCCGTCATCGGACAACCGGAGTCCTCGTCACCCACAACCCGGAGATCGCCCAACGCTGCACCCGTATCCTGCGGCTGGACGGTGGAGTGCTACACCCGTATTGAAAAGCGGACAGTTTGCGGGCGTCCGGATCTCTTTTGGCCGGGGCTCTGCGTGGTATCCTCACCTTACGATGGGTACGTCAGGGCAGCCAGCAAAGCAGTGGGTCCTACCCGATTCTCCCGGGGCTCCAGAAGTCGCCGGTGACAAGATCCTTTGGGAAGGCTACTTGCGGCAGCTGGGCGGGCCTGGGGGCCTTCTGTCATCCGAGCGGGCCCAAGAGGTCCGCGCCTTGTGGGAGCTTCTTGAAAGAAGGGTCGGTCCTACTCTGAAGCCGCCCGCCGCAGGCGCCTTGGAGAACGGCGGATTCGCCATGTCCTGGGACAAGGGCCGGCACCACTTCGAAATCGAGGTGACGCCTGATGGAACCTTTGACTGGTTCTATATGGACCGGGGCTCCGACGCCCGCAGCGGCGAAGAGGATCAGTCTCTGGGTACCCTCTCTCCGGGCCTGATTTCTCAGCTCCGCCGCACTCTCGCCGCCTGACCCGTCCATGGAGGAGCTTCAGGACGGCGTCGTCTCCCGGCTCGCCACGGTCAAGCACGATTTCCCACCAGATTCTTCCCGCCTGCGTTTCTGGCACTTCGAGCTGAGCCAGAACGACCGCTCTCATGCTGAAAAGACCGGGAATCCGCCGCGCCTGTCGGTGTTCGATACAGGGCGCACCACGGTCGCGCAAGCCTTGGCCATTCGTGGAGTGGAGCAGGAGTCCGTGGCGTTTGGACTCCAGGTGTCCGAGATCAGAGCGGTCCGGGTCGCCGGCCTCGATCCGCTCCGGGTCGTTCGGGACCCCCTCGAATCTCCCCTCGCGGAGATGGCTGGCGCGGACGGGCACTGCGGCATTGAGGGGCTCGCCAGGAGGCCCGGAGATCCCAAGGCCCTGGTTCGTGAGCTGCGGGTCCGGCTCGCCGACTTGAGCTTTTCCCTCGCGCCTTAAGCAATGTGCTTCAAGAGGAAGAGGAGACCAGGCGGGAGATTTGCAGTGTGCTGAGTCCGAGGCTGCCGCGAGCATGGAAAGGAATGGAGGAGCAGAGCTCTTACAGGGGACCTTGGGGGAACGGCGTGCTAGAATCCGAGAGATTGCAGAGGATGACGGCCGCTCCAAATCATCTCGATGCGGGTGGACGTGTAGCACGTAGACGACTTGAGGAAAGGTCGAACCCAAATGTTTGAGAAGTACAACGAGAAGGCCCGCCGAGCACTGTTTTTCGCCCGCTACGAAGCCAGCAAGCTGGGCAGCCGGGTCATCGAGTCAGAGCACATCCTGCTGGGGATTTTGCGGGAGGGAGAGGAGACGGTCAGCGAGATCTTCCGGCGCTTCCAGGTCAAGCCCGAGGACATCCGGCGCGAGATCGAAGGTGAGCGGATCTTCGTAGAACGCATCTCATCAACTGCCGAATTACCCCTATCCGAAGAATCCAAGAAAATCCTCGCCTACGCCTCGCACGAAGCCGAAAGCATGCTGCACGCCACCGTCGGCTCCGAGCACCTGCTGATCGGCATTCTGAGGGTCGAGGGGTGCACGGCGATGCGCATCCTGGCCCAGCACGGTTTCGACGTCTATGCGGTGCGCGAGGAGGTGCTCGCCATCGCCAAGGAGCGCGAGGCCTCGCAGCAGAAGAAGGAATTGCCGTTCCTCTCGGAGTATGGACGCGACCTGACGGCCCTCGCCGCCGAGCAGTCGTTCGATCCCCTCATCGGCCGTGACGAAGAGCTGGACCGCATCATCCAGATCCTCTCCCGCCGCACCAAGAACAATCCCATCCTGTTGGGTGAGCCGGGCGTCGGCAAGACGGCCATCGTCGAGGGCCTGGCGCAGCGCATCATCGAGGGCCGAGTGCCCATCTTCCTGGCCAACAAGCGGATCATGGCGCTCGACTTGTCGCTCATCGTCGCCGGCACCAAGTACCGCGGCCAGTTCGAGGAGCGCCTGAAGGGGATCCTCAAGGAGCTCAAGGAGAGCCGCGAGCTCATCGTCTTCATCGACGAGATCCACTCCCTCATCGGCGCCGGTTCGGCCGAGGGTTCGCTCGACGCCGCCAACATCCTGAAGCCGGCCCTGTCGCGCGGCGAGATCTCCTGCATCGGCGCGACGACGCTCAAGGAATACCGCAAATACATCGAAAAGGACCGCTCGCTGCTGCGCCGCTTCCAGGCCATCCAGGTCAATCCGCCGACGCCGGAGCAGACCCAGGAGATCCTCGAGGGGGTCAAGGACCGCTATGAGTCGTTCCACAAGGTGCGCTACCGCCCCGAGGCGCTGCGCACGGCGATCTACCAGTCGAGCCGCTACATTCCGGACCGCCACCTGCCGGACAAGGCCATCGACGTCATCGACGAGGCCGGAGCCCGGGTGAAGCTGCGCCGGGTACGCGACACCCAGAACCTGCGCCGCCTGGAGCAGGAGATCCGCCAGGTGGTCAAGGAGATGAAGGTCGCCATCTCCGACAAGGACTTCGAGCGCGCCGTCTACCTGCGGGAGCGGGAGATCGAGCTGCGCGAGGACCTGGAGCGCATGAGCGTGGCAGCGGACGAAACGGGCGTGCTGGAGGTGACGAGGCACGACATCGAGGAGGTCATCTCGTCCTGGACGGGCATTCCGGTGGCCGCTCTGCAGAGCGAGGAGGCCGCGCGGCTGCTCCAGATGGAGGAGATCCTCCGGCACCGGGTAGTAGGCCAGGACCGCTCCATCAGCGCCATCAGCCGCGCGATCCGCCGTTCCCGCCTGGGGGTCTCCAACCCGCAGCGGCCGGTGGGCTCGTTCATCTTCCTGGGCCCTTCGGGCGTGGGCAAGACCGAGGTCGCCCGCCAGCTCTCGGAGTTCCTGTTCGGCAACCAGCGGGCCCTGGTGCGGTTCGACATGTCGGAGTACATGGAGAAGCACGCCGTCTCCAAGCTCATCGGCTCGCCGCCCGGCTACGTCGGTCACGAGGAGGGCGGCCAGCTCACCGAGCGCGTGCGGCGCCAGCCCTATTCGCTGATCCTGTTCGACGAGATCGAGAAGGCGCATCCCGACGTGGCGAACCTGCTTCTCCAGATCCTGGAGGACGGCCAGCTCACGGACGCCTACGGCAACCAGGTGGACTTCCGCAACACCCTGGTGCTGATGACCTCGAACATCGGCAGCAAGCTGGTGCTGCGCGGTGGCCGCATGGGCTTCGGCGAGGGCAGCCAGGAGGCGAGCTTCCAGCGCCTCGAGGAGGAGATCCTGGCCGAGCTGCGGCGCACCTTCAGCCCGGAGTTCATCAATCGCATCGACGAGGTGATCGTCTTCAATCCCCTGGGTGAGCGCGACCTGCGGGCGATCGTCGACATCCTCCTCGAGGACGTCAACCTGACACTTTCCGAGAGGGGCCTCCGGGTGGAGATCTCCGACTCGGCCAAGGAGTGGCTGCTGGCCAAGGCGGGAGTCGAGCCCTCGACGGGGGCACGGCCGTTGCGCCGCGCCATCCAGCGGCACATCCAGGACAAGGTTTCGGACATCCTCATCAATCAGCACGGCGGCGAGGCCATCGAGCGGATCGACGTGGATCTGGAGGGCGGTGAGCTGACGTTTCAGCCCGGCGTCCAGGAGATCGTCATTCCCAGGCGCTGAACCGCCGGCCGGCGGCCCCCCAAGCAAGAGCAGCAGTCACTCCCGGCGGCTTCAAGCCGCCGGGACCAGGAAAGGACGAGACGATGGCTGATCTCATCGTGGACCGGCGTGGATCGCGCCGCTGGCAGGTAGTGCGCCGCCTCTTGGTGGTGCTGCTCCTGCCATCGCTGCTCTCGGGCGGCTTCTCCGCCCGCGCGCAGGCGCCGCAACCGCCACTGGCGCCGAAGGCGCCGGTCAACGGCCGTACTGTCGAGGCGATCGAGTTCAAGGGCCTCAAAACTCTCACCGAGGAGACTCTTCGCTACTACCTCGGCGTCCAGCCGGGGCAGCCGCTCGACGAGGATGCGCTCAACCGCAACGTCAAGCAGCTCTGGGACCGCAACCTGGTGGACAACGTCGAGGTGGAGAGCGTGCCGACGGCGGCAGGGGTCAAGCTGGTCATCACGGTGGCCGAGCGGCCGCTCCTGAAGTCGATCGACTACGACGGGCTCAAGCGCATCTCGAAGACCGATCTCCAGGACAAGATGACCACCCAGCGCATCCACGTGCGGGAGGGAGAGCCCATTTCGCTGGGCGAGCTGCAGCGGGTCAAGACCCTCATCGAGCAGCTCTATGCCGAGAAGGGCTACCGCTTCGCCAATGCCCAGTACAGCGTCACCGACGTCGGACCGAACGAGAAGAAGATCATCTTCACCGTCGACGAGGGCAACCGCGTCCGCATCTCCGACATCAAGTTCGAGGGCAATACGGTGTTCAACGACCTGCGGCTGCGCTGGTCGATGAAGAAGACCAAGGAAAGCAACCTCATCAGCAAGATTTCCAAGAAGGACATCTACGACCCGGCCAAGCTTCAGGAGGACCTCGACAAGGTCCGCGACCTCTACAAGAGCGTGGGCTACAAGAACATCGTCATCGGCGATCCCAAGGTCGACGTCCGGGCGCTGAACCCCACGGCCCCGAAGATCAAGGACCAGAACCGCCGGATGTTCATCACCATCCCCATCGAGGAGGGGGAGCGGTGGAAGTTCGGCGAGGTGACCCTCGAGGGCAACCAGATCTATCCCAGCAAGGCCTTGATGCGCGCCTTCGACCACAAGACCGGCGGCTGGCTGCGCTCCAAGGTCATCGACGACGGCGTGAAGGAGATTTCGGACCTCTACCGCAATACCGGGTACATCTTCGCCCGCATCGATCCCGAGCTGGTGGAGCGCCCCGGGCGCGTCGCCAACCTCGTCATCCACATCAAGGAGGGGGATCAGTTCCAGGTCGGGCGGATCGAGTTCTCGGGCAACGAGCGTACCCAGGACAAGGTACTGCGCCGCGAGCTGCGCCTCTACGAGGGCGGCCTGATGAACGTGGCGGCGATCCGCAACAGCGTCCTCAAGGTCAACCAGCTCGGCTATTTCAAGCTCAACGAGGAAGACCCGGTCGAGATCGACACCGACACCGAGAAGAAGAAGGTCAATCTGACCTTCAAGGGCGCCGAGGCGGACCGCACCGAGCTGCAGTTCGGCGGCGGCTGGAGCGAGCTGGACGGCTTCTTCGGCCAGTTCTCCATCAGCACCAAGAACTTCCTCGGCCGCGGCGAGCAGGTCGGCCTGTCGCTCCAGAGCGGCAAGCTGCGGAACTTCTTCGACCTCTCCTACTCGGTACCCTGGTTCCTCGACAAGCCGCAGAGCATCGGCATTCGGGCTTACAACCAGAGCCTCGAGTACGACCTGCTGTCGGGCTCGTCGGACAACTACGTGCGCCACAGCAGGGGCGCGGTGCTGACCTACGGCCGCAACTACCGGCTGTTCAACTCGGTCAGCCTCAGCTACAACCGGTCCAACTACAACGACGAGACGACCGTGACCACCCCGGCTCTGCTGCCCGGCCAGACGCCTGCGCCCGCCGGCGAGCCGCAACCCGGCGACATCGTCGTCGCCAAGCAGCGGATCAACAACTCGTCGCTGCGGCCGGTGTTCGCCTTCGACAGCCGGGACAACCCCTTCGAAACCACCCGCGGCCAGAGGATGTCGCTGGCCCTCGAGTACGCGGGCGGCTTCCTGGGCGGCGACAACAACTTCTGGCGGCCCGAGGTTTCGTACAGCCTCTTCCAGCCGGTGAGCAATTACCCCACGAAAACGCTGTTCGCCATCAACGTCGAAGGCGGCTGGATCAAGCCCTTCGGCGGCCATGAAATCCCCGTCCTCGAGCGCTTCTACCTGGGCGGTGAGAACAGCATCCGCGGCCATGCCTTCCGCTCCATCTTCCTGCGCGATAAGAACGGCCTGCCCGTGCGCGACGTGAACCAGATCATCCTCGGTGGCGACAGTTTCGCGCAGGTCAATTTGGAGTACCATTTCCTGTTGGGCGGGCCGTTCCGCCTGCTGCTCTTCGCCGACGCCGGCAACGTCTACGGCGAAGGCCAGTCGTTCAGCGTGTCCGACTTGCGCAAGACCGCGGGCGTGGAGCTGCGGGTGCTGCTGCCTGTGTTCGGTGCGCCTTTGCGCTTCATCTATGCCAAGAACCTGGATCCGCTGCCGGAAGACAGCTTCCAGAACTTCCAGTTCAGTATCGGAACCAGCTTCTGATCGAACCCCAGGATAAGAATAAGAAAGAGGAGAGTCCCCGATGTCGTTCCGAATTCGTTGTTCCCACGCCGCCACCTCGGCCCTTCTGGGCTTGGCGATGGTCTCCCCCCTGGCGGCTCAGGCGGCACCGGCCGCCGCGCCCGGCGTCATCAAGATCGCCGTGATCGACACCGAGAAGATCCTGCTCTCCTCGGTGGCGGGCAAGAAGGCCGTCGCCGATCTCAAGAAGATCCAGGAGCAGCGGGAGGGCGAGCTGCGCTCCAAGGCCCAGGAGCTCAAGGAGCTGCAGGCCAAGATCTCCGAAGGCCGCCTTTCCCTCGCCCAGGACAAGCTCGCCGATCTCTCCAAGCAGTTGGAGGAGAAGGACATCGTCCTGCGCCGTGCGCAGGACGACGCCACCCGCGAGCTGAACAAGAAGCGGGACGACATGCTGGCGGCCATCGACGAGAAGGTGATGCCGGTGATCAACCAGGTCGGCCGCGAGCTCGGCTACACCCTGATCTTCCGCAAGTTCGAGAGCGGCCTGATCTACGCCGACGACGCGATAGACATCACCGCCTCGGTGGTCCAGCGGTTGGACTCCGCTGCGGCCGCGGGTAAGTAGCCACTGTGGGCTACCGGCTCGCCGAGCTGGCCGAGCTGGTGGGAGGCCGGATCGAGGGAGACCCGGAGCGTGCCGTCGAGACGATCCGTACTCTGGAAGAGGCCGGCCCCGCCGACCTCTCGTTCCTGACCAGTCCCCGCTATCGCGCCCAGGCGGTGGCCAGCGGCGCCGGTGCGCTACTGGTGGGGAAGGCTTTGGCCGCTATGGCCGACATCGCCGCCGAGGGGCGCGACCTGCTGGTGGTGGATGACCCCGGCTATGCCCTGGCGGTGCTGCTGGCTCACTTTCATCCTGCCCATTCGGGGGTGATCCGGGAGCCGGGCGTGCACCCGACGGCGATCCTGGAGCCCGGCTGTACGGTGGACCCGTCCGCCCACGTCGGCCCTTATGTGGTGATCGGGGAGGGCAGCCGGGTCGGCGCCAACGCGGCTCTCCATGCCTTTGTCGCCGTGGGCCGGAGCTGCGTGGTGGGGGAGGGAGCGGTGCTCTACCCCCATGCCGTGCTCTATGACGGCACCGAGGTTGGAGCGGCCTCCATCGTCCACGCCGGCGTGGTGCTGGGGGCGGACGGCTTTGGCTACGCCACACACGGCGGAGCCCATCACAAGGTGCCGCAACTGGGCCACGTGGTGATCGAGCCGAACGTGGAGATCGGCGCCAACTCGACCGTCGACCGTGCCACGCTGGGTGCCACCCGCATCGGAGCGGGCACCAAGATCGACAATCTGGTCCAGGTCGGTCACAACGTGCAGGTCGGCAAGCACTGTATTCTGTGCGGCCAGGCGGGAATCGCGGGAAGCGCCCGGCTGGGTGACGGCGTGGTTCTGGCCGGGCAGGCGGGAGTGGCCGGCCACATCGAGCTTGGAGACCGGGTGCAGGTGGCGGCCAAGTCGGCGGCCCTGGCTTCGGTGGACGCGGGAACGGCGGTGGCCGGCATTCCCGCGGTGGAGATGCGTAAATGGCGGCGGCAGACGGTCCTGATATCGCGCCTGGAAGAGATGAGCCGGCGCCTGCGGGCCCTCGAGCGAAAATTCGGGGAGCCGAGTGAGGAGGGATGAATTGAGCGAGCAGCCGACCCCGAACCCATTGCCGGCACCGAAGTGGGACGTCGAGTGGATCCTGTCGGTGCTGCCCCACCGCTATCCCTTCCTGCTGGTGGACCGCGTGCTGGAGGTCGAGCCCGGCAAGCGCATCGTCGCCCTCAAGAACGTCACCATCAACGAGCCTTTCTTCGCCGGCCACTTTCCGGGCCGGCCGGTGGTGCCGGGCGTGTTGCTCGTTGAGGGGATGGCGCAGGCCGGCGGCCTGCTGCTCCTGGGCGACATGCCAGACCGCGCCAGCAAGCTGGTGCTGTTCGCCGGCATCGAGGAAGCCAAGTTCCGCCGGCCGGTGGTGCCCGGCGACCAGATCCGCTACGAGGTCGAAGTACTCCGCCTGCGCAGCACCTACTGCAAGCTGAAGGGCAAGGTCATGGTGGACGGCCAGCTCGCGGCCGAGGCCGTGATCTCGTCGGCGATGGTGGATCGTTGACCACCCTCATCCATCCCCTCGCCGTGGTGGACGCCACAGCCCGGCTGGGCGAGGGGGTGCGCGTCGGGCCGTTCGCGGTGATCGGCGCCGGCGTCGAGATCGGCGAGGGCACCGAGGTGGGCGCCGGAGCGCACGTCTATGGCCCGGCCCGAATCGGCCGCGAGAACCGGATCTACCCCAGCGCCGCCATCGGTTTCGATCCTCAGGACCTGAAGTTCCAGGGCGAGGAGGTCTGGCTGGAGATCGGCGACCGCAACGTCTTCCGGGAGTTCTGCACCGTCCACCGCGGCACGGCCAAGGGCGGCGGTGTCACCCGGGTGGGGAGCGACAGCCTGTTCATGGCCTACACCCACATCGGGCACGACTGCCAGGTGGGGAGCCGCATCGTCTTCGCCAACAGCGCCACCCTGGCCGGGCACGTCGAGGTCCACGACGACGCCAACATCAGCGCCTTCAGCTCCGTGCACCAGTTCTGCCGCGTCGGCCGCCACGCCTATGTGGGGGGCTACACCGTGGCCACCATGGACGTTCTGCCCTACGTCAAGACCGTGGGGCAGAAGCCGGCCTGCTACGGCCTGAACTCCATCGGCCTCAAGCGCAAGGGGTTCGACGCCGACCGAGTGCGCCGGCTGGAGCTCGCCTACCGCATCCTGGTGCGCTCGAAGCTGAACACGCCCCACGCCCTGGAGCGCCTCAAGGCCGAGCTGGCTGGCGATCCAGACGTCGACTATCTCATCGCCTTCGTCGAGAGCAGCCAGCGAGGAGTTTACAAGTCCATGCCGCGGGGCGGCGCGCGGGGAGGGGGCGAGCCTGAATAATATTCCGTTGGAAAACAGGTCTCCCGCCCCTCTGCGCGTCGGCGTCTTCGGCACCGGCGCGATGGGGCGCAACCACGTCCGCCTGTTGTCGGCGCTACCCGGCGCAGAGCTGGTGGGCATTTGCGATCCGAATCCCAACTCGGCCGAGGTGGCGGCTCGCGAGCACGGAGCGCGCATCTTTCCCCGGCTCGAAGACCTGGCGGGGGAGATCGAGGCGGCGGTGGTGGCGGCGCCCACGGTGGCCCACGCGGACATGGGCTGCGCCCTGCTCACAAGGGGCCTGCATGTGCTGATCGAGAAGCCGCTGGCCGCCAGCCTCGCCGAGGCCGACCGCCTTCTGGCTGCGGCCGGCGACCGCGTGCTGGCCGTGGGGCACGTGGAGTTCTTCAATCCTGCCGTCCAGGCTCTCCTGGGCGTGGGCACGCCGCCGCGTTTCGTCGAGGTGCAGCGCCTGGGTGTCTTCTCGCCGCGCAGCCTGGACGTGGACGTCGTCCTCGACCTGATGATCCACGACCTGCAGATCCTGCATGCCCTCGACCCAAGCCCGGTGGAAGAGGTGCGGGCCACGGGCATCGCCGTGCTCTCGCCGCGCATCGACATCGCCAACGTGCGCCTGCAGTTCGCCTCCGGCGGCGTCGCCAACCTGACGGCGTCGCGGGTCTCCTCCGAAAGGGCGCGCAAGCTGCGGGCCTTCCTGCCCAACCGGTATTACTCCCTGGACTACCAGGCGCAGGAAATCAAGGGCTACCGTCTGGAAGAGGGCGGCGGCGAGCGCCGGATCCTGCCGGACGACCTCGCCGTCGAGCGCGCCGAACCCCTGAAGCGAGAGCTCGAAGCCTTCCTCGCCGCCTGTCGGGGGGAGAAGGTGCCCCGCGTGGACGGTGCGCAGGGGCGCCAAGCCCTGGCGACGGCCTTGGCGGTGGTGGAGGCGATCCGGTAGACCTCATGCTCGCCCCAAGCGCCCCAGACTGGTAGACTCTCCCGCCGGTTCCGGCAATCGACGGCTTCGGCCTGGATTCTCATAGAAAGAGGAGCTCTCAGAATGAGTGACATCCGTATCGGTGTGATCGGCGGCAGCGGCCTCTACCAGATGGAGGGGATGACGATCCGCGAGGAGCGCCGGATTGAAACACCGTTCGGCGATCCGTCGGACGCCTACATCATCGGTGAGCTGGACGGCCACACGGTGGCCTTCCTGCCGCGCCACGGCCGCGGCCACCGCCTGCTGCCCACCGAGCTCAACTACCGCGCCAACATCTACGGCTTCAAAGTCCTCGGCGTCGAAGAGATCGTCTCGGTCTCCGCCGTGGGCTCGCTGAAGATCGAGTACAAGCCCACGGACATCGTGGTGCCCGACCAGTTCTTCGACCGCACCCGCCACCGGGTCGACACCTTCTTCGGCAACGGCCTCGTGGCCCACGTCTCCATCGCCAAGCCCATCTGCCCGCGGCTGCTCAACGCGGCCTACGAGGCGGCGGGGGCGGCCGGAGCCACGGTGTACAAGGGCGGCACCTACGTCTGCATGGAGGGGCCGCAGTTCTCCACCCGGGCCGAGTCCGAGGCCTATCGCCGCCAGGGATTCGACATCATCGGCATGACCAACCTCCAGGAGGCGCGTCTCGCCCGCGAGGCCGAGATCTGCTACGTCTCCCTCTCCATGGTGACCGACTACGACTGCTGGCACGAGACCGAGGAAGCCGTCTCGGGCGAGGCGGTGATGGAGGTCATCAAGCAGAACGTCCAGATGGCCCAGGAGGTCGTGCGTCAGATGATCCGCCAGATCGGTGGCGCCCACACCCGTGGGTGTCTCTGCGAGGAGGCTCTCAAGTATTCCCTGATCACCGAACGGGCGATGATCCCGGCGGCGACCGTCAAGGCGCTCCAACCGATCATCGGGAAGTACATCAAGGCCGAATGACACGCATCCTGGTCACCAACGACGACGGCATTTTCTCCGAAGGGATCAAACTGCTGGCGACGTCGCTCTCCACCCTGGCGGAAGTGTTCGTGGTGGCGCCGGACCGCGAGCAGAGCGCGATGGGCCACGCCCTGACCCTCTCGCGGCCGTTGCGCATGCAGAAGGTGGCGGAGAACTGGTACGCGGTCGATGGCACGCCCACCGACTGCGTCAACCTGGGAGTGCTCTCGCTGCTCAAGGACAACCCGCCGGACCTGGTGTGCTCCGGCATCAACTTCGGCCTCAACCTCGGCGACGACGTGACCTACTCGGGCACCGTCGCCGCCACCTTCGAGGGCACCCTGCTGCGCATTCCCTCCGTCGCCTTCAGCCAGCAAGTGGGGGAGGGGTTCTCCTTCCAGCCCGCGGCGGACTTCGCTCGCCGGCTGGTCGAGGTGCTCCTCGGCGAAGAGCTGCCGCGCGACCTGCTGCTCAACGTCAACGTGCCGGCCGGCCCCATTCAGGGCGTGAGCTTCACCAAGCTCGGCCGGCGGGTTTACACGCAGTCGGTGATCGAGAAGCTCGATCCGCGGGGGCGCAAGTACTATTGGATCGCCGGCACGCCACAGTGGGAGAAGGCGGCGGGCACCGACTTCGAAGCGGTGAGCCGGGGCCTGGTCTCGGTGACGCCGCTGCACCTCGACCTCACCTACTATCCGGGGCTCGAAAGCTTCGGGCCGGTGGGGGAGAAGCTCTCGGCCCTCACCTTCCCGGGCCCAGCGCCGGCACCGGCGCCCGCCTCGGCTCCTCCCGCCGACTGAAAATGAGCGACTACGCCGTTCAGCGCGAGCGGATGGTCCGCGACCTGATCGCCGCCCGCGGCATCAAGGACGAGCGCGTGCTGGGCGCCATGCGCAAGATCCCCCGGCATCTGTTCGTCAAGGAGCACCTGCGCAGCCAGGCCTACGGCGATCACGCCCTGCCCATCGGCGCCAACAGCGGGCAGACCATCTCGCAGCCCTACATCGTGGCGCGCATGACCGAGCTCCTGGAAGTGGGACCCGAGCACTCCGTGCTGGAGATCGGCACCGGCTCCGGCTACCAGACGGCCATCCTGGCCGGCCTGGCACGGCGGGTCTACAGCCTCGAGCGCATCCCGGAGCTCGCCCAGGCGGCGATTCCCCGCATGCGCCAGCTTGGCTTCGACAACGTCAAGATTCAGGTCTTCGACGGCACCGTGGGCTGGAGCGAGTGGGCTCCTTACGATCGCATCCTGGTCACCGCGGGCGCGCCGAAAGTGCCTGAGCCGCTGCTGGGCCAGCTCGCACCGGGCGGTGCCCTGCTGATTCCCGAAGGGCCGCGCAACCTGCAACGGCTCGTGCTGTACCGCAAGTCGCCGCGCGGGGAGATCCGGCGCAAGGAGGGCGAGGAAGTCGTCTTCGTGCCCCTCGTCGGCCGTCATGGCTGGAAGCCGGACCAGCGATGAGCGCACAGACCGAACCCGGCGGCGCCCGGTCCTTCCGCTTCTGGGTGAGCGGCCACGTCCAGGGCGTGGGCTTCCGCTGGTTCGTCCGCCGGGAGGCGCTGGAGCTGGGCCTCGCCGGACGGGTGCGCAACCTGCCGGATGGCCGGGTGGAAGTCGCGGTTTCGGGAGAGCCTTCTGCCTTGAGCACCTTCCGAGAGCGGCTGCGGGCGGGACCGCCGGGCGCCCGGGTCACCCGTCTCGAAGAGGAAGAGATGTCCGCCGTGCCCGACTGGGGCGGCTTTACGATCGACCGCTAGCGAACTTGGAGGTGAGGTCATGGAGGACTTGAAGGCTTACATTCGCGAAGTGCCGGATTTTCCCAAGCCGGGCATCCTGTTTTACGACATCACGACCCTGCTCCAGGACCCGCTGGCGCTACGCATGACGGTGGACCGCTTCGTCTGGTTCTTCGCCCAGAAACGGATCGACAAAGTGGTGGGCATCGAGTCGCGGGGCTTCATCTTCGCGCCGACCGTGGCCTACAACCTGAACGCCGGCTTCGTGCCGGTGCGCAAGCCGGGCAAGCTGCCGTACCAGGCGGCGAGGCAGGGGTATGACCTCGAGTACGGCACCGACTCGATCGAGATGCACAACGACGCCGTCAAGCCCGGCGAGCACGTGCTCATCGTCGACGACCTGATCGCTACCGGTGGCACGGCGCTGGCGGCTGCGAAGCTGGTCGAGTCGCTGGGCGGCAAGGTGGCGGGCTTCGGCTTCCTCGTCGAGCTGACCTTCCTCCCCGGCCGCCATAAGCTCCAGGGCTACGAGGTGCAGTCGCTGATCCAGTATTGAGTGGGGGAGTGCCCTGGAAGAAGCCCGCGAAGACCCTGGGGTATAATCCCCCGGCCTGCGGCTGTAGCTCAGGTGGAAAGAGCAGGAGTTTCCTAAACTCTTGGTCGGGGGTTCGAGTCCTCCCAGCCGCACCACCTATCCACCCTCCCGATCGCCTCGTCGTCGCCTACTTCGTAGAGGGTGCGGGAAGAAAGTGGTGCTTTCATGTCCGCGCGGATCGATCTGACCGAGCTCTCCCAACGAGAGAACGAGCAGACGGAGTGGAAGGAAAACGTCGCCGACATCGATGATGTCGTGGCAACGCTGTCCGCCTTCGCCAATGATTTCCAGAATCTTGGTGGCGGCTATGTCGTCTGTGGAGCGAAAGAAGAAAAGGACGCAGACGGATTTCCAAGACTCGTTCGCATGGGCCTGACTGCGAGTCGAATCCGAGAGGTTGAGAACACCGTGCTGGCGCGATGTAGGGATCGGGTGTCGCCCCCGCTTGTCCCCCTCGTAGAGGAGCTGCCGACAGACGACACCAGCCGACGAGTCCTGGTTTTCCTTCAGCCTGCTACGGGTGCGGCACACACCTTCCGGAGGGGACGCGAGGGAGCCAAGCATTACGTGCGGGTCAGCCGTTCGACGATCGAGGCCCGCAACGGTGTGCTGCGTGAGCTCCTCGTCCGCAGGGGCGCGCTGGAGCCTTGGGATCGGCGACCGTGCAATGGCGCCACGACCAACGATCTCGACCTCCTCGCATTGCGCGATGCGCTTCAGCGTACGGGAGTGTTCACGCCCGAGCGGGGGGTTGAGCCCTACCTCGTCGCCGGCGTGCAGATCACGCCTTTCGTACCGTCCCTCTGCATCGCCGAGCCGCTGACCGGCGTGGTGCGCCCGCGCAACTACGCCATACTGCTCTTCGGGCGAGAGCCGCAGAAGTTCGTGCCTGGCGCCTTCTCGATCTATTCGACCTATCCCGGGCGCGACCGTACGTACCCGGTAGCGCGGCGTCTCGAAATCGCCGGCACCCTCCTCGACCAAGCGAAACGGGTGCAGGAGATGCTCGACCTCGAGGCGGTCACCATCTTCGACAAAACAGACCTGAAGACGCCCAACGTCGAGAAGTACCCGCGGCGAGCCCTCCAGGAGGCGATGGTCAACGCCTTGGCGCACCGGGACTACGAGCTGTTCGACCCGGCGCGCTTCACTTCCTACCAGGATCGCATCGAGTTCATTTCTCCCGGGAAGCTTCTCACCGGTATGACGATCGAGGATCTCCGCAAGCGCAGGGTAACGCCGCTCTGGCGCAACCAAAGTCTCGCCTGGTTCCTCAGCCGGCTGCAATTTGCGCAAGCCGAAGGGCAGGGCATCCAGACGATTCGCAGCGCAATGAAGGCCGCAGGCTGCCCGCCGCCCCGGTTTGAGGCCACAGAGGTATCGGTGACTTGCATCCTGCGGGCACATCCGCGGTCTCGCGTGGTGGGCGTGCCGGCGACGAAGACCTGAGATCGGTCGTGCCCGGCGCTTCGCTGGCCTGCCGCGCCAGGCCACAGGACACGGAGGTCCGCTCGACCGCCCCCCTCGATCGAGCGAACCCAGGGGCCGGAGGGGCGGTTGGACTCCCGGCCCCCCGGCAGTTCAAGTTTTCAATGAGCCTCTTACGCCCCGGCCGGTGAGACCTCCCACTCGCTGGGGAGCGGGATCATACATCCATGGTGACGGAAAAAGTCAAGTCATTCAGGGCTCATGTTGAAAAAATCTCGCAGACGGTTTCCGTAAACACGCCGAGACAAGATTTGCAGGCTTCGCGCGTCGTCCGGCCGGCACCGGCGGACGTCTGGCCGGCTCCGGCAAGCGACTCGCCGGCACCGGCCGGAGGCTCGCCGCTGGCGGCGAATGAATTACCCCGAGCGGTAAGAGACTCGCCGCTGGCGGCGAGCGGGTTATCCCTGGCGGCGAACGATTCGCCGCTACCGGCGAGAGGACTTTCCCTGGCGGCCGAAGGCGCGCCGCTGCCGGCGAGTCGTCTTTCGCCGGCGGCCAGTCGACTTTTGGCAGAGGCGGACCGCCTCGAGTCTCCGGCCGCTGCACGTCGGGTGCCGGAGCCCGTCCGCCGCCCGAGGCGGCCGCTCCAGGGGTTCCGGCCGGTCGCCGGAGGGCACCGGCGCCCCTCCCCCAGGATACGGAATTACGTCCTCTAGGGGAGTAAATCGACGCACCTTCTCCTGGAAGGGTGGCGGAA
This sequence comes from Thermoanaerobaculia bacterium, assembly GCA_035996875.1. Classification (GTDB taxonomy): domain Bacteria; phylum Acidobacteriota; class Thermoanaerobaculia; order Multivoradales; family UBA5704; genus DATARR01. The sequence goes on from DASYJD010000036.1 coordinate 341,805, forward strand.
GGCGGTCGAGTTTAGGAATTTCGCTTCTAGAAGGTTGACTTCTTCCGTTCCATATGCTGTATGATCCAGCCTACCACCGCCGGTGGCTGGCGAGGTGGGTGGGCGGCGGGGAGGAGGCAGGGCTCTTTGACAACTGAACCTGGCCGGGGGGCCGGGAGACCAACCGCCCCTCCGGCCCTGGGTCCACTCGATCGCAGAAGGTGCGGAGACGATCGGCGGACCCGCGTAGACCCGTGGCCTGATGGGGGGCAGGCCACGGGTCCCACTCTTTGCGCTCCTGGTACCGCTTGGCGCGTGCGGTACAGTCCTCTCATGCACTCAGCATTTTTTCGGCGCTTTCGTGCGACTCCTTCGGAGCTCGCGACCACCTGTGCCGTGTTCCTGTGCATCGGCGTCCTCATGGACTCCTTCGGCAAGTGGGCCCATATCGCGGAGTTCAAGTATTTTTGGCAGGTCGGCACCTGCTATCTGGGCTTCGTCGTGCCGCTAGCGCTGTCGTGCGCGGGCTGTCGTTGCCGTTGCAGTACTGCGTTTGTGTCACCGCGTTCATCCCGATCGAGGTGGTCGGCTACGCCATCGGCTCCTCGATCGCCCATGACGGCAACCTGTTCGAAGCGGTGTTCGGCATGCGCAACTTCACAGCGGTCATGGTCGCAGGCGTCGCGTTCATTCCGCCGATCGGCCTGAAGATCGTGGAGGGCATCCGCAAGCTCGGGAAGGGGCGCCCGGCCCGCCACCCCGGCGGGTAGGGAATCCCCCCGCTCTCCGGCGCGTTGCGCCGTGCGGTTGGTGGCGACATGATTCGGGATTGCCGTCACCGGCCATCGCGAGGGCGAGTTGGTATGAGCGAACGGGACCGAACCTACCTACAGACTCCGGAACAATGGATGAGCTTCCTTTCGGCTTTCGTCCACGAGCTGCGGACCCCTCTCGCCAGCTTCCGCATGCTGGCCGATCTCCTGGCGGAAGCGCCCAAGGAGCATCTCGGAGAACAGGAGCGGCGTTACTCCGAGAACATCCGGGAAGTGGTCAAGGACATCCAGGCCCTGGTTGGCGACGCCGGCGAGTTGGCGAGGTTATTGGGCGGCAGAGTCCAGCTCCGGCCGGAAGAGGTCGCCCTGGAGACGCTCGTCGACGAGGTCGAAGAGGTGGTGCGGCCACGGGCGTGGGAGGGAGGAATCGCCCTCACGGATTCCCGGGACCCGGCTCTCCCCGCGGTCTTCCGCGCGGACCGCGATCGCCTGCGGCAGATCCTCATCCTGCTTTTGAACGCCGCGGTGAGCCATGCCAAGTCCGAGGTCTTCTTCCGGCTGGACATCGATGACAAGGGACTTCGCGCCGTCATTTCCTCAGACGGTCCCCCGTTTCCGGAAGGGCCGCACAGGGCCTTGTTCGAGCCCTTCCACGACGGGTTCCGGGCTTCTCACAACCGTGGCGGCCGCAGCTTGGCGCTGCCGCTGGCCGACGAGCTCGCGCGGATCCTCGGCGGCGGCCTGCGGGCGGAGAACCGAGGGGGAAGACCCGCCTTCGATCTGTCCCTTCCTGCCGCCGGCTGAGCTTACGAGCTCAGCAGCTCGCGAATCAGATGCAGCAGATCCTGGGTGGCGAAAGGCTTCTCCAGGAACGCGTCGGCGCGGGTCGTGTCGGCTTCCCGGCCCGCCAGGGCGTCGTCGGTGTAGCCGGACATCAGGACGACTTTAAGGGCCGGATGCCGGTCGACGAGCTTGACGGCGAGGTCGGCGCCGTTGCCGCCGGGCATCACCATGTCGCTCAACAGGAGCCGGACGTCGTCGCCGTGCACCGCCACGAGCTCCAGGGCCGCCGCCGGGTTCTCGGCCGCGAGGACTCGGTAGCCCTGGGTTTCCAGCACTTGCCGCAGCAGTCCCCGGAACATGTCGTCGTCCTCCACAAGGAGGACCGTGCCGCTGGCCGGGTAGGGGCCGTCGGTTTTGGCCTCTGCCGGCTCGACAGCGGCCTCGGGCTCTTCCAGGACCGCCGCACCGGCGTGAGGCAGATAGATCCGGAAGGTGGTACCGCGCCCCGGCAGGCTCTCCACCGCGATACCGCCCCGGCTGCGCCGGACAATGGCATGCACTGTGGAGAGACCCAATCCCGTGCCCTTCCCCGGCCCCTTGGTGGTGAAGAAGGGTTCGAAGATGCGCTTGCGGACCTCATCGTTCATGCCCGTGCCGGTGTCCGCCACTTGGAGAAGGACGTAGGAACCCGAAGGGAGACGGCCGCCTTCAATGGCAATCTCCTGGTCTGTTTCGAGATTGCGCAATGCAAGAGTCAGGGTGCCGCCCTGAGGCATGGAGTCACAGGCGTTGACGACCAGGTTCAGGATGACCTGGTGGAGCTCGCCGGGATCGCCCCAAACCCGGCCGAGCTGCGGCTCGATCTGGCGGGTGAGCTGCATGTCCTCACCGATCAGACGGTCGAGCATGACCTCGACGTCCGCGAGCAGCTTTCCGAGATCGACCGCCTGGGCCTGAACCTGCTGCCGGCGGCTGAATAGCAGGAGCTGCCGCGTCAGTTGCGCGCCGCGCAGGGCCGCACGGTGGATCTGCTCGACGGGGTGGCGGAGGCTTTCACTTCGCGGCAGGGCGCTGAGCAGCATCTCGGAGTAGCCGCGGATGGTGCCCAGCAGAGTGTTGAAATCATGGGCCACACCGCCGGCCAAGCGCCCGATGGCCTCCATTTTCTGGGACTGGCGGACCTCGTCCTCCAGCCGCAAGCGCTCGGTGATGTCGCGCAGCGTTCCCAGGAAGAACACCTCGTCGCCATAGCGGACCTCGCTCACTGCGAGATCCAGAGGGAAGGTCGAGCCGTCGCGGCGCCGGCCTTCGACCTGCCGGCCGATGCCGATGATGCGCGCCTCGCCGGTCGTCCGATAGCGGCCCAGGTAGCCGTCGTGCTCCTCCTGCCAGGGCGCCGGCATGAGGATCTTGACGTTCTGTCCCAGCAACTGTTCGGGCGTGTATCCGAACATCTTCTGGACGGATGGGTTGACCAACTGGATGGTGCCGGCGGGATCGATGAGAACGATGCCGTCGAGAGCGGCATTGAGCACGGCTTGAAGACGCTCCGTGCTCTCCTGCAAGAGCGCCCGGAAGCGGGCTTGATCCACGGAGCCGGAATCGTCGCTCATGGTCTATGCCGGGTAGGAATCTCCCTGCATGGTAACACCCTCCGGATGCCGCCGGTGGGCAGGCCGCTCAGGCCTCGCCGGGCGGCTCGACCATTCCGTGGCGCAGCGCGAAGCCCACCACCTGCGCGCGGTTGTGCACGTGCAGCTTGTCGAGGATGTTACGGACGTGGAACTTGACGGTGTTCTCGCTCACCCCCAGATCCTTGGCCAGCTTGCGGTTCGAGGTCACGCCGCGGACGAGCAGCTCCAGCACCTCGCGCTCGCGGTCGGTCAGGGCGTCAGGGTCATGGGCCGCGGCGGCGGGCAGTGGCGGGCGGGCGAATTCCTGGAGCAGCTTGCTGGCCAGCGCCGGCGTCAGGGCGGGCTCGCCGCGGCCGACGCCTTCGAGCAGGGCGAAGAACTCTCGCGACTCTAGACTCTTGAGCAGGTAGCCCTGGGCGCCCGACTTGATCGCCTCGAAGAGATTGGCGTCGTCGTCCGACGCGGTGAGGACGACGACCTTCACGTGCGGCAGCTCGGCACTGATCAGGCGGGTCGCCGCCAAGCCGTCGAGCCCGGGCATCGCGAGGTCCATGAGCACGATGTCCGGTTGCAGCTCGCGTGCTCTCTCGACCGCCTCGCCCCCCTCCCGCGCCTCGCCCACGATCTCGAAACCCTGGGAGGTGAGCAGGCTGCGCAGGCTGTCGCGGAACAGCGTGTGATCGTCGGCGATCAGGATTCTCATAACGGTTTTTCCGGCGACGGAGAGAGCCCCATGAGCCGGGATGTATAGCATAGAGCAGAGCAGGGGCTGGCCCCCGGGACAGCCGAGCATGCCACCGCCTCACCTCGCCTGACGTAGCCGGTAAAAGACGTATGGCGCGATCATGACCCAGAGAGGAACGAGGGCCCACAGGCGCCCGGCGAGCAGGTCGTATTCGTGCAGCAGCGTGCTCCAGGAAAGATGCGACGCGTAGTGTCCAAAGAGAAACTCGAAGGCGAGGGTTAGGACGAGCCACAGGAGGCCGACCGTGATCGCACGGTCCGCCGTCTCGAGCGGCCAGACGCGGACGACGATCCAGGTGTAAACGCCGAAGAGGAGGAGCAGCAGGACCGTCGAGATCTGATGGGCCTGGAGCTCGCCCGTGTGTTTGCGAATCCAGGCTTCCCGCAGGGTGCCGTTGGCGACGGCGAGGAGCAGCATCGGAAACCAGAGCAGGAAGTACTTCCACATGGCTCCGGGCCTCCTCGATCAGCTCTGTGGGGCCGAAGGGTAGGTGGCGATCGTGAAGAGGTAGAGCAATACGCCCGCTGCCACCAGCAAGCCGCCCAAGCCGAGAAAGACGAGGAAGGCGGTGGGATGCGACCAGAACAGGGTGATCGCTTCGACGACCAGTCCGAGGGCCACCAGGAGTCCCGAGAGCTGCAGGCGGCGGATCAGCGGCGAGGCGGCGGTCATGGCATCGTCTCCTTCCACATTTTGACGCCGGCCATGTCGTGCACATTGTGAATCTTGTCGTGGCACTCGAGGCAGGAGGTCGAGTTTTTCGCCAGCTCGGCAAGGATCGGTTGATGAACGTCGTTGGCCTCGAAGTTCCTGGCGCCGCCGTGGCAGTGCAGGCACTCCCGGTTGTTGTAGGGCTCGTAAAGCTTGATCCGCTTGGGAATGGTGCCGATATAGTTGACGTAGACGTGCCGCAGGCCGCGCAGCTTCGCCTTGTAGTCGCCGAACATCGTGTAGTTGGTGTGACAGGTGAAGCAGGCCGCCTCCCGGGGCACTCGATTGTTCTGGTAGTGGCGGGCCGGCACGTAGGAGGGGTGGTCCACCAGCAGGCTCCTGCCGTAGGGCGCCATGACGTGGCAGGAGAGGCAGAAGGTGGTGGTTTTCGAGTGCTCGATCTGTGCCGACGTTCCGAGGCCCGTCACCAGCAGAGGCAGCAGGAAAAGCGAGAGGAAGCCCAGAATCCTCCCGCCGCGCGCCGCGAACATCGATGGGCGCAGCACCAGCAGGCCGATGAGGGCGATCGTTACCAGGACGAGCGCCACGAATCCTGCGGTCGATAGCATGGCGGTTTACTCGCTACTTCTTCTGCTGCTGGAGCCAGGAGATCAGTGCGGTGAGCTCGTCGTCCGAGCCTGTAAAGCCTTTGCCGTGCTTCTTGCCGTTGATCTCTCCTTCCTTGTGGAGGAACTTGATCAGCTTGGCGGGCTCCTCCTTGGCTGCCAGGTTGGTGAGATCCGGTCCGGCGACTTTCTCCGACTTGACGGTGCGCTCAATACCGGCTGACGAGACCGAGTGGCACAGGTTGCACTTCTGCGCCAGGAAGATTTGCTTGCCGTCCAGGCTGGCCGGTGCCGCGGCAGCAGTGACGGCGATGAGCATGGATAACAAAAAGCCGATCTGCTTCATGACTTCTCCTTCGCGAGTTCGTCGATCTTGACCGCCATGATCTGACCACGACGGGAGAGGGATCGCGACGCCCGGCGGGGCGGTTGGCGGGAAGTGGCTTTCCTACCTCGAAGGGTAGGGAAAGAGCCTACCCCTCGGAGACTCCCTTCCCGTCCTGTCGGCTGTTTGGCCCTCCGGCCGCCTTCTGTAGATTCGAGAACGTTTCGAATGCTGTATCGACCGCCGCATTGGCGGCTGAAGGAACCGGAGGAGTCCTGCCATGAGGTCGACCCGACTTCCAATCATGCTATTGGCCGCGGCGGCGCTGCTGGCGTTGCCGCTCGCGGGGTCGGCCGCTCCGGCGCCCCCTGCCGCACTGGGCTTCGTCGGCGCCGATCTCTGCATCACCTGCCACACGGCGGAGGCGGAGCGCCTGGCGTCGACGCCGCATGGCAAGGGCAAGTTTGCCAGTCTCTCGGTTCATGGCTGCGAGACCTGCCATGGGCCGGGCAGCGCGCACGTCAACAATCCCGACGATCCGGCGCTGCAGCCGCGCCTCGAAAAATTAAACGTGCGCGAGCAGTCGGCGGTCTGTCAAAAGTGCCATAGCGGTGGCGCGCAATTCTTCTGGCGCGGCGGCGTTCACGAGACTCGCGGCCTCTCCTGCATGACCTGTCACAGTGTCCATGCCTTTAAGTCGGAGAGGTCGCAGCTCAAGGCCGCGAGCACGACGGACGCCTGCATTTCCTGCCACAAGGACGTGCGGGCGGACCTGTGGAAGACCTCTCATCATCCCATCCGTGAGGGAAAGATCGGCTGCGCCGATTGCCACAATCCCCACGGCACCCAGACCCGCGGCCTGATCAAAGCTGCTTCGGTGAATGAGCAGTGCTACACCTGTCACACCGAGAAGCGTGGCCCCTTCCTCTGGGAGCACGCGCCGGTGCGGGAGAGTTGCCTCAACTGCCACACGCCGCATGGCTCGAATCACCAGAAGCTCCAGAAGACCGCGACCCCGTACCTGTGCCAGCAGTGTCACTCCAACACCCGGCACCCCGGCACGCTTTATGACGCCACGACTCTTGCGAATCAGTCGCGGGCGAGCAACCGCATCTTCAACCGCGCCTGTCTGGACTGCCACGCCGCGATTCACGGCAGCAACAATCCGTCGAGCCCCTACCTGGCCCATTAGGAGGACGCCATGCGTACGACACGCAGTGATCGCAACACGTTCGTCCTAAGGGCCGGCCTCCTGCTCTCCGCGCTGGTGCTTGCGGGTTCCGGCTCAACCATGGCTCAGGAGGCGGCCGCGGAGAAGGCGCAGCCGCCGATCACCGCTTCGGAACCGGCGAAAGAACCGGCCAAGGAGCCTGCGAAGGGTTTCACCTTCCGCGTCGATCCGCTGGTGCTCGGAGTGCTCCACGCGCACGTCGACACCAACTCGGCGAAGTGGGAGGAGTACCGCGACGTGAGCAGCGGCTTCGTCATTCCCAGGCTTCATTTGCTCGGCGACGGACCGGGCGACCGCGAGCTCGACCTCAAGGCCGAGAACATGCGGCGGGAAGACGCCCGCTACACCCTGGCTTACGGTATTCCGGGCCGTTACGAGCTACTGGTCGACTACAACAAGATCCCGCACCACTTCGGCAACGACGGCCACATGTTGTGGACCCAGACCGGGGCCGGACGGCTGGAGATCGCCGATCCCATCCAGGCGGCCCTTCAGGGGGGCTTGGCCACGCAGCTCGCCACCAACCCGGCCGGGATCACCCCGGCGTTCATCGGCCAACTTCTCGCCCCCTACCTGGCGACGGCCCAGGCGATCAACCTCGGGCTTCAGCGTGACCGCCTGCTGGCACAGCTCGACCTCGGACGCCTGGGGCCCCTCTCGTGGGGGCTGGAATTCGACCATGAAAAGCGCACCGGCAACCGCGCCTTCGGCGGCAGCTTCGGCTTCAGCAACGCCACTGAGCTTCCAGAGCCGATCAACTACGACACCACCGGCGCCCAACTCGCCGGCGAATGGAACACCGCCACCAGCGGTCTGAGCTTGGGCTACCGCTACTCGAAGTTCGAGAACAACGTCAGCACGCTGATCTGGGACAACCCGTTTCGGGCTACCTCCGCCACCGACCCGAACGCTTACTCGGCGCCCGGCTCCAGCTCGATCGGCGGCTCCAGCCTTGGCATCGCGGACCTCGCGGCCAGCAACCGGGCCGACATCCTGTTCCTCAAGGGCCGCACCCGATTCGGGACTTGGTTCGCGAACGGCAGCGCCTCGTACGACAGCATGAAGCAGAACGATCCGCTGCTGCCGTATACCCTCAACTCGGCGGTCACCGGCATCAACGTCGACGGCTCGACTTTCGATCCCACCAACGCGTCCAACCTGCCCGCTCGCACGGCGGACCGCAAAACCGATGCGACGGCATACAACGCCGATCTCGGCACCCGCTTCGGCCAGAGCCTCGACCTGACGTTTCGCTACCGCTATTACGATCTCGACAACAAGGCGCCGCGCATCGAGTTTCCGGGTTATGTCCGTTTCGACGCGGTCTGGGAGGCGATCGGACGCATCACCGTGCCCTACTCTTACACGCGCCAAAACTCCAGCGCCGAGTTGGGTTGGGACCTCGCCCGCGCCACCCGGCTGGCCCTCTCCTTCGAGCGCGAGAGCTGGGACCGCAAGTTCCGCGAGATTCCCAATTCCGACGAGAACCTCTGGAAAGCAACCTTCGACACCCGGCCGGTCTCTTGGTTTTCGCTGCGGTCGAGCTATCTCTACGGCGACCGCTCGATCGGCCGGTATGACGTAAACGCCGCCTCGGACAGCTTCGTCGAGGCGGATGTGCCCACCAACCTGCCCGACCTGCGAAAATTCGACGAGGCCGCCCGCAAGCGGCATGCCTACAACGTTCAGGGGCAGGTCTTCCCGAGCGATACCTGGAGCTTCTTCGTGGGGCTGAACGGCGACAATCAGAAATATGCCCAGAGCCTCTTCGGCCTCCAGAAGGACGACTCCACATCCTACAATGCCGAGATCAGCTATTCGCCGGGCGACAAATTGAACGTCTTTCTCTTCGCCGACCGCCAGGACCACAAGGTCCGGCAGGCGGCCCGGCAGTCCGGCGCCACTCCCTCCACCAATCCGCTCGACACCTGGACGGCGAACCTCAACGAGACCACCGACACCCTGGGTGCCGGCCTCACCTCGAAGCTCTCTCATCTCTGGACGCTCGACCTCTCGGCCAACTGGTCGCGGTCGAACGGCAAGGCCGACCTCTTCAGCCCGCCCGGCGGCTCGCCGGACTTGGCGGTCGGCTTCAACAACTACGACGACGTCAAGCTCTTCAGCCTGCTCGGGCGCCTCGACTACCGGATCAACAACTTCGCCAAGACCGGGATCTTCGGCCGTTGGGAGGACTACAGGATCGACAGCTTCGTCCTCCAGGGACTTCAGAGCTACCTACCCGGCGCGTTGCTGCTCAACCCGAACTATGGCGACTACCGTGGCAGCATCGTAGGACTCGACCTGACCCTCAACTTCTGAGCTGGGCCCCGGCGAGCCCGGAGCTTGCGCTTTATCGATCGAAAGGAGATCCAGGTAACCTTCAGCGAGAAAGCGGTCCAGGAGATCCACCAGTGCGAGGATGGCCGCGATGTCCTTCTTCGGGCCGCTACAGGTCGGTGCTGTTGTCGCCATGCGGTAGATGATAAGCGGTCTTGAACCGCATTCCACAGCCTTGCCCTTACCTCAACCCCGCAACGCGTGTGCGCTGGCCGCGGCGGTATAGGCCGCGAGGCATTCGGGGGAGAACTCTGCCGGCGGCGCGGCTTCGCTCCAGCCGGAGGGATCGAGGAAGCGGCCGGTCTCGAATTTCCAGGCATTGCTGCCGTGGCGCAGGTAGACGAAGGAGCCGCGGTTGTCGAGGCGTAGCAGCCTCTTCCCTCGCGCTGTGGCCTGCTGGAGAAACATTGCGTCTTCCGCCAGATCAACTTCCGGATAGCGCACACCGGAGGCCCAGATGGATCGGCGGAACACCAGCGTCCCGCCGTGGACGTCGCCGACGAACATCGTGCGATGGAGCCGGCGGTCGATGGTCCAGAACTTCCGGTCCGGCATCTGCAACACGAAACGGTTTTCCAAGCCCGTGATCTCAGCATCCCCGCGCAGGATCGGAGTGACCTGCTGCTCGAGCCGGTCGGCCGAGTACCAATCGTCGTCGTCCCAGTGCGCCACGATCTCGCCGCGCGCTTCGGCGCAGGCCATATTGCGCTTCGCCCCGATCGAGATCCGCCGGTCGACCCGCACGTAACGCACCGCCGTCTCGCCGCGAAGCTGATCGCCGATCGAATCGCTGCCGTCGTCGATCACGATCAGCTCCCGGTTTTTGTACGACTGCTCGCGGAAGCGGGCGAGAGCGAGTGGAATGAAGGAGCGGCGGTTGTACGTCGGCATGATGCACGACACCAGGGGCACCGACGAGGGCGGGCTCGCCGGAGTTCCGGCGGCAATGATCTCCCGGATGCGCTCGACCCGCTCGCTGGACCAGAAGACGCCGCCGGTGTCCTTTGGGCTGATATTCGCTGCGTGAACCGAGGCGATGCAAAGGCCGGGATCTTTGAGATCGACGACGCGCGACGGCGGGCAGCGCCAGACGAACTGCGCATCCTCGCCCACCTGCACGTCTGGAAAGGGATTGCGCCTCCACGTTTCGCGGCGGTAGGCGAGCGTATTGCCAGCGACCCAGGTTGTAGGACCCCCGGAGTACTGGTAGCACCAGGCCTGCTCCCGCGAGCGGTCGTAGTAATAGAGAATGCTCGTGCCGCAGACCTCGGCGCCGCGTTCGGCGAGCGCGCCGGCCTGCACCCTTACCCGTGACGGGGGATACCAATCGTCATCGTCCCAATGAACGATGATCTCTCCCCGTGCCCGTTCACAGGCGTGGTTCCGCTTGGCGCCGATCGACATCCGACTGTTGAGCCGATGGTAGAGGATGCGCGGATCGCTAGGCAGGAGATCGGCGATCGGATCGTTGCCGTCGTCGACGATCACGAGCTCCAAGTTCGGATAGTCCTGAGCCAGGAAACAACCGACGGCTTGCGGAATGAAGGCGCGCCGGTCGAAAGTCGGCATGATGCAACTGACGAGCGGGCGCGCCGGATCGGAGGCAATCGTGGGGCTTAGCGGTGCCCGAGGAGCAAAATTGGGGCAGGCGTCGCCTCGGCAATGATCGCGGTAATCATGCTTCTCGCCCCGTAGGCGGGCGCCGCAGAACTTGTCCTGAAAGCGCCGCCGGCTGGCGTCGAAGCGCGCGGCCTCTTCGCGCTCGCGGCGTGGCGTGAACGGCGCGCGCCAAACCCAGGCGGCGCAGGCCCATAGCCCGTCGAATCCCGCGCGTGCGGCCCGGGCGTTGAAGTCCATTTCCCAGCAGGGGCCGAGGCCGTAGCTCTCGTCGGCCTCGCCGATGGCCGTGAACACCTCGCGGCGCACGGCGTAGCAAAAGTCGCCGAGGCTGTAGAGCGGGGCGAGCGTACGCCGGAGCGTACCGAAGCGCCTTTCCGCCTCCACGGCCATACGGTCGACCTCATCGAAGGAGCCTCCGGCGTGCGGAAAGACGCATTGCTCGTTCCAATTCCGATTCGTCGAAGGCCCGGCCAGTCCCGCGCGCAGCGAACTGTCCAGAGCGGCCAGGAGATGATCGAGCCAGCGCGGACCGACGACCGCGCCGCTTTCGATCAGGACGACGATGCCGGCCTCTGTGTTTTTAACCAGCCGGTTCAGGCAGGCCGCCGGACCCAGTACGCCTTCGTCGGGAAGCTGCCGCAGGCTCACCAGCGATGCGAGCGTCGCGAGCTCACGGCGGATCTCCTCGTCGGGGCCGTCCGGCAGCAAGACTAGATCGTAATCCGGAGCCGTATTGCGCTCGATGCTGGCGAGCGTCGCCCGCAATTGCTCCGGCTGGGCGTGGACGTGGACTCCGAGGGCAATGCGGGTCATAGGACACCTCCCGGATCGGCACTTCGGTTGCGATCGAGAATGTCGCGGACGAGCCGGCGGGCGTCCCGGTCGGACGGCTTGTCCTGCAGCCCGCCGAAGTGCGCGCTGACGAAGCCGCAGGGGTTGCCACGCCAGTCGTATCCGAGCAAGCCTCCCGGCAAGCCGTCGAAGATCGGATAGAAATACTGCTGTGTCGGCAGGTCGACGGCCACCCCGTCCCCGGAGAGCTCGTAGGCGAAAAAGCCTTGCTCCCAGAGCCAGGTTGGATGCCCATTCAAAGGAACGCGTAGGAGGCGCTCCGCCTGGGCTTTCCGGCTGCTCCGATTGCGCAGCAGGTAGAGCCCGGTGTTCACGTTCCCCGTAGCGAACGGCGCGGTCCGCTCGGGGCTCCAGATGCGCCGGTAGCTCTCGTCGTGATTCCAATCGGGTGCGTAAACGAAGTCGAACTGACGGAATCGCCGTAGCGCCTCGGTCATCGGATCGAGAATGTAGATGTCGTCATCCAGGAAGCAGTACTCGAACGGTGGATGGAAGAGCGTGACGCAGATCTTCATGGCCGACCAGAAGGACCGTGCCAGCGGCAACAGCCGCCGGTCGACCGCGTTGAGGGTGCGCTCGACCTTTTTCATCGGGACGATATCCGCGAACGGGAGCAGCGCCTCGATGGCCAGACGCCTGCGCTGGTCCCACTGATAGTCGCCGAAAATCTGCACGGCGGAGGGCCGGTATCCGTTGAGGATCAGGCTGTAGATGCACAGGGCCGTCCGCACGGGATGCGCGGCGGCGGTGTAAGTCTTGAGCGACGGGCCGTTCGGATTGCGCAGGGCCGCCTCGACGCGAGCTCGGTACGGCTCGAACAGCGCGACGTCGCTGGCGAGCGTCTCCTCTTCGGCCTCCAAGCGAGCCGCCCAGATCCACTCGTTGTGGTACTGCCACTGGGCGATTTCGAGGCGATCGCCGACCTGTACGCGCAACTCATGGCGGGTTAGCGAGTGCGCCTCGCGATCTTCATGCACGATTTCACCATTGCGACGAATGATGCAGCCATCGTCGTCATAGAACACGAGTGTGCCGCTCGCCTCGGCGCGTAGCCGGAAGACGACGTGAAACTCCTTCATCTGTCCCGTGACATGATCGCCGAAGACGCGAATAGGGCCACCGAACACCTCGCGCCAGTCGATCGTCTGGCAGGCCGCGCCGTCGATCTCGCGCTCCCGCCACTCCGGCAGCATGGGCATGAGCGGCGCGTCCCAGTCGGGATCGGAGATCCAGCGGCGCTCCTCGCAATGAATAGGGCGCGGCCAAGAGACGGAAAGGAGGTGGAGTAGGCTCATAGAGCTCCGAGATTTCGTGCGCCGAGACCTAGACTCCCTTGGGCGGGTATGCCTCGCGAAATGTGTCGACGACATCGTCGCCGAGTTGCTCTCGCGAGAATTCCTCAAGGCGACGTTTGAGCACATCGATCAAAATGCGCGAGCCGCTGGAGAATTTCTCAGCATTAGCCGAGGCAATATTTAGTGCCTCGCGAACACGGACAGGATCCATTGTTTCGGCGAATTCTAGTAAAAACGGCATGGCAGCGTCGGGATCGGCATCGAACAGAGTTGAGAGGGCCACTGCCTGTAAGTGGTTGTCGCCGTGTCCCGTATCGAGAATGTTCTTCGCTACAACTCCGGCGCGCGGCACGCTCCGGCTCGCGAGTTCAATCAGTGCACTTGTTGCGATGTAATACTCCGTCTCCAGCGCGAGCTTTTCAAGAATGCCTTCAGGCAGTGCTGAAAAGTCAATGTCCGACTCGTTCATCCAGAGAAGTGATTCGTAGTCGTGGTCATTCATCGTGTTATCCTCTACTTGGCGTAAATGAGAGTATCAAGCCGGACGATAATTTCCCCAGTTGCAAGATGTTGCTGGATTTTCCACCTGCTATCGATGACGAGCGGACCGTTGGGGGCATCTACCCGGCTCGTGTGCGATATTGATTGTCCGACAGTAATGAGGGCACCAAAGCTTTTTGCCTGTTCGAGAAGGTGCAGCGTAATCTTGAACGCATCATCGATCGAGCCCGACATGCCCGCTGCTTGTAGATTCCGCAGATTGTCCGCGGAACGTTCGAAGTTGTGCTCTTTCTTTTCCAACTCCTTGATACGCTCTTTCTTTCCGGGAGTCTTTGCGAAGCTACTTTGGTCCGTCCTTCGCTCTACGCGCAATGCCTCTAATTCAGATTTTTCGGAGAATTGAACTTTCCCTGCACCGTAGATCAGGATCTTATCGATAGGAATGTACGCAGAGCCAAGTTTTGCTGCTTTGACGGTCGCTCCAGTTGGAAGCGGTATATCGACTACTTCCGCGACATCCCGCTGGTTCGAATCTTCATCCGGGTTAACGGTGCCGTGAACATGATAGCGCCCGACTCCGTCTTTGACGAGAGCTAGACTGGCAAGCTTGTAACGGTCTCGGATTGCGGGAAGAGACGCGTTGATGCGATCGACCAACGCGCCGCGTCTCTGTAGCAGTTGATCAGCTTCCGCAATACCCCTGTGAAGATCTGCCTGTTTCTGTTCCGGCGTACGGTCATCCGGCTTGTCTTTGTCCTTGCCGGTCAGCTTCCCGAGCGTTTTCTTGACGAACGCCACGATCTTCACGAGCGCCTTGTCGATCGCCGCATCGACCTTGTCTTGGACCTTTTTGATGAACTCCTGAATCTTGTCGGTGATGTTCCCCAGGCCGGCGAAGCGGGCCAGGAAGCCGAGGAGGAGGGGAATGGCCCGGGCCAGGGAAGCTTCGATCTTGTCGATCGCGCCGCTGACGTTGCCGGACGCGATATCGTAGATGGAGTCTACGACCGACTCCACGAAGGCCGCGATCTGCGAGGCTTTCTCGACGACGAACACGATGATGTTGTAGATGGCCATGATCGCGGCGATGATGGCGCCCACGGGATTGAACAGGGCCACAATGCGGGCTATACCCTGCTTCACCGCGGTCTCCACCACGTAATTCTTGATCGCGTCGATGACCATCTCTTTGAGATTGCCCAGGTCTTCCTTCACCTTCTCCCACAGAGCGGCGGGTCCGCCGTCGACGAGCGTGCGGAGGTAGTCGCCGAGCTTTGCGATCAGGCGCATGTTCCGCTCGCCCAGCAGGCGCACCGCTTTTTCGCGCAGGCGGTCGTAGGTAATGCCGAGGACGCTCAGGACCAGCTTCAGAATCGAAGGCAGAGACAAGTCGCGCGGCACCTCGACACCAAGCCCGCCAAGCGAGCCGAAGAGCCACTGTTTGAAGCCCTCGACCATGTGCTTCTCGATATTGGCGACGAACTTCCGAATGCCGCCCGCCACGGCAGAGATCAGGTTCGAGAGGAACCCGATCGGGTCGGAGATGATGAGCTTGATGGCCGCCAGCCCCTTGCGGAGGATGGACATCAGCTTGTCCTTGAACTCCAGGAGGGCTTTGATCACCGCCACGAGCTTGCCGATGAAGCCCGCCACCAGCCCCTGGTTCGCTTCCTGGATTTTCTTGATCGCCTCGTTGGCCTTGTCGAAGGCCTCCTTGTATTTCGCCGCCAGGGCCTGGGCGAGCTGGTTCTTCTTGTCCTCAATACCACGCTCGAGCTCTGCGAAGCGGCTCGATACATCCTGCTGCGCCTTCTTGGCAACGTCCTGAAGCGACTTTGGCTGCTTGGCGACGAAGTCCTTGATCTTCGCTTGGCCCTTCGCCACCTCGTCCTTGGCCTCTTTGAGCCGCCGCTCGACCAGCGCCGCGACGCGCACCACCAGAGCGTCCATGCGTTGCTGGAAGACCTCGCGACCCTGCTCGTAGAAGACGTCCACTGCGTGCGGGAGGCCCCGGAACTGGTCGCGAATCCAGCGTCCTTTGCCCAAGACCCCGGAATAGCGGTCGTCCTTGTAGGCGTCCAGCCGGACGTTGATGAAGGCCGTCATCGCGTTGAGCGCGGCGTCGGTGCCCTGATCGAAGATGGTCCCGACTTCGGTGTCGAGGCTCGCGAGCTTCTGCTCGACGCTCGCCTTGGTTTCGTTATACATCTGCTCGATGTCGGCGACGACTTTCGCGCGTGCCGCTTCGTCGGCGGCTTTCTGTTGCTGCTGCCGGGTGAGGACGCGGACGTTCGAGCCGCTCCGCACTCCGATCATGGCGGCGGCGCCGCGGCGCGTGTCGGCTTGCGCCCCGGCTCCTGCCTTGCTGAGCGTGGCCCTCTCCTGTCCTCGGTACTGCGCGGGCGCCGTGTCCGCCTGGCGCGCCACTTGGTCCTTGGCGTCGAGCACGGCCGAGAAACGGGGATCGTTCGCCTTCTGGAGCTGTTGCGGAGTGACCTCCGCATCCTTCATCTGGGCTTCGGTTTCCTGCTTGGAGTCCTGCAACGAGACCTCGGCGTCGCTCTTGGGCGCCGGCATACCCTCGGGAGCATTGATCGGCGGCGCACCCGGCACGGGATCGCCCGGCACCGGCCCGCCCGCCGTCGCTTCTCCCGCCGGCGAGGGAGCTTGTTTCGAAGCCCCGGAGACGTCTTTGGTTGAATTCTCTTTCTGTTGGGTGATATTGCCTTTGAGGCCGCCCTTCATCTGTTGCGCGGTCTGGTCGAAATTCTCGGTGTCGGCGAGGGTCTTGGGCATCGCCTTGGCGATTTCGGCCCGCAGAATTTCGAGAAACGAGCTCGGCTCCGGCTTTCCCTCTTTGGCCTCCTTGATCTTGTCGACCTGCCTGGCCTTGCCCGCGGCCAGCCGCTCGTTGGGCGGTCCCTTGGCCGCTGCCGAGGCCTCGGCGGCTTTCTTCGCCGCGGGCACATGGGCTTTGGTCTTCGCCGCGCCGGACTTGAGCTGCTCCATCACCTTCCGGAATCGCGGATCGGATCCAGGATTGGGCTTGGGCAGCGGCTTGCGGGCGAGGCCGGGCATTTGTCAGGTTCCGACGTAGGTTCCAGCGCGCGGCAGCGGGCAGACGGCGCCGGTCTTGCGATATTCGCGGTGCAGGGCGAGCTCCAGGTGACCGGTCGCTACGATGCGCCCTTCGTCGAGGGCGAGCAGCGAGGCGTGGAGGACGGCGTTGCGGATCTGGCCGCCGCTCAGGGCGCAGCGCACCGCCGCTTCCTGGAGCCAGCCGTGCCCGACCTGGTGATCCGGCGGCAGGTGCAATTGCCAGATCAGCCAGCGCTCCTGCGCGCTGGGCATGCGGAACTCCACCACCACGTCCATGCGCCGCTGAAAGGCGGAGTCGATGCGGTTCGCGGCATTGGTGGTGACAAGGAGGATGCCCTCGAACGACTCCAGCCGTTGCAGGAGGAAGTTGGTCTCCAGGTTCGCATAACGGTCGTTCGAGCTTTGTACCGCCGTCCGGTTCGTGAGCAGCGCGTCGCCTTCGTCGATCAGCAAAATGACGTCGAGCTCCTCGGCACGGGAGAAAAGCTGATTGAGGCTCTTTTCCGTTTCGCCGATGTACTTGTTGACGACGGAGGCGAGATCGAGCCGGTAGAGGTCCATCTGAAGGGTCGAGGCGAGGAGCTTGGCGGCCATGGTCTTGCCCGTGCCGCTCGGTCCGGCGAGGAGGGCCCGCACGCCGCAGTTGAGCTGGCGCCCGAGCGCCGGGCCGACGTGATGTTGAATCTGCTCGCGATGGCGGCAGCGGGCTTCGAGGTTGCGCAGCTCGTCGAGAGTTTCGGCGGAGGCGCCGATGCTCTCCCAGCCGCCGGACGCGGGCAGAAAGGTTGCCAGGGTTTCGATCTCGCGGTGGAGGGCGCGGCTGGCGACACGGACGTCGGCAGCGGTGACGCGATGGCGATCTTCGAGCAGGGCGTAGGAGCGGGAGAGCGCGGCGGCGGTGCGGATGTTGCCGCTGGTCATCCGGAAGCGCCGGGCGAGGGCCGTCGAGTCGTCATCCTTGTTTGCGGGGTCGTGTTCGGTCAACGATTTCTGCCAGAGGATGCGGCGCTCGGCGGGGCCGGGCATGTCGACCGTGAGGGTGATCGCTCCGGCCACGGCCTCGCCGGTGACGGCGCCGTGCTTGCCGAGAACGACCGCGACCGGGGAATCGCACGTCGCGAGGCGCGCCACATCGGCGGTTTCGCCGAGGGCGAGATCGATCAGGATGAGCGGCACGGCGTGGGCCAGCGTCGCCAGCGTGCCGGCGAGCGCCCAGCGCTCGTCGTCGGCACGCAACGGGCCGCGCAGCTCCAGCACGCCCCGGCCGAGCTCGCCGGCAATGGCTCGTACGATGGTGCGGCGCCCATTGTGCTGCGGTCCGCGGACGATGACGGCCTTGGCGTCGCCCGATCGCAGGAGCGACGGCACGGCTTCGATGGCCCTGCGCAGCGGCTCGGCGATGACCAGGTATTCGACGGCCGGCAGCTCTGCCCGGTGCGTGAAGCGAAGCCACGGCGCCGGCGAGCTGCGCATTTCGCCTCGCAGCGCATCCCATACCGCCGGAGGGCTCTGGAAAACCCATTGCAGGCGTGGCGCATCGCCGTTGATCACTTGAATCAGGCCGCTGTCGAGAAGAGTCTTCACTCGGTCGCGGACGTGCGTGACGGCGTCGGCGTCGCGCCACCACGCGGTCAACAGGCCGAGAGTGGGGCGGTGCTGGCCTTGCGAGACCGGCTGCGCGCATTCGATGACGAAGCCGAAACGCGGATCTTCCTCGATCAGGCCGATGGCGAAGAGCAGCGTGACCGCGCCGTCGTCGAGATCGAGGGCGTCGCGGAGGGCACGCAGGGGAAGATGGGATGGGACGCCGAGCTCCCAACGCGCGAGCGAGTCGATCCAGACTTCCGTCGTCGCGGCCGATGGAGCTCCGTCGCAGCCCAGATGCTCGATCTCGTCGAGGTAATCGCGGAGGAAGGGAAATTGCTCCAGCACGTCGTCGAGCGAGCCAAGGTTGCGGGAGAGCTGATCGATCACATGGAGGACGGCGGCGAGAAAGCAGAGCTTGAAATGCGACGCGGCGTTCCCCGGCAGCGAGGCGAACGCGCCGCCAGGCCGTGACGCGATACGGTCAGTCGAAGTGAAAGGCAACATGGCGTCCTGCCGCGGGAATCCAACCGGGGTTGCGGTCGAGGCCGGCGAGGCGGATCTCGATCGGATGCGCCGCCAGCGAGAAATAGACGTCGAGATGCGCGGGCGTCGTAGTGATGCGTCCATAGCGCCGGATGACTCGAGATGGGTCTTCGATGCCGGCGAGGGCCAGGCGATCCCGAATGCGCTCGACCGTGGTGTCGAGCCATTCACTCATCGATTGATCATTCGGCGGCACGAAATCGGCCCCAGGCGGTTCTTCGTCCTTGCGATTTGCGAGTGTCGCGAGCAGCGGCCCGATCGGATCGTCTTCAAGGTCGGCGATCTCAGCTCCCATCAGAGCCAGAAAGTCCCAGATGTCGAGCGAGATTCCGCACTGCACCGGCGAGGTGAAGTCGCTGTAGAGGCCGAGAGCGATACCCACATTGAGGAGGAAAAAGACACCGGCGAAATCGGAGTCGACCGAGATGTCAAGAGTGAGGTCCTGCAGTGGCGGTTCGCTCGCTTCGCGGTTTGCGGAGGTTGAGATCACCTCAGCTTCCGGCGTCGCGTCCAATGCCAGTGGATCGTCGATTTTCGGCGAGTTGGAGAGTTGAGCCTCCCGCGGTGCCGTCTCAGGAGCAGTCTCCCAACGGGAATGCGCCGTTGGCGGTTCTGCGGTTCCGTGCTCGGCGGCGGGGGAGGCGTCGGATCGCGATTCTCCAAGGGTAGGGGAGTCGTGCGGTGAATCGGCCGCATTCAAAGGGATCGGTCGCGAGGCTGCCGGCATTGCCCGCAAGCCTTCAAGCTGACGTGCACCCTCGATCCAGGCGACGACCTCGCGTGCAAACGGCTCGCTTCGTGCCAGTGCCGGGGCACGGCGAAGGACTAGCGCGACGGCGATGAAGCTCTGTTGTTCGACGGTCAGCATTGCCGGCGCGAGATCGGGAACGATCGCGCGCCACGGCGGTGTGGCATGAGGCTGCGCGACGGCAGGCGATGCCGATGGCTGTTCTTTCATGAGCGTTGTTGCCGTCGCGAAGCTCGCGGTCAATGCCGTGACAATGTCGGAGGCCAGAGCCGGCAAGGCGTGCGCTCTCAACACTGCTTCGATGAGCCGGACGGATTCGCCGGCCGGGACTGCGCGGGCAAGCTCGGCGATTTCACCCTTTGCGGCGAGAAGCTCGACGGCGGCAGGCACGTAGGCCGGTGTACGCGCCCACTCGCGAATCACGGCGGCGGTCGAACGCTCGCCGCGGAGGAGGTGGGTCCACCACCAATGAATTGTGAGCGCTCCCCGCAGACCGTCCCTCGCGGCACAGGCGAGAAGCTCGGAGCGGTCGGCGAAAAGGACAGCATCCGCGTTCGCCGGCACCGGCCCGAGCGCCGGCCGCACCGCGCCGCGCATCGCGCCGGCAATCGCCGATCGCATCGCCGCTTCCCAAGCCGCGGGGCGCGGTGCGGCCGAGGAGCGAAGATCGAGGCCTCCCGGCAGAGGATCGTGAAGCTTGCGAATGCAGAGAATCGCCTGCTCGGGCATCGAGGGCGGTTGGAGATCGAGCGTCCCGAGGACCGTCCCACCGCGCATTCGCAGCGCGTTGGGATCCGCCGTGGCGGCGACGAACCGCAGCCGGCCGATGGTGGTGCCCCGGTCGAGCGAGACGCTCATTTCCCTCCTCGTCGCAGGTCAGAACAAACTGTGCCGAATCCCGACTTGAACGGTCGAGAACCGGGTGCTCTCTCCGCTGGTGTTGATCGTATGGAAGTTGTAGACACCCTCTAGACCCCAGGTCGAAGACATGTCGTAGAGCAAGCCGGCGCCGACGTTGCCGCCGAATTTCGTCGTGCTGCCCGGATCGAAACGGTAGGCGCCGCCGCCGCCGTTGATGAAGAAGTGGAGAGGTCCGGGTCCGAAATATTGCTTGAGGTTCACCGAGAGCTGCCAGATGTGCGGGTCGTCGACGAACGGGACCTTGAACGCGTGGTAGCCGACAATCCCCTCGATCGAGGTGTTCGATGCCACAAAGCCTTCGAGGCCGGCGTTGACGCTGAACCGGCCATCGACGAACCGGCCGAAGTCGCCGTGCGGGAAGTTGGGGCCGGCGTCGAGGAAGACGCGGAACTTCGAAGTCGCCGAATTCGATTTGATCGGCACCTGCACCTCATCGACGGTTACGTGGACCTCAGGCACGGTGCCGGCCGGTACTCCGGTGATGGTCGCGACATAATCGCCGGTCTGCTTCGGATCCGAGATCGCGCTCACGGTGCCGACGCCGTTGACGGCGATGCTGATGCGTCCCGGCGCGCCTGGACCCATGTAGTTGCCGAAGCGGTCCTTTGGCGTGACGACGACGGTGTAGGTACCGGCCTGACCCCCTCTCCCCGGAGTAACGACGACGCTCGTCGCACTGGCGTCGGGCTTCAACTTGAGCACTCGTTCGAGATGCTCGATACGACGGATACGGCCACTGCCATCGGGAGCGTCGAACTCGTAGGTCAGAAGAAACTGGTACAAGCCTGGTTTCGAAGTGTCGCTGAATGTCGCGGAGTAGAGGCCATGTCCATCATGATGGAGTTGCAGCGTTCCCGGAAGCACAGCCGGCTCGATTCGATGAACCAACGTCTTGGTGAGCGCGAAGACCTTCCGCTGATAGGGGGAAGTCTTGTCACCGGACAAGGGCTCAGTCGTAAGAACGCTCGGATCGACATCTGTGTCGTGAAGAATGTTGCCGAACGACTCACCGGGTCGAGCAACGCGAAGCGTGACATGGCCTTCAGCGGTCGTCACCGGAGTGCCGGCAAAGCTGATCTCGGTCCGCACGGCGATGCCGTCCCCGGTGCGGATCTCGGCCGCGGGAAGGGCGGATTGATAGTCGAGCTTCCCCTCGTAGGTGTACGCGCCAAGGTGATATTGGACTTCCGGCCGTGGAACCTCGGCAGTCCCGGGCGTGGGGCGGCGGATAACACGAACCGTCCAGGTTCCCGCCGGGCCGGTGCTGGGGATGTCGATGCCTTGCACGGTCCAGCCCAGGCCATCCGCGCGGGTCGCGGGTGTAACTACGCTACCGCCCGGCGCGGCGATCTCCAGGTCGAGACTCACCCTCCGGTCGCCGCTCCAGCCAAGAACGAATGCCACACGCCGGATCGAGGCATCGAACGGGATGGAGACCGGCGGACCTGCCGGCGCGCCGGCCGGAATCGAATCGTTCCCTTCCGTCGCCACGAGCAGCGTATTGCCCTGGAGCGCCGTCACGAGACCCGATGCGAAGGCGTTCGCCGTGCCCACAGAGGTGGCGGTCAGGCGGGACCTTCCGGCGGTCTGCCGCGCAACGTCGTCGAGCAACTCGGGATCGACGCCACCGGGAATCCCCAGTGAAACGGTGATGACCGGCACGCCGTGGGCTCTCAAATCCGTGCCGCTGAGCTGCATGACAGACGACGGGCCCATGCCGGAACGCGTGATCTGTGGATCGACGTTCTGGAGACCGTCCGTCATGAGGATCACGGACGGATCGTTCGGGTCCGTGGAGAAAGTATCGAGCGCCGCCTGCAGCCCCTTGCCGATGGCAGTCGAGTTGGTAGGACCGTGTGTCCCGATCGCGGTGTTGATCGGATTCCAGGGGTGCATCGCATTGGGAGCTCCAAAGCTCCCGCGCGCGATCAACGATGTGGTCGTTGGAGGAACTCCTGGGAACGGCACGTCGAGATCTGTCGAGAAGTAGACGAGCCCCATGCGATCGTCCGCCAGGTTGGTTCCACCCGCCGAGGGTTCGGTCTCCCACAGAGCCAGAAACTGCTGAGCGGAGCTCCGGAGGACAGCCATTCTTTGTTCTGGAAGCATGTCGCCGGGCGTATCGAGAGCCATGCTTCCGGACTCGTCCAGAACGAGAACGATGTCGAGCGGCATCCGGCCGAGCGGGTTCGGGAGGCCGGCCACGGTGGCCGGAGTGCTGGCGATCCGGCGTTTCGTCAGTGTGCATTCCGTCGGCGTGGAGGCGCTCACAAGCCCTCCGACACCGTAACTGCTGATACGGTGACCCGTCACGGCGGGCCCGTTGAACGACATCGCATATGTCTGTGGTCCGGTGATGCCGAGAACGCAGAAGTTCGCCGGATCACTCATGATATGGCGGAGAACCAGCTCGATGTGCACACGTGAGAGCACGCTCCCATCACGCTGGAACTTCACAAAGTCCGATGTGGACGGGTGGGCTGGGTCTAGCAACTGAAAGTTGTTATCGAGATTCAGAGTCTGGTTCAGGGCGCCGTTCTGAACGTTGAGCGTCGCACCGGCGGCGTCCGCGACGCCCTCGAGCGTGAGCCGGACCCGCGCGATGGGGACGAGCACGCTGCCGTTGACACGGTCGGGAACCGTCACCGTGAAGCTCGTCGTAGTTGCAAAGCCCGGCACGGCGATTACGGCAAGGATTGCGAAGACGAGAGAGAATCGCCACATAAGATCTTCCTTTTTCTGCATCATTGCGTTGGGAACTGCGTTGGGACCTGAATAGGGGCCGCGAATGCGACCGAGTCGCGCTCCGTCGCACGGACGACGACGTTGACACTGCCCACGGTTCCCGGGGCGGTCAGCCCGACGATGTTCGTAGGGATCAGGACAGTGAGCTGAGTCGCCGAACCTGCGCTGGGCGTTACTGAAACTGCGGGCGAGGTTGGGGTGGAGAACTTGACGATGTTTCTATCGAAGGGCTGAAAGAAGCCTTCCCCTATGATCGTCGCCGTCTGTCCGGTGACGAGAAATGGCGGGGTGATCGAGTTGATCTTCGGATTACCCCCCGCGAGCGGCGGCAGGACCGTGAGGTTCGACGTCGTCGTGCCATCCGGCGTGACGACTTTCACGACGACCGTAAGCTCCTGTCCCGGATTGGCAGGCGCCCCAGGAATGCCGCTCGGCACGATGACGACGAGCGATGTCGTGGTGCTGGCGGACGAAGGTGGAGCTGCGGGGACTTCATTGAACGTCACACTGTTCTGGAGCCGCGATAGCGCAAAGCTCTCGCCGACGATCTGCACCTCCTGGCCGATCGGCACTTTCAGCGGGGCGAAGGTGCTGATCTTCGGAGGGTGCGGTTGCGTTGTGCCGCCCGTGCCGGTTGCGGCGACGACGAGATCGATGGCAGTACCGGGGGGTACTTTCGAGCCACCAGGCGGCACTTCGTTCAACACGATGAGATCTCTGGTATCGACCGACGCGACGTCGATCGACTTACCGGACGCATCGATGACGAAGCCCATGTTGAGCTGCGAGGAGGGCGCGATGATCGTCGCCCGTGCCGCGAAGAGCTTCTGGCCGACGACGGTGGGCACGGTGACGTTCCCGGTCGGAATGACGATGATCTTTCCTTCCAACGCCGCCAGTCTCTGTAGAATCTGGTTCATCAACTCCGCAGTGATAAGGTCGCCAGGGGTAACTTCGGTGATCGTGGTGATCGTGGCCATGAATCCTCCGTTGCGCTACACGAAATTCGCGTAATTCCAGTGCTCGCGGTCAAAGCGCGGCTCGCCGTAGAACGGCAGGTTGGCGTTAGTGAATGCGGCGTACGGTTGCACTTGACGTCCCTCGTGCAGGGCACGCATGTTCTGGCGCACCGAGTAGAGCCAGAGCATTTCCTTGTCGTCCAGATCGATCGGCGGGTACTGCGCGGATGTACGCAGCAGCGTCTCGAGCCTCCCGCCTTCCATGTAGATCGGCTGCGGCCATGTCCGATGCTGATTCCACGTCTTGCCGGTGAAGAACGTCGTGACTCCGAACCCGGCCGCGCCTGTGCTGCTCGAGAGCGGCACGAATCCGGCCGGCGGAAGCCAGCGGAAGCGTGTCGCGGCGACGAATGCCCCGAGCGGCGAGACGGTCTTCGCGATGGAGTCGAGGTGGGCGCCAAATTGCTCGCGCATCGCCTCGGCAGCCGCGAGCCGCGTGTCGTCGAGCTCGAACGGCGATGCGTTCCTCGTCCTCGTCACCCGCCGCCGCACCGACCACATATCGAGAAACTGAATGCCGCCCGTGGCGGTCCAGTACATAAGTGCCAGCGGCACGTCGCAGTCGGTGAGCTGCTTCGTGTCGCGCACTTCATCGAGGAGCGTGCGCGGCTCGCCGGCCGTACCGAAGGGATCGGTCGCGAAGTCGAGGAGGTGGTCGACGCCGAAGCACTGATAGGCGACGAGGTTCCGGGCCCGCGTATCGCTCAGAATCGACTGATCCACCGGCAGCTCGATAAGGCGGAACTGCACGGCGTCGACGATGTACTTGGCGTTGCAGTTCGCCTGGCTGCCGCCGAGGCCGCTGACCTGGGCGAGACCGTTGGCCGCGCCGAGCGAGCTGACCGTCAACAAGTAGACGCCCGAGTCTGCGACGTAAACGCCCTGCGTCGGCGGCGTGCAGGTCTGGAAGAGGCTCGCCGGGGCCGTGGACGGGTGCGCCGGCCGGATCAGCTTGACCTCGGTGCCGCTCGCGAGCAGCAGGACCTCGCCGCGGCGATTGATCGCGACACCCGCGCCGATCGCGACGACCGGCGCCAGGGTCGTGCTCGATCCCACCGCCTCCTTGACTTCGAAGCCCCGGGCGACGCCGTCGCCCACTGCCTGGGCCAGAAGCTCCCGGGCCGCACGCAGGCCGCTCTGCTCGTCGGTCATCGCCTCGCCCGAGAGCAGGCGCCCGTTGAAGAAGCGCACCGACCGGGTGCGATCGTTCAGGACGGGAGTAAAGAGATCGGTTGCCATCGTTCGCTCCTATCGCCTGTGGCTCACTTCGACCAGCCGCCGCTGATGGCCCACTCCTGAAGCAGGCGCATGTGGACGAGGAGCGGACGGCGCGACTCGTCGATCGAGAGGCTCTTCGTGTCGTCCACCCGCCATTCGCCGCCGCCGAGGCTCACGACCGGGATGTCGACCCGCGCCAGCAGCACGCACTCGTCCGGCGCGGCCGGACTCGCGCCGTGATCACCGCCGCAGCCGCAATCACAGGCACATAGGCCATGGACGCGCGGACGGATCTCCTCGACCCAGACGCGGAAAGCGGCGCGGAGGTAGTCGCCGAGCAGCAACGGATCGAGCTTCGCCGAGGTGAGCGGCGAGCCGAAGCTGAAGTGGACGCCGCCCGCGCCGAGCGGCGACGAGAGCGGTGAACCGAGGGGAGAGCTCGGCGGCGAGCCGACGGTCTGAACGGCGTTGCGCAGATCCTGGACGAACTGATCGACGGTCGTGTAGGGTCCGCCGCCGCCGACTTTCACCAGCCGCAACCAGCGCACGAATTCGACGACGGCGTCCTCTTCCTCCTGCCCCGGCGCCGTCGTGCGCAGCTCCATCGCAAAGTCGTCGGCCCGGCGCGAGGGCTGGAGAAGCTCGTCCTCGGAGCGGCAGGGCTCGCCCGGGATCGGCAGCGGATCGGTGGGGCAGTCGCGATAGCAGAGGGTGAGGTAGAGCGACAGCGTCGACGCCAACGGCGAGCCGAGGAGCGCCGGCAGGCTGGCCTTGTTGGCGGCCAGCCAGTCGTTCAAATAGGCGCACTGCGCCGGCTTGACGCAGACGAGCTGGCCGCGCGGGGTGAGCGCGGTGCCGCTCGTCACCATGAGGCGGGGCCCTTTCGCCGCCGTCTCGCTGGTGACCAGGAGCCCGCACAGCGTGCCATAGCCGACGGCGTCGCGAGCGAGCCAGCGGTCGCGGCCGGAGAGCCAGGCGAACTCCTGGTTGAAGTCGTCGACACCCAGGACCATGCCCAGCGTGTAGTTGACGTGCTTCGTCGGATCCGGCGCCTTGGCTTCGACGGCGGACGCGGGTAGCGCGAATGTGGTCATCGGGATCCTCCTGCGGTGCTCGATGGCGGGCAGCCCCCGTCAGGCCGTGGACAAGGAGAGGAGAGCCGGCTCCGGCGGTCGGGGGCGAGATAGCCGGAGCCGAGGAAGTCTCGGTCGAGGACGAACGGCGCCAGGAATTCGGGCGACCGGCCGCCGACGTCGACCAGGGTGTCGGTGCCGAGGCGCGCTTCGCCGACGCGGAAGAAGGCCCAGTAGAACTTGACGTCGAAGCTCGTGTGGGCCGGTTTCTCCAAGCCCACGACGCGGCGGGCGAGGTCGAGCCGCTTCTCATCCGCCATCAGCTTGGATTGGGGCAGGTAGATGGTGAACCGGTGCGCGGCGTCGCGCGCCGGCAGAACGATCCCCTCGAACTGGAGCCAGTCGCGCAGGGCGGCGGCATTGCGCGGCGGCGCCCCGGGCAGCGGAATACCGGACCAATCGGCGTAGGACGTGCTCCAGGCGGCGTTCAGCCCGGCGAGAGAGGGGTAGCGCCCTTGCAGGAACTGGCGCCAGAGATCGGAGTCGCCGCTCGCCGCCCGCGGCACGAAGCCGAGCGTCTGCCGCGAGAACTCCGTCCACGCCGCCAGACCGGCAGGGTCGGCCTGGCGGTTCGGCGCCTGGGCGGTGTACCGGCTGCCGGTCGCGGCGGTGAAGCGGCTTTCGAGACCGGCGGCACCCTGCGACGCATCCCACTGGGCCTGCTGGGCGCGCAACGGCAGGCCGCCGGCGGCGGCGCTCGTGCCGGCCGCCGCGGCGGCCACCGCACCCACCGCTGAGTACACGGCGGCGGGAACGGTGCGGGTGCTGAACTTCTCGACGATCCGGATCGCCGGGCTACGCCGCGGCTGGATGTCGAAAAGCGAGTCACCGGGGCAATCGTCGAGCACCAGACGCAGCGCCATCTGAAGGCCGGGCACGGTGCCGCGCCACTCGAAGAAGTCGGTGGCGTGGCGCAGGAAGAGCCGGCGGCGCGTTTCGTCCCACGCCGGATCGAGCGCCACGCCGAACCAGCTCGCCAGCCACTCCAGCGCCTCGGCCGGCGCGCTGCGCACGTCGAGAAGGAGCTGCACGGCGGCGATGCGGTCCTCGATGTTGGTGAAGAACCCCTCGAAGTTGGCGAGGAAGCGGTCGAGGAACGAGGCCGACTCGGCGTTCTCGCGATAGGCCGCCGGCAGGTAGTGATCGGGGTAGGAGAAGCGCGGGTACCAGGCCCGCAGCGCCCGCACCCGCGGCGTGCTGCGGCCGCTGCCGCTTAAACGCATGCGCAGGTCGAGATAGCGTCCCTGCGCGCGCTGGAAGAGAAGCTCCCAGGTATCGTAGCCGGCGGCGCCTTCGGCCGTCTGCCACGGCAGCTCCGAGCCGGTGGCGCGGCGCAGCAGCGCGGGCTCTTCGTTCCAGGCGACGGCCGGCAGCAACGCCGGGTCGTTGCCGGCGCGGGTGGCGATGGCGACCGTGCATTCCGGCGGAATGCAGGCGTCGATCAGGAGCCGGTGCCAGACGCAATCGGGCTGCTTGCCGTCGAGCTCGCTCACGGAGAACGTCGCCGACGGGGCGAAGCGGGCGCGGCGCTGCGACACCAGCGGCACCCAGCGGTCGTCGAGGTCATAAAAAGCCTGGCCCGACGGTCCCACGAGGAGCGCCTTGCCGGCAAAGAGGCGCATGGGGAAGAGCTCGGCGAGCGGCTCCAGCTTGATCTGATTCCCCTGGGGCTTGAGCTGGAAGGCGAACGCCTGGTCGCCGTCCTCGCCGACGACGTAGAGCAGGTCGTCCTGAGGCTCCTGGGTGCCGGCGCGCTTCTCGACGTAGGCGAAGTCGTGGCCGAGAAGCCGGAAGGGGTGGTCGGGGCTCGACTCGACGAGCGAAGCCGCTTCGCCGGTCGAGCCCAGGTTGCTCTGCACGCCGTCCTGATAGCGGAGGATGGTCGAGAACGTCGCGCCCGGAGGGCTGTCCAGAATGAGGAACGAGCCATCGGGAAGCGCGGCGATCGCGACCGGATTCGAGGCCACGATCGGAATCGCCAGATCCAGCGTGAGGGTTGAAGGGCGGACCGCCGGATGCGAGGCGCTGCCGTCGACCGCCGCGAAGTCCTCGGGGTGGGGGAGCGAAGCGGCGGCGTGCGCCACCACGGCGAAAGTGCGGTCGAGCCGCCAGACGCGCGCTCCCTGGCGGTCGAGGATGAAGACGCCGCCGTCCTTCGCGGCCGACAGGTCGAACGGCGCGAAGGGAACCGGCGCTGGAGAGACCGGCCAGAGCAGCTGCCGCGGCTCGCCGCCGGTCTGCAGATCGAACACGAGGAGGCCGGGAGGATCGACCGTGCCGGCGACGAGGTAGTGCTGCGTGGTGACGGCGAGGCCGGAGAGCGCGATTGGTTGGGCGGCATCGTCTGGGGTATCGCCGGGAATGGCGGTGAAGCCGCCGAAGGTGCCGGCATCGCACACTCGATTGCATGCGTCGAGCGACGACCAGAAATGCGTCGTCTCGGTCGTCGCGGCGGAGCTGACGAGGATTTCGGTGCGGTCTGGAGAGATCCAGTACACGTTGCCGAAGCGGTCCATCGCCGCGCCGCGCCGCTGGCTTGGTTGAACCGGCTGGTTACCGGGCGACGAACGGAAGAAGAGGATGCGCTTGCCGAGGGTCAGCTCGTCGCGCGTCGCGTCCCAGGAGAGCTCGGCGTCGCCGCCGTTCTCGGAGGAGGAGAAGGACGCTTCGAGCGTCTGGCCCGACTCCGTGCGGCCGCGGCGGCCCCAGTCGCCGCGGCCGAGGAGGAGGTGGAAGCGGGTGCCGTTCACATCCATCAGCGGCACTCCTCCGGAATTACGGGAATCTGAACGATCGCCGGGGCCTGCGTGCTGCCGCCGGACTTCTTGCCGCGCAGGTCGTCGAGGCTCGCCGCCGGGCCGTTGGTGACGCGGATGCCGAGGACGCGGGGGAGCTGGAGGCCGGTCATGTCGAGGCGCGCCAGGGGCGTGCCGTTGGCGTCGGCGAGCAGAAGGTCGTCCAGCACGAACTCGACGCCGCGGGTACGGTTCGCGACCGCGGCGATCTCCAGCGCGACGACCGACTTGCCGAGCTTCCAGCCGTTCTCGGCTTCATCGGCGCCGAAGAGGAGCGCCGGATCATCTGGCAACGGCTCGCGGCCTCCGGCGGTAGGAGCGAGAAAAGCGA
This sequence comes from Thermoanaerobaculia bacterium, assembly GCA_035996875.1. GTDB lineage: Bacteria > Acidobacteriota > Thermoanaerobaculia > Multivoradales > UBA5704 > DATARR01. Next base: position 371,296 of record DASYJD010000036.1, read on the forward strand.
GAATGCTCTGTTGCACCGCCTCGGTGATCTGCGACTCGTTGAAGCCCGCGGCGACCTTGATACCGATCGAGACCCACAGGCCCTGGTAGTCGGGTCCGCGCAGGAAGACCTCGGTGGTGATCAGGCGGCGCGGATCGAGATAGCGGCAGACGGTGTCGAGGAAATCGCGGCGCGGCTGCGGCGCGTCCGGCTGCTGCGGGTCGGTCGTCGGAATGATCATCAGGGTAACCGCGCCCGGCGTCTGGGCGCCGCCGAAGCTCGGGTTGTAGTTCGGCAGCACCTCGACCCGGCCGATCTCGACGCCGGGCGTGCGCAGGGTGATGGTCTTGAAGTCGAACACCGTGACCAGCCGGTCGCGATGCTGGAGGTAGCGCGCGATCTGCTTCTCGCCATCCGCGACGGCCTCGGCGTCGGCACCGCCCCAGGTGGCGATGGGATTCGCGACCTTGAATCCCTCGGGCAGCACGGGCGCGCTGTCGATCGTCGCGGCGCCGACGTTGCCCTTGGCGCCGAGCGAGTACTCATAGGTAGCGCGCAGGGTGGCGCCCTCGGGCGGACGCGAGCCGTGGGCGCCGTCGCCGAAGCGGACCTCGCCCGATTCGGCGTTGAGCGCGAAGACCTTCGACGGCCCGTTCGGCGGCTTCGCCCCGCCCGGCGCGAGCCGCGGATCGGGCACCGGCACCTCGGCGCCCGCGACGCCGAGGTCGTCGATCTCCTGCCAGACGTCCATCTGCCCTTGCAGTGTGGTGACCATCACCGTGACGCTGTCCGGCAGCACGGGCGGACGGGAGAGCGTGACCATCTGCTCGGGCTCGCCGGTGCCGGCGGGCAGGAGCTCGTTGACGATCTGCGCGCTCTGGGTGACCGGAACGGCGTTGATCCCCATCCACAGGAATTGTGCCGAGGTCGCGGCCGAGGAGCTGATGCGCAGCCAGGTGACGACGCGCGCGGCGACCGCCTCGTCCTCGATGGCCGGCGGCAGGGCGTCGACCCCCGCTTCGAGCGGATCGATGTTGTTCCACAGCTCGAGCGATGCCGCGTCGGGCAGCGAGACGTCGGCGATGCCGGGGACCGAAAAGAGATCGCTCTCGGCCGAGACGCCGATCGCGCGGTACTCGGGGACGCGGTCCGCGGTACCTTCCGGAAGGCCGCCGCTGTCGGGAACGTTAGGCACCTCCACCCGCAGGCTGGCGCTGGAGGTGGCGCCGAAGGATCGGCCGGCCGGCAGCGTGGCGGTGTTGTCGCCGGCCGACGGCACGACGCCGAGCGAGAGGGTGCGGTTGGCGATGCTCGACCGGATCAATTGGGCGACATCCTCGATCTTGGGCGCGAGCTTGACGTCCGAATCGCGCACCAGCAGCGCCAGCCAGATGCAGCTATCGATCGTGTCGCCCAGGGACACGGCGCCGCCGCCGCGCGCCGGGAAGGGGACGGCCTCGTAGAGTTGCGGCTCGATGCCGGCCGGCGTGCCGCGGTACGAGGCGTAGAGCTGCTGGTAGTAGCTCTTGAGCTCCGGCGTCGGCGCGCCGACCTTCTGCTTGATCCACAGCCGGCCCTCGACCGGCAGGACGTCGAGCCCGCGGGTGGTGCGGAACGGCACCTGGCCGGAGCGCACTTCGATGCCGTCGGTGAGCACGACCGGCTGCGGACCTGACGAGTCTTTCGCGGGCGCCTGGTTCGAAATCGTGATCAAACCCTGTGCCGGCGTCGCGGTCTGCAACGGGATGCGCAGGAGTTGGAGGAATCGCTTGCGGTTGCGTTCCGGGATCTGGTTGGCGCGATAGAGCAGGCTCTCGGTGAGGAAAGCGAAGATCTCGATGAGCGTGATGCCCGGATCGCTGTGGTTGAAGCTCGTCCATTCCGGCGTGTGCACCGGAATGCGGGCGATGGCCTCGCCGAGCAGGTCGTCGTAGCGGCGGTCGTCGAGGTTGGGCAGCGTCACCGGCATCGCTCGTCCCCTTAGCCAGCCAACTGCACGTTGATCGTCACCTGTGCGGTGCCCTGCGTGGCGATGAGTTGATAATGGATGGTCACGACCGCCGCTTGCGGATCGCGCGGGTCCTCTTCGGCATCGACCGACTTGACGACAATCCGCGGCTCCCACTGCTGGAGCGCCTTGGTGATGAGGTCCTCGATCTGGAAGCGCGTGGCCACGGTGTTCGGCTCGAAGAGGAACCGCCTGAGGCCGGCGCCGAACGCCGGCAGGTTGATGCGCTCGCGCTCCTCGGTGCGCAGCACGATCTCGATCGCCTCGCGGATGTTGGCCTCTCCCTCCGACCAGGCGATGTGCCCGTCGGCGCCGACGTGCGGCGGAAACGCCATGCCCCGGCCGTACAGTTGTCCGGCATCCATGATCAAGTCCCCTCCTTTTTCGGCAGCGGCAGGCAGATCTGGAAAAACGGCATCCAGTAGAGGACGATGTCGAGCAGCTTGACGGTGATCATCAACATGATCAGCGCGCAGATGGTGATGATGGGCAGCGAGAACGAGCAGACCATGCCGAAGCCGCCGCCCGACTCGCTGCACGGCTTGAGGTCGCCGGCGCTCACGCTCAGGTCCTTGTGGAACGGGAAGGGGAGCACGGCGCGAACGAGATCGCCGAAGGAGAGGCTCTTGAGCGCGCCGACCTGGCCGCAGAGCACGTCGGAAAGGACGAAGGCCGTGTTGCGGTCGAACTTGCGCAGGCCGGCGGGCGTGGTGTCCGCCGGCATGCCGATGCGGATCGGCCGCGCCGGAGCGTCCGGATCGAAGAAGGCCGCGAGCTGGAAGGCGGCCGTGGGATCGCTCACCACCGGCTCGCTGAGCGCCGCGCAGCTCGGCCGCTCCAGCACGCAACGGATGGTGAACCAGGGGGAATCGAAGGGGATCGTGCTGGCCTGCGCGACCACCGGCACCGGCAGGCCCGGCGGCGGAGGCCCCAGCACGTCGACGAGCTTCTGCTCCAGGCTCGCGCGCATGGCTTTGCCGGTCAGGCCGGCCGCGCCGCCGAGCGTCGCGGTCACGAAGCAGAAGGTCACCGTAGGCCAGCCCGCCGGCTGGGTATGCCGGTAAATCTGCGTGGTGCTCTCCAGAGCCGGCTCGAAGGCGCGGATCTGGCTCAGCGCCTCGCGTAGCGACTGCCCTCCGGAGGTGAACGTGCCGAGGGCGTTGTAAAGGGTGGAATCCTTCCCCTGCAGGGTCCCCGGCGAGCCGCCTGATTGCAGCGCCGCCCAGACCGCCGGCGCGTTGGTCTCCAGCCAGTGCGAGAGATCGAGAAGCACGTACCAGGCGATCATCTGGATTTGATCGTTCGCCTGCTTCACCACATTCCCCGGTCCGTCGCCGGGATCCGAGCTCGACTCGTTTTGCGATGAAGCCGCGGCGCGATTGGCGAGGTCCTCCAACTCGCTCCACGGTCCCAGAACCTGCTGCTTGAGCAGGATCTGGCGGGTGTCCGGGACCGGCGGCGGCGAGCTGGATGCGGACGGCTGGCGCGCGCCGATCAGCGCGTCGCGCTTGCCGACCGGGATGAAGCCGTTGAGCAGCCGGCGGTTGCGCCCGTCCCGCTCGGCGTAGGTCAGCGGCGAGAGCGGGTTCTGTTCCTCGCCCGGTTGCAGGTTCCTGGGGTCGGCGACGCTCGTCCATTCTCCGTTCACCAGGGCCAGCTCGTCGCACTGGAGCGGGTCGGGATTGACCGCCGCCGCCTCCGAGCGGGGCCGCAGCCTGCGGACGACGAACGAGGCCCGCTCCTGCGCGCCGGTGTTCAGCGGCCGGTCCGGCAGGCCCATCGTGCGGCAGACCAGGCAGGCGGCGACGAGGTAGTAGCGCTGATGGGCCGGATGAAAGAGCTTGAGCGGCTGTTGTCCGTCATTCCAGGCCGTGGTGCGGACGATGCCCTTGCGCGCCTCCACCCGCCGGACGACGCTGTTGCGCGCCTGGGCGAGACGCAGCCGCAACCCGCTCACCGGCGCCGGGGGCGTCACGTTGGCGAGCGGGTTGGTCCATTTCTCCGGCGCCGCCAGCAGCTCGCCGAGCCGTTGCGGCTGTGCCTGCATGAGGCCCAGGAAGTCCTGCATGAAGCTGTCGCTCGCGAAGCGCAGGATGGCCGGGGTGCGGAAGACGCGCCGCTGATCGGCCGTGGTCGGGCCGTTGAACTCGTCCCACAGCGCGGCCGGGGAGGTCCACTCGATGTGGCGTTCCGAAATTGTCTGCATCATGGCGCGCTCACCAGATGTTCCCCGCGCCGGGCGTGTAGCTGGCGGCGACGATGCTCGGCGTGATGACGGTCTGGGCGATCAGGGTGCCGCTGAAATTCGAGCTGCCGGCGTTGACCGCCACGGCCGAGGCCGAGACGGTCAGCATGCTGGCGTTGATGGTGACGATGGCGGAGGCGTTGATGGTGATGCCGCTGGCTTCCATCCGGATCGAGTTGCCGTTGCTGTCGGCGATCTCGACCGAGCCGGGGCCGTCCTTGAGCGTCACCTTCTGGCCGCCCGGCGTCTCGGCGATGAACTGCTCCTGGCCGTTCTGATCGTCGAGCGTGACCTTGACGCCGTTGCGCGAGCGAAGGACCTTCTTGAAGTTGTTGCCGCCGCCGTCCATCGACTCGGGCGGCGTGTCGTTGCCGTTCCACAGGCCGCCGATGACATAGGGGCGCCGCACGTCGCCGGCCTCGAAGACGACGAGCACCTCGTCGTTGACGTCGGGGATGAACCAGCTACCGCGGTTGCTGCCGCCCATCAACGTGGCGACGCGGGCCCACACCTCGTAGCGCTCGCCGCCGTTGTCCGGCGACCAGGGAAGAGTGATCTTCACGCGGCCGGTCGATTCGGGATCCTTGATGTCGCTGACCAGCGCCGGATAGACGCCGTACCAGTGGCTGTGCGTGGCCGGGCCGGCCATGGCGCCGGTGTGCATGAGGAGCTCGAGCCCGTTCATTCGCTTTTCCCCAGGCCCGGACGCTCGACGGTGAGCTCGCTGCGGAACCCGTCCGTACCGTCGAAACTGTGATGCACCTCGGCCAGGTAGTACTTGCCATTGAAGAGCGTGCTCAGGCCGTCGAGCTCGATCCAGGTGCCGACGCGCAGCTTGGCGTTGGGCTGCGCCAGGCCGCGGCCGACGAGGAACCGCCGCGCCGAGTCGCGGAACCGCGCCTCCGCCTGGACGCGGGCCTCGTCCGCCGTCAGCGGCACCGTGTGAGCGATCGATTCTTTGCGCTGGCCGAAGGCTGCCCCAAGGATTTTGGAGCCGCTCGAATCGCTTCCCAGCTCGTTGCGGATGGCCGCCTCGTCCGCCTGCTGGCGGATGGCCTTCTTGCCTTTCACGTCCCAGCCCGAGACGTCGACGCTCGTGCGCTGGTGGGCGAGGTCGGCGAGGAGGGTGAGCTCGCGCAGATCGGCGCCGTACTTGAGCTTGATCGCCGCGCCGTTGCGCGCCGTGCGCGGCTTCGCGTAGAGGTTGCCGCCGTCGACCCACAGCTCCGCCCCCGCCGAGCGGGCGCGCTCGCGCAGGAAGGCGAGGTCGCTCTGATTCACCTGCGCCAGCACCTTGTGCGCCGGCCCCTGCACGTCGACGTTGGCCTGGAGACCGTGATCGCCCGCCACGCGGCGGATGACGTCCGCGTCGCTCGAATCGTTGAAGGTGCGGGTGCGGCGGGTCATCCGCAGGTCCTGAAAACGGTCCTCGAGCAGGATCGCCAGCTCCGGCGGGCGCCCCTCGCCGAAATCGGCTTCGAGCGCCGAGATGCGGCCGTCGAAGAGGAGGTCGTCGTCGAGCTTGAGCTGCACGGCCTTACCGAAATCGAGCTTCTTGCGGTCGAAGTAGAGGAAACCGACCGAATTGTTTTTCGGTCCCCAGTTGCCGATGCGCATCTCCGCCGAGTAGAGGCCGTGCACGGTCTCGCGCACGGACATCTTCAGCAGCGCCTGCGAGAGGCCGGTGTCCTCCTTGCCGGCCACGAAGATCCTGGGCCGGGTCGCTCTCAAGCCGGTGGAGCCGTTGTCCGCCATGGTCGTTCTCCGAAAGCGCCTCAATAGGCCAAGAGTCTCGCCGCGCGTTCCCGCGACAGCCGCGCGAGCTTTTCGAGCTCGCATTGCAGGTCGGGCGGAATCTGCCCGCCATAGCCGCCATCGCCCGCGCCTCCGGCCGCTGGATCGCCGGGCGGCATCGTCTTCGGCTCGATCGTCACTTCGTTGATCACCGTCGCCATGGGTTGCTCCTACCCGGTCTGGACCGGGGCCTTGAGGTTGAAGTCGATGAGCCGGCCGGGCTCCAGGATGCGTGGATTTTCGATGCCGTTTGCGGCGGCGATCGATTGCCAGTCCCTACCGCCGGCCCCGCCCGGCTGCGCGGCGGCCATCGATTGCAGGTTGGAGCCCTGCGGTGCGGCGGTCTGGGGTTGCGTGCCGGCGAGGGGGCGGTCGCCTCGCTGCGCGCCCGGTGGCAGGGCGATGATTTGGAAGGTGGTGATCTTCTGCTGCGAGATCGTCATCGTCACCGAGGCGCGCAGCGGGATGCCTTCGAGGGAGAAGAGCTCGAGAGTTTCCTCCATCGCCTCGACGATGCCGTCGAACTGGAACGTGCCCCAGGTGAAGCGGGTCATCGGCGGCTTGAAAGTCTTCGGCTGGCTCAGCGGGTCGCCCAGCGGAGTGATGAAGTAGGCGACGCGCTGCGTCAGCTTGCGGACATCGTCCACGTCGGGCAGGCCCTGGCCGAGATCCTGGGTGACGTCGAAATAGAGCTGCACCGCCAGCTTGGTCGTTCCGGCGCCGACGAACTGCCTCGCCTGCGATCCGCTCTGGTCGCCGGAGCCTTGCGGATCCTTGATCTGGTTCGCGTAGGTGATCTTGAGCGTGTCCGGGTTGAACTGGACCTTCGTCGGCTCGGCCCCGTTGATCGGCTTCTGATTCGCGTCGAGCTCACGCAGCTCCGCTTTCGCCAGCTCAGGCATTGCCGCCTCCCGGCCGCTGCAACGTCAGCGACTCGTAGGTGAGCTGCATCTCCTCGATGGCGACGATGCCGTCCTTGGCGTTGAGGGCCGGCGCCTTGAGCTTGGTGAGCAGGCATTTCCTGAGGATGAAGCGGGCTTGCTCCTGGCGGTCGGACGAGAGCAGGACGATCTTCGCCTCGCCGCGGAAGTCGCTGCGCAACTGGTGCGGCGTGGCCTGCTGCTGGGCGTCGAACCAGTCCCAGAGGTCGAAGCTCGCGGTCATGCCCCGTTTGAGCGTCACCGGCCCATAGTTGACGGCGCCGGCGAGGCGGATCTGGCGCGTATTGTTGCCGCCCTCGCGGATGGTCTTCACGTCCATCGTCATCTCCAGGCCGTCGCACTCGGAGAAGGCGGCCTCGCAGAGCTTCGGCGAGATGCCGGGGACATCAATCTCGACCGAGAAGTTGTAGGCGGTGAACGGATAGACGCTCATGGCGCCCCCTCCTGGAGGACCGCGGCGTCGCCGGCCTGCACCAGCCGGAGGGTGAGGAACGACAGCGGCCGCGACGGCGCGATGCGGATCTCGGCGATCAACCGCCCGGCGTCGATCGAGCTCGGAGTGTTGAGCGAGTCGTCGGTGACCACCTGGAACGAGGACTGCTCGGTGCGCCCGGCGAACGCGCCGCGGAAGTACAACGTCTCGAGCATCGACTCGAAGGCGCGCCGCACGGCGCGCCGGGCGGCGCCGTCGTTCGGCTCGAAGGCGTAGTCGTTGCCCACCCGCAGCGCGGCGCGGCGCACCAGCGCGATCAGCCTGCGGACGTTGAGCGGGCGCACCTCGTCGTCGGGGCTGAGCGTGTCGGCGTCGAGGCAGACGAAGCCTCCGGGCTCCTGGCGGATCAGGTTGACGGCGGCGTCCTGCAGCGCCTGCCGCATCGCGACCCCAATCGACGGGATCAGCGCGACCGGGCCACGCAACGGCTCGTTGGCCGGTGCGATCCAGGCGCCACGGCCGAGGGCGCGGGCGGCGAGCACTCCCGCGGTGGCCCCGTCGGGCGGCGTCGCCTTGAGCGGCGCCGTATCACCATCCGGGCCGTCGCGCAGGATGAGCCATGGGTGCCAGAGCGCGCCGTAGCTGAGCACGCGCGAATCCAGGGCCAGCTTCGTGGTGTGCGTGATGGCATTCCGCTCGTCGTAGTGCATGGGCAGCGAGAGGATGCCCACGAGGTCGCCGCGGGCGGCGCACATCGTCACCAGCGCGGTGTGCACGGCCACGAGCGTCTGATCGAGATAGTCGGCGGGGGCGATGCTCGTCCAGCCTGCCGCCGCGGCGACGTGGACGCCGACGCCGTTCGACCAGTCGCTGGTGCGCGTGCCGCGCCGACGGCGGACACGGTAGTAGAAGTCTCCGGCGTCGCGGCCGTAGATCGTCACTTGCCCGAGCGTGCCGGTGGCGATGTCGGCGGCGTCGGAGAAGTCGGGGCGGGTCGCCTCCTGGAGGATGTCGGCCGAACCGGCCGGCGTCCAGGAGAGACCGTACGTTCCATCCGCCGGCGCCATTGCCGTGAGCAGCGGGATCTCGACCGGCGCGACGACGTCGCAATCGATGAAACCGCCGCCGCCGAGGGTCGTGCCGGCCGCCGGCGGCTTGGGATCCTTGCAATCGAGCCAGCGCCACCACTCCGGATGATCGAGCGGCGAGGAGGCGGGTGGCGACGCCAAAGGAGCGGCGCCGGCGCGGAGCCAGCCGCGATGCACCGCGTCGGGCACGGCGATCAGGGTCGCTTCGTCGATGCCGAGAGCGGCGTGGATGCCCGTGAGCGGCCGGGCGTCCGAGCTCTGGTAGCGGATGAAGTCGGCGCGGTCGAGCAGATCGCGAACCGTGGCATCACGCAACCCCGGATCGAGGAAGAGATCGGCGTCGAATTTCGCCAGGCCCGCCTGTTCGAGAGCGGTGCCGGAGCCCGGGTCCGCCTCGCGCGCCACCCGGACGATCCAGCAGCGCCGCCCGCCGTTGCGGAAGAACGCGCGCACCGCCGGGGCGAGATAGGCCTCGATGATGGCGTTCGTTCCTGGCTCGCGCACGAGCGGCAGAGTGGCGCCGAAGATCGTTTCGAACGTGGCCACGTCCTCCACCGCGACGGGCTGGTGGATCGGGCCCGATGCGGCGAAGCCGACGAACGCGGGGATGTCCATGCGAGACAGGACGTCGCCCGGGGGCGGCGCCTGGGCCTCGAACCGAATCCCCGGCAGTGGACGCGTGAGAGCCATGCGGATCTACTCCATCTCGAGACGCTCATAGGCCACGACGAGCTCTTCGAGCGCGACGTCGGTGCCCTTGGCGTTGAGTGGTCCGCTGGTGTGCTTGGTGATGCGGGCGCGGTTGAGCTTCCAGGTCTGGACGACCGTGGTGTGATCCTCGCTCAGGAGCTGGATCGTCACCGTGCGCATCGCGTTTTGATCGCCGTTGCGGATCTGGTTGAGCCAACTGTAGAGGTCGAGACTGCCGATCACGCCGCGCTTCATGGTGATGTCGGTCGACTTGTTCATCCCGGTGATCTTCATCACCGAGTTCTCCTTGTGATTGCCGGCGCGGTACTCGGAGACCGTGACCTCCATGCCGATGCCGCTGATCTCCTGAAAGCCGGCCTGCGGCCCGTTGGTGTTGCCGTTGCCGAGGTCGACGAGAAAATTGAACTGTACGTAGGGGCGTTCGCGGAACGTTGCCATCGCTTATCTCTCCTAGACCTTCCGGTCGGCGGTCCACTGCCCGATGCGAATGATCACGTATTCGGCCGGCCGCAGTGCGGCGACGCCGACGAGGCAGACCAGGCGGCCGTTGTCGAGGTCGTTCTGCGTCATCGTCGAGCGGTCACATTTCACGAAGTAGGCGTTCTCCGGCTTGTCGCCGAGGAGCGCGCCGTTCTGCCACTCGTTGAGGAGGAAATCGGCGATCGTGCGGCGCAGGTTGCCCCACAGCAGCTCGCCGTTGGGCTCGAACACCGCCCACTGCGTCCCCTTGTCGATCGAGTGCTCGAGGTAGGCGAAGTAGCGGCGGAGGTTGACGTATTTCCACTCCGGGTCCGAGCTGATGGTGCGCGCGCCCCACAGCCGGAAGCCGCGTCCCTCGAACGAACGGAAGCAGTTGACGCCGAGCGGGTTGAGGATGTCCTGCTGTGCCTTGTTGAGGATCTTCTCCAGGTTGATCGCGGTCTCGACGACCTCGTTGGCCGGCGCCTTGTAGACGCCGCGGTTGATGTCGTTGCGGGCGTAGATGCCGCAGACCGCGCCGCTCGGCGGCACGTTGAGCTCGTTGCCGGTGAGCGGATCGATGATCGTGATCCAGGGGTAGTAGAGCGCGCCGTAGGTCGAGTCGAGCTTGGCCCGCATGTCGCGGACGTCGGCGACGGTCTGCTTATCGCCAGAGTCGAGCACGGCGATGCGGTAGCGCATATTCGTGCAGTGGACGATCAGCGCCCCCAGGATTGCCTGGACACCGGATGGATTCGTGTTGTAATTCGCCGTCGATCCCGGGGCGGCGACGATCGAGATGTCGTCGATGTCCTCGAAGGCGGTGAGCCCGCTCTTCTCTTTCGAATCCGGCTCGCCGCCGATCCCCTCGTAGTCGCCGACGTCCGGCAGCTTGCCGTCGTCGCCGCCGTTCAGCGAGACTGGCAAGGAGCGGTCGGGATCGATCGATTTGGGGTCGAGGAGGGACGTCAGGATCGACGTCTTGAGGGACAGGATCTCCTTGACGACGGCGACCCCGTCGGCGTTGGCGAGGTTGCCGAAGAGCATGGCGATCGGAAGGCTGCGGGCACGGCCGAGGCTCGGCTGGTCGATGTCGAACTGACTCTGGATCGAGTCCGGAGCGCCGCCTCGCCGGTGACTCGGGTCGAGAGCCAGGCCCGCATAGACCAGACTCGGCGCGGATGGATCGGCGGGAAACACCGTGACCGTGGCCGTCACGATGCGGATTTGAGCCGTTGCGGGGTCGAGCGCCGAGAGCTCGCGTGCACCGGCCGGTGAGTCGCCGGAGCGGCGGAAGCGCCACGTCTGCGCGCCGTCCTTGATGTAGGGAACGGCAATCGCGAAGGGGTCCGCGAGCGGGCTTGAAAGCGGACTGGTCGCTGCCTCCGTCAACAGGACCAGGTCGTTCTCGTAGACGCCGCGCAACGCCGGCTTTCCGTTGTCCGGCACAAGGACGTTGGCGCCCGCCGTCAGCGTAATCCGCACCTGCATGTTTCCCGCGACTCCCGGAAAACGGGCATAGACGCGGATCTGGCCGATGCTGCCCTTGGCGAAGCCTGGTGGCACGGCGTCGGGGCTGTCCGTCAGCTTGGGCTTGTCGAGAGCCAGGACATCCCCAGAGGACGGTTTATAGGCACGGGCGATGTAGAGCCGCTTGCCGCCGTTCTCGAAGAAGGCGCGCACGGCGTGCCACATGTAGTTAGGGAGCGTGTCCGCGCCGAGCTGCAACGGCTGCCGGTCGCCGTACGTGCGCTCGTACTCGACCAGGCTGGTGATCACGTCCGGTGTGATATCGGCCGGTCCGTAGCGCGTCGGACCGACGAATCCTGTGGTGGTCGTGCTGACGCCCTCGATCGATTTCGATCGAAAGGAGACCTCTTCGACGTAGACGCCTGGAGCTAGATATTCTGGCATTCCATTCTCCTCGTTTCGGTCAAGAAGTAATCAGCAGCGTCGACGACCCGCGCGAAGCGAGGACGAGCTCGCGGCCATAGCCCAGCGTTGCGCTCGTCCATACGGTCGTCTGCGACGTCTCCTGCCACGCCGTCACCGCCGGCTGCGTGAGGATGTCGACGAGGTCCGGGACCCCGGGAGCCGGCGTGCGCCGGCGGTATCTCACGGTGAACGTCACGGGCCACGACTGCTGAGTGATCGGTCCGCCCCCCACGGGCGGTGAGCCCAGCGGCGAGCCGAGAGCCACCACCGGCTTGGGGTAGGGCAGCGGCAGCATGACCCGCCCATCGGCGTCGGCGAGGCCGGCGACCGTGCGCTCTCCTGCCTTGGCTTCGACCATTGCCCAGGCCGCGGGCTCGCTGTTGACCGCGTCCCACAGCTCCGTACGCAGCACCGCCATTCCCTCGGGCGCCGGGCGCGAGGCGGCCGAGTAGAGCGGCAGGAACGCCGTGTCGCCGCCGGTTTGAACGACCGGTGGAGAGGCGATGGGAGAGCCGATCCCCAAACCCAGCGGATGCCGCTGGGGGAGCTTGATCCGCATCGATTCGGGGAGGAAGCGGCCGGCGGTGTCGCGCACCTCGAGCACGAAGTCGAGCTGCGGCGGATGCGCTGCCCAGAAATCGGCGTCCCCGCTGCCACGCTCGACGTCGCGCAGGCCGGGCAGGTTGCGGAAGACGAAGAGGCCGGAGCGGTTGACCACTCCGTTCGTCCTCAGCTCGGGATTGCCCTGCGGGTAAACCGTGACCGAGAGATCGTCCGAGAAGAATCCCAGAGTCGACTCGTCGCGGAAACGCACCGCGAGCGGCGTCACGATCGTGATCCATTCGAGGACGGCGACGCTGGTCACGGCTCGGCCACCTTTCCGGCGCCGAAGACGCGCGTCTGCACCAGGCCGGCCTCGCTCATCTCGAGTTGCGAGTCGAGCTGGAGCATGCGGACGACGTAGGGGACGGCCGGCTGGATGTTGGGCTTCGCCACGTCCCAGACCGCGCCGAGATCCTGATACACGATCGTCTCCATGATCGTGTCGACGCACTCGCCGGGACGGAACGTGTCGGGCTCGGGTCCGTATTGATTGAGGAAGCCGTCGGCAAGGATCGGCGTGTCCTCGATCGCCCGTATCGCCCAGCCGAGCAGGCGTTGTTGCTTGAACGCATCGCGGGCATATGGGATGAGGAGAAAGTGGATGTCGATGGGCAAGGACGGACGATAGCGCCGGCCGTCGGGCGCGATCCGCGGCGGCATGTTGCGGATGTTGTTGGCCGGAGTCACCCGGTGCAGGTAGAGGGCGATTCCCTCTTCCATCGGCGAGAGGAAGTTCTTCGCCTGATAGAGCTCGAACTCGGCACCCGCGAACTCCGGCTTCGGGCAGGCTCCGGCGAGCAGCGCCAGGATCGCCTTCCCCACCGCGGCGATGGCATAGGGACTTGCCATCTACCCAATCTCCAACCGCGGCGTCGAGCGTATCGGCCAGTCCATGGTGCGCCGATAGGGTTCAAGACCCCTGCCACCGCCCCTGCGAGCGGCCAGCCTTTATTTTCAACGAGTTGGAAAGCGAGTGGAGGAGCGGGAGGTGTAACGTGTTACAGGTGTTGTTACGGTCCTCTGTTACGCCCCGGCGGGGAGGTCGCGTACTTCGTCCTCCTCGATCTCGCCGCTGGAGAGGAGGTCGTACTTGACCATCTTGCGATAGAGGGTCATGCGGGAGCAACCGAGCCGGCGGGCCGTTTCGCTGCGGTTCCACGACGTCGCCTGCAGCGCCGCCACGATCGTCTCGCGTTCGGAATCTCGGGTCCGCGCCGCGCCGGCGAAGAGAGCCCGGAAGTAGGGTGGCAGATCGCGGGCCGTGAGGCGCTCGGCGGTGCAGAAGACGAGGGTCGCTTCGATGACGTTGCGCAGCTCGCGGACGTTGCCCGGCCAGTCGTAGCCCAGCAGCGGTTCGAGGAAGCTCGGATCGGCCCCTTCGACGCCCCGGTCGAGCCGCGGCGTCAACTCCTCCAGCAGATGCTCGACGAGCGCCGGGAGATCCTCCTTGTGATCGCGCAGCGGCGGCAGCGGAATACGGGCGACGTTGAGCCGGAAGTAGAGGTCCTGGCGGAACTTCTGCTGCGAGGTGAGCTGCTCCAGGTTGTGATTGGTGGCGGCGATGATGCGGATGTTGATCGCGATCTCCCGATGCCCACCGAGGCGCTGGACCTTGCGGCTCTCGATGGCGCGAAGGATCTTCGCCTGGGCATAGAGGTTCATGTCGCCCACCTCGTCCAGGAACAGCGTCCCCCCTTGAGCGTACTGGAGCTTCCCCTCGCGGGCGGCGTGGGCGCCGGTGAAGGCGCCGCGCTCGTAGCCGAACAGCTCGCTCTCCAGCAGACCGTCGGGGATCGCGGCGCAGTTGATGGAAACGAAGGGCTTCTCCCGCCGGCGGCTGTTGCGGTGGATCAGCTCCGCGGTGAGCTCCTTGCCGGTGCCGGTCTCGCCGGTGATGAGAACGTTGCTGTCCGTCGCGGCCACGCGCTGGATCGAGTGGCGGAGTTGCTCGACCGCACGGCTGCCGCCGACCAGCGTATCCCCGGAGATCAGCGGCTCGGTGGGGCAGGGCGCCACTTCCTGGACCAGACGGGCCAAGGCCTCGGCGGCGTCGCGCTCACTGCAGCAGTCCAGCAGCACGTCGTTGAAACCGGCGCGCATCGCCGCGATGGCGAGCTCACCCGGGCACGACCCGGTAACCAGCAGGAGCGGCACGCGGGAGACCGACGAGCGCAGGGTGCGGGCGAGGGCCGCCAGTGCCCCTTCTCGCGGAGCTGCGGACTGGATGGCGATCAGGCTGGGCGCCGTCTCCCGGGCGAGGGCGAGAAGCTCCCGCTCGCTGGCCGCCTCGACGAGGGCCCAGCCCCTGGCATGCATGGCCTTCCGCAACGGCGGAGCGGCGATACGGCCCTCCGAGCTGAACACGATCGCCCGACACTCCCCGCGAAGCTCGCCCTGTCGACCAGACATACCGTTAATGAGATCTCTAAATTGAAACTCAGGAGACCCTATCCCCTTGGACTCTTCAGGCGTCGGGCGACAGCGGATCGTTACAACTCTGGAGCAAAAGCTGAGGAGAGAAGCTGGTATCAGAGCGGGGGACACTCGGGTAAACCGTGGAAGTTGGGTCAACCGCCCGTGGTCCGCGTAGGCTGCCAGCTTCCTCCTGCTCGGCTTCCCGTGGCGCTGGTAGGGTTCTCCTGCTATCATCCCCCGTCTCGGCCGGTGGGGCAGCGTGGCCCTAGGTGCGCTCCGGGCACGTCCCGGCCGCACATCCTTAGCTCGGGCCCTTTTTCCCTAGATCGTTTTCTTGTGGGAGTTTTGTCGATGAATCAACGTCTGACCCGTAAGGAGATCAAGCGCGACGACTTCACCTCGGCCCTGGGCCGAGGGGTGGAGTACGCCGAGAGCCATGTCATGACCATCGTCTACGCGGTGGTCGGCGTCCTGGTCCTGGTGGCCATCGGTGTCGGGATTTCCTATTGGCGCTCCAACCATTCGCAGGCCGCCGGACGGGCCCTGGCCAAGGCGGTGAAGGTCTATCAGGCCCCCGTGGTGACCACCGGCGCCAAGCCCACCGACCCCACGACGCCGAGCTTCGCCACCGAGGAGGCGCATCGGGCCGCGGCCAAGAAGGCGCTGCAGAAGGTCCGTGACGACTACGGCTCCACGGACGCCGCCGATATCGCCAACCTCTACCTGGGCCAGATCGCCTCCGAGGAGGGAAAGCTCGCCGAGGCCCGCAAGATCTGGCAGGACTTCGTCGACGCCCACCCGAAGCACATGCTGGGCGCCGAAGCACGGCTGAACCTCATCCATCTCGACCGTGAGCAGGGCAAGGGCGAGACCGTGGTCAAGGAGCTGCGCGCCATGCTGGAGAAGGGCGACACGCCGGTGCCGCAGGACGTTCTGCTGCGCGAGCTCGGCGCCACTCTGGAGCAGCTCAAGCGCCCGCAGGAGGCGGCACAGTCCTATCAGCGGATCCTCGACGAGTTTCCGCAGTCCCCCTACCGCCAGGAAGCGCAGCAGAAGGTGACGGCGCTCGATCCGGCACGCGCCGCCGCCGGCTCGCCGCCCGGCGGGCTCCAGGGCATTCCAGGCTTCCCCGGCTGACCGTAAGCCGGTTCCCGCGCCGCCTGAATCATGGCTTTGCCGTACCGCATCCTGGAGCGCAAGCGTGCCGGGATGCGCTTGACGGACGAGGAGATTCGTTCGGTGGCGCAAGGCGCCGCCGGCGGCTCCTGGAGCGAGGGGCAGCTCGCGGCCTTCCTCATGGCCGCCGCCATCCACGGCCTGGACCCTGAAGAGACCCGGGCGCTGACGCTCGCCATGCTGGAATCGGGAGAGCGCTGGGAGCTCGCACGCGACGTGCCGGGGCTCTGCGACAAGCACTCCACGGGCGGGGTGGGCGACAAGGTGTCGCTGATCCTCGGTCCACTCCTGGCAAGCTGCGGAGTGCCGGTCGCCATGCTGACCGGCCGCAGCCTCGGCCATACCGGCGGCACGATGGACAAGCTGGAGAGCATTCCGGGGATGAGCCTCGAGCTCGACCGCGCCCGCTGCCTCAAGCTGCTGGCCCGTTGCGGCCTCGCCATCGGTGGCGCCACGGCAGAGATCGCTCCCGCCGACCGCCGCCTCTACGCCCTGCGCGACACCACCGCCACCGTCGATTCCACTCCTTTGATCATCGCCAGCATCCTGGCCAAGAAGCTCGCCACGGGGGCGGCGGCCGTCGTCTTCGACGTCAAAACGGGCAACGGCGCCTTCCTCACGGAGCTGGACCGCTCGGTGGAGTTGGCCCGCGGTCTGGTGGAGACGGCCCGCGCCCTGGGCACGCCCACCTCGGCCCTGGTGACGGACATGAGCCAGCCCCTGGGTCGCTGGTCCGGCCATACCGCGGAGGTGATGGAGACCTTCGACTGCCTCGCCGGCGAAGGGGCCGAGGATCTGATGGAGGTCACCTTCGCCCTCGGGGAGGAAGGCTCCCGCCTGGTCGGCCATCCCGTCAGCAGGCAGGACATGGAAGAGGCCATTGCCTCCGGGCGAGCCCGCGAACGTTGCGAGCAGTGGGCAGCCCTCCAGGGCGCGGACCCGGCTTGGCTGAAGCTGCCGCAGTTTCCCCTGGCGCCGGTGGAGAAGCCTCTCCTCGCCAAGCGGCCGGGACTCCTCGCCACGGTGGACGTGCGCCAGCTCGGCCTTCTGCTGGTGGAAGCCGGAGGTGGGCGGACCCGGCCGGAGGACGCCATCGACTTCGGGATTTCGCTCGAGACGAAAATCCGCCTCGGCCAGGAGGTGCGGGAGGGGGACGAGATCGCCCGCGTCTACCTGCGGCAGGAGGACGAGGGGCTGGTTGCGCTCTTCGCCGGCTGCTTCACGGTGGCGGACGAAGGGACGCCGCCGCCGTTGATCCCCACCCGGCTATTCTGAAACTTGCGCCTGACGCCCTGCGCTATCATCCCGGCATGAGGGCCGCCATTCTCGCCGTGGGGTCGGAGCTGCTGGGCACCGACCGGCTGGACACCAACTCTCTACGCCTGACCGCTCTGCTGTCGCGCTATGGCGTCGAGCTGCGGCGCAAGGCGGTGATCGGCGACTCGGAGGAGGAGGTCGCCAGCGAGCTGCGGAGCCTTGTGGATCGGGTGGACCTGGTCCTCGTTACCGGCGGCCTCGGTCCCACGGCGGACGACGTGACGCGGGAGGCCGTAGCCGCCGCTCTCGGCCGGTCCCTCTACCAGGACGACGAGGTTCTGGCTTCCCTGGAGCAGCGTTTCCGGGCGCTAGGCTGGCGCATGCCCGAGGTCAATCGCAGGCAGGCGCAGGTGGTGGACGGGGCGGAGATCCTCACCAATCTGCGGGGTACGGCGCCGGGTCTTCGTCTGGAGAGCGGCGGCTGCACCCTGTTCCTTTTTCCCGGTGTCCCCAACGAGCTCGAAGGGCTCATGGTGACGGCCCTGGAACCGTGGCTCGCGGCCCGCTCCGGCGGCGTCGCCCGCGAGACGGCGGTACTCAAGATCGCCGGCCTGCCCGAATCGGTGGTGGAGGAGCGCATCGCGCCGGCTTACGAAGAGTTTGGCCGTGAGGCGATCACCATCCTGGCCAGCGTCGGAGAGATCCGCCTCCAGGCCACGGCCGAGGGACCCGAGCCCGAACGCCGGGCTCGGCTTCAGGCCATGGTCGCCCGCCTCGCCGAGCTGGCGGGGGACGCCGTCTACACCATCCGCGAGGAGGACACGCTGGAGAGCGTGGTGGGCAACCTGCTGCGCGCTGCCGGCACCACCTTGACCGCTGCCGAGTCGTGCACCGGCGGCCTGCTCTCGCAACGCGTCACCAGCATCGCGGGCAGCAGCGACTACTTCCTGGGTGGTGCCGTCACCTATAGCAACGAGCTCAAGACGAAGCTGGTGGGTGTGCCGGCCGCGATGCTCGCCGAGCACGGCGCGGTCTCTGAGCCGGTAGCGCGGGCGATGGCCGAAGGGGTGCGCACCCACCTCGGGAGCGACTGGGGAGTGGGCATCACCGGCGTCTCCGGCCCCGGCGGCGGCACGCCCGAGAAGCCCGTGGGCACCGTCCACGTCGCCGTCGCCGGCCCGAGGGATGGCGAGGTCGAACACCGGCGGCTCCGGTTGCCCGGCGACCGCGAACGGATTCGCCAGTTCTCGGCCCAGATCGCGCTGGAGATGCTGCGCCGCCGGCTGTTGGCTGCGTCTCTTTCGAGTGCCGCCACCGCGGAGCGGACGCCGACTCCATGAGGCTCTTCGTCGCCCTCGAGGTCCCCGAGCCGTCCCGGCGCGAGGTGCGCCGCCGTGTGGAGGGTCTGCGCGACCGGCTGCCGCGGGCGCGCTGGGTGGATCTGGACGTCCTTCATCTGACTCTCCTGTTCCTCGGCGAGACGGATGAAGCGGGCGTCCCGGGGCTGGCCTCGAAGCTGAGGCAGGTCTTCGCCCGCTTCTCTCCCCTTCCCTTGCGGCTCGAAGGTGGCGGCACTTTTCCGCCGGGTCGGCCGGCGCGGGTGGCCTGGGTGGGCGTCGACTCGCCTCCCGAGCTGTTGACGCTCCAGGCGGACGTCGCACAGGCGGCGGTCGAGGCCCTGGGTTTCGAGCCGGAGGAGCGGGCCTATCATCCGCACGTCACCCTGGCGCGCTGCTCCGATCCGTGGCGGCGGGACTCCATCGAGAAGTTCACCAACGCCTTCACCGGCTCCGTGGGGCCGCCGTTCGTGGCGCATCGCGGGGTGCTGTTCGAGAGCAAGCTCTCCCCGAAAGGCGCGCGGTACCGCGAGGTCGAGGTCTTCCCACTGGAAGAGGACTATCCGGAGGAGGAGGCTTGAGCACCGGGCTCTCCCTCTCCCTGGTCGCCGGCGCGTATCTGCTGGGCTCGGTCTCCTTCAGCGTCGTGATCGTCAAGCTGATTCAGGGGCTCGACGTGCGTTCGGTGGGCAGCGGTAATGCCGGGGCGACCAACGCCCTGCGCGCCGCCGGCCGGAAGGCGGGCGTCGCCGTGCTGGTGTTGGACATCATCAAGGGAGTGACGGCGGTGGTCGTTCCCCGCATCCTCGACGCGCCGCCGGGCGTCGTGGGCAGCGCCGCCGTGGCGGTGGTCGTAGGCCACGTCTACCCGATCTTTTTCGGCTTCCGCGGCGGCAAGGGAGTGGCGACCTCGGCGGGGGCTCTGGGGGCTCTGGCGCCGGTGGCCATGGCTCTGGGAATCGTGCTCTTCGTCGCCGTGGTGGCGTGGAGGCGCTACGTCTCCATGGGTTCGATCGTCACCGCGGCGGCCTTTCCGTTCCTCGCCTGGGCGTGCCACCGCCTGGGCTGGTCGGATTACGGCGGCCGGTGGCTGTTTGGCTCCGCGGCCTTGATTGCCCTTCTAATTATCGTTCGCCATGCGGGCAACCTCCGGCGGCTGCGGGACGGCACCGAGCCCCGGCTGGCGGAGGCTCGGCCTCAGCCGGCCGGAGGAGTGAGACGTTGAACGGAACCGAAAGGCGGATCGGAGTGCTCGGCGCGGGCTCATTCGGCACGGCTCTCGCCGTGCACTTGGCCGGCACCGGAGGCCACCGGGTAAAGTTGTGGGCGCGGGACCCGGAGCTGGCGGCTCGGATGGCCGCCGAGCGCGCCAACGCCGAATATCTCTCCGGTGTCGAGCTGCCGCGGCGGCTGGAGCCCACGGCGGAGATGGAAGCGCTGGTCGACAGCGAGTTTCTGCTCGTCGTCGTCCCCTCGCACGGATTCCGCGAGGTGCTGCGCCAGTTCCTGCGCCTGTATCCTGGGGGAAAGCCGATGCCCCTGGTCTCGGCCACTAAAGGGATTGAGATGGAGACCCTGGCGCGCATGAGCCAGGTGGCCTCTCAGGAAGGAAAAGCCGCCGGCCGGGAGATCCGGTTTTCGGTCCTCTCCGGCCCCACGTTCGCCGCCGAGCTTGCCCGCAACTCGCCGAGCGCCGCCGTCATCGCCTCGGAGGATGCTGACTTTGCCACCGACGTGCGCGAGTGCCTCGCGACCCCCTACATGCGCCTCTACTCCTCGTCCGACGTCGTGGGCGTCGAGCTTGGGGGAACGGCCAAGAACGTCATCGCCATCGCCGCCGGTACCGTTTCCGGCCTCGGGCTCGGGCACAACACTCTGGCGGCGCTGATCACCCGCGGCCTGCACGAGATCACCCGGCTGGGCATTGCCTGCGTCGGCGAGCCCCGCACCTTCGCAGGCCTCGCGGGTCTGGGCGACCTCGTGCTCACCTGCACCGGCGGCCTCTCGCGAAACCGCCACACCGGCCTCGAGCTGGCCGCCGGCAAGACCCTGGCGGAGATCACTGGCGGTACTCACATGGTGGCGGAAGGGATTCGCAACTCCATCGCCGTCGCCCGCCTGGCCTCCCAGCGGGGAGTCGAGATGCCCATCACGCAGCAGATGGTGGCCGTCATGCACGAGGGCAAGAACGCGCGCAAGGCCGTCGAGGAGCTGATGACGCGCGAGCTGAAAGCGGAGACCGAGCTATGAGCCTTCATCAGACCGTCCTGATCCTCGACTTCGGCAGTCAGTTCACCCAGTTGATCGCTCGGCGGGTGCGCGAGAACCGGGTCTATTGCGAGGTTCACCCGTTCGATCTGCCGCTCGAAGAGATCCGCCGCAGGCAGCCCATCGGCGTCATCCTGTCGGGCGGCCCGCAGAGCGTCTACGAGGAGGGCGCGGCGCTGGCGGACCCGCGGCTCTTCGAGCTGGAGTTGCCGGCGCTCGGCATTTGCTACGGCATGCAGATCATGGCCCACCTCCTGGGCGGCAGCGTCGAGGGCTCGCAGCAGCGTGAGTACGGCCGGGCCGAGATCACCATCAGCGAGCCCGGGCGCCTGTTCGACGGGCTCGCCGCGGAGCAGACGGTGTGGATGAGCCATGGCGACCGGGTGAACGGCGTGCCACCGGGCTTCCGCGCGTCGGCCACCACCCGCAATGCGCCCATCGTGGCCTTCGAAAACGAGCAGCGGCGGATCTATGGCATCCAGTTCCATCCCGAGGTGGCTCACACGGTTGCGGGTGGCGAAATCCTACGCAACTTCCTCTTCGGCGTCTGCGGCGCCCGCGGCGACTGGCGGATGGCCTCCTATCTGGAGGAGGCGGTGGCGACGATCCGCGGCCAGGTGGGGGAGGGCAGAGTGATCTGCGCTCTCTCGGGCGGCGTCGATTCCTCGGTGGTGGCGGCTCTTCTCAAGCTGGCGGTGGGAGAGCGCTCGACCGCCGTCTTCGTGGACACGGGGGTGCTGCGCAAGGACGAGGCGACCCAGGTCCTCCACAGCCTGCGCGACGGCCTGGGGATTCCCATTCGAGCCGTGGACGCCGGCCGGCGTTTCCTCTCGGAGCTGGCGGGCGTCGAGGACCCGGAGCGCAAGCGGAAGATCATTGGCCGCGTGTTCATCGACGTCTTCAAAGACGAGGCGAAAGCGATCGAAGGCGCGCGCTGGCTGGCGCAGGGAACTCTCTATCCGGACGTGATCGAATCCGTCTCGGTCAAGGGGCCCTCGGCGGTGATCAAAACCCATCACAACGTCGGCGGGCTGCCGGCGGAGCTGGGCTTCGAGCTGATCGAGCCGCTGCGCTTCCTGTTCAAAGACGAGGTGCGGCAGCTCGGCCGCGAGCTTGGGCTGCCGGAGCAGATCCTCAGCCGCCACCCGTTCCCCGGGCCGGGCCTCGCCGTGCGCATCCTGGGTGAGGTCACTCCCGAACGCGTGGCCCTGCTTCAGGAGGCGGACGCGATTTTCCTTCATGAGCTTCGGGAGAGCGGCTGGTACGAGAAGACGAGCCAGGCCTTCGCCGTGCTGTTGCCGGTCAAGAGCGTAGGCGTAATGGGCGACTTCCGCACCTACGAAAGCGTCATCGCCATCCGCGCCGTCGAGACCCAGGACTTCATGACCGCCGACTGGAGCCACCTTCCCTACGAGCTGCTGGGCCGGGTCGCGAACCGCATTGTGAATGAAGTGAAGGGAGTCAACCGGGTGGTTTATGATGTGACCAGCAAGCCCCCGGCGACCATCGAGTGGGAGTGAGGCCAATGATTGCTTCTCCAAGGATTCATATCCCCGACGCCGAGATCGAGAGCTTCTGCCGGCGCTGGCACGTCGTTGAGCTGTCTCTCTTCGGATCGGTACTGCGCGAGGACTTTCGTCCAGACAGCGATGTCGACGTACTGGTCACGTTTGCTCAAGGGGCGCGGCCGAGTCTCTTCGACATGGTCGGTATGCAGGAGGAGCTTGAGGAGATTCTTGGGCGAGAGGTCGATCTGGTGGAGCGGAAGGCTGTGGAACAGAGCGAGAACTACATCCGGCGCAAGCGGATCTTGCAGGATCTTGTAGCGGTCTATGTGGCGTGACGACGCGTATCTTCTCGACATCCTGATCGCCGCGCGCAAGGTGCTGCGCTATGTGGCTGATCTCTCCTGGGAGACTTTTAGGGAGGACGGAATGGCTCAAGATGCGGTCATAAGAAATCTTCAGATCGTCGGCGAAGCAGCCTGGAAGATCTCTGACGACTTTCGGAGCGGTCATCCAGAAGTCCCGTGGAATGGGATCGTAGGGCTCAGGCATCGTTTGGTCCATGACTACTCCCGGGTTGACATGGCAAAGATCTGGGAAACCGCCGTGGACCATATCCCACCGCTGATCCGGCTGATCGAGCCGCTAGTGCCGCCGGAAGACCAAGCCTGATCCGTCACAGCCATGAGGTCACGAACTCAACTGCTAGTGCAAGATAGGACGATGCTCTTCCGCCGCAAGCCGCAGCCGGCCGTCTACGAGCTGGTCACCCGCGACGGCTGCCATCTCTGCGACGAGATGGCGGCCGTGCTCGACGATGTGTTGCCGGGCTACGGGCTGTCCTGGTCGCCCCGGGACGTGGACGCTGAGCCGGAGCTGCGGGCGCGGTTCACGGACGTCGTCCCCGTCCTGCTGAGGGAAGGTCAGCCGGTGGCGAAGGTGCGGCTCGACCGGCGGAGCCTGGTCCGCATCGTCGAAGGCCGGCGCTGAGCTGGGGGGCGACTTGCACGCGATCTTCTCGCTGTTGGGTCTGGGTTTTGGATGTTTCGGTTATGTGCCGACGATCCTGGCGGTGATCGCCCTGGTCGACGCCGTCCGGGTGGGCGCGGATTGGTACTGGTACATGATCATCCTGGCCTTCCCCGGCCTGGGGCCCATCGCCTACTTCCTGGTGGTGCGCACCCCGATGCTGGGGGCCCGCAACGCCGCTATGGTGTCCCCGGTCGCCGCCCGGCGCATCCATGCCCGGCGTCGCCTGCGCGAGCTTCAGGTGCAGCTCGCCAACTGGCGGGGTCCGGGAATCCTGACCGAGGCCGGCGAGGAAACACTGGCGCTGGGCAAGCCCCAGGAGGCCGAAAAGCTGCTCCGCGAAGCCAAGGCGAACGGCGGCTCCGTGGAGGACGTCAACTTCGGTCTCGCTCAGTCGCTGGAGATGCAGGGGCGCTGGGCCGCCGCCGTGCCCCTGCTCGAGGAGCTGGTGAAAGTGGAGCCGGACTCCCACCTTGGCGAAGGTCCCCTTCAACTCGCCCGCAGTCTCGATGAAGCTGGCCGCGGCGCCGAGGCCGAGCCAGTGCTGCGCAAGCTGCTGGAACGACGCACCATCATCGAGGCCCAAGTCCGGCTCGCCCGCCTCCTGCTGCGCAAGGGCGAGCGAGAGGAAGCCCAGCGCCTTCTCGCCGAGGTCCGGGCCGACGCCACAATTCTCCCCCGCTATCTCAAGCGGCAGCACAAAGCCTGGATCCGCGCCGCCGGGCGCCTGAAGAGCGGCGCAGAGAACCTGCCCAAGCCCTCTTTCCGTTGAGGGGATTCAGGGGTTAGGTATTAAGCTATTTTGGGCAGCTATTGAACATAGCTCCCATTGCCTCAAAACTCACGCAACTGTCTCCTCCTTTTCAGTTTCAGACACTCTTGGAATGAACCTGGAAAGTTTTTGCTCGGCGCCGGCACTCGGCGGCCGGGCAACGGAGGAGGTGTCGATGGTCTGCCCTGTATGTGGTGTGGAGTTCGAGGAGGGCACTTCGCTCTGTGGAGATTGCGAGGCGCAGTTGATGGAGGAGCTGGGCGCCGATGCCGAGTCAGTCGAGGAAGTGGAGTTCGTGGCGTTGGGAGAGGTGACGGACGCCGAAGTGTTCGCGGCCGTGACCGCTCAGCTCGAGGACGAAGGAATCTCGTGGTTCGTGCAGTGCGAAAAGGGTCCGGGTCCCAGGGCTATGGTGTACGTAGATCGGGACCGTCTCGTTGAAGCTCGCCGCGAGCTGGCCGCCGCGAGCCCCATCGCCGTCTGCGAAGGAGACTGACATTCAGACCTTGGAGAAATGATCTGCAAGCATTGAAAATCGCAACCAGGGCGGATCTTCGGACAGGAGCGGTCTGCGCCGATCCGAAGATCCCCTTGAACTCGCTCACTCCTTCCGCCGTAACTCCAGCCGCACCATCTTCTCCGGATTTTTCTTCAGTTCCCTCGCAAGCCTTGTCCCCAGCTTCCGCTGTAACTCGCGCCGCTCGGCAGGCGCCGCCATCTTGCTCGCGTCGACCCAGCCGCCGGCGATCATGCCGTGGCCGCCGCCCTTGCCGCGCCGGCCGAGGATGCGGCGCATCAGGCTGCCGGCGTCGGCTCTCGGGTTGGTGGTGCGGATGGAGAGATAGAGACGGTCCTGGTGATAGCCGGTGACGAGCGACCACGTCTTCCCCTCCAGGCGAAGCAGCAGGTCGGCGATCTCCGGCACGATGTCCGGCTGCTCGACGGCTCCCAGGTGGCTCGAGATGAGCGAGTCCACCGACTCCAGGTTCTCCAGGGCGTCATGCAGGTTGGCAAAGTAGCTCAAAGGCAGCCGGGGGCTCTGGATGCGGGCGAGAAGACGGTGGTTGGCGAGGGGAAAGAACAGGTCGTGGATGGCCTTGTCGGGCCCGATGTGCTCGCGGGCGAAATCAAGGGTCTCGGAGCGGATGGCGTAGATCAGCGCCGTGGCCAGGGCGTGGGTGGGCTTCACGCCTGCAGCCAGCATGTACTCGGCCAGCAGGGTGGCGGTGGCGCCGTACTTCGGCCGGATGTCGTAGAACGGGCCTCCCTGAGTGTTCGCCCGCAATGGGTGATGATCGATCACGACATCGGGGACGACGCGGAGAGGGAGCTGGTTGTTGCCGCTGCGCGGCTGGGTGTCCACGAGGGCGAAGTGCCGGTAGCGTTTGAAGCTGAGGTTGCGGATGTGGCTGAAGGGCAGGCGCAGGCTCTTCACCATCTCCTGGTTTTCGGCCCGGCCGATGATGCCGCCATAGGCGACGGTGACCTTCTGGCGGCAGGCTTGGCGCAGCACCCGCGCCAGGATCTGGGCGGAGGCGAGGGCGTCGGGGTCGGGGTTGTCGTGCGTCAGCACGAGCCAGCGCCCGGGCTTCTCCTGGCGCTCGATCAGCGCCTTCAGGGCGGCGAAGGCCTCGAGAGTCGTCTCGGTGATCATCAGGGATCAGGCGTCGGTGATCAGGCCGCTCCGCCCAGTTGCTCCGCGAAGCGCTCCCGGGCCTCCAGCAGCACGGAAGTGTCCTCGCCCGCGGCGGCCTGGCGGGAGATGAAGCTGTCCAGACGAGGCAGATCGTCGAAGGCCTCGTAGCGGCCGGTCAGCTCCTCGCCGCCCTGGAAGCGGCGAATCCAGACGAAGAGCCGCGCGGGGCCGCCCTCGCCCGCTTCGCTCACCGACGCTTCGAACTGCACTCGGGTCTCGGCCATGCTCGTCTTGTCGTCTCCTCGCCTAGTCTATCCCGGGGAGCTTCCCGGTGGGCAGGCCCTGTTGCCATTCCACCCCCGTGCTACCATTCGCCGGGCGCGAGGGCGCCCCAACCCCATGATCAAAGAAATTTTCCACATCGGCTCCTTCTCGGTCAGCCCCTTCGGGGTGATGCTGGTCTTCGCCTTCCTCGCCGGCTATCTCCAACTCCGCTGGGGGATGAAGCAACTCGGCATCGGCGACGACGAGGACGCCAGCGCTCTCGTCTTCGCCGCGGGCGTCGGGGGCATTCTCGGCGCCAAGGTCTACTACGCCATCCTCAACATGGACTGGCGGCTGCTCTTCGACCGCTCGGGCCTCGTCTGGTACGGCGGCTTCATCGCCGGCTTCCTGTGCGTGGTCTGGATGATACGCCGCCGGCGCCTCCCGGTCTGGCCGCTGGCCGACGCGGTGGCGCCGGCCCTCGCCCTGGGCTATGGCATCGGCCGCATCGGCTGTTTCCTGGTGGGCGACGACTACGGCCGGCCGACGACACTCCCCTGGGCGATAGCTTTCCCCGTGGGCCTGCCGGAGACCACGGCCGGCAACCTGCGGCGGATGTTCGGCGTCGCGGTGCCGGCCTCGATCCCCGACGACATGCTGATGCGAGTGCACCCCACGCAGCTCTACGAGACGGCCCTCGCGCTCGTCATCTGGGGCTTCGCTCTGTGGCTGTTCCGGCGCCGGCCCGAGCCGCCGGGCATGGTGGCGCTGGCGGTGTTCGCCCTCCTGGCCGTGGAGCGGTTCGGGATCGAGATCCTGCGCGCCAAGGACGACCGCTTCTTCGGCGGCTTCACGCTGGCGCAGGCGCTTAGCGTCGCGATCCTCCTCACGGTCGCCGCGGTGGCCTGGAGCCGGCGGCAGCGCCTCCAGACCCGTACGGGATGATCTCCAGCCGCCCGCGTCTCCTCACCATCGCCGGCTCCGACTCCGGCGGCGGCGCCGGTATCCAGGCGGATCTCAAGACCTTCGCCGCTCAGGGCGGCTACGGGATGAGCGTCGTCACGGCGCTGACGGCCCAGAACACCCGCGAGGTGCGGGCCGTCTTCGAAGTGCCGCCGGAGATGGTGGCGGCGCAGATCGACGCTGTCCTGGAGGACATCGGCGCCGACGCCGTGAAGATTGGCATGCTGGCGAGCGCCGCGCTCGTCCGCATCGTGGCGGAGCGCCTGCGGTCCCATCTGGCGGGGACGGGCGTTCCCATCGTCCTCGATCCCGTGATGGTGGCCAAGAGCGGCGACCGGCTGCTGCGCGAGGACGCGGTCGAGGCTCTGAAATCCGAGCTCCTTCCCCTCGCGACGGTGGTGACTCCGAACCTTCCCGAGCTCGAAGCTTTGACGGGACTCGCCGTCGCCGGCGAGGGCGAGAGGGCGCGGGCGGCCGCGGCCCTGGCGGCTCACGGGCAAGCCGTGCTCGCCAAGGGCGGCCACGCAGAGGGCGACGAAGTGGTCGATCTTTTGCTTGCAGAAGGTCGTGTGCACCGGTTCACTCATCCTCGCCTTCATACCCGGGCGACGCACGGCACCGGCTGCACTCTTTCGTCGGCGATCGCCGCCCGTCTGGGCGCCGGAGAGGAGTTGCCCCAGGCCGTCGAGGGCGCCATCGAGTACCTCCAAGGAGCCATGGCGGCGGCCTGCCCCCTGGGTTCCGGGAATGGGCACGGGCCGGTCGATCATTTCTATCTCTGGAAGTAGGGGAGAAGGGGAGACAAGAACATCATGGAAGAGCTACTCGATCTCTTGGTCGTGGGCGCCGGACCCACCGCCATCGCCATCGGCGCCGAAGCGCGCCGTCAAGGCCTGTCCGTTCTCCTCGTGGACCGCGGCCCGCTGACCTCGGCCATCCAGGGCTATCCCACCTTCATGGAGTTCTTCACCACGCGGGACCGTCTGGAGATCGCGGACGTCCCATTCTCCATCCCCGACGTCAAGCCCACCCGCCAGCAGGCGATCGTCTACTACCGGATGGTGGTGGAGCGTTACCAGGTGCCGGTGGCACTCTATGAGGACGTCCTGGAAGTGCGCAAGGAGGGCGAGCTTTTCACGATCTCCACCCGACGGCTGCAGGGCCCGAGGACGCACCGAGCCCGCGCAGTGGCCCTGGCGACCGGCTATTTCATCAATCCCCGGCGCTTGGATGTGCCCGGGGCGGATCTCCCCTGGGTCTACACTCACTACAAGGAGCCCTATCCCCATTTCGGGCAGGATGTGGTCGTCATCGGGGCCGGCAATACGGCGGCTGAGGCGGCTCTCGACCTGTGGCGCAACAGTGTGCGGGTGACCCTGGTTCACCGGGGGCCGCACGTCAAGCCTGGGGTCAAGTACTGGCTCAAGCCGGACATCGAGAACCGCATCGAGGAGGGTTCCATCCCCGCGCACTTCAACTCCCTCGTCCGCGCCTTCCTGCCGGAAGGCGGAGTGGAGATCGAGACGCCGTCCGGTCCCAGGGTGTTGCCGGCCCAGGCCGTCTACGTGCTCCTCGGCTACCAGCCGGACGCCGACTTCGAACGCCGCTGCGGCGTCGCCATCGATCCCGAGACCCTGATCCCCACCTTCGATCCCGAGACTTGTGAGTCCAACGTCCCCGGGCTCTACGTCGCCGGCACCCTGCAGGCCGGCCGCTGGACGGACCGCATCTTCATCGAAAACTCCCGCGACCACGGCCCCAAAATTATCGCGCACCTGAAGGGCCGCTTGGCGCCGGTCGGCGTGCGTTTCTCCTAAGCCCGCGCAGCGTTTGCCGCGTCGTTCAGCCGACCGTCGAAGGAGGAAAACTGGGCGAGCTCGCCGAGATCTGCGTGAGCCAGGTGGAGGAACGATGCCAAGTGTAGGCTGTCGAAGCCACGGAGAGCATGTTTCTCCGCCAGATCACCCGCGGCCTTCCAGATCTCTCGCGTGACCTCGATCGCAAGATAGCGCGGCCAATCCGCCTCCAGATCGGCCTTGGCGAGCTCGTGTTCTTCTTCAGACAGCCTATGCTCGCGGCAGAGACGGGCCAGAGCGCTCCGAGCCTCCGCATAGGCGACCACAGAAGTACAGACGAGTTGGGCCTCGGCGACCAGACGCTCGGTCTCCTCGGTGCCAATTTCTTCGATGTAGAGCTTGATGAGACTGCTGGTGTCCAGATAGAGGATCAACGCCGGTCTTCCAGCACGGCATCCGAGGCGCTTGTACCAGAAAGCTTCGGCCTCCGGCGGGAACCCTGGGGCTTGCCTCCGCTCCAACTGGCGGCGCCGGCCTGAACGAGCTCCCAGGCCCGCCTCTCGGGTCCGTTGGGCTCCATCGGGGCGAGGAGAGCGACATTGCGCCCGTCCTCGGTGATGAGAATCTGCTCGCCCTGCTTGGCACGTTGCAGGTAGTCGCTGAGCTGAGCCCGTAGAGTTGCGACGGCGACCTCTTTCATGAGAACAAAGATATCACGAAGTTACGTCCGCGGGGAGGCCCCGGCGACCGGCACAGCGTCCTACGGCGCATACGTTGCCACGTAGGATCCGGCCGCAGCAGCAAACACCGCGTAGGCGATTCCCTTGATCGTCTGCGTGGTGAAGGTCACCGCGCCGCCGTTGAGCGTGAGGCTCGCGAGGGTGCCGGCGGTCGAGGTGTTGGGGAGCATCGCCTGCAATCCGTTCGATCCCGTGGCCGTCGTAATGGAGAAGCTCAGGGCGCTGCCGCTCCAGGAAATCGATCCGAAGGAGGAGCCGTTGCGGCCGTCGAGCCAGGTGAGCATCTGCTGGGCGGAGACGATAGGCACGCCTCGCGTCTGGGCCGAAGCCACGATGGCGTCCGAGCCGGCGTGGCTCGCCGAGTCGGTGTGCATGTTGGCCGTCATCACCCCGTAATAGCCCGTGGAGCCGAGAGCGTTGTCGAGCAGGGTGTCGATATTGAAGGGGAACGTCTGGCCGGACTCATCGGTCATCTGCGTGGTGGCCTGATAGACGTCGATCCGGGTGCCGTCGAGATCGGCGAAGCGCATCGGCATTCCCGAGCCCGTGAAGAAGCCCGGGCGATCCTGAATCCAACTTCCCGGCCAGTAGTAATAGTTGGTGTCGAAGCGGATGCCGTGAGCTTTCTCCGTCTTCGGCTCCGTCGCCCAATCGCTCCAGGCGATGCAATGCGTGCGATTGGTCACCGGCGCCGAGACGCCCGGGAACAGGGTGGCGAAGTCGGCGAGCTGCGTCGCGAAGAAGGACTCGAGGGATGACGGCGTCCAGTCCTCGCAGTTGGAGCTGACGTGGACGCCGATCTCGAACCCTTCAGCCTGGAACGCGGCGGCCACGGTGGCTGAGATGGGCGTGCTGGGATAGATGTAGGAGGTGCCCCGCACGCACTCCCAATTCGCCACGTTGCAGCCGGAGGAGCTCGCAGCCTCGTAGCCGTGAAAGCGGCCTTCGGTGCCATTATTGCCGTGATCGTCTCCCGTCATCACCACCGCCGCCTTGAGGCCCCGCGGCAGGTACCAGAAGCGGGGCAGGGGCTTGCGGCCGGCGTTCATGGTGAGGATCAAATTCGCCAGCAGGCGCTGCTGCTCGTCGGCCTGCGGAATGGCCACTTTATTGAGATCGATCCAATCTATTTGCGAATCGCCGGAGGCGTCGCCGAAGAAAAGATCGTCGGAGCGCTTGGGAGTGACGCCGTCCCGCTCCTGACCCGCCCAGGCCGGGTTGCCCTGGCGGGTGTAGACGACGGAGCGTGCGAGATCGTAGGTGAAGGCTGCCGCCTTTCCGCCAGAGCTTCCGACGCTCTTCAAGGTCACGGCCGGCGAGGTCGTGGCGGTGGTGGCATTCGAGTAGAGGGTGGCCACAGCCGTGGCGCCGTTCAACGTATAGAGGTCGGCCGTGCCGTGGAATTGAATGGTTTGATTGACCAGACCCTGGCCGGGAGCCGCCGAAGTATCGATCAATAGATAGCCGTTCGCGAGCGTCGAGCTCGCGGGAGTGATCCCCAGTAGGCTCGCGAGCTGCGCGTCCGGCCTCATCGCAATGAGTCGTCCCCCGGCGTTGACCCAGTCGGTGAGCAGGGTTACCTGAGCGGTCGTCAACGCGGTCTCGCCCAGGATCGCCACGTCGTAGTTGGCCAAGCTGGTCGCGTCGAGGGTGCCGATCTCCTGGATGGCATATTGATTGAGCCCTTCGGCCAGCAGGATCTCTCCGGCGTAGCGGGTAAACGGATTGGTGGATTTGCTGATCACCAGGATCGGTCCGCCCGGGCCGTTGTCATCAGGTGGCGGAGGAGGCGGAGGAGTGCTGCCGCCACCGATCTGCGTCACCACCACGTCGTCCCACTCGATGGGCTGATTGCTGACGTCGAGGGCGATAGCACCCGCTGAGAGCGAGGTGTCCGTGGTCTGGATGGCGTCCGTCCCGTCATAGTTGACGGTGATCTGGCTGCCCTCGAAAGTGATCGAAAGATCGTGAAACGTGCTCGGAGCGATCGTCCCCACGCTCGCCTGGGCGAGGAGCGCGAGCCCCGTGGTGTCGATGTTCCAGGCCACGGAATGGAAGAGCTTGATGACGCCGTCCCCTGGATAGATCCACGCCGCATAGGATTCGCCCGTCGAGGTGTTGACGCGCCCGCGCAGGCCACCCGGATGATTGCTGCCATTGGCCAGACGGAACTTCGCCGCGACCTTGTAGTCCGTCCACGTAGTGCTGCCGGCGTAGATTTGGGTGTGGCCGCCGCCGTTGTAGGCGGCCGTGCCGCCCGCCGCGCTCCAATTGGAGAAGAGTCCCAACGGCGAGGCCGTCCAGTTGGCCAAGCTGAGCGAGCTGAAGTCGTCGGCGAAGAGCTGATCGGCCGGTGGCAGGGCCGTGACCGTCACGTCGTCCCAGTCGATCGGCTGGTTGCTGGTGTCGAGAGCCACGGCGCCGGCTGTGAAGGTGGAGTCTGTGGCCGTGATCACCCCGGTTCCATCGAGGGCTACGGAGATGGCGGTGCCATTGAAAGTGATGGCGAGGGTGTGGAAGACGCCGGTCGTGATCGTCCCCACGTTCGTCTGGGAGAGCAGGGTCAGGCCGGTGGTATCAATGTTCCAGGCGACCACGCGGAAGAGCTTGATGACGCCGTCTCCCGGATACAGCCAGGCGGCGTAGGACTCTCCGGTCGTGGTGTTCACCCGGCCGCGCAGGCCGCCCGGGTAGTTGCTGCCGTTGGCGAGGCGGAACTTTGCCTCCACCGTGTAGTTGGTCCACGCACCACTGCCGGCCCAGATCTGCGTATGGCCGCCGCCATTGTAGGCGGCGACGCCGGTCGAGGCGTCCCAGTTGCCGAGGAGGCCGAGCGGCGAAGGCGTCCAATTGCGCAACGGGCGCGGGCTGAAGTCGTCGGCGAAAAGCGTCGTGGCGCCCGAAGTCACCGTCACGTCGTCATAGGAGATCGGCTGATTGCTGACGTCGAGCGCCACGGCACCGGCCGTGAGCGTCGTGTCAGTCGTCTGGATCGCGGTCGTGCCGTCGAAGATTACGGAGATCTGGCTTCCCGAGAAATCCAGGGCCAGGGTGTGGAAGACGCCTGTGGTGATGCCGCCGCTCACCGAAGCCTGAGCAAGGAGTGTGAGGCCCGAGGTGTCGATGTGCCAGGCGGTCGAGCGGAACAGTTTGATCACCCCCTCGGCGGGGTAGAGCCAGGCCGCGTAGCCTGCACCGGTGTCGAGATCAACCCGCCCGCGGATGCCGCCGGGATAATCGCTGCCGTTGTCCAGCTTGACGTTCACCTGGAACGTGTAGTCGGTCCAGGAGGAGTTCCCGGCGTAGAGTTGCGTGTGGCCGCCGCCGTTGTAGACCGCGGCGCCCGAGGACGCATCCCAGTTGGAGAACAGCCCCAGGGGTGAGGCCTGCCAGCTCGCCAGGGGCTTCGGGCCGAAGTCGTCGCTGAACAGGGTGGACTGGGCGAGCGCCCCGGAAGCCATGAGAAACGCCAGCGCCAGCGTAGCGGCAAGGCGAAGGAACGACGGATGGGCTTTGGTGATCACATGAATCTCCCTTGAGGAGACACCCTCCCCTGGAGTTTGGCCAGGAAGAGCTTTCAGGAACAGGTGCCGTTCATCAATTTATAGCGTAATGACTATTGAACGTCAAGACGACGACTCTGCGGAAACAGCGTCCAATGCTTGCGAGGCTCAGAAAGCCGCAGTGCGGCGAACGGGGATGCCGCAGGGGACCGTAGGGCGACTCGGGGGGAGCAACCTACAACGACTTGACATTGGGCTCTGGCGCGAATCGCACGGTCGTGCTATCCTTTGTCGCAGTGCGGCATTGACCGGGAACGGCCAGCCCACTCTGTCACTCAAAGGGGAAGAGACCATGGCCAAGGAGCTTCAGCACACCAGCGAGATGGAGTCGAGGAAGGTCGCCGAGGCCTCCCGCGAGACCGAGTGGAAGCAGCCGAGCTTCCTGCGGGAGATGTTCCTCGGCAATTTCCGGCTCGACCTGATTCATCCATACCCGCTGCCGGAGCAGGAGCGGGCCGAGTTCACCGCCTTCTACAACGCGATGAAAGAATTCCTGCGCGACGAGGTCGACTCGGTGGAGATCGACACCACGGGCGAGTACCCGGACCACGTCGTGGACGGCTTGCGCAAGCTGGGCGCCTTCGGCATGAAGATCCCGAAGAAGTATGGGGGTCTGGGCTTCACCAATGGCGAGTACCAGAAGGTGATGATGCTGCTCGGCTCGATCGACGGCAACCTCTCGGCCCTGCTCTCGGCGCACCAGTCGATCGGCGTTCCCCAGCCACTCAAGCTATTCGGCTCGGACGCGCTGAAGAAGAAGTACCTGCCGCGCTGCGCCGCGGGCGACATCTCGGCCTTCGCGCTGACCGAGCCGCAGGTCGGCTCCGATCCGGCGCGGCTGATGACCACCTCCGAGCGGACCCCCGAGGGCGACTTCATCCTCAACGGCGAGAAGCTCTGGTGCACCAACGGCACCATCGCCAAGCTGCTGGTGGTGATGTCCAAGGATCCCCGGTCGAAGAAGATTAGCGCCTTCGTCGTCGAGGCCGACTGGCCCGGCGTCAAGGTCGAGCACCGCTGCCACTTCATGGGCCTGCGCGCCCTGGCCAACGCCGTCATCACCTTCAAGAACGTTCGCGTGCCGGCCGAGAACCTCATCGGCGAAGAGGGCAAGGGGCTCAAGATCGCTCTCACCACCCTCAACGACGGCCGCCTTTCGATCCCCAACGGCTCGGTGGGCACGGCCAAGCTCTGCCTGGAGATCTGCCGGAAGTGGGCGAGCGAGCGGGTGCAGTGGGGCCGGCCCGTGGGCAAGCACGAGGCGGTGGCCCACCTGATCGCCGACATGGCCGCCACGACCTTCGCCATGGAATCCATCGCCTCGCTCGCAACCGTGATGTCCGACCGCGGCGGCTACGACATCCGGCTGGAAGCCGCGGCCTGCAAGGAGTGGAACTCGGCCCGCACCTGGGAGATCGTGGACAACACCATGCAGATCCGCGGCGGCCGGGGCTACGAGACGGAGACCTCGCTCAAGTCCCGCGGCGAGGAGCCCATCGGCGTCGAGCGCATGATGCGCGACTATCGCATCAACAAGATCTTCGAAGGCTCCTCCGAGATCATGCACCTCTTCATGGCCCGCGAGATGGTGGACAAGCACCTCCAGGTCGCGGGGGCCATGATCGACCCCGACAAGGGGATGGCGGCCAAGCTGGCCGCCCTGCCGAAGATGGGCGCGTTCTACGCCGGCTGGTACCCGACGCGGTGGCTGGGCTGGGGGCGCTGGCCGCGCTACTCGGAGTTCGGGCCCCTGGCCACGCACCTGCGTTTCGTCGAGCGCAGCGCGCGCAAGCTGGCCCGCGCGAGCTTCCACGGCATGTTGCGCTACCAGGCCAAGCTGCAGAACAAGCAGGCGTTCCTGTTCCGCCTGGTGGACGTGGCCAACGAGCTGTTCGCGATGGCGGCGACGGTCACCCGCGCCCACGCTCTCGGCCGACAGGGACGGCCGGAGGCGGCGGAGGCGCGGCGCCTGGCCGACGTCTTCTGCCGGATGGGGCGCCGCCGCGTCCATCAGCTCTTTTCCGAGCTGTGGGACAACGACGACGTGCAGCGCTACCGCGTGGGGGCGGAGGTCCTGGACGGCAAGCACGCCTGGCTCGAGCGCGGCATCCTGAACCTGAGCGCGCGGCCGACCCTCGCCGCCCCGCCGGTTGCGGTCGCGCAGACCGAAGGCAAGAAGGTGGCGGTCGGCGTGTCCTGATTCCGGTCA
>DASYJD010000037.1:0-45996 GCA_035996875.1 Thermoanaerobaculia bacterium
ACGTCCTTTCAGGTGGGGAGTTGGGCATTGGGGTATCTTCCCGAGGCGCCGCCGTAGCGCCATAAGGCAACTTTACCCCTCCTAGATACCCGAATTCAAGACCTAGGGCAGTCTGGCTTGGTCTGACAAAGTAGAACTAAGTGGTCGATCAATCTGCACAGCTCCGTGCAACGCAATGTGTCGGTGGCGGCCGCGTGGACTTGCTATGGGGGGTCCAAGGCGCTGGCGCGCTTGAAGGAGAATGTAGAGTCGCATGCCGAAGTCCAAGGGCAAGCTTCGTCGTTCGATGAGGAGTGTTACGCCCGAGACGCGATGGCAGAGTATTGGGCCGTCCAGTCGGCGGAAACACGGAGTGTGGACGCGTACCTGCAGCTACTCGTGAGCGTCCGAAGCGCGTGCTTCATTCGAGAGTACGTGTGGTGCTTCCTCCGCAAGGACTCTTGGCCGCAACCCGCGGGACTGAGCCTTGATGCCTTTGCCGCATGGTGTTTGGAGAACGGGTTGTCGCAGCATCAACCGATAACGCTTGCGTTCATCTCCCTGGAAGCTCCGCCGGGAGCGAGAAGGCTGTGATTTGGCATGGAACCCCGCTAAGCGGCGCACGGCCCTTTCCAAGGAGGCGAAGCCCAGTGTCTCTGAGATCCTCAATCCTGGTCATCGCAGTCCTTCTTGCGCTGGGGTGCGATCACTTCGTCTCCGTGCGCGGCAAGGCATACCGGCAGACCCAGGGATCTCGAAGCGTCGTGCTGATTGACAAGGGCACTGGGTGCAGCGGTCACTTCAATCCAAACCGGGTCATGGCTTCAACAGTCTCTGCCTCTGACGGAGGTCGCAGGACGTTATTCGCCGCGAACTCGTCAGCTTGTGGATACTTTGAGGCTCGAATGCGCTCGGCGGCGCTGGCGAGATCGTAAGAGGTGCGCTGGAGCTCCACGCCGGGTCCAAGCAGGAGCCAATAGGCGCCGGGCTCCCCGAAGGGCATGCCCACACTGCCTGCGTTCACGACTCGAACCTTTCCGATCATCCGGTCGAACTGCATGTGGGTATGACCGCAGATAACCAGAGGCGCGTTGAGACCTTCGAAAACCGGCAGGAGGCAATCTTCAGGAGTCAGACGGGTAAAGATCTCCGTGTCGTTTCGCGGCGTTGCATGGCAAAACAGCACCTCGCCCAGTCCGCGAATCTCGATCCGAAGCGTCGAAGGCCAGCTTGCCATCAACCGTTCGTCTTCAGGACGGAGTTGCCGCGCCGACCAGCGCATGACCTCACGAAACTGTTCCGGTATGGCGCTCGACTCGATGCCCGCCCTCTGAGCAAGCACCTCGCGGTCGCCATTGCCTTGGATGAACCGGACTGGAATCTCGAGATCGAGCAGGCACGTAAGTGTTTCAACTGACATCGGGCCCGGAAACACATCGCCGCCGACCACGATGAGGTCGACCGCGGACTGGCGGATCTCTTGGAGCACAGCTTCAAGGGCGGGGAGGTTACCGTGGATGTCGTAGAGGGCGGCGACGGGCATGAAAGTAGCGTCTCTACCGGGAGAAATGGTTAGTCGTTGGTGCGACTCTTGCTGAAGAAAGATAAACAAATTCTATGGAAATATTTTTAGGAAGCCCGATTGTAAAGCCTCCTTTCCTTGTCTCGGCGTTCAGATAAAGCGCGTCATTCTCGATTGCCTAGCTAATGCCAGAATGCATTGAGCTCGGTAATTCTCTGATGATAGATTTCGCTCAAGCAAGTCACATCAGAGCATGTCTCTCGACTCGATCTTAGCCAGTGATTTTGAAGATTGCGGAGATCAGCCTTAAGTTCTCTTGTTCTCACTCGCGCGGCCGCATCGCGATACGCATTGGCCATTGCCAGGTCAAGCACGGCAAGCTCTGGTGATGAGCATACCAGGTGCTCTGAACGATATGTCGCCTTGGCACAATCGAAGCTAGGCCCTACAGATGGAAGCCGTTGCTGAGGCTGCAAGCGGATTTCTTTTGGAGGCTCAGGAATCGGGTCTCTTTTGGTCTCTGACGGAGCAGGAGAATTTGAGAAAGAAGGTGCTGGTGTGGGTGCGGCAATATAGACTACAGGACGGGGAAAGATCTTATCCCAGTTGGCGATCACACCTCCACCTAGGGCTGCGATCAAACTCATGACGGCCAGCCAAAGCTGCGTCTTGTTGTTGGATGGAGAATTGTCTTGGTCGAGCATCGTTCATCTCCTCCATGCACTCCTATCCCGAGCCGGTTCCCCAAGGTCTCTTTTTCCTTTGGAGCGTACTCGTCTTTTTGAGATTATACGCTTGAGCCTGAGCCTCGGCAAGGCCGCAGGAGGAAGGAAAAGGACAGCTCTTTGTCACTGGCATATAGCCTTATACGTAAGAATTGCGCGCTCACGGATGTCGGAGAGCGCTCAGTCGAAGTTAAGCGAGCTCTCGACGCGGCTCACGCACCATCACTTCCACCGAATCTCCCACACTGACCTCTCCTGGCAGTACCACCCGCATGTAGATGCCACGGAGGTTCCGGTGTCGAAGGTCGGGCTTCGACACGAAGCGTAGCGCCTCGGTGCCGAAGCGCGCGTGGAACTTCTGACAGCCGTTATGCGGCTGCGGAGTCACCGCCAGGATCGCGCGGCCGGCTCGCACCTGGCTGCCAATTGGAAGGTTCGAGACCGAAAGATCGAGATCGACGATCAGATTGTCCCCGAATAGCGTCAACGGCTGACCGTTCGCGATCAGCTCGGCCACGTCGATCTGCATGACGGTAAGCTGCGCGTCGGGATTCGGCTCCGGTTTGCGGCCCCAGGCGTCTCCCGGAAGGCCGGCATCCGGTGACAGGTGAATCCGGTCGAGCTCCTCCCGCCGCCCGCCCTCGCCGCGCCTTACCAGCAGCACGACCCGGCCCACCGTAATGGGCGCTTCCGGAAGGGCGGCGAGGCTCCGCTCCAAGTGCTCGAGCGTGTGATGGCGCGCGGGATCTCCGGTCGAGCTCGAATCCACGTAGGGTTGGGCGGTCATGGCTCTTCGCCGAGCATGATGCCATAGACACGACTAGAGGACGCGGGCCAGCCGGTCGAAGACCGCTTCGCGCATCTTGTGGATGGCCTCACCTGTATGTCGGGCCGCGATCCGGCCGAACCAGGCGGGGGAGGGATTGCGCCTCAGTCGAGCAGAAGGTACGGGACAACCGCAGACACAGCAGGTATCTCTCGGGTCTGCCACGATCTGGCGAAGCTCGCCCTTGTCTTCGAACGTGAGGCGGAGCACCGCCTTTCCTGGGAATTCTGGCGTCTCTCCAGTAACGATGACTGCGAAGTACAACTCGCGTCCCACCGTCTGGGCATTTTCCATTCGAATGATCGGTCTGCCCTCCAAATGGCGCAGGTCGAGGTGCGGATGCGGATCACCCGAGACGATCACCCGGGGCTCTCCCTCCTCGTCGTACCAGGTTCCTTCGAATTGGGCCCGCTCGGCGGGCGCCCCGGCCAGTGAGATGGATTGCCAGAGCGCCTCACGCCCGGCGCAGCCGGCGAGGAGCCCGAACGCCAACGCGGCGAGAAGGACGAGCTTGCGTCTCGGAAAAAGGGGGCGGTCTCTCAAGGTGCCCATACTGGATGTAGATCGGAGACGTGGGAGAAAGGTTCCGGAGCTTATCCCTCACGGATGGACTATGAATATCCGGCCTTCCGGGCACGACCGTGACTCTCCGGCCACGCCGCCAAGGCGAGTATCAGACCGGGAACGATGAAGATGAAGAAGAATGGATTCCCTGTGACCAGCATCGCCCAAACTCCCGAGATGATGTACAGAATGGCAATGATCAGAGCGGGCAGGGAAGACACCTCCTCACCGCGGAGGCGCTGGGCGAAGATCGTGAGGATGATGATGCCAAAGGCGAGCATCGCCGCTCCCGCGAAGTGCCAGCCGATGGCGAGGCCCTGAATCAGATCGGCCGGCGCCTGAGCCGTCACCAACCTGGCCTGCAAAGCCTTCCAGCCGAGGAAAGAGTGAGCAGCGCTGCTGAGGACGAGAATCGCCCCGACGATGAGCCCCAACACAGTTCGTAATCGCGTCATACCGCCTCCTTGTCCAGGGATTCGGAAAGAACCGTCCCCCTCTGCGTCCTGGCTCGCACTTGTTGAGGATACTAGCGCCTCCCGCCATCAACTTGCGCCGGGAGGAGGCGTTTGCCACAATGCGGCATAGACGACAGGGGCTCCCATCCGGGTCCCGTAAGAAGAGGTGTCCCGTGAATGATCCCAAGATCGACCCCGTGATTGACCCCATGATTGACCCCATAAAAGAGCCCATCAAGTTCTTCCTTCCCGGCCCGACGTACGTCCCGTTGGACGCGCTGCAGGCCATGACGCAGCCCATGGTGGGCCACCGGTCGGCCGGGTTCAAAGCGTTCTATCTGTCGCTGGCTGAACGGCTTCCGAAGATTCTCCGCACGTCCGGCGACGTCATGGTCGCCACCGGCAGCTCGACCCTCATCATGGAGAGCGCGGTCGTTTCCTGCGCCGCCCAGGACGTGCTGAACCTCACCAACGGCGCCTTCTCGGAGCGCTGGCACTCAATCTCCAAGTCCATCGGCAAGGCCGCGGACAAGGTGTCCGCACCCTGGGGCCAACCGATTGATCCGGACGTCGTTCGTTCCGCGCTGCGGCGTAAGAAGTACGACGCCGTCACCGTGGTGCACAACGAGACGTCGACGGGCGTCCTCTCCCCCCTGGCCGAGATCGCCAAGGTGATCCGCGAGGAGAGCGACGCCATCTTCATCGTGGATACCGTCTCCTCGCTGGCCGGCGCCAGGGTGGAGTCCGACGACTGGGGGCTCGACGTGGTGCTCGCCGGCACCCAGAAAGCCGTCGCCGTGCCGCCGGGCCTCACCCTCTTCACGCTCTCGGAGCGGGCGGCCGAGCGGGCGGCGAAGGTGCCGAACCGCGGCTTCTACACCGACCTCCTGCGCTATCGCGAGAAGCACAAGGAGGGCGGCTTCATCACCACACCCGCCATTCCCCTGCTCTACGCCCTGGACGTCCAAAGCAACCGCATCGTCGCCGAGGGCATGGAGGCGCGCTGGGCCCGCCATCAGCAGCTCTATGAGCGCACGGCACAGTGGGCCGCCTCCCGCGGTTGCACCTACGCCTCGGCCGAGGGCGCCCGGTCGGTGACGGTGAGCTGCCTCTATCCCCCGGAGGGCGTCGATCCCCAGGCCATCGTCAAGGGGCTTGCGGCGCGCGGCTACACGATCGGCGGCGGGTATGGCGACTGGAAGCCCACGACGTTCCGCATCGGCCACATGGGCGAGGTGCGGGGAGGCGATCTCGAAGCGCTGCTCGCCGAGATCGATCAGGTTCTGGAGACGGTCGCCGCGCAGGCGGTCCGCTGAGCCATGGGCGCCGCGGACACGAAGCATCGCATTCTGCTCGCCGACCAGCTCGATCCCTCCGGTCTCGTTCTTTTCGAACAGGCCGGGGCGGAGATCCATCAGCTCACGGCGGAGGAGAGGCCCCGCCTCCCCGAGATTCTCGCCGATTTCGACGCCCTGGTGGTGCGCAGCTCCACCCAGGCCACGGCCGAGCTGCTCAAGGCCGGCAAGCGCCTGAAGGTGGTGGGGCGCGCCGGCATTGGCGTCGACAACGTGGACGTGGCCGCCGCCACGGAGCTGGGCATTCTGGTGGTGAACGCTCCGACGGCCAACCTGATGTCGGCTACGGAGCACACGTTCGCCCTCCTGCTTTCGCTCGCCCGCCGGGTGGCCGAGGCCGACGCGTCGATGAAGGCGGGGGAGTGGAACCGCAAGCTCACGGGCATCGAGCTCCAGGGCAAGACGCTGGGGATCATCGGCTTCGGCCGCATTGGGCAGCGGGTGGCGGACCGCGCCCGCGGTTTCGAGATGAAGATCCTTGCCTACGATCCGTTCCTCGACGCCGCCGCGGCCCGCCGCATGGAGGTGGAGCTGCTGCCGCTGGACGATCTGCTGGCCCGTGCGGACATGGTGACGCTCCACGTGCCCTTCACCGAACAGACGAAGAATCTCCTCAACCGGGACCGGCTGGCGAAGATGAAGAAGGGCGCGCTGCTGGTGAACTGCGCCCGCGGCGGTGTGGTGGACGAAGCCGCGCTGCTGGAGTCACTGGAGGCCGGCCATCTCGGCGGCGCGGCCCTGGACGTTTTCGCCGAGGAGCCGCCCAAGGACCTGACGCTGGTGCGCCACAAGAAGGTCGTGGCCACACCTCACCTGGGAGCGCAGACGCGCGAGGCCCAGGAGCGGATCTCGATCGAGACGGCCGAGATGGTGATCGCCGCGCTTTCGGGCTCGCTGGCCGTGGCGGCGGTGAACCTGCCCTTCCGGCCCACGACCGCGGGGAGCCGGGTGGAGCCGTTCATGTCCCTTGGGGAAACTCTGGGCTGCATGGCGTGCTCGCTGCTGGGCGCCGCGCCGCAGCGTCTGCAGGTCGACGTCTGGGGGCTCGACGAATCGCTGCGGGTGCCGGTGACGGTGGCGGTGCTCAAGGGGGCGCTGACGCCGTTCCTGGGCGAGGCGATCAATTACGTGAACGCGGAGAAGATCGCCGAGACCCGGGGCATCGAGGTGGTGCGTTCCACCCACAGTGCCCAGGGAGACTATCCGCAGCTCGTGGACGTCACCCTCTCGGGCGGCGGCCGCAGCGTGGAGCTGGGGGGCACCCTCTTTGGGGACACGGATCCGCGCGTCGTGCGCTTCGAGGGCTACCGCCTGGAGTTCCGGCCCGAGGGGAACCTGCTGGTGCTGGTAAACTTGGATAAGCCCGGCGTGGTGGGAAAAGTGGGCACCCTCCTCGCGGAGCACAACGTCAACATCGCGGACATCCACCTCTCCCGCCGCGGCAACGAGGCCCTCGCCGTCCTGCGGGTCGATCAGGAGCCCAGCCAGGAGCTGGTGGAGAAGCTCGGCGCCTTGACCGAGGTGAAGTCGGCACGGCGGGTGTTGCTGGGGTAGAGCTTCCGAAACGCCTCTCCCTCCTCTCCCGGCGGCCGGAGGGGAGGCTGGGAGACGAGAGGCCGGGGTGACGAGGGTCCTGCTACAATCCTCCTAGAATTTCTTCAAAAGAAGATTAGGAGAGGCGGGAGAAGCGTGACCCTTCTCGACGAGCAGCTCGGCGGCAAGTACGAGGTCCTGGAGAAGGTCCGCGTCGGCGGCATGGGGGCCATCTACAAGGTCCGCCACCGGCTTCTGGACGAGATCCGCGTCGTCAAGGTCATCCGCCGGCCGGGGGTGGAGGGCTCGCCGGCCGTACCCGCGGCGAACGCTCAAGAGAGCTCGCCACCGGTGAAACCGGAGGAGAGCCCCGCACGCGTCTCGGCTCTCCCGCGCAAGCCCCCGCCGCGCATGGAGCCGGGAAACATGATCCTGCGCAGCTTTCCCGGAGTCCAGGAGCCGGAGGTCAAGCAGCTTGCGTCCTACTCCTATCCCGCCGCCGCCAAGGGCAGCGGCAAGCGGCTCTCCCTCCGCGTCGCCGTCCTGGTCGACGAGAACGGCCAGGTGATTGACGCCCGCATCCGCCAAGGAAAACCCTCCGGCCTGGGCTTCGAGGAAGTCGCGCCGGCGGCGGCCAGGAAAGCGCAGTTCTTTCCCGCCACACGAGACGGCATTGCGGGGAAGATGTGGACGGAGCTGGTGCTGGAGCTCGCGGAGTGAATCCTCAGTCCTGTCCCAGTCGTATGTTGTTGGCAATGAACCGGAAGAGTGGATCTTGGATCGCGGCCTGGCTGCCCAGCTTTGCGATCAGATCATCGATCGAGGTCCACCCCGCTGCATGGGCGCCAAACCAGTTGTCCACGATCGCAGCCTGCTGCTCGAGTCCGAAATCACTGCTCCAGTCCTTACCGATGACGGAACCGTAGTTATAGGCCGCAGTCTTGAATTCAGATTTGCAGAGTATGCCTGGTATGAAAGATTCCGTTCGAATCTGCCAGGCATGCGTCAGCTCATGAATGAAGACCTGACCTTGGGTTGTGTAGGCCGGTTCGGAATGATGTACCGGATCATCGAAGGCGTCCTCATTCATGTTCAACAGGATCGAGCCGTCCAGGTTTGGCCAGGTATATTTTTTCCCGCCGTCATGGGAGAGATTGGTGATGAAGAAGCGTTCCCTGGCCGGCAGGGTGTCACCGAAGACCGTGCTCGCAAACTGATATTCTTCGGGGGTCATCATGCGATGTTTGATCACCGCGTCGGTGATCGCCCCGGCTGCCACTCCCGCGACCACGGCGGCGATGATCGCCGAGGGACCGAAGAGCCAGACGACGCCGCCCGCGACGGCGACCCCCACCAGTCCCCCGGTGCCGACAAACGACGCGTCCAACGAATCCGCCAGCTCCGCGGAGGCGGCGATCACCAGCGCGAGGCCGGCGCCGAAAGTTACGTCCGCGATCAGAAATCCCAGCAGATCCTTGGCGATATCCTCGATCGTGTGGAGCGCTCCCGCGTCCTCGTACGACTTGCTGACGGACATGGACGACGCGCGGACGTCGAGCCAGTTGAGCAGGATCATCGGATTCGTGCCATCTTCGTGGTGATCGAAGTTACGGTTCACATCTCCAAAGAGATTGGATCCCGTGCCGTCGGTGTGACCGCTGGTCTGAAACAGGATCGTCAATCCGCTCGGCGCCTGCAGCGTGCAGCGGACGCGGAAGTCGTAGGGATCGAACCCGCTGTCATGCATGTGAACGTCGAACGTGTACCGGCCGTCGCTGAACACGGTGATGTCCGCCGTTCCGCCCAGGGCCGTGCCGGAAGGCGTCGTAATGTCACCGTGGAAGCTGACGGGAGCCTGTAGCGCGTCGATCAGTTGAGACAGGCTGATCGGCGGCGCCAAGTTGACTCTCTGCGCGAGCTCCCGGGTGCTGGTCTTCGCGGGAAGATCGAGCTGTGCTGTCGCGAGGCTGCGAAAAGCTTTCATGGCGATCTCGCTCACTGCAAGGCGATCAGAATGGGGATCAACCCTTGGCCGCTCTCGAGAGGGCGGAGGGCTTTGCCGATCACCGAGCCAAAAGCTTTCCAGGGGTCGCCTGCCTTCATCGCATGGCCGGGAGTGCCGGAGGTCGTCAGCAGATCGCCCACCTCGATGGCGCCGAACCGTGCGTCGACCTTGCAGAAAACCTTTCCCATCAGCGCGACGGGCTGCCGGTTGCCCGCGCTCCGCCGCGTGTCCAGCACGAGGCCCGGCTTGAAGTCGCCGGCGCCGGAGATGACGCCCGCGACCCGTTTGTCGTAGGCCTGCCGGCTCTCGGACAGAGCCCCTTCGTTACCGAGGACCATCACGGTTCCCGGCTCCACCGGATTCGCGCCCAGGATGTCGAAATCCTCCGCGCAATCGGCGTTGATCAGGCGGATGTCGCCCGTCACCTCCACGTCGCCCTCGAAGAAGCCGGCGAGCCGGCCTCCCTTGCCGTAGACTCCGATGCCGCTTTTGCTC
The DNA here is from genome assembly GCA_035996875.1 of Thermoanaerobaculia bacterium. Classification (GTDB taxonomy): domain Bacteria; phylum Acidobacteriota; class Thermoanaerobaculia; order Multivoradales; family UBA5704; genus DATARR01. Next base: position 9,460 of record DASYJD010000037.1, read on the forward strand.
GTGCCCAGGACGCCCACCCCTGCACCTTCCGTCTGTCCCCAGACCGCATTGCCATGGGTACTGATTCCGACGATACCCTCGCTGGCCGTGCTCCAGCCTTCCACTCCGCGCCCCTCGACGGAGGAGCCTCGAATTCCAGCGGACTTCGTGCTGGATCCCCGAATCCCATAGTCGTTGACGCTCGCGCCTTCCACGCCCCGTCCGTCGGTGGAATCTCCCCGAACCCCCGTCGATTTCTGGCTTCTTCCTGCCACGCCGAATCCGGTATTGCTGGTGCCCAACGTGCCGACTCCGGCCCCGTCCGTTTGGCCCCAGACCCCATTGCCATTGGTACTGATTCCGACGACCCCTTCCGCTTTGGTGGCCCAGCCCTCCACGCCTCGCCCCTCCACAGAGCTTCCCCGAATGCCGGCCGAGGTTCGGCTTGCGGCCCGCAGACCGTAGTCGGTATCGCTCAGAGCGACGACACCTCGTCCGCTCTTGGATTCTCCGAGCACTCCGAACGCGGTTTCACTCGTTCCATGAACCCCGTTTCCGGCTTTGCTGACACCGTTCACCCCGTCCCCGCCGTGTGTATTTTCGCCTTTGATCGCCGGGACGGCAGCGTTGTTCGAGTCTGCGGAAAATGCCATTCGTAGTCTCCCTTCAGAGGACGGTGCTGTCAGGCGTCGAACGAAGTGGACACCCCGAGATGTCGAGCCCACCCCTCGGATTTAGGGTGTCACGCTTCGGACTCCGCATGGCGTTACAATCCCGCCCATGGCTATTTCCGACCGCCTGACCCGATCCCTTGTCCTTCTTGCTTTCCTGGCGATCCTCGCCTCCGCCACTCCTTCAGGCGCTCAGACCCTGCGTTTCGTTTCATTGCATCCCTCCGGCGCGCCGGGGGAGTGGACGGCGGTGATCGCGGGCAAGGGGACGAAGACTCCGGGATCGATCACCTTCTGGGCCGACGGCCAGGCGGTGACCGCCGAGGCGGCTCCAGAAGGTGATACCGCGCGGGTCAGGCTCAAGGGAGTGCCCGCGGGCGTGGTGCGCATCGAGGCGGGGCGCGGCAAGGATCGCGACGCGGCGGTGGTGGTGGGTGCGGAGAGCGCCGAGGCGGGGCCGTTCGACGACTGGACCATCTATCACATCATGGTGGACATGTTCGCCAACGGCACGACGTCGAACGACGGCGAGATCACCGGCTGGAAGCACCCCAACTATGCCGGCGGCGACCTTCAGGGCATCCTCGAGCACGCCGAGTACATCCAGAAGCTGGGGGCCAACGCCGTCTGGCTGTCGCCGGTCTTCGCCGCCAAGTCGTCCCACGGCTACGACGTCACCAACTACTACCGGATCGCACCCGCCGTGGCCGTGCCCAACGATCCGGCGGCGTCGCTCGACCTTTTCCACAAGCTCGTGGCGGACCTCCACGGCCGGGGGATCAAAGTGATCCTGGACGTCCCCCTCAACCACGCCAGCGCCGGCTACGACCGCGGCGACGGCGATCCCGACAAGCTCCGACCGCGCGCCACCACCGGCCGGCAGGAGGCCGAGAAGCTGTGGGACAGTTGGGGCTCCGGCTACCGCTACTGGGATTTCGATCACGCGCCCACCCGCCAGTTCCTGAAGAACGCCGCCCTTTTCTGGCTCACGAAGCAGGACGTGGACGGCCTGCGCCTGGACTACGTCCGCGGCGTGCCTCACGATTTCTGGGCCGAGCTCTACGGCGAGGTCAAGAAAGCCAAGCCCGACGCCTTCCTGGTGGGCGAGGCGTGGATGGACCAGCAGGGCCCCGACGCCAACGCCAGGGAGATTGCCACCTACTTCGCCAAGCTCGACGGCAAGCCGCAGCTCGACTCGCTGTTCGACTTCCCCATGCAGAGCGTCCTCACCGACGTCTTCGCCAAAGGGAACCCGGCGGTCGACCTCGAAAGCTGGCTGCAGGAGACGGAGGCGATCTATGGGACGGGCACGCACCCCACGCGCTTCCTCGACAACCACGATCTGTCGCGGTTCCTTTCCTGGACCGACAAACCGCAGCGTTTGACGGCGGCCGTAACCTTCCTGGCCAGCCTCTCCGGTCCCATCGAGCTTTTCTACGGCACCGAGACGGGCCTCGCCAACGGCTCACCCAAGACCGGCTTCGTCGACGCCGGCCGCATCCCGATGCCCTGGAAGAACCTGAACGAGGATCTGGAGAGTCAGTTCCGCAAGGCCCTGGAGACCCGCCGCGCCCATCCGGCCCTCTCGCGGGGAGGCCGCATTCCCCTGCTGGCGGAGAGGGATCAACTCGTGATGGCGAAGGTCGCGCCGGGCGAGACGATCCTCGTGGGAGTGAACCTCGCGAGCGAGCCGAAAGACGTCACCGTGGACCTCGCCGGCCTCCTGCCGCCGGGAACCCTTCAGCCGCTCGTGGGAAACGCCCCAGCTACCGTGGCAGAGTCCGGCCAGCTCAAGTGGCATCTGCCAGCGCTGAGCACCGTCTTGGTCACCCTGCCGGCCACGAAATGAGGTAAGAAGATCCCCGTGACCCTCCTGGCCATTGCTTTGGCCAAGATTCCATATGAAACTACACCCGCTGCTCCGTCGAGCTCCGCTGCCGCATATGAAAAGTTCGCCTCCTCATATGTAAAGTCAGTTCCGAACGAGCGGCGAACCGTTCGTACCTATTATTAGACCATCCGGACCTATAATTTAACCGGACATCCCGACTATTTGACCATTCGCCGCTGTCGGCGGTAGCGTCCGGAGAGAATACGAACCATTTTTTCATATGAAACATCTATCATTTCATATGAATTGGGTGTAGCGAGAGGGCTTGACCTCATCAATTCATATGAATTGTCAATAAATTAATATGGAATTGTCTCCACCGAGCGCCCAAGCCCCTCCAAATAATAGGCCGAGATCACAAAATAATATGGACGGATGGAGCCGGAACTTTCCTCGATGCTCGTGAAACGCTCCGAAGTCGTTGGGATCCGGATATCAGTCGTGGCAAAGCATGCGGCATTGCCGCAAGGCATGTCCTGCAGGAGACGGTTTCACTCCCGGACGGCCCTCGAAGGAACCCGCACCTCCGGCGTCCACGGCGGAAGGTCGAAGAACGAGGCGTCGTCGGCTAGCCGCAGGCCGGGAACCCAGTCGTCAAGCTCCCCGATCTCGAACCGGCAGAGGTTGGCCGCATGCCAGAACCCTCCGGCCGGCACGCCGCCGAACTTGTACCGGCCGTCCGGGGAGAAGGCCACCCAGCCCTCAGGAAGGGAGAGGAGTACCGCTAGGCACCGGCCTTCGGCCACGTCCCAGAGGCGGATCGTTCCGTCCTCGGAACCGCTGGCGAGGCTCTTACCGTTGGGACTGAAGGCCACGCTCCTGATCCTGTTCTGATGGCCGGTAAAGACTTTGATCTCGCGTCCTCGGTCCGCCTGCCAAAGACGGACGGTGTGGTCCTCTGATCCGCTGGCGAGTCTCTTGCCGTCCGGACTAAATGCCACGCTCAGGATCGTTTTGTGGTGCTCGGAGAAGGCTCTTATCTCTCTCCCGGTGTCCACCTGCCAGAGGCGGACAGTGTGGTCCTCGGAACTGCTGGCAAGTCTATTGCCGTCCGGGCTAAAGGCCACGCTCAAGACGGTACTCTGATGTCCGGAGAAGGTTCCTATCTCTCTCCCGGTGTCCACCTGCCAGAGGCGGATAGTGTGGTCCTCTGATCCGCTGGCGAGTTTCTTGCCGTCCGGGCTAAAGGCCACGCTCAAGACCATTTTCTGGTGTCCGGAGAAGGCTCTTATCTCTCTGCCGCTGTCCACCTGCCAAAGGCGGACGGTGCGGTCCTCTGATCCGCTGGCGAGTTTCTTGCCGTCCGGGCTGAAGGCCACGCTTAAGACCGTTTTCTGATGTCCAGAGAAGGCTCTTATCTCTCTCCCGGTGTCCACCTGCCAGAGGCGGACAGTGTGGTCCTCTGATCCGCTGGCGAGTCTCTTACCGCTTGGACTAAAGGTCACGCTCCAGATCGTTCTCTGGTGCCCGGAGAAGGCTCTGATCTCTCTCGCGCTGTCCACCTGCCAAAGGCGGACAGTGATGTCGTCGGAGCCACTGGCGAGTCTCCTGCCATCCGGGCTGAAGGCCACGCTCCTGACCGTTTTTTGGCGTCCGGAGAGGGCTCTGATCTCTCTCCCGCTGTCCACCTGCCATAGGCGGACGGTGTTGTCGTCGGATCCGCTGGCGAGGCTCTTGCCATCGGGGCTGAAGGCCACGCTCCAGACCGTTTTTTTGTGTCCGGAGAAGGCTGTGGTCTCTCGCCCGCCATACCCCGCCCAGAGGCGGGCAGTGTTGTCAGAGGATCCGCTGGCGAGGCTCTTGCCGTCGGGGCTGAAGGCCACGCTCAAGATCGAGCCTAAGTGTCCGTAGAAGGCTCTGATCTCTCGCCCGCTGTCGACCTGCCATAGGCGGACCGTTTTGTCGTCGGATCCGCTGACGAGGCTCTTGCCATCGGGGCTGAAGGCCACACTCCTGACCGTATTCTTGTGCCCCGAGAAGATCCTGATCTCTCGTCCGCTGCCCACTTGCCAGAGGCGGACAGTGCTTGCGGAGGAACCGCTGGCGAGGCTCTTGCCATCGGGACTGAAGGCCACGCTCAAGACCGCATCCTGGTGTCCGGAGATGGCTCTGATCTGACGCCCACTGTCCACCTGCCATAGGCGGACGGTGCTGTCGTCGGAACCGCTGGCGAGGCTCTTGCCATCGGGGCTGAAGGCCACGCTCCTGACTGTATTCCTATGTCCTGAAAAGGCTCTGATTTCTCGCCCGCTACCCACTTGCCATAGGCGGACAGTGTTGTCGGAGGATCCGCTGGCGAGGCTTTTACCGTCGGGGCTGAAGGCCACGCTCAAGATCGAGCCTAAGTGTCCGTAGAAGGCTCTGATCTCTCGCCCGCTCTGAGTCTCCCAAAGCCGGACCGCACTTCCGGCGGCGCTCGCCAGGATCTCGCCGTCAGGGCTCCAGACAACTGCGGAGAAACTACCTGCAGTACCGCCTTGGGGGCCAAGCTCCAAGAGGTCCAATGCAGCTCCGAAGGCATCAGCAGATCTCAGGCTTTCGGCATCCAGCGCCGCTCCCAGGAGCTTCGTGCGCCGGAGGCGAGCCCCGTTGAAACGGACACCTCGAAGATCGGTGCCGAGCAGCCGGGCGCCCGTCAAATCCGCTTCTGTAAGGTCTGCCCCAGTGACGACGGCTTTGCTAAGGTCGGCATCGCATAGCGTGGCCTTGACCAGTCGGGCCCCGATTAGTCGGGCACCTACTAACCGGCCCGCAGTTAGGTTAGCTTCGCTCAAGTCCGTTTGGGAGAGATCCTCACCGGAGAGGTTCTGGCCGGAAAGGTCCCAGCCCCGCAAATCTTGTCCGACAAGGTACCCCTCCTCACGGCTGGATTCCTTCTGCCTTTCCAGTACCAGAAGAGCGTTCTTCTTTACCACTTCACCAGCCGAAGCCGATAGGATCACTCGCGCCCATAGGGCGGCGCGCTCGCGACCGGCCAAGCTAGTGAAAAAATCAGCCATGAGCGGGGAGATCTCACGTACCGATAGAGCCTCGGGCTCGGCTCCTCTGGCGAGTTTCTCGGCTACGCTTTTCGCGACGAGCCACTCCAGGATTGACTGATGGAGGAAGGCGAAATTTCCCTCGTCATCACGGACGAGCAGTGTGCCCGACCCAACTTGGAAGGCGGCCACTTCCAAATCGGGCGCTGCGGGTCCCACGGTCTTCACCACTCGCGCCGCTTCTTCGCTCAGATCGGATAGGCTTACAAAGCGATCGGTCTTCTGCCACAGTCGCATCGCCAGCAGCGTCACTGCCTGCCATCGTTCCGCTATCGAGAGCCCCGGAGGGGCACCCTTGGGATGGACGCGCTCGAACTCATACTCCAGCCACTGGGTGAGAAGAAGCTCATAGAGCTTGGCCGCAGTGATCTCTCCTCCCTCTGCGCAGGCTTTTTCGAGCTGTTCCTCTGGCAACTCGGCGATGAACCCCAAGAGTCGGGGGTTTGCGGAGAGGCCTAAGAGGTCCCTAACGCGATCGATAAGATCCAGCCGAGCCTCCGCCTTCGCTGCATCTCCTGCAAAGAAATTGACCAGAAAGAGACGGACCTGCTCCCGGCGGAACGGTTGCAGGATTGCAAGCCGATGCCCGGCCAGGGACTCCACCTGCTGAGTCAAGGCAGTCTTGACCTGATTCTCCGAAAGAAAATGTTGGCGCCGGCTGGTGAGGACGACCTTGGCACAGCTGGTCGCTGCCTGGAGCAGGGTGGCGAAGTGATCCGCTGCCTTAGCATAGGTCACCCTCAGGGCAAGCTCGTCGAAGCCATCGAAGAGAAGGGCGATGCGGCCCTGTTCGAGCATGTAGCGGAAACGGGCGGGGGAGAAGCCTTCCATCCCTTCCTGAGCGAAGTGTTGGGCCAGGAGAGCGTCGAGAGAGCGGCCCTTTTCTAGAGAGCGCATCTGCAAAAGGATAGGAACGAGCCCTCCTTCAGCCTTGCCCATGCGGCGCGCGAGCTCGTGGAGGAGAAAAGTCTTGCCGGTACCGAAGTCGCCGAGGAGGACGAGGAAACGCCCATTAGGAGAATCCAGCCACTCCCGGACCTTCACCAAGGCGTCTTCGGTCTCATCGTCCTCCCGGCCGAAGAGCGAAAGGGTTCGCATCCGTTGCGGGACGTAAAGGCCGGGAGGGTAGATCAAGTCGTTGGCAAGCTTTTCGGTTTGCTTCTTCAGGTAGGTTCGGAAATCGATCAGACCCTGGTACTCGACGAAGCTAATCAGCCGGACTCTTTGGGCGCGGGCCTCTGTCACGAGATCCGCCGAGGGCGGCTCACCTCCGTAGACGAGGAAGGAAATCAGTCCCGGGTCGCTCTCACGGTATCGTGCGTCGATCTCTTTAAGAAAGGCTTGGAAGTTGGCCCGGGAAAGGCCATATTCGACAGCACCGACCGGGTATGTGTCGTTAAACTCGCCCACGTGGCGGACGACGCGCAGGTAACCGCCCGTATCGCCGATACCGCGATATCTCTGAATCTCCGCCTCTGGTTCGCGAAGGCGGCAGACCGCCTTGACGCGATCCAGGAAGTCGTCCTCGCGTTGGCGGGGTTCGGAAGCGCGAGCGTCAATCCTAAGCTCGACTTTTCGATCGAGGAGTCCGAGGATCTCTTTGGCGATCTTCGTGAGTTCCTGGTTGCGACGGTCGCCTTCGAAGCTGAAGAGAGCTTTACCGTCCTTGGGCCGCCCCTGGATACCCTGAAGCCACTTCACCTGATCCCAGGCACACGAACGGACGATCACCGGAATTACTGGAAGCCCCTCCTCTCTCCGCCGCTGGAGGAGCAGAGGTACCTCCTCGCCGAGAATGAACTTTGACGTAAGGAAATGCTCTGAGATGAGGAGGACGGCGACGCTGGCGCGGACCATGGCGTCCTGGATCTCTTCGAACCAGTCCGCTCCGCCTTCGATGCGGTGGTCGTCCCAGGCGTCGAGCTCTAAGACGCCGAGGTGTGTCTTGAGGCGATCCTTCCACCTTTCGTCCTTGTGGCTGTAGCTCAGGAAGACGGAGGGCATGCGAGGTGTCTGGTGGGTGGGACGCGTGGATTGGACATGTTGCGAGAATTCTATCGCAGGCTGAGGAAAGTCGCTGCCCGACAGGCGGCTTGCCTCACTTCGGATGAGGCGTCATGATGTCTTTCATGAGGACGACGCTGACGCTTGACGACAATACCCGGCTTCCCAAGTTCAAGGTCATCCCCAAGGCCTGTGGGTTCCGCAGTGGCGTGGACGTGCTCCGTCTCAATCAGCTCAACGATGAGCTCGAGGTGGAGGACTTCCAGAAAAAGGAAAGAGCAAAGGCGGAGTAAGCAGGCCGGCGGGACGCCAGCACTCCCAGGAGGCGCACGTTCAGTAGAGGCTCTCGCGCCCGAGGCCCGCCTCGCGTGCGATTTGAGTCTGCGCGTCAGAAGATGCTGGACGGAGGGTGTAGAGACGTTCCCAGCCCGTTTCACGATAACGACCGCAGGCCTATAACGTCGGGACGTCTCCGAGGCGGGAAACCCCGACCTGATCAACCATAACCCATGGCGGGGAGATTTGGGACCCTAACGTTTGAGGAACGGGGAGTGCCGAGGAGCGGCATCGCCCCGTCGTAGGTAATCGTGGTTCGGGAGGTTGTGGCCGCGACGGAGACGTCCCGACATTATGGGTCTGCGGAGGGCGTCGTGGACGGGCTGGGAACGTCTCTACGCCTTTCGTTGAAAGTCATCCCATGGGCGCCTACATCCGGCTCATGACGAAGGATTTCCGCGGCGCGGAGATCCCTGCGGGCCAGGGAGAGCAGCTTCGATGGCAGCTCACCCTCGTTCATAGAGAACTTTACCCTCTCTCAGCGCTTGGGCCAGGAAGTGACTGGGAGAGTCCTTCCAGGCGGCGGCTTCCTTCTGGCTGTAGACCAGGATGTCCTTGGGTACTGGGAAATGGGCGAGGGCACGCCACAGCAAGGCCGCCTCGCGGCGCCGGCTACGCTGTTTGCCGAAGCCCTCCCGCTCGATGACCAACAGATCGATATCCGAGTCTGGACGAGCCTCGCCGCGGGCATGAGAGCCAAACAGAATGATGCGCTCCGGTTTGACTTCCTGCACAATCACCTGTGCCATTTGCGACAGCAGATCATCTGAGACCTCAGCGAGGGTTGGCATGACATCCCCTTCTGCACGACCTTATTCACGGATCGCACAGGAGGACGATAACAGAGGCTCTGCCAAGAACCCCCCAGCCCGTCAGGGCGACGGTCCCGTAGAAGCCCCGGGTGTCGCCCGGGGACCGGGCAACCCGGGGTGGGAATGTCGGCGACCGGCAACCCGGGGAATTCCAGGGGAAATGCTGGGGGGGATTCGATCGGCCATGCGTGGACCGGCCACGTCTTCCATCCCCGGGTTCGCACCGGTTCCACCGGTTAACCACCCGGGGCTACGAGACCGTCGCCCTGACGGGCGGGCGGCATCGCCCCGTCCTACGTCATCGTCGTTCGGGAGGTTGTTGCCGCTGCCGAGACGTCCCGCCGTTGTGGGCCTGCGGAGGGTGTCGTGGACGGGCTGGGAACGTCTCTAGTCCTTCGCTGGGAGGATCAACCCATGGGTAGCTCGACGGTGAACACAGTGCCTTTCGGCGCGTTGTCCTCCACTCGGATGGAGCCCTGGTGGTCGGTGACGATGCGGTGGACGATCGCCAAGCCCAAGCCGGTGCCTCGGCCTTTGGTGGAGTAGTAGGGGAGGAAGAGCTTCTCTTTGGCGTCGGGGGAGATGCCGCGGCCGGTGTCCGCAACCTGGATCTCCAGGTGGCCGTCGACCTGATGGGCCAGGACGCTGACGCGGCCGGGGGCTTCCGTGGCTTCGACGGCGTTGTCGAGCAGGTTGATGAGGGCTCGCTTGACCTGCTCGCCGTCGATCCAGACGGTGGCCAGGGCCGGGTCTACCTCGGAGCCGACGTCGACGCCGGGCTTCAGGTTGCGGTAGAGGTGGAGGGTCTCGTTCACCAGACGGTCGAGCTCCACGGGCGCCGGGCGGGGACGGGGCATGCGGGCGTAGCGGGAGAACTCGTCCACCATTCCCTGAAGCGTCACCACCTCGCGGACGATGATGTCCACTCCCTCTTCGATGGCCGCGCCGAGCCCGGGATCGCCCAGGCGACTCTTGCGCTGCAGCCTCTCGGCGGCGAGACGGATGGGGGTGAGCGGGTTCTTGATCTCGTGGGCGATGCGCCGCGCGGCCTCGTTCCAGGCGGCGAGCTGCTGCGCCTTGATCAGCTCTGTCAGATCCTCGATCACCAGCACCTGTCCCTGCAAGGCCCCCTCTGCGTCGCGCAGAGCCGTCACCTTCACGTCGAAGGTCTTCCACTCGCCGCCCAGGGTGAGGTGGACTTCTTTGTTGGTCCCGGCCTCCCTCACGACGGCCGCCAGCTTCGCCCTTTCGCGGTCGCCCCAGGCCTCGTCGACGGCCCGGCCCACGACTTCGTCCTCGCGCTGGCGCAGCATGACGAGGGCGGCGCCGTTGCAAGTGAAGATCCTGCCGTTCGAGTCGATGGAGACGACGCCGGCCGCCACGTTCTGGAGGATGGCCGCGATCAGCGCCCGCTCCGCGGCCAGGCGCTCGTTGCTTGTGGTGAGCTCCCGGTTGCTGTGCTCCAGCGCGCCCTTGTTGCTGGCCAACTCGTGCGTCATGCGGTTGAAGGACTCGACCAGCACGCCGAGCTCGTCGTCCGCCGGCACGTCCACTCGGTGAGAGAGGTCGCCGCCGCTGATGATGCGCGTTCCCTCGGCCAAGGCGAGGATGGGCACGGTCACCCGCCGGGCGAGGTAGAGGCCGGTCCACGACGAGGCGAGGAGGATGACGAGCGTCACCATCACGAAGAGCAGCATGTGGCTCGCCTTCAGCTCGTCTTTCTGCACTTCGAGCTGGCGGTAGGCCTGGAAGTCCTGCACCAGTTGCTCGCGCTGCGCCGAGAGGACGGGATCGAGCAGGGTGCCGACGATGACGATCACCGGCGGACGCACTTTCGCCCGCTCCGCCTCGGTGGTGGGGACGGGGGGCAGCGTCGTCCCAGCCGAGGAGGCGACGGCGCCGAGCAGCAGGCTCCCTTTGGTTCCGGAGGCCCCCGCGGTGGCAGTGGCCTGCCCCTTCTTCGCCGCCTCTTCCAGGAACGAGCGGTCCGGCTCCGGCAGGTCGCGGATTCCCGTCGGGGTGTCCACCATGGCGTTGACGAGCTCCCGCCCCTCATAGACGGCGAGGAGATCGAGGTGCAGGCTCTCCAGCAGCTCCGTCATCCTCTGATTGAGGCGCGGGCGCTGGTGGGGGTCGCGCAGGTCGAGGCCGCGGATCTCCTGGAGCACCTGGGTGGCGTCGCGGATGTTGGTCTTCTCGATCTGGTCGTAGAGGGCCTGGGCCACGGCGTTGCCCCGCTCCAGCACGGGCGCCACCGGCGTGTTGAACCAGCGGTCGAACGATCCCTGGAGCAGCTCGGTGGCGATGGCGAAGAGGAGCAGCACGGGAATCAGCGACATGCCGACGTACGTCGCGACGAGCTTGAACTTGAACGCCGAGCCGAGCACCTTTTGCCGGCGCTCGACCAGCAGCTTGATGAGATTGCGCAGCAGAACGAAGAGGACGCCCAGGATGAGGATGACGTTGACGTCCCAAAGCACGAACATCAGCACCCGGTTGGTCACCAGGGCCGAAGGCAGGTCCCGTCCCCGCACGGCCATGTAGTACATGGCCGTGAAGAGGAACAGCAGGGCGCCGAAACCGCCGAAGATCAGGCGGTAGTTCTTGCGGTGGCGGAGGAGCTTTTGGCGGAGGGACATGGGGTGAATGGAGTCAGGGTCGCTGCGGCGCGCGGAACTTCGGGGACTCCTTCCAATTCGTCTTGATGGAGACGGGGATGAAGGAGAGGAGGGTGCGCGAGCCGGTTTCGGCCTGGATCTTGAGCAGCGTACGTCCCTCCCTGGGGATGTTCTCGACTTCGAAGACGGGGAGACGGTCGATCACCGTCATCGCCTCCTGAAGGGCTTGGCGGTCGCGCAGGGTCTTGCTTTCGATGAGCTTGTCGTTCAGCTTGTAGTGGACGGTGTAGGAGCGGGCCACGGCGTCGTACATCGCGACCACCTCCAGGGTCACGCCCCGAAGCTTCTGGTCCCACCAGCGCTTGCGGTCGCGGTCGAGCTCGATCTGGTAGAGGATGGAGGTGGGGAGGCCGCTGTCCACGCGCTCGGAGAGACGATGATCGAAGGCGTCCTGCAGGGCAAAGCTGGCGAGCACTCTCTCGCCGTCGAGCGTGACCTTGATTTCGGAGATCTTGGCGTCCGCAAGGGCCTGCGAGACGAAGAAAAAGAAGCCCAGGAGCGCGAGTTTCGCTCTCATTCAGAACGGCAGTCTACCGTATTTCCAAGGAGGGTTACGGCTCGAAGTAGCCGTCCTGCGTCCGGGGTACGAGGCCGCCTCTCACCTCGACCCGCACGGGGTGCCAGGCGCCTTTGCCGCTGGTGCGCCGCGGGGTGATTCCCAGGACGTACTGATCCCGCAGCTCGGAGAGCAGGGCAGTCAGGGTGGCGGGGATCTCTTCGACGCCGGCGAGGTCCGCGATGCGGCCGCCGCTGCCCAGCACGGCGGCGCGCAGGTGCTCGATTTCCCGCTGGTGGCTGGGGGCGTCACGCCAAGCCGAGTTGATCAGGATCTTCTTGCCCTTGACGGCGTCCGAGTCGCCTCGCAGGCGCAACCAGTAGAGGGTCACCTGTCGCCGGGCGATGGCCCTGGCGGCATCGATCGAGAGGACGCTTTCGACGTCCACGCCGTCGGAAAGCAGCACTGCGATCTTCCGTCCGCGGCGGGTTTCCAGGCGCTTCGAGGCGAGATACAGGGCATCGTTGAGGGCCGTGCCGCCGCTGGCCGTCACGCCGCGCAGGCCGAGGGTGAGCACCGGCTGGATGCTGGTGAAGGGAGTCTCCAGCAGGATGTGGTCGGAGAACAGCATGAGCTTCGCCTGATCGAGGGCGCCCATGCCGGCGAAGAAGGCCCGCGCGCCGTCGAGTGCCTTCTCCAGCCGGCCTTCCGCCATGCTGGAGCTGGCGTCCACCAGTAGCACGGCGGTGAAAGGCGCATCGCCCCGTCCGTAGGTGGCCAGGGGCTGCTCCACATCCTGATCGAAGACCTTGAAGTCTTCGCGAGTGAGGTCGAGCACCGGCTTCCCATTGCGGTGGACGGTGACGAAGAGCTGCTGGAGCTCTACCTGGACCTCGGCGTCGGCCTGGAGCTTCGGGGTGGTGACGGAGGCCTTGATCTGGGCTCCGCCGGCCGTGCGGGCCACCGCCTCCAGCTTGTGCTCCCTGTTCTCCTCGCCCGCGTCGACGAGGATGCGGAAGGGCGCCCGCTCGGCCACTCCGGCCGGCGCGCCGTCGAGGAAGACCTCCACCCGCTCCACCGGCGTTCCCGGAGGCAGCACCTCCACCCGCACCTCCACCTCGCCGAGAATGGGCTCGCCTGGGCCGGGCTGGACGATACGGACCTCAACAGCCTGAGCCGGGAGGGAGGCCAGGAAGAAAAAGACGGTGAGGATCTTCGCGGCGTTCATGGCGCGGTCTTCTCCAGGGCCGCGGCGAGGGCGGGACGTTGGGCAGCGGCCTCGCGGGTGAGTGTGGCAAGGGTCGAGGCCAGGGGCTCTTCGGGCGGCAGGCTGTAGCGATGGCGGGCGGCGCCGCCTCCGCCGCCCGTCTCGGGCTTGAGGCTGGCCACGGTCTGGCGCGCGGCGGTGCCCAGCCAACTCGTTTCCTGAAGCTCGGCCAGCAGCAGGGTTAGCTTCTCGTCGCCCGGCAGGCGCTTCAGCCCCTCGCGTAGCGTCGCCTCCGCCCGGTTGGGGTCCTTGGCGGCCAAGCGCAGCCGGGCCAGCTCCTGGTAGACGAGGGCGAGGCGCCAGGCTTCGGTCTCGTCAGCGAGGAGGGCGGTGAACCGCTGCTCGGCCTCGGCGGCGCGTCCCATCCGCGCGAGATCGACCGCCTGGCGGAGCCGGGCCTCCCGGTGCTCCGGATGCGCCTGGAGGAGAGTTGCCAAAGGCGGGCCGGCGGCGGCGTGGTCGCCCCGCCTCTCGGCGTCGGCGGCGAGCTCCAAGAGTGCGATCTCGTCCGCCGGATCGTCCGCCAGCACGCGGCGCAGCGTCTCTTCGCCCACATGCCGGGTGCCGCTACGCATGAGCTCGGCACCGAAGGCGGCCAGGAACTGGTGCGCCAGGAGACCGCCACCCTTGCTGGCGTGCAGCAGATCCACGCCGAGGAGGAAGACGTCGCGGGCCACGGTCGAGCCCTGGAGACGATGCCGGTCCGTGGCCTCTTGATAGAGCCGCTGGTGAAGGCGCAGCACGGGAACCAGGCTTTTGGGATCGGCTCCGGCCAGCTCTTTTTCGGCTCCGGCCTCGATCTCCACCAGCCGTTCCACCGGCATGGGATTGGCGCGCTGGAGAAGAGAGTCCTCGAAGGTTGCCACCGCGGCCAGAGCCTCCGCCTCCCGGCCGGCGGCCAGGCGCGACAGGATCTCGCGGTAGCCGGTCCGGGCCAGGGACCGCAGCTTTCGCCCCTCGGCGGTCTCGGGGGGCGGAGCCGGAGGAGGGAGCGGGGCTGGCGCGGCGTTGGCGGCGACGGCTGCGGGAGCGTCGTCAGGAAACGGCGGTGGATCGAGGGGGCCGAGATCCGCCGTCCGCGCCGTGGGCCGAGGATCGGCGGCGGGGCGTGGCGAGGGGAGCGGAGCGTTCTTCAGGCTCGCGAGATCGGGGATGGTGATCGAGAAGTTGCGCACGGCGAGCTTCCCGGTATCGAGATTGCGCACCAGCATCCGCAGGGAGTAGGCGCCCGGGCGCAGGTCGAGGCCGGCCAGGAAATCGACGCCGTCCCGCTCCACGGCGGCGCGTTGTGAGCCGAGGTCGATCTCGATCCTTTCCAGGGCCGAGGCGGCGATGCCCTCCCCGGTGCCGAGTGCGTAGAGGTCCCCCTCGATCCTCAGGACGTTCTCCGTCTGACCCGCCAGCAGGCCCTTGCCGTCGAGACGCACCCGGACGAGCAGCCGCGCGCGGTCCGCCGCGTTGCCCTCGCTGGGAATGGGCAGAGCCAACGCGCCGAGCGGAATGTCACCGCCCTGCTGGCCGCTCATCAGCAGAGCGGCGGACTCGATGCCGAGGCTGGTCGAAGGAGAGGAGTGGATCGCTTCGGGGAGAGGCTGAACCTGCCTTGCCAGCGGTGCCGCCGGGCCTGCAGGGCGGGTCGCTGCGCCGCCTTTCGGCGAGGGGAATTCGGCGCGGATCACACCCTGCGTTCCGCTGAGATCGTCCCGCATAGCGACGGCCACGACGCTGTCGCCAGGGTTCAGGTGAAGGGTGAGCTTGTAGCCGGCCGTCTGGCCGGGAGCGGAGAGCAGGTGCTCGTTGGGGATCTCGATGGGTACCTCGGCCTTGGGGAGGCCGGTGATCTTCCCCTTGCCGTCCCGCGCCACCAGGGTGAGCGTCACGTGCCCGTTGTGGAAATGCTCCTGCGGCTGAATGGCGAGCGTGGCGAGGGGGAAGGTCACCAGACCGGAGACCACGAGCCGCCCGAGGTCGTCCTTCCCCTGCTCGTCGAAAGCGAGCTCGGCGCGCAGCGGATTCGCCTCGCCTGTCCCGGCTTCACCGGCCCATAGTGTCGCCAAGGCTTCACGCAGTAGCGGATCGCCGGGATCGCTGTCCCGCCGGGCCTCGCGGTGCCGGGCCACCAGCGTGCCTCCTTTGACGGTCACCTCGACCTTGTGCGTTCCCGTTTTTCGTGTCTGCGGCGGCGCGTAGGCCACCAGGTAGGAGGACGAGAGGTCGTGCCCCATCATCTCCAGGAACGACGCGGGGTTTGCCACGTCGACGATCACTCGGCCGCCCGTGCCCGCGGCGAGCGTGCGCATCGCCCGGCCGGAGTCCTCGGCGTCCGCGCGGGCGCCGGCACCGCCGACGGGCAGAGCGAGGGCGAAGATGGAGATGCCCACGCCGTTAGCCCGGTTCACCACTTCCTGCGCCTGCGGCCCCGCGTCGTAGCGCGAGACCTCCAGGGGCGAGAAGCCAAGCTCGGAGGCCATGGAGGCGAAACGCCCCTGCCAAGCGGTGAAGAGGTCCGCGCCGGGCTGGAGCGGGGGGCCGGCGCCGACGTAGAGGAGGGCCTTGCGCTCCGGCAGGCCGCCCAGCAGGACGAGCATCTGCTGCAGCGCGCCGAAGGTGCCCCGGGCCTCTTCCGACCGGGCGCGGGCGTAGGCCCGCAGATTTTCCAGGGCCGCCGTGGCCTGGGACCGCGCGAGGCCGCTGGTCTTCTCGTCGTCGATCGGGTTGGCGTCGTGGATCTCCCGCTGCACGGCGCTCCGCTCCTGAGCGGACCGCACGCCGGAAGGCAGGGCCGCACCGAGCCGGTCGAGCGCCGCGCGCAGCACCGCGGGGTCGCCCGTGGGCTCGGCACGCACCTCCAGTGAACCGTCCCAGGCCGCCAGCAGGACCCGGTCTCCCGGTTTCAGGCCGGCCTCGAAGAACCGCCGCAGGGCGGCGAGCGCCGTGGCGCGGGAGGTGACGTCGAGCGTCGTCTGGTCGAAAAAGACGGCGAGGTTGAGGTGCTGGGAGGTGCCCGGCGCGAGCCCCGTGACCTCGGCGGGCTGGCCGTCCTCGACGACCTTGAAGTCGTCGCGCGTCAGGTCCGGCACCGGCTTGCCGTCGCGATCGGCGACGAAGACCTCGACCTCCGCGACCGTGACGTCGAGGCGGCCGGAAAAGCTCGTCTCGGATGCGGGAGTCTGCGCACCCAGGAGAGCGGGGACCAAGAAGAGAGCCGCAAAACCGGCCTTCACTGGGGACACGAAAAGCATCGTAGCATCATGCAACTATGAACCTCCTGGACCTTTTCGCCATCCCGCGCCGGCGCACGCCGGAGAAGGCCGCTCTCCGCTTCCGCGACTCCTCCGAACAAGAGGAGACCATCCATTCCTACGACCGCCTGTTCACCGCGGCGGACTCCCTGGCCGCCGGCCTCGCGGCCTGGGGCCTGAGGAAGGGGGACCATGTGGCCTTCTTCCTCGGCAACCGGCCGGAATTCGTCGTCGCCTACCTGGCGGTCATCCGCCTCGGAGCCGTGATGGTGCCGATCAACCTCGCCTACCGGCGGCGGGAGATCGCCCACATGCTCCAAGACGCCGAGCCCCGGTTGGCGATCACGGAACGCTCCCTCCTTCCCATCCTGGACGAGCTCGAAGCCGAGGATCGCCGCTGCCTCGAACGGGTGATCCTCGCCGAGGATCTGGACGCTCTTCAAGGTCCAGCGTCTTCCTTCGTCTCGCCAATCGTCGGCGGTGGCGATGCCGCGATGCTGCTCTACACCTCGGGCACCACGGGGCGGAGCAAGGGAGCGATCATCACCCACGACAACGTGCTCGCCACCGTCACCGGCTTGCTCGTGGCCTGGGCCTGGGAGCCGGCGGACTCGCTGCTGTTGAGTCTTCCTCTGTTCCACACCCACGGCCTCGTGGTGGGCCTGCACTGCGCCCTGGCGGCCGGGGCCACCGTCCACCTGCGCCGCCGCTTCGAAGCCGGCGACGCTGCGGCCGATCTGCTCGCCGGGAAGCCGACCCTCTTCTTCGGCGTCCCGACCCTATACGTACGGCTGGTGGAGGAGTTCCGGCGGCGCGACGGCGTGGGCGAATGGATCAACCTCGACCGCGTGCGCCTTTTCTGCTCGGGGAGCGCGCCGCTGGCGCCGGAGACCTTCGTGGCCTTCCGCGAGCTCACCGGGCACGACATCCTGGAGCGGTATGGAATGACGGAGACGGGGATGAACCTCTCCAATCCCTACGCCGGTCCCCGGCTGCCGGGAACCGTGGGGACGCCGCTGCCGGGCGTCTCCATCCGCATCGTGGACCGCCAGGACGTGGACCTGCCCCCGGGCGCCGAGGGGGATCTCCTGGTGGCGGGCTCCAACGTCTTCGCCGGCTACTGGCGGGCGCCGGAGAAGACGGCGGAGAGCTTCGTCCACGACGATCTGGGCCGGCGCTGGTTCCGCACCGGTGACCTGGCTCGCGAGGACGCCGCGAACGGTTACATCACCCTCCTCGGCCGCAGCCGCGAGCTGATCCTCACCGGTGGCTTCAACGTCTATCCGCGAGAGGTGGAGGAGGTGCTCGCGACGTATCCAGGAGTGCGGGAGGCGGCGGTCGCGGGCCGTCCTCACCCCGAATGGGGCGAGGTCCCCGTCGCCTTCCTGGTGGTGGAGTCGCCGTTCGACGAGGCGACCGAGGCGGCGCTCGTAAATTTCTGTAAATCGCAGATGGCGGGCTTCAAAGTGCCGCGCCGCTTCGAATATCTGGAGGCCCTGCCCCGCAACGCCCTGGGCAAGGTTCAGAAGCACCTCCTCCCGGGGTGATATAAGTCGGAGATCATGAAAATCTATCTGGGCGTCGACCTGTCCGGTGAAGCTGGGAATACCGGGGTCGCCGAGATCTTCGAGAACGACGAGGGCCTCTTCTACCGGTTTCCCAATGAATCCTGGCAGGGCCACGCCGGGCTCGAGAACATCGAGGCCCATTTCCGCGGCGCGGAGAAAACGGCGGTCGATCACCCCTTCGCCTATCCCGCGCCCTGCATGCGCTGGTTCCTGGGCGACATGGAGACGGATGGCAACGGCGATCCCTACCTCTGGCGCCGCACGGACCTCGCTCTCGCCGAGCGCCTCACCAACCTGGGAATCCCCCGCAGCACCGGCCAGACGAGCAGCCGCGGCACGGACATCTGGCGCGCCATCGAGCTCGCCAACCTCCTGGGGCTGCCCCGAACGGTCGTCTGCGGCGGCAAGGGCCGGCTCTTCGAGACACACCCCCGCGTCGCCTGGGCGGTCATCGTCGCGAGCCTCACGGACCGCGAGACGGCGGAGGACCTGGTCGGGGATTACAAGGGCGCGAGCCTGGAGGACCGGGAGAACCGTACCAAGCAGCGCGAGCATCGGGAGAAGATGCTGCGGGTCCTCAGCGACGGCACGGGCCTGCGTCCCCGCCCCGACACGCAAAAGGACGTGGCCAGCAAGAACGACGACAACCTCGACGCCCTGATCTGCGCCTTCGTCGCCTACCTCTCCGCCTTCGCCGGCGCCGAGCGCTGCCTGCCGCTGAACGTCACCGAGGAGACCGTCCTCCTCGAAGGCGCCGCCCTGGTGCCCAGCTCGGACTGGCAGGCGCGGTTGTTGATGCGGAAGTGCTGAGAGGGGCGAGGACAGGGGGCACCCCTTTGGGGATGCCCCCGGCGATCGCTGACGATCACCTCCTCTTGAACGACTCGACCTCCGAAGGGGCCTACTCTGTAAGGTGCCGGCGGGGAGCTTCGGAGGGACGAGCGCCGGGCAGGCCCGCGGTGTAAACTTCCCTCTCTTGAGCGAGCCCACCCCTTGAGCCCCATGGAAACCAGCAAGGCAGCCGAGACACGGGTGCCTCTGGCGGCCGTCGACCATGCGTGGCTGCGCATGGACGATCCGACCAACCTGATGATCATCAACGGCGTCCTGGTGCTCGGAGCGCCGGTGGGCCGCGAGCGCATCGGCCGGCTCCTGACCCAGCGCCTGCTGCCCATTTCCCGCTTCCGCCAGCGGGTGGTGCTGTCGGGCGGCGATCCCCACTGGGAGACCCTGCCCGAGGTGGACCTCGCTGCTCATCTCGTGGAGGTGACGCTCCCGGCGCCGGGCGGCGACAGGGAGCTGGCCGATCTGGTCAGCGCCCAGATGAGCGTGCCCCTGGACCTCTCCCGGCCCTTGTGGCGCTTCCTCCTCGTCCAGGGCTACGGCGGCGGCTCGGTGATCTTCGGCCGCCTTCATCACTGCATTGGCGACGGCCTCGCCCTGCTCCTCGTGCTGCTCTCCCTGACCGACGTCGACGCCGGGCCGCACGAGGAGACGGGCAATGTGGAGGTGGAGGCCCTGGACAACCCGTTCCTCGGCCTGCTTCTCGACTCGCCACGCAGCGTCGAAGCCGAGCGGGAGATGATCGCGCGGATCATGCCCGACGGCTTGCGGCTGCTCGAAGCCTCCGCCGAGGCGTTCAAATCGATGGGTGTGTTGATGACCGGCGCCGCCTCGACCGCCGCCCTCGGCCGGCTGGTGCTGCGCCCCTCCGATCCGAAGACCGTCTTCAAGGGGCCACTCGGCGTGCCCAAGAAAGTGGCTTGGTCGGACAAGATCCCCGTCGAGGACGTGCGGGAGATTGGCAAGGCGCTGGGGGGAACGCTCAACGACGTCCTCCTCTCGGCGATGACCGGCGGCCTGCGGCGCTACCTGGACCGCAAGGGCGAAAAGGGGGAGGGGATCAACTTCCGCGCCGCCATGCCGGTGAATCTGCGGCCGCTCGCCCGCTTGGCGGAGCTCGGCAATCAGTTCGGCCTCGTCTTCCTCTCGCTGCCGGTGGGGGCGAAGAACGCCTTGGAGCGGCTGAAGGAGCTGCGGCGCCGGTCGCTGGCGCTCAAGCGCTCGGCCGAGCCGGTGGTGGTCTACGCCATCCTGCGGATGCTGGGCATCGTGCCGCTCGCGGTGCAGAAGATGGTGGTGGCGATCTTCGCCACCAAGGCGACGGCGGTGATGACCAACGTCCCGGGTCCGCGCCAGACGCTCTACCTGGCGGGCAAGCCGATCGACGAGATCTTCTTCTGGGTGCCGCAGTCCGGCCGGGTGGGGCTCGGCATCAGCATCTTCAGCTACGCCGGTCACGTGCGGGTGGGCGTGGGCACGGATGCCGGCCTCATTCCGGACCCCGAGGCCGTGGTCGCCGGGTTCCATGAGGAATACGCCGAGCTGCGGCGGTTGGCGGGCAGGTGATAGACTAGGCCCTCACGCCTGATCCCTGATCTAGGAAGCTACCGTTTGATCGGCAGCACAATCTCCCGCTACAAAATCTTGGAACGCCTCGGCGGCGGCGGTGCGGGTGTCGTGTACAAAGCCGAGGACACCCGGCTGGAGCGGCTGGTCGCCCTCAAGTTCCTCTCGTCCTACCGCGCCGGCAACGACTCGGACAAGCGCCGGTTCCTGCGCGAGGCCCGGACCTCCTCCGCCCTCGATCACCCCAACATCTGCACCGTCTATGAGGTCGACGAGACCGACGACGGGCGGCTGTTCATCGCCATGGCCCTGTGCGAGGGCGACACGCTCAAGCGCCGCATCGAGCGCGGGCCGCTGCCGCTGGCCGAGGCGGTCGACATCGCCGCCCAGATCGCCGGCGGGCTCGCCGCGGCCCACGCCAAGGGGATCGTCCACCGCGACGTCAAGCCGGCCAACGTCATCATCGCTCCGGATGGCCGGGTGAAGCTCGTCGACTTCGGCATCGCCAAGCTGCCGGACCAGTCTCGCCTGACCCGCGACGGCACGGCCGTGGGCACGGCGGGCTACATGGCGCCGGAGCAGATCCGCGGCGACGCCATCGACGCCCGTACCGACGTCTGGTCGCTGGGAGTCGTGCTCTACGAGATGGTCACCGGCCAGTCGCCGTTCCCTGCGGAATCGGACCACGACCGCATCCGCGGCATCCTCAGCCGCGATCCCGAGCCCGTGGCCGCCCTGCGCAAGGACGTGCCGCCGAGCGTCGACCGCATTATTGCCCGCGCCCTCGCCAAGCGGCCGGAGGACCGCTATCCGCGGATGGAGGAGCTGCGCAACGACCTGCTGCGGGCCGCCGAGAACCTCGGGATGCCCGGCTTTCAGGACGGCTTCGACCCCACGATCCGGGAGATCCCCTCGAGTTTCTCCCGCCCCCGCGTGGCCACGGAGGAGACCGGCCACGGCCTCTCCGGGCAGATCGTGGCCCATTACCGGGTGGCGGAGCTGCTGGGCGGCGGCGGCATGGGCGTCGTCTACAAGGCCGAGGACCTGCGCCTCAACCGCACGGTGGCGCTCAAGTTCCTGCCTCCCGAGCTGACCCGGGACCCGGAGGCCAAGGCCCGCTTCCTTCAGGAGGCACGGTCGGCCTCGGTGCTCGACCACCCCAACATCTGCACCATTCACGAGGTGGGGGAGACCGACGACGGCCGGCTCTATCTCGCCATGCCCTCCTACGATGGCGAGACGCTGCGCAAGCGGATCGAGGCCGGGCCGCTCGCCATCGACGAGGCCACCGACATCGCGCAGCAGATCGCCCGCGGCCTCTCCAAGGCCCACCGTCACGGCATCATCCACCGCGACATCAAGCCGGCCAACCTCATCGTCACCAGCGACGGCGTGGTGAAGATCCTGGACTTCGGCCTCGCCAAGCTGGCGGGCTCGGCGGCCCTCACCCGCACCGGCTCGTCGGTGGGCACGCCGGCCTACATGTCCCCCGAGCAGGCACGGGGCGAGGAGGTGGACCACCGCGCCGATCTGTGGTCGCTGGGTATCGTGCTCTACGAGATGGTGGCCGGCCGCCGGCCGTTCCGCGGCGAGCACGAGCAGGCGGTGCTGTTCTCGCTGCTCAACGAGCGCCCCCGGCCCCTCCACGAGCTGCGGAGCGAGGCGCCTCCCGAGCTCGAGCGGATCGTCGACGGCCTTCTGGCCAAGGATCCGGGGGACCGCTATCCCACGGTAGACGGCCCGCTGGGCGACCTGACGGCGCTGCGCAACGAGTCGATGACCACGACCGTGCGCACTCATCCCGGAGACGCTCGGCCGGCCGGGCCGCCCGCCTGGATGTGGCCCGCCGCCGTGGCATTGGTCGCGGCTCTGATCGCCGGCGGGCTCTGGCTGTGGGCCCGCGGCAACCGGCGGCCCAACCCCGGGCCGGCCCCGGAGGCGAGCTTCACCCGCCTTACGGACCTGGAGGGGAGCGAGTCGTTCCCCAGCCTGTCGCCGGACGGCAAGAACCTCGTCTACGTCAAGGCCCACGACGGCAACCGCGACATCTATTTCCAGCCCGTGGGCGGTGGCAATACGATCGACCTGACGGCGGACTCGCCCGCCGACGATACCCAGCCGGCCTTCTCCCCCGACGGCTCCCAGATCGCGTTCCGCTCCGAGCGCGAGGGCGGCGGCCTCTTCGTCATGGGAACCACGGGCGGCGCCGTCCGCCGCTTGACCGGCACCGGCTTCAACCCCGCCTGGTCGCCCGACGGCACCAGGATCGCCTTCGCCACCGAGGGCGTCTCGGGCGGCCCCTTGCAGCGCAAGACCGTCAGCCAGCTCTGGTTGGTGGACGTGGCCACTCGAAAGATGCGGCCGGCGGGCAAGGACGACGGCGTACAGCCGAGCTGGTCGCCGCACGGCAAGCGCATCGCCTACTGGGGAGTGCCCCCCGGCACCTCGCAACGCATCCTCTACACGATTCCCGCCGAGGGCGGCTCACCGGTGCAGGCCATACGGGACGGCTTCGTCAACTGGAACCCCGTCTGGTCGGCCGACGGGCATTACCTCTACTACGTTTCGAACCGCAGCGGCAGCATGAACGTCTGGCAACTGCCCATCGACGAAGCGACGGGCGAGCCGCAGGGCGAGCCCCAGCCGATCACCCCGTCCTCGCAGTCGGTGGGCCTGCTCAGCCTCGCGGGCCGGCAGATCGCCTACGCCACCGACGAAGGGAAGTCGAACCTCGAGCGTTGGGCCTTCGACCCGGCCACTTTCAGGCTGGGCGACAAACCGCAGGCGGTGACGCAAGGGTCGCGCTCGGTGCGCTCTGCCGCCGTCTCGCCGGACGGCCGGTGGATCGCCTTCGACACCTCGGCTCCACAGGAGAACCTCTACCTCGTGAAGCCGGACGGCACCGGCCAGCGCCAGCTCACCACGGACGGAGCGAAAGACCGCGTCCCCCAATGGCTCCCCGGCGGGCGCCTGCTCTTCTACTCCGACCGCGGCCACAGCTACGGCCTGTGGACGATCGGCGCCGACGGCCTGGGGCTTCAACCCCTGCCGCACAACGGCGTGGAGCTGACCAATCCCATCCCCTCGCCGGACGGCAAGCAAGTCGTCGCCAGCCTGGGTGCCCAGGGCTCCGTCCTCCTCGACATGAATCCTGGCGGCAGCCTGCGCAATCTCCCACCGCTCGGGAGTGGCAAGGAGATTTTCGCCGTCCATGCGTGGTCCCCGGACGGCAAGGTTCTGGCGGGTACCCTGGAGCAGGAGGAGGGCTCGCCGGCCGGTATCGTCGTGTACTCCTTCGATCGGAGCCGCTACGAGCGGCTGACGGACGCCGGCTCCCAACCGATCTGGCTGCACGACGGCAAAACCCTGCTCTACCTCAAGGATGGCAAGATCTTCCGCGTCGGCTTGAAGGACCGCACGCCCCGCCTCGTGCTGGCCCCGCCGCCGAGCTCCGCTTTCAGATCCCTGGCTCTTTCGCCCGACGATCGCTTGCTCTACGCCGTGCGGCCGACCGACGAGGGGGACATCTGGATGCTGACCCTCAAGTCCGCTCCGGGCTCCTCGAGCCGATAAGTAGTCGCTGAGCCGCCGAGGTTGTTGCGACTTCTGCTAGACTTCCTAGTATCGCTTGCAGTTCGTTCAGCGTAGCCGCGGGGTTCGCGGCCTGTACGGGGCAATGCCCCAGGAGGAGAGGATGAGCTTCAAAGCCAGGGAGATCATGATCGATGTCCTTCCCGCCCGAGCCTTCCGGCGCGGAGCCCCAGGCTTCGCCCTCTGTACCGAGGTGACGCGTCCTCCCGACGAGGAGGACGAGTTGGACTGTGAGGTGACCCGTCCGCCCGCGCCGCCGAGCGCCCGCCTGGAGGCGGACCTCGCCGTCTTGAGGCTGCAGCTCCGTCGGGCGATGTCCGTGGAGATGACGGCTTAGCCGCGAGGCCCCGCTCCTGGCGGGGTGAAACACGTAGGGTGAAAAGGGCGCGGTCTATCGGGCCGCGCTCCGATACGTTATCGTCTATGAGTCATGACGATTCGACGCATCGAGCCCGGTCCCGGACAGGAGTCCGTCTGGGACTACCCCCGTCCTCCCCGCGTGGAGGAGTCCTCCCGCCTGATTCAGGTCCGCTTCAACGGCGTCGTCCTCGTCGAGACGCACCGCGCCCTGCGCGTTCTGGAGACGAGTCACCCTCCCGTCTATTACTTTCCCCCCGGCGACGTTCGGATGGACCTGCTCAAGCCGAATCCCCGCGCCACCTGGTGCGAGTGGAAGGGCTTGGCCCGCTACCTGGACGTCGAGGTCGACGGCAAGACCGCTCCTGCCGCGGCGTGGTTCTACCCCTTGCCGACACTGATCTACGAGCCTATCAAGGAGTACGTGGCCTTCTATCCCCAGGCCATGGAGGCGTGTTTGGTCGACGGCGAGCAGGTCCAGATTCAGGAAGGCGATTTCTACGGCGGCTGGATCACCCGCGACATCGTAGGGCCCTTCAAAGGCGCGGCGGGGACGTTGGGGTGGTAGGGAAGGCCTGACTCAGTCCTCCCGAATCTCCAGAACCTTACCCTCAGTCATCCTCTCCAGCTCTTCGGGTGTCGTCCGGAACACGGCGTGGGGCGTGCCCGCGGCGGCCCAGATTTCCTGATATTGAAGCAGGTCGCAATCGATCAGGACGCGCAACGGCGAAGCGTGGCCGACGGGGGCGACACCCCCGATGGGGAAGCCGGTGAGACGCTTGACGCTGTCTGCGTCCGGTCGAGTGACGGGGACTCCGAGGTGAGCGGCGAGCTTGGCGAGGGAGACCCGGTTGCTCCCCGAGGCGAGCACCAGGATCGGATCATTTCCCGCCAGGAAGAGCAGGCTCTTGACGATCTGCGCCATGGTCGTACCGATCGCCGTGGCCGCCTCCTGCGCGGTGCGCGTGCTGGCCGCTAGCTCGACGACCTCACCCGTGCCACCGCGCGCCTTCAGCTCCGTTTGGACTCTTTCCGCGTTGGGGTGCATGGGCTTCAATAATGATACCGGGCTTGGAGGAAATCCACTGCGTCGCCGGTTACCCGGTACACGATCCGATGCTCTTGGGTGAGCCTGCGCGCCCAGGCTCCCGTGAGAAAATGCTTGAGGGGTTCTGGTTTCCCGATTCCTGAAAAAGGGTCGCGCAAGATCCCCTCGACCAAATCAAGGAGGCGTAAGGCGGTTTTTCGATCGGTCTCGACCCAGAATCGGAGATCGTCGCGAAATTCCGGCTGGAAAATCGCGACCCGATCGAGCCGCCCAGGCGGAGTGCTATTCCTCGGGCTCAAGCCCGACTTCCCGTCTCAACTGGTCGACGCTCTGAGGTTCGACGGTGCGGGCCTTGGAGCGTTCCATCGCGGCGAGAAGGCGTTCCGCGTTCTTTGGTGAGCGTAGAAGGTGCGCCGTCTCGGAGAGACTGGACAGCTCGGACGCTGTGATCAGGGCGACGTCCTCGGCTCCTCGCCGGCTGATGATCACGACCTCACGGTTGCCGGTCACCTCATCGAAGAGGTCCGCCAAGTTTGCTCGGGCTTGAGTGTAAGTAGTGCGTATGGCCAAAGCTTTTTCTCCCTGTACAGGAAGACTGTACATCTCATGGCCAATCGCCGTCAACGAGTCCATCCTGCACTTCTGCTCCGGGATTGGTCGCCAGCCGGTCGACGCGCTAAGCTCTACTGTGCCAGACACTCTGTAACCAGGAGGCGCAATGCAGGCCCAAGGAATCGACGACGTGCTCCAGATCCTCGACGGCATCATCGCTGATTGCAAGGCGAAGAGCGATCCTCTTGGATATTTCCCGGCCCTCTACCGGCAGGTCACGCTGACGGTGAAGAAGGGAATCGACACGGGTTACTTTGACAACGGCCCCCGGATGAACGGCTTCGACGCCCTGTTTGCCAACCGCTACTTCGCGGCCTATGACGCCTTCCGCTCCGGCGGCCAGCCCACCCAGAGCTGGCAACTGGCCTTCGATTCCACGCAGTCGGGCCAGCTCATCATCCTTCAGGACCTGCTGGTGGCGATCAACGCCCACATCAACCTGGATCTCGGCGTCGTGACCGGTGAGACTTTCCAGGGACTTCAGCTCGCGGGCTTCCACGATGACTTCAACAAGATCAACGCCATCCTCTCCGACCTGCTTCCGGCCGTCGAAGCGACCGTCGGCGAGTTTTCGCCCCTGCTGGAGATTCTGGAGAAGATCGGCGGCAAGGACGCCGTCGAGGTCCTCGACTTCAGCCTGGACGCCGCTCGCGACGACGCCTGGCTGCACGCTCAGATCATCTCGTTGCAGCCGCCCTCCTCGTGGCCTCTCACCATTCAGGCCCTGGACGACAAGGTGGAGTTCCTGGGCAAGCTGGTGGCCCAACCGAGAGGCCTCGTGGCCAGCGCCGTTGCCATCATCCGCGACACGGAGAGCAAGGAGGTGCCGGCGATCATCGACGCACTCAATTCGATCGTACCGGCGGCTTGAGGACGAACGCGATGGCGGACAACCCCCGCGTCCAGCAGCTCCTGCGCACCCTCCAGCAGGCCTACGAGCGAAAGGCCTGGCACGGCCCCAACCTGCGGGGTGCTCTGCGCGGCCTCTCGGCGGAGCAGGCGGCGTGGCGGCCGAGCCCCAAGCGGCACAACGCCTGGGAGCTGGCTCTTCACGCGGCCTATTGGAAGTACATCGTTCTGCGCCGCCTGCGCCACGCGCAGAAGAAAGGGGAGGCGCGGTTCCCAGTGCCGGGCAGCGACTGGTTCGTTCGTCCGGTAGAGGACGCCTCGGAGCGAGCCTGGAAGGACGACCTGGGGATCCTCGGCGCCATGCACCGCGACCTCCTCGCCGCCGTCGATGGGCTCGCGGACGCCGACCTGGACCGCGCGCCTGAAGGGACTCAGACTCTGCTAGGCGATCTGATCCTCGGCGGCGCTTTCCACGACATCTACCATGCCGGTCAGATCCAACTCTTGAAGCGGCTGCACGAAGAAAGGGCCTGAAAACGAAAGACCCCGGTCCCTATTCGGGGCCGGGGTCTCAAGGGTCCGCTTCGGTGGCGTTGGGTTATCCCTCTCGGGCTAACCTCCCTGTGCCACGGACACGTGGAGGATCCCCTTACGAGGACGCCACCTCCGTTGAACCGTGTATACCTTCGATCACTGGACCACCTCCTTCCTGGGCGAATCCGTTTTTGGCAGGTCCCAGCCCGCCCAGCTCCTTGGGCCGCCCAAACCTCATCGGAGCTGCCACGCCGCTCCTTGGAAGGAGGTCGTGGACCCTTGGACTGGAGATATGTTGAGGCTGTCCGCCGTAAAAGTCAACGCTCCTGTGCGAGCTTGTTTCCCCATCGGACGCGCGTCCCCTGTGCTACTGTTCCCCGGTGTTTTCGTGAGACCGTGTGGGCCGGTCCACACCACCCGCCGCATCCAAGCCCGGCCTGCCCTATACGAGTGTTTTCCAGCAGCTCCCAAGATCCGGAGGAATTGAGAATATGAAAAAAGTTGGAATCCTTTTCGGCCAGGAGGACACCTTCCCCCACGCTTTCGTCGCGCGCATCAACTCGAAGCACGTCGACGGCATCGCCGCCGAGTTTGTCCACATCGACAAGCTCGTCCAGGGCGAGCCCTCCGGCTACGACGTGATCGTCGACCGCATCTCCCAGGACGTCCCCTTCTACCGCGCCTACTTGAAGAACGCGGCTCTCAACGGCACGGCGGTGGTGAACAATCCGTTCTGGTGGAGCGCCGACGAGAAGTTCTTCAACAACGCCCTGGCCACCAAGATCGGCGTCGCCGTGCCGAAGACCGTGCTTCTTCCTTCCAAGGAGCATCCCACGGACACCGCCGCGAAGTCGTTCCGCAACCTGGCGTATCCCATGGATTGGGAGGGGATCTTCGAGTACATCGGCTTCCCGGCCTTCTTCAAGCCTTTCGCCGGCGGCGGTTGGAAGAACGTCTACCGCGTGACCAACCGCGAGGAGTTCTTCCGCGCCTACGATGAGACCGGTCAGCTCGTGATGATGCTCCAGGAGGAAATCGTCTTCAAGGAGTACTTCCGCTGCTACTGTCTCGACTGCAAGGACATCCGCATCATGCAGTACGACCCGCGCCAGCCGCACCATCTGCGCTACGTGAAGGACGGCCCGGGGATCGATCCGGCGTTGCTGCAGAAGGTGCACGACGATGTGCTGGCCCTCAACGTCTGGCTGGGCTACGACTTCAATACCGTCGAGATGGCGGTGCGCGACGGCGTTCCCTACGCCATCGACTTCTGCAACCCGGCGCCGGACGCCGACGTCAAGTCCATCGGCGAGGACAACTTCGCCTGGGTGGTCGAGACGGCCGCCAACATGGCCATCCGCAAAGCCCAGCATCACGTGGAGGGCGGCGACAACCTGCGCTGGGGCCAATACGTGAAGCATGCCGCGGCGCCGCCGGCTGCCGCCGTGGGAGCTCCGGCGAGCGCGGCTGCCCCCGTTGCCAATACGACCGCTACTGCCACCATTGCCACCGCCGATACCGGCACCACCAGCAACGCATCTGTGTCTGCCGAGCCTTTGGCTCCGAGGACCAACGCATGAGCGAAGCAGGGCTCTTCACGCTGGGCATCGAGGAGGAGTTCCAGATCATCGATCCGGCCACGGGAGACCTGCGCTCGCACGTGCAACACCTGATCGACGACGAGCACACCTTGCAGGACCAGTTGAAGCCGGAGCTTCACCAGTCGGTCATCGAGGTGGGCACCAACATCTGCGCCGACATCAAGGAAGCGCGCACCGAGGTCGTCCGCCTGCGCGGCGACCTCGCCAAGCTGGCGCGCCGCAACAACCTGACCATCGCCGCCGCCGGCACCCATCCCTTCGCGCATTGGAAAGACCAGGAGATCACGCCCCACGAGCGCTACAAGGCGATCGTCGAGGATATGCAACAGGTGGCGCGGGCGAACCTGATCTTCGGCCTCCACGTCCACGTCGGCATCGAGGACCGCGAGCTGGCGATCCACATCATGAACTCCGTGCGCTACTTTCTACCGCATATCTTCGCGCTCTCCACCAACTCGCCCTTCTGGCAGGGCCGCAACACGGGCCTCAAGTCCTTCCGCAGCAAGGTATTCGACCGCTTCCCCCGCACCGGCATTCCGGATCACTTCCAGAGCCTGTCGGAGTATGAGAACTACCTCAAGCTGCTGATCAAGACGCGGTGCATCGAGAACGCCAAGAGCATCTGGTGGGACATCCGTCTGCACCCGTTCTTCAACACCCTGGAGTTTCGTATCTGCGACGTGCCCATGCGGGTGGACGAAACGATCGCGCTCGCGGCGTTGATCCAGGCCGTCACCGTCAAGCTCTACAAGCTGATCAAGCAGAACCTCGGCTTCCGCCTCTACCGCCGGCTGCTGCTCAACGAGAACAAATGGCGTGCCGCGCGCCACGGCATTTCAGGCAAGCTGATCGATTTTGGCAAGCAGGAAGAGGTGCCCTGTGTGGATCTCATCCACGAGCTTCTCGCCTTCATCGACGACGTGGTGGACGAGCTCGGCAGCCGCGAGGAGATCAACTACATCCACCAGATTCTGCGCGCCGGCACCGGCGCCGACCGCCAGCTCCAGGTCTGGGAGAAAACGCAGGACACCCGCGAGGTGGTGAGCTTCATCGTGCGGGAGACGCATCACGGCCTGAATCTTGCTTGAGCCCCGGACGCCATGATTCTCGAAAACCTCCCCAATCCCTCCATTCCCCCTGTCATCCCGGACTTCCAACCGGGCGCCCATAACGCTATCCACACCTGTCTGCGTCTGCAGCCGCAGGAGCGGATCACCGTCATCACCGACCGCGAGACGGCGGACATCGCCGCGGCGCTGGTGCAGGAGATCGAAGAGCTTGGATCGGAGCACAGCGTTTTCGTCCTCGAAGACTACGCGCCCCGGCCGCTCGCCGCCGGCATGCCGCAGCCCATCCTGGACGACCTCGAGCGGTCCCAGGTCTCCATCTTCGCCGCCCAGGCCCAGCGCGGCGAGCTCGGCTCGCGTATCGCGATGACGGAAGTCGTGAACCGCCGAGGGATCCGCCACGGCCACATGGTGAACATCGACGCCAAGATCATGCGCGAGGGAATGCGGGCCGACTTCCTGGAGGTGGATCGCCTCAGCTCCTGGCTGATTGCCAAGGCGCGGCCAGCGCGGGAGATCCGAGTGACCTCGAAGGCCGGCACGGACCTCCTCGCCACCTTCTCGCCCCGCCTCAAGTGGCTGAAGACGAGCGGCATCATCACCTCCGAGAAGTGGGGAAACCTGCCGGGCGGCGAGATCTTCACCGCGCCCGACAACGTCGAAGGCCGCTTCGTGGTGGACGGCGTGGTGGGCGACTATCTCTGCCGCAAGTACGGCGACCTGAAATCGACTCCGCTGACCATCGACATCCAGGGCAACCGCATCGCCCATCTCGCCTGCGCCAACGCGGATCTGCTGGAGGAGTTTCGTCTCTACACCTCGACCGACGAGAATAGCGACCGCGTGGGCGAGTTCGCCATCGGCACCAACCTCGCCGTCCAGGACATCTGCGGCAACATCCTCCAGGACGAGAAGATCCCCGGCTGCCACATCGCCTTCGGCCATCCCTACGCCGAGCACACCGGCCAGACCTGGATCTCCACCACCCACATCGACTGCGTCGGCCGTCACTTCGACATCTGGATCGACGGCGAGCCGGTGATGACGGACGGCAAGTTCCTGCGCTAGACATCCTGTAGAAACCAGCGATAGGATTCCGGCGGCTGATGGGGCAGCCGCCAGTCCGCGGAAAGGGCCGAGCCCGCCTCTTGGTGACCTTGGTTTCTTAGCCGTCACCTTCTTTCTGCCGAGGATCAGCGGACGATCGGCGATTTCCGAAAGGAGGTGGCTTCATGCCCCTGCCCCTGCCTTCCCGTCCGCATCTCGATCAGCTCCGCAAGCAGGCCAAGGATCTTCTCGCCGCATGGCGGGCCGGCGACGCCGAGGCGTTGTCGTCCCTGCGCGAGCATCATCCCGAATACTCGCAAGGCACAGCTCCGGCCGAGGATCTCCGGCTGGCCGACGCGCAATTGGTCACGGCGCGCCGGTATGGCTTCGCGAGCTGGCCGCGTCTCAAGGAGGAAGTTGAGTTGGCGAACCTGGCTTTCGCCGATCGGGTGAAGCACTTCGTGTGCGCTGCGACGGAGGAGTCGACCGGTCCCGTGGAAGGTCCCTTCCTTCTCGCCAAACGCATGCTGGCGCGCGATCCGGCCCTGGCGAAGGCGGACGTCTATACCGCGCTGGTGCTGGGCGATGCCGACGCGGTACGCCGGCAGGTGCAGCGCGATGCGGATTGGGTGCGGCGGAAGGGCGGTCCCCAGCCGCGCCGCGAGCTGCTGCTCTACGTGGCCTATTCCAAGTTCCACCGCGAGAGCCCGGAGATCGCCGAGGGTCTGCTGGCGACGGCCCGGTTGCTGCTCGACGCCGGCGCGAACCCCGACGCAACGTTCGTCAACGATCAATGGGACAGCCCACTGGGCGCTCTCCTCGGCGCCTGCGGAGTGGCCAACTTCCCAGCCATGGCCGGGTTGCTGCTCGGCCGAGGCGCAACGATCGATGACCACGAATCGCTCTATCACTCGACGGAGCACGCGGACACGCGCTGCCTGGAGCTGCTGCTGGCACGGGGCGCGAATCCGAAGGGGACCAACGCGCTCAACCACGCCCTCGACTTTCCCGGGCTGGAGCGCACCCGGCTCCTCCTTGACCATGGAGCGAACCCCAACGAGGTCCTCGGGCACAATGGCACGTCGTTTCACATCGCGATCGCCAAGGGGCGCGAGCTCGCCCTGCTGAAGCTGCTGGTGGAGCACGGCGCGGACGTTCACGCACGGCGGCCGGACGGGCGGTCGCCGTATCAAGTGGCGATGCAGCAGGGTCACCACGAGGCGGCGGCGTATCTCGCCGAGCTTGGCGCGGCCACGGAGGTGACCCCGTACGAGCGCTTTGCCGATGCCTGTGGCAGGGGAGATCTGACCGCGGCCCGGCAAGTGATCGAAGAGAATCCTCGGCTGTTGGAAAACCTTTCGACGTGGGATCGCCGCGCCTTCGTGCAGCTCGGCGCGCAGGGAAAGACGGCGACCCTCGCCGCCATGATCGACAGCGGGTTGCCGGTGAGCTCGCGGGGAGATCACGGCCAGACGGCGCTCCACTGGGCCTGCTGGCATGGCTGGCGGGAGACGGCGGCGGCGCTGCTCGAACGGGGAGCCGACGTGGCCGCCCGAGAGAACGAGTTCGGTGCCACGCCGCTCGGCTGGGCGGTACACGGCTGCGACAACTATCCGAACCGGCAAGGGGACTATCCCGGCGTAGTGTGCCTATTGCTCGCCGCGGGCGCGGAGGTGAAGGTCATCGAGCGGTTGCCGGATGACCTCGCCGTCGCGGACTTGCTGCGGGCGGCGGGAGTGAAGGACGCGCCGGAGGAGTGAGAGACCGGCCGGCGGGCCAGGGTGTCGGCGAGGAGGGTGGTATAAAGCAGGGATGGAAAGTACCCTACAACCGCCCCCTCCCGACTCCTTTCAGGCCCTGGGCCTGAGCGAGCGGCTCCTCCAGTCCGTCGCCGAAGTTGGATACGAGGCCCCGACCCCCATTCAGTCCGCGGCCATCCCGCCGCTTCTCGCCGGGAAGGATCTGATCGGCCAAGCCCAGACCGGCACGGGCAAGACGGCGGCATTCGGCCTGCCGCTGCTTCAGGCCATCGATCCCGCTCAGCGGTCAATCCAGGCCCTGGTGCTGACGCCCACCCGCGAGCTGGCCATCCAGGTGGCGGAGGCGCTCCACACCTACGGCAAAAACCTCCAGGGGCTGGTCGTGCTGCCGGTCTATGGCGGCCATTCGCTGGAGGACCAGACGCGGCGGCTGCAACGCGGCGTCCACGTCGTCGTCGGCACGCCGGGACGGATCATGGACCACCTGCGCCGCGGCACGCTACGCCTCGACCGCCTGCGCATGGTGGTGCTGGACGAGGCCGACGAGATGCTGCGCATGGGCTTCATCGAGGACGTGGAGTGGATTCTCGCCCAGGCCCCGCCCTCGACGGCTGGCCGGCAGACGGCGCTCTTTTCGGCCACCATGCCGCCGGAGATCCGGCGCGTGGCCCAGCGCCACCTCCACGAGCCGGTGACGCTCCAGCTCGCGCACAAGACCCTCACCCTGCCGGCCATCACGCAGCGCTATCTGATGGTCCCCCAGCCGCAGAAGCTGGAGGCGCTCACCCGGCTGCTGGAGATCGAGCCCACCGAGGCGGTGCTCGTCTTCACCCGCACCAAGAACGCCGCGGCGCAGGTCGCCGAGCGGCTTGAGGCGCGCGGCTACTCGGTGGCGGCCCTGCATGGCGACATGACGCAGCCGCTACGCGAGCGGGTGATCGACCGGCTGCGCAACGGCAGCGTCGAGATCGTCGTGGCGACCGACGTGGCGGCCCGCGGGCTCGACGTCGAGCGCATCAGCCACGTGGTGAACTACGACATTCCCAATGACGTCGAGGCCTACGTCCACCGCATCGGCCGCACCGGGCGGGCGGGCCGCCCGGGCATCGCGGTGCTGTTCGTCACCCCGCGCGAACGCCGCATGCTCCAGGACATCGAGCGCTTCACCGGCCAGCGGGTCGAGCCGATGAAGATGCCCACCCCGGCCGACGTCGCGGCCCGGCGGAGCGAGCTGTTCAAGGAGAGCCTGCGCAAGGCGATCGGCGAGGGCGAGCTGGAGCTTTACCTCACCCTGGTCGAGGATCTGGTGGAGGAGGGCTTCGAGATCGCCGAGATCGCGGCGGCGGCGGCCTACCTCGCCCGCCGCGAGCGGCCCTTGGTGGAGGTGGCCGTCGAGCCCGAGACGCGCGAGCTGCCGGGCACCGCCGACGGCATGGTGCGCCTGTTCCTCAACGCCGGCCGGCAAGGCGGCGTGCGGCCGGCGGACATCGTGGGCGCCATCGCCAACGAGGCGGGCGTTCCCGGAAGGGAGATCGGCGCCATCGACATCTACGACCGTTTTTCGCTCGTCGAGGTGCCGGCCCGTTTCCAACAGCAGATCATCGAAAAAATGTCCGGCTCGACGCTGCGCGGCCGTTCCCTGGAGATCAAGATCGCCGGCAAGGACCGCGTCGATCAGGACGACCGTGGTGGATCCCGCCCAGGAGCGGAGAGGCCGCGGCGGCCGCCCACGCGAACGGACCGGCCGGGGCCTCGCGCGCCGTGGAAAAAACGGCCGCGTTGACCATTCCCTTTCTTCAGGGCGTCCGGATCAGGTCGCCGTACTTGAGCGGCTCGCCCTTCTCCCACGGCCGGTAGTCGTTGCAGAAGTCGATGCGCTCGCCGAGCGGCGGGTGGCTGGAGCGCCAGATCTTGTAGAGCAGGCTGGGCCGGGGATTGCCCAGGTTTTCCTGCTGGAGCTTGACGAACGCCGTGGCGCAGTCATGGTTGTCGCGGCTGATCTCCAGACCGAAGCGGTCCGCCTCGTGCTCCGTGTGCCGGGTGAAGCCCAGGAGAGCGGGGGAGAGCACGAAAGTCACCAAGCCGAAGAGCAGCGAGATCAACGGCAGCGAGGCGACGTCGGAGAGCTGCACGAAGCCGAACCGGTCGCGGTAGCGCGTGATCAGCCCGCCGGCCGTGCGGTGGATCACCCACAGCCCGAAGAGCACCAGCACGGAAGCCATGGCGACGAGTTGGGGCACGTGGCCAAGCACGTAATGCCCCATCTCGTGGCCCATCACCAGCAGCACTTCCGGCGGGCTCAGCTTGCGCAGCGTGGTGTCCCAGAGGACGATCCGCTTGGTGCCGAAGACGCCGGTGACGTAGGCGTTGACGGTCTTGGTGTCGATGCTCTTGTCGACCTCGTAGACGCGGCCGCCCTCGATGCCGGCGCGGCTGGCGAGACCCAGGATCTGGCTCTCGAGCGCCTTGTCCTTCATCGGCCCGAACTTATTGAACAGCGGCTCGATCCAGATCGGCGTGACGACCAGGAGGATGACGATCATCGGGATGGCCGCGAGGCCCGTGTAGAGCCACCAGCGCTTGGGGCTCGCCTTCAGCAGCAAATAGGGGACCCAAAGGAAGAGCGCAGTCGCGACGCAGCCGATGGCGAGCCCGGTGAGCGAGTCCTTCCACCACTTGCCGGCAGTCTGGTCCGAGAGGCCATAGGCGTGCTGTCGGACGAAGTCCGAATACCAGTCCAGCGGCAAGCTGAGGAGATACGTCACCACGGTGAAGAGGATGCCGTAGACGACGATCGTGAAAAACCAGTTGCGGCCGACCGTGCGGGCCGCGTCCCGCATCCGCGCCGAGAGGCCGGTGAATAGCAGCAGGGCCGGCACGGCGAACCCCCACAGAGTTTCGATCACCCAGAGCACGTTGCCACTCCGGTAGTACCGCATCGCCCTGTCGGTGGGCGTCGGCACGGGCACCGGCGGCGACGGGCTGCTCGTCGTGGCGGCCGCGGCGGCGGAAGGTGCCGGAGTCATCGGAGTCGCCGTGGGCTGGGCGAAGAGGGGACCGGCTAGGAAGCCGGCGATCAAAAACAGGACGGCGAAGATGGCAGAACGCATCGGGTTCTCTCCTGGCTTGAGTATTTGGAACTCTGACCAGAAGAGTACGCCGGAACGGCCGAAGAGTTTACAAGCTCAGACCTCATAGAGGAGCGCCGCATCTTTCGAGCGGGCCTTACGGGCGAGCAGATGGTCGATGTGAAGGATCGTCTCCTCGGCGACGAGCACCTCTCCGCAGTCCGGGCAGACGTCCGCCGGCACGCCGTGAATGACGAGCGTGCGCTCGCGGTGGATGACGGAGTGGCTGATTGTCTGGGGCTGGTGCTCGCCGGTGCATCCTGGGCTTTGACATCTCATGTCGTATCCTCCTGTTCTCCTCTTTGGAAACCGCCGGGCCGGGCCGCTCATTCCGTCTTGCCAAAGTCCTGCCAAAGCCGTGCCGCTCATCCCATAGGCGCTAACTTAACGTGTCTCAGAGTTCCCCCGCCCAAGACCCTCACCCCTGCCCCTCTCCCGCCCCCGCCCAACCCCCCTCACCGGGAGAGGGGTACCCCTGGGGCGTTTTTGCCTTTCTCCCTCTTCTCCCGGTGAGGGGGGTGCGGAGGGGGCGGGAGAAGAGGGCCGGGGTGA
>DASYJD010000038.1:0-53765 GCA_035996875.1 Thermoanaerobaculia bacterium
TCCTGCGGTCGCCCTTCGGGCTTCCCTGCGGAGCCGCCGCCCCCCTTTCCGCGGCCGGGACTATTAACGACTCCCTCGTGGAGTGTTACCTATGTCTCCGGTCTGAAGTGTTACCCATGTCTCCGGCCGTCCAGGTGAGGGTCTTGGGCGGGGGGAACTCCAAGACCACGTTAAGTTAGCGCCTATGGGTGAGGGGCCTTTTACATTTTTTTACCCGCCCGCTGAAACCCTTTACGACCGGGGTCGTATTGAGTCCCCAAATGCTTGAATCTCCGCGCGTCCGCACCCTCCTCGCCTCGTCCCTGGGACTCTTGGGCCTCGTCCTGCCGTTCCTCTCCGCCCGCGCCTCGGCGGACGACTCCGAGCCGATCCACATCACCCGGGCCGCCGGCCCCATTGAGGTGGACGGCAATCTCGACGATCCGGGGTGGAAGGGCGCCGTGCGCATCGACACGTTCTACGAGACGAACCCGGGCGACAGCGTGCCGCCGAAGGTGAAGACGGTCGCCTGGCTCACCTACGACGACCACTTCTTCTATGCCGCCTTCGAGTTCTCGGATCCCAACCCGAAGGAGATCCGCGCCCCCTACGGCGACCACGACGACACGCCGAGCTATACCGACTACGGCGGCATCATCCTGGACACCAGGAACGACGGCAAGACAGCCTCGATGTTCCTGGCCAATCCCCGCGGCATTCAATACGACGCCATCAGCAGCGACGTCAGCGGCGAGGACAACTCGCCGGACTTCTATTGGGATTCTGCAGGCCGCATCGGCCCGGACGGCTGGCGGCTGGAGATCCGCGTCCCCTTCTCTTCGCTGCGCTACGACAAGGGCGATCCGCAGACCTGGAACATCTTGCTCTACCGCAACCGGCCCCGCGACTTCCGTTACCAGATGTTCAACGTCAAGCTGCCGCGCGAGTCGAGCTGTTTCATCTGTCACGCCCAGAAGATCGTGGGCCTCACCGGGCTGCCCTCCGGCGATCACTTCGTCCTCGCTCCCTACGCCACGGGCAAGCTGGATCAAACCGCGGTGGGCGATCCCGGCTCCCGCCTCTCCGGGGGCACGAAATGGGACGGCGGCGTCGACGCCAAGTGGACTCCCAACGCCGTCACGGCGATCGACGCCACCATCAATCCGGATTTCTCGCAGGTGGAATCCGACGTGGCCCAGATCTCCAGCAACGAGCGCTTCGCCCTTTTCTTCCCCGAGAAGCGGCCTTTTTTTCTGGAGGGGCTCGACCTGTTCGCGACGCCCATCCAGGCCGTCTACACGCGGACCATCACGTCGCCGAGCTGGGGCGTGCGCGCCACCGGCCAACTCGCGGGCACGCGCTATACCCTCCTCGCCACCGAGGACCGGGGCGGGGGCAGCGTCATCCTGCCCGGCCCGCAGACCTCGGGCCTCGCGAACCAGGATTTTTCCTCTCAGGTGGTCGTCGGGCGCGCTCGGCGAGACTTCGGCAGCTCCTACGCCAGCTTCCTCCTGACCGACCGGGAGGTCGTGGGCAGCGGCCACAACCGGGTCTTCGGCCCCGACTTCGAGTGGCGCCCCTCGGACCAGGACACGATCCGCGGCCAGTTTCTCTACGGCGACACGCAGACCCCCGACCGCCCGGAGCTCGCCGCCGAGTGGGACGGCCGCCGTCTCCAGTCCCACGCCGCCTTCGCGGCCTGGCTTCACAGCTCCAAGACCTGGGACTGGACCCTGCAATTCCAGGACATCGGCGACGACTTCCGGGCCGATCTCGGCTTTCTGCCTCAGGTTGGCATCCGCGACACCACGGCGATCGTGGGATGGACGGCCCGCCCGGAAACCGGTCTCGTCCGCCGGATCCGCCCCTACTTCCGCCTCCGGAACCTGGAGGCGACGGACGGCAGCGGTCTCGTGCTGCGGCGCGTCGCTCCGGGAGTCGATTTCGAGGGCGTCTTGAACAGCTTCCTGGAGATCGAGGCGCGCAGCGACCGGGTGCGGGCAGGCGACCGGCTGTTCGACATCAACTACCTCGTGGGGACGTTGAGCCTGAGCCCGTCGCAGAGTATTGGCGGCGTCGAGCTCGACGTCACGGCCGGAGATGACGTGGACGTCGAGGGCCAGCGGCCGGCCCGCAGCGCGACGGTAGCGCTGCAGGGAACTCTGCGCCCCACCGATCATCTGGCGCTGGCGCTCAACGGCAGCCGCCGTTGGCTCGACGTCGCGCCCACCGGCTCGGGCCCCAAGTCCCTCCGGCTGTTCACCGCCGACGTGGCCCGGCTGAAGGCCACCTACACCTTTTCCTCACGCGCTTTCCTGCGGCTGATCGGGCAGCAGACGGATTTGAATCAGAACGGCCGCACCGAGTCGTTCTCCGGTTCGGCCCTCTTCGCCTACAAGATCAACTGGCAGACCGTGCTCTTCCTGGGGTTTGGGGATGACCGTGCGCTTTCGGAGGACAACCGCCTGGAGCCCATCGACCGCGAGGTGTTCCTCAAGGTTTCATACGCCTTTCAGCGGTGAGTGCGGTAGCATCACCTGGAGAGAACCTTTTCCGCTCTCGAGGAGATCCTCACCATGAACCTTCGTCGAGCTCTGCTCTGGACATTGTTTGGGACGTCATTGGCAGTCTCCCTTCCCGCCACTCTCTCGGCGGGCACCGTGATCACCCTGAAGGAGCAGTCCGCTCAAGGCAGCTCCGACAACAAGATCTATCTGGATGGCGGCAAGCTGCGGTTCGAGGCCGGGTCCGCCGGCCCAACGCACGTCATCCTCTACCATACGGCGAACGGCAGCCTTCAGATCCTCGATCCGGCGAAGAAGACCTGGTTCGAGATGGCGGCCGGGGCCTCGGCGGCCTCGCAGCAGGCGGCGGCCACCAAGCGGGTGATGGAAGACAAGAAACTGACTCCCGCCCGCAAGCAGATGATCCTCAACAACATGAAAGCGAATTCGGCGCGCCACGGGCTCTTCGGCGGCCCGGCGGTTCCTGCCCAATACAACAAGGTCGCCTCCGGCGTGACGGTGAACGGCTTCACGGCGGATCAGTACGAGGTCGTTCTCGGCGGCGTGAAGACGCGCGAGGTCTGGCTTGCCGACCCCAAGAGCCTGGGGATCGATGCGGCCGACGCCGTGGCCTTGAAGTCGATGGCCGAACGGATCGCCGCGAGCGCCGGCAGATCCCCGGCCGGATTCGGCCTGGAGACCGGCTCGCCCCGCGGCGTGCCGGTGCGCACCATCAGCTTCGTCAACGGCCAGAAATCAACCACCACGGACTTGTCCGCGATCGCCCAGCAGGACGTGGCGGCCACCCTCTTCGAGGTGCCGAAGGACTTCAAGCAGGCCGCTCCGGGCGCTCCGGTCCACTGAGGCGGAAGGAACGCGATGAGCCTCCAGGACCACCTCCAG
The DNA here is from genome assembly GCA_035996875.1 of Thermoanaerobaculia bacterium. Taxonomy (GTDB): domain Bacteria; phylum Acidobacteriota; class Thermoanaerobaculia; order Multivoradales; family UBA5704; genus DATARR01. The sequence goes on from DASYJD010000038.1 coordinate 3,387, forward strand.
CCCGGCGAGGAGATTCTTTACCGGGCCCACGTCACCCGCCTCACCCAGGCGCCGCTGGTGGCGTTGCTCGCCGTGGTCCTGGCGTTCACGATCTTCGCCTGGTTCGGGCTCCAGAGCGCTCCGGCGGCAATCATTGGCGGTCTTCTGGCCTTGATCCTGGGGCTTGTGCTCGCTTGGCGGCTGTTCCGTCTGCGCTCCTACGAGCTGATCGTGACCAATCACCGGGTCATCCTGCAGACGGGAATCCTCGCCAAGAACTCCATGGACACGCGGCTCGACAAGATCAACAACATCGAGCACCGGCAGTCGCTCTGGGGCCGGCTGCTGAATTACGGCGACGTGGAGATCGACACCGCCAGCGAGACGGGCGTCAGTCGTTTCCACAACGTCGCCAATCCCCTGGCGCTCAAGCGGACGATCATGGTCGCCGCCGAGCAGTATCGCGCCGGTGGCACCGGCGGCGGGTCCACTCTGGTCGCCGCCGGCCCCTCGGGAGCCGAGCGCCTGCGCCAGCTCAAGGCGCTCATGGACGACAACTTGATCTCGAAGGAGGAGTTCGAGGCGAAGCGGCGGGAGCTGCTGACGCAGTTGTAGGGCCTCTTGGCGCCAACGTCCCCGTGCTACCATCGGGCGGTAATGCCCCGTAACGCCAGCTTCGCGGTTCTCCCCCCTTCCTCCGATCTGGCCCCGCTCGTCGACGACTTGCGGACGGAATCGAAGCTCGCGGCTCAGCTCCTGTATACGGCCTATCTGCCGGGGAGCGAGACGGCGTGGGGCGAGCTGGACCCGCCGCTTCCCGAGCCCATCGCCCGCGCTTTGGGTCAGGCGGGCGTTCACCGGTTGTGGCGCCATCAGGCGGAGGGGATCGCCGCCGTGCGCCGGGGGGAGAACGTCCTGGTGACGACTCCTACGGCTTCCGGCAAATCGCTCATCTTTCAGGTGCCGCCGCTCGAAGAGGCGGTGCGGGGCGGCCCGGGCCACGCCCTGTTCCTGTTTCCCCTGAAAGCCCTGGGGCAGGATCAGCGGGGCAAGTTTGCCCGCCTCGCCGAGCTCGCGGGGCTCTCACCCGATGTCGCCGGCTGCGAGATCTACGACGGCGACACCCCGACAGCCAAGCGCACGGCGATCCGCAAGAACTTTCCCCGGGTGGTGATCTCCAACCCGGACATGCTCCACCTCGGCATCCTCGGCAACTGGACCGCCTGGGGGCCGTTCCTGGCGGATCTGCGCTGGATCGTGCTCGACGAGCTTCACAGCTACCGCGGGATCTTCGGCAGCCACTTCCACCACGTGCTGCAACGCTTCCTCCGCCTCTGCCGCTCGGTGGGCGGCAATCCCGTGATCATCGCCTCAAGTGCCACGGCGGCCAACGCCGGCGAGTTCGCGGAGACCCTCACGGGGCGGAAGTTTCACTGGATCACCGAGTCCGGCGCGGCGCGCGAGGGCCGTCACCTCCTTCTGTTCCGGCCGGAGGCGAGCCCCTACACGACGGCGCTCCAGCTCTTTGTGCGCCTGATCAACGCGGGGCTCAAGACCATCGTCTTCACCAAGGCCCGGCGCATCACCGAGCTGATGTACTCCTGGCTCCGCCGCCAGGAGCCCGGCATCGCCTCGCGCGTGGCGTCCTACCGCGCCGGCTTCCTCACCGAGGAGCGGCGGCGCATCGAGCGTGCCCTGTTCGACGGCAAGCTCGACGGTGTCATCTCCACCTCGGCTCTGGAGATGGGGATCGACGTCGGCGGCCTCGACGCCTGCATCCTCGTCGGCTACCCGGGGAGCATGATGGCGACCTGGCAGCGCTCCGGCCGCGTGGGCCGCGGGGGCGGTGATGGAGGAGTCAGCCGCGAGTCGCTCACCGCCATGGTGGCGATGCCCGACGCCTTGGACCAGTATTTTCTCGATCATCCCGAGCAGTTCCTGGAGCGCCCGTGCGAACGGCTGATCGTGGACCCTGTGAACGATCCCGTCTCCCGCGCCCATCTCGTCTGCGCCGCCTCGGAGATGCCGCTGTCGGGCGAGGACGCCTCCTACACCGAGCGTCACACCGGCCGCATCGAGACCCTTTTGCGCCAGGGGCACCTGCTCGCCGCCGCGGAGGGAGACGAGATCTTCTCCCTGCGCCGCCGGCCGCAGCGCTCCGTCAATCTGCGGGGGGCGGGGGAGACCTTCGCCATCGTCGCCGACGGCCGGACGATCGGCACCGTCGACGGCATACGGGTGCTCCATGAATGCCACCCGGGCGCCGTCTATCTCCACGCCGGCCGGCAGTACTTGGTGGAGGAGCTGGAGCAGGAGAAGCGGCGGGTGATTGCGACGGCCGCGGACCTCGACTACTTCACGACGCCGCTGACGGAGAAGGAGACGGAGATCCTGGAGGTGCTGGAGGAACGGATGGACGGTCCCCTCCAGGGCTGGATGGGCCGCGTGAAGGTCACCGAGCGGGTGGTGGGCTTCGAGCGCAAGCGCATCCACGGCCAGGAGACGCTCGACCAGACGCCGCTCGATCTCCCCCCGGTGATGTTCGAGTCCGTGGGACTCTGGTGGGCGGCGCCGCGGGCGATCGAGGAGACGCTGCGCCGGCAGGGGGAGCACTTCCTCGGCTCTTTGCACGCCGCGGAGCACACGGGCATCTCGCTCTTTCCCATCCTGGCGCTCTGCGACCGCGGCGACATCGGCGGCATCTCCTATCCGCTCCATCCGCAGCTCGGCACCGGCGCCGTCTTCATCTACGACGGCCATCCCGGCGGCGTGGGCATCGCCGCCCGCGGCTTCCAGGACCTGCCGGACCTTCTCGGTCGCGTCCTGTTGCTGCTGGAAACCTGCCCGTGCGAAAAAGGCTGCCCCTCCTGCGTCCAGTCCCCCAAGTGCGGCAACGGCAACCGGCCTCTCGACAAAGGCGGCGCGGCCCGGGTGCTGCGGTTGTTGCTGGGCCGCGAGGAGCCGGTAGTGGGGTGGGGGGAGAAGGTGGTGGTGGTGTTGGCGACGGACGAGCCGCTGGAGCCGATGGAGGCATTACCGCCGCTCGGGCTGCCCCCCGCCCAAGACCCTCATCACCCCGGCCCTCTTCTCCCGACCACTCCATCCCCCTCCCCGGGAGAAGAGGGAGAACAGCCAGACCCCTCATCACCCCGACCCTCTTCTCCCATCGCCCTCCCCCCAACCGGGAGAAGAGGGAGCAAGGCCAGAACGCCCCAGGGGTACCCCTCTCCCGGGGAGGGGGACGGGGTGGTCGGGAGAGGGGCAGGGGTGAGGGTCTTGGGTGGGGGGAACTCTGAGACACAGTTAGCGCCTGCTGGGTTAGGGGATGAGGTTCTCGAAGGCCCCGGCCACCGCCACCCACACCTCAACATCCCGCGCCGCACGGACCACGTGCCCATCGTGGCCGAGCCGGCCATCTTCCAGAACGCTCTCGCTCCCCTCCGCCGGCAAAAGTTTCCGGCGCCGGGGGAGGAGGGCTCGCACACCATCCTCTTCGACATCGAGACCCTGCGCTCGGCGGCCGATGTGGGCGGGTGGGACAAAGCCCACCGCATGGGCGTCGCCATCGGCGTGCTTTGCCACCTGGAGGAGGGGCGCTTCGAGATCTATCCCGAGACCGGCGTGCGCGCCCTGGTGGAGGCGCTGCGCGCGGCGACGCTGGTGATCGGCTTCAACATCCGGCGTTTCGACTACCGCGTGCTCTCCGGTTACACGGGCGAGGATTTCGCCCGCCTGCTGCCAACTCTCGACCTGCTGGAGGACGTCCATTCCCGGCTCGGCTTTCGGGTGGGCATGGGCCACCTGGCGCTGGAGACGCTGGGTTGCCCCAAGTCCGCCGATGGCCTCCAGTCCCTGGAATGGGTGCGCGAGGGGCGCCTCGATCTGGTGGAGGCCTACTGCCGCAGGGACGTGGAGATCCTCCGCGACCTCTACCTCCACGGCCGGCGCGAAGGCTTCCTCTTCTATCGCGACAAGAAACGGGACCTCAAGCTGAAGCTGCGGGTGGAGTGGTAACGTAGCACCATGAGCCGTTACTCCCTTCGCTCGCTCCCCCTTTTCGTCCTTGTCTTCTTCACCGGCTGCGCCCTCTACCAGAACCTTGCGCATCCGCCCAAGGTGACCCTCAATGAGGTCCAGCTCTCCGGCGTCTCGCTCGCCGGGGCCGACCTCGTCTTCCACTTTCAAGTGGACAATCCCAACAGCCGCGGCATGGTGCTGGACGGCATCGGCTACAAGCTGCGCCTCAACGGCAAGCCCATGCTGGAGGGCCACCACGACGACCGCATCGAGATCGCCCCGGGCCCGAGCGCCGTCGAGCTGCCGATGACGGTGGGATACTCGAATCTCGCGCGCATCCTCAAAGGCCTGGTCTCCAACTCGATATCTGGCTCAAAAACGGCGTTTTACGACATCGATGCCGAGTTTCGCTTCGCCGTGCCCGTGCTGGGCGACGTGAAGGTGCCTCTCACCCGGCGGGGCGAGATTCCGCTGGACAAGGTCAAGCTGAAGCTGGACCTGGGGAAGTAGAGGATCCGCTATCGCAGGCCCATCCGGACCCGGTTCAACGTCTCGTCGTCCGGCCAGTCCTGAAGCGCCTTCTGCAGGACGGCGGCCGCCTCTTCCTTCTTTCCGATGCTGTTGAGGAACACCGAGTAGCGGGCCGCCGCCAGCGGGTCGCCGGAGCCGCGTTTGTAGGCGCTGGTGCAGTCGTCGAGCGCCGCCGGAAAGTTTCTCATCGCCAGTTGGCCTTCGCAACGCCGCTGATAGAGCAAGGCCTGCTCCGGCATGCTCTTCAGGGCCTGGGTGGCGAGGTCGATGACGTCGCCCGCCCGCCCGAGCTGGCCGAGATTCCCCAGGTACTCGACGAGGTAGTTCGACGGAAAATCGTGCAGGAAAACCCGCTGCAGACGCGGCAGGGGAGCCACGAAGCTCGCCGGGGCGACGTATGGCGGTTTGGGACTCTGAGATCGCCCCGCGGGGGCCGGCAGGCCGACCTGCACGGCCGGAGGCTCGGTCGAGTCTTTGACGAAGATGACGGCGAGCGGGTCCAGGTAGACGAGATGCCAGCGCGGATCGCGCAGGAGAGTCTGCCCGAGAGGAGACCTCACCATCGTGGAGAAGCTCCCCAGGACCACTGTGCGAAAACCGTAGCGGTCGTCCTCTTCCTGCCAGCGCGAGGGCGTGCTTTTCATCGCCGTGTAGCGCTCCACGACGGTGGGCTCCAAGACCCGGCTGTCGATGAACAGGCGGTATTTGGGAAACAGGCGGAAGGTCAGATAAGCGCCCATCTGGAAGTCGTTGAAGATGGGGCCCGGGAGATTGTGATCCAGGATGAACGACGCAGCCTGGGGACAGGCGATCGCCGGCCGCATCGTGAAGAAGCCGCTCGATTGCCCGCCCTCGAATCCCGGACGGGCGATTTGCAACCCTACCGCGGCGCCGAGCAGGGTGAGGGCGACGAGGGCGCAGGCCGTCAGGTAGGGCCATGGGATGACAGTGCGGGCTTTGCGGGGCGCCTGCGCCTTGCGCAGGCGCTTGGGCTGACTCGCCGGCTTGCGCGGCGGCCTCCCGTGCAGATTGGCGAGGATGACGAGGGCGGCGCTCAGCGCCAGCCCGGGCAGATGGCGGACGGCGGTAGCGCCGAGCACCGCCATGCCGAGCAGGAAAAGAACGCGCGGCAGGGGCCACCGCCGGGCGGCGACGAAGCTGGCAAGCCCCGCCACGACGGCGAACCCGTAGAGCCAGGGCAGGCTGGGATCGTTCGCCGCCGCCTTGAAGGGGCTCTCCCACTCCACGATCAGGAGTTTGCCGGACTCTCCCACCGGCTGCACCGACCGCGATCCCGAGACGAATGCGAAAGGCTCCAGGCGTTCCTTGAACATCCACGGGTCCGCGACGGCAAGGAGCAGGAGCAGCGCCGGAAACCACAGCGGCGGAAAGCGGGAAGGCCTGGCTTCGCCCTTCTCGGCCGTCTTGCCGAACCGCATCTCGATCCAGCCTCCCACGCTGAAGCAAAGCGCCACGAAGATGCCGAGCGGATAGCCGCCGTGGAGATTCGCCCACAGCACCTGCAAGCCGCCGAGAACCGCTCCCCGTTTCCAGGTAAAGGGTTTTTCCGAGTCGAGGAGCTGGTAGAAGATCGCCAGCAGCAGCCAACTCGCCATCTCGGCCTTGCCGCAGGCGCGTTCGCCGAAGGTGGCGAGGAAGAGCGTCAAGGCGAGAGCGTTCACCAGTCCGAACCGGTCGACCCTGGCCGTCGTGTAGATCAGCACGCACAACGCCAGGGCGACGAGAGCATGGAACACCACCACTCCGTCGAGCCCCGCCAAGCGGTGCACGAGCGCGATCAGGACGGTCCAGAGCCAGGAGTGAGTGACCCAGGCCAGGCCCTTCCCGGCCGTGTAGAGGAAAGGGTCCGCGCTGGGGAAGTGCAGGTTCTTGAGGAGGTACTGGCCGGAGGTGAGATACCACCAGAAGTCCTCGTTCCACAGATAGCCCAAGGAGAGCGACGCGGCCACCGCCAGGACCGGCACGAGGAAGAGCAGCCACTCCCGTCCGGCGAGCCAGGATTGGGGAACGGGTTCCGCGGCCGGTGGGGTCACAGGTTTCGCTGTCGCCATGGGTTAGGAGGATATAACGAGGGCGGGGACATAAAGCCGGCCTCGATCCCCATCCCCGGGTTCCCACCGGCTCCGCCGGTTTCCACCCGGGGCTTCTACAGGAATGCCGCCCCTACGGGCTCGCGGTATCGCGGTCCTGCCTTTCTCCCTCTTCTCCCGGTCGGGGCATAGGCGCTAACTTAACGAGTCTGCTCTTCGCCCCCTTTCCATCCTTCCCCGCCGCCAACAGAAGCGCCACCCCGGGCCGCCCGCTGGGACCGGTGACGCCGGCCGCCGAGAGTTCCCCCTCCCAAGACCCTCATCACCCCGGCCCTCTTCTCCCGCCCCCTCCGCACCCCCCTCACCGGGAGAAGAGGGAGAACAGCACGCCCTCCCCCCAACCGGGAGAAGAGGGAGCAAGGCAAAAACGCCCCAGGGGTACCCCTCTCCCGGTGAGGGGGGTTGGGCGGGGGCGGGAGAGGGGCAGGAGTGAGGGTCTTGGGCGGGGGAACCTCCCAGACCACGTTAAGTTAGCGCCTATGCCCGGTCGGGGGGAGGGCGATGGGAGAAGAGGGCAGGGGTGCTGCCCCCTCCGAAACACCCGCCACTCCAAATCGTATAATTTCCGATCTTTCCGCTTCCGGGAGAACCCTATGCTCAAAGCCTGCGTCCCTGTCTTTCTGGTCCTTTCCGCCTTGGCCATCCTGACCGGCCCGGCCTCCGCAGCCCCTCAGGAGACTCGCTACACCTTGCTGTTCTCCGGCAACAAGGCCGGCACTCTGGTGACCCGCACCGAGCCGGGGGGCGAGCTGGTCTGCACCTTCGAGTTCAACGACCGTGGCCGGGGGCCGAAGACGGAGACGCGGTTCCGCCTCGGTCCCGGAGGCGTTCCGGTGTCCGAGCACATTACCGGCCACGATTACTGGAAGGTGCCGGTGGACGAGCAGTTCGATCTCAAGGCGGGCAAGGCCACCTGGAAGAACGCGGCGGAGAACACCACGCGGCCGGTCACCGGTCCGGCCTTCTATCTCGGCCTCAACGCGCCGCCGCAGGAATTCGAGCTGCTGACGCGCGCCCTTCTCGCCGCTCCCGGCGGCCGGCTGCCCCTCTTGCCCGCCGGCGAGGCTCGCGTCGAGAAGCTCGAGTCTCGGAAGGTCCAGGCCGGCGGCAAGGAGCGGACCGCGGATCTCTACGCGGTCTCCGGCCTCGGCTTCAGCCCGAGCTACGAGTGGCTGGACTCCGACCATCATCTGGTCGCCGGTATTCAGGGCTGGGGCGCGATCTTCCCCGAAGGCTGGGACAGTGTGATCCCCGAGCTCACCAAGGCGCAGGACGCCGCCGAGGCCGCGCGGCTGAAGACGCTGGCCGCCAAGCTGGCGCATCATCCCAAGGGCGCTCTCGTCGTCCAGCACGCCCGGCTGTTCGATCCCGAGTCCGGCAAGCTCAACGCCGAGACCACCGTCGTCGTCGCCGGCAACCGCATCCAGGCCGTGGGCCACGACGGCGAAGTGGCAGCCCCCGCGGGAGCGGAAATCATCGACGCGAAGGGCAAGGCCCTCCTGCCTGGCCTGTGGGACATGCACACTCACCTGAGCGACGACGACGGCCTGCTCAACATGGCGGCCGGCGTCACCACCGTGCGCGACATGGCCAACGACATCGACAAGCTCCAGGATCTCAAGCGGCGTTGGGAGAGCGGCGAGGCCGTGGGGCCGCGGGTGCTCATGGCCGGCTTCATGGACGCCCCCGGCCCTTTCGCCGGTCCCACCAAGGTGCTGGTGAGCACGGAGAAGGAGGCTCTCGACTGGGTGGACCGCTACGCGGCGATGGGCTACGTGCAGATCAAGCTCTACAGCTCGCTCGATCCCAAGCTGGTGCCGGCGATCGTCAAGCGAGCCCACGAGAAGGGCCTGCGCGTCTCGGGCCACATCCCCAACGGCATGATCGCCGAAGAGGCGGTGCGCGCCGGCTTCGACGAGATCCAGCACGTCAACTTCCTCGAGCTCAACTTCCTCGACCGGAAGATCGACACCCGCACTCCGGCCCGCTTCACCGAGGTGGGCGAACACTCCGCCGAGCTGGATCTGAACTCGGACAAGGTGAAGAATTTCATCGCCCTGCTCAAGGAGCACGGCACCGTCCTCGACGTCACTCTCGCCACCTTCGAGGCGCTCTACATGGCGCCGGCCAACGCCGTGGGGCCGACCTATGCCGGCGTGGTCGACCGCTTCCCGCCCACGGTGCAGCGCGGCTTCGTGGGTGGTGGCCTCACCGCCCCGGCGGGGCACGAGCAGCGTTATAAAGACTCCTTCCGCGCCATGGAGAACCTGGTGCTCGCCCTCCATAAAGCTGGAGTGACCGTCGTCGCGGGCACGGACGCCCTCTGCGGCTTCGCCCTCCACCGCGAGTTGGAGCTCTACGTCGACGCCGGCTTCTCGCCGGCCGACGCCCTGCGCGCCGCCACCCTCGTTCCGGCGCGGGTGATGAAGCGGGATCAGGATCTCGGCTCGGTCGCGCCGGGCAAGCTGGCCGATTTCATCCTGGTGGATGGCGATCCCACGGCCCGCATCGGCGACATCCGCCGGGTGATGCTTACCGTCAAGGACGGCGTAGTGTACGATCCGGCGGCTTTGTATCAGGCCCTCGCGGTGCAGCCGGTCCGGTAAATCCAGAGAGGTCCCCTATCCGAAATTAAGAGGATTCTTCATGCGCATCGCCCGCCTCGCCGTCTTTCTGGCTCTCGCCTGTACCAGCCTGACGGCGGGCGCGCCCTGGCCCGCCGTCCACCTGGCGCCCGGGAAGGAGGTGCGGTACACGGTGTTCTTTTCCACCCGCCAGGCCGGCAGCGTCGTCCTGCGCGGCGAAGCGGGCGGCGGCGACCGGCTCACCTTCGACGTCAGTGACCGCGGGCGCGGGCAGAGCCTCGCCGCCGAGATGACGCTGGACGACGGCGGCGTGCCGTCGGCGATGCACGTCACCGGCGTCGACTACTGGAAGAACCCGGTAGACGACCGCTACGAGCGCAAGGGCGGCCGGGCGGTGTGGAGCAACGCCTCCGAGCACGGCGAGGCGACACCGGCCGGTCCCGTCTTCTACCTCACCGCCGAGACCAACCTGGAGATCGGCATCCTGGCCGCGGCGCTGCTGCGCGCCGAGGGCGGACGCCTCGCTCTGCTGCCCGCGGGCGAGGCCCGCATCGAGCCGGCGGGCGAGACGAAGGTGACGGCGGGGACGCAGTCCCAGACCCTCCATCTCTACGCCATCTCCGGCCTCGGCTTCACGCCGGCTTACCTGTGGATGGACGAGCGCGGCCTCTTCTTCGCGCGCTACGACGGCTTCGTCTCCGCCGTCCGCGAGGGCTGGGAGAGCGTCCTGCCGTCCCTCCTCGCGGCCCAGGGCAAGGTGGCCTCGGCCTGGGAGCGGAGCCTCGCCCTCCGCCTGGCCCGGCGGCCCAAGGGGGAGCTGGCCATCCGCGGCGCCCGTCTGTTCGATCCGGAGACGGGGAAGACCCTGCCGGGCACCACCGTCGTCATCTCCGGCGACCGCATCCGCGCCGTGGGCCGCGACGGCGAGGTCGCCGTGCCGGAGGGCGCCGAGATCATCGACGCCCAGGGCAAGGCCCTGCTTCCCGGCCTGTGGGACATGCACCAGCATCTCGTGGCGAGCGACGGCCTGCTGGACATCGCCTCCGGCGTCACCACTGCCCGCGACATGGGCAACGACCTCGATCTCCTGCTGGACCTTCGCCGCCGCTGGGATGCCGGCGAAGCGGTAGGCCCGCGCCTGCTGATGGCGTGCGTCGTCGAGGGTCCCGGTCCCTATGCCGCGCCCACCAAGATGCTGGCCGCAACCGACGCCGAGGCCCTGGCCTTCGTGAACCGGTATGCCGCGGCCGGCTGCGTCCAGATCAAGATCTACAGCTCGCTCGATCCGAAGCTGGTGCCGGGGATCGTCGAGCGCGCCCACGCCCTCGGCCTGCGCGTCTCGGGACACATCCCCAACGGCATGAAGGCCGAGCAGGCGGTGCGCGAGGGCTTCGACGAGATCCAGCACACCAACTTCCTCTTCCTGAACTTCCTCGACGGAGTGGATACCCGCACCCCGGCGCGCCTCACCGCCGTGGGCGAGCACGCCGGCGAGCTCGATCTGAAGTCCAGCTCCGTGCAGGCCTTTCTGCGACTGCTGAAGGAGAAGAGGACGGTGATCGATCCCACGGTCAACTTCTTCGAAGACATGTTCACCGGCCGTCCCGGAGAGATCTATCCGACCGTGGCCACCGTGGCCGCCCGCCTGCCGCTGCCGGTGCGGCGGAGCCTGATGAAGGGCAACGCGCAGCGCACGCCGGAGATGGACGCGCGCTACCTCGCCTCCTTCCGCGCCACGCTCGCCCTGGTGCGCGCCCTCCACGACGCCGGCATCCCGATCGTCGCGGGCACCGACTCGATGGCCGGCTTCTGCCTCCACCGCGAGCTCGAAGACTACGTCGCCGCCGGTCTCACCGCGCCGGACGCCCTGCGCGCCGCCACCCTGGTTCCCGCCCGCGTCATGCACCGTGACAAGGACCTGGGCACCATCGCCCCCGGCAAGCTGGCCGATCTCATCCTGGTCGACGGCGACCCTGCCACACACATCGCCGACATCCGCCGCGTCGTCCTGACCATCCGGGGCGGAGTGATGTTCGATCCCGCGAAGGTGTACGAGGCGATCGGGGTGAAGCCGGCGGAGTGAGGGGCCGTTCCGGCGCAGCATCCTCAGATGCAGTGCCAACATCTCCAGAAGTTGGCGCAGCTCTGGAGATGCTGGAGAAGACTCTGGAGATTTTCTTTCCAGCTCCCTGGAAGTTGGCGCAGCTCCACAGATGCAGCTCCAGCATCTCCAGAAGTCGGCGCAGCATCTGGAGATGCCGGAGAAAACTCTGGAGATTTTCTTTCAGCTCCCTGGATGTTGGCGCAGCTCCACAGATGCAGCTCCAACATCTCCAGAAGTCGGCGCAGCTTCTGGAGATGCTGGAGCGATTGGGGTGAAGTTGGTGGAGTGACAGGGACCCAGGTCATAGATGCGCAGATATACTCGTGAGTCATGAAAGCGAAGCTGATCATCACGGAAGAGAGCGAGAACACCTCCTTCTCGCAGCGCTGGCGTGGCAAGTTCAAGCCGGCGAACAAGAGTGACGCTCGCTATCTGGCTTTGGCAAAGCGATACTTTGCTTCTTCAATCCGAGTCGAGGAGCCATAGGCCGGAGTCGGCTTATCGATCTGCCAAGCCGAGCTCCACGGCTTCCATCTTCAAGCGAGACCGAGGGTGAAGAAGCTCTGGGAGGTCAACCCGGTCTCGAACGCGGTCCAGGTGCCGACGCCGTCCGTAGACTTCCAACTCCCTTCGTCGCTGCCGGCATAGGCAACGGCTGCTCAAGGCGGAGCAATGGCTGCTCAAGGCGGAGCAATGGCTGCTCAAGGCGGAGCAATGGCTGCTCAAGGCGGAGCAATGACTGCTCAAGGCGGAGCAATGACTGCTCAAGGCGGAGCAACGACTGCTCTAGGCGGAGCAACGGCTGCTCCAGCAGGAGCAGGCGCGCTTCCCCTTCCGGTAAGCACCATCAAAGGTAGATGCCAAGAATTACTAACGAATGGAGGCCACGATGAAACCCAAAGCCAGCCTGATCTTCGGTGTGCTCGTCCTGATCCTGACTGTGGTGGGAATCTCTCCCGCGCATGCCGCCCCGGCGCCTGTCGTGAACGCTCCCTCGGCGGAGGCCTCGACGCCGGTCCTTCCGGCGTCCTTCCTTTGCAGTCTGAATCAGTCGGTCGATCCAGGGCTGGCCAAGACGGACTCTCTGATCCCAGCCCCCAAGCCGGCGACGACTCTTTGGCCGTGTGGCGCCTGCAGCGATTTTGCTTGTCAAGGGGCCTTCATCAATACTGTCTGCGGGACAAACCCTGTAACTCATCTGCCCCTTCATTGCTACAACCTCAATGGCTCTTGTCCCGAGGACGGCCAGCTCAGTTGCCGGTGCCGGCAGAACATCCCCTGACCGAAGGCCCGGAAAGCTCAGGGAGCCCCGTCGTCCAGGACCCAGACGCCTCCCGTGGTGGCGGCGAAAAGGCGAGTTGGCTGGAGCTTCCCCGCCTTGCTCCCTCTTCTCCCGGTGAAGGGGGTTGGGCGGGGTCGGGAGAAGAGGGCCGGGGTGATGAGGGTCTTGGGTGGGGGAACGCCGAAGCAAAGCGTCTATGGGGGCTGTTACCGCTGGCTCCTGAGCACCAGAGATTTTCCCTCTCGCCCGAAGAAGGGGCAGCATTGGCCCCCGCGAGGGCGACGGCTTCCCCCAATGGGGCAAGAGCTCCCCCCATGAGGGCGACGGCTCCCCCCACTCGGGCGAAGGCCGCCCCTACTGGGGCGAGGGCTCCCCCCACGAGGGCGACGACCGCCCCCGCGAGGGCGGGAGCTCCCCCTACTGGGGCGACGGTTCCCCCTGTTGGGGCGAGAGCTCCCCCCGTTGGGGCGGCGGCCGCCCCCATGAGGGCGAGGGTCCCCCCCACGAGGGCGACAGCTTCCCCGATCGGGGCTATGGTGGCCCCGACGGGGGCCAAGGCTGCCCTTGGATCAGGAGTGACCCGACCCGGTTGGAGTGACATCGCCAATCTCTTGGGAGAAACCGAGTTCAGAACCTGGGACGTCTCACCGCCCGGGAGCCCGTTCGGCAATCAGCAGGGCGAGCTCGGCCAGCTCCATGGCTTCCTGGGGATGGGCCGGCGCCTGGGTGATGCTCTCGGCGGCCACTCTCTCGCTCAGCTCCCAGCTCCAATACTCCTCCAGCTCCTCGACCAGGAGGCGGCGCTGCGCCGCGGTGCACGATTCCAGGCGAGCCCAGAGGGCCGTGGCACCGGCGCGGTCCTCGGCCGCGGGGCTCGCCTCGGCCTTTCTCACGAGGATGACGTCGGCTGCCAGGCGGACGAGAGCCAGGACTTCGGCCGAGGCGCTCGTCGTAAAGACGCGATCGGCGCGCGACTTTCCGTGCGTGGCAACCCGGTAGGAGCGGATGGCCTGGAGCAGGGAATCGAGCAGTACGATGGGAAAGCCGGCCGCGACCGCCGCCTTCTCTTGAGTCTTCCGCGGCGTGGCCTTGATGCCGCGCTCGTATTCCGAAAGCTGGCTCGGCGCGATACTGGCGGCGCGGGCGAAATCTCCCTGATCCAGGTACAGGGAATGGCGAAACAGGAGGATCGCCAGCCTCGCTGCGGGATCGTTCGCATCAGGATTGGTCTTGGTGTCTGCCGCCATGTCCACCTCCGGAGCGTTGCAGCATCGCTCGTTCGTGAATCGGTCCACTCGATTTCATGCAACATGGTCCGTGGGAGGCTTCGGCCCCTCGGCCATGGAGGCCGCTGGCAGGCCGGCTCCCGGAAAGGAACCAGTCATGCGAAATCTTCGTGGAGCCGCCGTTTTGCTCCTCCTCACGGTCATCCTTGGAGTCCCCTCGGCCCTCGCCCAGGAAATCCGTCCGACTCAGGCGCAGACGAGGCACGTCGAGCAGAGCGGCGGGCTGCTCGGGACTCTGTGGAGCTTCGTGACACATATCTGGTCCGCTCAAGGCTCGGCGTCGGTGTTCTGCCTGACAGGGGACGCGGGTTGCAGAATCGATCCCTTGGGAGACGCAGCGAATCAGAACATTGACGCGGGTTGCCGGATGGATCCGCTGGGCGCCTGCCTTCCCGACCACTAATCCGGAGTGCACTAAGGGGCTGAAGTGGTCTAAACTTCGGCCCCTTTCTCTTCCTCGAACCGCAGACCTGGATCGTGCTGAGCACGGTAGAGGTACTTCACCATTCGCCGCGCCAACTCCGACGTAGCTGTCTCCCGTTTCGCCGCATCACAGAAGATCCGGAGCGCCGCGAAGGGCTCCCGCTCGACGCCTTGCATGCGAAAGATCCACATCATCTCCGCGGCCAGCGCGCGCACCTCGGTAGTGCGACCGTGCTCCAGAAGCAGCAGCGCCAACTCCACACTCACCAGCGCGTAGTCGAAGGCAAGACCGCACTGCCTGAAAACCCGTCGCACCTGCTCGAAGGCCCCGCGGGCTTCCTCCGGTCGTCCGAGCCCGGCATGCAGCTTTCCTTGTAACCACACTATCCTCGTGAGGTCCAGCTTCTCTCCCAGCTTCTCCGCGAGGGCTCGCACATCCGGCAGCCTCGCCTCAGCTTCCTCGAATTTTTCAAGGTTACAAACGTCATTGATCAAGTTGAACCGCAAGCTTAAAGCGTTTCGCGGCTGCTGGACGGGGTCGATCAGAGGAGCCGCCTCGTAGAGCGCTGCCGTTGAGGCCTCCGTTTCGCCAAGGGCGTCGTGCAGGTTCGCCTTGGTCATGAGGATCTGTCCTCGCAGATCTCCCCGGTCCAACGCCAGGGCCTCTTCGATCCGCTTGAGGGCCTCAGGGAATCGACGTTGATCGCGGCGGAGGGCCGATTCGATCCAGGGCAGCCAAGCCTCGTTCAGGAATCCCGGATCGCTTACGGCACCAGCCTCGAACAGCTTGCGCGCGCGGGCCATGGTCTCGTCGGAGCCGGGCAGGTCGTTGCAGGCGCGGCGGGCGTTGCTCACGAACAGCAACGAGTAGCCCTCCAGCCGCCAACGCCAGGGCTCGTCTCCAGGAATCTTCTCGGCGACGAGCAAGGCGAGCTTGGCCAGCTCCAGCGCATCCTGTGGATGGTTTGGCGCCTTGGCGACGCTCTCGGCGGCCACCCGCTCCATCAGGGCCCAGGTCCGAAACTTCATCCCCTTCTCCACCAGGAGCCGCCGCTCGGCGGGCGAGCGCTGCAGGAGCCGGCTCCAGAGAATCTCCGCCTGCTGCCGGGCCCTGAGGGCCTCGCCCTCGACGGTCAGCAGCGTCAAGGTCGCGCGGGTAAATCCGACCGCCAGGTTTCCGACCCGGGAGGCGATGACCTCGACCTGACGCCGCACCTCCGACCGGCGGTCCGCCGAGCCGTGCGGCGCCCGGCCGGCGGCACGGTTGGCTTCCAGGCAGGCGAGGGACTCGTCGATGCGCTCCGGTGGCAGCCCCATGAAGGCGATGAGGCGCTCCACAGTCTCGCGTTTCAGCGTTCTCTTCCCTCTCTCATAGTCGTTCAGAATCTTCCGCGAGAGTCCCGCGGTGTTGGCCAGATGAGCCTGGCTCCAGTGCTGGCCCTCACGCAGGAAGGTCAGGACGATGTGCAGGTCCGGTTGCTCTTTTTCAGGTGGCATGATGGTTCCTCCGATATCTCTTCCTATATACATAGGTTACCGGAAGGCCCATTTTAGAGACACCCAGGCGAAAATTTGTCCACAGACGGAACGACGCCCCAGCGGCAGACGGCCAGGGTGTCCACTGAAGCTGGGTCTTGCGCTCGCCGCTGCGTATCGTTTCCGCATGACCCTACCGAATCTCGACGTGTCCACCGTCCAACTCGTATCCGGCCGGCTGGTGCCGATCCTGGAGGCCGTCTCTCAGCTGTTGCAGGATCTGAGCGCGAAGCTCCCGGCCAGCTCCGAGGATGAGCTCGAAGGATTGCGCCCGTACAGTCTGACGACGGATCTCCGCGGTGCCCTGGATTGCGCGGTCAATGACCACCTGACGCCGGCCATCAAAATACTGACGGAGATGAGCCGCCAGACGGAGGAGGGAGCGGCCCAGGGGTGGCGATCTCCCGATGATGCGACGGATGACGGCCGCGAGCCCGATCCTTGAGAGGTTGCCGGTATCCGTTGACGTGATTCGTCCCTTCCAGAACCAGTTGCATTGGTTTCTTTTAGATCAAGCTGTATACTGGTAGGAACTGGGGACTCCAGCAAAGTGAAGGAAGGGAGGTTTGCGAGCTCTGAGCCGGACCCCAGGGAAAGACAGATGCCGGGCATGTGAGAGGGGGGAGCCCGGTCCATAGTGAGACCCGCGATGTCTCTTCGGAGCCCGCGGCAACTTCGCGAAAGGAGACTTTCCATGTCCCTCACCTCCCGCTCGTTCCGTCGTACCCTCGCCCCCGTTTTCCTCCTCGCCGCCCTTCTCTCGCCCCTCCCCTTGGCCGCGTGGCCATCAACCGCTCCCTTCTACGAGAGCATCGAAAGCTTCGTCAGGAACGCCTACGCCGGCGTCGGCATCTCCCCGGGTTGCCTTCTGGTGCAATCGGAAAACGCCACCTTGGAGAGCCTTCTCCCCACCACCTCATCGGGGTTCGAAGCGGAGGCCCGTCGCTTCGTCAGCACCCTCTTTGAGACGCAATACTCCTATACCAACTACAGCTCAACGACCTCTCCCTATCTCGTCGAGACGACCTATTACTCATCGCGCAACCCGATTCCGGATCAGGTTTATCATCTGAATGACGGCAACCAGAATTTCGTCATCGATCTCTACCACGCCTTCCTTCAGCGTGAGTACGACTCGACCGGGCTGACCTTCTGGACCGGAAATGCCAACGGCTACGCGAACGACTATCAAGGGAGGCGGGCTGTTCTCGACGCCTTCGGCACAATTCCCGACGACGACGAGTTCAAGACCCTCGTCCATTCGCTGACGGACGGAGGCGGAGTCTGCTGCCCGGTGCATTGCCCGAGCGGCAAGTTCTTCGACTGTGATCTGGGTTATTGCGTAGACGACTGAGGGCCTACTCCTGCCGGTGTGTTCGGAACATTCCCTGACCTCGAGGATCCGAGCGTTGGGAGAAAAAGGACCGGGGCGGCAATGTCGCCTCGGGACTCCCAAGAATATTCGACGAGCTCACCCTCGGTGATCTCCGGCGAATATCGTTCAGGACTGGAACATCTCACTGCGCGGGAGCCCCCAAGCCTCGGCTCCGGAGTCCTGCCGCAAACTCGTGATCAGCCACTGAGTCCTTACGGTGGGCTCGCGTCTTTCTTCCGAAGAGCGTATCTCCAGCGGCGTTGCCTTGGGGCGTCGGGGAGGATTTTCTTGGCCAATCCGAGCGTGACGGGCGGCAGCAGCTTTAGAAGGAGGCCGAGGGATTGCCCGAGTTTGATTGGGAAGCGGTCCAATTTCGCGGCGGCACGGATTAGCTCCTGGGTAAGGCGCTTGCGGCGAACGGGATCCGGTTCCCGGCCGATCTTTTCGAGAATGCCGGCGATGTCCCGCACGAAATCTGCTCGGTACCGCGACCGAAACTCACGGATGAAGGGGGCGTCGATGCGCGGCAGCTCGAGCTCCCTTCCAAGGGCCTGAAGGATCTCGAGGACCCGTTGGCTTTGAAGGCGCGGATTCTCCATGTCGGCCACTCGAAAAGGCGCGTCATCGATACCGAAAAGAAGCTCAACCGCGAACTCCCCCGCGGTCGTTAAGCAGTGAACGCCGCCGCCGCCCTTCGCAAGAGCCGTGCGGTCATTGAGATAGTCGTAGGCAGACAATGCCAACAATTTCTGCTCGGACATGGCATAGGGCCACCACTCGGCGAGGTCCTTGGGACAGAAGAAGTCCTCGCCTTTCAAAGCTTGCACGAAGCGGGAGGGAAGACCGCCGTCACGAATTCTGCGCTTGGCCAGTTCGAAACGCTGGTCATCTTCGGCGATGGCTTTCGCCCATTCGGCATTCCTGGGCCTTGGATCTTCATTGATCAGGAGTATCGATCGGTAAAAATCCGAGCTGGGGTCCAGCCGTTCGGCATCGACCCCCTGGATGGCGCGAAATTCGAGGTCTCTCGTTTTGTCGAAGCTTGCGTCGACGTAGTTCGGGAATGCCGTGATGCGCACCACTGGTGTGTCCTCGCTGCCGGGATCGCAGGCCAGATCCCGAAGGTCGGCCCACTCGAGGAGAAGCGGCTGAAGCTCGGGCGGAAGGCCTTCGTAGGCCGTCACGATCTGGCCCGCGTAGGGGGAGTGCACGACGACTTTGTCGTAGAGCAGCATCAGGAAGGGGACCAGAGCAAAGCCAACCGGACCGTGGTCATCAGGATCGATGTAGGCGACGCCAGTCTCGAACCAAGAGGTGATCGATGTTGGGTCCGCAGGATCCGACCCAAGGTCCTGCGGGGAGAGAAGGCTTGATCTCAGCTCAGCCAGGGCGTCAGGGCGAGGCAGGTCCGGAGGCGGGGAGATCGGAACGGCCCCGGCACGGAGTTTCGGCGGTCCTGGCGACGCGTCCAGCCGGTGCAGACGTTCGAGGATTCGGTGCGCGATCTCGTTAGCGCTCTTGCCTCGGGCATCGAGCCAGCCGTCAATGCCGAAGACTCCGGAGACCGCTGCGTCGTCGACCCGGATCAGCATGATCTTTTCCGAGCTACCGCTCTTGATCAGGTCTCGGATGGCCCGCCATTCGGGGACGCACCACTCCTTAACTTCATAGTCTTCACTCAAAAAGACGACGACGAGCCGCGAGCGGTCGTGGTAGATCTCTTGAAGATAGACGTCGAGGTTCAGACGCGTGAGCTCCGCCTCGTGGAAGCGGTCATAGAAAACTTTGTCCCTGCCAAGCGTAGACGCCAGCCGCTCTGCAACAGCGGACACCAGAGGACGTTGCTCGCCAGCGAAGGAGAGGGCAATCTGATAGGCGGCCATATCGAGGAGTCTACTCGGGCTTGCCCCGTCCCACGAAGATCCGGCGAGCGCACCGTCCGGACGAGGCCACAACGAAAAAAGCCCGGACCGCACCGGTCCGGGCCTTTCCAACGCGTCTGCGGACGGCCAGGCGCTCTACTGCTGCTGACGGTGGAGCTGCCGCTCGCGGGCTGCCTGATCCTTTTCGATCTGGTCGGCGGAACGGAGCTGCTTGCGAAGGACCGTCTCCGGCTTCTCGTGGAGGTAGCCCCTCTCGGCGAGAGTCTGGAGCTGCTCCAGGTAGGTCTGCTGCACCTGGACGGGGCAGGGCTGGTTTGTGTAGCCGAGGTCGCAGGCCGTGTGGGTGAAGTGCTGCTCGCACTTGGCCAGGGTCTCCCCGGCGCAGGGGTCATGCCACGAGTAGGTCGGCAGGCACTGATACGGCGGGTTCGGATTGCACTGGCAACCGGTGGCGACCTGAATCGGAGTGATGGGTTCAACGGGAATAGGATTCCGCTCGACCGGCTGCTCGGAGATGACGGTCTTTGCCACGCTGCTCGTCGGAAGAGGCCGAGAGACCATCGGCCGGCCATCGGCGAACTTCACCGAGGCGTCGGAGATCGGAGTGGCGCACTGCACGGCCACGGAGCCCATGGCGAAAGGCGTGGCGTTGACCGTCGGGAGATAGACGTCGCGGACGATCGAGAAGGTCTTGCCGGAGGCCACGTTGGTGAAGTTGATGTTGACCCGCAGCTTGAGCTGGGCATCGAAC
Source organism: Thermoanaerobaculia bacterium (assembly GCA_035996875.1). Classification (GTDB taxonomy): domain Bacteria; phylum Acidobacteriota; class Thermoanaerobaculia; order Multivoradales; family UBA5704; genus DATARR01. The sequence continues at coordinate 23,250 of DASYJD010000038.1, forward strand.
GTGCCGCCGAACTCGAACGTGCGGTGGAAGACCATCGGGCTGTCCGGCTGATCGGCCGTGAGGTTCGCCGTCACGGTGAACTGGCCGCAGGAGGACTTCAGCGGCTCGGTGGAGATGAGGTTGAGGGAACGGCCGCGGATGCGCGTCCGGCCATTGCCCTGCGCGTCGAAGACGGCGTCGTCGAGGCGCTCGATCACCGTGTCGGTCGCCCCCAGGATACGGGCGGGGATGGTGTGGACGGGCACGCCTTCGAACATGACGTCGCCGGTGTAGGCCTTCGAGCCGGCGCAGAAGAAGCCCGCCGGAATGGGATTGTTGGCGAAGCTGTAGGCGGTGGCTCCGCCGCTCAGGGTCTGCCAGTAGTCGAGGCCCGCGGGAACCCGGTCGATGGGGCGCTCGGCCAGGACTGGCAACGCCACGAGCAACATCAGGGTACAAAGAACCAACAGACGCGATCTCGTCATTCTCCATCTCCTCTTCGATACCGTGACGCTCCGCCGCGAGAGACCCGCGGCACGGTGCCGATAAGAAAAGCTGCTTTGGCCTTCTCCCGTCGCCGGCGCGGCGGACTGACTCAAGTCTGCCGGCGGCGGGTGAGAACGATCGCGGTCAGGCTCTGACGAGATTCTGGAAGAAACCCTACAAGAGAGGGTGCTCGCCGCGGGAAAAAGGGGACGAGTATATTTTCAGATAACTTTCAATAATAAGCTTAATAATCCGGATGCGAGGATCGCGGCGGCGTGGCGGCGGCGCCGTCCCGGTGGGGAAGGATCTGGCGCAGGTAGGGCTCGATGCCGCGGCCGGTGTCCCAGTTCTGGGGATAGCCCAGGGAGCTTTCCTCGAAGCGCACGCCGTCCCGGTAGTGGGTGGCGCGGATGTGGAGGTGGCCGTAGACCACGGCCTCGGCGCGGAAGCGCAGGTGCCAGTCGTCGGTCAGCCGGGTGCCGCACCAGATGGAGAAGCGGGGAATGCGCGGCAGGATGGCGAGGTCCTGGCGCAGGGGAAAGTGGTTGATGAGGATGAGCGGCCCGCGGCTCGCCGCCTCGGCCAGGCGGGGCTCGGTGAGGCGCACCCGCTCGTGACACCAGTCGATCTTCGAGGCGAAAGGATCGGCGTGGAGGAGCACCTCGTCGGAGCACAGGAGGTTCTCCTCGGCCGCCCATTCCAGCGCCTGCTCGACGGGAACCGAGTCGGGCCGGAAGGTGTAGTCATAGAGCACGAAGGTGGGGGCCAGGATGCGCGCCGGACCGCCCGCGGGGTCGTCCCCCGGCCAGGTGACGTACGGGTCCTCGGGCGTCAGCACGTCGTGCTCGCGGCAGAGGGCGACCAGGCGCTGGTACTTGGCCTCCCCTCTCAGATGGTCCGGCTCCGTGGGCAGAGTCCACAGGTCGTGATTGCCCGGCACCCAAAGGACGCGGGCGAAGCGGCGGGTGACGAGGGCGAGGGCGAAGCGCAGGTGGGCCTCGGTCTCGCCGACATCTCCCGCCAGGATGAGCCAGTCGTCAGGATGGGCGGGCAGCTCCTGGAGGGCGCTGCGCGTCACTTCGTAGCGGAGGTGCAGGTCCCCCAGCGCATAGAGCTTCATCGCGGAATTACTCAGGGATCACGGCTCAGTTGACCGGATCGCCGGAATCGCCGGAATCGCCGGAGTCGTCCGGTGCATCCGGTGCGCCGAGATCCTGGAGCGCCCGCTGGACGATCTCTTCCTGGGACAGGATCCGCCGCGGCTCCTCGTCCCCCTCGTCCTCGGCGCGCTGGCCGGGGAAGAGCACGGCCTGGCGCAGGCCGTTCGCCGTGGATTCCACTTCGGTCAGGGTGTGGCGCACGGGCTCCAGCGAGTAGTCCGGATGATAGAGGGCGCCGCCGCCCGAGGGAATGCCGAAGCCCCGCGCCAGCTCGCCCGCCTTGGGAACGGCGCGCAGCAGGCCGGACCACGCCGGCTCGTCGTGCACGTCGATGACGAACGGCACCAGCCGGAAGGTGTCGAAGACCTCGTCGTCGCTCCAGCCCTTGAGGCCGAGCTGCACGGCGCCGGCCGAAACGCCGATGAGGACGGCGCCGGCGTAGTAGCGCTCCACGATCTTGTCCTTGAGGCTCGACGCCTCGAACTCCCGCCAGCCCCGCTGCACGTCGCCGCCGGCCAGGAGGACGAGGTCGGCGTCCGCGAGGAAATCCAGCTCTTTCGGGCCGGGCCGGGAGGGGATGTGGAGGCAGTCGCCGGAGCGGATGCCGATCTCGGCCATGGCGCCCACGAACAGGTCGTAGAACTCCGGCAGGTCGCCGTTGGACGCGCCGAGGTAGGCAGCCTTGGGCGCCTTGCCGGCGGCCTCGGCGTCGATCATCGCCCGCGCCCGGTCGAGGAGGCGCTTGCCCTCTTCGTCGCGCCAGAAAAGGAGCTGGCTGTCGGCGAGCAGGAAGATGGGTTTGAGGGTGGACATTTACTTCGCTTTCGCCATTTCAGACTCGCCAAAGTACCACTTCGGCGACGGTTGCCAGACGAGGCCGAACTCCTTGGTGGCGGCGGTGAGGATACGCTCCATGGCCTCGTCCAGGGAATCGGTGAACAGCAGCCGGTCGCAGTCCGCCGGCAGGATCGTGGCCTCGCCCACCATGCCGTGGCAGATGAACTCCTGCAGCGGCTTCCAGTAGTCGGTGCCCATCAGGATGAGGGGGAAGTTGCGGATCTTTCCCGTCTGAATGAGGGTGGCGCACTCGAAGATCTCGTCCATGGTGCCGAAGCCGCCGGGGAAGACCACGAAGGCGTAAGAGTACTTGACCAGCATCACCTTGCGGACGAAGAAGTAGCGGAACTCCACCCAGCGGTCGAGGTAGGGGTTCGGCTTCTGCTCCTTGGGCAGGATGATGTTGCAGCCGATCGAGCGCGCCGCCGCGTCGCGGGCGCCGCGGTTGGCCGCCTCCATGATTCCGGGCCCGCCGCCGGTGAGGATGGTGAAGCCGGCGCGGCCCAGGCGGCAGCCCATCTCTCTCGCCATCTCGTAGTAGCGGTGCTCCTGCTGGAAACGGGCGGAGCCGAAGACGGTGACGCACGGTCCCACGAAATGCAGGCCGCGGAAGCCGCGGATGAAGTCGGCGCCGATGCGGATCAGCCGGCGCAGCTCGGACGAGCGGGATTTCGGCCCTTCGAGGAAGCGGCCGTCCTCCGCCTGCTCGGTGCCCTTGCCCCACCGAGGCGCCTGGCCCACCTCGGCGGCAGCCTGCTTCTCCTCGGCCGGCGCCGGGCCAGGGGACTTCTCGGGTCGAATCTCGTCCATGGAGGGGAGAGTAGCAAAAGATGGGCCGCGGGGCGGGCTCTCACGGCCTGGCCCCCCTGCCACCCCCCTAACCCCAGAGGCGCTAACTTCACGTGGTCTTGGAGTTTCCCCCACCCAAGACCCTCATCACCCCGGCCCTCTTCTCCCGACCCCCTCCACCCCCTCACCGGGAGAAGAGGGAGCAAGGCAAGAACGCCCCAGGGGTACCCCTCTCCCGGTGAGGGGGGTTGGGCGGGGGCGGGAGAGGGGCAGGGGTGAGGGTCTTGGGCGGGGGAAACTCTGAGGTCGCGTCAAAGTTAGCGCCTATGCCCAAGACCCCTCACTCCCCCAGCCCCTCTCTCCCATCGCCCTCCCCCCGACCGGGAGAGAGGGGAGCGCCAAAAAAGGCGGAGTTCTCTTGGCTGATGAGGGTGCAGGCTGTTCTCCCTCTTCTCCCGGTTGGGGGGAGGGCGATGGGAGAAGAGGGCCGGGGTGATGAGGGTCTTGGGCGGGGGCAGGAAATCTGGCCGTGGGATCAGGGCTCTGCCGGCTCCCGCACCTTCCCCAGGATGTATTGATACACGCTCTTGCGGTTCAGCTCGAAGACGTCGCTGACGATGCTCTGCACCTGGCTGGGGGGCAGGCCCTCAGCGAGAAGGCGTTCGATGGCGCGCTCCACCGCCTCGGGCCACGCTTCGCCGCCCGGGTCTCCCGCGCCCTCGACGACCAGGGTCAGCTCGCCGGCTACGAACTCCTGACCCGATAGGACGGCGCGCACCTCCGAGGCCCGGCCGCGCAGCACCTGCTCGTGCGGCTTGGTGAGGTTGCGCGCCAGCACCACCTGGCGGTCGCCGAGGACGTCCTCCAGGTCCACCAGCGTTTCGATCACGCGGTGGGGAGCCTCGAAGAGCACCAGAGTCGAGCGTTCACGGCGCAGCTCTTCTAGCGCCGTGCGGCGTTTCGCCGAGCGGCGATGGAGGAAGCCCAGCACCAGGAAGCGGTCCGTCGGCAGGCCGGAAATCGAGAGCGCCGCGACGACGGCACAGGGACCAGGGATGGCGACGACCCGCAGCCCCGCCTCCGCCGCCGCGCGGACGAGGCGGAATCCGGGATCGCTGATCAGCGGCGTTCCGGCGTCGCTGACCAAGGCGACGTCGCGGCCGTCCTGGAGCTTGCGCAGGATCTCGCGCGTGCGCTGCTGCTCGTTGTGGTCGTGGAAGCTCAGCATCGGCTGCTTCCCCAGGCCCCGCTGCGCCAGCAGGCGGTGGGTCACCCGGGTGTCCTCCGCCGCGATCAGGCTCGCTTCGCTCAAGATCCGCTCGGCGTGCGGCGACAGATCCTCCAGATTGCCGATCGGCGTCGCCACGACGTAGAGCGTGCCGGGGGATTGAGGCTCGCTCTCGGGCTCCCTCGCCATCGTCACTCGCCGCGCTCCCCCCGGAAAATACAGCCGGCGGTGCAGGTCTCCCGCACCACGAGTTGCGAGAGGCCCGGCAGGTTGGGCTTCAGCTCGGCCCAGATCCAGCGGGCGAGGTTCTCGCTGGTGGGGTTTTGGAGCCCTTCGATGTCGTTGAGGACGCGGTGGTCGAGCCGGTCTTCGAGCGGCTCGACGAGGGCCTTGAGATCGGCGAAATCCATCACCCAGCCGGTTTCTGGGTCCACCGCGCCTTCGACATAAACCTCCACGCGGAAGGAATGGCCGTGCATGCGGCGGCACTTGTGCGTAGCGGGAACGTTGGGCAGGTAGTGCGCGGCTTCAAAGCCGAAGATCTTGAAAATCTCCAATCGGTCTCCAGTCGAGGGCTTCTCAGAAGGCTACAGCATCGTGCTCGCGAGGTTCGCCAGCGCCGACCGTTCGCCTTTTTCCAGATTGACGTGAGCGTAGAGCGGATTGCCGCGCAGGCGGTCGATCAAATAGGAAAGGCCGTTGCTGTGGGCGTCGAGGTAGGGGGTGTCGATCTGGAAGATGTCGCCCGTCAGCACGATCTTGGTGCGTTCGCCGGCGCGGGTGATGATGGTCTTCACCTCGTGGGGCGTGAGGTTCTGGGCCTCGTCGACGATGAAGATGACGTTGGCGAGGCTGCGCCCGCGGATGTAGGCGAGGGGGACGATGTGGAGCTTCTCGGTCTCCACCATCTCGTCCACCTTCTTGTACTCCCGTTCCTTTTCGTCGAACTGGTTCTTGATGATCCCCAGGTTGTCCCACAGCGGCTGCATGAAGGGGTTGATCTTCGAGTTGACGTCCCCTGGCAGGAAGCCGATGTCGCGGTTGGAGAGGGGGACGATGGGCCGCGCGAGGTAGATCTGGCGGAAGTGCCGGCGCTGCTCCAGCGAGCCGGCGAGGGCGAGGAGGGTCTTGCCGGTGCCGGCGGCGCCCGAGAGCGAGACCAGGGGCACGTCGAGGTTCAGCACGGCGTGCAGTGCGAAGGTCTGCTCGGCGTTGCGCGGCGAGATGCCATAGGCGATGGGCTTCACCACCCGCTCGATGCGGTCGGTGCGGGGGTTGTAGTAGGCGAGGGCGGACTTCGAGCCGCTGCGCAGGATGAAATATTGATTGCCCGGCGGCCGGGCGTCGAGCACCGCCTCGACGGGCAGCCACTCGTCCTGATAGAGCCGGTCGATGGTGGCGCCGTCGGCGATCTCGACCTCGTTCTTGCCCTTGGGGAGGTGATCGAGATCCTTGATCTTGACCGTCTCGTAGTCCTCGGCCGGCAGATTGAGGGCCCGCGCCTTGAGGCGGAGGTTGATGTCCTTGCTGACCAGGATGACCCGGCGGTCCGGATGCGCCTGGGCGAGGTTGAGGACGGTGTTCAGGATGCGGTGGTCGGCCTTGCGGGAGCCGAAGACCTCGCCGGCGTCGACGGCGCTGCCCTCCTCGGTGACCACCCGGAACTTGCCGTGCGCGGGCCCGTCGAGGGGAATCCACTCGTGGAGCATGTTGTGGCTCGACAGCTTGTCGAGCTGGCGGATGAACTCGCGGGCCTGGAGGTTGAGCACCGAGTTCCCCTTCTTGAACTGGTCGAGCTCCTCCAACACCGTGATCGGAATCGCGACGTCGTGCTCCTGGAAGTTCTGAAGGGCGTTGAAGTCGTACAGAACGACGGAGGTATCGAGGACGAAAATTTTGCGCTGCGGCTCAGACATCTCGGCGGCCGGGTCCTTTCCCCTTGGGTCCACTGACAGGCTAGCTCAGGAGGGTGGCGAGGGCAAGGCGGCGCCGTATTAAGATCCCCCTCCACCATGCCCTCGCCCGCCGCCCTCGAGCCCACGCCGTTCGCCTCGCGCCTCAAGGTGCTGGCGGCGGCGGCGCTGTTCTCGTCCGGCGGGGCGGCGATCAAGGCCGTGCGCCTGACGGGCTGGCAGGTGGCGAGCTTCCGGTCCGCACTTGCCGCGCTCGCCCTGCTGGTGCTGGTGCGGGAGGTGCGGCGGCGGCCCAGCCTGCGGGTGCTGAGCGTGGGGCTCGCCTACGCCGGCACCATGATCCTCTTCGTGCTCTCCACCAAGCTGACGACGGCGGCGGCGGCGATCTATCTCCAGTCGACCGCTCCGCTCTACGTGCTGCTGCTCTCGCCGTGGCTGCTCAAGGAGTCGATACGAGCCCGCGACCTCGTCTACATGGCGGCGCTCGCCCTGGGCCTCAGCCTGTTCTTCGTGGGCGTCGACCCGGTTTCGGCGACGGCGCCCAACCCGCCGCTGGGTAACCTGCTGGCACTGGCCTCGGGGCTCACCTGGGCGCTCACCGTCATGGGCCTCCGCGATCTCGGACGCCAGGCTGGCGAGGAGGGCGGCTCGTGGGCGCCGGCCTCGGCCTTCTGGGGGAACGTCTTCGCGGCCTTGGCGTGCCTCCCCCTGGCGCTGCCCGTCGTCGCGAGCCGGCCCATGGACTGGGCGATCCTGGGCTACCTGGGCCTCTTCCAGATCGCCGTCGCCTATCTCGTCCTGCTGCGGGGCCTGGAGAAGGTGCGGGCCTTCGAGGCCTCGCTGCTGCTCCTGCTGGAGCCGGTGCTCAACCCGATCTGGGCCTGGCTCGTCCACGGCGAGCGGCCCGGCGCCGGCTCGCTCGCCGGCGGCGGGGTCATCATCCTGGCGACGCTGGTCAAGAGCTGGGTTGATGGGCGGGAGGGCCGGGGAGGAATCCGGCCCGAACCGATGCCGGATTGAGGTCTGATCTCACTTTGCCGCGATCACTTCCTCGCGCAGCGCCCTGCGCTCGATCCACACCGGAGCCTCGTGGGCCAGCGCCTGCTCGACGGCCGCGTCATGGCCGTAGAGGTCCCGGCGCAGCTCGACGGTGCCATCGGCGTCCACCCACGCCGTCCAGTAGAGGATGTAGACGGGCAGGGGTTTCGGGAGGACGATCGTCTGGTGATCGCCGGAGGCGATCGTGGACTGAATCGCTTCCAGGGTCCACTTCGGGTCGTCCCTGAGGAGGTAGGCTGCCAGATCCTGGGGCTTTTCCAGGCGGACGCAGCCGTGGCTGAAGCTGCGCACGGTGCGGGCGAAGAGGCTGCGGCCCGGCGTGCCGTGGAGATAGACGTCGAACGAGTTCGGGAACATGAACTTCACCGGTCCGAGGGAGTTGTCGGCCCCGGGCCGCTGGCGCACGCGATAGGGCGAGCCCTTGCCGAGCTTCGCAAGATCGACGGTCGCCGGGTCCACGACCTCTTCCTTGTTGCCCCAGCCCCGGATCAGCTCCATGTCGTGGCTCGCGAGGTATCCGGGGTCCGTAGCGAGCTTGGGAGCGATCTCGTTGGCGGCGATGTCGTCCGGCAGGTTCCAGTTGGGATTGAGCTCAAGGTAGGTCATGCGGCCGCTGAAGTTCGGGGTGTGGCTCTTGGGCTTGCCCACAATCACCCGCATGGAGAGGGGGATTTGACCGTCCTCCACCACGTCGAGATGGAAATCGGGGATGTTCACCAGGATGTAGCGGTCGCCCAGGGAGGCGGGCATCCAGCGCCAGCGCTCCTGGTTGACCTCGATCTGGCGGATTCGGGCCTCCACCGGCACGTTGAGCTCGGCCAGCGTTTCGTCACCCACCTTGCCCGTCGGCTCCAGGCCGTGCCGGCGCTGGAAATGGGAGACCGCGGCGGCGACGGCCTCGTCATAGCCGTCTGCCGGAGGAGCGCCGGGGGCCGCCGGCGCCGCCGCGAGGTCGCCCGAGGCGCCGAGGCGGGCGCGCAGAGCGGCCACCCGGGGACCGCCGTCCCCCGTCTTCAGCGGCGGACCGGCCGGCACCGTTCCCCAGCCACCGTGGGCGGCGATGGCCCGATAGGCGGCCAAGGCCTGGGAGAGGCGCTGATAGCCGGCGTGGCGGGGAGTGAGGGAGCGCAGGTTCTTGAGCATCTCGCCCGGAGTTTTCGCGCCGAGCGCCTGCACCAGGCTGGATGCGCCGGCTTCGGCGCCGGAGGGGGGCCGCTTGACGGACCACTCGACGCCGAGCTTCTCGGGCTGAAGGCTGCCGGTGGCGAGGTTTTCGGCGAGGGAGAGATAGGTGTAAGTCAGCTCCACGTCGAGGTCCGCCAGCCGGCGCTGAGAGTCGGCGTCGTCGAAGGACTTCGCGTTCCGGACCTCCTGGGCCAGAGCCGTCAGGCGCTCCACGGAGTAGCGCCGGGTGTCCAGACCCTCGGCGGCGAGGGACGGGATGGCGGCGACCAGCGCCGTGGCCTGCCGGCTCGGACCCACATTCGTGGACCACGCGGGCCGGTAGTCCCGCTTGCCATAGAACTCCTGGAGGCCGTGCCACGCTCCGGCGGTCTCCTGGGAATCGTGCAGGGAGGCGAGCTCCGGATGGCTCAGCACCGCGTCGCGCAGGGCCTGTCGTACCTCGGGCGGCAGCGGCTGCGAGCGGGGAACGAAAAACGTTTCTTTTTCGCCCGCGCAACCGGCGAGCCCGGCAGTCAAAATTGCGACTGCTGCCAGAGCCTCAAAATTGTATTTCAACTTCGCGATGTTCATGACGTCTCCCTGGCAAGGGGTGAGTGCACAGTTCGAGCCAGGTCTTGAAACCGGCCCCGATTGCCAGGGAAGACCCTCTTTGGAGGGAATCAGGTGAGCCGTTTCGCCATCGCGGCGGTGATCGACTGGCGGACCTTGGTGAAGCCCTCCCAGGGATCTCCGGGCAGGGATTCGAGGCGTTCCGGGAGGTTGCGCACCGTAAAGGTGTTGGCCCGCACGTCGCTTTCGAGCTCCTCCCAGAAGAGAGGAGCGGAGACGGGCGCACCGGAACGGGCGCGGGTAGAAAAGGGAGCGATCGAGGTGGCGCCGCGGCCGTTCCGCAGGTAGTCGATGAACACTTTACCTTTGCGGTCCGCCTTGGGCAGCTTGGATGTGTACTTCTTGGGTTCGGCGGCCACCAGGGCGTCGGCCACGGCCTTGGCGAAGGCCTTCACCTCGTCCCAATCAGCGCGGCGGGTGAGGGGGAGCACGACGTGGAGCCCCTTGCCGCCGGTCGTCTTGAGGAAGGTCTGCAGGCCGAGGTCCGCCAGGAAATCGCGCGTAGTGATGGCGCCCTCCACCACCTTCTCCCACGGCAGCCCCTCGTCGGGATCGAGATCGAACACCACGTAGTCCGGCTGCTCGACCTTGTCGCGATGCGAGCCCCAGAGATGGATTTCGAGCACGCCCATCTGCACCAGCGAGAGAATTCCTTCGAGGGAGCTCACGGCGCCGTAGAGCACGGTGGTACCGCCCTCCTCGATCTCCACGCGCTGTACCGGCTTGGGAAACTGATCGTTGACATGCTTTTGAAAGAAGCACTGGCCGGTCTGCCCCTCGGGACACCGCACGAGAGAGAGGGGACGATCGGAGATCAGCGGCAGCACCCAATCCGCGATCCGGCTGTAGTAGGCGCCGAGCTCGCGCTTGGTCACGTCCGGGCCGGGGTAGAGGATTTTGTCGGGATGGGAGAAGCGGACGCCGGACATCAATAGATCGGGTTTCCGGCTGCGCCCTTGGGGCGGTGCGGAGGTTTCCTCGGGCGCCGGGTGCACGGCGGGCTTGGGACCTTTCTTGATTTTCACCGGGCTCTTTTTTTTCCCCGCCGGCTTTTTCGCGACGCTCTTTGTTTTCGATTCGGCTTCCGGTGGCAGCTCCTTGGGACGCTCGCGCACCACGTCCGCCGGCTTCTTGTCCTCGCGCAGCCCCTGGAAGGCGGAGTGGCGCAGAATTCCCTCCCGGGTCCATTCGGAAAAAGCCACCTCGGCCACGAGCTGCGGCTTCACCCAGTGGCTACGCCGCGCCTCGGCACCCCGCGGCGGATTCTTGAACGCCGGCTTGTCGACGGCGAGCTTGTCCATTTTCCGGCGCAGATCGAGGAGCGTGCGGCCGGAATAGCCGGTGCCCACCTTGCCGGCGTAGACGAGGTCCTTGCCTTCGTGAACGGCGAGCAGCAGGGCGCCGAAGCCGGCGCGCGAGCCCTCCGGATCGGTGAAGCCCACGATGACGAACTCCTGCCGCTTCAGGCACTTCACCTTCAGCCAGTCCTTGGTGCGGCCGGTGCGATAGGGGAGGTCCGCGCGCTTGCAGACGATCCCTTCCAGGCCGAAGTCGCAGGCCTGTTTATAGAAGCCCTCGCCGTCGGCCTCCACGTGATCGCCGAAGCGCACGACCCCCGACTGGCCTTCCATGAGCTTGCCGAGCGCCTCTTTCCGCGCCGCGAGGGGAGCCGGCCGCAGGTCGTAGCCGTCCAGGTAGAGCAGATCGAAGACGAAGTAGACGAGGTCCTTGCCGCGGTTTTCTGACAGGGCGTTCTGCAGCGCCTGGAAGCTGGAGGTGCCGTTCGCCTCCAGCACCACCACCTCGCCGTCGAGCACCGCCTGGCCGGCGGGGAGGGCCTCGGCAGCGCGGGCCACTGGAGCGAAGCGGTCCGTCCAGTCGTTGCCCTGGCGGGTGATGAGGCGCGCCTCGCCGTCTTCGAGATGGCAAAGGGCGCGGTAGCCGTCGTACTTGATCTCGTGAATCCACTCCTCGCCGGCCGGCACCGCGTCCACCAGCGTGGCCAGCTCCGGCTTGATCAGCGCCGGCATCTTCGCCTTCTTGGCGCCGGGAACGGCTGAGGGATCGAAGGCCGTCGTCTTGTTCTTTGCCGGCTTGGCTGTCTTCACGGCCTTGGCGGCGCTGGCGGCGATCTTGGCTTTGAATCCGGTCTCGGCCTTGCCGGCCTTGTTCGACTGCCAGACGCGGTCCGGGTCCGCCGCGATCTCCTCGATGTCCTTCCCCGAGTCGACGCTCTCCTGACGCTCCTGGACGATGGCGTCGCCGCTACCCACCTTGGCGGTGTCGTCGTTCTCCTTGATGAGGAGCCAGTTTTCGCCGTTGTCGCCGCCCTGGCGGCCGTGCATGCGCACCAGGGTCCAGCCGCCCTTGAGCTTCTCGCCGTCGAGCTCGAACTTGAGCTTGCCTTTGCGATAGGCCTCGACCGGATCGCCCTCGCCCTCCTGGGGCGCCCAGGTGCCGCGGTCCCAGAGCAGCACGGTGCCGCCGCCGTACTGGCCCTTGGGGATGATCCCCTCGAAGCCGCCGTAGTCGATCGGGTGATCCTCGACATGTACGGCGAGGCGCTTCTCGCCCGGATCGAGGCTGGGCCCTTTGGGCACGGCCCAGCTCCGCAGCACCCCTTCCATCTCCAGCCGGAAGTCGTAGTGCAGGCGAGAGGCGGCGTGCTTCTGAATGACGAAGGACAGCGCCTTCGCCTTGCCCTTTTTCTTCCCCTTGGCCGCTTTGGCCGGCTTCACCCCCTTGCCCGAGGGCTCGGGAGTGGCCTTGAAGTCGCGCTTGCGCCGGTATTCTTCGAGGGCCATGGCGGGCTCGTCCTCAGGCGCTCTTGCGCTTGGTCGCGGATTTCTTCGCCGCCGATTTCTTGGCGGTTTTTTTCGGCGCCTTCGCCGCGGTCTTGGCAGGAGCCTTCTTGGAGGTCCGGGCCGGCGCCTTCTTGGCGGGCTTGCGGGGACCCTCGTCGAGGCTGCGCTTCAGCATGGCCATCAGGTCCACCACCTTGGCGCCGGCCGCTTCGGATTTGGGAACGGGTGCGGTCGAGCCTTCGAGCTCGCCGGACTCCGCCCGTTCCTCGATCAGCTTCATCAGGTCGCTCCGGTAGTCGTCCTTGTACTGATCGGGGTCCCAGGCCTCTTCCATGCCTTCCACGAGGCGGATGGCCATCTGCAGCTCCTTGTCGGAGACGCCGGACTTGCCGCGGGGCACGTCGAGCTCCTCGGGATCGCGCAGCTCGTGAGCGTAGCGCATCAGCTCCAGGGTGAGGACTTCGCTCTCGCCGCGGGCGACGACGGCGGCCAGGTACTGGCGGGTGCGGATCACCACCTTGGCGATACCCACCTTGCCGGTTTTGCGCAGGGTCTCGCGCAGCAAGGCGTAGGCCTTGGTGCCCTTCGAGTCCGGCGCCAGGAAGTAGGGCTTGTCGAAGTACAGGGTGCTGATGTCCTCGAGGTCCACGAAGCCTTGGATGTCGATCGTCTGCGTGGCCTCGGGCGCCGCCCGTTTCAGATCCTGATCGGTGAGCACGACGTACTTCCCCTTGGCCACCTCGTAGCCGCGGACGGTCTCGTCCCAGGGGACCTCTTTGCCGCTCTCCTCGCTCACCCGCTTGTAGTGGATGGGCGACTTCGTCTTGCGGTCCAGCAGTTTGAAGCTGATGTCGTCCCGCGATTCGGCCGAGTAGAGGCCCACCGGGATGTTGACGAGTCCGAAGCTGATGCTGCCTTTCCAGATCGCGCGTGCCATGAGTAGACGTCCTCCTCGCTGGGGCGGGAACGCAAGATGCATGCCGAATCCTCACCTTATTGTCTGTCGAATGAACGCCATCCGCGCCATCCAGTCTTTTTTCGGCCCCGGAGCCCACCCCGTCTTCCTCGCCTTCACCAGCCTGGGGACGAGCGCGGTGCTGTGGTCCTTTCTGTTCCTCTACTCCTGGCTGGCCGATCCCCGCTTCGGCCGGCGGCTGGCCGTCGTTTTCGCGGCGTCGATCCTCACCAATCACGCCTTGAAGCTCGCATTCGGCACCCAGCGGCCCTACGAGATCGACTCGACGCTGGCGACGGACTCGGCGCGGCGCACCGGCGGCGGTGCCGGTTTCCCCAGCGGCCACAGCATGAACGCGGCCACCTTCTACCTGGCTCTCGCCTTCTACTACCGCCATCATCGCCGGGCGCTGCTGCTGTGGCTGGCGGCTCTGTCCCTGATGATCGGAGTGGGGCTCTCGCGGCTCTACTTGGGCGTGCACATGCCGGAGGACGTGGGAGGCGGCTTCCTCTTCGGCGCCCTCTTCGCCTGGACGGCGGGCGTCTGGACGGTGCCGCTGGATTGGCCGCGGCGCCGTCTGTGGGCTCCCTTCGCCGCCGTGGCCGGCCTGGGGCTGGCCTTTCTGGGAGTGGACCCGCTGCCCTGCGGCCTGCTGGTGGGCGCCCTCATCGCCCGGTCGAATTTCACGCCGCCTCGGGACGCGAAAGGCCGGGTGTTGATCGTGGGAGGCGGCCTCGCCATCCTGGCTCTCCTGGCCGGCCTGGTGCTCTGGGTCCTCGAACGCCTGTGGCCGGGCTTCACCAAGACGGTGCCGGTGACCTTCTTCAGTTACCTGGCGCTGGCGTGGGTAGGGCTGGAGGGATGGCCGCGGGTCTTTTCTTTGAGAGAAGAAAGGCCTTCCCCATTGTAGAGACGCCCGCGGGGAAACCCCGTGGGGCGTCTCCGAGGCGGAGGGAAGATCGATCGGCGACGGCGTATCCGCGGGGCGACTTGAAAATCTCAGCCGGCCTCGCCGCTCCCCGAGACGCCCCGCGGGGTGCCCCGCGGGCGTCTCTACGATGGGGAAGGCCATGGCTGCGCAAAAGTCCGCCCCTCTATGAGAAAGTCCCCATCATGAGTCCGAATTCAGAGGCTACCCAGAAGGAACGAGAAGACCTATCGCTCTCCGAGGCAGCGGAGCATTTACTCGAGGAATGCCGAATGGTCCTTCCGGGCATTCAGGCTCTATTCGGGTTTCAACTGATCGTGGTATTCAACCCATCTTTCGGCCAGCGGCTCACGCCCGCCGAACAAGATTTGCATTTGCTGGCGATCGCCTTCCTGGCGGCAGCGATAGCTCTCGTAATGACTCCCGCCGCTTATCACCGGCAGACCGGCCCCTCGAGGTGACGGCCCGGTTTATTTCCATCTCCTCCTATCTGTTGCTCTTCGGGATGCTGCCGCTCGCTATAAGCCTCAGCCTGGATCTCTACTTGGTCGGTCGGATGATGGCCGGACGGCTCGTGGCTATCCTTCTAGCTACCGCAGCATTCGCCTTCTTCGCCTTCCTCTGGTTCGCGTTCCCGCGAATCAACGCCAGGAGGGCGCGCCGCGCCGGCTGAGTAGGAGCTACCCTGGAAAGCCGTCCGGGCTTCTGTCAGCTTCGTTGAGGCCCGTTTGCACCAAGCCGGCCTCAGCTCTTCGTCCGCCCTTCTGACTTGCGGTGCTTGTTCACTGTGCGAGCGGCGATCTCCTTGGCGCGCTTGGTGGATTTCCCTTCCTTCTTTTCACTCGCCTCGACATGCTTGTATTGGCTTTCGTCTTTTCCGCTCCAGGCTTTGGGCATGACAACCTCTTTCCTTTTGGATTCCGCCGCGCTCCATCCCGCGGGGGTTGACTCCAAGAAAAAGCAAGGATCAGGCCAGTTTCACCAGCGACCGCGGAAAGCTATAAAGTATCCCCATCATGAGACCCCGAGCCGCGAAGCCAAGCCAAATGGGTGCCCGGGTCTGGCGGGTGAAGCCGGACGAGGTGGAGGAGCGGCCGGACCAGTTGGCGACCGAGGAGCCGCTGGAGATCCGGCTGGTGCGGGAGGGACGGCGGCGGGTGGTGGCGGTGACCATGCGCACGCCCGGCGCGGACACGGATCTCGCCCTCGGCTTCCTCTATGCGGAGGGCGTGATCGCCTCGCGCGAGCAGGTGCGCCGCGCCGCACCCTGCCTCGATCCCAAGGAAGGCGACGCCTGCGACAACATCCTGGAGGTGGAGCTGGCGGAGGGCGTGCCCGACCCGGAGCTCTCCGGCCTCGACCGGCACTTTTTCGCCACCAGCGCCTGCGGCGTCTGCGGCAAGGCGGGGCTCGAAGCCCTGCGCCTGCGGGTCTCCGGAGCGGTCGCCGCCGGGCCGGTGGTGACGCGGGAGCTGATCGCCGGCTTGCCCGACAAGCTCCGGGGGGCACAGGGGATCTTCGACGCCACCGGCGGCCTCCACGCCGCGGGTCTCTTCGACGCGAGTGGAACGCTCCTCGCCGTCCGCGAGGACGTGGGGCGCCACAACGCGCTCGACAAGCTCATGGGCTGGGCCTTCCGCGAGGGCCTGCTCCCCCTCTCCGGCCACATCGTGATGGTGAGCGGACGCTCCAGCTACGAGCTGCTGCAGAAATGCATGGTGGCAGGGGTGCCCATCGTCTGCTCCGTCTCCGCCCCGTCGAGCCTCGCCGTCGACCTCGCCGAGCGCTTCGGCATGACCCTCGTGGGTTTCCTCCGCGGCGACCGTTTCAATGTCTATACAGGCTTGGAGAGGATCGCCGGAGCCGTTCCGGCCGGAGCGCCCCGCAGGAGGGAGCGGTCGGTGTTGCGGACGGTGTAGGCCCTTCGGGAATCTGGGCGCTTCCCGAATCGAGCCGCGAGGATTAAGATAATAACACTCTGCGAATCTTGGTGTGCCTCGTCGTTTCGGTCCGGCCAGACCCAGGGGCGAAAGGGTCATGAGCCTACGCTCTGCCGTCTGGCTTGCAGCTACTTTGCCGCTCCTCCTTACATTCGGCCAGCCTCACGGTCCTCAGCCCGTGCTCGCCTTGGGCATCTCGCCCGTCCGCGCCGCCCTCGTCGTCGTGCTAGGTTCTCTCCGGCCCGTCGAGGGTCGTTTGGCGGGCGGCTTTGCTCATGCCCCCTACCGTCCTGACGGGGGTGTCGAACTGGCTCCGGAACGGCGGGCCTTGTTCCTGACAATCCTCCGTCGCGGAGAGAGGGATTCCGTGGATCCCATTGCGGACCGGGCTCTCATCAAGTTGATCGACGGCCGGCCCAGGGATGCTGCCGCGGATTTCGAGAAGGCCGCAGCGATGTCGCCGACCCGGGCGGATGTTTTTTCGGACTTGTCCGCCACATACCTCGATCTGGCACGCAGGGAGGATGACCCATCGTCCCTCGTCAAGGCCCTGGAGAGCGCAGAGAAGGCGGCGGCGATTGATCCCGCGCTCCCGGAGGCCCGGTTCAATCGCGCCTTGGCGTTGGAGCATCTCTTCCTTGCGGGACAGGCGAGCCGCGCCTGGAGGGAGTACCAGAGCCTTGAGCCCAACTCGCCTTGGAGCTCGGAAGCGAGCGACCACCTGCGCGCCCTCGGAGGTCCCGCTGCTGAGGCTCGCTGGATGGCTGACCGGCGGAGGATCGATGACGCCGTTGAGCAGGGAGACCACGGCACAGTGCTCCGGCTGGTCCGCGTCCACCCTCAGGCCGCCCGCGAGTACGCGGAGGAGGCACTACTCGGGAACTGGGGCGGGGAGCTGCAAGCGCATCGGCCGGAGGAGGCGCGGCGCACCCTCGCGATTGCCCGTGCCCTCGGGGCTGCCTTGCGCGAGATCAATGGCGAGCGGATGGTCGCGGACTCGGTCAGCGAGATCGATCAGGTTGGGGAGACACAGAGCGCTCGCCTGTCATCCTTGATCACCGGGCACGAGCTCTACGGGCGTGGGCTCAGGCTCTATCAAGATGGGCGGTTCACCGAGGCTCTCCAACAGTTTGAGAATGCGCGCGCAAGGCTTGCTGCCAGTCCCTTCGCAGCTTGGGCAAGTTTTCGAGTGGCGGTTTGCGAGATGCAGCGATTCCACTACGAGAGGGCGCTTGCCATCCTGGGCCACCTGCCGCCGAAGGCGGAAGGATTCCACAGTCTTGAGGGGCGAGCCCGCTGGGTCGCCGGTCTGATTCATGGAATTCAGGCCCGTCCTGCTGAATCGTTGGCTCTGTACCGCTCTGCTGCGCGGGCCTTCACGTCCATCCACGAGACGGAGAACGTCGTAGTGGTCCAGGCTTTGGCCGCCGAGGGTCTGAAGGATCTCGGAGACCTCGTAGCCGCCTGGCATTCGCTCTCCGCCGCTTTGGGAGGAGTGACCGAGTTGCGGGTGGCTGTCCGACGTCAGGTCGTCCTCGAGCAAGCGGGCATTGCCGCCGTCCGAGCGGGAGCGCCGCTAGCGGCTCTGTCTTTTTTTCAGGAGGCTCTCGATTCCTCTGCGGCTGTGCAGAACGTCGCATCCTGGTTCTATTGCCTTCGGAGCAAGGCTTTGACCTTTGGCCGGCTGGGCCGCTGGGCCGAAGCGGAAGCAACCCTCACGAAAGCCCGGGTCGAGTTGGATCGGTTCCCGGACAAGAGCATCCGCCGATCCTTCGTCGGCGACATCCTGGCTACCGAGAGCCAGATCCTGGAGTCTCGGGATCCGCGGGGCTCAGTCGCCAGCCTCTCCTCCGCCATCGGGATCTATCAGCATACGGAGTACCAACAGCAGCTCGCATTTCTCTACGCCCAACGTGCGCGTTCCTACCTGGCTTTGGCGAAGCTCGACCTCGCCGAGGCGGATTTTGGTCGCGCCATCCTGGCCATCAGGAACCAGCGCCAAGCGGTGCCCGATGAGAGCCTTCGGGCCTCCTATCTGGAGGAATTTCGATCGATCTTCGACGATATGGTGGCCCTCCAGGTCCGGCTCGGCCACCCAGACGTCGCCCTCGATTTCGCCGAGCTCGCGCGGGCCCAGGTGCTCCGCGAGATGGCTGCGGCTGCCGTCTCGGGAACGGCCGGCGAGCCTTTGAAGAGCGCAGACATCCGCCGGCGGTTGCCGCCGGGTGTCGCCCTCATCGAGCTCGCCGTCACCGGGCACCAGCTCTTGACATGGGTCATTCAACGCGACTCTCTGAATGTCTATCAGTCCGAGATTTCAACCGACAGTCTCCGCTCGAGCGTGCGGCGGTTCCGCCGGTTGATCCTCGGCAATCCGGCCGGCGACGGCGTGGGGCAGGCTTCGCGGGAGCTCTATACAGTTCTGCTGGGCCGCATTGCGCCGTCCCTCGCCGGCGTCACCACCCTGGTGCTGGTGCCCGATCGAGATCTTTGGACGTTGCCCTTCGCGGCCCTCCAGGAACCCGCGACGGGGAAGCGCCTCGTGGAGCTCTATTCGCTGGCCATGGCACCCAGCGCGAACCTCTATGTCCAGGCACTCGAACGGGCTATGAAGACTTCAGCAAAGTCTCCGAGGGTCCTGGTGATCGGCGGACCGGAGGTCGACCGCGCCCTTCTGCCCGATCTTCCCTCGCTCCCCTACGCGGCCAGCGAATCGCGGAGTATCGCCGGTTTGTATCCGGGCGCGCAGCTTCTGCTCGGGGGAGCCGCCGGCCGGGACCGCTTCCTGGACGGGCTCGATCGTTTCGACATCGTTCATTTCGCCGGGCACGCCGTCGCCAGCCCAGAGCCCTCCTGGTCCTTCCTCGCGCTGTCCCCCGCCGGGCACAATTCAGGCATCCTCTACGCCCGCGAGCTCTATGGAAGGAAAAGCGTTCGAGCCCGGCTCGTGGTGCTATCGGCTTGCAGCGGCTTTGCGGGAGGGACCGAGACCTCCGAAGGCGCCAATAGCCTTGCCCGTCCCTTCCTGGCGGCCGGGGTGCCGGGCGTGGTGGGAAGCCTGTGGCGGGCGGACGACCGCGCTACAGAGGCCCTCCTGGTGGCGTTCCACCGCCACCTCGGATCCGGCCTGTCCGCCGCAGAGGCCTTGCGCCGGGCTCAAATCGAAATGCTTTCCAGTGTGCACGAGAGTTTCTCTGCTCCGGCCGCGTGGGCCGGGTTTCAACTTCTGGGAGCCTGAGCTCCCATCACCTAGGGAGGCACCAATGGGTCTGCTACTAAGGTTATTCTTCTCAGGAGCAATCGCGTTCATTCCAAACACCAGGCCTCACCCAAATCAAATGACGGCCTACCTGCTCAGCATTACCGATACGGACTGTGTTCACGAACCCAAGCTCCAGTTCAGGATCACCGGCAGTACCACTTGCGATATAAGCGCGGGCTCTCCTTGTGTAGTCGAGGCTTATGGGGCCGATAGTTTTTGCAGTTGTACTCTCGGCAAAGTTGACATCGTTCTGAATCCGCAGCCTGGCGTGCAGCAGCAATTTCTACGTGAAAAGCCAGGCACCCAATTACCCAGTGCGGCGAGCGATCAGGATCTCGAATGGCTGCTGCGAATCAACAACGTCGAGTCCGGCGCTGGCCGGGCGCAACCTTGGAGTACGATCAAAAAAGACTTGGTAGGAGCCGATCTCGCTTTCAGTTATGAGAATGCGGCCGTTTGTCAGTTGGACCAGCGTTGTGACAACCCGAATGACTGCGAGATCCATGGCTACGAATTTGTAAACCAGGACCACGTGCGCAAATCAGATGTGGTTCAAGCTCTGGCGAGGTTTATTCGTTTCGATCTACGGCTTCCGATCCTACCGGTTTCGATCAAATTGGCCGCTCGCGAGGAAACAAAATCGTGGGTGTTAGGCCTCGATTGCGGCAGCGGCACCTGTCCTATGGTCTGGATCAGGAACGACGTTATCTCCGATACCTGTGAGGATGACGAGTACGGCAACCATTTCCAGCACTATTACAAACTCGCCAAGGATGGCTCTCTTCCTGTGCTGATTCCTCACATCCTGGACGGCGACATCGTGCACAGAGACCATGAGTTTTCCTGTAAGGAGAATCCATACTCTGACTACCGGGATGCCCTTGAGGCCCAGCTCAACAAGTCTCAAGATCCAACAGAAAAAAGGCATATCCAGGAGCAACTCATCGAGACGGCCGTCAGCTCCCGAGTCATCTGCCCCATGGCCCTGTTCGAACCTTGAGGTGACGCAGTATCCAGCGCTCTCGCCCGGCCGTTTATGACCCTGCCGGGCTCTTGCCGCCCCGCTCGAAGCGATACAGGAAATGATTTGAGACCTTGGCGGGACCAGGCCCCACGAAGCCCTTCTCGCTGTGGATCACCGTATCTCTCAGCAGGACGTCCAGGGTGAAGGGGACGGGCTTCGGGATGTGCTGGTCCTGGAAGAGCTCGACCCAGAAGGTGTAATTCCCCTCTGGCGCGCGGCCCACGGGCCAGTAGACGTTCTCCACCGGCTGCTTGCAGATGCGGTCTGGCGCCGAGTTGCAGTCGACGTCGAGCTCGCCGCCGGACTTGGGCTTCCGCTGGATGAAGTTGATCTCGATGCCGCCGGGCTCTACGACGTGGAGATCCAGGTCGTCCTCCCCGAGCCAGTGAAGGCGGAAGGCGATGTCACCCGCCTTGGGCCGCGGCGTCGAGGCGCAGCCTACGAGAGAGACGGCGAGAAGCAGCAGCAGGAGACTACGGAACCCCATCGCGATATGCTCCCCAGGATCCTCCGATCCCGATCATGAACGCCTACATCGAAAGCTTCCTGCCGCTCTTCGTGGCCATCAACGCTCCAGGCATCATCCCCATCTACCTGAGCGTCACCGAGAACCTCACCCAGGCCGAGCGCCGACGCCTGACGCTCCAGGCCATGGTCACCGTGCTGGTGATCGCCGTTCTGATCCTCTTTGCAGGTCAACTGATTTTCTCCCTGCTCGGCATCACCGTCAACGATCTGCGCGTGGGCGGCGGGCTGATCCTTCTGGTGCTCAGCATCTCCAACCTGATCTTCGGCGACTTCCGGCGGCGCGATCCGACGGACGGCGGCGCGGACGATCCCGCCTCGGTGGGCATCGTCCCTATCGGCATCCCCTTGATCATGGGGCCGGCGGCCATCACCTCGATTCTCGTCTCCCGCGAGGCCTTCGGCTACGCGCCGACGCTGGCGTCGCTCGCCGTCAACATGGTCCTCGTCTTCCTGACGCTCTTCGCCAGCCCGCACATCGGCCGCTTCGCCGGCCCCGCCGTCTCCCGCGCCATCGCTAAAGTCGCAAGTCTTTTCCTGGCCGCCATCTCCGTGGCGATGATCCGGGCCGGCGTGCTGGGGATGATCAAGGCGGCGGTGGTTCGGTAACAGCGGCCCCTCACCACCCCAACCCTCCTCTCCCACCGCACTCCCGCCCGACCGGGAGAGGAGGGGCTAAAGAAGCAGGGTCTTTGAGCTCTTCTTTAGACAAACCACTCCCTCTTCTCCCGGTCGGGCGGGAGTGCGATGGGAGAAGAGGGCCGGGGTGATGAGGGGTTTTTGGCCCTACGTCGAAGCCTCCCCCAGCACCTCCCGCCGCGCCGCCTCCAGATCTTCCAGCCCCTCTTCCATCCGGTCGCGATGCGTGCGGAAGGAGAGGACACAGATGCGCAGGGCGAAGCGGTCGCCGAGCATCGTGGCCGTCAGGAACACCCTCTGGCGGGCGTTGACCCGCTCCAGCAGGCTCCTGTTGAGACGGTTGAGGATCTCCGGATCGTCCACTCCCGCCGGCGCGAGACGGAAGGCAAAGAGGGAGAGCTGCGGCTCGGCGAGGATTTCCATCCCTTTCATCCCGCGGATGCGGTCCGCTGCCAGCTTGGTGAGGGCGAGCTTCTCTTCGAGCTGATCGCGGAAGGCTTGGGCGCCGTGCATCTTGAACGGCAGCCACACCCGCAGGCCCCGGAACGGCCGCGAAAGCTCCGGCGAATAGAGGCAGAAGTCCACGAGATCGGGATCGCTCTGCATCTGGGGCAGGTAGTCGGCGGTGAGGGCGTGGGCGCGGCGCAGGGCCTGGCCGTCCCGCACCAGCACGGCGCCCGTGCCATAGGGAAGGAACAGGCCCTTGTGGGGATCGAGAACGATGGAGTCCGCCCGCTCGATGCCTCGCAGCGTCCGCTTTCCCTCCTCGGTGAGGAGGAAGAATCCGCCGTAGGCGCCGTCCACGTGCAGCCAGAGCTGCTCGCGCTCGGCCAAGTCCGCCAGCTCCTCCAGCGGATCGACGGCGCCGGTGTTGGTGGTGCCGGCGCTGGCGGCGATGAGGAAGGGGGTGAGCCCCCGGGCGCGGTCCTCGGCGATGGCCGCTTCCAGCGCGTCCACCCGCAGGCGGAAGCGCTCGTCGGTCGCGATGGAGCGGATGTTCCGCTCCGGAAAGCCGGCGAGCAGGGCGCCCTTGGCCATCGAGTGGTGGACCTCCTGGGAGGCGTAGATCATGCAGGAGAGGAAGTCGTCAGGCAGGCGCTCGCGCCGGGCGGTGAAGAGAGCGGTGAAGTTGGCGAGCGAGCCGCCCGTCGTGAGCGTCCCCCGGGCCTCCTTGGGATAGCCGGCGATTTCACAGAACCAGTCGATGACGTTGGCCTCCAGGCGGGCCAGGGCGGGGGCCGTGGTGACGATGGACGTGTAGCGGTTCATCGAGTCGGCGATCAGGTCGGCCACCGCGGACTGAAACAGGCCGCCGCCCGGAATGTAGGCGAGATAGCCGGGGCTCGCCGTGTTGTACGTGGGCTTGACGGCGCGATCGAAGAGGAGGTCCAGCAGCTCGGGCAAGGGGGAGCCCGTCTCGGGGAGAGGCTCGGCCAGCGAACGGGCCAGCTCCATGCCGCCCCGTGTGTCGGACGTCGACTGGCGGGGAAGCGACGAGATATGGGCGACGATCCGCTCGAGTGCCGCCTCCACCAGCCCGCGCATCGCAGCCGTGTCCAGCTCCAGCGGATGATCCCGGCCGTCGGACGTGACGTCGTTGGCGGGCCGGGTGGGGGTGTCGGTCATCGGGAGTCTCCTGGGAAAGGCGGGCGGAAGGATAGCAGCAGCGTGGGAAGAGGTGCCCTTAGGCCGCTGGCCGTCACCCTGGACCTCTTACCGGAGATATGGGCCCATCCTTCTACGGATTTCGGCTACGCGCAATTGGCATAGCCATTGCTGCATTCCGGCAATAACGTCGTCTCTACCTCAGGAGCCTACTCATGCGGAGACTCGTGTTCTTGACCGCAGCGCTCTCCTTGTTCGTATTGGCCTCGAAACGATCGCGCATCTTACGAACAAGAGAATGCCGACGAGTCTTGGATGGGCCTGAACGCGACACCCTGAGGATTGGTGTAGGTTTTCACCCGGCCAGTGAGACTGTCCGTGACAGTGATCACCACCTGCACGTCGGTCAGCCCGCCGGCATAGAACCAGAACGAATTGTTGAAAGAGCAGGCGTTGATAACTTTGAACACGGCCTCGGCATTGGTGGCGGAGAAGAACCAGAGGTAACCGGAGTCTGGAGAGAGTTGCACCACGGTAGCACTGCCCGAGGCGCCGTCGTTAGTCTGCCAGCGAGCCTCCACTTTGAAGCGGTTACCGCTGAAGCATAGAGCGGGCGCTGTGCAGACTGAGACCTCCGCCGGAGTGGTCACGGTGGTCTCGCCGGAGTAGTTGGAATCGCCGCTCGAACCTCGAGCCCGCACTCGGAATGTGTAGGTCGTTTCCGGCGCGAGTCCTCCGACTGTCGCAGTTGTAACGTTCGCCGCCACAGATCCGACTTCCTGGAAGGAAAACTGCGCCGAGTTTTTTTCCTCAATACGGAAGGACGTCTCATTCGATGAGTTGTCAAGCCAACTCAGAGAGCACCTCGTTCCTGAGAGTGCTGAAGCCATAAGGAAAGACGGAGCCGTCGGTCTGGCACAGGGGAAGAAAGGACTACAGACGGCGGAGAGAGGGCTTCCATCGCAGCATACGCAGCCGCAAACTCCTCCATGGTGGGAACAGCATCCCTGCTGAGCCTGAGCCGAAGCCGCCAGGCAGATTGCGAGCAGAAAAGACGCGAGCAGGATCTTGCGCATGGAAAACCCTCCGTAGAAGCGGAACGCGCTGGACAGACTCGTCCCTTGTGGACGGCGAAACCCGCGCACTTTTAGTGGACACCGAATTATAACCTTTAGGGGGGCGATAGGCTAATTTAGATTTTGGGATAGCATCGCGAGGTGGCATCCCATTGAGATATTCAGGGTGTCATACGTGCTGCTGATGCCGCCAATCAGCGACACGGCGGCGTTCTTGCCTTGCGAGTTACTCCCTTACGTCATTGATCCGTGTGGAGAAAGCATGCTAAGTCTACTGTCGTTAATCCCGAGATCGAACCATGGAATTGCTTCAGGACCTACTCGCTCGACTGCCGCTGCAGCATCGGACCGCACTGGAATGGTTCCACAGCAACGCTGGCACCGAGCAGCCTTGGCCAAGCGCGTCGGAAACTTCTGAAGGCGCTATTTTTCTAGCCACTCGGGCGAAGGGAATCTACAAACCTAGGTGGTCTGAGTACGCCCTCAGCGCGAGACAGGTTCTGAGGAGCCGATAGCCGGAGAAGAGACCTGTTTTTCGGGATGATGGCACTTGGCGTGTTGCATCAGACCCGACCCAAACCACAAATCTGACTCTGCGTCCGAGTTTAGATGCGCTGCGGCGACATCGAGAATAGACGCGGCTAACATAGCGCCGCGTTATTACGAGGCGATGATCCTCGTTCAGTCCTGCGGAGCCAGGAAGTAGATTGGCTGAAGAGGAAACTTCCTTCGGGCGGCGTCCTCCAGCTTTCCGTAGTGCTCCACCCAGAGGTCGAAGAAGCGTTCCAGGTCTACTAGAGTGATCTTTCTGCGCTCTTGGGTGCGGGCGAGCTCTTGAGCGTCTTTGGTGAAACCTCCGGTCGAGACGAAGAGACCGACATCGTCGTCGCTAAGGAGAGACATGAAGGCGCGTAGGCCCTCGACGTTGGTGCTTTCGGCCCGCCGCTTGACCTGGACCTTGATTCGGGGCGGCCGGGTGCCCAAGGGATCGATCCAGGCGAGGATGTCGATCCCGCCGTCCTTTCCGGGCGGCGAAACCCAAGTGACGTGGTAACCCATCCCTCTGAGTAGAGCCGCGACCAGATCCTGGAACTCGTATGGGTTCATTGTGGCAAGGTACTGCTCGATCTCCGTCCATGCCTGCTCTTCAGCCTGTTCGAAAGTGATCGAGACAGAGTCGTCTTCAGTCACCTCTTGCCCTTGGACGACGACCGCTTCTTGGCTCTTGCGTCCATGTCGCCATTCCCGGTAAAGCCGGGCTGCGAGCCTAAAAAACTCTTCGGGATCCGGGTGCTTCTCGTAGGCGAGCCGGCCTTCCTCTGTAACGGACCACCGGCCCCGGTTCTTGACGAGCCATCCAGCTTTGGCTCAGTCCACAGTACCGAAGACGATCCTCTCGAAGCGGCGGCCACCATTCTCGTAGGTGCCTTTTTCGTAAGGAGTCAAAGATACTCGCTCTGCCAGGGTGCTCAATGCATCCTGGGCCTGTATACCCTCGGGGCTGAACCAAGAGGATCTCGAACAGCTTCCTAATAAGCTCACCGACACGCCGGCGTGTGACTTCAGGCATTTCGTACTCCTCTTCGTTTGAGCTCCAGCATTCTATCTGATGGGAAGGAGCGGTCTCCCTCCCCCTTCTGTTGTGGAGTTCGTGCTCCGAAGGAGAAAAACGCCGCTTCTGCCTGCGCCGGTGACCCGGCAGCCGACGCTGGCTGGCGCCTGCTGAATCCGCGCGGGCTCGCCATAGCGACCGGCAAGCACCCTTTCAAGTGACGATGAAAGGAGGAGGTGTGATGCGTAAAACGCTGTTTGCCGTCCCCGTTCTGTTGTGCTTGGTCGGTCTCGCCCTGCCTGCAGAGGGGAAGACGCCAGCTTCCCCGGTCGGTTTCCCTTCAATCGCTCAGGGTCTCTGCCCTGCATCCTCGACTCCCGGAAGCGCCGGCCTTCCCGACATGATCCCGGCGCCCCTCTTCAAGACCGGCCAGTGCGGCGATTGCAGCGGAACCTGCTCGGGACACAACCTGGGGGACTCCTGCTCGACTGAAGGTGGGACCGGCCAGTGCTTCGGCCTCCGCGACGGCAGCGTCATTCTCCATTGCCCGAACACGACCCTCTACCAGTGCGCCTGCATCGGCTTCGACTGAAACGCCCAGCACAACGTTCCTCTCGCAAAGGAGAACTGCATGAAGAAGATCTTGATTCTCGTCGGCGCTTTGACCGTTCTCGGGTTTGTGCCGGCCTACGCTGAAACCAACTCGGCCGGGGCTCTCCAGAAAACCGTGGCGGCGGCGCCGGCCTCTGCGGTGCTCCCCGCTCCTTGGCGAGCACCCAAGCCCAAGGAAATGTCCTGCGTCGTCGTGTACCCGGTCGCCGGAGACGACTACGTCACGACGGCGAAGAATACCTCCGCGACGTTCAGCCCGCTCTACAACGATACGGATACTCCCGATCAGGACTTCTTGGGATTTGATCAGCCCGCTCATGGGACCGTGGTGCAGATCGGCCTTGATGGCCTGAGGTACACGCCCAATGCGAACTACGTGGGCAGCGATACCTTCACCTACACCCTGGGTGGCTGCACCCAGTGCTTCGGGTCCGGCTCGGGAGCCTGGTGCGCCGAACCGGCCTCCACCACCGGTTACGTGTACATTACCGTCACCAACTGAACGGGGCGAGCCTCTCGAGGCAAGACTTCCAGGGGCGGGCCGGAGGCGTGTGCCACCGGCCCGCGGAGTGGGACTGTAGGTTAGGGCGTGCCGCCAGCCGGCGGCGGGTTGCTGCCGGGGCCCGTCGGAGAGCCGTTCGGATCGATCCGGGCGCCTCCGATCACGCCGCCGCCACCACCACCGGAGACGGTGATCTTGGCGATGAAGTGCGCAATGGCATTCTGGAAAGAATCCATAATGCTGAGCTGAGTGGGAGCCGGGACCACATGTGCCCTCCGAGCCGCGCGCGGGGCCGCGGCGAGAGCCGGAGCGGCGCAGAGCAGGATGACAAGGGTCAGGGCCGTCAAAATTCGGCGTGCGCTGAGGGGAGACATCAAAATAAGGGCTCCTTTCGGACAGCCTCGTCCCGGTGGCCGGCGCGGCCGCGAGCGAGCTGCCCCACAAGCAAACAGTGCGACATGACCTCGTGGGCCGGACACCGCCGAGGTGTGAAATTCTCCTGACCTAAGGGTAATCTATCCGGGCCTGCGCCGGAAGTCCTCAGATCCGGAATCTGAGTGAACTGCCGGCAAGGAGGCGAGGGCTACTTCCGAGCTTCCAGCCCCGCCGGCCGCAATCGGGCCTCCACCCAGCCCAATCCCGCATCGACCAGCAACGCTAGCAGGGCCGCCGGAATTGCCCCGGAGAGGATCATGACGGTGTTGGCGAGCTGCAGCCCGGTGACGATAGGCTCGCCCAAGCCGCCGGCGCCGATGAAGGCGGCGAGGGTGGCGGTGCCGACGGTGAGGACGGCAGCGGTGCGCAGGCCGGCCATCACCACCGGGGCCGCAAGGGGGAGGCGGATCTCGCGCAGGATCTGCCCGGGCGTCATGCCCAGGGCCGTGGCGGCTTCGACGGCCTTGGGATCGGCGTCGCGCACGCCGGTGTAGGTGTTGCGCACGATGGGGAAGAGGGAGTAGATCCAGAGCGCCGCGATGGCGGGGATGGTTCCCACGCCCAGGAAGGGGATCATGAAGGCCAGCAGCGCCAGGGAGGGGACGGTCTGGAAAATCCCCAGGATGCGGATGACCGTCTCCGCCCAACTCCTCCGCCGCTCCAGCCACAGTCCCAGGGGAATGGCGAAGAGCGCGCCCAGCGCCAGGGCCGCCGCCGAAAGGCCGAGATGCTGGAGCGTCAGCCGGCCCAGCTCCTGCCGCTGTCCCCAAAAGTAGGCGCAGAAGCCGTGGCCCCGGGGCTCCAGCGACAAACCGGCCTCTTTCTTGGTCGATAGGCCCAGGGAGACGAGGGCGTCGCGGGCGACGACGACCTCGCTCTCGTGTCCCTCCTGGAGGCGGAGGTTGAAGGCCCTCATGGTGTCCTCGTCCAGCGAGCCGGCGAGGAGGCCGAGCACGGAGCCCACCTCGGGATGCCGCTTCAGGGTCTCGCCCCGCACCAGGGCCGCCGCTTCGTAGGGCGGGAAGAAATGGCGGTCGTCCTTGAGGACTTTCAGGTTGTAGAGGATGAGCCGTCCGTCGGTGGAGTAGACGTCCAGGGCGTCGATCGTCCGCTGCTTCGCCGCCTGATATTGAATCGCCTGCTGGAGGTGGTCTACGGACTTCCACTCCAGACCGTAGACCCGCTGGAGGCCGAGGAGGCCATCTTCCCGGCCCACGAACTCGTGGCCGAAACCGCCGTGGAGGCGCTTCGAGACGCGGGCGAGGTCCGAGATGGTCTCCAGGTGCTCCCGGTCGGCCAGCTCTTTCGGGACGGCGATCTCCCACGAGTTCTCGAACCCCAGGGGAGAGAGCCACCAGAGGTTCCAGCGTCCAAGGAACTCGGAGCGCACCCGGTTGAGCGTCTGGGCCGGCGATCCCGTGACCTTTTCGTCGAGGATGGAGACGAGGCCGGTGCCCGTGTACTCGGGATAAACGTCGATGGCTCCGTTCTTCAGCGCCTCGAAGCACACCTGCGTGCCGGCCAGCCCCAGACGGCGCTCCACCTGGAGGGGCGTGCGGCTCTCCAGAAGCTGGGCGAACATCTCGGCGAGCAGGCGGCTCTCCTCGAAGTTCTTGGAGCCGACGACGATGCGGTCGGCGGCGTGGGCGGGGAGAGCGGCGAGGGCGAGAAGAAGGAGAAAGACCCTCATCACCCCGGCCCTCTTCTCCCGCCCCCTCCCACCCCCCTCACCGGGAGAAGAGGGAGAGGTTAGCCAGAAGAAGAAGGACCGACAGATATAGGCAAACCATTCCCCCTCTCCCGGTGAGGGGGGTAGGGAGGGGGCGGGAGAGGGGGCTAGGGGGTGAGGGTCCGCCCCGAAGGGGCGCTTCTTCCGGGCCGGCGAGGATGCGGAGCTAAACACGCCGCATCTCCAGCAACGCCTCGACGTACGGGTCCGCCGGGCTCTTCACCAGCTCTTCCGGCGTGCCGAGCTGGAGGAGGTGGCCGGATCTCATGACTCCGATGCGGTCGGCGAGGCGGAAGGCTTCGGCGAGGTCGTGGGTCACGAGGACGGTCGTTTTTCCCAGGGCCTTCTTCAGCTCCAGGAACTGGCGGTGCAGCTCTCGGCGGGTGAGGGCGTCGAGGGCGCCGAAGGGCTCGTCGAGGAGGATGAGGGGCGGATCGGCGGCGAGGGCGCGGGCGAAGGCGACGCGCTGGCGCTGGCCGCCGGAGAGCTCGGCGGGATAGCGCTGGGCGTGGGCGGTGAATTCCAGCCCCACGAGCTCGATCATTTCGCGGGCGCGGGCCTGGCGTCGGTCGCGGTCCCAGCCCAAGAGGCGGGGGACGAGGTCGACGTTCTTTTCGATCCGCCAGTGAGGGATGAGGCCGCCGTCCTGCGGCACGTAGCCAATGCGGCGGCGCAGGGCGATCGGATCCAGCCCGGAGACGGGTTGGCCCTCGACGCGCACGTCGCCGGCCGAGGGTTCCACCAAGCGGTTGAAGGTGCGGAGAAGCGTCGTCTTGCCGCTGCCGCTCTCGCCCACCAGGGCCACCGTCTCCCCAGAGAGGACGGCCAGACTGACGCCGCCCAGGGCCACGGTGCCGCTGGTGTACGTCTTGGCGACGTCGACGGCTTCGAGGAAGGGCACGGCGGGCACGCGGGGAAGTCTACTCTGGAGTGCTACGATCTCGGGATCATGGACAATGAAACCTCGCAGTCCCCCGTTGGCCCAGATGTTCCCGTTCTCCCCGAAGCAGTCAAGGACGGCGAGGTCACGGTGACCGGCGGTCCCACGGGATTCGTCCAGCAGATCGTGGCCGGCCAGCACCATTTCGCCGTGGACGAGCCCACCAGCGTCGGCGGCACCGGCAAGGGGCCCACGCCCTATGACTTGGTGATGGCGGGGCTGGGGGCCTGCACTTCGATGACCCTGCGGCTGTACGCCGACGCCAAGAAGATCCCACTGGAAGGCGTGAGCGTCCGGCTGCGCCACGGCAAAATCCACGCCGCGGACTGTGCGAGCTGCGAGACGAAGGCCGGCAAGATCGACCGCATCGAGCGGGAGATCGAGCTCCATGGCCCGTTGACCGTCGAGCAGCGCCTGCGCCTGATGGAGATCGCCGACCGCTGCCCTGTCCACAGGACGCTGACGGCGGAGATCGAGATCGTCAGCCGGCTGGTGTAAGAAAAGCGAAAATGGAGTTAGTGGGCCGGCGGGACGCCAGCGCTCCCAGGGGGGCGTTACGGCATAGGCGCTACCTCAACTCGGCTGAGAGTATCCGCCACCCGAAGACCCTCACCCCTGCCCCTCTCCCGCCCCCGCCCAACCCCCCTCACCGGGAGAGGGGTACCCCTGGGGCGTTTTTGCCTTTCTCCCTCTTCTCCCGGTGAGGGGGGTGCGGAGGGGGCGGGAGAAGAGGGCCGGGGTGA
>DASYJD010000039.1:0-28122 GCA_035996875.1 Thermoanaerobaculia bacterium
CATCACCCCGGCCCTCTTCTCCCGACCCCCTCCGCCCCCTCACCGGGAGAAGAGGGAGCAAAGCGGGGAAGCCCCAGGGGTACCCCTCTCCCGGGGCGGTGGATGGGGTGGTCGGGAGAGGGGCAGGGGTGAGGGTCTTCGCGTGGGGGGACTCTCAAGCAAAGTTAAGTTAGCGCTTATGCTCCCTCACGTCCCCAAATCCAGCTCTGCCTCCAATCTCCTCCGCAGCTCGGCCGCTTCGACGAGGACTCCCGGGTCGTCCGGCGTGGGGAAGAGGGCCGTGCGCAGGCCGTCTTCTTCGAGCAGTGGCAGGAGCTCGTCCAGCAGATCGTCCAGCGGGATCGCCGCGGGCTCGGCGCCCTCCCAGTTGCCGCGGGCGCAGACACGGGCCAGATCCGGATGAGGCCAGAAGGGGAAGGCGTCGGCCTCCTTGGCCACCACCCAGCCTTGATCGTCCATGAGGCCCCAGGCTTCCTCCCAGTCCGCTACGAGCTGGACGAGATGAACGGCCCGGTCCGGGGCCGGAAGAATCTGGAGAGCGCGGAGCTCGTCCTCGCCGGTCTCCCAGCTCATCGGGAGTTAGCCACCGGCGACCTCGTCTTCGATGTCGACCGCTCCCACCGTCACCGGCTGTCGCTCGTGGTCGTCCTCGTCGTCTTCGACGTTTTTGAGCTCCCGGGGTCCTGCCAGGGCCTCGGCCCGTTTCAGATCGCCCAGAATCCAGTCGGACAGCGTTTGCATCTCGGCCGCGTCGAGGGAGATTCCGGCGCTGTCGCAGAGGCTGATGACGTTGCGGAAGAAGCAGGAGGCGAGAGCCAGCGGGTCTTCCGGCGAGCTCTGGCCGAAGCGGTGGCCGCCGAAGGTGATGCCCCTCAGGATGAAGTTGACGCTGGCGCGGGCGATGGGCGAGCCCTCTTCGATGCAGCGGTCGCGCACCGCCTTCGAGGTGCGGGTGAGGAAATAGCTGTGCTCGCTGACCTCTTCGGCGGTGAGGCGGAAGACCCGGGAGTAGTCGCCGCGCGTCAGATAGGGAGTATCCGTGAGCTGGTGCACACGATAGGCGAGCGAGTTCAGCTCCGGATCGCCCACCAGCTCCTCGGGTCGGCCGTCGACGGGAAGCTGGTGGCGGGCCGGATCGTAGATGTAGCCCGGTTTCAAGGCCGAGATGGCGAAGCCCGGATTCTCCCGGCCTTCCAGCAGATCGCGGAAGGTGCCGGCGCCCGCCCAGCGGGTGGAGAGCACCTGCTCACCGAAGCGGCTGATCACCATCTGCGCAGCCCGCGCCATGGGCACCGCCGAGTCCGAAGAGTCCACCACCGAGCGCACGAAGGTGAGGATCTCCTCGATCAGGCGGCTGCGGTCGGCCGGCGGCAGGAACTTGGGGACCGGGACGGGGCGGCCCTGCTCGGAAGAGTCCACTACAGGCGTTTCGCCCTCGGCGACGAGGCCCACTCGCCAGGGATCGCCGTCCACCATGACGAGATCCTGGCGCGTCTGAATGACGCCGGTGGTCATGTTGCGCAGGCTGTTGAAGCCCAGCCAGTTGGTGCTCGACGTGAACTCCGGGAACTCGCGGAAGATGGGGGGCAGCTCGGTGGCGACCAGCTCGCCGCTGGCGCTCGCCCGCTCGTACATCTTGTCGGCGATCCGGCGCAGCAGCTCGCTCATCGCCGAGGTGGCGGAAGGGCCCGAGGCGGTGCGGGTCGCCTGGCTCGGAGTCGCTCCGATGGCTTCCTCCAGGAAGGTGTCCTGGTCGATGAGCAGGTCGCAGGCCGCCTTGTAGGCCACCGAGGCCGGCCCGATGGCCAGCACGGAGCTGCGCCGGTCGTGCTTGGAGAGGCGCAGGAGCACGGGCGTGAAGTCGGCGTCGCCCGAGAGCAGGATGAACTCGTCGAATCGGGTGACGTGGCTCAGCGTGTCCAGCAGGTCCATCACCATGTGGATGTCGGCGCTGGTCTTGCCGCCGCTGGTGAGGGGCGGGCAGTCCACGACTTCGAAGGCGGAGCGGGTGAAGTAGGGGCGGAAGCGGCCGAACTGCGAGGGATTGAGGTAGCAGCGGCGGAAGAGGATCATCCGCCGGCGTCCCTCCCCGTCGTGGGTGGGGAGCTTGTCCTGCAGCCAGAGGAGCCAGCGGCCCGGGTCGGTGGCGAACTGCTCGGCGGCCACCGGGTCTTCGCGCTGCAGGCCGAGATAGATGTTGTCGAAGTCGACGAAGAGCGCTGACCGCAAGTGCGTCGGGCTCGGGTGAGAATCCGGCATTCCAACCTCCAAGGAAAGATCTGTTCGCGCGCGACGCCTGGCATGGGCCGGGCGTCACAGCCCGGCAAAGATATCAGGAGCCCCGCATAAGTCGAACCCCCGACGAGGAGGTCCCTTCAGGGAGAACACACCGGACGGCCCCCGCATTGCCACCCCCTGGAACCAAATTCACGTCTCCCCGGTCTTATCTGTACAGGAGCGCTCCGAACGACCCCCCGCCCCGTGGGCTGGGGCCAAAGACAGGAACCACCGCGGAAATGACCGCGGGACATCCGAATCCGGGACCTGGAGGTGGATCATGTTCGAGCACTCTCTCATCGACCTTGAAGCAAAACCGTCAACCCGCCGCCGCTGGCTCTCTCTGCCCATTGCCGTGGGCTTGCACGTCGCGGGCCTGACTGCCTTCGCCTTCGCCAGCTACTGGAACGTGGGCTCCGTGCTGGAGCCTCAGCTCTCCGAGGTCTTCTTCGTGAGCATGCCGCCGCCTCCTCCTCCTGCCGGGGGCGGCGGAGGGTCCAAGCAGCCGGTCAAAGTGGAGACGAAGAAGCAGGCTCCGGCGCCCGCGACGAGAGAGCTCGTCCAGCCGACTGCGAAAGACGTCCCCGAGAAGCCGCCGACGCCGGCCGTGAACGACTCGATTCAGGATCTCACCCCGGGTCCCGCGAGCAGCGGGCCCACCTCGGTGATCCCTGGAGACGGCGACTGTCCCGGCTGCCCTCCCGGCATAGGTCATGGTCCGGGTCCGGTCGGCCCGGCGGAGAATCCCGGCGGCACGATGGACAATTCGCCGATCCAATTCTCCTTCGGCATGACCAAGCCGGAGGTCATCCACCAGGTGCAGCCCCGCTACTCGGAGCAGGCGCGCCGGGCTGGAGTCCAGGGCATGGTAATCGTGGAGGCCGTGATCGACGAGCAGGGCAACGTGACCCACGTGCGGCTGGTCCACGGTCTGCCCATGGCGCTCGACCAGGCCGCGATGCAGGCGGTCCAGCAGTGGCGCTTCAAGCCCGCCCTGCTCAATGGCCACCCGGTGAAGGTTTTCTACACGCTGACGGTGAACTTCACCATCCAGCGGTGAGAGGGTCCTCGCAACGGCCCGCCGTAGCCTCGGCGGGCCCTCATCACCCCGGCCTCTTTCTTTGACGCCTCCGAGCGGCCCCCCGCCCAAGACCCTCATCACCCCGGCCCTCTTCTCCCGACCACCCCATTCCCCTCGCCGGGAGAAGAGGGAGCAAGGCAAGAACGCCCCAGGGGTAGGGGTGAGGGTCTTGGGCGGGGGGCGCTCTGAAGCGTCAAAGCTAGCGCCTAGGCTCGCCAATCCCCACCACCACCAGCGTCAGGTCATCATCGAACGCCGCGGTACGGCCCGTCCAGGCGGCGACCTCGGAGACGAGGGCGTCGGCCGTGGCCTCGGCGGATTGGAGGGCGTGGCCGGCGAGGACGTTGCGCAGGCGCTCCTCGCCGAACATTTGACCGCCGGGGGCGCCGGGGCTCAGGGCTTCCGGAATGCCGTCCGTGAACAAGAGGATGCGGTCGCCGGGTGCCAGGGGAACCGTGACTTCCGGGTAGGCCGCCCGGCGCAGCCGGCCGAGGACGAGGCCGCCGGGCGGCAACTCCTCGATTTCCCCTGTCTCGTGCCGCCAGACCAGCGGCGGCGGATGGCCGGCACTGGCCGCGGTGAGACTGCCGCCTTCGAGGTCCAGGTAGACGTAGAGGGCGGTGATGAACTGATTCTTCAGCTTGCCGTGAAAGATCGCGTTGATCTCTGAGAGCAGCCGGCCCGGGCTCGCGACATGGGCCGCCTGCGCCGCCACGGCCACCTTGAGCATCGAGGCCACGAGCGCCGCCGGCACGCCATGGCCCGAGACGTCCGCCACCAGAATGCCGAGCCGCCGGCCCTCGCCGGGCAGGAACTCGTAGAAATCTCCGGCCACCTCGGCCGCCGGCAGATAGCGGAAGGCGAGATCGAGACCTTCGATCCGCGGCGCCTCGCCCGGCAGGATGGACTCCTGGATGCGCCGCGCCGTCGCGAGTTCCTGGCGGATCTCCGTCAGCCGCTCCTGATCGCCGAAGACGCGCCGGGCCGCCACCGTCCCCAGACCGCAGACGAAGAGCAGGAAGCCCAACGGCTCCACGTTTCCCTTCACAGGGGTCAGGCCGATGCCTTCGAGATTCTGGTAGACCACAAAGGCGAGGAGAACGAGGAAGCTCCCGCGCAGGATGCGCAGGTCCGGCGTGCGTTCCCGCCCGGGCCAGAACACGTTGGCGAGCACCAGCAGAGCACCCGCCAGGACAAGGTAGCGGTAGGGAGTCAGCAGGGCGCCCGGCTTGCGGGCCACGATCTCCAACGGGATGGCGACCACCGCCAGAGCCGCGAAGACCTGCCAGAACCTGCGAAGAATTCTCCCCCAGCCGCCGCCGACCAGGCGCTCGAACAGCAGGCCGGCCGGTATCGGGACGAGATAGCTGAGAATGTCGATCGCCCGGTCCCATCCCGAGGTCCTGGCCAGCGGGTAGAGGACCTCCGTCGCGTCGAGGTCCATCAGCAGACGCCCGCCGTAGATGAAGGTAAGGATGGAGAAGAAAACCAGGGTCGAATCGCCCTGCCGCCGCCGCGCGAAAGCGACAACTCCCGCGGCCACCCCCAGCCCCAGCAGGATGAAGCCGATGGCGGCCGGGAGGACGTCGTGGCGGAGGGCGGCGAGGATTGCGGGGGACACAGGCGAAGTCTATCTGATCCCTTGGGATAGACTTCGAGCTTCAACGGCTCCGTAAGGACCAATCCTGGTGAACCTCTTTCTTTGGCCGTCGAACTGTTGGTGCCAAACCCCGAGTTGCAGGCGCATCGCCTTCGTTACGAAATCGAGATCGGCATCACCGAGGAACACGAGCTTCAGGTGCTGCGGGAAAATCTCTTTCTTTCGCCGCCCACCGGAAAGCTAAAGGGGCAACTCCGCAACGATCTCGAGGCCGCTCTGGCCCGCCATCCGAAGGAGTTGTTCGAAGCTCTGGTTCGCCTCGTCCGGCTCCGGAGATCTCCTGATCTCTATTTTAGGATTGGGGAACGAGTCTCGCTCCAGGCCCTTAAGAGAGAAGCAGCCCTTTCGAGGATCGCCAAGACGATCTCCTTCTGGTTCCCTTCGGTTGGGGCGACGTGATCGGCTCCCTCGACAGCACGCCCCTTCCGAATTGATGTGCCCTAAGTTTGGGGCACTGCCCTATCGCCGCGGCACCCGTCCGTGGGCTGAGCTGCCACAGTTTTGAGGCAGAGATGCGGCGTGGAATCAAGATTCTCCCAGGGAAGAGGTCCCTTTTGAGGGCCGGCACAAGGCTTGCTCTAGTGGCTGCTGCCGTTCAGATTAGAACGGCTTTTTCAGGGAGATTCAGGCCATGTTAGCTGTAACTGAGCAAGAGACGACACAACCGACCCGGAAGCCTCAGGTACCGACCGGCGTGCTTCCGATGGTCATGTATGATTCCGTGAACAGTGTCATTACTGCGGAGGTGGTGGTAGCTCAATCGGCAAAAGACAATGCGATCACGATTTCGGCACCTCCGGTCACCATTTCCTCGGGGACATGGGAGGTACGATGGGAGCTCATGGTGAGCCCGGCCGGCCTCGAAGCTGGCTTCGCCAAGCCCGGGATTCGACTCGGTTCCCTGCCGCGGGGGGTCACTCTCACGGCCGGGCTCAGCGGTTCGGAGCTTCTATGGACCGCGCGGTTCAAGAACGATGTCGAGACTGTGGACTCCCTCAACTACGAGATCGACATCGATTCAACGTCTGGTGTTGGGCCACACAAGGCGACGTTGCGTGTGACTCGCCGTAACACGACGATCGTCGTAGTCAAAGACCCGGTCAATCCTGCTCCTCCTCCTACGGCTGCTACTTAGGTGGGAGTTTTTGCGAGCCTCTGGAAGTCGGGATCGTGCCGCAGCGGGTCCAGGAATGGTGACTTGAAGTAGAAAGGGTTGATACCACCCGCTGCGGCTCGTTGGGCCTGGGAAAAGGCGACCTTTAGTTCGCCGACGATGGCATAGACCAAGGCGGCCTCGTAAGCAAGCTGGTCGCTCTTAGGGGCGACGCTGAGCGCACCCAGGATAGCCTCGATAGCTTTACCCTTTTCCCCGAGATGGGCGAATGCTTGGGCACGGACCGATAAAGTCTGCCACTGTTGGGGAAGAGTGTGCTCGGTGGTTGCGACGACCTGCAAATAGAGCTGGTGAGCTTCCGTGCGTTTGAGAAGAAGGAGGCAGTCGGCCAGGTTCAGGGCCGCGGAGGGATCGGCAGTCTTGAATGTTAAGGCTTTCCGAAGCCTACTTTCGGCTTCGGTATACCGGCCCAATAGTATGAGGTAGCTTCCAAGATTAGTAAGGCAGTCGGGATCGGGAGCAATCTGCTCGGCCCTAAGGTAGAGCGCTGCGGCCCGGCCAGGATTTTTCTGCATTATGATCTGGCCCAGGCCTTTGTAACCATTGATGTTGTTGGGTTCGCGCCGCAGGACTTCTTTGAAGTGGCTACGGGCGTCATCGACTCCCTGCGTGTACTCGTGGACGGCTAGGCTGGTAAAGTTGCGCGATGACGAATGGAGCTGCGCGGCCGCGGTGATCAGCCGTAACTCGGTTTGGTGATCTTCCTTGAGAGCGGCGAGACGGCCGCGCCGTAAAAGGCTTTCGGCAGGATCGAGCGGAGCAAGCCTTTGAAGGGCTGTTTCGGCATTCGTGTATTGTTGGGCGTCCTCGTAGAGCTCAGAGAGGTAGAGGAGAGGCCTGAGATCACTGGGAGCGCGTTCCAAGGCTTGCCGGGCGGCTGCGATGCCTCTGTCCAGACAATGGATGTCACCAGCGCCTGATTGAAAGAGTAGGTGGTCCACATGAGCTTCAAGCAAATTGAGTTCGAGGAAGGCGGGATCTCTTTGGCGCAGGGCTTCTAACTGGCCGAGAAGCCTGTTGTTCACCTGATAGAGATCGGTAAGTTGTCGCAAGTCGAGGTAGCGACGGTAATCCTCCTCCGTGACATCCAACTCCAGTCTTGGAACTCGCAGCTTATGATCGCCATAGCTCTTCCGGAGGGAGGAAGCGACGGCCTCGGCAAAGGCCCGAGGCTTGGAGTAAGGGAATTTCTGTTTCAGGTTCTCCGTCCATGAGACGCGTCCATCTCTCCCATCCAAGCGGCTCCAAGTTATCTGGCAAAGGTTGCCGGTACAATCGGCCTGGGAAGAAATGATTTCGTCGGCTGCTACGCCCCGGGCGACATCACCGGTCTCATGCGTTAGTTGGGAGATCTGGAACTGGTCCGACTCTGATGCAGCCAAGCCGTCGAGCATCTGCACGGTGCGTAGCAGCGAGGCTTTGAGATTGGTCAGGACTCGAGCCTGTCCGGCAGGGTTGAGAGATCCCTTGACGACGGGCTTGAGGATGGCGATATACGTTGGAGAGTGGGTGGCTGAGGGTGCCCGAGGCCAAGTTGGTTGATAAATCACATAAATCATATAGCCGACCAGACCGATAAGGAGGATCACGGCTGCAGCGCTCGGCCAGTACCACGGCGAGCGCCGGGCAAGTCGCGTGACGAGGTAGGCGGTTCCGGAACCCGAAGGCCCTGCCATCTGGAGCTCAGCAAGGATCTCGGCGGCGGAGGCCCAGCGGTCTTTGATCTCCTTGGAAAGGCAGCGCTCCACGATCTTCTCCAGGATCACGGGCACCTGCGGACAGGCCTTGCGCAGAGGGAAGGGTTTCTCACTCAGGATGGAATTCCCTATCTCCAGTCCCTTGCCACGGAAAGGATGGCGGCCGGCTAGCATCTCGTAGAGCACGACGCCCAGGGCCCACAAGTCGGTCTGCGGAATGGCCTCCTCGCTGCGAATCTGTTCAGGGGCCATGGAACGAATGGTTCCCACCACCATTCCTTGTTCCGTTTGACGGGGTGAGCCGGCCCAGCGCGCGAGCCCGAAGTCGATGAGCTTGACCCAGCCGTCGGGGAGGATGATCACGTTCTCAGGCTTGAGGTCTCGATGCACCAGGCCGGCGCCGTGAGCCGCTTGCAGAGCCGCGGCGAGCTGGCTCGCAATTCTGACCGTCTCGGAAACGGGGAGCCTCTGCTCGGGTTGCCTGGCGAGGTGCTCGGCCAGCGTCTCGCCGTCATAAAGCGCCATGGCAAGAAAGCGCCGGCCTTGCCATTGGTCGACATGGTAAATGGTGCCGATGTTGGGGTGATCGAGTTTGGCCAGAGCCTCGGCTTCGCGCTGCAAGCGAGCCAGGTCTTGTTTGCGGCGCTGCCGTTCCGGCCGGAGGAATTTGAGGGCGACCTCGCGGTTCAGCTCCAGATCCAAGGCCCGGTAGACCGTACCCATGCCACCCCTGCCGAGGTGCCCCAGGATGCGAAAATGAGAGATCTCCTGGCCGGGGTGGAGCTCGTCGCCGTCCTCACCGTCGGCGCCCGCGGGCGAGGCCTTCCGATTGCCGCCTCTACCCCCGGGCGGGCCGGATGGGTTGACTCCTTCGAACAAAGTCGCGAGGGAGGCGCCACAGGAGGCGCATTGGCTGTCGAACTCCGAGTTGGAAGCGCCACAGTCAGGACAGAGGAGCGATGGCATCAGGGCCCCACTACTTTGCGATGGCGAGCCAGCAACCTTTGCAGATGGCTCCGGTGGAGGCCGGCCCCACGGGCGGCGCGCGAGACGTTGCCCTTCCAATGACGCATCAACTCGGCGAGGAACCTCCGCTCCAGGGCATTCGTGGCGGTCTCGCAGGCCTCGCTCAAGGCCACACCGGTCAGCTCAGGGAAAGCCGGCTCGACTTGGGGACTGGGTGCCGCGCCCGCCACCTCCGAGGGCAGCAGATCGAGGTCCAGCTCCGGTCCGCGCGCCAGCAGGCATGCCCGCTCCACGGCATGGTCCAACTCGCGGACGTTGCCCGGCCAAGGATAGGAGAGCAGGGCGCGATCCGCTCGGGCCGACCATCGTGGTTGCTCCTCGGGTCGGCACCAGTGCCGCCGCAAGAAGTGCTCCACAAGCAACGGCACGTCTCCCGGCCGCTCGCGCAGGGGGGGCAGAGTGAGGTCGAGCACCTTCAGCCGGAAGTAGAGATCCTCCCGGAAGCGCCCCTCGTTCACCATCTGCCGCAGGTCGCGATGGGTGGCGGCGACGATCCGCACGTCGACCTTTTCGGTGCGGTCCGAGCCGAGGCGCTGGATCTCGCCGAACTGGAGGAAGCGCAACAGCTTGGCCTGCGCCTCCAGTGGGATCTCGCCCACCTCGTCGAGGAACAGGGTGCCGCCGTGCGCCGTGGCGAGGCGGCCGGGGCGGTCACGCTTGGCATCCGTAAAAGCCCCGGCGACGTGGCCGAAGAGCTCGGGCTCGAGCAAGGTGCCCGGCAGAGCGGAGCAGTGGAGGGTGATGAATGGCCGGCCCCGGCGCGGGCTGTTGACGTGCAGGGCGCGAGCGATCAACTCCTTGCCCGTGCCCGTTTCGCCGAGGACGAGCACCGGAGCGTCCGCCGGCGCCACGTGGGCGACGATGCGGAGCACTTCCAACATGCGCAGGTCGCGGGTAATGATCCCCTTGAAATCGTGCTGGGCAAAGAGGTCGTGCTCCAGGCTGCGGTTGCGGCGCCGCAGCGCTTCCCGTTCGCAGGCCCGGCGCAGGAAGAGGCCGGCCACCTCGGCGAGCTCGGCGAGGTAGGCTTGGCTCTCCGCGCTGAAACTGTCCACCTGCGCCCGGTTCTCCAGGTAGACGACGCCGTAGACCTCGCCGCCGTAGCGCAGCGGTGCCACCAACGCACAGCAGCGGCCGATGAAGAGGCCGCTTACGCCGGAGGCGAAGCGGGGATCTTCCATGAGGTTGGGCAGGTACAGGGGCTCGCCGGTCTTGATGGCCTCGCGCACCAGGGTGGTGCTGAAGCAGCGTTCCCGGTCGCCGCGCCCGCCAGCGTCATAGCCAACTTCGAACTTGCGCTGGAACGAATCATTCTCGCGCACCACGACGAAGCCCGTCTCGGCGCCGCACCTTTCAAGGATGCGGTGCAGAAGGACCTCCGGGGTCCGCTCGTCGTCCTCCTCGGCGAGGAGGAGCTTCGAGATCTGGAACAGCTCCTCGTAGAGAGACACGTTCCTATCCTCCACAGTACCTTCCTGAGGTTTAGGGTAGATTTTAACCCATTTCGGAATGTATAGGGCTCTACGGGACCGTTGTTGGCCACGCGGAGAGTAGAATCCGAGGTCCCATGACAACCAAGCGAATCCTCCCTCTCCTCCTAGACCTCTTCGCTCCTGCCCTCCACGCTCAGGAAAAGTCCCTCCACCTCGCGATCGGCGATCCGACTTGGCCGCGATAGGCATTCTGGGCGAAACGGAGAAAGGTTGAACCAGCTGTTATCCCGCCTATGCGAAGCACGGTGAAGCAGCGCCGGAATGGTATGGAGTTTGCACCGAATTGACGCGGAATTGTCCGCCGAGCCGATGCCTTTCGACTGCGAGCGCATCGTTGACTCCGGCGTCGGGCGGCTCATTGCGGTGGAGGAGTGACATGACCAAGCCAGCAAAGAACACGATTTGCCTTTGGTACGATGGCGACGCCGAGGACGCGGCGCGGTTTTACGCCAAGACCTTTCCCGATTCATCCGTTGGCGCGGTGCACCACGCACCGGGAGACTTTCCGTCCGGGAAGAAAGGGGATGTGTTGACGGTCGAGTTTACCGTGATGGGGATTCCCTGCCTCGGGCTCAATGGCGGACCCGAATTCAAGCACAACGAAGCATTCTCGTTTCAGGTCGCAACCGCCGACCAGGCCGAAACCGATCGTTACTGGAACGCAATCGTCGGCAACGGCGGCCGGGAGAGTGCGTGCGGCTGGTGCAAGGACAAATGGGGATTGTCCTGGCAGATTACGCCGATCGCTCTGACTCAAGCGGTAACCGATCCCGATCCCGCTGTCGCCAAGCGCGCGTTCGATGCGATGATGGAGATGCAAAAGATCGACATCGCCGCAATCGAGGCGGCGCGCCGCGGTTGAGGTTGCAGTCTTCGAAGCGTGCACCTCGGAAGCGCAGGGGAACTTGACGGGCGGACCCGAACCCGCCCGGTCCTGAGCCTGCGGTTTTCGACCGAGGGAGAACATGTTCGCGCCCGCACCGAGAGGCGGGATAACCAGCCGTTGCAGCGGACCGGAGGGGCGTCACGGTTTTCTTAGACTGCCGCGGCAGGACGCCATTCGTTAGTCCGACCTCTCAGCCCAGCACCGCAACCCGTTCATGGCTCATGCCATGGTCGCGGTCGAAAAACGCTCTGCGCCGAGTTATCGCCGTATCGGGCGCGCCGCCGTTTGCGGGGGCACGCACGGATCCCTCCCCACTTCTACATTATGCCAGCCACGGGGGCTTGCGGCAAGCCCCAGGGCATGCCGCATAGTCCCCGGCGTAAGCGAGGAACGCGGGAACAGGAGGATCGAAAATGCACGACGGATCGATGACAAAGCATGCGGTGGTGATCGCTGAGGGATTTCCGACGGCTGAAGGAGGTGAACCGATGCGTGCGTATGTGCTTGGCTTCCAGGAGGTCGACCGAACTGACATCGGGGTGGTCGGGGGGAAAGGCGCAAACCTGGGGGAGCTTTCCAGACTCGAAGGGATCCTCGTGCCGGATGGCTTCTGCGTCTCGACCGAAGCCTTCAAGCGGGTCCTGGGCGCGGCGCCGGCGATCGGCGGCTTGCTCGATCGGTTGGCGCTGCTGAAGGCGGAGGACCGCGAGGCGATCCGGGAGCTTGCCGCGGCGATTCGCGAGGTCATCGAAGGGATCGCCATCCCTGAAGACGTCCAAGAAGCGATCGCCCGCTTCCTGGCCAGGCTCGGGAAGCAAGAGGCCTACGCCGTGCGGTCCAGCGCGACGGCGGAGGATTTGCCGGGCGCTTCCTTCGCGGGCCAGCAGGATTCGTATCTGAACGTCATCGGCACGCCGGCGATCCGGAAGCACATCAGCCGCTGCTGGGCTTCGCTCTTCACCGAGCGCGCGGTAGCCTACCGCCTCCAACACGGCTTCGACCATCGCAAGGTCCACATGGCGGTGGTGGTGCAGAAGATGCTCTTCCCGCAGGCGGCGGGCATCTTGTTCACAGCCGATCCCGTCACAGGGAACCGGAAGGTGGCATCGATCGAGGCTGTCTTCGGTCTGGGCGAGGCGCTGGTCTCCGGCCTGGTGAACGCCGATGGCTACAAGGTGCGGAGCGGCCAGGTCATCGAGAAGGCCAAGCGGCAGGACCGGCCCGTGCTGACGGATGCACAGATCGTGCGGCTCGCGCGCCTGGGCCGACAGATCGAAGGGCATTTCGGTGAGCCCCAGGACATCGAGTGGTGCCTGGTCGAGGACGACTTCCACATCGTCCAGAGCCGGCCGATCACGACCCTGTACCCCATCCCTGAAGCGGGTGATCAAGGCAACCACGTCTACGTCTCCGTCGGCCATCAGCAGATGATGACCGACCCCATGAAGCCCTTGGGGCTGTCCTTGTTCCAGACGGGACACATGGTTGCAGCGGGTGGCAGGTTGTTCGTCGACGTCACGAAGCAGCTGGCAACGCCTGCCGGCCGGGACGTGCTCTTGAATGTGCTGGGCCGCTCCGATCTGTTGGTCAAGGACGCACTGACGACCCTCATCGAGCGCGATTTTATCGAATCAATCATCGAGCTCTCGCCTCCTGATTCGATGGACCCGAACGCTTCGTGGCAAAGCAAATATGGGGGCTCCCAGGCGCAAGTCGACGATCCGGCGATCGTCGCGGACTTGATCGCGAGCAGCCAAGCGTCGATCGAAGAGCTGAAGCGGGACATCCGGACGAAATCCGGAACGGATCTCCTGGATTTCATCCTGGAAGCCCAGCACTCGAGGCAGAGTTTGTTCGAGCCGCGGAATCTGGGCGCGATCATGGCCGGCATGAACGCTGCCACATGGATCAACGAGCACATGATGGCGTGGCTGGGCGAGAAGAATCCCGCGGACACGCTCGCGCAGTCCGCACCGAACAACGTCACGTCGGAAATGGGGCTGGCGCTCCTGGATGTCGCGGACGTGATCCGTCCGCATCCGGAGGTGATCGCTTACCTCCAGCAGGCGAAGGACGATGGCTTCCTGGAGGGACTGCTCCCACTGGAAGGGGGGCCGGAAGCCCACGACGCTCTCCGCGCGTATCTCGACAAGTACGGCATGCGAGGCGTCGGGGAAATCGACGTGACGAGGAGACGCTGGAGTGAAGCACCAACGACCCTGGTACCCTTGATCCTCAGCAACATCAAGAATTTCGAGCCGGGGGCCGGCAGCCGGAGATTCGAGCAAGGACGGCAGGAGGCCGCGAAGAAGGAGCAGGAGCTGCTGGAGCGCCTGAGGCAACTGCCGGATGGCCCACAGAAGGCCGAGGAAACGCAACGGATGATCCGCCGGCTCCGGAACTTCATCGGCTACCGTGAGTATCCGAAGTACGGCATCGTCAACCGCTACTTCGTCTACAAGCAGGCCCTCCTGGAAGAAGCCGGGCGGCTCGTGCGAGCCAACGTGCTCCAGGAGCCAGAGGACATCTACTACCTCACGCTCCAGGAGCTGCGGGAAGTGGTCCGCACGCACGAGATGGACGACCAGATCGTCAGCCGGCGAAAGGCCGAGCACGAGCGCCACCGGAAGCTGACGCCTCCGCGGGTCCTGACGTCCGAGGGGGAAATCGTCGCAGGTGCCTACAAGCGGACCGATCTTCCCGCCGGCGCTCTCGTCGGTCTCCCCGTCTCCGCGGGAGTCGTCGAGGGACGTGCCCGCGTCCTCTCGGACATGGCCGATGCCGAGCTGGAACCGAGGGATATCCTGGTCACCGCCTTCACGGACCCGAGCTGGACGCCCTTGTTCGTGTCCATCAAAGGCCTGGTGACCGAGGTGGGGGGCCTCATGACCCATGGCGCGGTGATCGCCCGGGAATACGGCTTGCCAGCAGTCGTCAGCGTGGAGAACGCGACCCGGTTGATCAAGGATGGGCAGCGCATCCGCGTGCATGGAACCGACGGGTACGTGGAAATCCTGGCATGAGGCAGATGCCGTCTTCTCGTCACGTCCGACCCGGGCCGGGGGATCGTTGTGGCCCCACAGAGAAT
The DNA here is from genome assembly GCA_035996875.1 of Thermoanaerobaculia bacterium. Taxonomy (GTDB): domain Bacteria; phylum Acidobacteriota; class Thermoanaerobaculia; order Multivoradales; family UBA5704; genus DATARR01. Next base: position 14,383 of record DASYJD010000039.1, read on the forward strand.
AGAATCCGAGATCTCATGACTCCCAAGCGAATCCTCCCGTTCCTCCTCGTCCTTCTCGCCCCCGCCCTCCACGCGCAGGAGAAGTCCCTCCACCTCGCGGTCGGCGATCCGGCCCGCAAGGACAAGGAGGCTCCGGTGGTGCTCGACGGCATCACGGATACGCGGACGGGCGAGGTGATCGGGCCGGCCGAGCTCCCGAAGCGGCTCGCGGGAGTGCGCCTGGTGCTGGTGGGGGAGAGCCATACGGACATGGATTCCCACCGCTCCGAGCTGCGCGTTATTCAGGAGCTGGTGAGCGCTGGCCGGCCCGTGTTCCTGGGGCTGGAGATGTACCCCTATACCGTGCAGCGATATCTGGACGATTGGGTGGACGGCAAGCTCACGGAGGAGGCGTTTCTCCAAGCCTCGCGCTGGTATGAGAACTGGGGCTACAACTGGCTTTACTACCGAGACATCTTCCTCTTCGCCCAAGTCCACAAGCTGCGCATCTTCGCCGTCAACGCGCCCCGCGACGTCGTCACCGCGGTGCGAAAGAAAGGTTTCAAGAATCTGACGCCGGAAGAGGCGGCTCACATCCCGCCGGATATCGACACGTCGAGCCCGGAACACCGCACGCTGTTCAAATCGTTCTTCGAAGCCGGCGGCGATTCGCTTCACTCCAGCATGACCGACGCGCAAGTGGATTCGATGATCGCCGCCCAGTCCACCTGGGACGCCACCATGGCATTCAATTCCGTCAAAGCTCTCAAGGAGCACGGCGGGCCGGATACGGTCATGGTGACCCTCGTCGGCTCTGGCCACGTCGTCTATGGGCTCGGCATCCAGCGCCAGGCCGCCCGGCATTTCGACGGCAGGATTGCGACCGTCGTCCCCGTCAACGTGCGCGACGACGAAGGGCATGACGTCAAGACCGTCCAGGCCTCCTACGCCGACTTTGTGTGGGGCCTGCCGGCGCAGACCGATCCGATCTATCCTTCCCTCGGCCTCTCCAGCAGTCCCGTCGAAGGGGAGAAGGCGTTGAAGGTGATCCTCGTCTCCGAGAAGACTCCTGCCGAGAAGGCCGGTGTCCAGGTGGGTGACGTGATCGTCTCCTTCGACGGTGCCCCCGTGCCGGACAAGGAGACGCTCAACCGGCTGGTGGCCGCCAAGCGCTGGGGAGACGAGGTTGTGTTGGCGGTGAAGCGAGGGACGGAGGCGAAGGCGCTTCAAGTGACTCTGCGGCGCTGAGATCCGCCACGGCCGGCATCTGCCACGCCCATTTTGAAATCTGCCATGCCCGGCGAACCACTTGCCATGCCCATTTTGAAACCTGCCATGCCCGGCGAACCGCCTGCCACGCCCGTTTTGAAATCTGCCATGCCCGGTGAACCACCTGCCACGCCCATTTTGAAACCTGCCATGCCCGGTGAGAAATCTGCTGCGTCCTGTAAGGGAGCAGCCGCGTCAGGTGCCGTTCTTCAAGGTCCCTGCTGGACGCGACCACGCGCATAGGACCGGATGAGAGGAAGAAGGGCCAGCGCCCCCAGAAGCGGCCCGACGATGAAGATGGGGGACCAGAGGCTGTCCTTCGGCGGGGCCATATCGCGGGCCAGAAACCCAAAAGCCGCCAAAAGGACGCCGTAGACGAGGAACAGGCGGCCGCCATAGGCGTTGATGTCGTACCAGCGGGCGTCCGAGGTGAAGGCCTCTGGGATACGAATGCCGTAGGCCCGGTTCATGGGAACCCGGCGAAGTACGAGAGGCAGCGAGAAGGCCGCCAGAAGGAGACCGAAGCCGCAATGAACGAAGACGGCTGGAACGATCATATAAGGCTCCTCTTGAATCGGTCCTGATGCTCCGTCTATAGGCAGCGCCCCTGAAGGGGACTTTACCTCGGATTTCATCCAGCTCATTTCTGGCCCTGGTCTTTGTACCCGGGCGGATAGAGCCTGCCTTCCGCCGATTGCACCTGTCTCCGAGCCGCGGCATCGCCAGGCCGGGCTGACCTGCCATTATGGGGAGGCAGTCCCTGTAAAGATTTTTCGCCGTCTTCCTGGAGAGCTCTGTTAATCGAGAGTGGTATGGTCCTTGCTCAATCCTCGTCCATCTGTTAAACCTAAACATTTTCTTTCAGGGAGGATACGACAATGCCAACCACCATGGAACAAACGAAGATCGATCAGTTGCCGGCCGTGACCTTTGATCAGGAGAACTCGGTGATCAATGCGACGGTGATCGTTTCTCCCGGCGTCCTACCCAGTACGTACCGCCACCACGTCTCCGCCATCTCCGCAGCGGGGCTGCCCGGCTCATCCTGGACCGTGAACTGGACTCTCGAAACCACCTGCGGCCTCGTGGCGACTTTCAAGGAGGGCGGCGGGATTCTCATTCCGATGCCGACGCCGGGTGGAGTTGATAACCTTGTCATCAACCACGATTTTCCGCCGAATCAACGGCAGCTCACGTTCACCAACAACGTCTTGGATGTGAACGTCATCCGCTATGACTTTGATCTCATAGACGGCGAGGGCACGAAACTGACGAAGGCGGCCGACATCATCATCGACCCGTCGATCGCGGTCGTCAGAGATCCGATTGACGGCTAGGGCGCGCTTCGGGTGGCCAGACGCTGGAAGGCGGGATCGTTGCGCAGAGGGTCGAAGAAGGGAAGGGCGAACCAGTTGGGGCCGACATTCTGCGCGACGGCACGACGGGTATGGAAGAGCGCCGAGCTGCGGTCGCCGATGATCACGTAGACGACCGCGGCTTCGTAGGCGAGCAGGCCGTTGTCGGGGTTCAGGCGCAGGGCCTGCTGGATGGCGTCCAGCGCCTGGTCGGTCTCGCCCAGATGGGCGAGCGCCTGGGCTTGGACCCCCAGGACATCCCAGCCGGACGCGGACCGGCCGGCCGTAGTCTGGGCTATGCGGGCGTAGAGCCGGCGGGCCTCTACGGTCCGGCCGAGGAGCGTGAGGCAGTCCGCGAGATTGAGGGCGGGGTCGAGAGCCTGGGGCTGCAGCGCGAGTGCTTTGCGCAGGCTGGCCTCGGCTTCGCCATAGCGGCGCAGCAGCAGGAGGTTGACCCCGAGGTTGCTCAGGGAAGCGGCTCCGGGATCGCGCTTCGCGGCTTCGCGCAGGAGGGCCACGGCCCGCTCCGGGTTCCGCAGCAGCTCGATCTGGGCCAGCATCTTGAGGCCGTCGACGTTACCGGGCGACCGCGCCAGGAGCCCCTCCGCGTGCTGGCGGGCATCGTCGAAACGGCTGAGTTCGTACTCGGCATTGGCCAGGAAGAGCAGGGACTGCCAGGAAGGCTGGAGGCGGACGGCGGTCCGCATCAGCTCCAGGCCCTCCGCGGGCCGGCCCCGGCGCTTGGCGAGCAGGCCCTGTTGGAGAAGGCTCCTCGCCGGATCGATCTCCGCGAGCTGCTTCAGAACGGCCTCGGCGTCGTCGAGGCGCCCCGCGGCGAGATCGAGACGGAAAAGAGCGTCGAGAGGAGCCGTGTCTCCGGACGCCGGAGCGGTCTGGAGGGCCTCTTTAGCCACCGCGAGGCCGCGCTCGAGGTAGCGGGGCTCCCTGGTGTCCTCGTATAGACGGAGGGCGACTTTCGCTTCGAACGAGCCGGCTTCGAGGAACGCCGGGGCCCTCTTGCGGAGCGCGTCCAGGCGGGTGAGAGCGTCGTCGCTGGCGCCCTCCCTGTCGATCCGCTGCTTCAGGTCGAAGAATTCCCGGTAATCCTCGTCTTGGATCTCTAGCCCCAGCCGCGCGACCCGTAGCCGACGGTCGCCATAGATATGGCGAAGGACGGCGGCGACGGAGTCGGCGAACAGCTTGGGCCGTGAGGAGGGCACCGTCAGCGCTTCGGATCCCAGGATCCGGCCGTCCCGACCGGCGAGCCGCTGCAGGCTCACTTGGCAGAGATCGCCCGCGCAGTCGGCTTGCGAAGCGATGACCTCGCCGGCGGCCATGGCCCGGGCCACGGCCACGGCGGAGCCCTTCACCGTATTGACCGGAGACGTGCCCAGCGCCGCCAGCCCGTCCAGAGCGGCAACTGTGCGCAGCAGCGCGGCCTGAATGTTGGCTGCGACCCGAGCCTGATCCTCCGGTGAAAGAGAGCCGGCCATCTCCGGCTTTAGGACTGCGACGTAGACAGGCAGAGCCGGCTTGCGGGTCACCAGGAAAGCAGCGACTGCAATGCCGGCGAGGACGACCGCCGCCGCGGCGATCCACCCGAGCCGTAGCCTTCGGCGCCGGGGCAACTTCAGGATGCCGCCGCTGGTCGAGCCCACGAGCCCCGCGGTCTGGAGCTCCGAGAGGATGTCGGCGGCGGCCGGCCAGCGATCTCCAGGCTTCTTGACGAGGCAGTGGTCGACGACCCGCTCCAGGGCGGGAGGCACGTCCGGCCGGACCTCCCGCAGGGGCGGCGGGTCCTCGTAGAGGATGGAGTGCACCATCCCCTTCTGCTCGCCGCCGAACGGGCGCCGGCCGGTGAGCATTTCGTAGAGCACCACGCCCAGCGCCCAGAGGTCGGCGGCGGTGCCCGTCCGTTGCCCCTGGAGCTGCTCGGGCGCCATGTAGGCCGCGGTCCCTACCGCCAAGCCCGCCTCGGTGATGCCGCCGACGTCGATCCAGCGGGCGAGGCCGAAGTCGAGGAGCTTCACCCGCCCGTCCGGCAGCACCATGACGTTCTCGGGCTTGAGGTCCCGGTGGATGATGCCGGCAGCGTGGGCCGCGGCGAGCGCCGAGGCGAGCTGGCCGGCGATGGAGGCCGCTTCGGAGAAGGGGAGGCGCCGGTCCGACTGGGCGTCGAGGAGCTGCGCCAGGGTCGTGCCGTCGTAGAAGGCCATGGCGAGGAAGCGCATACCCTCGTGCTCGCCGATCTCATAGATGGTGCCGATGTTCGGGTGGTCCAGGGCGGCGGCGGCCTGGGCCTCGCGGCGGAAGCGGACCTCGTCGGCGGGGCGTGCGGCGCGCCATTGATGAAGGAACTTGATTGCGACCTCCCGGCCCAACTCGACGTCCTGCGCGAGGTAGACGACGCCCATGCCGCCGCGGCCGAGGGGCCGGAGCAGCCGGTAATGGGAGATCTGCCGGATCGCGAAGGGTTCCCCCGCCGGGAGAGCGGGCACAGCCGGAGCGGATCCGGGCGGCTGGGGTTCATAGAGCATGGTGGCGCTGGACGAGGCGGTGCTTGTCGCGTCGGGCAATGCGGCGCCGCAGGACGCGCAGCGGCTGTCGAACTCCGAGTTGGCCTTGCCGCAGGAGGGGCAGAGGAGCGCCTCCATCTCGGCTACGCCTCCTCTTGGGGCTCGCCCAGGGAGCCCAGCGCTTGGCGATGGCGCGCCAGCAGCTTCTGCAGATAGGTTCTATGGAGCCCCGCCTCGCGAGCGGCCCGCGAAACGTTGCCGTCGCAGCGCCGCATCAGCTCGGTGAGGAAGCGTTGCTCGACCCCGGCCACGCTCGCCTCCCGCGCCTCGTTCAACGCCTCGCCCGTCAGTGCAGAGAAGACCGGCTCGGCCGCGGCATCCGGCGCTGCGCCCGCCACCTCCGGCGGCAGCAGGTCGACGTCCAGCTCCGGGCCGCGGGCGAGCAGGCAAACCCTTTCGATCGCGTGCGACAGCTCGCGGACATTGCCCGGCCAGCCATGGGCTTGAAGCGCCCGCTCGGCCCGCGGCGTCCAGCGCGGCTTCTCCCCGGGGCGCCGCCAGTGCCGGCGCAGGAAATGGTCGGCGAGCAGTGGTACGTCCCCCCGGCGCTCCCGCAGGGGCGGCAGCGTCAGGTCCAGCACCTTGAGCCGGAAGTACAGATCCTCACGGAAGTGCTTTTCCTTGACCATCTGCCGTAGATCGCGATGGGTGGCGGCGATCACCCGCACGTCCACCTTCTCCGTGCGGTCGGACCCGAGGCGCTGGATCTCGCCGAACTGGAGGAAGCGCAGCAGCTTGGCCTGGGCCTCGATGGGGATGTCGCCCACCTCGTCGAGGAACAGAGTGCCCCCGTGAGCCGAGGCGAGGCGGCCGGGGCGATCTTTTTTCGCGTCCGTGAAGGCTCCGGCGACGTGGCCGAAGAGCTCGGATTCCAGGAGCGTTCCCGGCAGGGCGGAGCAGTGGACGGTGACGAAGGGACGCGCCCGGCGCGGGCTGTTGACGTGCAGCGCCCGGGCGATCAGCTCCTTGCCGGTGCCGGTCTCACCGAGGACGAGGATGGGAGCGTCTGCCCCGGCGACCTGGGCGACGACCCGCAGCAGCTCGAGCATCCGTGGATCGCGGGTGACGATCCCCTCGAAGTCGTGCTGGGCGAAGAGATCGCGCTCCAGGCTGCGGTTGCGCCGCCGCAGCTCCTCCCGGTCGCTCGCCCGCTTGAGGAACAGGCCGGCGATTTCCGCGAGCCCGGTGAGGAAAGCCCGGCATTCCTCGTCGAAGCTATCCACGCGCTCGCGGTTTTCGAGATAGACGACGCCGTAGACCTCGCCACCGTGGCGGAGGGGAGCCACGAGGGCGCAACAGAGGCCTATGAACAGAGCGCTCTCGCCGGAGCCGAAGCGGGCGTCCTCGATCAGGTTCGGCAGATAGATGACCTTGCCGGTCTCGATCGCCTCGCGCACCAGCGTGCGGCTGTACCGGCGTTCGGCCGCGGAGCGGTGCTCGCGGTCATACCCGACCTCGAACTTCTGCTGGAACGAGCCCTCTTCACGCACCACGACGAAGCCCGTCTCGGCGCCGCACCGCTCGACGATGCGGCGCAGAAGGACCTCGGGGGTCCGCTCGTCGTCCTCCTCGGCCAGGAGTAGCTTCGAGATCTGGAACAGCTCCTCGTAGAGCACTCCGCCTGCCTCCAATCGGTGACATCTGCCTCTGGGAACAGACAGAGCTTAACCGATTTGTGCGTCCAAGTCTTGAGCGGAGGGGGAGAGCTGGCGCTTGAGATGTAGTCTGCTCAGCGAGGGAGCTGCCTTTTTGCGGAGTGGCAGTCAGGCGCGGAATCGCCGTCTCGCCAGGTGGTGGTATCATGGAGGGGTTTTGGAGGTGTGAGGATGAGTCTTCTTGACCGCATCGTAATCGATCCCGAAATCTGCCACGGGAAACCTGCTATCCGTGGCCTGCGATATCCGGTGGAAACGATCCTCGAGTTGCTGAGCTCCGGGATGAGTACCGAGGAGATCCTGGCCGACTACGAGGATCTCGAACGAGAGGACGTCTTGGCGGCTTTGGAGTTCGCGCTGAAGCTGAGCCAGGTGAAGCGCGTCGTTCCGCTCGCGGCATGAAATTTCTGGTCGACGCCCAACTGCCTCGCCGGTTGGCTCATCGCCTGAGGCAGGAGGGCTTCGAGGTCATCCATACCCTGGATCTCCCACTGCGCAATCGGACGCCGGACAGCATCATCAGCGAGCTCTCCGTCAGCGATCAGTATATCGTGGTCACCAAGGATGAGGATTTCGTGAGCTCTTTCCACCTGCAGCGACGCCCCCGCAAGCTGTTGCTCGTTTCGACTGGCAACATTAAGAATGCGGAGTTGGAAGCGCTTTTCCTCGCCAGCCTTGCTGAGGTCGTAGCTGGCTTCGAGCAGTTCGATTTTCTCGAGATCACCCGTAAGGCTGTCATTTCTCACGTCTGAATTAGCCGCGCTTCGCGCCGCCATCTGATCCTCAGCATCCACAGCTCTTCATCTCGCAGGAGCCGTCCTCACGGACGACGACAAAGCCCGTCTCGGCGCCGCACCGCTCGACGAGTCGCCGCAGAAGGACCTCGGGGGCCCGTTCCGCGTCGTCCTCGGCCAGCAGGAGCTTCGAGATCTCATACAGATCCTCGTAGAGCACTCCGCCTGCCTCCAATCGGTGACATCTGCCTCTGGGTGCAGGCAGAGCTTACTCCACTTGCGCGCCAAAGTCTTGAGCGGAGGGAAAGATGGTGCTCGGGGTGGTTCGATCATGAGCAGATCTCAGTGAGGGGCTGCCTTCGCCCAGTGGCGGCCATGGAACCGGAAAGTGGCTGAAAAGCCTGGAATATCAACGTTTTCCGATGCCAGGCCTCCCCTGGCAGGAAGGTTGCTCTATAGGGCTGATGTCGGCAACAAAGATCGGGCGGGCCGCGGCTGTAGAGATATAGCGGCTGACGGACCGGGCGGGCGTACCGCTCCGAAAAGTCCGGGGTCCCATCAGGATCGCCTCCCGATCGCCGCGTAACAATCAGATGCTCAGTCATCTACGGTCTGACGCATCACCGACTCAACAGGAGAAACTCATGGCTAACGTACAATCCACCCCGACTCTGGTGTCAATCGTGTTTGATAACGGTACTTTCGAACAGGGAACATATCGATACCTGACTACGAATGGAGGTCTGCTAAATCTCGGGGCTAGAATTCAGCAATCTTACCCCGACATTCAGGTCTCGTCAAGCTTGGACGAACAGTTCTATCGTTACGAGATGCATGATGGACTCTTCGTGTTTTGGTGCGTAGCAGCCAAGGGGTACTTGGTGACCAATATGACGAGTGCAGCTGGATTTACTGCGTCACAGGCAACTCAACCGCTCAGTTACCCTTACGCCTTCTTTGGCCCTGTCCCTCCTACAGGTAAGCTAGACTGTATTCATGTGACGGAAGATGTGGTGTTTTCATTGGGGTCTGGTACCCAGCAAATAATATGTTGGGACAAAACAGAGGGCTCAGAGGTTCAAAGCTTCGGGATCGTGGGTTCAAAATAAGTACAGCCGGAACGAAGTGCTGCACAGGCGAAGCGCCTGGCAGTGCGACACGAAGGGAGGTCTGATGTGAACTGAGTCTCAGATTACGGAGAGACCTCCTGGGTCTCAAAGGCCAGCGGGTGCAAGTCCCGTCCGGGGAATTGTCGGTTCGCCCGGTAGCCACTGGAGCAGCCGAGTCCGAGCAATTGGCCGGCTGAAGCCTCCGGGGAAGTCCTCGGTGCAACCGAGGTGCAAATGCGCAGGCCGAAAAGCACGCGTGAACCCTGAGCAGGCCTCGATAGTTTCTCGCTGGAGCCGACTCTCCTGTCAGAAGAGGAAGGCCGTCGGGGGGCGGGGGAGCAACCGACCGAAGAACCCGTCCTCTCCAGCCGGGGTAGTGGGGTCAGCATGCGCAGACAAGGTCTTTGAGGCAACGTGGGAGATCCATGGCGGTGGTGGGTCGCAGCCACCAACCGGGTGGCCTGGAATGGCCAGCTTTGGGCCGTCATGGAAGTCGGAGGGGCTCATGGTACCGGAGAAGCCGGTTAACGCCGGTGGAGGGACGGAGCCTTGGTTCGAGCATGCTTCAGAACGAGGCGGAGACTGGGAATTGACGATGAGTCTAGAACCCGATCAAGTCGAGCGACTCCGGAAGAAGCTCTATGAGAAAGCCAAGCGGGAGCCGGAATTCCGGTTCTACTCGCTGTACGACAAGGTGTGCTGGGCCCAGGCCCTACATCGAGCCTACCGGCAAGCGAAAGCGAATGCCGGTGCGGCCGGTGTCGATGGGGTTCGGTTCGAGGATATCGAGGCGTACGGGGAGGACCGGTGGCTGGCCGAGCTTCGCCAGAGAGGGAGGTGCCAGGCGAAGCGCCTGGCACCCCGCCAGCGCCGAGCTCAAGTCACGCCGCCGGACGCCCTGGAAAGAGGAAGGCATCATCGTCGGCTGGGCCCGCGCCGCCCAGAGCCTCACCCAGGTTCTGGTCGCGAACGCCGGCCACCTCGTGCCGATGGATCAGCCGAAGGTCGCGCTCGAAATGCTCGACCGCTTTCTGGCGGGCCGAAGCTTCGTTGAACTTTAAAGGGCGCCCACTTCGGGGCGGCCCAAACCTGAAAGGAGTAGGACATGGTGAGCACGCGCAAGAGGGAGATTGGCAAGGCGCTCCACACGATGAGGCTCAGCCGCGAGACGGTGGGCCAGCTGTCGGTCACGGATCCCAAGGAGGAGGAGAAGTGCGGAGCCAGCGGAAGCTTCACCTGCCGCCCGGCATGCGAGCAGGCGACCAAGGGCTGAGCCCTCTGGGTCTCCGTCCGGAGTCCCCGGAACGAAGTGCCACTCGTTTAGTTCAGCAACGAACGAAGGGCCCTCCCAACGGAAGGGCCCTTGCCTTTACGGATTCATGGCGGCGGTATGGATCGTAAACGTCCCCGCGCCGGCAACCGTGGACACGTAATGATAGAAGCCCGGGGCGCCCACGCTGGAGGCCTCGTACCAATAGAACCAGATGGTGTTGGCCCGGTAGAGAAGCGGGAACGTGCGGTTGAAGGTGCGTCCGGGGCCTGTGAGCTTGAAGACCGTGTTGCGGGTCACGTTCGAGCCGAGGTTCAACACGGCGACCCAGTAGTTGTAGCCGAGTTGGGCATTGGAGATCGCAGCATGGACGAGCGCCCCGGCATTGCTCGGCGGCGTCAGGGACTGCCCGGCGGCCAGGAAGTAGTAAGCCACCGCCTTGCTGCCAGGTCCTTCCTGGACGAGAGAGCTCAGTCTCTCGCGCTGATTGGGATCGAGGCTGATGGACAACGAGTGAAGACCTCCGCCGTGATCCGTGTACTCGGGCGTCGCGACGTTCGAGCCCAGGAGCTCTCCGATGAGATTCTCGACCTGCGCGGCTCGCGCCTCTGTCCTGAGATCGGGAGTCGCGTCTCCATCGCCCGCGGCGCGCGCGGCGGAAGCGGCAATCAACAGCGCAACGAGGCCGAAACCGACCCGCTGAAAAGCGCCGCCAAACGAAGCGCCTGGCACCTCTCCTCGGGCGGCACCTCTCACCATCGGGCAACTGTGCCGCGCAACGGAGGCCGGGCTCAGCCCGGCAACAACTCCTCCAAGGCTAGGCGCGTTTTGGGGGCAGTCGCTCCGCATCGAAGTAGCGGGTGACGATTTCCAGGGCCTCTTCGACGCTGGTGATGTTCAGGTAGCGCAGGAGATGGTCGAGGTCGAGGTATGAGTCGAAGTGGCCCCTCGGGCTCAGGAACCCCTTCACCGCGTCGTTGAGCCAGTCGTCCGGAACATCGGCCCGGGCTGCGACCCGTCCGGCCGCCTGGCGGATCACTCAGGTGGGCCGGAACTAGCCATCGACATCGCGGGTCGCGTGCCGGGCGTCGAGGGCCAGGCACATCACCGCACCACCCACCAGGTAGACTGACCGGGTCAGGCGGGGGCCTGCCATCGTTACACGCGATCACCGATCGACGAGTCAATGAAGATGTTGCGGCGCTTGAAGGGGACCGGTGCCGTCCGCAGCAGGTGCAATCGCAGGCCAGCAAGGGGAGTGGCGAAGTGCGGGGTCTCGAGAGGCTCGACGTCGCGCACCCAAGCGGGGGGTGGTATGTCCTGCCGGTTGGCGGCCAGCTCCACCATGGCCGCCACATAGTTCCGGAGGTACGGGGTGAGCCCCTCGAGGTCGGCGTGCTCCACGGCGCTGCACAGCTCTCCGGCAGTGAGGCTGGAAAGGAGATCGTTGAGCACCGCCAGAACGAAGCCGGGCTGTTCGTCGTCGGGCAGCGCCTCCAGGAGCCGGGCGAACCGCATCTGGGCGTCGGGCAGCGCCCGGGACAGTACGTAGGCGGACATATCCTGCCCCGTCAGGCGCGACAGGCGCCTCAGAACCTCTTCTGCTCCGGCGTGACGCGGATCTGGAGCTGCGTTGATCTGTCGGCCATAGGCTCAGCGTCGCACAAGGGCGGGGTGGCGTCAAGACGCCCCCCACGCAGTAGCGAACCTTGAGTTCGAGACTGTCCTTTCCTACCGGCGCGGCGGGCGTCCGCCGAAGGCGTCGCTACCGACTTGTTGAATTTGTATGCTACTCCCAGAGATAACTTGTTTCTCCAAAGGTCGCCTGATTGTCTTTCCCGGCTCCCTATCGCACACTTGACACATTCGGGAGTATCTTGGTGTCGTGTTTGCGAGCCGCAAAGCATGTGCCGACGAGACCGCACGGCGGATCAATGCCGCAGTCGAACTCTTAGCCCTGGGGCTCAGTGTGCCCGAAGTCGCCCGTCAACTGGGTTTTCGGCATCGGATCTCCGAGCGGCAGGCCCGACGTTATCTCGATCGGGCTCGCGAGACGGGAACTGTCGAGATTCCTGAGCCGAAATTGGTTTTCACCGTGAAGTTGTCTGGCGCTCTCGTTGGTCGGGTAAGGGGCTACGCACAGGTTCGTCAATGGACACTCAGCTCGATTGTCGCCCAAGCCCTTGAGGAGTTTCTGGGTGGGCGCGCAGGCCCTCACGGTGGCTGATCGAAAAATTGAGTTGGACTACGTCTTCGACCGGCTGGGCGACCACCAGCTCATTCAAGCATATCGCCTATTGGTTCCTGAACGGCGGAAGCTTATTGAAAGGGGGCAGGGTGATGAAGACAGCGGCGATTTATGCAAGGGTATCTTCGGACAAACAGAAGAACGATCAAACGATCGCCAGTCAGACGGCGGCGCTGAAGGAGTACGCAGTCTCCTTAGGATTCATGGTCCCATCTGATTGGATTTTTGAGGATGAGGGATTCTCCGGCGCGACTCTCGTCCGTCCCGCACTAGAGCGTCTCCGTGATATTGCCGCTCAGGTTCATGTTGAGGTACTGCTCTGCTACTCACCAGACCGCTTAGCGCGCAAGTATGCTTATCAAGCCTTGCTGATCGAAGAGCTAAGCCGCGTTGGAACTGAGGTACGCTTCCTCAAAGGAGCCAAAGCGGAAACGCCGGAGGACGAACTTCTCCTGCAGTTCCAGGGGATGATTGCGGAGTACGAGAGGGCTCAGATTGCCGAGCGTACTCGTCGCGGAAAGGCTCACCGAGCCAGGTCTGGATTGGTGAATGTTCTTTCCGGTGCGCCTTACGGATACCGTTACATCCGTAAGGCGGACGAATCCGCAGCGCGCTACGAGATCGTCGAATCTCAGGCGGCTTTGGTCCGCGATATTTTCAGGCGCTACACAGAAGAGAACTTATCCATCGGTGCATTGGCGAGGTGGCTGAGTGAGCGTGGGGTGCCTACAGCATCAGGCAAGGCAAAATGGGATCGATCAGTAGTCTGGGCCATGCTGAGGAATCCGGCCTATTGTGGGCGAGCCGCTTTCGCGAAGACCATGCGAACTGCCGATCCGAAGAGAGTCACGCGACCGTTGCGGCTTAAGGGAGACAGGACAGCAAGGCGTCCAGCCGTAAAAGATAAGCCGCGCGATCAATGGTTGGAGATCGCCGTACCAGCCATCGTCTCTGACGCAACATTTGATATTGCGGCTCGCCGCCTCCAGGACAACAAACACTTCGCCGCCAGGAGCACTATAGAGCCAACTCTCCTACAAGGCCTGGTTGTCTGTCGCAGTTGCGGCTATGCCTACTATCGTACTTCGACGCGAACCAGTCTCCGTAAAATTTATTATTACCGATGTCTCGGGTCGGACAGTTATCGTTGGGAGAACGGAAGAGTCTGCCAAAATGTTCCGGTTCGTCAGGATTATCTCGACGAACTCGTATGGGAGCACGTAATCACTCTGCTCTCCGATCCCTCTCTCGTTCTTGGAGAACTGGAACGCCGGCTTCGAGAGCTGAGATCGAGCAATCCAGTCGGCATCCACAAATCGCGGCTCGAGTTGGAGCTAAGTAAAGTCACTACCGCCAGGGAGCGATTGGTCGTTGCTTATCAGGAAGAGCTCTTATCACTTGACGAGCTACGCCGCCGCATGCCGGACCTTCGAAAGAAAGAGACGAGCCTTCGTACGAGCCTGCAAGCTCTCGAAGCTCGTGTTGCCGAACAAGAGACTTACCTTCAATTAGCCGAAAACCTTGACAGTTTTCTCTCTCGGCTAC
>DASYJD010000040.1:0-63632 GCA_035996875.1 Thermoanaerobaculia bacterium
GCGCAAGACCTGCGCCTCCACCAGATCCTGGATCGACACCTCGCCCACCGGCTCCAACGTGTCGTTCCACTCCCACAACAACTGATGCCGCTCACCGGCCGACAACAGCACCAGACTCGACACACTCGTCTCCACTTCCGATACCACCAACTCCAAGAGACGAACGAAATGACTCACCATACGCTCAGCTGTCGAGGCATCGAACAGGTCCGAGTCGTACTCGAGATTCACCTTGAGACCCTGCAGGCCATGCCACACCGAAAGCAGGAAGTCGAACCGCGCCGCCTGGCTGCTCGGCTCCAGGAGAGAGACCCTGAGGCCGTGCAGATCCACCGCCGGCTCATGCGCCGAAACGCTCTGCAGAACGAACATGACCTGGAAGAGGGGACTGCGGCTCAAGCTGCGGTCGGGCTGTAAGGCCTGGACCAGCATTTCGAACGGAAGGTGCCGGTGGGCGTAAGCGTCCAAAGCCACTTCGCGAACCCGTGCGAGGTGCTCGCGGAAGACGCTTCCGCCAGAGACCGGCGCCCGCATCACCAGGGTGTTGACGAAGCAACCGATCAGGTCCTCGGCCTCCAGCGCCGGTCGGTCGAGCACCGGTGATCCGACGGAGAGGTCGTTCTGCCCGGAGTAACGGTGGAGCAGCGCCTGGAATGCGGCCAGCCCCACCATGAACAGGGTGACCGACTCCTGTCTCGCCAGCGCCACGAGCCGGCCAACCAGCGGCCCTGAGACCTGGGCTCGCCGCTGCGATCCGCGAAATCCCTGAACGAGCGGACGCGGACGGTCGGCCGGCAGGTTCACAGTCGCCTGCGCTCCTCGGAGTTGATCTTTCCAGAACGAGAGCAACCGTTCGAGCGTCTCGCCCCGCAACCACTCGCGCTGCCACTGAGCGAAATCCACGTACTGGACCGGAAGCTCGGACAGCGGCGACGGCCGGTCCTGTAGCAGGGCACGATAGATGGCACCGAGCTCCTTGAGAAAAACCTCGAACGAACCGTCGAAGACGATGTGGTGAACGCTCATCAGGATCACGTGGCACTCGGTTCCCCGATGCAGCAGGGTAAAGCGCAGGAGTGGGCCGCAACCGAGATCAAACGGCCGGGCCGCCTCAGCTTGGGACAGCCGTTCCTCCTCCTTCGCCGCCGCCATCTCAGGGAGGCTTCCCAAATCGACGACCGGCAGCGCAACCGACACCTCAGGAGAGATGCTCTGTGCCGGGACTCCGCCGGCCACGGTGAACGTCGTGCGCAGAATCTCATGGCGCCTTGCGATCTCGCGCAACGCCGCCGCCAGGGCCTCCACCCGCAGAGCGCCCTCGATTCGCAACCCCAGCGGGATGTTGTAGGCGGTGCTCGCCGGAACGAGCTGATGCACGAACCAGAGGCGCTCCTGTGCGAAGGAAAGAGGCAAAAGCTTCTGGCGTGAGAGCCGCCGCAGCGGCGGCATCGCAAGGCCGTTGCCGGAGCGCATGGCGCTCTCGACCTCGCGCGAAAGATCTTCTACCGTCGTGGCACGGAACAGCGTGCGCACCGGCAGGTCGACTCCCAGCACCTTGTTCAGGCGCGCGGCGACTCGCGTGGCGATCAGCGAGTGGCCGCCGAGAGCAAAGAAGTCGTCGCGGACTCCTACTTGATCCACTCCCAGTACCTCGCTCCACAAGGTGCAGAGGATCTCTTCAATGGGTGTCCGCGGCTGAACATAGATCGAACGGACGGAGGCACCGGCATCCGCCGGTGGAGGCAACGCTTTGCGATCCACCTTACCGTTCGGTGTCAGAGGTAACTCCGGAAGCACCACCCACGCCGCGGGCACCATGAAGGCGGGGAGGTGAGAGCTGACCAGGTCTCGGCATTCGTCGACGCCAACGTCTCCCGCCGTCGGCACGAGATATGCGACCAGTCGTTTTTCGCTTCCCGCGTCCTCACGCGCCACGACAACCGCCGCGTGGACGCCGGGATGGGACACGAGAAGCGCCTCGATCTCCCCTGGTTCGATCCGGAAGCCCCGGATTTTCACCTGGTGATCCACCCGGCCAAGGAAATCCAGGGTACCGTCCGGTCGCCATCGGGCGAGGTCTCCAGTCCGATAGAGGCGCTCTCCAGCCCGCTCGGAGAGGGAATCTGGACAGAACCGAGCCGCCGTCAAGTCCAAATGGCCCAGGTAGCCGCGGGCGACGCCCGCACCTCCGATGTACAGCTCGCCAGGTGTACCGATGGGCACCAACCGGAGGTCCGAGTCGAGCAGATGGATTTGGATACCGGGAATCGGACGCCCGATCGGCACTCTGCCAGCCGCATCCTCCGGCCTCGCGAGATGGACGCTACTCCAGACCGTTGCCTCGGTCGGGCCGTACTCGTTGAACAGCAACGTCTGAGGCAGCACCTGGAAATGGCGGTCCACGAGATCCGGAAGGCACGACTCCCCGGCGACGATGACAGCGCGGAGCGAGACGAGGCGGGACCTTTCCGCCTGGCGCAGCACCTCGGCCCAGAGAGAAGGCAGGCAGAGCAGGTGGGAGGCTTGGCGGCGGGCAAGGAGGTCGATCAGCGCTGCGAGCTCGAGCCGAGAGGGATCGCTCCAGATCAGCAACGAGCCGCCGTCTGCGAGGGTCCAGAAGATTCCCGCAACGGAGCTGTCGAATGCGAAAGAGGACGCCAGCAGGAAGCGGGATACAGGCTCGCGATAATAAATCGACCGCGCTTTGGTCGAGCTTACCAGGCTGCGATGGCTGACCACGACTCCCTTGGGACGCCCGGTCGAGCCCGAGGTGTAAATCACATAGGCGGCGTTATCTGCCGACGTAGCATCTTTTCTTAAGGCAACGCTTCCCGTTTCGGACTCCGCCGGCAGGTCCAGCACAACGACCAGGGCTCGGTGCTCAGGCAGCTTCCCTGCAAGTCGTTCGGTGGTTACCAGCACCGAGGCACCGCAGTCCTCCAGAATGAAGGCCAGACGCTCCATCGGGTAGCCCGGATCGAGCGGAACGTAGGCGCCACCTGCCTCAAGAATGGCGAGAATGGTGACGATCATCTCGGGGGAGGGTTCGCATAGGACTCCCACCCGAACCTCGGCTCCGACCCCGCAGGCGCGCAAGCGCGCGGCCAGTGTCGAAGCCCGCAACATGAGCTCCCCGTAGGTCAACTCGACCTCGCCGCAGATCACGGCCACGTCCTCGGATGCCCGGCGGCTTCGCCCACTAATCAGATCCTGGATGCGCTCCTCGCCACCGGCCGAGGGGCGCGCATCCTGGAATTCCACCTGCAAGAGGTTCCGCTCGCGTGGTCCTACCAGCGCAAGGTCGCCGAGGAGCAGCTCTGGGTCCGAGGTTGCACTCGCCAACATTTGTGCGCACTGGTCCGCCAAGACGTCGGCGGCGGACCGGGTCAGGAGGCTGGCGTCGAAGTCCAGCTCGAAAACGAGCTCATCACCATGCCGGAGGTACCTCAGGTTCACTTTGAAACGATCGATGCAGGCCCGGAGCTGGTCGACGGTAAAGGTGAGGCCACCACCCGCATACGACAAGGCATCCTCATCAATCAGCTCGAAGCAGAAGGGCAGATACGGCTCGCTGGCCGCGTTGGCGGCGGATTCGCCGGAAGAATCCCACGAGAAGCTTTCCTGCCACGGCTCGGCGTCGCCCAGCGCCTTCTGCGTACGCACTGCCAACTGGCGCAGGCTCATGCCCTCCGCCGGTCGGGAGGAACAGGGAAGGAAGCGCGCAAGCAGCCCGGCCGTCCCTTCCAGCTCGGCAAAACCGCGCCCTTCGAAGAGGATCCCAAGCACCAGGTCCGAACGCTCGGTCAATCGCCACAGGAGCGCCTGCCAGCAGGCGAGGAGAAAAGCCGCGAGCCCAACTCCACAGTGCCGGGCCGCAGCCTCGATTGCCGCAACCGACCCCGCCTCGCGTGTCAGGGTGAGTGGCGAGAAAGGAGTCTTGGGACGGCTCTCGTACGGCAGCTCGAGGGTCGCGAGCCCCGAGCGGTCGACGGTGCGCCAGAACGCACGGCCCTCCTCCGTATCCTCCGCCTCCAGCAGCTCGTTCTGCCAGACGGAGTAATCGACGTATTGGAGCGGCTCGGGAGTCTTCCCATCGGCGGCGGCCTCGGTCTCTATCCTGGACCCCGACTCGGTTTCATAGGTCGACGCGAGCTCCCGGCAAAGGCCTGCGAGGGTCGCGCGGTCGGCACAGAGAGCCGGCAGTGAAAGAGCCAGCAGATGGCTGGCCGACGATCTTGCGAGCAGTACGGCCTGCAGTAGCGGCCCCTCGGTGAGGTCGATCGGCAGCTTGAATAACGCTTCAATGATGCGGCCCAGCTCCTCTCCGCGGTCCGCAGCGAAGCCTATGCCGTCGTGCCGCTCGAGGACAAACCTGGGTTCCTCGCCCACCACCTGAAGCGGCAGAGCCATTCCCGCGATACGGTGGAACGTAGTGCGGAGAACCTCGTACCTGGCCACAATTCCGGCGAGCGCCCTGACGAGCGCCTCGGCGTCAAGCTCGCCCGCGAGGCTCAAGACGCAGGTGGCGCGGTGAGGGCCAACGTCGCCCTTCGCTTGGCGCCAAAGGTGCTTCTGGGCGGGTGAGAGCTGGAAGCCCTCGATCGTCTCTTCTGCCATCACTCGTCTCGACAGAGTCAGACTGCCTGGCCCGCGGTCACCGGCTCGGTCATGGCAACGATTACCTTGCGCTCGCCCTCGTAGGGCTCGCGCGCGTGGGCCATCGTCATGTTATCGAGCAGCATGACGTCACCTTCGCACCAGGGGAACATAACCATTTCTTTCTGATAGGCCTCGCGGAGATGGGACACCACGGCGGGGTCGATGGGGCTGCCGTCACCGAAATACGTGTTGTAGGGCAAACCGTCTTCGCCAAAATCGGCCAGTAGGGATCGCTTCACCTCCTCCTCGAGCGATGAGATGTGGAAGAACGCGGCATGGTTGAACCAGACCGTCTCACCGGAGACAGGATGGATGCGCACGGCTGGCCGCACCTGGCGGGTACGGAGCCGATCGCCCTCTTTCCACTCGGTTTCGATCTCGTGCTCGTGGCAGTACGCTTCGACCTCGTCCCGGTCATCGGTCTGGAAGGCGTCCTGCCAGGGCAGACCGAAACCATCGTTGTAGTTACGCTGATACAGGACTCCCTTCTCCTCGAAGCGCTGGCGGACCTCGGGATCGATCCGTGAAAGCACCTTGCGCACGTCGATGATCGGCGTCTCGCCCCCTCGCTCCGGCGCCTGTAGACAGCAGAAGTAGATCTTCCTCGCCCAAGTGCACCAGTAGGTCCCCTCGTTGTGGGGTTGAATCCTCTCGCGGGCGGGATAGATGGTCGAGACATAAATCTTTTCACCCACCGCCGGCCGGGGCGTGGAGCGGTCGCGGTACTCGAGCGGGTCACCGGTAGAGCTGGCGGCCACGAAGCGCTGGAACTGCTCCACGGTCCTGACGTGAAAGCCCCGGAATACCAGAGCGCGGTGGCGGATGAGAAGTTCCTCGATCAGATCCCGGTGACCTTCAGCCCAGGCCGCGAGCTCGACTCCATCCGCCGTCGGCGCGATCACCTCAGGAACGGCCCACCCGGGATGCAGCGGCTCGATTCTCACCAAGCTCTCATCCGAAATCCGGACGGCGTGCCGGTCGCCGCGCAAGATTCCACCCAACCTCGGTTTGATCGTCGGAGCTTCATTTATCATCGATCGACTCCTTTCAATTTTCGGGCGACCGCCCTCGGCGTCCTAGCTTAAGTTTTGCCTGGAGTACGGACCGTACCTGCTCGCTCGTCGCTTGGCGGGAACGTCGTTCCACGTCCTCGAAATCCTGCCGCAGCTCCGCAATCCGGACCTGTGGGTCCGCGGCGATCCGGCACAGAATCGCCTCGAAGCGTCCAGCCATGCTCGCGATCGTCGTCGCTGCGAACTGATCGACATTATATTCGAAGCGGCCGCGCAGGCCCGCTTCGCTTTCGACCAGATTGAGGGCCAGGTCGAACTTGGTCATTCCGTCCTCGGGCGGGAGCAGCTCGATCGAGAGCCCCGAGGCCGTGAGTAGA
The DNA here is from genome assembly GCA_035996875.1 of Thermoanaerobaculia bacterium. Lineage (GTDB taxonomy): Bacteria > Acidobacteriota > Thermoanaerobaculia > Multivoradales > UBA5704 > DATARR01. Next base: position 6,050 of record DASYJD010000040.1, read on the forward strand.
GCCGGCGGCGTGTTCTGGAGCACGAACCATACCCGATACAGCGGCGCCCGCCGTGAGTCGCGGTTGAACCCCAAGGCATCCACCAGCTTTTCGAAGGGCAGATCGGCATGTGCGTAGGCACCGAGACAGACTTCCCGCACCCGCGCAAGCAGCTCGCGAAAGGTCGGATTGCCCGACAAATCGTTGCGCAGCGCCACGGTGTTGATATAAAGACCGATCGAGCTTTCGAATTCGCGGCGAAGCCTCGTGGCGACCGGTGATCCGACCACGATGTCCTCTTGCCCCGAGTAAAGGTGCAAGAGCGTGCTATAGGCCGCCAGAAGGGTCATGAAGAGACTGGCTCCGGTCTGGCGGCTCACGGCCAGGAGACCTGCCGCCAGGGGCCCCGGGAATGACAACACGTGATAGGCACCGCGACGGCTCGGCTCCGCGGGGCGTGGATGATCGCCAGGCAGCCGTAGATCCTCGAGCACGCCACCGAGACGCCGCTTCCAGTAGGCAATTTGCCTTTCCAGGCCCTGTCGGGTGCTGCGTTCGCGTTCCCACGCGACGAAGTCCGGATACTGCGCCAGAGGCGCGGCAAGCGACGGCGGCCCTCCACTCTCCGCGGCGTCATAGAGCGCGGAAAGCTCGCGGGCCAGCAGGCCCAGCGACCACCCGTCCGCGACGAGGTGATGCACCGTGAGACAGAGGACCGCCTCCTCGGCGGCGAGATCCAGAAGGTGCAGGCGCAGCAACGGTCCCACTTCGAGAGCGAAGGGAACCTGACGTTGAGAACGGGTGAGCCGCCGCGCCTCGGTCTCTCTGGCGGCCGGAGGTACGGCCCGCAAGTCGACCCATGGCAGCTCGATCCAGGCCTCTCGCGCGACCCGCTGCACCGGCTCACCGGCGACGCTGTGGAAGGTCGTGCGGAGAGCGGAGTGGCGGCGCACGACCTCCCTGAGGGCCGAGATGAGGGCGGCGACGTCGAGCCGGCCGGCGAGCCGGAGAGCAACCATGAGGTTATGGACGCCCGTCCCCGGTTCGAGTTGCTCGGCAAACCAGACCCGCTGCTGCGCCGAGGAAAGGGAAAACTCGCCCTCCGCCGGTTGGGGCTCGGGAGCAGTCTCCGACTCTTCTCCACCCCGCTGCCGGGCCGCCTCGATCTCCCTGGCCTGGGCGGCTACAGTCGGGCTCTCGAAGAGGCTGCGCAACTCCAGTCGCACGCCGAAGGTCTCCTGGATGCGGATCATGAGCCGGGTGGCCAGAAGTGAATGCCCACCGAGATCGAAGAAATCGTCGTCGGAGCCGATGGCGCCTCCCGGCAACAATTCGCTCCACAGGCCCGCGACACCGATCTCGATCGCTGTCCGGGGCGCCGCGCGCACATCCTCCGTCCGCAGGCGGGGAGCGGGCAGAGCGCGGCGGTCGACTTTGCCCGTCGACGAAAGCGGCAGGGATTCGAGGAGCATGAAGGCCGCAGGCACCATGTAATCAGGGAGGGATGACTTGAGGAAGCTGCGCAGGGCCGCGGCATCGAGCCCTTCCACTCCTCCGCCTGCCAATGTCCGCGGCACCACATAGGCGGCGAGCTGGCGATCCTGCGGCGTGGGTTCATAGCCGACGACCACCACATCCAGCACCGCGGGATGACGCTTGACCGCCTCCTCGACCTCGGCCAGCTCGATCCGATGTCCGCGGATCTTGATCTGGAAGTCCGTCCGGCCCAGGAACCCCAGCCTGCCGTCAGCTCCCCAGAAGCTCAGATCGCCGCTGCGATACAGGCGCTCGCCGGCGCCCAGCGGGCTCGGCACGAAGCGCTCCGCGGTGAGATCGGGCCGTCGCAGGTAACCTCGTGCCAGCCCGTCGCCGCCCAGCAGCAACTCGCCGGCGACCCCCACCGGAACCGGCTCGAGCTCGCGGTCCAGCACGTAGGCTCTGGAACGAGAGAGCGGCCTGCCGATCGGCAGCGCGCCGGCCTCGGGCACCTCCGTCACCAGCTCCCAGCTCGAGAACGAAGTGTTCTCCGTCGGACCGTACTCATTGATGATCCGCGTCTCAGGCAACAGCCGCACGGCCCGGCGGAAGTGCGGGACCGAGGCGGTCTCTCCGCCGACGATCAGCGTTCTCAGGCCTGTCAGCCCTTCCGCGGCGAAGTCGATGACCTGGTTGAAGAGAGCGGTCGTCAGGTAGAGCGCGGTAATTCGTTCCTCGACCACGGTGCGCGCCAGGGCCGGGAAGTCGAGGACTGTTTCGCGCGCGATCATGACCAGGCAGCCGCCGTGGAGCAGCGCGCCCCAGATCTCCCAGGTCGCGGCATCCCAGGCATACGTGGACAGTTGGAGGAACCTCTCGCCCGGCCCGAACCGCATGTAGTTGGGGTCGCACACCAGTCGCGTGACGCCGCGGTGAGGGACGATGACTCCTTTGGGCGCACCGGTCGACCCCGAGGTGTAGTTGATGTAGGCGAGCTGCGCGGCATCGCCGGTGAAGTCCGGGTCGTCCTCCCGCTCGTCCTCAAACGCCTCGGCATCCAGGCAGAGAACGGGGCCCGAAAAGCCGCCGGCCGCCTCCACTTCGAGCAACAGCGCCCCTTGCGTCAGCAGCACCGGCGAGTCGAGGTCGGAGAGGAGGAAGCGCAGGCGCTGCGGCGGCGTCTGCGGCTCGAGGGGAGCATAGGCGCCGCCGGCCTTGAGGATTCCCAGGAGGGCGATGATCATCTCGAGCGAACGCTCGGCAAGGACTGCCACCAAGACGTCCTGGCGGACCCCGTGCGCCCGCAGCCAATGCGCCAGGCGGTTGGCACGGGCATTGAGCTCAGCATAGGTGAGAAGGCGCTCCCGGAAGGTCACGGCTACGGCGCCGGGAGAACGCCTCACCTGCGCCTCGAACAGCTCGTGGATCAGGTGCTCCCGCGGGTAATCGCGCGCCGAATCGTTCCACTCGCTGAGGACCTCGTGGCGCTCGGCGGCCGACAGCAGGGGGAGCCGCGACAAGGGGAGGTCCGGGTCGCTCGCTGCTGCGGCCAGCACATTTTCGAAATGCGCGGCCATGCGGCGTACCGACGGACCGTCAAAGAGATCGCGGGAATACTCCCAAGTGCCGACCAGACCCCGGGCGGTGTCCTCGACGGAGAGAGTCAGGTCGAACTTGGCAGCCACGACCTCGAGAATCAAGGGCTCCAGTTGGAGCGGTGGCACGGCCAACGGACCTGAAGGCACGTTCTGGAGAGCGCACATCACCTGGAACACGGGCGTCCGGCCGAGATCGCGAGCCGGCTGCAACTCTTCCACCAGCCGCTCGAAGGGAAGATCCTGAGCGCCGTAAGCTTCGAGCGTGATGCGGCGAACCTGCTGCAGCAGCCGGCGCCAGGTCGGATCTCCCGAGAGGTCGACACGCAAAGCGAGAGTGTTCACAAAGCAGCCGATCAGACCTTCGGTCTCACGCCGGCTGCGACCGGCGATCGGTGAGCCAACCACCAGATCCCGCTGGCCGGTATGGCGTCCGAGCAGTACGTCGAACGCGGAGATGAGGACCATGAACAGAGTCGCCCCGACGTTCCGGCCCATCGCCAGGATGGACCGCGAGAGGGGCTCCGGGAGAGGGATCGGAAACGACGAGCCGCGGTAAGTGGGGACGGCCGGCCGCGGCCTGTCGGTCGGCAGCTCGAGCGTCTTCGGAGCGCCGGCGAGCTGCTTTTTCCAGTAATCGATCTGGGCGCGGGGGGCCTCGCTGGCAAGCCACCCGCGCTGCCAACCTGCGAAGTCCGCGTACTGAATCTCCAACTCGGGCAGCGGCGACGGCCCGCCCCTGGACGCGGCGCCGAAGAGCGCGGCGACCTCGCGAAGCAGGATGCCCATCGACCAGGCGTCGGCGACGATATGGTGCAGCGTGACGAGCACCAGCCAGCGCTCAGGGGCGAGAGTCGCGACGAGCGCGCGGAGCAGCGGCGCCCGGCTGAGGTCGAAAGGAGACCGCGCCTCTTCACGGATCAGGCGTTCAGCCTCTGCCCGAGCCAACAGACCGGGCAGCCCCGCCAGATCCGCTTGTGGCAACCCCACCGGCCGCGGCCTCGCGATCAGCTGGACCGGCTCGCCCTGGATCACCGCGAAGCTCGTCCGTAACGCTTCATGGCGACGCATCAGCTCGGTCAGCGCCGCAGCCAGTGCCGGCGAGTCGAAGGGACCGGTGACACGGACGACCAGCGGGATGTTATAGACCGGGCTGCCGGATTCCATCTGATCGAGGAACCACAAACGAAGCTGGGCCGACGAGAGCGGCAGAGGCCGATGCCGGTCCAGCGGCGGAATGGCGGCATGCCCACGACGCTCTCCCGTTCCCATCTCCCGCTCGACCTGGGCGGCGAGCCCCTGCACCGTCGGCGCCTGGAACACCGAGCGCACGGGCAGCTCCACGCCGAGGGCGTCGCGGACCCGCGCGACCACTTGCGTGGCGAGCAGAGAATGACCGCCGCGCTCAAAAAAGTCGTCTTCCAGTCCGACCCGATCCTGCTCGAGCACCTCGGCGAAGATGCCCGCAAGCAGCTCCTCGACCGGCGTCCGCGGTCTCGCGGCCTCCTCCATCGACGACGGTCCTGCCGGCGCCGGCAGCGCTCGCACGTCAACTTTGCCGTTGGGCGTCAGTGGGATGCCCGCAAGCGCCACGAAGGCTGACGGCACGGCATGCTCGGGCAGGCGCCGGAGCAGGTGAGACCGCAACTCACCGGGTGCCGGCGGGCGAGCCGTCGCGACCACATAGGCCACCAGCTCGTCGCCCCGGCTCCCGCCGGCTCTCGCGACCACGACCGCCTCGCGCACGGCCGGATGGCCGCAGAGCGCGGCCTCGATCTCGGCCGGCTCCACCCGGAAGCCTCGCACCTGGCACTGACGGTCCGCCCGGCGGGCGAACGCGACCTCGCCGTCGGGCCGATACCGACCCAGGTCGCCGGTGCGGTACATGCGGTCGTCCTCCCGGCAGGTGAACGGGCTGACTAGGAAGCGCTGGCCGGTCAGCGCGTCATCATCGAGGTAACCGCGGGTGAGATACGGCGTGCGGACGTGGATCTCTCCAAGCTCTCCGATTCCACAGAGGCGCTCGCTGCCGCGGAGCACGAGAAGCTGTACCCCGTCGATGCCGCGGCCCAGGGGTACGGGTTGCTCGCCGCCGATCTCTCCGGACGCGACGACGTGGACCGACATCGCTTGCGGGGTCTCGGTCGTGCCATAGAAATTGACGCAGGTCACCGCGGGAGCCAGCCTGCGCAGGCGAGCGGTGTCGAGACCGGAGAGCGGCGCGCCGCCGAAGAAGGCATAGCGCAGGGCGGGCAGCGACGCGTCGGGTCCCGCGGCGGCCAGCACCTGGGAGAGCGCCGGGGTGAGATGGACGACGGTGATCGATTGCTGCCGCATCCACGCCGCCAGACGGCTCGGGCTGGCGACGTCCTCCGGCTCGGGAACACAGAGTGTGGCGCCTACCCAGAGAGGCGTAAAGACGTCCCGCAGCAGGGGATCGTGCGCCAGCCCGGAGAGCATGGCAAAGCGGTCCCAAGGCGTGAACGCGAAGGTCGCGGCATGCCAGTGGAGGAAGTGAGAAAGCGGGCCATGGTCGCCGAGAAGCGCTTTGGGCTCTCCCGTCGAGCCCGAGGTAAAGGCCACATAGGCGAGAGCTCCAGGTCCGCATCCGTCTTCCAGATCTTCCGCCCGCTCAGGCCCTCCCTCCCGGAGGCCGGCTGCCGGTGAGAGATCAAGCTCGATACGGCAGCGCAAATCAACTGTGTCGAGGTAGCGGGCGAGCTCCTCCGGTACCGGCGTTCCGGCCACCCGAATCCACGACCGGGGACTTGCGATCCGCAGCCTGTCGATCAGCCGCAGGGCGGGATAGGCCGGATCCAGGATGAGAAACGCCGCACGGGCCTTGAGCACACCCAACAGCGCCGCCACCAGAGGCGCGCTACGCAGACCGTAGACCGCCACGGCCTCCTCCGGCTGCACGCCGCCCGCTGTCAGGAGCCGGGCCAGGCGGCTGCTCTCTGCCTCGAGGTCGCGATAGCTCCAGGTCTCTCCGCCATCCACCACCGCTGGAGCGTCCGGCTGGCGGCGCGCCTGCTCCGCCAAGCGCTCGTGGGCCGCTCCCGGCCACGTCGCGGCGAGCTCCAGCGTCAAAGGGGGGAGCCGGGCTGCCGCGGCTGCCGTCACCAGCGAGAGCTCGCCCAGCCGGCGGCCGGGAGCCTCCGCCGCCTGAGCCAGCACCCCGCGGAGCTGCTCCAGCAAATCCTCGATCCGCTCGGCATCGAAGAGGTGAGCGTTGTAGACCAGGTGGAAACCGATCCCCTCCTCCCCCAGCGCGGTCACATAGAACGTCAGATCGAACTTCGAAGGGATCTCCGCAGGAGGCGAGATCTCGATCTCCAGCCCCCCTGCCGAGCTCTCTGACCGAGGCAGGTCGAGCATGTTGAAGAGCACTTGGAACAGCGGCCCTCTGCCCACCTCCCGGTCCGGCCGCAGCGCCGCCAGGATCCGCTCGAACGGCAGATCCTGCCGGGCATAGGCCTCCAGGCAGCCATCGCGTACCCGCTCGACCAGACTGCCGAACTCGGGATCGCCGCCAAGGTCGACCCGCAGCGGCAAAGTGTTGAGAAAGATGCCGACGATGCCTTCGAGCTCGGTGCGGCTGCGGACGGCGATCGGGAAGCCGACGATCACGTCGTCGCTGCCGGTCTGGCGTTGCAACAGCACATTCACGGCAGCCAGCAGCACCATGAAGGGGGTGGCCCGCAACCGGCGAGCGAGCCTGCCCACCTCGGCGGAGAGCGGGAGCCCCAGCCCCAAGAACCGCCGTCCACCGCGAAAGGCCGACACCGCCGTCCGCGGCCGGTCGGCGGGCAGTGTGACCATTTCCGGGGCGCCCGCAAGCCGCTGCCGCCAGTAGGCGAGAAGGTCCGCCTCCGCTGGCGCCGTGAGTTGCCCCCGCTGCCAGACGGCGTAGTCGACGTACCGGATGGGCAGCTCGGGCAGCGGCGATGGGAGAGCGGCCGTGAAGGCCTCGTAGAGCGCCACGATCTCCCGCATCAACACCGCGACCGACCAGGCGTCGGCGACGATATGATGGACGTTGAACAGCAAGCGATGGCCCAGCTCCCCGAGATCGAGCAGGCGAGTGCGCAAGAGCGGGGCCGCGGCGAGGTCGAAGCCGGTGACCGCCTCGCGTTGGGCCAGCTGCTCCGCTTCCTGCAGCCGGCAGCCGGCCGGCAGCGCTGAGAGATCGATCCGCGGCAGCGCCAGCACCGCCGCCGGTTCGACGATCTGCTCAGGTCGTCCCGCGCGGTCGGGAAAGCGCGCCCGCAGGGCGTCGTGGCGACGCACGGCCTCGCCCAGCGCTCTGCCCAGCGCCTCCCGATCGAGGACGCCGCGCAGGTGAGCCTCGGCCGGCATGTTGTAAACGCCTTGCCCGGGATCGAGCTGTTCAAGAAACCAGATGCGCTCCTGGGAGAACGACAGCGGATAAGGGCCGGGGCCCGGGGCGCGCGAAATCGGCCCGGCGGCCGGCAAACCCGCATCGCTGCGCAGAGCGGTCTCGACGCGATCCGCGAGGTCGCCCAGAGTGGAGGCTGCGAACAGGTCGCTCAACGGCAGCTCGATGCCGCATGCACCGCGAATCCTCGCCGCCAGCCGGGCCGCCAGCAGCGAGTGCCCCCCCGCCCCGAAAAAGCTCGCCGCCGGACTCAGCTCGTCGACGCCCAGAAGCGCGGCGGCGAGACCGCAAACCAACTCCTCGACCGGCGTGCGGGCTGCGGCAGGCGCGGCAGGTGACCCATCCGGGGGCGCCGGGAGACGCCCCCGGTCGACCTTGCCGCTGATCGTCAGCGGCAGCGCATCGAGCTCGACGAACACTGCCGGCAGCATGTAGTCGGGAAGCCGCTTCGCCAGCCACGGCCGCAGCTCCGGCACCGGCGCGTGTACCCCGACTGCCCGTGATACAAAGTAGGCAACCAGCCGCGTTTCGCTCGCCCCGTCCGCCCTGGCCAGCACCGCGGCCTCGCGGATACCTGGATGGCTCGCCAGCGCCGCCTCGATCTCGCCCAACTCGATGCGGAAGCCGCGCAGCTTCACCTGATGATCGGTGCGGCCCAGGTACTCGATCTCGCCGCTCGGGAGATGGCGAGCCAGGTCGCCCGTCCGATAGAGGCGCGCGCCTGGCTCCCGGCCCAGGGCATCGGGCACGAAGCGTTCCGCCGTGAGGTCCGGCCGGCCGAGGTAGCCCCGCGCGACCTGCAAGCCGGCGATATGAAGCTCCCCGGTCACGCCGAGCGCGACCAGTCGGCCATGGCGGTCCAGCAGGTGGATGCGAGTGTTCGCCACGGGGCGGCCGATCGGCACCGCTTCGCGGTCGCCGCCGGCCACGCAACGATGAAACGTCACCTCGACGGACGCCTCGGTCGGACCGTAGAGGTTGAAAAGCGCGATCTCCGCCACGCCGGCGAAACGGGCAAAAAAGCGCTCCTTGAGCTCGAAGGGCAAGGCCTCGCCGCTCGCCATCACCAGACGCAGGGAGCGGCAGCGCCGGACCCCCGGCTCCTCGATGAAAGCCTGGAGCATGGAAGGGACGAAGTGGGCGGTGGTCACCCCCTGGTCGGCGATCAGTTGCGCCAGGTAGGCAGGGTCCTGATGACCGCCCGGCCGGGCGACCACCAGCCGGGCACCGGCGAGCAGCGGCCAGAACAGCTCCGGAATCGACACGTCGAAGCTGAAGGGAGTCTTCTGCAGGACCCGATCGCAGCCTTGCAGGGGAAAGGTCTCCTGCATCCAGAGCAGCCGGTTGACAATGCCGCGGTGAGAGCTCTCCACTCCCTTGGGCCGGCCGGTCGAGCCGGAGGTGTAGATCATGTAGGCGAGCGCGCCGCCGGATGGGAAGGACTCGAGGTCGGCGGTGCTCTCCCGGGCGAGCAGCTCGCCATCCGTGTCGAGATAAAGGACGAGCAGCCCCGACCCACCGTCGGCCGCGGGCAACGATGCCAACGCTTCCGACTGGGTGACGAGCGCCCGGACTCTGGAATCAGCAAGCATGAAGGCCAAGCGCTCCCGCGGGTTGTCGGGGTCGAGCGGAACGTAGGCGGCCCCCGCCTTGAGCACGGCGAGGAGTCCCACCACCATGCCGGCGGAGCGCTGAAGGCAGAGGCCGACCCGGTCCCCGTAGCCGACGCCCAGCCGGCGGAGACGGCGGGCAAGCTGATTGGCGCGCGCGTTGAGCTCGGAGTAGGACAGGGTTTCGCCCGCGGCGACCAGCGCCATGGCCCCAGGTGTGAGCCGGACCTGTGCCTCGAACAAGAAGTGCAGGCAACCGTCGCCGGCGTCGAACCGTCGGCCCGCATCGTTCCATTCGGCACCGATCTGATGCGCTTCAGCCGCCGAGAGGGTCGACAAACCCGAGAGCCGGACGGCGGGATCCCTCACACCGCTCCAAAGAAGGTTCTGGAGTTGACCCATCAGCCGCTGCACGGTGGCGGCGTCGAACAAGTCGCGGTCGTACTCCAGCACGCCGGTGAGCCCCTGCCCGCTCTCGCGCAAACCGAGCGTCAGGTCGAATTTGGCGGTTCCGGTGGGCACCTCTGCGGCCTCGCAGCGTACTCCTGGCAGCTCCAGGGCGCCCAGGGGGACGTTCTGGAGCACCAGCACGCACTGGATGAAGGCAGTACGGCTCGCGTCGCGCTCCGGCTGCAGCTCCTCGACCAGCTTCTCAAACGGCAGATCCAGGTGACTGTAAGCGCCGAGCGCCGTCTCGCGAACCGCCGCCAGCAGTCCGCGCAGAGGTGGATCGCCCGCCAGGTCAACGCGCAGCACGAGGGTGTTGACGAAGAACCCGATCAGCCCTTCGAGCTCAGGGCGTGCGCGATGGGCGATCGGTGCCCCGACCGCCACGTCGGAGCAGCCGGCGTGGCGGGTGAGAAGGGCCTGAAAGCCGGCCAAGATCACCATGAAAAGGGTGACGCCCTCGATCCGTCCGAGCTCACGGAGAGCCTGCACCAACTCGCCCGGCAGCTCCACCGCGAGCGTTCCGCCCCTGCCTGCCCGGCGAGCCGGCCGCGGCCGGTCCGTCGGCAGGTCGAGCACCGGCGGCATGGCCAGTCTCCGGCGCCAATAGGCGAGCTGTTCCTCGAGCACCTCGCCCCGCAACCACTCACGCTGCCAGCGGGCGTAGTCGATGTACTGCACCGGCAGGGGCACGAGCGGCGACGGCCGGCCGGCTGCCCGGTAAAGGACTCCTAGCTCGCGGACCAGAATGCCGAGCGACCAGCCATCGCAGATGGCATGGTGCAGGTTGAGCAGCAGGAGGTGATCCTCTGCTGCCAGGCGGACGAGCTGGCAGCGGGCGAGAGGCCCCCGAGCGAGGTCGAAAGGGCGCCGCGCCTCGGCGGCGGTGAGGCGCTGCGTCTCCCATTCCCGCGCCTGGACCGGGAGCGCAGCAAGGTCGCAAACCGCCGGCGGCAAGGCGGCCTCTGGCGCGATCCGCTGCACCGGCCGCTCATCGATCACCGCGAAGCTGGTGCGCAGGGACTCATGGCGTAACGACACGGCGGCGAGCCCGGCAAAGAGCGCCGCCACCTCCAGCGGCCCCCGCAGGCGCAACGCGAAAGGAAGGTTGTAGAGCGCGCTCTCCGGCGCCATCTGGTGCAGGAACCAGAGCCGCTCCTGGCCGAAGGAGAGCTGCGGATCGACGGGCCGTGGCCCCGGCTGGACCGGCGGCACAGGAAGGCGTCGCAGCTCGCTGTCGAGCCGCTCGGCCAGTGCCGCCGCAGTCGGCGTCTCGAAGATGGCGCGCACCGGCAGCTGCGTCTGGAAGGCGTCACCAAGGCGCGACACCAGGCGGGTGACCAGCAGGGAGTGGCCGCCAAGATCGAAGAAGCTGTCGAAGATTCCGACGCGCTCGCGGCCGAGAAGCTCGGCAAAGATTGTGGCGACCATCTCCTCGACCGGGTTGCGCGGACCGGTGGCGCTCGCCGGCGGCGAATCCGCATCCACCGGAACCGGTAGGGCGCGGCGGTCGATCTTGCCGTTGGGAGTGTGAAGCAACTCGGGGAGCGCGACGAAGAGGCTCGGCACCATGGGAGCCGGCAGCCGCCGCGCCAGCGCGGCCCGCAGCTCCGCAGGGTCGATCCCCGCGCCCGCGGGAACGACGTAGGCCACCAGCCTGGCCTGCCCGCCTTCGCCCAGCGCGACGACCACCGCCTCGCGGATCTGCGGCAGCGCCGCCAGCGCGGCCTCGACCTCTCCCAGCTCGATGCGAAAGCCGCGCACTTTGACCTGATGATCGAGGCGGCCGAGGAACTCGAGGCTGCCATCCGGCCGCCGGCGGGCCAAGTCGCCCGTACGGTAGAGGCGGCCGCCCGCCGCGGCGGCAAAAGGATCGGGGATGAACCGCTCGGCGGTCAGCTCCGGCCGCCGGAAATAGCCGCGTGCCAGGCCCTCGCCGCCGATGTAGAGCTCGCCGGAGGCGCCGAGCGGAGCGAGCTCGAGCCGGCGCCCCAGGACGTGATTGCACGTTCCCTCCAGCGGCCGGCCTATTGCGGGCGGGCGGAGATCCGCGCCGCTTACCGTCGCCCAGGTCGAGTAGGTAGTGTCCTCGGAGGGACCATAGAGATTGAGGAGCCGGCAATCCGGAGCCTGCGCTGCCAGGGCCCCGGCGAGGGCTGGCGGAAAAGCCTCGCCGGCCAGGTTGATGACGCGCAGCGAGGCCGGCAGGGCACCGCCGCGGGCCAGCTCGGCCATCGCCGAAGGCACGGTGTTGAGCAGGGTCACTTCGCCGCGCATCGGCAGCTCGGGGAGCTCGAGAACGTTGTCTGCCAGGATCACCGTCCCACCCCGGGTAAGCGGCACGAACAGCTCGAAGATGGAAAGGTCGAAGCAGATGGAAGTCGCAGCCAGGACCCCCGCGATCTCGGTGACGGAGAAGGCCCGCGCGGCCCAGCCCATACGGGCCACGGCGCTCCCATGCCGAATGGTGACGCCCTTGGGCCTGCCGGTCGAGCCCGAGGTGTAAATGATGTAAGCCAGGTGGTCGGGACCCCCGAGCCCCGCCGGTAGATCGGGCGATGCCGCCGCCAGTGCTTCGCGGTGGGTATCGAGAAGGACGGTCCGAGCGCCACCCGGCCCGGCCGCGGGCCGCAGACTCGCGCGGGAGATCACGACGGCGGCGCCGCTGTCCGCCAGCATGAACGCCAGCCGATCGGCGGGATACGAGGGGTCCAACGGGACATAGGCGCCGCCCGTGGCGAGGACGCCGAGGATGGCCACCACCATGTCACAACTGCGCTCGAGACAGATGGCAACCGCCGTCTCCGGCCCGACGCCCTGGGCGTGCAGGAAGCTCGCCAACTGCCGGGCGCGGGCGCCGAGCTCGCGGTAGGTCAGGCGCGCCTCCCGGCCGGCCACCGCCAGAGCGTCGGGAGTCCGCGCCGCCTGCAGCTCGAACATCTCGTGGAGCGTCCCCGTGCCCGCCGTCGGCACTGCCGTGTCGTTCCATTCGGCGAGAAGCTGCCAACGCTCCTCCACGCCGAGCATGGCGAGCTCCGAGAGCCGGAGATCGGGCGTGGTCACGGCCGCTTCGACGAGCCGCCGGAAGTGACCGGCGGCGCGAGCGATGGTGGGCGCGTCGAAGAGGTCGGTGCTGTACTCGAAGTAGCCGGAGAAGCCCGCGGGAGAGCGGACGAGGTTGAGCAGCAGGTCGAGCTTGGCCGTGCCGTTGTCGACGTCCTCGAGCTGGAGCGCCAGGCCGCTCAGCTCCAACACCAGCGGCGCACTCTGGAAGGCGAACATCGCCCGCACCAACGGACTATGGCCCAGCTCGCGCTGCACGGCCAGCTCCTCGACCAACCTCTCAAAAGGCAGATCCTGATGCGACAGGGCCTCCGCGACCGAGTCGCGGACGCCTTTCATCAGCTCGCGGAAGCTGGGATCTCCCGCCAGGTCGGTACGCAGAACCAGGGTGTTGGCGAAGAAGCCGATCGAGCCTTCGAGCGCCGTCAGCCTGCGACTGGAAACCGGCGCTCCCACCGCGACATCCTCCTGTCCGCTGTAGCGCAGCAGCAGCGTCGCGAAGACGGACATCAGCGCCACGAACGGCGTCACCCTGTCGACGTCGAACCGTGCGAGAGCCGCCGCCACCGGCGCCGGCAGCGACAGCGGCTGCCTGGCACCGCGGAGGCTCTGCGCCGCCGGCCGCAAGCGGTCGGCCGGCAGCTCCAGAGCCGGCAGCTCCGCCAGATGCCGGCGCCAGAACTCGAGCTGCCGCTCCTGCCGCTCCAGCAGATGCTGTCGCTGCCAGACGGCGAAGTCGACATACTGGACAGGCAGCTCCGCCAGCGGTGAGGGCTCACCGCAGGCGAAGGCCCCATAGAGGCTACCCAGCTCTTGCATCAGCAGCCCGGCAGACCAGGCATCGGCGACGATGTGGTGCAAAACCAGGAGCAGCCGGTGCTCGTGCTCCGCCAGCCGCAGCAGGACGACGCGGAGGAGCCCGCCCTCCTCGAGATGAAACGGACGCCGGGCCGCCTCCCTCTCCAGGGACCGCACGGCCATCCGGCGCCGCACGAGCGGCAACCCGCCGAGGTCGACCAACGGCAGATCGAGCCCGCCCGGTTCCTCCACCACCTGAACCGGCTGCCCCCCCTGGAAGGGGAAACGAGCTCGCAGCGCCTCATGCCGGCTTACCACCTCGCGCAGGGCGAGCGCGAGAACACCTGCCCGCAGCGGCCCCTCGATGGTAATGGCGCCGGCCACGTTGTAGGCCGGGTTGCCGGGATCGAGCTGAGCGAGGAACCAGATCCTCTGCTGCCCGAACGAGAGCGGAAATGGCGTTCCGTTGCGGGGCTGGCACTCGATCCGATCGGCGTCCGCCTGCCCCTTCTTGGCGCGCAAGCGGGACAGCAGGGCGTTCAGCTCCGGCGCCGACAAGCCCTCAATGGCCTTCGCCAGCTCAGCCAAGGAGGGCCTCCCGCGCGCCTTGCGCGCCGTCCTCAGCGATCCCCATTGCAGCCAGCTCCTGGCCGATGGCTCCGCCCTCCTGCTCCACGAGATGCTGAACGACGCTCACCGCGAGCTCGGCGACGGTCGGGGATTCGAACAGGCTGCGCACCGGCAGCTCGACGCCGAATACCTCGCGCACCCGCGCCAGCAGGCGGCCGATCAGCAGTGAGTGCCCCCCGAGCTCGAAGAAGCTGGTGAAAACGTCCACCCGCTCGAGCCCCAGCAAGTCGCCCCAGATCTCCGCCAGCACCGCCTCGACCGCGTTGCGTGGCCCGGCAGCGGTGCCTTCCGCGGCGGCCGCGGCGCTGATCGACGCCAGGGCGCGCCGATCCACCTTGCCGTTCGCCGTCAGCGGCAGCGCGGAGAGGGGAACGATTCGCCGCGGCACCATGTACTCCGGCAGCCGGGAGCGCAGAAATGGCTGCCAATCGCTCGCGGCCACCTCCCAGCCGGCGTGCAGCACGACGTGAGCGGCCAGCTCGCGGCTCCCTGCAACGTCGATCACGGTGACGGCGGCCTCGCGCACCCCGGGGTGGTCCCCCAGGGCTGACTCGACCTCTCCCAGCTCGATGCGGTGGCCGCGGATCTTCACCTGATGGTCGCGCCGCGCGATGAAGTCGAGCAGGCCGTCCGGCCGCAGGCGAACGAGGTCGCCGGTACGGTACATGCGCTCTCCCGGCTGGCCGCCGAATGGATCGGGGACCAGGAGCTCGGCCGTCAGCTCCGGGCGGTCTAGGTAGCCACGCGCCAGCCCGGCGCCCGCGACACAGAGCTCGCCGGTCGCCCCGGCGGGCAGAGGCCGCAGATGACGGTCGAGGACGTAGGCGCGGGTGTTGTCGATCGGCCGCCCGATGGACGGCTCGCCGACGCTCCCGGCCGTCACCCGCGCGCAGGTCGTCACCACCGTGCTCTCGGTCGGACCGTAGTGGTTGAACAGCGCCTGGGGCAGGTGCCGATGTAGACGGTGGAGACGGTCGCCGCCGGTGAGCGCGGCGCGCAGGGTGAGAGGCGGCAGGTCTTCCCCCAGGGCCGCTTCCAAGAGGGGCGTGGGCAGGAACGACATCGTCACCCGGCGCGCGGCAAGCCAACGCCAGAGCTCGGCCGGAACGGCCAGCACCTCCGTCGCGGGAACGTGCAGGGAGGCACCCGCCGCCAGGTACGGCCAGACCTCCCAGACCGAGGCGTCGAACCCCGTTCCGGCGAGCAGGCTCGCCCTGTCCTCCGCCGTTACGGCATAGGTGCGGCGATGCCAAGCCACCAGGTTCGCCAGGGAACGGTGGCTGATCTCGACCCCTTTGGGACGGCCCGTCGAGCCGGAGGTGTAGATCACGTAGGCCGTGTCGTCCAGGTCCGCTCGCCGCGCCTCCTCCCAGCCGGCCGGGGCTGGCGCCGGCCCGCCCGCGTCGAGTGGAAGAGCCACGACGCCAGCCATGGCGGCCAGGGATTGTGGCTCGCGTGCAAGAAGTACGGCGGCGGCGCTGTCGCGTAGCGCGTAAGCGAGCCGCTCGGCGGGAGAGCCGGGATCCAACGCCACGAAGGCTCCTCCCGTCTTGAGCACCGCCAGGGCGCCGACGAGCAACTCCGGCGAACGCTCGACACAGAGGCCGACCCGCACCTGCGGACCGACTCCCAACGCGCGCAGTCGTAGCGCCAGCCGGTCGGCCTGAACCGCGAGCTCACCATAGGTCAGGCGCCGTTCGCCCTGCTCCACCGCCAGCCGGGCCGGATGTCTTCGCGCCTGTGCCGCGAAAAGCTCGTGGACGCAGCGGCCATCCGTCACCTCGGCGGCGCTGTCGTTCCACTCCACCAAGACCTGATGGCGCTCGGGCCGGTCGAGCAGCGAGAGCTCGGACAGGCGCCTCGCCGGCTGCGCGGCGGCGGCGGCCAGCAGACTCTCCACCTGGTGCAGGAAGCGGCGAAGGGTCAACCGGGTGAAGAGGTCGGTGCTGTACTCGAGGGTAAGGGTGAACCCGCCGGCCGATTCCCGCACCAGGGCGGTCAGGTCGAAGCGAGCGTGGCGGGTCGCGATCTCGACCGGCGTCGCGCGCAGCCCCGCCAGGTGGGGCTCCGGCAGGGCGGGGCTCTGCGCGACCACCACCGCGAAGAACGGCTGCCGGCCGAGGCCCCGCTCCGGTTGCAGCTCTTCGACCAGCAGCTCGAATGGCAGGTCCTGATGAACGTAGGCCGCCAGCGCCGTCCGGCGTACCCGGCCCAGCGCCTCGCCGAAGGCCGGATCGCCGCCCAGATCGGTGCGCAGCACGACCATGTTGACGAAGAATCCGATCAGCTCCTCGAGCTCCTCCCGGGTGCGGCCGGCGACCGGCGACCCCACACACACGTCGTCCTGCCCCGAGTACCTGGAGAAAAGCACCAGGAACGAGGTCAGGAAGACCATGAACGGGGTGACGGCCTGCGCCCGAGCCAGTCCCCTCAGGGCGGCGGCGAGGTCGGGCGCAATCACCACCGTCTCGGCGGCGCCGCGGAGGGAGCCGGCGGCGGGCCGCGGAAGGTCGGTGGGGAGCTCGAGCGGCGGCGCACCGGCAAGCCGCTCCTTCCAGAAGCCCAACCGCTCCGCTCGCGCCTCTCCCGCCAGGCAGGCGCGCTGCCAGAGCGCGTAGTCGGCGTATTGGACGGGCAGCTCGGGGAGGGTGGGAAGGACAGCCGTCAGGGCTGCCGAATAGAACGCTCCCAGCTCGCGGGCGAAGATCTCCATCGACCAGCCGTCGAAAACGATGTGGTGGAAATTGAGCAGCAGCTCGTGCTCTTCCGCGCCCAGGCGCAGCAGCCGGCAACGCAGCAGTGGACCGCCTGCAAGGTCGAAGGGGTAGGAAGCCTCCGCCGTCGCCAGCCTGAGAGCCTCGGCGGCGCGCCGCGCCGGGTCGAGGCTGCCGAGATCGACGGTCGGGAATGAATAGGACGACGGCGCCAGGACGACCTGGCAAGGCCGTCCCTCGCGCACCGGAAAGACGGTCCTCAGCCCCTCGTGGCGACCGACGATGCCGGCGACGCTCCACGCCAGGGCCGGCGCGCACAGCGCACCGGCCAGATGGAGCACGGCCGGCATCGAGTAGGCGGTACACCCCGGCCGCATCTGGTCCAGGAACCAGAGACGCTGCTGGGCGAACGAGGGCGGCAGCTCGGCGGTGCGCGGCATGCGAACGAGTCCTGGCTCCGCCGGCCGCGCCCCCCCCAGGGCTGCCTCGATGCGGGCCGCCAGACCGGCCAGCGTCGGCGTCTCCAGAACGGCGGCAGGGCCGAGGTCGACGCCGAACGCCGAGTGCACCCGCGACACCAGACGCATCGCCGCCAGCGAGTGGCCGCCGAGATCGAAGAAGCTCTCGTCCGGCTCCGGATACCGTCCCAGCAGCTCCGCCCAGAGCTCCCGCAACAGCTCGGCGACCGCCTGGGTCCGGACGTCGCGCTGCGGCGCTACCGCCGTGGACCGCTCCGGCGCGGGCAGCGCGAGGCGGTCGAGCTTGCCGTTCGGCGTCAGCGGTAGCGCCGCCAGCTCGACCCAGAGCGAGGGCACCATGTAGGCCGGGAGCTGACGGCGCAGAAGCTCGCCCAGCTCCGCCGCCGGGGCTCCTCGCCCCTCGGCCCGCACCCAGTAGGCCACCAGGGAGAGATCGCCTTGCGGGTCCCGATGCGCCGCCACCGCTGCGTCCGCCACCTGCGGACAGGAGCGCAACGCCGCCTCGATGTCGCCGATCTCGATGCGGAAGCCGCGAATCTTGACCTGGAGATCGGCGCGCCCGAGGAAATCCAGCTCGCCGTCAGACCGGAAGCGGGCCAGGTCGCCGGTGCGGTAGAGCCGGCCGCCAGGGTCGGCACTGAACGGGTCAGGGATGAACCGCTCGGCCGTGAGGTCCGGCCGGCCCAGGTAACCTCTCGCAAGCCCTGGACCGCCCAGAAGCAGCTCACCCACGATCCCGATCGGCAACGGCTCCAGCCGCTCGTCCAGCAGATAGGCTCGGCCGTTGGCGATCGGCCGGCCGATGGTCGGCGCCCCGCCCTTCCCCGGCCCGGCCAGGGTCCAGGTCGAATAGGTGGTGTCCTCGGAGGGACCATACAGGTTGAGAACACGCTCGACGGCCGGTTGGCGGAGAACGGCGTCGACCAGCGCGCGGGCCAGGGGCTCGCCCGCCAGGTTGACGGTGAGAACCGAGGCCGGGAGCCCGCCGTTGCGCAGCAACTCCGCCATCGCGGAGGGGACGGTGTTGATCAGGCTCACCTGGTGGCGGGCGGGCAGCGCGGCCAGCTCCAGCACGTTGCCGGCCAGGATCACCGTACCGCCACGGCTGAGCGGAACGAACAGCTCGAAGATGGAGAGATCGAAACAGATCGAGGTCGAAGCCAGGACGGCCGCCACTTCCGCCGGGCGAAAGGTTTCGCCGGCCCAGGCGAGAAGGGCTGTCGCCGAACGGTGCTCGATCGCGACCCCCTTCGGCCTGCCGGTCGAGCCCGAGGTGTAGATCACATAGGCGAGGTTGACCGGGTCCGGCTGGCCGGCAGGCCGGCCGGAGGCGCCCGCGAGCACCGGCCCGTCGTCGAGCAGGAGCCGTGCCGTCGCGTCGTCCGCCGGCAGGGCCGCCGCCGAGCGTCGGTCGGAGACGACCACCGCCACCCCGGCGTCGCGCAGCATGAACCCGATGCGGGAGGCGGGATAGGCCGCGTCCAGGGGGACGAAGGCGCCGCCCGCCTTGAGCACCGCGAGGAGAGTCGCCACCAGGTCGGGCGTCCGCGCCAGGCAGACCCCGACCCGCACTTCCGGACCGACGCCGGCGGCCACGAGCCAGCGCGCCAGCGCGCTGGCCCTCTCGTCGAGCCCGGAATAGGTCACGCTCTCGCCGCCCCAGACGACGGCCTCTCGCTCCGGCGTCTGCCGGGCCTGGGCCTCGAAGGCATGGTGAAGGAGCGTCTCCCCGCCAATCGGCAGCACTTCCGCGTTCCACTCGACCGTCAACTGGAACCGCTCCGCCACGGCCAGCAGCGGCAGTGCGCCGGCCCGGCTCTCCGGGTCTGCGGCAACCACCCGCAGCAGCGTCGCCAGGTGGCCCGCCATTCGCTCGACCGTCACGGCGTCGAAGAGATCGCGGTTGTAGCGCAGCGACAACGAGAAGCCGTCGCCGCTCGCCGCCGCGGCCAGCGTCAGGTCGAAGGGCTCGCGAGGGTCGGGGAGGTGCAGCGAGGTGAGCTCGAGGCCGCCCAGCTCCAGCCGGAAGCCCTCCTCGCCCAGGGCGAAGGCGGACATCCCGCGCAGCCCCGGCGGGTCCGGCCCCTGGAAGGCAAAGAGGACCTGGAACAGCGGCGGCCGGGCCGGGTCCCGCAGCGGCTGCAGCCTCTCCGCCATCAGGGTGAACGGGAAGGCCTGGTGCTCGAGCCCCTCGAGGACGCGGCTGCGGACTTGAGCCAGCAGCTCACCGAACGCCGGGTCGCCGCTCAGATCGGAGCGCAAGGGCAGCGGGTTGACGAAGTAGCCCACCACGTCCTGGAGCTCGCGGCGGAAGCGGCCGGAGGCGGGCGACCCCACCACCACGTCCCGCTGGCCGGTAGCACGGTAGAGGAGGGTCTGGAAGGCTGCCAGCAGCACCACGAACACCGTGCACTCCGCCTCCCGCGCCAGGGTGCACAACGCCGCTGACAGCTCGGGCGCAAGACGCAGCAGCCGGGACGCCCCGCGGTACGTCTGGACCGCCGGCCGGGTACGGTCGACCGGCAGCTCGAGCTCGCGCAGGCCGGACAGCCGCTGCTGCCAATACGCCCACAGCCGCTCGCCTCGAGGCCCCGCCAGCAGCTGCTCCTGCCAGGTCACGAAGTCGTGGTAGCCGCGGCGCGGCGGCGGTGCCACCTCCCTGCCCAGGTAGCCGTCGCCGAGGTCGCGCAACAACACCGCGAGCGACTGGAAGTCGGCCACCAAGTGGTGCACCGCGAGGGCCACGATGCTCCCCTGGCCGCCGCGGCGGAAGAGGGCCAGGCGCAGCAGCGGACCGCGGGCGAGGTCGAAAGGACGATACGCCACGTCGGCCAGCCCGGCCCGCAGCTCGGCGTCGCTCCAACCCGTGCCGTCGACGGCGAGGAGCTCGGCCGCGGACGCCGCCTCGACGGTCTGTACCGGCTCGCCGTCCGGCTCCGCGAAGACCACCCGTAGCTCGGCGTGGCGCGTGACGACCCCCGCCAGGGCGCGGCGCAGGGCGGCCTCGTCGACCTCGCCCTGGACCTGGGCGGCGGCAGCGATGTTGTAAACGGCGTTGCCGGGCGCCAGCCGGTCGAGGAACCAGAGCGCCTTCTGCCCATGGGAGAAGGGGAATGGCCGGCCGCCCGGGAGGGGAGTCGCCGCCGTTTCCGCATCTTTCGCCTCGTCCGCCGCCTCTTCCGACAAAGCGCCGGCGCCGCGCTCCAGCCAGCCGAGGAGCTCCAAGGCAAGCTCGTTCAGGCTGGCTCCGGCAAGGAGTCCGGACAGCGAGACCGGGGCGCCGAATGCCCCTTCCAGCTCGCCGCGAAGCTCCGTGGCGGCCAGCGAGTCGAGACCTGCGGCGATGAGAGGTCCGGCCTCGTTCAGGCTCGCGGCCGGCATGCGCAGCACCCGCGCCGCCCGCTGCCGCAGATCGGCGGCGAGGCGATCCCGGCGCAGCGCCGGCTCGACGGCCAGCAGGCCCTTCGCGTCGAGCGCGGGCGCGGACGCCACACCGGCGCCCTCGCCGCCGTCCCCGCTTCGCCAGACGACGGGTAGCCGCCCCGCCAGATAGTCGTCACGGCAGGCCTGGCGCCGCACCTTGCCGCTGGAAGTCAAGGCAACCCCGCCGGCGGCGACGAGCACCACCTCGTGAGCCTGGACGTCGTGGTCCTCCGCCAGGGCCCGGCGCACCGCCCCACCCGCCGTCTCGGCCTCGCCCTCGCGATGCCGCTCGAGCTCGTGCACGACGACCAGCCTCTCCTCGCCGTCGGCTTCAACGGAGAAGGCGGCGCCGCCTCGCGGCCGTAGGGCCGAATGGCTGCGCTGCGCCGTCAGCTCGAGGTCCTGGGGATAGTGGTTGCGGCCCCGGATGATGATCAGGTCCTTGAGGCGCCCGGTGACGAACAGCTCGCCACCCAGCAGGAAGCCCAGGTCGCCGGTGCGCAGGAACACCCTATCGGCGACGCCCGCGAGCTTGGCGCGGAAGGTGCGCTCGGACTCCTGCGGCCGGTTCCAGTAGCCGCCGGCGACGCTGGGGCCCGCCACCCAGATCTCGCCCACGCCACCGGCCGGACACTCCCGAGCCGCCTCGGGCTCGACGATCCGTATCTCGGCTCCCCCCCAGGCGTGGCCGCAGCCAACCAGCTGGCGCGCCTCCGGGTGGGCGGCGTCCATGGCGGCCACCCGGTGCCGCTCGAGAGCGCTTGCCGCAACGTGGCGCACCACCGGCGCCGCTCCCGGAGCGCCGCCGCTGACGAAGAGCGTTGCCTCGGCGAGGCCGTAGCACGGGTACAGGGCCTGCCGCCGGAAACCGCACGGCGCGAAGGCCGCGCTGAAACGATCGAGCGTCTCGCCGCGCACGGGCTCGGCGCCGTTGAAGGCACTGCTCCAACAGCTCAGATCGAGCCCCTCGCGATCCTCGCGGGAGATCTTGCGCACGCACAGCTCGTAGGCGAAGTTCGGACCGCCGCTGGTGGTGGCCCGGTAGCGGCTGATCGCCGACAGCCAGCGCAGCGGCCGTTCCAGGAAAGCGAGCGGCGGCATCAGGATGCAGGAGGCGCCGATCAGCAGGGGTTGGAGCACGTTACCGATCAGCCCCATGT
The DNA here is from genome assembly GCA_035996875.1 of Thermoanaerobaculia bacterium. Taxonomy (GTDB): domain Bacteria; phylum Acidobacteriota; class Thermoanaerobaculia; order Multivoradales; family UBA5704; genus DATARR01. The sequence continues at coordinate 27,823 of DASYJD010000040.1, forward strand.
CGTGGTAAAGGGGCAGCCAGCCGACGATCACCGAAGCGTCGGACTGACCGAAGGCCAGCCGTATGCTCCGTTCGTTCTCCAGCAAATTGCCGTGATGCACCATCACGCCCTTCGGCGTCGAGGTCGAGCCCGAGGTGTACTGCAGGAAAGCCAGGGAGCCGGCGGTGACGCCTGGATCCTGCCACTGCGCGGCCTCGCCAGGATCGAGATCGTCGGTGACGATCCACTCGGCGACGCCGAGGTCGGAGGCCGCGAGGCGGCGGCCCAGGCGGCGCCACAGGGACCCCGTGATCAGGGCCGCCCGCGCGCCGGCGTCGGCCGCCATCGCCTTCACCCGCGCGTGGCCGCGGTTGGCGCTGGGCGGGTAGGCGGGCACCGCGACCGCTCCGGCGTAGAGGCAGCCCCAGAAGGCGACGACGTAGTCGAGCCCTGGCGGGTAGAGAAGCAACACCCGCTCGCCGGCGAGGCCGCGCGCCTGGAGGCGGCTGGCGAGAGCGCGAGCCCGCAAATCGAGCTCGCCGCAGGTGAGCGCTGCCGATGGGTTCTCGCCATCGCCGAGAAAAGTGTAGACACGCCAAGCTCCCGCAACGCTCGCCCGCTGGCGCAGGACTTCCACCAGCGTCGAGCAGCGCTCGAGTGGATCGGCGCGAAATCTCTCGGGGCTCAGCTCGAGACAGGTCAGAGGCCGGCCCCTCCTGCTGACGCCGGCGAAGCCCGCAGCCGCTTGCGCAGCTCGCTCTCGAGCTTGCCGGCGTCAAACTTCCTTTCATCCTCGCCCAACTTGTGCAGCCAGGCACTGGGCGCCGGTACGCTGGTGGCGCTCCACAGGGTGCCGGGATCAAAAATCAGGAACACGTCGACGGCGAACTTGTACTTGTACTCCTGCGGCAACGCCAGCGAGTTGCCATATTCCAGGGCCAGGACGCGCGCCGGGTCCCAGAAATGTGCCGCCCGGCGGTCGGTAAGCGAAGCGGCAGCGGTCTTGGCCAGCTCGTAGTCGTCCTTGCTCAGCAGCGGCAGCCAAACCACCAGCACCCGCACCTGATCGCCGGCGATTCCATTCAGCACGCCGCCCACCTCGCGGGCGGCTTCCAGGCAGTGCTGGCAGCCAGGGGACAGCAGGAGAACGACGCGGACCCGATCCTTGTCAGCGTTGAAAGCCTCCCGCAAGGGCTCGATGTCCTTGCCCGCAAGGTTGAGGACGGGGGGTGCCGCAGGCGCCGGAGTCGCCGCCGGCCCTGGGACCGGCGCCGCAGCCACCGACGGGGCGGTCGCGGCAGAGGGTGGCGCTACGGACTGAGCCCGCGCGGCGCCACCCGCGCCGAGCAGGACCGCCGCGGCAACGCCGGCGACGACACCAAGAAGGGCTCGCTGCAGTCGCCGGCGCACCGTCACTCCCCCTCTCGCAGGGAGATGTTGCCGCCCGAGGACCGCACCGTCAGATGCGGACCGCCGCCATTGACCGCGCCAGAGAGCTCGGTGGCATCCCGGTCGCTGCGGAGCTTGAACTGCGAAGGCGCGGTGGCGGTGCCGCCGTGGGCCACGGCATCCACGTCAACCGCGGTCGCCGAACCCAGCACAACGACGACGTTACCCCCGAAGCTGGTCAGTTGTACCTCCTGGCGGGGCTGCCCGGAGAGGCGCGCCGTGATCCCGCCTCCGGAGGTGCGGACCTTGGCGCCTCCGAGGAGCTCCTCGACCTCGATATTGCCGCCGTCGGTGCTCGCCGTCACGGCTCCTCCGACGCGCGCCAGGCTCAAGTTCCCGCCAGAGGTTTTGACCCGCACGCTGCCTTGCAGGTCGCGCACCGAAATGTTGCCTCCCGAGGTCTCGATATCCGCGGCAAACCCCGTCGGGACCGAGATCCGGTATTGGATCGGGAACGGCCGGGCCTTGGGCTTGAGGTGAGCCTCGATGCGCAGCTCGTCGTCGTTCTGCACGAACTTGACGTCGAGGGAGTTGGCATTGTCCTGTCCCTTGGGACCCACTGGCGAGTACACGAGCTCCACCTGTGCGGTCGCGGCGGTGCCAGCGTAGACCTCGACCGTGCCGAGGTCCGAGCGCAGGGTCACGCGCCCTTGCGGGCCGACGGTGAACTGCCGGCTCGCGCCGGCACCCTCGGCCGCTGCGAAGCCGGGAACAGCCAACGAAAACAAGGCCAAAGGGCAGAGGGTCCATTGAGCAACCGTACGGAACCGGGGATTCATCAGGTTTTCTCCTCTCATCGTTGTGACTCCAGTCGACGGTCTGCCCGCCGGGAGCGCTCCTTCTTGCCTACGAAATTGGAGCCTCTCGTGTTTCAGCGAGCGTTTCTTCAACCTCTTCCTGTTCCTGGAAGGGCTCGAGCTGCCCATCTGCCAGCTCCCCGCCTGCGCCACGGCTGCCGTCGGTCACGCCCAGAAGCGTGAGCAGGCGGAGATGGCTGACCGGGGGCTCGGCGTAATGGCCTGTGACCATGGCGTCTTCGGTGAACACCGCCACGCCGTCCCGATCGCGGCCGTTCCAGAGGGCGAACGGGACCGGGTCGATGGAATGGGCCTCCGCCCTGGTGTTGCCGATCAGCAGGTTGGTGTAGTGGTCAGGCGCCAGCAGAACGCCTCCCAGCTCCTCAGGGCGGGCCCGGAAGTAATCGATCACCGGCGCCACGATGTGCCGATCGATGGCCTCCAGGCAGCGAATCTTCATCTCGCGGTCCCGCATGTGGGCAGCCTCGTCGGGAGAGTTGGCATGGCAGATGACCAGCGAGAAACCCGCTTCGAGCAGCGCTGTGACTTTCGCGCCCTTGGCGGCGTAGTCGGTGTCGGGCCGGCCGTTGCCCACCTTGAAGAACTCGAGGCCGCCGACTTTGGCGATGCCCTGGAGGAAGTCCATGCAGCCGACGATGGCGGCACGGCCCTCGAAGCCCGTGTTCTCCCGCAACCTGGGCAGGGTGAAGGCGCGGCCCGCGCTCCAGGGAAAGATCATGTTCGCCCGCTCGGCGGCCAGAATCTCGGCGATGCGCAGCAGGTACAGGTTGAGCCGCGACGCCAGGGCTGCGCTCGCGGGATCGCGGCCGGCGATCAGCCGCGACACGTCGAACTCCGTCCCCTCATGCTCGTGAGGCTCCGGGCAAACCATCAGGTCGGGATCGATCGCGGCGCGGCGCACCACCAGGCTGTTGCGGAAATCGCAGTTGTGGTAAAGCTCAAAGGCGGGGTGCTCCGCCGCCAGCTCACCGTTGATCCGGTCGATCAGCGCGACCGCCGGTTCGTCCAGGATGTAGTCGGCGTTGTAGCTGGCGAGCCGCCGGCCCTCCATCCGCACCAGGTTCGCCCGGAACACCAGGTCGTCGGCCCCCAGCTGGACGTCGGCGAGGGCGAGCAGCTCCCACACCGACCGCCCATGGCAGGAGTACAGCCTGGGATCCCACCCCAGCATTCCCAGCTGCGCCACGATGCTGCCGCGCGGCAGGTCCGGGTAGAGGGTCTGCATGAGACCGCAAACCCCCGCGGCCGCCAGCCAGTCGAAGTTGGGGATGTCGGCATCCGCCAGCGGTGACCGTCCAGCCGTTCGCTGGAGGTCGCTGGCGCCATCCGGGATGAGAAGCACGTACTTTCTCATGGTCGCACCGCTCCTTTGCGAGCGGCCCCAGCGGCCCCAGCGGCCACGAAGCGGCCTGGGCGCTGCTGCTCAATCTGGATCGATTGCAAGGTGAATTCTCTCCAGAGCCTCTTCGATGTCCGCGAGCACCTGCTCGCGCGAGGGCCCGCTCGCGATCACGTAACCCAGCCTGTCCGCCGCCTCCTCCGCCGGCCGCACCGCCGCACCCGCGGCCTTGCCGAGCGAAATCTCCCGGATCGAAGGCAGCCGTAACGCCTCCTCCATGCCGGTGGTGGCGCCGAGCCGCCCCCGGCGCCCGGCGAGCAGGAAGCGGATCGACGCCCACTCAGCCCGCTTCGGGGCGAGGTCGAAAGGGTGCCCTACGACCTGCTCGAGGAGGGCTTCCAGAAGGTCGATCCCACGGGCATGGCGGACGAGCTCCGGAATCATTCCGCCTGCCAGGCGGGGATTGATCTCAACCACCACCGGCCCGGCGGCGGTGAGGCGAACCTCGGTATGAGCAGGTCCGAAATCAAAGCCCACCGCGTCGAGAGCGGCCAGCACCTCGCCCTCGAGACGCGCGGCGGTCTCGGCGTCGAGAGTCGACGGGAAGTCGTGGCCGATCTCGACGAAGAGCGGCGGCGGCGAAAGATGCTTCGCCGTAATGCCGACCACCCGCGTCTCGCCCGGCGCCAGGGTCAGCGTCTCAACGCTCACCTCGGGGCCGACGATCAGTCTCTCGATGAGCACCTCGCCCCGCAGGGTCTGCCCCCGGTCGTTCTGCCGCCAGGCATGGAGGACGGCGAATTGCTCGAGCAGCTCGCGGCCGTCGCGCACCAGGCGGACTCCCCGGCTCGAGCTGTCGGCCGGCGGCTTGACGACGCAGGGGTAGGGCATCGCCGCCGCCACCCGGCGGGCCTCGTCCTCCGAGGCGACGACGTGGGACTCGGGGACGGCGAGCCCCGCAGCCCGCAGCACGCGCCGGGTCTCCGGCTTGTTGCGGCAGATGCGGGCGGCGGCGGGAGAGAGGTAGCGCAGGCCGAGCAGCGCCGCCACTTCCGCGGCGATCGCGACGTAGAACTCGGAGAACGTCAGCAGGGCGTCGATTCCGTCCTGCGCCATCACTCTCGCCAAGCCCGCGGCGACCTGCTCGACGACGTTGGTGTCCAGCTCCACCACCGACAACGAGGCCGGCCTGGGGTCGAGGAACGGGTACTTCTCCGGGCTGCGGGTGAGGAACGTCACTCGGGCGCCACGGGCGAGCAGGCGCTGCACCGCCAAGGCGCCGGTGCCGGTGGTGTTGCTCTCGAGGAACGCGAAGTGCTGCGCCGTCATTCGAGCCCCAGGTCGCGCGCCAGATCCGCCGTCCGCCTCACCTGGGGCAGGTGGTAGAGAACCGAGCCGTCGTGCGGCAGCTCGGAATGGCTCCACCGTTCGGCGACGTCGACGCCGTAGCGGATGGCTTGGGGAGCGGCAGCCGCGCCCTGACCCCACAAGCCGTGCTCACGGAGGAAAACGTCGGAGTAGACCGTCTCGAAGTAGCGGTCGCCCCGATCCGGCAGCAGGACGACGACGTCGCGGTCGGCCGCCAATTGCGAGGCGACCCAGGAAGCGGCCAGGTAGGAGGCCCCCGACGAGCCGCCCGCCACGATGCCCTCACGCCGGGCCAACTCGCGGCAGGCGCAGAAGGCTTCACCGTCGGCCACCCAATGCACCTCGTCGACCAGCCGGTAATCGAGATTGCCCGGGATGATGCTGTTGCCGTGGCCGCTCTGCAGCCGCTTGCGGTCCGGTTGGTGAAACAGGACCGAGCCGACGGCGTCCACGGCGACGATGCGGAGGCCCGGCAGCTCGCGGCGCAAGGTCCGCCCGGTGCCGCAGAGCGAGCCGCCGCTGCCGACGGAGCCGACGATCGCCGCCAGGCCAGGGCCGAGGTCGGCCAGGAGCTCCCGCGCCAGGGTGTCCTCATAGGCGCCGGCATTGTCGGGGCTGTCGTACTGGCGGGGCCAGAAGGCGCCCGGGCGGGCGGCCATCACCTCCTGCAGCCGCTGCAGGCGGGAGAGCTGCCAGCCGCCCTCTGGGTGATAGGTCTCGACGATCTCGAGCTTCGCCCCCAGGCACTCGAGCTTCCTGCGGGTCAGCAGGTCGATGCGCGGGTCGGTGACGATGATCACCTCATAGCCCCGGAGGATTCCGACCCGCGCCAGCCCCTCGGCCATGGTGCCGGAGGAGCTTTCGACGATGACGCCGCCCGGCAGGAGGCGGCCGGCGGCCTCGGCCCGCTCGATCATGTACAGGGCGACCCGGTCCTTCATCGCACCCGGCATGGCGCACTCCAGCTTCGCCCACAGCCGCGCCCTCGGCGGGGTACCCTCCCGGCCCCGGAGCGCCACCAGCGGTGTGTCCCGCATCAGCTCGAGGACGGATCCAGCCTTCATTCGATTTTCCGTCTCTCTCGCGGCCACGGGCCTGCGTCGAGGATGGATTCGATTTCTGTTTGCAGTCCCGCTCGCGCCTCGCTCAACTGCTGCCGCCGCGCGGCGACACGCTCCGCAAGGCGCTCGCGGCGCTGCGCCAGGCGCTGGAGCTGACCTCGCACGGTCTCGGGGGCCGGTCCGCCGCCGTACACCGCGGCCTGCACGCAATGGGTGGGATCGAGGGCCCGGGCGAGCTCGGCCTCGTCGAGCCGGATCTCCCGGCCGGTGAGCTCGCCGAGGATCTCGCCCAGCGCGGAAAGGATGGCGCCGGGCGACTCGCGGGTCTCCCGCGGCAGGCGCAGGACGAGCTGGCCGATCGCGTCGTGAGCGGTTCTGAAGGCCAACCCATGGCGGGCCACCAGGTGGTCCGCGAGGGCAGTCATCGTCGTGCCGGCGCCGGCGAGAAACTCGTACATACGCTCCACGTTGACTTCCACGCCGCGCAGCATCAGGGTCGTCAGCCGCAGCGCCGTCTCGGTGCCGCCGAGCGCCGGCCAGAGATGCGAGACCGCCTCGGTGCCGACCTCCACGCCGTTGCTGAAAGGTGTGTTCTTGAGCGCCAGCAGCATGGCGGTCAGGGCGCCAACAGGATGGCCCGCCAAGCCGCGGATGTTCTCCAGGACGAAGGCGTTGCGTTTCTGCGGCATGATCGAGCTGGTGCTCACCAACTCGTCCGGCCAAGCGAGAAAACCGTAGGCATGGCTGCCCCACGTCTGGAGATCGAGGGCGAGGCGCGTCAACGCGATCCCGAGCACCGACAACGCCGAGAGCACGTTGACCGCGTAGTCGCGAGAGGCCACGGCGTCGACGGAGTTGTCGACGATCTCGGCAAAGCCAAGCAGGGACGCGGTGAGCTCCCGGTCAATCGGGAACGAGGTCCCCAAGCCGGCGGCTGCCCCCATGGGAGAACGGTTGACTTCGTCGAAATCCGCGCCGAGCCGCTCCGCGGAGCGCAGGAGCTCGGCGCAGATGCCCGCCAGATAATGGCCAAGTGTCGCCGGCTGGGCGGGCTGGAGATGGGTAAAGCCGCTCATCAGCGAGCCGGCATGCAGCTCCCCCAGGGCGAGCGCCGCCGCCAGCAGCTCGAGGGCATGGTCGAGCAGGTCGAGCAGACAGGACCGGAGGCGCAGGCGCACCACGGCGGCATTGATGTCGTTGCGGCTGCGGGCGACATGGGCGGCGCCGCCGACCAGGCTGCCCAGGCGATCGATGTAGTGCCTCTCGTAAACCAGGTACAGCCCACGGTGCGATGGCGGCTGCCCGAGGACCGGCTCCCCCGCGGCCAGGGCCGACACCAGCTCGCGGTTGACCGTCAGCAGCTCGGCGGCGCTGCTCGCCGCGAGGATCCCCGTCCTGGCCAGCATCACCGTATGCGCGGCATCGATTTCCAGCAGCCATGGCAGCACCTCTTTTCGATCGTCCACGAAGTGCGGCTCGTAGAGCAGCTCGAACAGGACCGGATGCGGTCCCTGCGACAGCAGCCCGATGGCCTGCGTTGCGGTAGGTTGCCGCGAATCGGATCGGATCAAGCGCCTGCCGCCTCCGCGAGCTCGGGCCGTTCCGATCCGGCGTACCCCCATCGGGGATCCTGGAGCCTCCGGGCAGCGGTCAGGAGGGGATCGATGACATCGAAGCCGTCCTCCCCCGCGGGCCGGGCCGCGATCTCCTGCTGGCACAGGTGGAGCTCCGTACAGGCGAAAACGAAGCCGTCGACGCCATACTTCAGAGCCAGCCCATCAAGCCAGGCGCAACAACCAGCCGGCGCCTCGCCAATCTTGAGCCGGTAGATCCAATCATGGACGGCGCGCTGATCCTCCGCATCCGGGAAGCGGATCCATGGGGCGAGCTGCTCCCATCGCGAGTGCCTTTCGAAAAGCCGCGTCGCCCGCGTGCCGTGCGTCGCCAGCAACAAACGGGGCCGAGGCGACGCCAGCACGTCGTCGGCGATGAGATCGATCAGCGAAATAATTTTGCGCCGCAGCGACTCGCGAAGACCAGGCAGCAGGTGGTGGATGGTGATGCAGGCGACCAGCAGCCTCTCGGCACCGAGGACTGCCAGCTCTTCCAAGGCCCGTGAAAAACTCTCGGCCAACTCCTCCGTGGCACCGGCCAAGATGGCCTCGCTGCGATCGGGAAATGAAGGGTCCGAGACGAGGACGCAGATGGGCATTCGCTGCTCCGGCTCTGCCAGGTTGAGCCGATAGACGGTCTTGAGGAATTCCGCCGAAGCCAGCGGCCCCATGCCGCCCAGAATCCCGAGCCGGCACCGGCGCGCCGGCGCAGACCGCGCCAGCCGCAGCCCATCGCTCGCCAAAGGCTGGGGAGGGCCTTCAATTATTCCTGCATAATTAACTGTTCTACTACTACTTCTAAGCGTCATTGTATTGATAGTGTAGCACTTATCGCAAATTATCTCAAGTCGTATCTGTCTACCGCCCAGACTGTCTGTGATGGTCGGCGGCGATCCGGGGTAGGGCGCTGAGCAGGTCCCCGTCAAAGTCGCGAGGCGGCGAAGCAAATGCCGAGTTTCGGCGCCTCTCCGGTTTGGAAAACGTCCGGCCCCATGACTTCCGGCGCACCGGGCGATCCCCGGCGTCTGGGGGTTCTAGACAGCGTCGCCGAGGCGTTGCTCAATCATGTCAAGGAGGAGCTTGAGGGCACCGAGGACACCCACGGCAGGCCTGCGGGTGCCTCCGGTGCCGTCTCCGCCAAAGTGAGCTTCGCCGGCCAACGCCTCCCGATTTCGAGGATGCCGCGAAAGCCAGTCCCGGCTAGTCCGGGGTCACGCGATTCTGGAACAGGCCCTGCGGCACCTTTCTTTGCTCCATCATCCTTGATAATCTCTTGATGGCGGTTGAGCGTCGATAAGCCCCTGCCGAGATCCTCCTTTATGGTCAACCTCATCAAACTGCTCGGCTTTCTGATCCGCGCGACCGACGGTAGTCTCCGTTTTGCACGCCTTCAGACCTTTCTCCTGATTGGCACGGGAGTGATCGCCGGGCTCGCGAGTACCGGCCTACTGGCTGTCATCAACGCCAAGCTGGCCCGTTCCGGAGGGGCTGCCGGCGACCTCGCCTGGATGTTCGTGGGGCTGTGCGTCGTGCTGCCCCTTGCCCGCTTTGCCTCTACCTACTTCCTGGCCGTGCTTTCGCAAGGCATCGTCTTCGACCTGCGAATGAGTCTCTGCCGGAGGATCCTCGCGGCGCCCCTCCGCGCGCTGGAGGAAGTGGGGCCGGCCCGCTTGTTGGCGACGCTGACCGAGGACATCGGGACGATCACGACGGCAATGACCACCATCCCCCTGCTCTGTCTCCAGGCGACCGTGGTCGCGGGGTGCCTCGCCTATCTGGGCTGGCTCTCGTGGAAGCTCCTGCTGATCGTCCTCGTCGCCGTCGCGGTGGGCGTCGTCAGCTATCAGGCGCCACTGCGCAGGGCCTTTTTGCACTTCGGCGCCGCCCGCGAGGACTGGGACCAGGTCTTCGAGCATCTGCGCGGCATCACTTCAGGGACCAAAGAGCTGAAGGTTCACCGCCGGCGTCGCGAGGCGTTCTTCGCGCAGAAGCTGGAGCCGTCCTCAATGGCTCTACGGCAGCATAATGTCGAGGGTACGACGATCGCCGCCGTCGCCAACAGTTGGGGGCAGGTGATCTTCTTCGTGGTGATCGGGCTCGTCCTCTTCGTCCTTCCGAGCCATCTGGTTCTGGGCCAGCCGGTGGTCACCGGCTTCACCCTGATCATCCTCTACATGTTGACCCCGCTGGACGTGCTCCTCAACCTCATCCCTTCCTTGGGCAGGGCTGTGGTCTCCGCCAAGAAGGTGGAACGCCTCGGGCTGTCTTTGGCGGACAAGGCTACGGAGGGCGACCGGGGCTCGCTGGCGCTGCCGTCGTGGCACAGCCTGCAACTCGCGGCAGCCACCCATACCTTCTACCGCGAGGAGAAGGACGAGTGCTTCACGCTCGGTCCGATCGACCTGGAGATCAAAGCGGGAGAGCTGGTCTTCGTCGTCGGCGGCAACGGCAGCGGCAAGACCACCTTGGCGAAGATCATCCTGGGCCTCTATACGCCCGAGAGCGGAGGGGTACGGCTGAATGGCGCTCTCGTCACCGACCAGTCCCGTGATCTCTACCGCCAGCTTTTCTCGGTGGTCTTCTCGGACTTTTTCCTCTTCGACGCGCTGCTCGGCCTCGAGCGACCGCGGCTCGACGAGAGCGCCCGGCGTTATCTGACCAAGCTCCACCTCGACCGCAAGGTCCGGGTCGAGGGTGGGATGCTCTCAACCCTCGATCTATCCCAGGGGCAACGCAAGCGCCTCGCCCTCCTCACCGCCTATCTGGAAGACCGGTCAATCTATCTCTTCGATGAGTGGGCGGCGGATCAGGATCCCCAGTTCAAGGAAATCTTCTATCTCCAACTCCTGCCCGAGCTGAAGCAGCGGGGCAAGACCGTCATCGTCATCAGCCACGACGACCACTATTATAGAGTGGCCGACCGCATCGTCAAGCTGGACTATGGACAGGTCGTCTATGACGGCGGGGTGCTCGAATACCTCGAATGGCTGGCGGCCGTCCGCGATTTCGCCCCGTCCCGCGTTCCGGCCGTCGAGGCCTCCTCGATGGACTCCGCCGGCTGAGCTGGCCGGCCGGCGCCGCACGATCGATTTCTTGACATCGACGAATCAGCGAGTACTTAGCGAAGCCCGAGAAGGGGAGGAGATGAGCAAACCGCGGAGCAAGCCAACGTACGTCCTCGGCACTGGTCTGTCGCACGACGGGTCTACCTGTCTGTTGCGCGATGGTGAGATCTGTGTCGCCATCGAGAAGGAGAGGATCACCCGCAAGAAACACGACGGCTTCGGGGATACCGAGACGATCCTCTACTGCCTCGAAGCCGAGGGCATCACTTTCGATGACGTCGACCTCGTGGTGCAGAACGCGAATTTCTGCAACCTGGACCGGGGCAATAAATATTTTCAAGGTGTGCCGCGCATCATTCCCGATTCGGCCCGCGTGATGACCATCTCACATCACCTCGCTCACGCCTATAGCGTCATCGGCACCTGCCCCTTCGCCGAGATGGGCATCCTGGTCGTCGATGGCTGCGGCAGCAGCTTCGACGACTGCCTCGATCTCGCAGGCGCGAAGCTCGCGGTCCCGCCGCCCGATTCCGACACCAATCACCTGCTGTTCGAGAAGGACAGCTATTACCACTACCGGGACGGAAAACTGTCCACCATCTACAAGGATTTCTCGCCCTGGGGCTACTTTCTCAAGGCGTACTCGATGTGCCCGGCGACTTCCAAACATTCGATCGGAGGGCTCTACTCGGCGGTCAGCCAGTACGTTTTCCAGGGCATGGACGATCCAGGCAAGCTGATGGGTCTTGCGCCCTATGGCAAGCTTGGCGTCTACCCGTTCGAGGCCTTCGAGCTGCGCGATGGCCGGTGCTTCGTGCGCTACGACTGGATGGACGGCTTCGTGCAACCGCGCCGGCGCTACGAGGACCTTAAGGAAAATTTCCAGTATTACGCGGACATCGCGCGCTGGATCCAATCGGAGATCGAGCGCTCGTTGCTCTATCTCGTGGAGTCGCGCTTCCAGATGGCGCCGGCCGAGAATCTGGGCTACGCCGGCGGGGTTGCGCTCAACGCCGTCGCCAACGCGCGGATCCTCAAGGAGTCGAGCTTTACCGGCCTTTACATGCAGCCCGCCGCCGCCGACAACGGCGTGGCGCTGGGTTGTGCCTTCTACGGTTGGCTGGAGGTGCTGAAAGGCGAGCGTCGCCGTCATTCGGGCTCGACTCTCTTCGGGCGTGTCTACTCCGGCGGCGAATCCCTCAAGGCCCTCCAGGCGAGCTCGGATCGCTTCGATTACTCCAAGGAGGACGATGTGGCCGAGGTGGCGGCGAGACTCCTCGCCGAGGGCAAGGTGGTGGGCTGGTTCGAGGGTGGGTCTGAGTTCGGACCCCGCGCCCTGGGCCACCGCAGCATCCTGGCCGACCCGAGAAATCCCGCGATTCGCGATTTCATCAACCAGAAGGTCAAGTTTCGCGAAGATTTCCGCCCGTTCGCGCCGGCTGTCGTGCGCGAGGAGTGTGGGCGTTTCTTCGAAGGCGTCGACGAGAGCCCTTACATGATCCTCATCGGGCAGACCCGCCCGGAGTGGCGCGGCGAGATCCCGGCGGTCGTTCACCAGGACGGCTCGGCGCGCGTCCAGACGGTCACCTCCGAGATGACGCCGGGTTTTTATCAGGTGCTGCGCCACTTTGAAAGGTTTTCCGGCATCCCGGTGCTGCTCAACACTTCGTTCAACCGGCGCGGTATGCCGATCGTCGAGACGCCGGAACAGGCCGTGGCGCTGTTCCTGGAGTCGGCGCTCGACGCCCTGGTTCTCGACGGCTATGTGGCGGTCAAACGTGCCGTCGAGGAGGCTCCGGCGGTTAGCGCGAATCGCGCCGAGAGAGGTCCGTGGGCCAAGCGGCTCGGCAACCTCCCGGTCACCGATCTCGAGGTCTGAGGCGACGCAGCCGACGACGTTTCTTGAATCCTGGCCGGTGACGGGATCACTCGACAGCTTCCAGATAGGGACCGCCTGAGGTCGCGAGTTGCAACCGCAGTCGGTTGCAGCGGGAAAAGGTCGGCTCGATCGCCAGCTTCCTCAGCGTCTCCCTGAACGGCGCTCCCTCGTCGAGGTCGCCGAAGACCCGCCTGGCCAGCGGATCGTTGGGCTCCCCAGGGAACGGAGAGCGGGTCGGCGGCCCCCCGTAGCCGCCGTTCAGCTGGCGGAAAAAGATCTCCTTCTCGGTCTTGACCCGCGCGAAGGCAGTGTCGAGGAACTCCTCACAGATCAGCCCCTCGGGTTTGCGAGGGCGCGGACAATCCAGGCGCTGGAAGTAGAACCAAAGCATCGGCGAGGCCTCGGCGAGCAGCAGGTTGGTGATCTGCCAGCGCTCGGCGTCTGGGAGCGCCATGTAGATTCCCCGCAGGTCCTCGTCCTGGATCTCCAGGTTCCAGTCCGCTACGCTGGAGCTGCGACTGAAAATATCGTTGCAGAACGTCAGCATTTCGATCCCGCAACCTGCTGCCGCCCGCTGCAGGGTTTCGACGGTGAAGTTGTGCTCCACCGGTTGCAGCAGGGCGTCGGCGAAGCGAGCATCCGGTGTCTCGGCCATGGTGGCGAGGAAGGCGGACATCAAGGTATCTGGCGGGCAGGCATCGATCAGTCGCCTGGCCATCGGCAGCTCCCTGACCAGGTCGGGCTTCGCCGGTTTGCCCAGCACCAGCCAGAGCGCCGTCTGGAACGATGAGGTCAGGATGCGATGGAACTGATTGTAAACCATGAGCTCGAGCAGACCTTCGGGTCGCAAGGCTCCGGCCAATTGAGAAAGCGCGGCAATCGGATCGGCATTGTGATGGATCACACCTGTACAGATAATGTAATCAAAACAGCCGGTATAGGCGGCCTGGTTGATGCTTTCGTGTTTCAGCTCAAGATTGCCGGTCGCGAGGCTGCGCGCGTTGGCGGCGCAGACCGCCAGTGACTCTGCCGAAAGATCAGAGCCCAGGACCTGGGCATGCGGAAACCGAAGAGCGGTAATCAATGCCTGGTTGGTACCGCATCCCGCAACCCAGATGCGCGGCTCGGCCGGGAGCACGGTGCCACCCCAGTAGCCGATGTCTTGCGAAAGCATGCGTACTCCGAGGCTGGCGCGTTGCACTTTTTCGAAATACCAGGGCGGCCAAGGATATTTTATGTGACCGTAAAATTCGGAGTTAAAGCTATCAACCGACCGCTGATCGGTTGCGAAGTGAAGGTTCTGAAACCCGGCGTTCGCCATTCCTAAGTCCTCCATTGAGAGCACAAATCGCGCCGGCAGTATAGCGATTGCTGTTCGCGGCCGGCAACCGGCGGTGGAGTGGGGAGCCTACCGGCGGAACATTGCAGCACTCTCTCATTTTCTAGACTTGACATATCTGTTTACCGCGGTCTGCCGTCAATGGGCCGCGCGCAGCATTTTATATGAGGGTGCCTGTGAAGGAGAAATTCGATCGTCCGCGGGCGAATCTCTGGCAGGTCGATCTGGACTTGGCTTTCCTTGCCGACCAAGCGCACTTTGCCGTCACAGGATTCGCAGAACAGGGGACAGTCGACTTCGACCGTCTCGTCGATGCGCTGGGGACGGGGACGGCAAGGCTGCTGGCCGTAGCGCTCGCCGGGCTTACGCCCAGGCGGCTTGGGATCGCTCTTCGGTTCCCCTTTCGAGAACGGTGCCGCTTGGCGCTTGCCACGCCGCCGCAACTCCTCGATGATCTTCTCCAACTGCTCGATTCGGCGATCCTGCTCCAGCAACCGGCGCCGCAGCTCAGCGTTCTCTTGAAGAAGTTCCTCGTAAGTCTGCATCAACTAAGGATATTAGGCCAGGCTTCTGAGCTAGAAGCAAGCCCCTCTCAGCACCCCAGGGCTCCGTCGTAGTCCCCCGTAAGCGGCGATTTTTGAGTAGGATCACCACGGCACTGGCTTTTCTCTAGAGAATCTGGCATTCCTTTGCCGCGCTATTTGCTCCGAATCAAGAGATTCGCGCTCGGACGAGCAGCCTCCGCACCGTACAAGTGCGGTTGCTCTACCGTGGGGAGAAGCCGACCTGGAACCGGCTCATGCGCGAGCACCATTACCTCGGCTTCCAGGGGTGGGTTGGCGAGTCCTTGCGCTACGTGGCCGAGTGGGAGGGCAGGTGGGTCGCCTTGGTGGGTTGGTGCGCGGCGGCGTTGAAGTGTGGGGCCCGAGATCGCTGGATCGGCTGGCCGGAACTTGAGCTCGGAGAGTTGCCGCCAGATTGCCTTTGTCTCTCAGTGTATCCGGGTGATCCGCTCCCAACTGGCGGCCCCGCGACTCCACTACATGCTCCTCGAGCTGCCGCGCTTGGGCTAATTCACCTTGGGCACGGAGGGTCGCAGCCAAGTTGTTCATGGCGGCGGTGAGTGTAGGTGGATGTTCCATTCCCTCCTGGCGGCGGCGAGATTCCAGCACCTGCTCTTGGAGTTCCCGCGCCTTGACCAAGTCGCCTTCGGACAGGAGAGTCACGGCCAAATTGTTCATAGCCGTCAACGTGTCCCGGTGATCCGCTCCCAGTCGGCGGCGACTCGACTCCAGAATCTGTTCCTCGAGCTGCCGCGCCCTCACCAAGTCGCATTGGTCATTGAGGGTAACAGCCAAGTTGTTCATGGCCGTCAACGTGTCCGGGTGGCCCTCTCCCAGTGTTCGGCGACTCCCCTCGAGAATCTTCTCACCCAGTTCCCGTGCCTTCGGCAGGTCACCCTGGGCGCGCAGGATCGAAGCCAGGTTGCTTCTGGACGTCAACGTAGCCGGGTCTTCCGTCCCAAGCTGGCGGGAAAACGACTCCAGCACCTCTTCCTTCAACTGCCGAGCCCTCGGCAACTCACCTTGAGCAAGGAGAGTCTGCGCCAGGTTGTGCTTAGGGTCCGTGACGAAATAACTTTGGCATCTCGTAGCATCACTCTGGTATCCTTAGGAGATGACCTAGATAGATCCAATCCGATGCCGATTCGACCTTCTTAACCCGTTCCTCGATGAAAAGACCCGCCGCCTGATGGTGGCTGCGGAGGCCCAAGCCATTGGGTTTGGGGGAATCTCCCTCGTGGCGCGTGTCACCGGAATGTCCCGCGACACCATCAGCCGGGGCATTGACGAGTTGGAGGCTCCAGTCGAGTCCCGTCCCGGTGGGATCAGGTGTCCGGGAGGAGGGCGCAAAAAGACGACCGATTCTGACCCGACGCTGAAGGAGGATTTGGAGAAGCTCCTCAACCCAGCAGCGCGCGGAGATCCGGAATCTCCTCTGCAGTGGACTTCGAAAAGTACTCGGCATCTGGCGCGGGAGCTGACGCGACTGGGACATCAGGCCAGTCACCGGATGGTGGCGGAGCTTCTTCATGCTCTGGGCTATAGCCTTCAGGCGAACCGCAAGACTTTGGAAGGATCAAGCCATCCGGATCGCGATGCTCAGTTCGAGCACGTTAACCGCCAGGCGCAAGATCATTTGGCGACGTCTGACCTGTGATCTCTGTCGACACGAAAAAGAAGGAGTTGGTAGGCGAGTTCAAGAACAGCGGGCGCGAGTGGCATGCGAAAGGGAAGGCGGAGAAAGTCAAGGTGCATGACTTTCCAGAGCCTGATTTGGGCCGGGCCATTCCCTATGGGGGTGTACGATTTGGCAGCCAATACCGGCTGGGTCAGCGTGGGCATCGATCATGACACCTCCAGCTTCGCCGTGGAGACAATCCGTTGCTGGTGGGATTCAATGGGAAGCGAACGCTATCCGAATGCCGAGCGGTTGTTTATCACTGCGGATGGTGGCGGGAGCAACGGCTTCCGCGTCCGACTCTGGAAAGTAGAGCTCCAGAAGTTGTCCGATGAACTGGGAATGCCGATCTCCGTGAGCCACTTTCCTCCCGGTACGAGCAAATGGAACAAGATCGAACACCGGCTCTTCTCCTTCATCAGCCAGAATTGGCGTGGCAAGCCGCTGATCAGCCATGAGGTGATTGTGAACCTCATCGCGTCGACCACTACGGAAACGGGCCTGAGAGTCCGAGCGCAACTCGACACTGCAAAGTATCCAGCGGGAAGGACGGTCAGTAAGCAAGAGCTCGCGGAGATCGACCTGGGCCGTGACAGCTTCCATGCGAATGGAACTACACAATCTTCCCGCGAGAGAAAAAAGAGTTTGCATAAATTATTTCGTGACAGACCCTTAGCCTTCGAGGTCAGCAGGTTATCCGCTCCAAACTGGCTGCGACGCGACTCCAGCACCTGCTCCTCCAACTGGCGGGCTCCTACGAAGTCACCTTGATCTTCTTTTATCACCGCGAGATTGCTTTGTGCCACGAGGGACCATCCACTGTCCGGAGCGGTCTCTCGGGCAGCATCGAGCGCCCGGTTCAAAACCGCTTCGGCCTCACGGAAGTTGCCGATTGCTTCGAGAGAAAGGCCAAGCCCGTTCAAGGCCTTTGCATCCTTCACCCGGAGCTCCGCGGCCCTCCTGAGGGCATTCACAGCGCCGTTGTACCGACCTCCTTGGTATTGCGACAAGCCGAGGAAGAAGGCGTTATCCGCTACTTCCGCCTGCGCTTGCATCAGTCTCTTCTCTTTAGCTGCCAACGACTGCTCCAGGCGTTGCGAGGCCACGGGGTAGTTCCTCTCGTAGAAAAAGGCTAGCCCCTGCTCGTAAAGGTCCGAGCTCTGGTCAGCCGCCGCTCGGATTGCAGCGTCCACCTCCTCGAGCTTCAGCCCGTAAGCCGAAGCCTGGACCTGGAGTACGGCGCGACGCTGCTCCTCCGTGATCTCCGACTTGGCCGGCCGGAGCTTGATCAGCTCTGTAAGGATAGACTGCTCGATCGCCTTCCGACCCTCGCTGCTGCCTCCTCGCCCTTCTGGTCGCCGGAGCGGCCCTAGCCGAGGAGGGGGTTCTGGTCGTGCGTGTCACTTACCTCGACAAGAAGCCTCTCGCGCAGGTCCGCATCAGCGTGGTAAGGGACGGCTCGACCGAGAGGACGGGCGTAGACGGGCGGGCGCGGCTCGCGGGCGGAGTAGTCCTTCACTTCCACCCACTCCATCTCGCTCACCAACAGAGGAACTCGGGAAGCCTCCCGCGGTGCACATCGAGGCGCTGGTGAGCGCGGACACGTTCGGCGTTTCCACCCTCGTGCCGTCCGCCACCGCGGCGAGCGGCGCCCGGCCCTGGCGGATGTACGAGCACAGCGTCGCCATCGGTCCGAACGGTCGATCGGTCGGGACCGCGGACGGTAGCTGGCTTATGGTGCCGCCGGTGCTGGCCGCGAGCATGGGCTCCGGTCCGGTCGAGGCCCGCTGGGTGGACGGGAGCCGGGTCCAGTGGTGGTCGCGGCGCACGTCTGTCGGGCACGGCGAGGCAAGCAGTGGTCTTGCGTACGACGGACTGCACCCGACCAGCGACACCCTGAAGTCACTTGGGCAGTGATCGCATGGTTGGCGAGATTACCATAAAGGCGGCGGGCGATTATAAAAAAAGAGCTTCCTGTCCCTGGGTCCCGCCGGGCCGCGGTTGGGCGACTTCGCGCTCGGTCTGGAGTTCGCTGGCCCTCACTTCATGTTGGATGGCGTGCCAGCGACGCTCGAGTTGCTCGGCGGCGAGCGCGGTCGTCCGGTTCCTCAAAAGACAGTCCCGCTCGTTGCCAAGGCCCTTGCGCTTCCGTCGAGCTTGGCGTCCCCATGACCTACCGACCTCCGGAGCCAAGAACCTACTCGGCCCCGAAGATCAGGGTGAAGCCGTCATCTCCATCCTCATCCCAAGAAGGACTAAGAGAGCCCACCCGGGGAGCCGGCCGCAGTTTCTCAAACGATGGAGAATCGGCCATTATCATCTCTCCGCGAAACCGCCGAATGCGAGGGTCATGGCCGAGCTGGCGGGGCATGTGCTGACTTGGAGCCGCACGGCTCCTCCCGAGTCAGGTAACCGCGCTCCCTCGACTACAACCCGGGCCGGCGCCTCTGGAGACGTACTCCGAGCCACGGAGGATCGCCGAACGGCGTTCACCTCCTGGTGTCTAGGTCTAGGACACGGGTTGTCTGCAATTTGTTGGATGCGGAGAGGGCGAGGACACGGAATCGGGTGGACGGGATCGATCGGCGGTGATCAACCGCCTCAACTCTCCCTCGGCGCGAGCGCGGCTCCACGGCTGCGCCATCGAGACTCGCGTCCATCCGCGCCTCCCCGCTCCCTGGGCACACAACGCCCAGGAGAGCCCCGCCCCGTCTCCGAAGTCAACCCATCCGTGTAAGAAGCTGCGGACTTTCGTCCTTTCGGTCTTGGAGCTCGCCCCTGCGACATCATGTTCGTCGAGGTCTCCACGATGAAGAGCAAGAGGGACCTGGTGCTCACCGGCCAGCTCGGCGACGTGATGAAGGAGTCGGCGCGCGCGGCCTGGAGCTACGCTGGTCCTGCACTGTCTCTATCCCTATGACCGAGGAGCTTGCTGCGCCTTGACTCACGCGTGTGTGCTACGCTTTGCGGCTAGCCTTGCTTTCGCGCCGACTCGGATGATGTAACGACGGCGATTGGGTGCAGGCCAGTTCAAGCCGGAGGATCGATCCTGGATGGATCTGTCGGGCTACACACTGGCGATGCTTCATCAGGACACAGAGTTTGTCCTGTGCAGAGCCAGCGCCATGTCGAGTCCGACACCGTATCCGACTTCAGTCCTCGTATCGATGCCGACATCGGAGCATCCTGCACCCGATCGCATCTGGATGCTGGAACACGAACTGGCCCTGCGGGCCGAGCTCGATCCGAAGTGGGCGGCGCGGCCGCTCGCCCTCTCGCAATACCGAGGCCGTGCGGCGCTGATTCTCGAGGACAAACCAGGTGAGCCACTCGAGCAACTCCTGAACAAACCGCCGGTCTCAGCCGCGCTCTCGATGCGGCGGTCCACCGAACCTGCGATGGAGCTGGGTCTCTTCCTGAGGCTTGCCGTTGGTCTTGCTGGCGCTCTTGGCGAGGTACACCGCCGCGGCATCATCCACAAAGACGTCAAGCCAGCGCACATCCTGGTCAACCCAGCGACGGGTCAGGTGTGGCTGACCGGCTTCGGGATTGCCTCGCGACTGCCACGCGAGCGACATACGCCCGACCCTCCGGAGACCATTGCTGGCACGCTCGCCTACATGGCTCCCGAACAGACGGGGCGCATGAACCGCTCGGTCGACGGCCGCAGCGACCTCTACGCGCTCGGTGTGACGCTCTACCAGATGCTCACGGGGTCGTTACCGTTCACCGCCGCCGAGCCGATCGAGTGGGTGCACTGCCACATTGCGCGACAGCCGATGGCGCCCGGCGAGCGGGTGGCGAACGTCCCGGCTCCGGTGTCGGCGATCATCATGAAGCTGCTCGCGAAGACCGCGGAGGAGCGGTATCAGACGGCGGCCGGGCTTGGCCGCGATCTGGAACGGTGCCTCGCGCAGTGGGAGGCCGAACGACGCATCGACGACTTTCCGCTCGGCGAACACGACACTCCCGACCGGTTGGTGATCCCTGAGAAGCTGTACGGCCGGGCGGGCGAGGTCGAGACGCTGCTCGCCGCGTTCGACCGCGTCGTCCAGGGCGGCTTGCCGGAGCTGGTGCTCGTCTCCGGTTATTCCGGGATTGGCAAGTCGTCCGTCGTGAACGAGCTGCACAGAGTCCTGGTGCCGCCGCGCGCCCTGTTTGCCGCCGGCAAGTTCGACCAGTACAAGCGTGACATCCCGTATGTCACGCTCGCGCAGGCCTTCCAGAGTCTGATCCGCGCGCTCCTGGCGAAGAGCGAAGTCGAACTGGGGCGCTGGCGAAATACGCTCCGCGACGCTCTCGGGCCGAACGGACAGCTCATGGTGGATCTCGTTCCCGAGCTGAAGGTCATCATTGGCGAGCAGCCCGCAGTCCCTGAGCTGCCGCCGCAGGACGCACAACGCCGCTTCCAACTCGTGTTCCGGCGCTTTCTCGGCGTGTTTGCTCGGCCCGAGCACCCGCTGGCCCTGTTCCTGGACGATCTGCAGTGGCTCGATGCCGCGACGCTCGACCTGCTCCAGGATCTGCTGACTCAAGAAGACGTGCGGCACGTCCTTCTGATCGGCGCCTACCGGGACAACGAGGTCACGTTCGCGCATCCGCTGACGCGCAGACTCGAGGCGATCCGCAGCACGGGGGCATCCGTGCAGGAAATCGCCCTCGCGCCGCTCGGCCGTGAGGAGGTGTGCCGGTTCATTGCGGACTCGCTCTACTGTGAGCCGGAGCGCGCGACGCCCCTGGCGGAGCTGGTGCACGAGATGACGGCCGGCAATCCATTCTTCACGATTCAGTTTCTGTCGGCGCTGGTCGAGGAAGGACTGGTCACGTTCGATCACGCTGGCACACGCTGGCGCTGGGATCTGACGCGCGTTCGCGCGAAAGGGTACACCGACAACGTGATCGACCTGATGGCCGGCAAGCTGAGCCGCCTGTCGATCAGCACGCAAAAGGCCCTGCAGCAGCTCGCCTCTCTCGGCAACAGCGCCGGATTTGCCATGCTGGCAAGGGTCTACGAGGATTCGAAGGAGGAGCTCGATCGCGATCTGCAGCACGCGCTGCTAGCTGGGCTCGTCTTTCGGTCAGAAGGTGTGTACAGGTTCCTCCACGACCGCGTTCAGGAAGCGGCGTACTCGCTCATTCCGGAAGCACAGCGCGCCGAGGCTCATCTTCGGATCGGGCGGTTGCTGTTGGCACACACCCCTCCCGGAGAGCGGGAAGACGCGATTTTCGAAATGGTCAATCAGTTGAACCGCGGCGCGGCGTTGATCAGCTCACGAGAGGAGCGCGAGCAGTTGGCGGAGCTCAACCTGATCGCTGGCCAGCGTGCGAAGGGGTCCGCGGCGTTCGCCTCGGCTCTTACGTATCTCGCCTCGGGCGCAGCACTCCTGGCGGAGGATTGCTGGGAGCGCCGGCACGGCCTCGCGTTTGCGCTGGAGCTGAATCGGGCGGAATGCGAGTACTCGACGGGTCAACCGGGTCCTGCCGAGGAACGTCTGAGCGCGCTCGCCACACACGCCGCTGCTCTCGTCGAGCGAGCGGCTATTGCCTGCTTGCGTATGGATCTGTACCTGACCCAGGACCAGGCTCACCGCGCGATCGGCGTCGGTCTCGACTTTCTCCGGGATGTGGGCGTCGAATGGCCACCGCATCCGAGCGAAGAGGAAGTGCGACGCGAATACGATCGGGTCTGGTCGCAGCTCGGTACCCGCGCGATCGAGGATTTGATCGAGCTGCCTGTAATGACCGACCCGTCATCCTTCGCCACCCTCGACATCCTGGCGAAACTCGCGGTCCCCGCACTCGCCACTGACAACAATCTACATGGCTTGGTCAGTTGCCGCGCGGTCAATCTCAGCCTCGAGCGTGGGAACTGTGACGCTTCGTGCTACGCCTATGTCTGGCTGGGAGCCATCGCCGGCGCGCAGTTCGGCGACTACCAGGCAGGGTACCGCTTCGGCCGGGTTGGCTATGAGCTGGCCGAGCAACGCGGATGGAAGCGCCACCAGCCTGGAATCCATCTCATGTTCGGATCCGTGATCATTCCCTGGGCCAGGCATGTGAAGGCCGGTCGTGATTTGTTGCATCGCGCAATTGAAGGCGGACAGAGCATCGGCGATGTGAATTTTGCAGTCGGCAGCGGGCCCCTTCTCAATGCGAACATGCTGGCGGCGGGTGATCACCTTGCCGATGTGGAACGCGTCGCCCAGCATCATCTGGAGCTCGCACTGAAAGCGCGGTACGGGTTGGCGATCGATGCGATTGCGGCACAGCTCGGTTTGGTGCGGACACTACGGGGATTGACCTGGAAATTCGGCTGTTTTGACAATGAGCAGTTTGAGGAGGCGGCAGCCGAGCGCCGATTCGCCGGCAACCCGAATCTGCAGCATGCTGAATCCAGGTATTGGATCTGCAAGCTGCAGGCGCATTTCTTTGCCGGCGATTATGCAGCCGCCATCACGTCCGCGTCGCGTGCGCAACCGCTGCTGTGGGCAGCGAAAGTTGTCTTCGAAGCAGCCGAATATCACCTCTACGGCGCGCTGTCTCGCGCTGCATGCTGCGACTCCGGGTCATGCGACGGGCGCCAGCAGCATTTGGAGGCCATGGCCCTTCACCAGCGACAACTCGATATCTGGGCACAGAATTGCCCGGAGAATTTCGAGAACCGCGCGTTGCTCGTCGGCGCCGAGATCGCCCGCATCGAGGGCCGGGAGCTCGATGCGGAGTGCCTCTACGAAGCGGCGATCAAGTCAGCGCGCGACAACGAGTTCGTCCACAATGAGGCGCTCGCACACGAGCTGGCGGCCCGCTTCTACGCGGCGCGTGGCTTCGAGACCATCGCGCGGGTGTATCTCCGAAATGCCCGGTATGGGTATCTCCGCTGGGGTGCAGATGGAAAGGTCCGACAGCTCGATCAGCTCTATCCGTACCTGAAGACGGAGGGAGCCGCCGCTCTTCCGGCTGGCACGATCGGTGCTCCGCTGGAACAGCTCGACCTCGCGACCGTGATGAAGGTCTCCCAAGCAGTCTCCGCTGAAATGGTCCTCGAAAAGCTGCTCGATACGCTGATGCAGGCCGCGGTCGAGCATGCCGGTGCCGAACGCGCTGTCTTGATCCTTTCGAGAGATGCCGAGCCGCGGATCGTGGCGGAAGCCACAACCAATATCGACAAGATCGTCGTGCAACTCCTCGACCAGCCCGCGGCGGCGTCCCTGTTGCCGGAGACGATCTTGCGCTACGTGCTGCACACACACGAGCGCGTGAGTCTCGACGATGCGGCCGTCGAGAATCCGTTTTCAACGGATCCGTATATCGGTCAACAGCACGCGCGGTCCGTGCTCTGTGTCCCGCTACTCAAGCAAACCAGGCTGGTGGGGGTCATCTATCTCGAGAACAACCTGACTGCCGGGGCGTTCACGCCGCCTCGCATGGCGCTTCTCGAGGTGCTCGCATCGGACGCGGCCATCTCTCTGGAGAACGCGCTCCTTTACCAAGACCTCCAGGAACGCGAGCGCGAGACGCGCATGATCGTGGACAGCATTCCAGGCCTGGTTGCCACGTTGACGCCGACCGGCGAGGTGGAAGCCGTCAACGAGCAGGTTCTCGCGTACTGTGGCCGCACGCTGGAAGAGCTAAAACAGTGGGGAACGAGCGGCACCGTTCATGCCGACGATCTGCCTCGCGTCATTGAGATCATCTCCAACTCGATGAAGTCGGGCTATCCATACGAGATCGTGGAACGTATCAGGCGTTTCGATGGCGTCTATCGATGGTTCCAGGTTCGCGGATTACCGCTTCGAGATTCGAACGGAAGTATCGTCCGTTGGTACGTTCTGCTCGACGACATTGATGACCTTAAGCGCGCCGAAGCGCTGCTGGACGGCGAGAAGTGGCTCCTCGAGATGGTCGCGTCCGGGTGTCGTCTTGAGGACGTTCTTGAGGCGATGTGCGGCCTGGTTGATACCATGGTCGGCAACAGCGCCTGCTCGATCCTGCTGATCGACCCGCAAGGGACGTTTCGCCACGCAGCAGGTCCGACCCTCCCCCCGGGCTACGACGCCACGGTCAATGGCGCTCCAGTCGCATGCGAGGCTGGACCTTGTGGCACGGCGGCCTCGTTGAAAAAGCAGGTGATCGCTTCCGATCTCGTCTCGGAGCAGCGGTGGGCCGGACTCGGGTGGCGGACTCTCGTCTTGGCACACGGTTTCAGGTCGGTGTGCTCGACACCGATTGTCTCCTTGACTGGCACGGTGTTGGGTACCTTTGCGATCTACCGACGTGAGCCGGGGACTCCGAGTGCATTGCTGAAAGATCTCATCGCCCGCTTCACTCATGTCGCGAGCATCGCGATCGAACGTGCGGTCAGCGAAAGCGACCAGAAGCGGGCCGATGCCGAGATCCGGGCACTGAAGGATCAGCTCTACAAAGAAAACCTGGTGCTGCGGGACGAGGTGGAGCGGACCTCGATGTTCGAGGAAATCGTCGGGACGTCGCGGGCGCTGCAGCCGGTCCTCGCCCGCGTGGCGAAGGTCGCGCAGACCGACTCCACCGTGCTGATCACTGGCGAGACCGGCACGGGCAAGGAGCTCGTCGCGCGCGCGATCCATCGGCTGTCGCCGCGTAGCGCGCAGGCTTTCGTGAGCGTGAACTGCGCGGCTGTCCCGCGAGATTTGATCGCGTCGGAGCTCTTTGGCCACGAAAAAGGGGCCTTTACCGGTGCGACCCAGCGGCGCCTCGGTCGCTTCGAGCTGGCGCATGGCGGGACCATCTTCCTTGACGAGGTCGGTGAGTTGACGATGGAGACCCAGGTCGCGCTGCTCCGCGTCCTGCAGGAGCGTGAGCTCGAGCGGGTCGGAGGGAGTACATCGATTCGCGTCGACGTGCGCGTGATCGCCGCCACGAACCGCGACCTGCAGGCGGCGATCGAGACAGGTACGTTCCGCCGCGACCTCTTCTATCGCCTGAATGTGTTTCCCATCGCGGTGCCGGCGCTTCGTGAGCGGGCTGACGACATCTCGTTGCTGGTCGAGTACTTCATCGATCGTTACGCGCGGAAGGCAGGCAAGACGATCCGGCGCGTCAACAAGCGGACGCTCGATCACCTGCGGGCATATCCGTGGCCGGGAAATGTGCGCGAGCTGCAAAACGTGATCGAGCGCTCGGTGATCCTGTGCGACACGGACGAATTCACGGTCGACGAGAGCTGGCTGTCCGCCAGGCCGACCATCGAGGGTCCGCTCGCCTTGTCGGGCACGCTCGCCGCTCAAGAGAAGGCGATCATCGAAGACGCGCTGCAAGCGTGTGGCGGGCGGGTGTTCGGACCGTCGGGAGCGGCCGAGCGACTCGGCATTCCGCGCTCGACGCTCGAATCGAAAATCCGCGCGTTGAAGGTCAACAAGAACCGCTTTCGAGTGCGGCCAGCGAAGAGCTAGTCCGCCGTTTTGTTGTCTAGTATTTCACCATTGGCGAGATCTCGCCAATAGATACCTCCCTCAACCCTTTTGGATTCAGCACCTTGCGCTGGCAAGGCGATTGCTCTTGGTGAGCGTCGAGGACGCGATGCTGAAAATCCGACGCAGCGCAAATGGCGACGTCCTGTTCACCTTGAGCGGTCGGCTCCAAGCCGAGAACGTGAGCGAGCTGTCCGAGCTCCTGGCTGCCGAACCGATGGGTCGGACCCTCGTGCTCGACCTGAAGGACGTCGTCCTCGTGGATCGCGAGATTGTCCGATTCCTGCGGGCGTGCGAAGGCGACGGCATCGAGCTTCGCAACTGTCCGCCGTACATCAGGGAATGGATCGCGCGCAGAGAAGAGCCATGACGCCAGGAGACTCTTAACGGCCTCGCAAGGGAGATTACCAGCATGACTACTCAAATCGCAGCCAGTAGGAGCTCAGGCGGGCAGCTATCCGAGATCAAGATCACGCAGTTACCACTGCGCGCGCACGGGCTCGCCAATGCGCCGGCTGTGCCTCTCGACACCCTCGGCATGATAGACACACTGCTCAAACTCGCCACCAAGCTCAAGCAGCGCGAACAGGCACTCCAGGGCCTCTCCAAGAAGTTCACGATTGGCGGTACGACCGCGCCGGCCTATGATTTTCTCTTCGGCCGCGAGGCGGCCGGCGCGAACGCCGCGACAGCGCTCGAGCGCCTCCGCGCCCTCTTGGAACGGAATCCTTTGGGCATCCTGTCCAGCCTCGTCGACGGGCTCAAGGCTCAGCACGCGGCGCCGGTACGAGCGGCAGCGGCCGGTGGTGACGTCCTCACCACTCGTTTTCTCGAAGATCCAAAGCAATGGTCGATCGGATGGACGACATTTCCCGACGCGTACGGCCTGGGCCAGCCGCATCTGAACGAATGGGCGGCGACAATAGACGTGGCGCAGCCCGACAAGGCGACCGAAGCCTTCTTTCCCACCATTGCCCGCTACGGTCGGTCTTACAATCTGATTCTGCCCAAGAAAGTAAAGAGCCGCGACGTGGCGCAGTGGCGTGACCTCTTCGGGAGCGCCTGGACACCCGCGCTGGACGTGGCGGCCAACGCCGGCCTGCTGTACGTCATCGATCTACGGATCTTCGAGACGCTGAACCCCCAACAGGTCGCAGGCTTTCCCCGGTTCACACCGAGCACCGTGACCGTGCTGCTGCAAGATGCGGCGACGAAGGCGTTGACCCCCGAGCTCGTCCGCGTCGCCGGCGGGGGCAATCAGCCGAAATTCTTCAACCGCCGGGGCTCGACGACCCCCGCCGCCTGGGTCTACGCCCTGCAAGCGGCCAAGGTGTCGGTGACCGTCTACGGTATGTGGCTCGGGCACGTCTATCAATGGCACATCGTCACCGCCGCGATGCTGATGACGATGTTCGAAAACCTGTCGGCGAAGAATCCCGCACGGAAACTGCTCGAGCCGCAGTCGAGCTACCTCATCCCATTCGACGACGTGTTGCTCTTGGGCTGGGGCTCACTGGCCGAGGTGCCGCCGACGTCGATTGCCACCGGCTGGCAGTTCCTCGAGCTGATTGACCTCTATGCCAAGGATCGCCAGTTCTTCGACGACGATCCGACGACCACGCTGGAACAGCTCGGCATCGCCGAGTCCGACTTCACGGTCAAGGAGGCGTGGGGCCAATATCCCATCGTCGGCGATCTGCTGGCAATCTGGGCTGCAACCGGCCGCTATGTGAATACCTACGTCGACCAATCCTATCCGACCGATCAGGACGTTCAACGGGACCAGGAGCTTCAAGGGTGGATCGAAGCATCCGGCCGCGAGGGTGACGGCAACGTCTCTGGCCTGCCGGCGATGGATTCGAAAGAGGCGCTGAAGCGGGTGCTTCACAGCCTCGTGTACCGGATCACCGCGCACGGCTCCTCCCGCCTGTTCCGTAGCGCGAATCCAGCCGTCACGTTCGTCGCCAACTTCCCGCCCTGCCTCCAGAACGGCACCATCCCCGATCCGACCGCCAGCTTCGGCACGGGGGATTTGCTCCGGTACCTCCCGAACACCGGCTCGATCGGATCGATGCTCCACTTCTACTCCATCTTCTGGGCTACGCCCCCCTACGTGTCCTTCGTGCCGATCGGTGGAATCGAAACCGACCTGTTCTTCGACGACCCAGTGAGCAACCAAGCCCTGATTGACCTGCGCCGTTTCATTGTCGGCTTCATTGAGAGAATCGAGCCCGAAATGCCTCAGATCTGGCAGTGGGAGCGCCACATCGAGCTGTGACCTGCGTTACACCGATCTCTAACCACGAAGGAGATCCGCTCAGTCAATCAGACTTTCAAGAGAGGAGTACACGATGGCCATTACGAACACCGCACAGACACAGGTGAAGGCAGGATCAGAACAGTCCGCGGACGCTCAGCAGAAGGTCCAGAAGCTTCGGGACTTGTTCGCCGACGCACCCGAGCTCGGGAAGAAGGCGTTGGAGAGCGTCATCGCTGAGCTGAAATCGCAGGTGTCCGAGCCGCGAGCCAAGGTGGAGAGCGCTGGCCGCGTGGGCGCCCGTCTGGGCCAGCGCTCGGAGTTGACCATGATCGTCCCGTTGGTTCCCGGTGGTGCGAAACGCTTGCGCGCGTTCTTGAAACTGCTGGACGGCAATCTGTCGGGTGGAGCGGATAAGGTCGGCACACTGCACGATATGCGTTTTGTCTTCATCGACGACACGTCGATGCTCTTCGCGACCTCCTTCGACGGCGACTGGGACGTCTACATCGACGACTTCGTGACGAAGATTCCCGATTTCCTCGATGTCATCGACTCGGCGTGGGAAGGCTGGCCGGGGATTCGCAGTCCGCAGGCAAAAGACTACCTGGTCAAACACCAGATTACGGCGGACGGCTGGTACGTCGCCCATCCGGATCTGACGGTGGCTGAGATCACACGACTGAAGCGCATCGGCAAAGCGGTGGACGAGTTCCTGGACAAGATCGGATAGCGGCGGCGGCCATGTCGTTCGTAAAGGAGACCATCGTCAACAATCCCTCGGCGCAGGCGCCGACGCTGGACCTGCACGAAATCCAGGCGACCGTTCTCAGGCATCGGCCGGCGCCCTACTTCGGCGCGCACGTGCTCCTGCGCGTCGACGATGCTCGGGCGGGCCGCGAGCTCCTGCGCCGGCTCACACCGTATGTTGACTCCGCGGCCAACTGGTGGAGCGCCGCGGACCCTTGGCTGTCTGTCGCGATCAGTTACGCGGGCCTCGAGGCGCTCGGGGTTCCGCGTACTTCACTGGAAGGCTTTCCCGAGGCGTTCCGCGTTGGGATGGCGGCGCGCGCCAGGCAGCTCGGCGACCAGGGCGTCAACGATCCGAGGAATTGGCATCCGCCCTTCGGCACCGGGGAGATCCACATCGGATTGAGCGCGTTCAGCGACTCCGAGGAGAAGCGGCGGCGCATCCTCGCGTTTGCCCGCGAGCAGTACGAGCGCATCTCGGGGGTCCATCTGCTGTTCGTCGGGGACTTCGGCGCACAGCCGGGCGACCTCAATCCTCTGGGTTACAAGGACGGCATCGACCAACCGGCGATCGAGGGCAGCGGCGTCGAGCCGCTACCCGGCCAAGGGCCTCGGATCAAGGCGGGCGAGCTCATCCTCGGATATCCAGGCGAGGCCGGCGTTCCGCTGCCGATGCCGCAGCCGGACGTCCTCGGTCGCAATGGGACCTATGTGGGTCTGCGCAAGTATCAGTCGCGCGTGGGCGCGTTCAATCGATTCCTCCGGGCGCATGGAAGTACCGAGGAAGAACGGGAACTGCTCGCCGCGAAGCTGGTCGGCCGTTGGCGCAGCGGCGCCCCGTTGACGTTGGCACCCGACGTCGACGATCCGGCCCTCGGCGCGGACCCCCTGCGGAACAACGACTTCGATTACGCGAACGACGCGAGCGGCCGGAAGGCACCCTTTGGATGCCACATCCGGCGGATGAACCCGCGGGACACGAAGCTGGCGCGCCTGACTGATGTGAACATCCATCGCCTCATCAGGCGCGGGACGACCTACGGAGCGCCCTACAATCCGAACGCGCTGTCCGAGGAGGATGACGAGATCCCGCGCGGCGCCTATTTCCTGTTCATCAGTGCCAAGGCGATGGCCACCATCGAGTTCCTGCAGCAGGAGTGGATCAACGACGGCAATTTCATTGGGATCGACGACGAGCGCGACCCGATCATCGGCCTGCAGCAAGACGGCGCGACGTTCACGATTCCGAAGGCGCCGGTAAGGCGCCGCGTCCACGGCATCGAAACCTTCAACGTGCTTCGTGGGGGTGAGTACTTCTTCATGCCCTCGCTGTCGGCACTGAGATGGATCGGAAATCTCGCAGAAACAAACTTGATCGAGCAGAAGGAGGGCTGACAGATGCCACTGGATTTCGTCCGCTATACGCCTGAGATGGAGACGCTCGATCCGGATCTCGATCAGCTCTTGGAACAGATCGTCGGCTTCTGGGAAAAGAAGGTCCGCGAATCGCCGGTGGTCGAGGGTAGTGGGCGAGCCGTCCGCGGCGCGCACGCGAAGACATTCGGCGTGGTCAGAGCGGAGGTCCAGATCCTGCGTAACGTGCCGCCGGCATACGCGCAAGGGATTTACGCCCAGCCAGGCCGCCACGATGCGCTGATCCGGTTCTCCAGCGCCTCCAACCATTTGGGGCCGGACGCCACGCTCGGAGGGGTTCTGGGATGTGCCGTGAAGATCTTCGATGTTCCCGGATCGAAGCTGGTTGAGGACGAGCCGGACTCGGCCACCTTCGACCTCGTGCTCAAGAACAATCCGGTATTCGTCGCCAACACGGCGAAGCACTATCTGGTGCTCCAGGAGATCGGCAACAACGTGCCCCAGTACCTGGCGCGCGGCAAGACGGGCTTCCACGAGCTGCTCACGGATTTTGTCACAGGCAAGGGCACTTTCGAGCCGTCCGACTGGGCATGGGACGAGCTGTTCGCGTTCGTCAAAGCGGCGCAGACGCCGGTACGCAACCCGCTGTTGACCACGTTCTGGAGCATGGCTGCGGTGCGTCACGGCGACTACGTAGCGAAGATCCGCCTCGCGCCGGCCACGGAAAACACCACCCGTGTGATCCATCGTGAGCTCGACCTGCGCGGTCGGCCGGACGTGTTCTATCCGACCCTGGCGGACGAGCTGCAAGCCAGCGCCTTCGATTTCGACCTCCAGGTCCAGCTATGCACCGATCTCGAGGCGATGCCGGTCAACGAGGCAACGGCCGAATGGCCGGAAAACCTCTCTCCCTTCGTGACGGTTGGGCGGATACATGTCCCGCGCCAGGATATCTCGGGGACCGAGAATTTCGAGAGGATGGATGCCCTCGCGTTCAACCAGTGGCGGGTCACTGAGGAGCACAGGCCGCTTGGCGAAATCATGCAGGTGCGACGGATCTACAGCGCATCAGCCAGGGTGCGCCGGACGCTCAATCACCAGCCGCAAACCGAGCCCGCAGGTGCAGATGAGGTGCTGCCGTACCCAGTGGCCCCGAGCTCCGCTCGACCGATGGCGCCTCACTACCCGCAAACGTCAGAGCCGGCGCCTTGACTGCGGGATAGCTCCAATACTTGCCCGGTTCCACGCGTCGACCAGCCTTACAGTTCGAAAGGAGATCCTCATGAGCGCATCCACCACAGTTGCATCCACGCCGACTCTAACTTCGTCCAGCAGCTTGTTCACCACCCCGAAGTTCTGGGAGCTCTTGTGGCGCAGTGCCGGCATTCAATCCGTCGTCTTCTTCGTCATCGCCTACTTCATCTACGGTGATCAGCCCAGGCTCGGTTCGTCGCCCGACACGCTCGTTGCGTTTTACGACGGCAATCGCACGAGGATACTCATCGCGGCCGTCATGTTCGGCTTTGCGGTCCTCAACCTCATGTGGTTCGCGGCGGCGATGAGGGCCACACTGGCCGATGCGGGACGAGACGGCTGGGGCGCGGCCGCCACCGCCGCCAGCACAGCGGTCGGAGGGGTGCTCCTCCTGCTCATCTCGGTGAGCGCAGCTCTCGCGTACTCGATCGCCGGCTCCGGAAATCGCACGCTCCTATCGGGGCTGAACGACCTCTGGTGGGCCTGCGCCGTGTTGAGCTCGTTCCCGCGCGCGATGCTGATCATGGCCCCCACGTTCGGGCTCTGGCGGGCCAGGCTGATCTCGAACGCGGCCTTCGCGGCGGGCGTCGCAGCGGTCGTGCTCGGGGTGCTGGGCGGCACGACATGGATCAGCGGTGGATTGTGGGCACCGGACGGCGCCTATTCGCGGTTGGTCTGGCCCGCGATTGGTCTGCTGTGGGTCGTGGTGGTGAGCGGATTCCTGTTGACACAACGTCCTTCGGCCCGTGCCGAATGGTGAAAGGAGATTCCCATGCGCAGGATCGTGTCCATTTTATTGTTCGCCCTCACACCTTCTCTGTACGCAGCGTCCCCGAAACCTGCCATTGTCCTTGTTCATGGAGAATTCGCGGACGCCAGCAGCTGGGCGAAGGTCATTCCGATTCTGGAGAAAGACGGCTATTACGTCACGGCAGTTCAGATCCCGCTGACATCTCTGCCGGACGATGTGGCGGTCACCAAGCGCGTCATTGACGCACAGAAAGGGCCGGTGGTGGTGGTCGGCCATTCCTATGCCGGCGGCGTCATCACCGAGGCCGCAGCGGGAAACGCCAACGTGAAGTCGCTCGTGTATGTCGCGGCGTTCGCGCCGGACGCAGGAGAAGCTCTCACGGCGGCTGCGAGCAAGTTCGCGCCGCCGCCGCTCGACACCGCGCTCGTTCCCGATGCAGCCGGCTTTCTCTACGTCGATCGCGGGAAAGTGCATGACGTCTTCTGTAAAGACCGGCCACTGGCCGAAGCCCGCATCATTGCGGCGACGCAAAAGCCGGTGAACGGCTCGGTATTCGGCGCGACGGTGGCCAACGCCGCCTGGAAGACCGTGCCGTCGTGGTACATCGTTGCGACGGAAGATCGCGCCATCAACCCCGATCTCGAGCGCTTCTACGCGAAACGGATGGGGGCGAAGACCACCGAGATCCGATCGAGTCACGTGCCGTTTCTGTCGCACCCGGCAGAAGTGGCCAAAGTCATCGAGGCGGCCAGCAAGTAGTGAAGGCGAAGCCATCCTTGGGCATGTGAGAGACGACCGCAGAAAGGAGAAAAAGCCATGAAGCATGGTTGGCCACTCGCCGCACTTCTCATAGGAGGAACAATCGTCATGACCGGACAAGCAGAAGCGCAAGCGAAGACCGAAGGCGGCGCCGACGCCATCCGACCCTTCCACGTTCACTTTCCAGACGAGGCGCTCGCCGACCTGAAACGCCGCATCGCGGCGACACGGTGGCCCGGGCGGGAGACCGTCACGGATCAGTCGCAGGGCGTGCAGCTCGCGACGGTTCAGAAGCTCGCGCGCTACTGGGAGACCGAGTACGACTGGCGCAAGTGCGAGGCGAAGCTCAACGCCCTGCCGCAATTCATCACCAAGATCGATGGGGTCGACATTCACTTCATTCACGTGCGTTCGAAGCATCCGAACGCGTTGCCGGTCATCGTCACGCACGGCTGGCCCGGCTCGATCGTCGAGCAGTTGAAGATCATCGATCCGCTGGCGAATCCCACGGCACACGGCGGGGGCACAGCGGACGCTTTCGACGTCGTGATTCCGTCGCTGCCAGGCCACGGATTCTCCGCGGCGCCCACGGAGCTCGGCTGGGATCCCATCCGCATCGCAAAAGCGTGGGTAGTGCTGATGAAGCGCCTCGGATACACAAGATTCGTGGCGCAGGGCGGCGATTGCGGGAATGCGGTGACGGAACAGATGTCTCTGCTCGGGGCTCCGGAGTTGATCGGCATTCACACCAACATGCCTGCCACTGTGCCGCCCGACATCGACAAGGCTGCTTCCGCCGGTGCGCCGGCGCCGTCGGGTCTCTCGGCCGACGAGAAGCACGCGTACGACCAGCTCGCCTACTTCTACAAGCACGGCCTGGGGTACGCCAACGAGATGGCGAACCGCCCGCAGACGCTCTACGGGATCGGGGATTCGCCGGTCGGCATGGCCGCCTGGATGCTCGACCACGACGCGAGCAGCCTGGCTCTCATCACGCGCGTCTTCGACGGTCAGCCCGAGGGGCTGACGCGAGACGACGTGCTCGACAACGTCACGCTCTACTGGCTGACGAACACGACGGTCTCTTCGGCCCGTCTCTATTGGGAGAGCAAGCTCCCGTTTTTCGCCCCGAAAAACGTCCCCATCCCGGCCGCCGTGAGCGCCTTTCCGGAGGAGCTCTATCAGGCCCCGCAGAGTTGGACAGAGCGGGCGTATCCCAAGCTCGTCTATTACAAGAAGCACGACAAAGGCGGCCATTTCGCGGCGTGGGAACAGCCGGAGCTTCTGGTGTCGGACCTGCGCGCGGCATTCAGATCGCTCCGTTGATCGAAGGAGGTCCACGGCCCCGCCGCGCATTCGAGCGCGGCGGGGCATCGTCGCGCTCGATACCGCGGCGGACCAGATCGCGCAGATCGTCTGGGGCTTCATGAAGTAGCGGACCCGATTGGAGGAAAAAATGTCGCGAGAAATCTACCAGGATCGCCGCCGTTTTTTGGGCGCCGCGGCCATGACCTTCGCTGCTGTCGAGCTCGGCCTGATCGGCTCCGCGCCTGCACGATCGGAGAAGCAAAAGCCGGCAGGTATCCCCTCGATCAGGCCGGGGACGAGCACGTCATTCGGCCCGTTGAAGCAGATCGATGCCGGTGTTCTCAACGTTGGCTACGTTGAAGCCGGCCCCGCCGAGGGTCCCGCGGTCATCCTTCTGCACGGCTGGCCCTACGACATTCATAGCTTCGTCGAGGTCGCTCCGCTGCTGGCCGCGAAGGACTACCGGGTGATCGTGCCGCACCTGCGCGGCCACGGCACGACGCGCTTTCTGTCGAAGGACGCGGTCCGAAACGGTCAGCCATCGGCCCTCGCTCTCGACGCCGTCTCGCTCATGGACGCTCTCAAGATCCAGCAGGCGATCCTTGCGGGCTTCGACTGGGGAGCGCGCACGGCCGACATCGTGGCCGCGCTGTGGCCCGACCGCTGCAAGGGGCTCGTCGCGGTCAGCGGCTACCTGATCGGTAGCCAGGAAGCCGGGAAGATTCCCCTGCCGCCCCCGGCCGAGCTCCAGTGGTGGTACCAGTTCTACTTCGCCACCGAGCGCGGCCGAGCGGGCTACGAGAACTACCGCGACGACTTCGCGAAGCTCATCTGGCGGCTCGCCTCACCGAAGTGGGACTTCGACGATGCCACGTTCGCGCGCAGCGCTGCGTCCCTCGCCAATCCGGATCACGTCAGCATCGTGATCCACAACTACCGCTGGCGGCTCGAGCTCGCCGAAAGCGAGTCGAAGTACGACGATCTCGAAAGGCGCCTCGCGACGAGTCCTGTCATCACGGTGCCCACCATCACCCTCGAGGGTGATGCCAACGGCGCGCCGCATCCCGATCCCAGCTCCTATGCAAAGAAATTCTCGGGGAAGTATTCGCACCGGGACATCACCGGAGGCATCGGGCACAACCTGCCCCAGGAGGCGCCGAAGGCATTCGCCGACGCCGTCCTCGCGGTCGCGGGCTATTGATACCAATCAACCAACAGAGGAAAGGAGGTCGTTTTGTGAGGTCGTTTTGTGCCGCGCGGCCTCGCCACTCTCGGTCGCCAAGACTTCGTCGTAGGCGACACATCGGGTCGCCTCCGCGTCTTCCGTTTGGAGGAGCCTGGCTAGCTCGCCCGACTGTTAACTTCCCCAGTAAATGTACTCCCCCACCATGGAACCCGAACCCGGCTCGGCCGCCGCCCTCGTCCGCAGGCCCGGCGACTCTCCCCAACTCGCCGGCGTTGTCCTCCACCTCCCCGCCGTCATCGACCGCGCCGGCGAGCGGGCCCGCCGCCGGTTTGTCGAGTTCTTCACCGCCGAGATCCGCAACCCCCACACCCGGGGCGCCTACGCCCGGGCCGTGGGGCGGTTTCTCGCCTGGTGCGAGATGCGAGACCTCGCACTCGGCGAGCTCGAGCCCTTCCTCGTCGCCTCCTACGTCGAGGAGCTCGCGGCGAAGCTCGCCGCTGCCTCGGTCAAGCAGCACCTCGCCGCGTTGCGGATGCTCTTCGACTACCTGGTCGTCGGCCAGGTGCTGCCCCAC
>DASYJD010000041.1:0-33709 GCA_035996875.1 Thermoanaerobaculia bacterium
CGCCCTGGAACAGCGTGAGGAAGCTCGCCTGAGTGCCTGTCGTCCCCTTGACCCCGCGGCAGCGGAGGTTGGCGAGGCGGTGGCGGACCTCGAAGAGATCGAGGACGAAGTCCTGCATCCAGAGGCAGGCGCGCTTGCCCACGGTGGTGAGCTGGGCCGGCTGGAAGTGCGTGTAGGCGAGGGTCGGCACAGCCCGGGTCCGGCGCGCAAAGCCGGCCAGCTCGCGGATGGTGGCGGCCAGGCGGCCGGCCAGCAGCTCCAGGGCCTCGCGGATCAGCAGCACGTCCGTGTTGTCCGTGATGTAGGCGCTGGTGGCGCCCAGGTGGAGGATGCCCCCGGCTCCCTCGTGAACGCGGTCCGCCTGCTCGGCGTAGTGGCGCAGATGGGCCACCACGTCGTGACGGGTACGGCGTTCGAGCTCGGCGACGCGGCCCAGATCGGCGTCTCCGGCGGTGCGCTTCAACGCGTCGATCTGCTCCGCGGTGATGGGCAGCCCCAGCTCCCGCTCGCATTCGGCGAGGGCGATCCACAGCTCCCGCCAGGTGCGAAAGCGGTGAGAGGCGGAGAAGATTCGGACGATCTCCGGCGAGGCATAGCGTTCGTAGAGCGGGTTCTGAGGCGTCTCGGGGAGCATGGCGGGGGATTGTAGCAGCGGGGCTCCGACTGCTTTCGTCGCGGCAGCCGGTTGTGTATCCTCCTTTACACCGATGATTCTCCACCTCTGGTCTCAGGCGGTCGGTGTCCTCTGTACTTTCGTCCTCGGGGCCCTGCCGGCACCGGACGGTACCGGCGGCGTGGAGGACGAGCCCGCCCGGCTGGTCGCACGGATCCAAGTCGGGGATCGCGCCGCCGAGACGGAGCTCGTGGAGCGGTTCAGCCACGGCCTCCTCCTGATGCTCCGCCGTCTCGCCCAGAATCCGACCCTGGCCGACGACCTCCACCAGGAGACTCTCTCGCTGGTGCTCGAAAAGATTCGCCGTGCCGAGATACGGGAGCCCGAAAAGCTCGCCGGTTTCATCCGCAGCACGGCGCGCAATCTCTTCATCGCCGACCGGCGCAAGGAGGCCCGCTACCATCCTCTCGACGACGGCGGTGACGATGAGGAGGGGCCGCGTCTGGTGACCCTTCTCGCCGATCGCGGCCCGGCTCCTCTCGACAAGGCCCTGGCCGGCGAGGAGGCGCGCCAGGTGCAGCGGCTTCTTGGCGAGCTGCGCTACGACCGCGACCGCCAGGTTCTCCTCCGCTTTTACCTTTCGGACGACAGCAAGGAAGAGATCTGCGCGGACCTCGAGATCGAGCCGGAACACTTCAACCAGGTCATCTTCCGCGCCCGTGAACGGTTGCGGGAGCTGTGGGAACGGGCCGAGAAGCGACAGAAGTTTTTCGCGGGAGCGCAGAGAATTGTGGGAAGGATCGGCGGCGATCCTGCACGTAGACGATAGAGGGTGGAGAGGACGACGAAGCGCATGGACCATCAGACGATCGACGCCGGCAACATCGCCGAGCGCTATGTGACGGGCCGCCTGCCGCCCGAGGACGCCGCGAGCTTCGAGGAGCACTACCTCGATTGCCCGTCGTGCATTGCCCGGGTCGAGGCCGCCGAGCGCCTCCAGCGTGGGCTCCGGCGGCTGGCCGAGGAGGCAGCGGTCACCGCTCCAGGCCCTTCGCGATCGTCCCGCTGGAGCCGCTCGCCGCGGCTGGCCTTGGCCGCGGCGGCCCTGATCGCCGTCGCCCTCGTGCCCGCCAGCCTCGAGCTCGGGCAGATCCATCGCCTGCGCTCCGACCTCGCCACCACCCGCGACGCCCTTGCCCGGACGAAGGGTGAGAAAAGCGCCGCGGACCGCCTGGCCGCCGTTCAGGGAGAGCTGCAGCAGACCCGGCGAGACCTCGCGGCCATGGTGGAGAAGCAGGACGCGATCTCTCGAGAGGTCGCGAAGGACCGCCAGCCGCAGACGAACCTGCCCTTTCTTCCCTTGACGCCGGTACGCGGAGGAGCCGCCGGCGGCCCCGTCCGCACCTTGACCCTACCGAAGGAGCCGGGCTGGGTGGCGCTCTGGGTCGAGCCCGGCGACGCCGACTATCCGGCCTACCGGGCGACGCTCGCGAACGATCGGGGCACGATCGTCTTCCAAGCCTCCCGCCTCGCGCTCAACGACCTCGGCGCTCTCCTCGTCACCGTCCACTCGACATCGCTGATTCCTGGCGCGTATCGACTGGAAGTCGAGGGCCTGCCGCGAACCGGCTCGCCGGTTTCGGTCGGGCGGTTCCCGCTGCGGGTTGCAGCCCGGTAGCCGGTCTCGAAAAAAACCTGCAATCGTCCTCCTCCTCCTCTCACCTCCTCGACAGTGAGTCGTTCGTCTGTGCCTGGAGCCAGGCACGGCGTGACCTTCAACGCACGATCCGAAGGAGGAGAGCGATGGCCGAGCACAAAGTTACGATCAAGAACATGAAGTACAGCCCCAATCCTATCGTCATTCAGCCCGGGGACTCCGTGTACTGGGTCAACGAAGAAGACGACGTGGACATGGAGCACACCGCGACGGCGAATGACAAGAGTTTCGACACCGGGACACTCATGGGAGGTGGGCAGAAGTCGAAATCCTTCCAGTTCTCCAAGACCACCCCGTACTACTGCCTCAAGCACCCGAAGTCCATGAAAGGGACGGTAGAGGTCAAATAGCTTGGGGTCCCCGGGGAGAGCCTCGGAGCGGCCTTGCGAAGGCCGGATCCGAGGCTCCGCCTTGAGCATCGATCACTCTGTGGCGAGTACCAACTTTTCATCGAAAGCCGAGGAAATCATGAACAACCTGCAGGAGTGCCCTCTGGACCGGAGGGGGCGTCGAAAGCTGAGACTGGGTTTCGCAGGCATCCTTGCCCTCGGATCACTGATCGCCGGGGGACATTGGATGTCGTTTTTGGAAGCTGCCAAAGCGAAAGCGAAGTCCGTGGCCAGCCCGATGCGGGTGCTGACCGCCGCCGAGCTCAAGAAAACGGACCTCGGGCAGACGCCCGCCAGCGACTGGGCGGAGCCGCCGGTGCTGAAGTCCGAGAACGGCAAGCTGGAGACTACGCTCAAGGTCGCCTATGCAAAGAATTTCCTGGACGTCGGCACCGAGAGGAAGTGGCTCTGGCTGCGCTCTTACAACGGCATGCTCACCGGGCCGACCCTGCGCGTCAAACCCGGCGACACCCTCAAGGTTCATCTCGTGAACGACCTTCCCGGGCCGGAGCAGGAGATGGTGATGAAAGAAGGCGAGTGCGCCCAACCGACTCACGGGTTCAACGTTACGAACCTCCACACCCACGGCCTCCACATCTCGCCCAAGGAGCCTGGCGACAACGTCCTGGTCAAGGTCGGCCCGGGTCACGATTATCCTTATAAGTTCGAGATCCTTCCTGCCGGGAACCCGGGACCCGAAAAGGCCCGGCAGTATCCGGGCACCTTCTGGTACCACGCGCACAACCACGGCTCGACGGCCATGCAGCTTGCGAGCGGCATGTCGGGGGCGCTGATCGTCGAAGGCGACATCGACGAGGTGCCCGAGATCAAGGCGGCGCGGGAACGGCTCTTCCTCTTCCAGCAGCTGGCCTACAACGACAAGGGAGAGGTCGAGGAGTTCAAGGAGATCGAGGACGA
Source organism: Thermoanaerobaculia bacterium (assembly GCA_035996875.1). Taxonomy (GTDB): domain Bacteria; phylum Acidobacteriota; class Thermoanaerobaculia; order Multivoradales; family UBA5704; genus DATARR01. Next base: position 3,638 of record DASYJD010000041.1, read on the forward strand.
GTGGAGCACGGGTCAGCGGCACACGATCATCAACGGCCGCGTCAAGCCCCGATTCAAGATGCGGCCCGGCGAGGTCGAACGCTGGCGGTTCATCGATTCGGGGATTTTCGAGGACCTGCCGGTCACCATCCGCCCGGCGCAGGAGGGGGGCGCCTTCAAAATGTACCGCATCGCGATCGATGGGATCACCCCTCCCAAGAGCGAAGAGGTCGCGAGCGTCGAGCTTGGTCCCGGGTATCGCGTCGATCTCCTCGTCAAGGCTCCAGCGCAGAAAGGCACCTATTATCTTTATAAGCAGCCGTCGCTGTACAGCCTTTCGGGGAAGAAAAAGTCTCCAGGGGTCAACAACGAGCAGATCCTCGCCGAGATCGAGGTGGAGGGGGAGGATTGCGTCGCGGGCTCCACGCCTTCCTGCGCCACCCAGATCCCGGTCGCTCTCCCCGCCCCGACGGATATGCTTCCCGATATCCCGAAACCCAAGATGACCCGGGAGATCAAGTTCAAGGTCGTAAACGCCGATCTCCAGCTCTTTTCGATCAACAATACCTGCTACGACCACAACAAGCCTATCGCCGAGCCCACCGTGGGGGACGTCGAAGAGTGGACGGTCTCCAACCTCACCGAGATCGCTCATCCCTTCCATATCCATGTCAATGCGTTCCAAATCGTGGATGCGCAAGGGAATCCTCAGGAGTGGCACGACACCATTATGGTGCCGCCCTTCGGGAAGGTGAAGTTCCGCACCCGCTTCGAGCGCTTCGACGGCGAGTTCGTGCTCCACTGCCACATCCTCACCCACGAGGATTCGGGAATGATGCAACTCGTCCGGGTCAAGCCCAAGGCACCGTGATCGTGGTCCCTCTCGTGCACCGGGAGGCGCCGGCGGCTCCCCGCCATGGGCGTCCCTGCCTGTCGGTCCTCGCCGGGCTCGGCCTTGCCGTTCTCCCGAAGTGCCCGGCCTGCTGGCTGGCCTATTCGAGTCTGGCGGGAGCTGCGGGCCTGGGGAGACTCTCCTCCAAGCCCTGGCTCCTGCCCGTCATCGCGGTTCTCCTGGCGCTTGCCACCCTCAGTTTCTGGTTGGCAGGCCGGCGCTGGAATCGGCCGCCGGCCCTTCTTGCGCTGGTGGGTGCGATCCTGGTGATCGCCGGCAGGCTCTGGCTCCAGCTTACGGCGGTGTCATGGGCGGGGGTCGTCTTCCTCTCGGCGGCTTCGGTGTGGGACGTATTTTCGGCGAAGCGCGCCCGGTGCACAGGGAACGGCGCCTGTTGGCCGAGCGCCCCAGGGAAGTCGTCGCTGTCGTGAAGGGTTATGCGGTACTCGAGGCATCAGGCCGGCGGTAACGAAATTTCCACCGGCCCGATGTTGCTTGGTCACTCACCCCCGATGCCGCCGCTGTTGTCGTTCGCAGTCCAGGAACCCGCGGCTCCCCCATAGTCCAGAACCGGTGAGGGGTCGCAGGTGATCTGTTTATTTACCCTGTCAAGAGTGATCTTATAGGCGGGGATCGCCTTTCGTTCGATATACCCGGGGTCGTCAGGATCGCGGGGGTCGCCTTCTACATAGGCTCCGGCTTGATAAACGTGTTTGTCGTCGTCCGCGCATAGGACGGTCACATTGTCGCTGGTCCCGCCGATCTTGATTATGTGGTCTTTCTTTTCTCCGCTGGCTCCCGGCTGACATACCTTCCATTTCTTGGTAAATTCTTTGAAGCTCATGGGTTCCCTCCTTGAATGAGACTGCGTTCTATCGTTGAGTGTGGGCAGGGAGGCGGAAATCTCAGATTTTATCGACCTCACCGCCAATCCCCCTGGAGCACGAAAGCACCCCAGTAGGAGGGATCGCGGAAGCGGTGCTGGCGCGCGAGGGCGAGACGGGCCTTGCGGAGCGCCGCGGCGGGCCGCAGGTTTTCTTTCCACAGGCCGCGGTAGAACGTTGCCATGAGCTCGGCCGTGGCCCGGTCGTCGATCCACCAGAGGCTCGCGACGACGCGCGGCGCTCCCGCGTAGAGGAAGCCGCGGGTGAGGCCGAGGAGCCCTTCGCCACGGATCTCTTTCCCTAGAGCCGTCTGGCAGCCGGAGAGCACGACGAGATCGGCGGTCAGGTCGAGGTCGTAGATGTCGCGCAGGCGAAGGATGCCTTCGCGAGGATTGCCGGAGGGATCGACGCGGGAGAGGGCGAGGCCCGAGAGATCCGGCCGCTCGGCGTCGAAAACACCGTGGGTGGCGAAGTGGACATAGCGGAAGTCCCGCAGGCGTCCGGAGAGGGCGAGGTCGCGGTCGGCCGCAAAATCGAGCTCGGTGGCTACCGCGCCCGGCGGGGCCAGGGCGGCGATGGCCAGCGCCTCCTGGCGCGAGAAGCGCAGACGACTCAGGTGGGAGAGGCTTGCCGGCTCTTCGCCGCGGAGAGCGCTCGCCGTCGCGACCGCGGGCTGCGTCCCCGGTCCGCCGCGGGCGACGCGGGGATCTTCCGGCTGGAAGACCGGGTCGGCGAGCACGATGGCGAGGTCGCGGGCGGGTGGCCTGTGGGCCAGCTCCCGCCGCCCGGCCAGGAGGACGGACGCCGAGGGCAGCTCGACCACTTCGTGCCTTTCGAGGAGGGGTGCCGCCCCTCTCTTCCGCCCGGGCTCTGGAAGGACGTCGAACGGAATGTAGTCCAAGGCCCCGTCGGCGACGATCGCCAGGCGGCGTCCGCCCAGATCGCCGGCCACCGGGCCGAGGAGCATCCGGCTGAGTGTCTTCCCGAGCCGTGCCCGGCCCCCGTCGCCGCCGACGGTCGCCACCGGGGTGCTGAGGGCCTGATGATAGGCACGGGCGGCACGTTCGATCTCCTCCCGTCCCGGGAGGACGAAGGAGCGCACGGTGGTCGCGTCGACCGCCCAGAGATAGCCCCGATCCCGTCCGAGGGAGTATTCGAGAAGCAGAGTCCCGGAGTCGAGCTGCGATTGGATGTCCCGCGTGCTCGCGGCCGTGGGTTGAGTCAGCTCGGCATAGCGCGGGTTCTTCCTCCGGATTTCTCCGTCGAGGTTGTCGAGCTCGGCCCGGATCTGCTCGATGTCGATCTCCAGGGTCTTGCTCTCGGTTTGGTCCCCCTTGCCGCGGCCGAGGAGGCTCTGAAGCCGGTCCGCCTTCAGGGCCAACCGGCGTTCGAGGTCGCGCTGCCGTGCCAGGAGAGTGGGATCGACGCCGCTCCGGATCTCGGCGCCGCTCTCCTGCAGGACGTCGAGGAGCGCCCGAGCGCGTGCCCGCTCGCTCGCTTCGAAGGCGGCCTGCTCGAAGCCCTGACCGGGCCGGGCGGCGGCGAGGCGCATCAGGATGTCGACGCGAAGCTCATAGACGTCGCTCCGGGAGCCGAGAAAGGCGGCCCGCAGCTCGGGGTTGCCCAGCCGGGTGCGGAGCGATTCGAGGGCTGCGATGGCGGCCTCGGCATCGCTCTCCGCACGGTCGAGCTCCCCCTGGTCTCGCAGGGTGCGAGCCCTCACGGAGAGGATTAAGGCCTCGTTGACGCGGTCACCCACGGCGCGCGAGGCGAGGAGGGCCTGCGGAAAAAGGGCCAAGGCCTCGGCCGCCCGTCCGCCGGCCGCCAGAACCTCTCCCTTCCGCTTCAGAGTGAGCGCCTGGTAATAGCGGTCGCCGGTCTGGCTCTGGAGGGCGAGAGCGCGGTCGAGCTCGGCGAGAGCTTCGGAGGGGTGGCCGATCGCCGCCTCGGCCTCTCCGAGGTAGCTGCGGGTGATTCCCTCGTTCCGTGCGTCCTTGGTCGCGAGGGCGACCTCGAGGGCCTGCCGGTGGAGGGGAATCGCCGTGCCGGCGGCTCCCCTTCTGCTCTCGAGCCAGCCGAGGTTGTTGAGGGTCGCGATCTCGCCGCGACGGTCCTCGACCGCCCGGCGAAGCTCCAGCGACTGGGTCAAATAGAGCCGGGCCCGCTCCACCTCGCCGATGGCACTGTAGGCGACCCCGAGGTTGTTCAGCGTGGCCGCTTCCTGCCGGCGGTCGTCCAGGGTCGCGAGGATCTCCCGGGCCTCGCCGTAGGCCGTGAGCGCTTCGTCGACCTCGCCCAGGCTGCGGAAGAGGACGGCGAGATTGTTGAGCGCCTGGGCCTCTCCGGTTCGGTCGCCGGTCGCCCGGCGGATCGCCAGCGCCTGGCGATAGCTCTCTTCGGCCGGCTGCGGCTCGCCCAGGTTGTAGGAGGCGAAGCCGAGGTCGTTGAGCACCGTGGCCTCGTCCTTGGTTTCGCCGAGCTGATGGAAGCGAGCCAGGCACTCGCGGTAGCAGGCGAGCGCCGTCTGCATCTCTCCCCGGGCGTGGAGCACCAGGCACTGGTTGGTGCGCAGATCGGTCTCGTGGTAGACCGAGCCGAGGCGTTGTGCGAGGTCGAGCCCGCGGGCGAAGGCCTCGTCGGCCCCGGGAAGCTCGCTCATCTCCCAGAGGGTGAGACCGAGGTCGTTCCAGGCCATCATCTCGCGCTCGGGGCGGCCCAGCTCCTGCCAGCGCGAGACCGCCTCGCGATAGAGCTCGACGGCCTGGCGCTGCCGTCCCAGGCGGTGGGTGATATCGGCGAGGCCGGCGACCGCCTCGGCTTCGCCCGGCCGGTCGCCGGAGGCCTGGAAGTGAACGCGCGCTTCCTGGAAGGCGGCCAGGATTTTTTCGAGGCTGCCTGTGGGCTCGCGGCGCAGGATGGTGCCGGCCTGCGTCATTGCGGTCAGGGCGGCGATCCGGTCCCGGCCGGCCGCGGTGGCCTCCGGGATCTCGTCCAGGCGGATCGCGCAACGGCCCGGTCCGACGCCTTTCCTTTCGGCGCGGACCTCGATCGGGAAGATGCCCGAGGCGGTCGTACGCACGAGGACGGTCTCGACTCCCCAGCGCTCCAGGGGGGAATCGACCGCGGCAACGCTGGCGCCGTCCGGCCCGCGTACGTCGACGACGAGGTGGATTCCTCGCTGCTCGACGGACAACAGGTACGCCTTGCCGGCGTCGAGCCCGGCGTTGAAGACCTGGGACTCGCCGGCCGCAAAGGGACGCTCCAGGGGAGCGCCGGGAGAGAGCTGAAGCGGATCGGAAGATGCGAGCGCGCCCCGGCCGGCAGCAGCCAGCGCCAGGAGCGCGCCGAGAGCCGTCCATCGTCGACCGCGCCAGCGTCTCATGAGCCTCCTTGCTGCTTCGGATCGAGCGGATTGAAAGGACTGAGGAGGAGTCTAGATCTCCCTTGGGTGGCTGTCCAGGAGAAGAGGGCCGGGGTGATGAGGGTCTTGGGCGGGGACCGCCAAGGCCTTCTGCTACAATGCGTCGCCGCCCGCCCCACGGGCGCACAACCTTCCCCGGGGTAACTGCATGCCGATCCAAGTCGATTCTGAAATCGGGCGCCTGAGGCGCGTCCTGGTCCACCGGCCCGGGCGTGAGATCGACTGGATGGTGCCGTCGATGATGGAGAGCCTGCTCTTCGACGACATCCTGGATGGCGACGAGGGGCGCGAGGAGCACGACGGCTTCCGCCGTGTCATCGAGGCTGCCGGCGTCGAGGTGCTGGACTCGCAGGACCTGCTGGCGGACGTTCTCGGCGAGGAGGCGGGCCGCAAGCGGCTGCTCGACGAGCTCGAGGCGGAGTACAGCGCGCCGTTCAACGTCGTGCGCCGGCTCTACGACCTGCCGCCGAAGGAGTTGGCCACGGCCCTGGTCGAGGGCATCCGGGCGCCCGCTGAGGTTTCCGATGCCAGCCGCAAGGTCTACTTCGACCTCAATCCGGTTCCCAACTACTTCTTCATGCGCGATCCGCAGGTGGTGATGGGCAATGGCGTCATCATCTCCTCCATGGCCACCTCGGCCCGGGAGCGCGAGCCGCTCCTCGCCCGCACGATTTTCGAGCGTCATCCGTCGCTGGCCGACCATGGAACGCTCTATGAGATCGACGTGCCGCCCACCGGCGCGCCGCAGCACAACCCGTACTTCCCTTATCCGAGCCTGGAGGGGGGCGACGTCCTCGTGGTGTCCTCCGAGATCCTCCTCGTGGGCCTCTCCGAGCGCACCAACCGCCGCGGCATCGAGGTCCTCGCCGGCTACCTGCGGCGGGTGGAGACCTCCTTTCGCCATCTCATCATGGTCGAGCTGCCGCGCAAGCGTTCCTACATGCACCTGGACACCGTCTTCACCTTGATCGACCGCAACCTCTGTCTTGCCCACGTGCCGGTGATCGTGCCGGGCGGCCCCGAGGCGGCTCACGTCTATTCGATCGACCTCCTCGCGAAGGACTTGACCTTCACCCTGCGCGGCTCGCTGCTCGAGGTGCTGAAGGAGCTGGGGTTGGACCTGGAGGTGGTGCCCTGCGGCGGCTCCAAGGAGGCGATCGACCAGGAGCGCGAGCAGTGGACGGACGGCGCCAACGCCTTCGCCCTGGCGCCGGGGCTCATCCTTCTCTACCGGCGCAACCGCAAGACCCTGGACGAGCTGTCGCGGCGGGGCTGGCGCATTCTCTTCGAGGATGAGGCCCTCTCCGGCAAGCACGACCTGGTGGGCGGCGGACCGACCGCCGTGGCGCTCTATTCCAACGAGCTCTCCCGCGCTCGCGGCGGCCCGCGCTGCATGACCATGCCGCTCGAGCGGGACCCGCTTTGACCGATTGATCCCAATTCTCTTTCAGGAGACTCCATGTCCCGTCATCTGATCTCGATCCACGACCTGACGGCCGCCGAGGTCGCCGGTCTCTTCCGGCTGGCCGCGGACGTCAAGGCGAATCCGCAGAAGTACGAGAACCACATGCACCGCAAGACGCTGGCGATGATCTTCGAGAAATCGTCGACCCGCACCCGCGTCAGCTTCGAGGTCGGCATGGCCCAGATGGGCGGCCAGGGCCTCTTCCTCTCCAGCCGCGACATTCAGCTCGGCCGTGGCGAGCCGATCGCGGACACGGCCCAGGTGCTCTCCCGCTACGTCGACGGCATCATGGCCCGCACCTTCGCCCACCAGACGGTGACCGACCTCGCGAAGTACGGCTCGGTGCCGGTGATCAACGGCCTCACGGACGACCTTCACCCCTGCCAGGGCCTGACGGACTACTTCACGCTGAGCGAGGTCTTCGGGAGCCTCGAAGCCCTGCGCGGCCGCAAGATCGCCTATGTGGGCGACGGCAACAACATGGCGCATTCCCTGCTGTTCGGAGCCCCCAAGGTGGGGATGGACATCGCCGTGGCCTCGCCGCGAGGTTACGAGGTGAAACCGCAGTACGCCGGCCTTGCTCTAGAGGACGCCAACGAGGCGGGCACGAAGATCACGCTGACCAATGACCCCAAAGAAGCCGTCGCCGGAGCCTCAGCCGTCTACACGGACGTCTGGGCGTCGATGGGGCAGGAGGCGGAGGCGCAGAAGCGAATTCAGGACTTCCACGGCTTCATCGTGGACAACGCGCTGATGTCGAACGCGAAGCCGGAAGCCGTCTTCCTCCACTGCCTCCCCGCCCACCGCGGCGAAGAAGTCGCCGCCGAAGTGGCGGACGGCCCGCAGAGCCGCATCTTCGACGAAGCGGAGAACCGCCTGCATACTCAGAAGGCGATCATGCTGTGGTTGATGGCGGGAGTGGGGATCTAGGCATCGCCATTCCGTCGTATCGATACGGCGCCTCGCTGTAAGCATCGGCGGGTCGATGTATGGAGACGGCGGTCCGCCGTAAGGAATGGCAAGGCGTCGTACGCGTACGACGCCTCATTGTAGGCGCTAACTTTGGCTCGGAGCGCCCCCACCCAAGACCCTCATCACCCCGGCCCTCTTCTCCCGACCACCCCATCCCCCTCCCCGGGAGAAGAGGGAGAACAGCAAGAACGCCCTAGCCAGGACCCCTTGAGGCAGATTTGTAGGAGAATGTGCGGCCCCAACCGGCGAGGAGGTGGAGTTGCCTGTAGACAAAGAGTTGGCTCGGATGCTGCGTCGCAGCGCGACTCCCGCCGAAAAGACTCTGTGGGAGAGGCTCCGCGGCCGGCAACTGGCGAAGCTGAAATTTCTGCGCCAGGTTCCGATCGGTCCGTTCGTAGCAGACTTCTGTTGCCGTGATCTTAGGCTGGTTGTGGAGCTTGACGGAGAAGTCCACTCCACAGCTCAAGAGGTCGCCCGCGACCAGGAACGAGACGCCTACCTCAAAGGCCACAACTACATCGTCCTCCGGTTCCCCAACGAGCAAGTCCTCTCAGACGTCGAAGCGGTGCTGCACCGAATCTGCGACGTCGCCCTGACGGCCCCCTCCCCCTGGCAGCGTAGCAAGTCAACGGCCTAGCCCAACTCCCCACCCCCGGAAGAGGGGAACCCGACTGGGGCGCTCTTGCAGTTCTCTCTCATCCTTATCCTTGCCGGCTGTTCTCCCTCTTCTCCCGGGGAGGGGGATGGGGTGGTCGGGAGAAGAGGGTCGGGGTGATGAGGGTCTTGGGCGGGGGACCTCTGAGGCACCCTTGAGAGACCCGAAGGGCATGAGAACCTGGGCCGACCACTGAACCTCGAGGGCCACCTGGTTGTCGTGGGCCAAGACATTGAGGACCTCGTACCGCTGATTCTCGACGGCTTTGGCGCCACGGCCTGCGGCGGCCTTCAGATCCTCCATCGTGCGTCGCGCGCCGTTGGGTACGAACCGGTTGGGAAACTCCTCCTGCACGCAGTCTGGCGTGAAGAACTGAGCCATCTCTTCGAACGGCGCTCCGCGTTCGATGGCGGCGAGGTACTCCTTGGCGATCTGAATCAGCTCATCCGGGGTGGCAGTGGGCATGGGCTCATCCTTGGTCCGACCGCTTGAGAACGATGGGGGCGATCGCCGCCGGGTGCTTCCAATGAACGCTGAGATACTGCCGGAGGTCTCGCAGCAGATCCTGAGTGATCGCTTGGCGTTGGGCGGCTTCCAGGAGTTGCTCCCAAAGCGTCTTCATCTGGTCGTGAGCGATTGCGGAGAGAGACGAATCCATCAGCGCCCTCCGGCAAACGCGCGCGGCCTTTTCGAGGTCTCCGGATTTTACGTGGTGCCCATAGAGATAGAGAAGGTCCAGGAAGGCATCCTTGTAGAGCTCGTTCTCGATATCTCGAGCCACCACCTCATCAAAGAGTCGTTCTGCTTGCTGCTTGAATCCAAGGGCATCCTGCAGTCGAGCGACAGTGAACTTGCCTCGAATTCTCGTACGAACTTGGGGACTGGCAGCAAGTAAATGTGAGCAACGCCGCAAGACTCGCAGGGCTTCACTCGGTTTGCAGACCTCAAGGAGGCACTCCACTCGGAGCATCTCTGCGAAGAGCGTTAAACACGAGTCTCCAGCGGGAATCAGAGGGATAGCGTGATCGAGCGCTACCAAACCTTTGGCAGGCTCGGTTCCGGCTAGAATGTTCGCCATCTGAACAAGTGTGCGAGCAAGGAGAGCCCATTCGGAGAGGTTGTCGTAGATTGCCTTGCACTTCTCCAAGGCCTCCAACGCCTTGGCCACCTGCCCTTCATCGGCCAGAGTTGACGCGGCGATTGAGAGGAACCCCGCTTTCAGGCGGGTGTCTCCGGCCCCTTCCTTGAGGAACCGCTCCGCATTGGCTAAAGCCTGATGTGCCCGCTTCCATTCGGCCGCTCGGCGCCGAGCGTTGGCGATCGCAGTCCAGACCTGTGCCTGCAAGTCACTACTGGAAGCTTGGGTGATCTGTTGGCGCTGACTCATGGCTTCAACAGAGAGGAGAGCGAGTCCGGCGAGAAACTCGCCTTCTTCCCAGGATGGCGCCTCCTTGAGCTCGCCGAGCACGAGATTGAAGAACGCGATCGTGTGACACGCCTTCGTCATCCGCACACGATCTCTTTGGCTGCGCCGGCTGGGCAGACGTCGTACCTCGGCCCACTCTCCGATGGCTTCCAGGGCTTCCATCCCCCAATGGTGTTCCTGGTCGATCAAGTCGAAAATCAGTTGCAGCGGACCCTCTCCCCGCAGCCTCGGACTCTGCGTGCGAACCTCGGCGATCACGGACCCGGCCAGAGTCCGGCAGCGGTCACACGCGACGATGTGCTCCGCGGCCGCCCCGACCTCTTGGGAGAGTCCTTCTCCGCCCAGAATCTGCCGCATGGTTTCCAGCCCAAGGTGGTTCATTTAAGACTCTTCTCCGAGATTCCCTTTGTAGATGTCCTTAAGCCTACGCCGAAGTGCACACCTGAGTAAAGTTCACCTCGGAGGGAAAAATGAAGGGCGCCGGAGACGCCCCTCGCGGGGTTGGGATCAGCCGTTGGGGTCCAAATTGCCGTGAAGATCTCCCCCTGATTGGGCTGTCAGCCCGTTGGGGTCCCAGCCGCCACCGCCATCCGACGATTGGGCTGTCAGCCCGTTGGGATCCCAGCCGCCCCCGATTTTGGTGTGGAGTGGGGTTGAGAACGACGCGGCGAAATACAGCACGAGCAGGACGAGGCGAAGCATAGCTTCTCCCTTGAGGGACAGGAGACCGCACGAGCGTCATTGCCCGTGGCTGCCGCCCCTATAGCCGGAGTGTCCGCCTCTCCTGCATTCAAGGACAAGCCATATGGACATGATCGACATCCCAATCTTGGTGACGGACCGGCTACGGCTGCGGGCTTTTCGCAAGACCGACATTGACGACTACGCCGCGATGAACGCGGACCCCGAAGTGGCGCGCTACCTTCTTGGAGGGGTACCGTGGGACCGGGACCGAACCTGGCGGCACCTGGCTTTCACCCTGGGACACTGGCCGCTCGCCGGCTCCGGCATGTGGGCGGTGGAGCAGAAGGAGACCGGCACGTTCGTCGGAATGATCGGTTTTGCAGAGCCGGCGGGCTGGGAAGGTTTCGAGCTCGCCTGGAAGCTCGTGTCGCGCTGGTGGGGGAACGGCTACGCCACGGAAGGCGCCGGAGCCGCACTCGCCTATGCCTTCACCGTCTGGAAGAAGGATCGCGTCATCAGCCTCATCCACCCGGAGAACACTGCGTCCATCCGGGTGGCCGAGCGCCTCGGGGAGAGCCTGCAAGGCCGGACCGAGTTGATGGGGGAGGAGCGGCTCGTCTACGGCATCGACAGGGAGGGCTATGCGGCGCGGGTAAGGCAGGATCTCGGCGCAATTGGAGGCGCAGGAAGCCGGCAAGTTGCGGCAGGCCGGGTTCCTGGGGAAAGGGCCCTCCCCAGCGGGGACGGCTCGCGGGCGAGTAGGGGAAGGCCTTCCCCTACTCGGGCGGGGTGTTCCCCTTCTTGGGCGAGGCCTTCCCCTTCTCGGGAAATCAGACGCCCCATAGGGGAGAGGCTTTCCCTTCTATGAGAAAGCCGCCGCCCCAGCAGGGGGAGGCCTTCCCCTACTCGGGCGAGGCCGCCCCCCACTGGGGCGAGGGTTGTACCCGCTCGTTTGGAGCCTTCCCCCTTTGGGGCGCGGATCGCCCTATCAGGCCAATCTTGCTAGGGTTCGCGGTGATAGGACGAGAGGTGCCCGTCGAGGGTCGAGGGAGGACATGTCGACGAGGCAATGAGAAACCGTCGGAGCTGTCGCCGCGGGGGCTTCCAGAGACGCTGCCCCGAGGAAGCCTTGTGGTAACCTTGACCTCATGAAGCCCCTTCCTGTGGCCGAGATCCTTGAGCTGCCTGTCGCCGAGCGCATCAGGCTGGTCGAGCTCATCTGGGACAGCGTTGCCGCTGTACCGGAGACCGTCCCAGTGTCTGACGAGCTGAAGGCAGAGATGGACCGACGACTCTCTGACTTCGAGGCCAATCCTGAGGCTGGAAGTCCTTGGGAAGAGGTCCGCGAGCGGATCGTTCAAGGCCGATGGCGCACCGGCTAACCGTCTCTGACCGAGCGGTCCGTGAGATCGGCGAAGCCTACGAATGGTATGAAGAACAGGTTGCTGGCCTCGGCAATGACTTTGTTGCCGCCTTGGACACTCAGTTCGAGATGATTACTCAGTCGCCCAAACTCTATGCCGAGACTCAACCCGGTGTTCGGCGTGCCCTTCTCTCGATCTTTCCCTATGGTGTCTTCTACGCCACAAAGGGCGACCTTGTGTCAGTGCTAGGCGTGGTGCATACCTCGCGGCACCCCCGCCGCTGGCCGCGGCGTGCTTAACGCCCTACGTCCCTCCCAGCAACCTCACCATTTCCCGCCACGCCTTTCCGCGGTGGCTGACGGCATCCTTCTCGGTGCCGGTCAGCTCGGCGAAGGTGTGTGCGGAGCCATCCGGGAGGAAGACGGGGTCCCAGCCGAAGCCGTGGGTGCCGCGGCCGTGGGGGATGAGAGTGCCCTCGGTCCGACCCTCGGCGATTAGCCCCTGGTCCCCATCCTTATATAAGAGGAAGCAGCGCGAGGTGGCGCGGACGTCGCTCAGGGAGGCGGCCGTCCGGGCGAGCCCTTCGGCTCCCACGGCCTTGAGCATCCATTTGACCAGCGGACCGGGGAAGCCGTTCAAGGCGGCGAGGTCGAGGCCGGCCTCTTCGACGATCAGGGGCCGGCCCACTTGGCGCCAAGCCTCGTCCGCCTTGGCACGGACCACTTCCAGGTAGTCGAGGGATTGGATCTCGGGGAGATCCGCCAGCACGGTCTCCACGTCGCCGCCCAGAGCCAGCCGGGCCTCGGCGATCTTCCCCAGATTGCCGGTAACGAGGACGAAGGGCTTCACTGCTCGGCCAGACGGCGCAGCTCTTCCGTCAGCTCGTCCGTCTGTCGCCGGAGGTGATCCTGGTCGCAGGAGTTGTCGAGGATGCGGTGGGCGGCGCTGCGGCGCTGCTCGCCATCGCCCTGGGCGAGGAGGCGGCCGCGGGCAGAGGCCTCGTCCATGCCGCGGGCGAGGGCGCGCTCGAATCGCGTCTCGCAGGGAGCCTCGACGGTGACGATGAGGTCGAAGCCCGGTGCGTAACCCGCCTCCACTAGCAAGGTGGCTTCGAGGACGATTACGCCCGTGGCCTTCGCCGCCAGCTCCTCGAACTTCTTGCGCACCAGGGGGTGGATGGCACTCTCCAGGGCGAAACGCGCCTGCGGGTCCTTGAAGACGCGGGCCGCGACTTTGGCGTGGTCCACGCCGCCGCGTTCGTTGAGCATCTCGGACCCGAAGAGGGCGCGCACGGCGGCGGCCCCGTCGCCCCCCGGCTGGTGGAGATCGGCCACGAGCTTGTCCGCGTCCACTACCTGGAAACCGGTATCGCGCAGCCAGCCCGCGACGGTGGACTTGCCGCTGGCAAGGCCGCCGGTCAGGCCGACGCGGAGAGTGCGATTGTTCATGATGCGGCGGGAAGGCCCTGGCGGCGCCGGGCAGCTTTCAGGGTGTTATACAAGACCATGGCCACAGTCAGCGGGCCGACCCCTCCGGGTACGGGGGTGATGTGGGACGCTTTGGAGGCCACGCGGGTGAAATCCACATCGCCTATGAGGGTATACCCTTTTGTGGCCACTTGCTCCCGCCGAGCTGCATCGCCGGGAAAAAGGCGTTCGGTTTCGGCGGCGTCGGCGAGGCGGCTCATGCCGACGTCGACCACCACCGCCCCCTCGCGAACGTGATCCGGGCCGATCATCGCCGGACGGCCGATGGCGGCCACCAGGATGTCGGCCTCGCGGGTGACGGCGGCGAGGTCGACGGTCTTGGAGTGGCAGACGGTCACTGTGCAGTTTTCCCGCAGCAGCAACCCCGCCATGGGCTTGCCCACGATGGCGCTGCGTCCCACCACGACGGCGCGGCGGCCGGCCAAGGCGATGCCGCTACGCTTCAGCAGGGCGACGATGCCGGTGGGTGTGGCGGGGGTGAAGCCTTCCTCATCCAGCCACAGGCGACCGACGCTCACGGGATGAAAACCGTCGACGTCCTTGTCGGGTGAGATGCGGTTGAGGACGAGCTTCTCGTTGATCTGCGGCGGCAGGGGGAGCTGCACCAGGATGCCGTCGACGGCGTCGTCCGAGTTGAGGTCGTCGACCAGCGCGAGGAGCTCGGCCTGGGAGGTGGTGGAGGGCAGGCGGACGTTCCGGCTCAGCATGCCGACCTCGCCGCAGCCCCGCACTTTACTGCCGACATAGGTCTGCGACGCGGCGTCGTCGCCCACCAGGACGGCGACGAGCTGCGGCAGGCGGTGTCCGGCCGCGGCCAGCTCTCGCACGCTGACCGCCATCTCGGCACGGATTTCGGCGGCGGCGGCCTTGCCGTCGAGGATCTGGGTCATGCGGGAATCCTTCCTTGATAGATGCAGACGGTGCCGCCCGAAAGCTCCTCCCAGGAGCCGCCGATGAAGCCCGCGGCTGCCAGGCGGTCGAGGAAGTCCTGACGTTGGGGAAAGCTGAGCACCGAGTTGGGAAGATAGGAGTATGCCGACCCTTCCGGCGAGATCAGCCGGCCGATCCAGGGCAGCAGGTGAAGGAAATAGAAGAGGTAGAGGCCCCGCAGCGGCTGCCACTTCGGAATGGCGCACTCAAGGACGACCAGCTTGCCGCCAGGCCGCAGCACGCCGGCTAGCTGGCGCAGGGCGGCGTCGAGGTCCGCGACGTTGCGCAGGCCGAAGGAGACGGTGGCCCCTTGAAAATGCCGGGCGGGAAAAGGAAGGGCTAAGGCGTCGGCGGCCAGGGCGCCCGGGCGGGGTGACGCGAGGCGCACGAACTTCTTGCGCGCCAGGGCGAGCATGGGGATGCAGAAGTCCGCCGCAGCCACCCGGGCGCCCCGCCGCTTGAGGGCGGTCGCCTGGTCGCCGGTGCCGCAACAGAGGTCGAGCACGGGGCTACCGGCGGGAGCGTCGAGCGCCGCGGCCGCCCGCCGCCGCCAGACGTAGTCGAGGCTGGCCGAGAGGACATGGTTGAGCAGATCGTAGCGGGGCGCCACCCCCGCGAACATGTCGCGGATGGTCTGGCCCGACTTGTCGAGGGCAGGGGCGGTGGAGGCTGTGGTCGCTGCGGCGTTGGCCATACGCGGGAGAGTGTACCGCGTATGGTAGCCTGAACCAGGCGCGAGGAGACATCGATGACCGAGCCAGCCTACGCATTTCCCAGACAAGACGACGGACCGGACTGGCCTGCTCAGGGAGGGTGGACGTATGACGATTTTCTCCGGCTCCCCGATGACGGCCAGCGGTACGAGGTTATTCGAGGATGCCTCTACGTGACGCCGCCGCCCATACTCAAGCATCAATTTTCGTCCTTCGAGCTTGCCTTCCAGTTTTCCGCTTTCGTGCGCGAGCACGACCTCGGCTTGGTGCTGACGGCTCCCCTCGGAGTCATACTTCCTGCCGGCATCGCCAACCCAGTGCAGCCGGACGTAATGTTCTTCCGGAAGGGGAATGAGCCGCGCTGGGAAACAAGCAACTACGAGGGGGTGCCGGACCTCATTGCCGAGATCCTGTCCCCAAAGACCCAGCGTCGGGACCGGACGACCAAGCTCCAGGCCTACCAGGATGCCGGCGTCGCCGAGTATTGGATCGTCGATCCCCAAGCCTGTTCGGTCGTGGTCTACGGCTTGGAGCGTGGCAAGTACAAGGAGCTGGTCCGCGGCGGGGAGTACGACATGGTCGGCTCGTCCGTCGTTCCGGGATTTCGTGTGAAGGTCCGCGGTCTGTTCATGCCTTGACGAGAGGCTCGGGTCTACATTTTTCCCGCCTCGGAGGTATACTGTGCTCCGCCGGGGGCTCAAAGCAGCGTCCGGCTGGCGGTGGATTTCCCTGTTTCCGGCCTCCTGGGACTCAAGATCCTTAAGTCCCTTGACAATCCTCGTCTCCGGCCCTACCATGTGGGTCCTTTGCGCCGCGAAGGCGGGAGTTGTACGCTGCGACGGCGTGGATTGAAACCCCCAGCCAGAGCCGACCTGACCGATCTGGACCGACTGGAGTCATTGAGATGCTGAAGAAGACCTACAGCCCGAAGCTCGCGGAGATCGAGCATCGGTGGTTCGTGTTGGACGCCGAGGGGATTCCCCTGGGACGTCTGTGCTCGCTGGCGGCTCGCCTGCTGATGGGCAAGCACAAGCCGACCTATGCCACGCACATTGATACGGGCGATTTCGTGATCGTCATCAACGCCGAGAAGGCGGTGCTGACCGGGCGCAAGGAAGAGCAGAAAGTCTATTACCACTACAGTGGATATCCGGGCGGCATGAAGGCTGAGACCGCGGCCAAGCGGCGGCAGCGCCGGCCGGCCAAGCTGGTCGAGGAAGCCGTCTGGGGCATGCTTCCCAAGGGGCCGCTCGGCCGCAAGCAGCTCAAGAAGCTGAAGGTCTATGCCGGTGGCGACCATCCGCACCAGGCGCAGCAGCCCGAGACTTTCGACGTCCCCGCGGCACTGTAAGCCGGTTCACAAGGAGAGATGAATTGAGCCAAGTCAGCTACTACGGAACCGGACGCCGCAAGACGGCAGCGGCCCGCGTCTACATGCGGCCGGGAGCCGGCGAGGTGAAGGTCAACGGCCGCACCCTCGACGTCTACTTTCCCAATGAAGTTTTGAAAATGGTCATCAAGCAGCCCCTGCAACTGACGGAGACGGTGGAGAAGTTCGACATCACCGTCACCGTGGCCGGGGGTGGCAGCGCGGGTCAGGCCGGAGCGATCCGGCACGGCATCTCGCGCGCTCTGCTCGAGTTCAACATCGAGCTGCGCGACCGGTTGAAGTCTGCCGGCCTCCTGACCCGCGACCCTCGCAAGAAGGAGCGCAAGAAGTATGGTCAGAAGGGCGCCCGGGCTCGTTTCCAGTTCAGCAAGCGCTAGAAGGCTCAGAAGGAGATTCGCTTGGTAGAAGTCACGATGAAGGAACTGCTGGAGGCCGGAGTCCACTTCGGGCACCAGACCCGTCGGTGGAACCCGAAGATGAAGCAGTACATCTTCGGCAAGCGCAACGGCATCTACATCATTGACCTGCAGAAGACCCTCAAGCTCTTCAACCAGGTTGCGGCATTCGTTCAGCAGCTCTCGGCGGAGGGCAAGCGCATTCTCTTCGTGGGCACCAAGCGGCAGGCCCAGGAGGCGATTGCCGAAGAGGCGCACCGGGCGGGAGAGTTCCACGTAACCCACCGCTGGCTGGGCGGCACGCTGACCAATTTCGTTACTCTGCGCACCTCGATCCAGCGGATGAAGGAGATCGAAGGGCGGTTGGGAGACGAGAACAGCTCGCTGACCAAGAAAGAGAAGCTGCGGCTGGACCGCGAGCGGGAAAAGATGTCGAAGAACCTCGAGGGCATCCGCGACATGGACGAGCTGCCGGACGCGCTCTTCGTCGTCGACCCGAAGAAGGAGTACATCGCCGTCTCCGAGGCCAACAAGCTGGGCATCCCGGTGATCGCCATCGTCGATACGAACTGCGATCCCGAGCTGATCGACTTCCCGATCCCGGGCAACGACGACGCCATCCGCGCCATCCGCCTGTTCGCGTCGCGCATCGCCGACGCCTATCTCGCCGGTGCCGGCAAGATGGAAGAAGAGATGATGGTCCGGGCCAAGGACAGCATGCCGGTCCCGGTCTACGACAAGGATGCCGCGAGCGGCGCGCCGGCCTGACTCCGGATTTCAACGCGCGCCGACCGGCTCCCTCCGGCCGGCGCGGAGGAAGAGGTCAGTCGAACCCGCGTCGATCTGACCTTTTCTTTTGTCCGTCCGCATACCAAAAAATCCGCCTGCAAGAGCGGTTCGCAAGGAGACAAGTCATGGAAATCACCGCCCAGATGGTCAAGGAGCTCCGGGAGCGCACGGGCGCCGGGATGATGGATTGCAAGAACGCCCTCAACGATGCGAAGGGCCACATGGAGAACGCCGTCGACTCGCTGCGCAAGAAGGGCCTTGCCGCGGCGGCCAAGAAGGCGGGCCGCATCACGGCCGAGGGCGCGGTCGGCTCCTACATCCATGGCGGTGGCAAGCTCGGGGTGCTGGTCGAGGTCAACTGCGAAACCGACTTCGTGGCGCGCAACGACGCGTTCCAGGAGCTGGTGCGCGACATCGCGATGCACATCGCGGCGGCCGAGCCGCGCTTCATCCGCCGCGAGGAGGTCACGCCCGAGGTGCTGGAGCGCGAGCGGGCGATCTTCCAGGACCAGGCTCTCGCCTCGGGCAAGCCGGCCAACGTGGTGGAGAAGATCGTCACCGGCAAGATGGAGAAGTACTACTCCGAGTTCGTGCTGCTCGAGCAGCCGTTCGTGAAGAATCCCGACCAGACGATCGCGCAGCTCATCGCCGAGCGGGTGGCCAAGATCGGCGAGAACATCCAGGTCCGCCGGTTCTCCCGCTTCAAGCTGGGAGAGGGGATCGAGAAGCGGCAGGACGACTTCGCCGCGGAGGTCGCGGCCCAGGCGAGCCACTGATGACGGAAGGGACACCAGGGGAGGCCCCCCAGACCGCCAGGTACGGGCGGGTCCTCCTCAAGGTCTCGGGCGAGGCTTTGATGGGCGCCAAGCCTTTCGGTATCGACGAGGCCGTGGTGGCTGCCATCGCCGACGAGATCCAGGGCATCCATGGTTTGGGTGTTGCGGTGGCCGTGGTGGTCGGCGGTGGCAACATCATCCGTGGCCTGGCCGCCAGCCACCGCGGCATCGACCGCGTGACCGGCGATTACATGGGGATGCTGGCCACGGTGATCAATGCCCTGGCCCTGCAGGACGCCCTGGAAAAGCGGGGCGTCGCGACCCGCGTGCAGACGGCGATCGACATTCGCGAGGTGGCGGAGCCGTTCATTCGCCGCCGCGCCATTCGGCATCTGGAGAAGAGGCGGGTGGTGGTCTTCGCGGCCGGCACCGGCAATCCCTACTTCACGACCGATTCGGCCGCGGCTCTCAGGGCCAACGAGATCCACGCCGAGATCCTGCTCAAGGCGACCAAGGTCGACGGCCTCTACGACTCGGATCCGGAGAAGAACCCGAACGCCATCCTATTGCCTGAGGTCACCTACCAGGAGGTCCTGGAGAAGAACCTGCAGGTGATGGACACCGCCGCGATCAGTCTCTGCCGGGACAATGGCATTCCCATCGCGATTTTCGACCTGATGACCTCCGGCAATATCCGGCGGGTGGTCTGCGGCGAGCGGGTGGGGTCGATCGTCCGCACCTGACGATTGGACGATTTGATTGACAGCTCTCGGCTGGCCGGGGGAAGATTTTGGCACGGCCGGCCTATCGTTCGTACGCCGCCCGGGGAGGAGGAGGGAACCCAAATGAAAGAAGTGTTCCGTGAAGTCGAGACCCACATGAAGCACGCTGTGGACCATTTCCACACCGAGCTGAAGCACCTGCGCACGGGGCGCGCCTCGCTGTCGTTGCTGGAAGGGCTCACGGTCGACTACTACGGCAGCCAGGTGCCGCTAAACCAGGTGGCGAACCTGTCGGTGGCCGACGCCAGCCTCATCGTCGCCCAGCCGTACGATCCGAGCCAGAGCTCGGCCATCGAGCGGGCGATCATGAAGTCCGACCTGGGGCTCAATCCGTCCTCCGATGGCAAGGTCATCCGCATCCCCGTGCCGCCGCTCACCGAGGAGAGGCGCAAAGAGATCGTCAAGAAGGCTCACGACTACGCCGAGCACGCCAGGAACGCCGTTCGCCAGGCGCGGCGCGAGGGCAACGACAAGCTCAAGAAGATGGAGAAGGACAAGACCATCGGCCAGGACGACGAGCGCCGCGGTCTTGACGAGGTCCAGAAGCTCCACGACCATTACATCGCCGAGGTCAACACCGCCCTCCAGAAGAAAGAGCAGCAGATCATGGAGATTTAGGGGGCGTCACGGGCGCCCGTGACCGGCGCCGAGCTCCAGATCGAGGAAGACCGTCTCTCCCGCGGCGGGGAGCACCGTATGCCGCCGCGCCGTCCTTATCATTCCCTGCGTTCCTGGCAGGTCGGCGGCCACCGCGCTGTCGCCCGGCGGCAGCCCTTCGATCCGGTAGCTGCCGTCGGCGGCGACCGAGCCCAGGCGGTCACGGCCATCCGCGCCGGTCGCCCGCACCTCGACCTTCCGCAGCTCTGCCGGATCGACGCCGAGAAGCCGGCCGGAGATCGTGCCGCCGGGGTCGAGGCGGACGCGCAGTCCCGTGACCGGTTTCCCGCTCACCTCGACCGCCAGCGGCGACGAGGACCAACCGGGCATCAGCGCCCGCAGGCGATAGTGGCCATCGGCGATCGCGGTCCAGCGGAATGCGCCATCCGTGCCGCTGACCGCCGGCGGCACCGCGAGCGGCGGAGAGATCGCGGAATCGCCCGCCGGCTCCAGAAACAGCTCGGCCCGAAACGCCGGATCGCCCGCGGCCGTCTCCACCTGGCCGGCCACCGCCACACCTTGGGTCAAGGTCAGGTCGACCTGGTTGTCGCCGGGGTGGACCGCGACCTGCTGCCGGGCGCCGACGAAGCCGGAGAGCTCGGCCTTCACCGTGTGCGCTCCGGCGACCAGACCCTGCAAGCGATAGTGGCCCTCGGGATCGGCGGTGGTCTGCGATACGTCGAGCTCGGCGGAGGGAGGGTCGCCGGTCTCATAGAGCAGGCTCACCCGGGCGCCGGCGGCGGGCTCGCCGTCCGGGGTGGTCACCTCCCCCTCCAGATTGGCGCCGGACCGCAGGGTGATTTCGAGATCCTCCTCTCCCTCTGCGGAGAGCGTCAGCGGCAGGGGCTCGCGCAGGAATCCGGCCGCGAGGACCGTGAGCTGGAGCGCGCGGGGCTCCAGATCCTCGACCGCGAAGCGCCCGGCCGCATCGGTGTTGGTGACGGGGAAGGCGTGGGCGCCGTCCCTGTTCAGGAGGATGGCGGCGCCAGCCACCGCGGCCCCCGCCTCATCGGCCACACGGCCGGCGAGCCGGGCCGCCGGCTCGATGACGAGCGGACCGCCGGGGCCGACCGCGCGCAGCCGCTGCAGAGAGGCGACGAAGGGAACCGCGAGGTGCCAGCGCCCGGCCGCGTCGCTACGAGTGAGCGCTCCGAGGTCATCCGCGGTCCAGACCAGGGCGCCGGCCACCGCCTGTCCGGCCCTCGGCTCGACAGCCCGCCCGCTCAGCCGGCGGGGCGGACTCAGGGTGATCGTCGCTTCCGGAGCACCGCCGCGCAAGGTGGCCTCCCCCCAGGCGGCCGCTGCGCCGGTGTCGAGGAGGCGGAGCGCCGCCCCACGCTCCGGCGATAGCAGGACGGTGAGCTGGCCCTGCGGATCCGTGTGGCCGGCGGCCATCCCGTCGAGGGAGGCTGCGACGCCCGGGGCCGGGCGCCCTGCCGGGGTGAGCACCCGCAGGAGAAGCGGCGTTCCAGAGAGAAGACGCACGGTCACGGGCTCCGCCGAGGGCCCTGCCGAGAGAGCCGCCGCGGCGAAGCCCGGGGCGGCGACGTGAAGACGGAGAGGCCCGGCCGCGACGAGCCCGGCGGCCGTGCCCTGAACATCCGAGATCGCCTCCTGCGGGGCCGGGGTCCAGCCTTCGCGCGCCCCGGGAGAGGCTTCGGCTTGGACGAGCGCATTGGGAAGGGGGTGCCCTTCGGGGTCGAGCACCCGCACGGTCAGCGCTCCGGCCGGTTGGAGAGTCACCCGCGGGAGATCGATCGAGGCCGCCGCCACCAGGTCATAGGCCATGGGGAAGAATCCGGGGGCGCGCACGACGATCCGCCAAGAGCCGGGGGCCGGCACGGTGAGCTGGAAGGCTCCGGCGGCATCGAGCGGCACACGGCGCGGCGGGGTCGCCGGCGGGGGCGTGCTGCGCAAAGGATTGGGCCAGGGAAGAAGCTCGCCGGTCGCGTCAGCGGGAACGCGTCCGGACTCGGTCGTCGCACGGCCGGTCAAGGCCAGATCGGCCCGCACGGACGCCAGGGAGGGTGCGGCGAGGAGCGCCAGGAGCGGTAGGGCTAAACGGAGAGCGCGCATCGTACCTCCAAGCCCCCGCGGCCCACGGTGGCGCCGCGGGGGGTGAGGGTCAGTCTCTAGTTGTAGCCTGCGTCGGGGACGATGCAGCCAGGAACGCCGAAGGAGAAGCAGACGGGACGCGTCTTGGTTACCGTGCTGGTGTCGGAGCAGGTCACAACGACCTTCGCCGTACCCCCTGCATTCGTGCCAAACTTGTAGGTCACAGGGTTGCCCATCAGCGTGGTTGGCGGATTGTCGAAGGTCCAGGTGTAGGAGGAGATGGTCAAGGGCGGCGTGCACGACGTGCCGGCGCCACGTTGGGCGTCGTAGTCACCCCAGCGGGAGAAGCCGAGAGTGCTCCCCAGGAAGTCGACGGTGGATGCGTGGGCCGCGACGGGTACGGCGAGGACGACGAAAGCGAGCGCGGTGTAGAGCCAACGATGTTTCATACTTTCTCCTTTCGCACATTGGACTGCACTGTTGCAATCCCTGTCAGGAAAACGCAGTCTATAACAACACATTGAAAAATAGCTATACGAATGTGTGGAAGTCCGGTTACAGCTCTATGACCGGGCGCCGAGCCGCTGCGGTAAGATCGGCGGGCGTTGTTCCTGTACGGCTACCATCCCGTCTGCGAAGCTCTGCGGCACCGTCCTCACGAGGTCGTCCGCGTCCTCGTGTCGACGGCGCGCACTGGGCGCCGCCGGGAGGAGATCGCAGAGGCCTGTGAGCGTCACCGGGCGCCGTTCGAGGTGGTGCCCGAGCGGGCTCTGGCGGCGATCGAACGCCATCCTATTGCCCGAGGTCACCTACCAGCAGGTCCCGGAGAAGAACTGCAGGTGATGGATACCGCTGCGATCAGCCTCTGCCGGGACAACGGCATCCCCACGCGATTTTCGACCTGATGACCTCCTGCAACATCCGGAAGGTCGTCTGCGGCGAGCGGGTAGGGTCCCTCGTCCTGGGAGCCGATCGGTGGTCCCCTACCGGTCGGCCTGATCGATCAGATCTTGGCTTCGAGGTCGTACTGGAAGTCGGGGGTGATCTCGGCCCCCTTGGCGGCAATCTCTCGGAAATCGGCGTCGGGAAGGTCACCGACCGCCAGAAATCGGCGTTTCTCGGATTCGAGGAGGACAGGAATCCCCCTCCCGTGCAGGAACTTCACGACATCTTGGTATGCTGCCGGGTTGAGAGCCGTGACCTTGTACCGCATGAGGTCAGTGTAGCAGACCGGATCAAACGGACCTCACTGCGGCCAGACAGTCGATCAAACCGGCACCTTCGCAGTCGACCCCGTGACCGAGCGCCGTGCTCGTACCCCGGATGGTTTTGATCACCTCCTGCCCGCTCAGCGACTTCTTTTGGCCCAGCAGCAGGGCCGACAGACCCGCGGTCTGCGGACAGGCTCCGCTGGTCCCCCAGCCTTCCGGGAGAGTAACAATGTCGTTTCCGAAGACGATGCGGCCGTTTTCGGGGGTCGGAGCCGTCACGTCGGGCTTCTGATTGGTGTCGGGTGCACCAAATCTCTGCCCGGGGCCCCGGCTGGAGTAATACCACATCGACTTGTCCAGCTTGCAGGTCGCGACCGCCATCACGTCAGCGCGTGACTTGTGCAGCCAGATCGAGGTCGGGCTGCAGAGTGCCGGATCTCCGCCAGCCAAGTCGTGGTAGTTGCCGGCAGAGAAGCGCACGTGGATGCCGGCGGCAATCGCATCATCGAGTGCCGCGTCGAAGTCGCTGTTCGCGGGATCCGGCGGCGGTTCTCCCGACCGGATCCCGAAGCTGTTGGTCGCCACGATGGTGAGTCCCTTGGTCTGTACGAGGCCGATCAGGTAGTCATAGATCGTCGTCAGCTCCGTGTCGAAGAAACCCGTTCTGCAGGCGATTACGCTGGCGTCGGGTGCCACTCCGTCGAAGGCGCCCCCTTCAGCGCGAGTGCCTGCCGCAATGCACGCGCACATGGTTCCATGGCCGTTGTAGTCTGTCCAAGGCTGGACTCCGACAGGCTGCCAGGAGCCCATCCGCTTGGAGAGGGGGAACTCCGGTCGCCGGCCGTCGATGCCTGTGTCCACGACCGCGATCGTCACCCCGTCACCTCGGCTCAGCTCCCAGGCTTCCCGAGCCCGAATCATGGAGAGGACATCGTCGAGCGAGGGATCTTGCGGCCGCTCGGGCCGGAAGCTCTCGGGATCAAAAATCTCTGCCTCCATGGAGTACTGGAAGTCCTCGACGATCTCTCCTCCGAAAATCTCTTCATAGCTTCGAAGCTGGGTCTCGAAGGCTCTGAAAGCACCAACGGAATCACGGGCCGCTGGGGGCAGGCGCACGCCGAGAAACTGGCGTTTCTGATTGACGACCTGCACCTGGGACATTGGAGCTTCCACCGCCTGAGCAGCTCGGAGCGCGGCTGGGTCTCTGAAGCGAATCTTGTAACGCGGGATGGTCGTGATCTCGGGACTCCGTGATCGGGTATGCTGCGCGATGGACGACATCCCCTCGTTCTCCCTTGAAGACGGAACTCAAGAAGCTGAATTTCACGATCGTGAAAGCGTAACTCTATCATTCTGACGTTCCCGACATGTTCCTCTACGGCTACCATCCCGTCCGCGAAGCTCTGCGGCACCGTCCTCACGAGGTCGTTCGCGTCCTGGTGTCGGCGGCACGGACGGGCCGGCGGCGGGAGGAGATCGCTGAGGCCTGTGAGCGACACCGGGTACCCTTCGAGGTGGTACCCGAGCGGGCGCTGGCCTCGATCGCCGGTGCCGCCCACAACGGCATGGCGGCCGAGGTGAGGCACGAGGCGGCGGTGCTACGAGCGGCTGGGGACCCGGAGCTGGTGGTGCTCCTCGAGGACGTGCAGGACCCGCGCAATCTCGGCGCCCTGCTGCGGGTCTGCGAAGGCGCGGGCGTCGGCCGGGTGCTGATCCGCGACCGGGGCTCGGCGCCGGTGACGCCGACGGTGACGAAGACCTCGGCGGGAGCCACCGAGTGGCTCCCGGTCGAGCGCATCACCAACTCGGCGGTGGAGCTGGAGCGCCTGAAGGCGGCTGGCTATTGGGTCTACGGCACCGATCCGGGGGGAGATCCGCCGTGGGAGGTGGATCTCACGGGGCCGGTCGTCCTCTGCCTGGGAGGCGAGGAGAAGGGGTTGCGGGCGCGCACCCGGCAGATCTGCGACCGCACCATCGGCCTGCCCATGGCGGGCCGGGTGGACTCGCTGAACATCGCCACGGCGGCGGCGGCCGTTCTCTACGACGCCGTGCGCCAGCGGAGCCGGCCGCGGAGCCCTTGAGTTTCGGGAGATTGCCGGCTTGCATCCCGAGCCTCGGAGAGGCTAGACTCTCCCGGCTCCTGGAGTCCGGGGTGACTCCGGAAGGGTTGGGGAGTCTTGACCCGCCGGCATAGCTCAGGGGTAGAGCTACAGTCTTGTAAACTGTAGGTCCCCGGTTCAAATCCGGGTGCCGGCTCCACCCAATCCGGCGAGCAGAAGTTCTTTGGAGGTGTGGCCGAGTGGACAATGGCAGCAGACTGTAAATCTGCCGGGCTTCGCCCTACGGAGGTTCGAATCCTCCCGCCTCCACCATGTACCGTCCGATTCAGGCGGGAGTAACTCAGGGGTAGAGTCACAGCCTTCCAAGCTGTTGGTCGCGGGTTCGAATCCCGTCTCCCGCTCCATTCATTCCGTTCGCAGGATCAATTCCTCACATTCTTTGTGCGCGGAAGGGCCGGAAGCGAGATGGCACTCCCGCTCCCGGCGACACCTCTCCCGTCCGGGACGTGTCCCGGTCAGCCTACACCGTCACAAACCGGGGCCGGATCAGGGCTGGCGCTTCATCGGGATCGGCGGGGGCAGAGGCGGGACGGGCTCGCCGCGCTTCTTGAGGGCAGCGACGTAGGAGTTGGAGAGGCTGCGCCAGACGGCGTCGTCCCCTCCCTGAAGCTCCAGCGACTCCCGGAGCTCGGCGGGGCCGGCCGGCTTGTCGCGGAAGGCGAATTTCTCGAGACGGACTTTGTACTTCAGGGTTCTCCCTTCGATCGCGTAGTCCGTCACCAGGAAGACCTCCTTCTGCGGAGCGCCTTCCCCCTTCAGGTACTTGTACCAGGTCTCCACGATGTGGCCGTCGGGGTGGATCTCAAAGTCGAGGGCTCGCACCTTCTTGCCGCCGTCCTTGGGATCGGGGGCCCAGTCGGCGCTCCAGGTGCCGACGAAGGGGCGGAGATCGCCGCGCGCGTCCGCGGCCACGGCCCGGACGGTCACCCCCGAAGCCGCCAGGGCGATCCCGCCGAGCAGCAGCAGGGCGGCTCCCAGCAGGGCGCGGGCCGTCGGCAGGCCCACGCGGGGGCGGTGATCCAGAATGCTTTTCATACGCACCTCCAGAGTGTGGGCGTCGAGGACGCCCAGGGTGTGGGTGGGCCGGGGAAGGCCGGCGACGCCGGCGGCAAGGGAGAGCAGGGACCGGGCATAGGAGCGGCGCCCGAGCAGCGTCTCCAGGACCGCCTCGTCGCAGGCCATCTCCCGGGTTTCCGCGAGCCGGCGGCACACCAGGCGCACCGCCGGATGAAACGCGACGGGGAGGAGCAGCACTTCGTACAGAAGGTTGGCGGCGTAGTCGCGGCGCCGCACGTGGGCCATCTCGTGGCCGAGAGCCGACAGCGCCTCGTCCGGAGAGGCGTCGTCGAGGAAGCGGGGAGGGAGGAGGATGGCCGGCCGTAGCGCCCCCAGAGTGACCGGCCCGGCCACCTCGCCGGAGGCGAAGAAAGTGATGGGGCCGACGACGCCCAGGGCCTGCCGGCAGTGGGCGACGAGGGGAATCGCCCGTTCGGGTATGTCCAGGGGGCTCGCCCGGCGGGCCAGACCGAGCGTGCGGCGCCAGGTTCGCCCGAAACGGACTCCCCGGAAGAGGAGCAGGAGCGCGTAGCCGGCCGTGACCGCGGCTCCGGCGGCGGGAGCGTAGAGGGCAGGCAACCGCTCACCCGGGGAGAACGGCGCCAAGCCGGTGACTGCGGGCCGGGAAGCGGCAGGGACCCCGGAGCCCGGCGGCGGACCCGAAGCGGGATCCGGCCGTCGCAGGCTCGCGGCCGGCAGCGCCATGCAGACTACGGCCACTGCCAACCAGAGGGCGTGCCGCTGCCGGGCCGGAGCTCGCCGCAACAGGCGAGCGCCCAGGAGCCCGGCGGCCACGGCGGCAGGGATCTGCCAGAGGGCGTTGAGCAGGAAGGTGAGGAGAAGCCCGTCAAGCCCTTTCATCGCCATCCTCCTCCTCGCTCTTGTCGATCAGCGCCGAAAGCTCGGCGAGCTTTTCCGGCGTCAGTTGGCGGGCCTCCACCAGGCTGAGCACCAGGCTCTCGGCCGAGCCGTCGAACATGCGGTGCACCAGGTCGCCCAGGGCCTGCCGGGAGGCCTGAGCGCGGCTGACCGCAGGCGCGTAGAGGAAGGCGCGCCCCTGAAGCTCCCGGGTCACCTTGCTTTTGCGTTGCAGGACGTTGAGCATCGTCTGCACCGTGTTGTAGGCCAGCTTGCGCTCAGGGGCCAGGTGCTCCTGGACCGCCTGCACGGCAGCCGGCCCGGTCTCCCAGAGCACCTTCATGATCTCCAACTCCAGGGGGGTGAGCGGCTCCGCGGTGGTCTTCGCCCTTGCCATCGGTGGTTACCTCCTAACGAATTAGGATGATACTCTCGCCCGAGCCGCCATGTCAACTAAATCTTTAGGAGATGTTTTGCGATCGAGGCTCGGCTACGCCGTCGCGGCGCTCTGGGTGCTGCCGCTGTGGGTGACGCCCTTCCCGCCCATGGTGGACTACCCGCAGCAACTCGCGCTGGCTGCCATCCTGCGCTGGTACAGCGACCCGGCGCGGCGGTTCCGCGAGACCTACGAGCTGGCTCTGTGGGCTCCGCACGGCTTGTTCAAGATGCTGGTGGCAGGGCTCGCCTGGGTGCTGCCCATCAACGTCGCGGGCCGATTGGTGGTGTCGCTTTGCCTGGTAGCGGTGGGGGCGGCGGCGCTTGCCCTCTGCCGGCGGGCGGGGCGGCCCGCCCCGTACGCCCTGCTGGCCCTGGCCCTCACCTACAACTACGCCTTCTACTGGGGGTTCGTGGACAATCTCCTCGCCTATCCCCTGGCGCTGGGCGGCGTGGCCCTGGCGGATCGTCTCTTCGACCGGCCGTTCACGGCCCGCTCGTGGCTGGCGCTGGCGGCGGTGTGCGTCCTCTTCTATACGGTCCACCTCCAGTTCCTGCTGCTCTTCGCCGGCGCCGTCGGGTGGCTCGCGATCTGCCGGCTACCGGGTTGGCCCCGGCTGGCGCTCTGGCTCTCGGCCCTGGCGCCGGGTGTCGCGGCAGGGCTGGCGGCCATGGCCTATGGCGTCCTGCGCTCGCCCGCGGGGGTGATCACGGCCTACGAGTTGCGGATGCGACAGGGGCCTCCCGTGCGGCTGCCGCTCCTGGCCAAGCTGCGCTTCGTTCCGGCTCTCCTCTTCGGCCCGACGGCGGATCGAAGTGCCTTGATCTCCCTGGGGTTGTTGTTGTTGGTCGTCGTGCTGGCGGTGGTCTTCCGTGTGCGAGGCGACGGTGAAAACTCGCGATGGGACCTTCTTTTCCGCACCCGCTTCGCCACCCTGGCCGGCTGGATCGCCTTCCTCTACCTGATTCTGCCCGAGTTCCGGGGCGGCTATCTCATCGCCCAGCGCATCGCCCCCTTCGCGGCCATGGTGGCGGTGACGGCCCTGCCTGTGGCCAGTGGCCACCGCCGGAGGATGGTGGCCTGGCTGGCGGCGGCGCTGGTGGTCTTCCAATTCGGCCAGACCCTCACGGCGTTCATCCGTTTCCGGACTGAAAGCGCCGGCCTCACCGACCTGCTGGAGGTCACCGAGCCGGGGCAGAACCTGGCCGGCCTGATCTTCGATCGCAGCCCGGCGAGCTGGCCGTCGATGCCGACCTACCTCCACTTCCCGGCCTACTACCAGGTGTTCAAGGGCGGCAGGATCCTCTTCTCCTTCGCCGAGCTGTTCCAGACCTCGGCGCGCTTCCGCCCCGGCCAGAGCTGGGACGACCTGCTGACCGAGTGGAACGAGTGGAGCCCGCAGCTCTTCGACTACGACCGCCATGCCGAGCGCTTCCACTACTTCCTGGTGCGCGGCGATCGCGGCGACGTGGCCGATGCCTTCGGCGGCGATCCGGCCCGGCTGGGACTGCGCGGCTGGCAGGCGGGAGGCTGGTGGCTGTTCGAGAAGCCGCCTCTCTTTGAGAAGTCGTCATCTGCCCACTAGACAAGCCGGCGCACCTCTGGCACAATGCTCGTCTTCTCCTCGGGCGCCCTACCCGGGACGCCCTCGCCGGGTACCTGCAAGGCCTGTTACCTGTGGATGAGCGAACGAAGGGGCTTTACACGTCTTTGGGGAAGATATAGGATCGCGCGGTTTGACCGTTGGGGACGTCCAGGCACGGGCCTCGGGCGAATCTACGGGTGTCTCAAGCCCACGTGGCTCAGGGGTAGAGCACTTCCTTGGTAAGGAAGGGGTCACCGGTTCAAATCCGGTCGTGGGCTCCATGAATCTCCGGCATTGCCCGGAGCTGGTTTTGAAACTCGACAACGACAGCAGCTTTTAGGAGGCATCGGACAAAGCCATGGGCAAGGAGAAGTTCAACCGTTCGAAGCCGCACGTCAATATCGGAACGATCGGTCACGTCGACCACGGCAAGACGACGCTGACGGCGGCGATCACCAAAGTTCTCGCCTCGAAGGGCCTCGCCAGCTTCGTGGCCTTCGACCAAATCGACAAGGCACCGGAAGAGCGCGAGCGCGGCATCACCATCGCCACGGCGCACGTGGAATATTCCAGCGAGAAGCGCCACTACGCGCACGTCGACTGCCCGGGTCACGCCGACTACGTGAAGAACATGATCACCGGCGCGGCGCAGATGGACGGCGCCATCCTGGTGGTGTCGGCCGCGGACGGCCCGATGCCGCAGACGCGTGAGCACATCCTGTTGGCCCGCCAGGTGGGCGTGCCCTACATGGTGGTGTTCATGAACAAGTGCGACATGGTCGACGATCCGGAGCTTCTGGACCTCGTCGAGCTGGAGCTTCGCGAGTTGCTGTCGTCCTACGACTTCCCTGGGGACGACATTCCGATCATCCGGGGCTCGGCGCTGAAGGCGCTGGAGAGCGGCGTGGCGGACAGCGAGTGGGGCCAGAAGATCATCGAGCTGATCGATGCGGTGGACAGCTACATTCCGGTGCCGGAGCGGCTGATCGACAAGGAGTTCCTGATGCCGATCGAGGACATCTTCTCGATCTCGGGCCGCGGCACGGTGGTGACCGGCCGGGTGGAGCGCGGCATCGTGAAGGTGGGCGAT
>DASYJD010000042.1:0-10285 GCA_035996875.1 Thermoanaerobaculia bacterium
CCAATGGCTTAAGTACACGGCCAGAGGGTTCCGCAACCGCGACCGTTTCCGCAATGCGATCTACTTCCACCTCGGTGGCCTCGACCTGTATCCAGTCGGCCTTCCCCTTTAGCGCTCACCCACACAAAACCGTGAAGCGCCGATTTCAGCATGCATATGTTGGGCATAGATAGCTAGATCGCCAACTGCTGCCAAAACATAAATTGTTGTCGTATGAGCAGCACTCAGAGAGGGTCATGCCGGTATCTATATAAAGCTGGTCTTCGCACTGTATGTAACATATTACGAGATCATCAGGTCCCGTAACGGGGCAAGGGTATGCATGTGAAAGATTGGTGCTGGCACAAAATACGACAAAGGCTAGACCCAAACTACGGTAAAACATTTTCATATCGGCCTCCCGCTTTGATCCTGAGGGAATCCGTTTCCCTAGATGCTTCGTCTTATGGTGCACAAGATGCTCATCATCGGTCAGCAAACCAACGCCGAGCGCCCAACCAGTTTCGTGGCCTCCCTAACCAGCGGAGAGAAGTTACTCCACTTCGGAGATAATACTTCACTTGCTTTGGTTCGTCAGAGGTTCCGCCAAACGAGGTTCCCGCACGGCGAAGGTGCAAAGCGAAGAAAGCCCTGGCACCTTATTCGACCCTCAAATCTAGTTGACGCCGGACAGACCAAGTAAGCCAGCGCTATTTTTTGATGGCTGCTCCGGGCGCCGCCTTGTGCTGCAGCCAGTCGACGACAGCGGCCGACAACGCAATGCGGTGGTCGGCGAAACTGTGGTCGCTGTCGAGGGTCATGCTGCTGACTTTACCCTTGCGCTGGGCGCGGATCGCGTCGGCCAGCGCCTTGTTCGGAGCACCGCCGCCATGCGTGGCGCCGATCACCAGCGTGGGGTGCGTCGCCAGCGCCGGCGCCAGTGCCAGCAAATCCCAGTCATCGGCATGGCGCTCGATTTCTTCCGCCAGATGCGCCGCGTCGGTGCCGGCCAGGCTGTTGCCAAAATCGTCGCCGATCCCCGCGATGGCCGCGGCACGCATTTCGGGATGGGCGCGCAGGTCCTTGCCGTCGGCGCCCACATTCCACGCATCGATCAGCACCACTCCCGCCACGTCCTGGTGCGCCGCCGCATAGCGCGCCGCCGCGAAGCCGCCCATGCTATGGCCGCCGATCAGGATGTGGCGCGTATCGATGCCATACTTCGCGGCGTTCTCGGGCTGGCGCAGGAAGGCCATCGCCGCTTCGGCATCCTCGACCGCGCCGGCGATGCTGAAGGCGCCGGGCGAACCCCAACTGCCGCGATAGTGCATCGTCAGCACATTCCAGCCGGCGCGCCGGATCGCCTGCGCCAGGTCGAGATTCTGCTCGTTGCCGGGCAGGCCGTGCAGCAGCAGCAGCGTCGGTTTGAGACCGCTGCCGGCCGCCAGGAAGAACAGCGCATTCATGCCAACGCCGCCGCTTGGTATCAGCAACTGGCGGTTGGAGGCCGGATGTTTGGCATCGCGCGCATTGTCCGTCACGACGGCGCGCGGCACCGGTGCGGTGGCCGCCTGCGCGGCGACAGAAGACAGCAGCAATGCCGCCGCCAAGGTATGAACATGCCACGCTGCTTTCATAGGGTTCTCCGATCCGAGGTATCGGCCGAGTCTAACCTATGAACACCGCAGGGTGCGGACCGCTATACTTCTCAGCCCATGAACCGCCGTCACTTTCTGCGCCACTGCGGCGTTCTCGGCGCGGCGCTCGCCGGCGCGTCCTCGCTGCCGTGGTTGTCCGGATGCGTGCCTGAGCGCATCCGGCGCTCGGGCGTCCTGCGGGCCTATGCCGCGCCCGACATCTCGTTCACCGGCAGCGCGCGCGACCTGCCGCCGGTGCACGTGGCGCCGGAACGAGAGATCCGCACCGTCGTCGGCCTGCGGCCGTACCGTCCGTCCGGGTTCGTCGTGCGGGCCGAAAAGCTCGACGACACGCTCGTCGTGCACAACTACGGTCACGGCGGCTCGGGCATCACGTTGTCCTGGGGCACGGCGAAGCTCGCCGTCGACCTGGGCGTCTCCGGACATCGCGGTGCGGTCGCGGTGCTCGGTTGCGGCGCGGTCGGCCTTGCGAATGCGCGGCTGCTGCAGGAAGCGGGCTTCGAGGTCACGATCTATACCAAAGCGATGCCGCCGGAGACGACCTCGAACGTCGCCGGCGGCCAGTGGTTTCCCGCGTTCCTGTCCGATCACAGCCACCGGACCGACGCCTTCAAGGCACAACTGCTCGCCGCGGCGGACTACGCGTACCGGCGCTATCAGATCCTGCTCGGACCGCGCTTCGGCGTGCGCTGGATGCGCAACTATTATTTGGATCATCAGCCGTTCAGCGAAAGCGGCTATGTCGGCGCGCAGAGCCCGCTTCGCGCCATGATGCCGGAGTATCGCGCGCTCGCACCGGACGAGCATCCATTCACCGGCTACGCATTCGTGCGCCGGTTCGACACGCTGCTGATCGAGCCGCCGGTGTATCTCGCGGCGATGCTCGACGAGTTTCACATCGCCGGCGGCAAAGTCGTCGTGCGCGAGCTGCCGGATCGCACCGCGGTCCGGGCGTTGCCGGAAAAACTCGTGTTCAACTGCACGGGGCTCGGCGCGAAAGCCTTGTTCGACGACGATGAGCTCATGCCGGTCAAAGGACAGTTGACGTTTCTTCTGCCGCAGCCGGAAGTGCAGTACGCGACGATCGCCGGCGATCTGTACATGTTTCCGCGCAGCGACGGCATCCTGCTCGGCGGCACGCACGAAGAAGGCGTGTGGTCGCTCGAACCGAACCTGCGGCGCAAGGCGGAGCTGCTCGCCGCGCACAAGGCGTTTTTCGACGGCTTCCGCGGCTGATCCGGCGGTCACGGCCCGTCGGGGTGGGCCTTACCGAAGCCTGCCGAGGAGCCAGGACTTCAGGACGCC
Organism: Thermoanaerobaculia bacterium; assembly: GCA_035996875.1. GTDB lineage: Bacteria > Acidobacteriota > Thermoanaerobaculia > Multivoradales > UBA5704 > DATARR01. The sequence goes on from DASYJD010000042.1 coordinate 2,943, forward strand.
GGGGTGGGCGTCGTCGGCGGCGAAGTATTCCTGAATCAGTTTCTCGTAGAGCTCGCCGCGCTGCGCATTGTCCAGCGTCAGACCGAAGGGCATCATGCCGCCCTTGACATAAGAGCCAATGACGACCTCATCCATGGGCCAGTTGAGCGCCCCAAGGTCATCGCGCTGGTGGCAGACGGCGCAGGCCATCGCGCGCCCGACGGTCGACTTGACGAAATCTTCTCCGAAGCGGCCCTTGCGATCCGCCAGCGTCGCCGAGCCGAGCCCAGGACCGAGCTTCGTCTCGTCCAGGTACTTGTCGAAGCGGGGAGGGCCGTAACCACGGAAACGGCGGTTCACCTCCTCGACCGCCTGGAGCTCGTCCGGGCTCACGCTGCCCTCGACGGGGAAGATGGGGAGAATGCCGCTCTTGTGGCACTGTACGCAGTTGTCGTCGCCGTAGCCAAGCTCCCATCGCCCCTTGATGCTGATCGAGCCGTCCCGCCGATAGGTCCGGAAGTAGTCTTTGAAGTAGACGCTGGACGTGCCGTCGGGACGGGCGATCGTCGACACGACCGAGAGATTCCGCACACGCGCGTGCCCGGCGTCCGGGACGCCGAACTGGACCCACTTCTCCGGGACGCCCTGCTCGGCGTTTCCGGGGACGACGACGAGGAGCCGTCCATAACTTTCGTCGCTGTCCGGCGTCCCCAGGTGCCGCGACTTGTAGCTGAAGAAGACGAGCTGCTCCGAAGGGCCTCGCTTCTCGTTGAGCTGCCGCAAGTAGGATTTCGCACGCGCGAGGGTTTCCTCGCGGCTCACGGCGTGAAGGAAGCTCCGGATCGTGAGGAAGTCGGGAATCTGCACGAGCCCTCGCGTCTCCGCGAAGTATTGCCGGTCCGGCACGGCGAAGCCGAGCTCGTGGTCGGGGCTCCGATCGAGCGCCGCCGCTTCGACGTACTCGACGAGCTCACGGTAGCGGCTGGCGAAGTCTTCGTCGCGCGAAAGCTCGCACCGCCGGATCGTGCCGGCGATCTCGCCGAGCTCTCTCTGGTAGGCCGGAAGCGCCTCGTCATCCTCGTACGCCGCGTGGGCCGCCACGACGAGCGCATCGACCCTCGACGCAACCCAGGCCTGCGGCTGCGACTTCACACGCACGCACGTGGACGGGGAAGCGGAGGCGACATATCCGCCGATGACGAGAAGAGACAACGCGAGCGCGCAGAGACGGAGAGTCATGACTCAGTGATTCTACCGCGCAGGCCCGCGGCAAACTCCGCCACGAGCCTGGAGCGTTCCGTCGGGGTGGGGGCTTTACGGGTGGCTCACCACCTCGATCCCCTTCTCCAGCAGCTCATCGCGGCCCGCGATCACACCAGCGAGGGTGCGGCGGACCGGGACGGTGGGCTTGATTCCCACTCCGAGATGGGGCGAGCCGTCCTTCTTCCGGATGTCCATGCCGGTCCAGCGCAGCGTGTGACCGCCGGCCACGTCGAACGGATCCATGCCGCCGTTGGTGCCCGCGGTGGGGCCGCCCACGAGGGCGCCGAGCCGCTCACCCTCGACGACACTGATCAGGCTCTCGGCGGAGCTCAGGACCCGGCCGTCGATCAGAAAGGCGAAGCGGCCGTTGAACCGGGGTGCCACCGGCGTCGGGACAAGGTACAACGAGTGCCAACCCCAGCCCTGGCGGTCGGGCTGGGTGACGACCGGGATGTTGAACCAGTGCGAGGTCACCGGCTTGTCGATCAGGTGGCCGAGCAACAACTCAGGCGTGAGGAGGAAGGGGTAGCCCCGCATGTCGAAGACGATGCCGTCGGCCGCGGCGAGCCGGTCGACGGCGCCATTGAGATCGTCGTCGCTGATCCGGCTCAAGTCGACGTAGAAGATCCCTGGACGCACCTCGGCGATCTGCTCGGGCCGCGGCTCGGTCGGGCTCCCGAAGCCGCCGATGCCGAGGCTGCTGCCGAACGGCGCCGTATAGGCGACGGTCACGGTGCGGACCGGCCCGCCGGCGTGCGGCTGGACGGTGAGCGCCGCCGTGCCGCCCGGCTGGCCGCCGGACAGCTCGGTCAGCGAGCGCAGGAGGAGCCACTGCGGGGTGGCCGCCGAAGTCAGGCTCTCGATCTCGGCGAGCGCATCCGCGGCCGGCCGGCCGTTGATGGTGAGGATGCGGTCCCCCGGCAGCATGCCGTGCGTCGCGCCCTCCTCCACCGAGGTGATCACCAAATGGTTTTCGATCCAGTCCCAGGTGAAGGCGAAGCGCACCGACGGGTTGATCTCGACGTTCCGGACCATGGCGTGGCCGTCGTGCAGCTCAGCCAGCAGGCTGCGCAGGGTGCGGACGTAGGAGGCCGCGTCGGGACCGACCGCGGCGGAGGTCAGGCCGCGCTGCAGGGCGGCGGGCCAGTCGACTTTGATCTGATCGAAATAGGGGTAGAAGTGCTGGAAGACGCTCCAGCTCACCACCACCCCGGCGAGCCGGGTGGTGCGGTCGGCGCCGTTCGGCACGAAACCGGCCGGCTTGTCCGGCACGGGCAGCACCAGGGGCAGAGGCAGATGCGGGAAGGCCCCCTGGTCGTTGGCCGGCAGCGCCACCGGCACCACGGCAGAGACTCCGCCGCCCAAGTCGGCCACGATCGGCGCCGCGATCGGCCGTACGTGCGGTCCGGAGAGCTCGGCCGCCCAATGGCCGGCGGCCGCGCCGGTGACCGGGCTCAAGCTGTACTCGGCCCCGAACGGTGTGGCGGACAGCAGCCAGCCGCGAGGCGGGAAGCCGGGGACCACCTCTTCCATGTTCGGGTTGATCAGTTGGCCTGTGACGTCGAGGCCGTCGGCGGTGGCCTTGACATCGTCGAAGGTGAGCCGGCCGTTGCCCGTGAGGTCGAAGCTCAACGTCAGGGAGGAGGCGTCGGCGGGCACATTGGTCTCGAGGGTCACCCGATGCCAGCCGAGGCCGCGGCCGTCCCGGTCAATCGGCTGGCTCCAGGACGCGGAGCCGCTGCCCCCGAGGGTGGAAGCCCGGAGGTTGAGCGCCGCGCTGCCCGCGTCTCCGGCGAGGAAGCGCACCGCAGCCGAGAACCGGACGCGGTGGCCCCGCAGCCGCTCGACGTCGAGGGTTTGGGCCACATCGGCGCTCGCCCCAGCCGGCGCCCGGCCGACTTCCACGCGCTTGCTCGTGTAGGAGAGGAACGGCGTGTGGAGGTCGACGCCTTCATGGCGCCAAGCGAGAAAGCGGACCGGGCCGCCGTCGCCCGTGTCCTGGAAAAACCCGGCCGCCGACCCGGCAGACCGAGGGAACGGCAGCACCCGGACGGTCGGAGCGATCTCGGGCAAAAGGTTGGAGAGAGCAGCGGCGAGCTCGCCTGAGTTGCGAGCCGCCTCGACCCGCTCGATGCCAGCCATCGCCAGGGCGTCCCAATCGGTGTTGGCCAGCCCGGCGGCCTGGTCACTGGGGTGGAAGAAGCGCACGTAGCCAATCAGGCGGGTGAGCGCGGTCAGATTGGTGAGGCCCTGCTGCGTCACAGGACGGGGAGGCACATCGCCCGGCGCCGCAAACGCGGCGGCGACGGGACCGAGCAACAGCCATCCGAGGAGGATGGCGAGGGTAAATCGGAATTTCATGGCGGTTCCTTTCAAAGGCGTCCGGCAGATTGCACGGACGCAAGAGCAAGAACGACGACACCGGAAACGGTGAAGCCATTCGCCCCGGCATCGGAGCGCTCCTCGGATATAACGGGGAGAGAGGCTCTCTCCCCTCACATAGTGAGGCGAGGGCGCTGGACGTCCGCCGTTGCAATCCGTTACACGCCCAGACCCTCATCTCCATCGTGGCTCCGATGGTGCATAGGGGATCTCCGATTCACACTCGGGGCAATTGCCGGGCCAGAGAGCGGGAGCCCACTCTCGACATCCTGGTTGAAGCGTCCGCTTAGGAGCGGCCATGCTGTCGCAGCCAGTATTCGCGGAACGACCGCAGCCGAGGTAGAGACTCGAGATCCTTCGCGCGGCCGCTCGCTTCTTTGCCGGTGAAGAGATAGCGCACACCGTGACGGGCGAAAACGTCACGGATCTCCTCGGCCTGCCGGTACTCAAAGGCGCCCATAGCCCAGCCAGTCCGGCAGGTTCTCCTTGCACCAGCGGCGGTAGTCAGCGGTCGTGTCGAAGGCGCGAAACGGCTCGTCGTCGAGCACTGGCTTGTAAGTGTGGATGAAGGCGTAGCGAAAACGGGTCGCCAGCGGCCGGCGGGCAGCGGCCTCAAACAGCGGCCGACAACGCAATGCGGTGGCCGGCGAAACTGTGGCCGCAGTCGAGGATCATGTGCCCCCAAACTCGCAGGCCCGCGACAGACAACGCCGCGGGCCTGGAGCGTACCGTCGTGGTGGAGGGCCTTACGGTCGGCTCACCACCTCGATCCCCTTCTCCAGCAGCTCATCGTGGCCCGCGATCACACCGGCGAGGGTGCGGCGGACCGGGACGGTGGGCTTGATGCCCACTCCGTGGTGGGGCGAGCCATCCTTCTTCCGGACGTCCATGCCGGTAAAGCGCAGCCCATAACCGCCGGCCACATTGAACGAGTTGGTGCCGCCGTTGGTACCCGCGGTGGGCCCGCCGACGAGGGCGCCGAGCCGTTCGGCCTCGACGATCCCCATCAGGCTCTCGGCATAGCTCAGGACCCGGGCGTCGATCAGGAAGGCGATGCGTCCGGTGAACCGGGGCGCCAGCGGCGTCTGGATCCAGTACGCCGGCCGCAACTTCCAATCTCGGCGGTCGGGCTGGGTGATGTTCGGCAGATTGAACCAGTTCGAGGTCACCGGCTTGTCGATCAGGTGGCTGAACGGGTCGGGCGAGACGAGGAAGGGGTAGCCCCGCATGTCGAAGACCACGCCGTCGGCCGCGGCGAGCTGGTTGACGGCGGCGTTGAAATCGTCGTCGCTGATCCGCGAGAGGTCGACGTAGAAGATTCCCGGCCGCACCTCGGCGATCTTCTCCGGTCGCGGCTCGGTCGGGCTCCCGAGGCCGCCGAAGCCGAAGCTGCTGCCAACCGGCGCGGTATAGGCGACGGTGACGGTGCGGACCGGCCCGCCGGCATGCGGCTGGACGGTCAAGCTCGCTGAGCCGCCCGGTAAACCGGAGGCCAGCTCATTGAGCGACCGGAAGAGGAGCCACTGCGGGGTGGCGGAAGAGCTCAGGCTCTCGATCTCGGCGAGCGCAGCCGCGACCGGCCGGCCGTTGAGGGTGAGGATGCGGTCCCCCGGAACCATGCCGTGCGTCGCGCCAGGCTCGACCGAGGTGATCACCAAATGGTTTTCGATCCAGTCCCAGGTGAAGGCGAAGCGCACCGTCAGGGTCACGGGCAGGACCCGGGCGTGACCGTCCTTCAGCTCCGCTGCCATACGGCGCAGCGTGTGAAGATAGGAGGCGTCGTCGGGACCGACAGCGGCGGAGGTCAGGCCGCGGGTGAGAGCACCGGGCCAGTCGGCGCCGACCTGGTCGAAATACGGGTAGAAGTGCTGGAAGACGCTCCAGCTCACAACCACCCCGGCGAGCCGGGTGGTGCGGTCATTGCCGCTCGGCACGAAGCCGGCGGGCTTGTCCGGCACCGGTGGCACCGGCAGGGGCAGGTGCGGGAAGGTCCCCTGGTCGTCGGCCGGCAGCACCTTCGGCACCAGGGCCGAGACTCCGCCGCCCAAGTCCGCCACGATCGGCGGCTCCACCAGCCGAACGTGCGGTCCGGAGAGCTCGGCAGCCCAATGGCCGGAGGCCGCGCCGGTGACCGGGCTCAAGCTGTACTCGGTCCCGAACGGCTTGGTGGTCGGCAGCCAGCCGCGGGGCGGCAGGCCGGGAACCACCTCCTCCATATCCGGGTTGATCAGTTGGCCGGTGACGTCGAGGCCGTCGGCGGTCGCCTTCACGTCGTCGAACGTCAGCCGGCCGGCGCCCGTCAGGTCGAAGCTCAACGTCAGGAGAGTGGCGTCGGCCGGGATCTGGGCCTCAAGGGTCACCCGCTGCCACCCTCCGCGGATTATGGACGGGATAATGGGCTGGCTCCAGGCTGCGGAGCCGCTGCCCCCGAAAGTAGAGGCCTGGAGGTTGAGCGCTGCGCTGCCCGCCGCCGCCGCGGTGAAGCGCACCGCGGCAGAGAGCCGGACACGGTGGCCCCGCAGCCGCTGGAAGTCCAGGTCCTGGCTCACCTTGGCGCTCGCTCCGGCCGGCGCCCGGCCGACTTCCACGCGATCGCTGGTATAGGAGGTGAACGACGTATGGAGGTCGACGCCCTCGTAGTACCACGCGAGGAAGCGGACCCCTCCGCCGCCAACCGTGTCCTGGGAAAGGTCGACCGCCGACTTGGACGACGCAGGGAACGGCAGCACCCGGACGGTCGGAGCGATCTCGGGCAAAAGGTTGGAGAGAGCAGCGGCGAGCTCGCCTGGGTTGCGAGCCGCCTCGACCCGCTCGATGCCAGCCATCGCCAGGGCGTCCCAATCGGTGTTGGCCAGCCCGGCGGCCTGGTCGCTCGGGTGGAAGAAGCGCACGTAGCCGATCAGGCGGGTGAGCGCGGTCAGATTGGTGAGGCCCTGCTGCGTCACAGGGCGGGGAGGCACATCGCCCGGCGCCGCAAATGCGGCGGCGACGGGACCTAGCAACAGCCATCCGAGGAGGATGGCGAGGGTAAATCGGAATTTCATGGCGGTTCCTTTCAAAGGCGCCGGGCAGGTTGCACGGACGCAAGAGCAAGCGCAACGACACCGGAAACGGCGAAGCCATTCGCCGCGGCATCGAAGCGCTCCTCGCCTATAACGGGGAGAGCGGCCCTCTCCCCTCACAGGGCATAGGCGCTAACTTAACGTGTCTCAGAGTCACCTAAGGTTCCAGCCGTCTTTGACCGCAATGACATCTGCCGGGCGATCGGCGACGAGCCGGATCGCGGCGCCCTCTACGGCACCTTCCAAGAGCTGATCGAGGAAGGCGTCATTGCCATGGAGCAACGAGGCACGGGCGGGCAGCCGACGCGCTACAAGAAGACGATGGCGAGCACTACACCGACGGCAGAGTGAGACGCGGCTGCCTTGGTGAGACACGAAGTTCGTTCGTGCGTCACGACGGAAGGCTCGTGAATCACAGCTATCCCGGCAGGAGTCACGCCGACTCCGGATTGCATCGCTCCTCCCGGCTTAGCTGTGATGCCTCCCGGTTTAGTAGTGACGCCTCCCGGCTTAGCTGCAATACCGTTCGCTTAAGACGATATTTGGTATCCTTCTTCCGATAGGAAGGAGGCGTCATGGCACGGAAAGCAGCGACACTGCCGAAAGGTACTCGACTGACAGACTTGATCGGCTTGGGTGTGTTGACCCAGTACATTC
>DASYJD010000043.1:0-77393 GCA_035996875.1 Thermoanaerobaculia bacterium
TCTTCTCCCGCCCCCTCCGCACCCCCCTCACCGGGAGAAGAGGGAGCAAGGCAAAAACGCCCCAGGGGTACCCCTCTCCCGGTGAGGGGGGTTGGGCGGGGGCGGGAGAGGGGCAGGGGTGAGGGTCTTCGGGTGGGGGAACTCTCAGACGAGTTCAGTTAGCGCCTATGCCCACTCGGGGATCCTCCCGTCCGCCGCTTGGACGCCAAACGGCGGACGATCTGAAGATCCTAGAACCGGCCTTGCACCAGGCGCCGGGTCTCGGGGGCCGCGAGGATCTCGGGCACGGTCTTCGGCCGCATTCCGGCGATCTGCTGGAGGACGTGCTCGGCCGACATCATGGCTCCCTCCTGCCAGCCGGGCAGGGTCGACACCTGGTCGCCCACGACGTAGAAGCGGCCGTCGGGCGCCAGCAGGCGGGCGTAGGCCTTGCGGTCCGGCTCGCTGTCGCTCTTCCAGTCCGCCCAGCCGCCTTCCTGGTAGGGGATGTTGTGCCAGGCGATGGAGAGCCCCAGGGCCTGCGGCACGATCTTGTCGTCCAGGAACTCCGGATGGAGCAGCGCTCCGCCCGCCCGGGCCGTGTTCAGCCGCTTCTGGAGATCCATGGCGCCCAGCGTCTCGGCGTCCGCGTCGTAGTTGTAGGTCCCGGTGAGGGTGCCCTTCGCCGAGAAGTAGTCGTTCGACGGATACCAGATCTGGGTGACGAGATCGAAGATGTAGCTGATGCCGCCGTAAATCTGATACTTGTCGTTCTCCCAGAACCGCTCGTTCGCCTGCCAGCCCACCTTGCAGGTGAAGGCGAAGCGGCACTGTTTGATCGCTTCGAGGAAGTCCGGCGCGAAGTTGGTCTTGTTCACCTTTTGCAGCACGGGCAGCGGAATGTTGCTGATGCAGAAGTCCGCGGTTTTCTTGATCTCCTTCTTCTGCTTCGCATCCCAGTAGGTGACCTCGACTCCGTGATCGTGCAACTGGACGTGCCTCACTTCGCACTGGTAGTGGATCATGCCCTCCGGCAGGTGGGTGACGAAGCCGTGGACGAGCTTGTCCATGCCGCCGACCGGCTGGAACAGCGTGGGCTGCCATTCGAACTCCATCGGCTGATAGAACTTGTGGCGCCAGAACTCGGACTGCAGCAGCTCGTGGAAGTCGAGCTTCTTCTCAGGCTCGCAGGCCTGAAAAACGGTGAGCGGCTTCTCGCATCCGGCGCGGGTGGAACCGCAATAGGCGTCGGGCGCGCAATCCTTCGTCGCCCCGAGATCGCCGAAGACCTTGAGCAGGTCGAGCAGCTTCTCGCGGTCCCCTTCATGAAGCTCCTGGTCCAGGCACTTGGACTTCACCGCCTTGGTCAGGAGCTCGGAGATGTAGCCCTGTGTGTCATAGGCCATGCGGCGGTTGATCTGTGCCTGCTTGCCGAACGCGTCCGGAGTCTGGAACAGGTTGGCCGAGGTCGACATGACGTAGACCTCCAGCGGCACCTTGAGCTCCCGGCAGTAATGGAGCGCCCGGCGGTGGTGATAGGGCAGCCGGCCCGGCCCCATGTTCAGATAGAGGCCGTGATCGAATTTGCACTCCTGGTGGGTCTCGCCATGCTCCGTGCTCTTCTCCACGATCTTGGTGCCGTTGCGGGCGGTGAGACTGCGTCCTCCGGGACGGTTCTGCGCCTCCAGGACGGTCACCGAGTAGCCGCCGGCGTGAAGCAGGTCGTAGGCCGCCGTCAGCCCGCCGACGCCGGCGCCCAGCACCAGCACCGAGGTCTGCTTGCCGGCCCTGGGCAGCCGCGGCGGCCCGGCCCAGGCTTCGGGAACGTTGATCATTCCCAGGGTTGTCATCGTCTCGTACACCGCTGCGGCTCCCCCCGCCTTGCCTACCATCTCCAGAAAACGCCTCCGCGTCCAACCGCCAGTCGAATCGGTCATAGGTTCCCTCCGCCTGTTAGTTCAACAACTCAAGCGATACTACAGTAGAATGGACGACACCGAGCCCTTGATACGTCGCCGCCGGAATTGGAGGAGAGACCACGCCGTGATACCCAGGACGACTCCGAGGTAGGACGGGAAGTGGCTCGGCTGCGTCCAGCCGGAGGGAAGGAAGCCGAAGTAGTGCTGGAGAAAGGTTCCCGCGTAGGCGCTGCCCGGGGCGGCCTGGTCCCGAAGCGTCCTCTCCCACTGCGTCATGACGCACTCGCCGAGGATGAGATCGGAGAAGAGCGTGCCGCCTACCGCGATCAGGTAGGCGGCAATCAGCCAGCGGGGAAACCGCGACGCGACTCTCGGCGTCAGGGCCACCAGAGCGCCGCCCACCACCAGCGCGATGAGCACCGCGTGGATCAGCGCGATGGCGTTCGCCAGGATCTCGTACATCCAGCCTACCGACCCGTCGCCTCGCGGATGAACCCCGTCACGTCCTGCCGAAGCTTGCGGTGATCCTCCGGGCGAACGTAGACCATGTGGCCGGACTCGTAGTAGCCGAAGCGGACGCGCGGGCGCTCCTTCTCCGGCAGGGCCATGTGGGCCACCGCGTAGTCGCCGTCGAAGAACGGTGTGGCGAGATCGTAGTAGCCGCTGGCGATGAACACCTTCATATCCGGATTTTTCATCATCGTCTGCCGCAGGGTCTCGGCCAGGTTGGCGTAGCGGTTCTCGTGATTGGGGAAGTGCCAGGGAAAAACCTTGTCGGTCAGGCGTTCATAGATCAGCTCGTCCTCTCTGTAACCGAGATCTCGGCGCAGATAGTCGACGGTCGTCTCCGTGAACGGAGCGTCGAAACGCGTGAGGCTGGGATCGAACTCGCCAAACTCCCCCACCGAGTCGAGATCCTTCGTAGTGAAGCGGGCGTCGATCCGGCCGATCGTCTTGCCCTGGTCGCGCAGCAGCTCCTTGCAGAAGTGGGCGTGCTCGACACGCAGGTTGGCACGCTGGACGTAATCGAGGGATAGACCGGTATATCGGGCAAGCTTCTCGGCGATCGCCCGCCGCCGTTCGGCCGGCAGCCAGTCGCCCTGGAGGAGCGCAGGGGCATACTCGTCCAGGGCGAACATCTTCGCCTCCTCCAGCGTACGGCGAAGATCTCCCGAGAGCTCGGGAGACAGCTTCTTGTGGTACCAGGCCGCCGCCGTGTAGGTCGGCAGGAAGGTGACGAAAGGCATGTCGTTGCCCGAGTCGAAAGAGCGGGTAAGGCTGTTGAGCGCCGTGGAGATCAGAACGATGCCGTTCAGGCGGACGCCGTAGCGATCGATCAGACGGGCGGCGAGGCCGGTCGCGCGGATCGTGGCATAGCTCTCGCCCGCGATGAATTTCGGGCTCGCCATGCGGCCGTTGCGCGTCAGCCACAGGCGGATGAATTCGGCCATGGACTCGACGTCGTTTTCCAGGCCATGGAACTCCTTGGCTTCCACGCCCGGCGCCGGCCGGCTGTAGCCGGTGGAGATGGGATCGACGAAGACGAGATCCGTCACGTCGAGGATCGAGTTCTCGTTGTCCACCAGGCGGCCGGGGGGCGGCAGCGGAAATCCTTGAGAATCGAGGTCCACCCGTTTCGGGCCGAACGCCCCGAAATGGACCCAGACAGAGGCGCCTCCGGGACCGCCGTTGAAGGCGAAGGTCACCGGCCGCTGCGCCGGGTCCTTCACCCCATCGCGGGTGTAGGCGACGTGGAACACTGACGCCCGTGCCGCGCCCTCTTCGGTGCGCAGGACGAGGGTGCCGGCCGTGGCCGTGTAGGCGATTCGCTGGCCGTCGACGGCGATGGCGTGTTGAGTACGGGAGATCTTCTCTTCGAGCGGCTTCTTCGGCTCGGCCGGCTTGGCGGCTTCCTCTTTCGCCTGAGCCCAAACGCGAGACGGCAACAAGGTAAGTGCAGCGAGGACGGCGAGGGCGATCACGACAGCACCGGGTTTCCCATGCATTTCAGTGCGCTCCCAACCGGTCGTTGATCAGCGCGGCCAGCCGGTAACCGGCAATCGCCGCGCGGTGCCGGGCGATCTGGTTGGCAAGCGTGCGGTAGGCGTCCGGCACCTTGACGAAAGGCGCCTGGGTCCTCTCCTCCCCCACTGTGTAGACCACGTAGCGTGCGAGATCGCTGCTCTCTTTCAGCCACTCGAGAACCATTGTCTGAGCATCGATCGCCGGGGCAGGATCGCGGTCGTCGCGAACGAAATCTCCGGCGACGCTCGTCGCCAGCGCAATCGCCCGCTGTGGATCGGGGTCGGCGGCCAGGGAGGTGTCCCAGAACCAGTGAAGACTGAGCTTCGGGTCGCTCGGGTCGTCGAGATGAAACTCGTTGCCGCCGTGATCGCCGCCCGGATGGAGGGCCGAGAAGCGGGACACGGCATGGAGGGGCTGGTGGATATCGCCCACCAGATGCTCCAGCCAGGAGAGGGCGTAGGCCTGAAAGCTCGCCTGGACCCACGGGTCGCCCAGCGCGCCGCGCGTCGCCACGATCTGGGTCAGGGCGTTGACGGCGTCCGGCGCCTTGGTCGGCGTACCGTCGAAGGAGATTCCCTCGTCGCGATAGTGCCAGTTCTTGTGAACCTTCATGTCGGGAAAACCCGGCAGCAGGGGCGTGGGCGTCACTCCCGCCTTGAGGTCGTCGAAGAAGCGGGCGTCGCCGCGGATGAAATCCGGCCAGGTGGCCGCCTTCATGAAGACCTTGATCCCGAAGTCCGGGTCATCCGCGCCCAGGCCTTCGGAGAGCTTCACGAAATCCGGGTGCTGGCGCAGCAGGGCGTCCACGCGCGTCCGCACCTCCGGCGTCAGGTGCTGGTAGGCCACGGCGGCGATAGTCATGTGGCCCGCGTCGTTCCAGGCCGCGGCGGGCCGGGAGACGAGGGCGGTGAGCAGGAGGAGGACGAGCGTCAGTTTACGCATGGCGGCGATTCCTTGATCACGAGTCAGGGTCGGGGTTGACCCGTGAACACCGTCCGCTCGTCGACGAAGCAAAGGCCGTTGCCGAACGGATCGTAGGCGTAGAAGGAGCGCTCGCCCCAGGGGAGGGTGACGATATCGCCCGCGCTCTTGCCGTGCACCTCGTTCGTGGAGAGACAGCCGAGCTCGCTCGCCCGCGCGTGCACCGTTTCGAGATCCTGTACCGAGAAGTAGACATAGTCGGGATTGGTCTTCGGTGGCTCTCCACCTCCCGTCGGATCGACCAGGGCAAGGATGACGGGACCACAGTCGAAGTAGTAGCGGGTCGGGGCGACTCTCCTCCCCGTCGTACCCAGCAGCCTAGAGTAGAAGTCGGCAGCCCCGTTCGTGTCGGACACGTGCAGAATCATACGAAAAAGGCTGGGCACGTCGCTCATCGCCGATCTCCTTCCAACGAGGGGCCTCATGGTAGCACCCACTTTCGCCGGAACGGCCCGCCATGCGAGAATCGCGGCATGGCCAAAGATCCGCTGGAGGCGCTGCGACGGTTGTGCCTGGCTTTACCGGAGACCACGGAACGGCTGAGCCACGGCGAGCCGACATGGTTCGTGCGCGGCAAGAAGACGTTCGTCATGTACGCCGATCATCATCACAACGACCGTCTTGCCTTCGTCTGCGCCGCGCCGGACGGCGCGCAGGAGACGCGAGTGGGCACCGATCCCGACCGGTTCTTCGTTCCGCCCTACGTGGGTCATCGCGGCTGGCTCGGAGTATTCCTCGACGTGCCGGTCGACTGGGACGAGATCGCCGACATCGTCACCGATGCTTATCGCGTGGTCGCTCCCAAGACGTTGCTCGCCAAGCTCGACACGATCTAGACCCGCGCGCACCGCAGAATATAGTGCGCGTTGCCGTCGTCGTCCTCGAAGGCGTTCGTCCGGCCCACGGCGGTGAAGGTCTGGGCCACTTCGTCGCGCCTCCGGATCTTCTGTCCCTGGTCGTCCAGAGATTCGATCCAAGGCGTGGTCTCGAGGAGGACCTCTTCGATGAGCCAGTCGTAGAAGAGGTTCGGCGCTCCATACCGCTTGCTGTGCGTCTCGAACCAGAAGAAGGGATCAACACCGAGATAGAGCTCTCCGGCCGCGTACTCCCCCACCGGCGGCATTCCCTCCACACTCCCCTCGCGATAGATCAGAACGCCGGCGTCCAGCACCACGACCTCCGGCCAGATGAGGACGACCTGGCCGCCAAATGCGTAATCGCAACCGTCGCGCGGCTCCAGGTAGCGCGAGCGGTTCCGCGAGGCCGTCACCGAGATGGGGAAAAGCTCCAGCGCGAAGCGGTACTGTTTCCCTGCCTCGAAATCCGGGTAGTTGCCGTCCTGAACGATCCAGGAGGCGAGACCGACGTTGAGCGTCTTCACGGCTGTGCTCTGAAGGAACTACTCCTGGCAGACGTAGCGGTAGGTGCGCCCGCCTTCGCCCTCGGTGAAGCCATCCGGATAGAAGCCCTTGGTGAGCAGGGCATCCAGAAGGATGGCCATGGCGATATCGTCGCCGACGCGCGTCCCTCGCAGACGCAGGAGCTCGGGAACCCAGAGCTCCCAGCGCTGTCCGACGTCGTGGGCCGCTACTTTGCCGATTTCGCTCAACAGCTCTTCGACAGTTCCGGAGGATCGCATCGGGTCGCCTCCCCGAGCCTGAAGTGCACGTGTTTCCTACTTCCCCGGCTGGTTGAACGTGCTGGGGATGAACTCCGGGTCTTCCTGTACCCGGCGCTCGAAGCTGAGAAAATCATAATAACCGCAACGGCACGTGCCGGGATACTCGCGACAGATTCCAGGGCGCGCTTCGTAGACGGTGCAGCCGCGAGTCTGGAGGTCGAGGAACTTGCAGATGCTGCCGTAGGTCTCGTCCGGCTGGTGGCGTAGGATGACCTCGCCAGGCTCGTCGCCTTTCTTGGTAAACTTCCGCGCGACCGTTTCGGAAGGAAGACCCAGGTGCTTGGCCAGGCGGACTATGTCCTCCTCCTGCACCGGGATTCGCGGGTAGGAGCAGCAGTAGGCAGGGCAGCGGTTGCAGTTGTAGAAGTTTGCCATGGTCAGGATTCTCTCGCGCAGTGTAGCCGTTTCGATGGAAATGTCTACCTTGGAGGTGCCATGAAGGGAAAGCTCGCTCTCATCCTACTCACCGCGCTGCTCACCGTCCCCTCGTCGAGGGCGGCCGAGCCGGCCGCGAACGTGCTGCCCGTGCCGGAGACCATCGCCGCGCAGGGCGTGCCGCCCATTCCCCTCGAGCATCTCGAGGGCCTGCTCCCCTACGAGAATATCCGCGGCGCGCTCGTCATGGACTGGCACCCGCGAGAGCGCCGGCTGCTGATCCGCACCCGCTTCGCGGAAAGCCCGCAGCTTCACGAGGTGTCGACGCCGCTCGGCGCCCGCACTCAGATCACCTTCTTCCGCGAGCCGGTGAGCACCGGCGCCTACCGGCCGGGACTCCCCGCCGAGATGCTGTATTCGATCGACGAGGGTGGCGCCGAAAACTTCCAGCTCTTCCTGCTCGACCGCAAGACCGGCCGGGCGAAGAGGCTTTCGGACGGCAAGCACCGCTACGTCTCTCCTCTCTGGTCACACGACGGCACGTGGCTGGCCTATGCGAGCAATGCCCGCAACGGCCGCGACATGGACGTCTACGTGGCCAATCCCTCCACAACGTCCAGCGAACGCCGGCTGACCGAGGCCCAGGGCTCGTGGGAGCCCCTCGACTGGAGCCCGGATGGCCGCCGTCTCCTGGTCACAGAGCAAGTATCCGCCAACGAATCGTATCTCTACTGGCTGGATGTGGTGAGCGGCGAGCGCCACACCCTCACGCCTCGCAACGCCAGTAAAACCGACCCGACCGTGTCCTACCAGGGCGGCAAATGGTCGGCGGACGGCAAATGGGTCTACGTGGCGAGCGACAAGGACTCCGAGTTTCTGCGGTTGGTGCGCCTCGAAGCCGCCACCGGCGCCGCCACAGTGATCTCGGGTGACGTGCCCTGGGACGTGGAAGACTTCGATCGCTCGGAGGACGGCAAGCTGCTGGCGTATCTGGTGAACGAGGACGGCTTCAGCCGCCTCCACCTGGTCGAGACCGCGACGGGCAAATCGCTCCCGCTTCCTGACCTGCCGGCCGGCAGCGCCAACGGGCTGAAGTTCCGCCCCGGCTCGCACGAGCTCGCTTTCGCCGTGAGCTGGGCCCGGTCGTCGTCGGACGTCTATACCTACGACTCGGACTCGCACCGGCTCGACCGCTGGACGGCGAGCGAGGTGGGCGGGCTCGATCCCGAAACGTTCGCGCTTCCGAAGCTCGTCCGCTATCCGACCTTCGATATGGATTCGAAGGGAGCTCGCCGGACCATTCCGGCCTTCGTCTACCTGCCGCCACAGGATCGTTTTTCAGGCAAGCGGCCGGTGGTGATCAACATCCACGGCGGCCCGGAGGGTCAGTCCCGTCCCAGCTTTCTGGGCAGCAACAACTACATCCTCAACGAGCTCGGCGTGGCGGTCATCGTGCCCAACGTCCGCGGCTCTACCGGGTATGGCAAGAGCTGGCTGAAGCTGGACAACAGCAAGCTGCGCGAGGACTCGGTAAAGGATATCGGCGCACTATTGGACTGGATCGCCACCCAGCCGAATCTGGACGCATCGCACGTGATGGTGACTGGCGGCTCCTACGGCGGCTACATGGTGCTCGCAACGTTGACACACTACAGCGACCGGCTGAGCTGTGCGTGGGAGTCGGTCGGCATCAGCAACTTCGTGACGTTCCTGGAGAACACGCAGGAGTATCGCCGCGACCTGCGCCGGGTGGAGTACGGCGACGAGCGCGATGCGGACATGCGGGCCTTCCTCGAAGGAATCGCGCCGGTGAATCACGCGGACCGCATCACCAAGCCGCTGATGATCAGCCAGGGCGCGAACGATCCGCGAGTGCCCCTCCACGAGTCCGACCAGATCGCCGCCGCCGTCCGCGCCAAGGGAGTGCCGGTCTGGTATCTCGTGGCAAAGGACGAAGGCCACGGTTTCCAGAAGAAGAGCAACTCGGACTATCAGCGGGCAGTATTGCTGGAGATGATTCGGATGTTTCTATTGAAGTAGGCCTTTGGAGCAGGCCAGAGCCGCCTGCCCAAGACTTAGGCCGCCGTCGTTGGCCGGTACCTCGCGGTTACACCACACCGCGAGGGAAGTCGTGCGCAGTAGGTCCACCAGTCGATCGAGGAGCAGGCGGTTCTGAAACACGCCTCCGGAGAGGACGACGGTGTCAAGCCTCTCGCGCGCTACGATCTCCAATACCGCACGAGCAACTCCCGCGGCCAATCCATGATGGAAAGCGCGGGCGACATCGGGCGCGGGGCGCCCAGCCCTCCGATCTTCGATCACGGCTGCGATCAGCGGGCGAAAATCCAGCTCCTTCCCATTGAACGGCAACGGATAGTCCTCGACGTCCTGTCGCCCGCCACGCGCCTGATGCTCCAACCAGATCGCGGCCTGCCCCTCGAAGCTGATCTCGCGCGTGAAGCCGAGCAGGGCGGCGGCGGTATCAAAGAGGCGCCCCGCCGAGGTGGTGGGAAACACTCGCAGGTTCTTTTCGATCAATTCCCGCGCCTGGATGTAACGGTGAGGAAAGTTGAAGGGCGCGGCGGTCAGGTCGGGAAGATCATCGAGCCCGGCCAGGAATCCGGCCGCCGCCTGCACGGGATGGCGCGCTGCCGCGTCTCCTCCGGGAAGGACAGCAGGACTCAGATGGGCCACGCGCTCGAAACCTTTCTCGACGCTGCCGATGAAAAATTCGCCACCCCAGATGGCGCCGTCGTCGCCGTAGCCGGTGCCGTCGAAGGCTACGCCCACGACGCGGCGGTCCAAGGCGCTGTGCTCGGCGAGGGCGCTCGCCACGTGAGCACGGTGATGCTGCACCGCCACGATCTCGGCGGCGTCCAGGGCTTGGGCGAAGAGCGATGAGACGTACTCGGGATGTTGATCGTGAACGATCAACAACTCGTTCCAGTCTACCTCGTACATGGCGGTAAGGTCGCGCACCGTCTCCTGGAACGCTCGGAAGGCGTCGTAATTGCCAAGGTCTCCCAGATGCTGGCTGACGAAGGCCTCGCCTCCGACCACGAGGGTTATGGTGTTCTTAAGATCTCCGCCCAACGCAAGGATAGGACGATCCGACGGCAGCTTTGCCACGGCGCCGGGAGCGTAGCCGCGCGCCCGCCGCAGAACTGCGGGACCCAGCGTGGTCACGGTGCAGACGGAGTCGTCCACCCGGCGGGCGATAGGACGTTGGCCGATCAGGAAGGCATCGGTGATGCCGGAGAGACGCTCCAATGCCTCATCGTCCTCATAAGCGATAGGCTCGCTCGAACGGTTGGCGCTGGTCATCACCAGAACGTCCGGCGCTCCGTAGGCGAAGAGGAGATAATGCAGGGGCGCATAAGGGAGCATCACTCCCAGATCGTCGTTCCCCGGCGCCACTCCTTCTAAAGACTCTTTGGCAGGCGCCAGCACCACGGGCCGCTCCAGCGAAGTGAGGAGCGACTCGGCCTCGGAGGACAGCTCGACTAGATCGCGGGCAACGTCGAGATCTCGCGTCATCAACGCGAACGGTTTTTCCTTGCGGAACTTGCGCTCGCGCAGAGCGTTTACCGCGGCCGGATTCCGCGCGTCGCAGGCCAGGTGATAGCCGCCGAGCCCCTTGACGGCGAGGATCTCTCCGTCGCCGAGCCGGCGCGCCGCTTCGCGGATCGCCGCCTCACCCGTCTCCTCCCCAAGGTGGAAGTGCGGTCCGCAATCCCGACAGGCCACGGGCTGGGCATGGAAGCGGCGATCCAGCGGGTCGGCGTACTCCGCGGCGCAGCGCGGGCACATCGGCCAGTCCTTCATCGTCGTGCGCGGCCGGTCGTACGGCAATCCGAGGATGATCGAATAGCGCGGGCCGCAATCCGTGCAATTGATATACGGATAGCCCCGGCGGCGATCCGTGGCTGAGAAAAGCTCGGCGAGACAGCTCGCACACACCGGGAGATCGGGGGAGATCCGGACCGTGGGAGCGATGCCGCCGGCCTCGCTGTCACGGATCTCGAATCCGGCGAAGCCTTCAGGCTTGACGTCGGCGAGATCGATCTCCGCGATGCGCGATGCAGGCGGTGGTTGGGTTTGGAGATCTTGGACGAAACGATCGACGGCCGGAGCTTCGCCTTCGACATGAATTTGCACACCCTCGCCGGCGTTGAGCACCCAGCCGCGTAGTCCGTGGGAGTGGGCGAGGCGGTAGACGAAGGGCCGGAACCCCACTCCCTGAACCACGCCGTGAATACGGATCGTTTGGGCTTTATTCAAGGCGCCGCCACGATACAACCCCGCCCCTGCCAGCCGATCTGGACGACCTTGCCGTCCTCAACGAGAACCGGCACGGTGCGCTGGCCCGTCAAGGCGACCATGCGCGCCAAGGCTTCGCCGTCCTCCTCGACGTCGTGCTCGTCGAATTCTTTCTCATCCCACTCCAGTTGCTCGCGTAGCTCCGTGGTGTACGGACAGCTCTTCGTGCCGTAAAGCTCCAATCGCTGACTCAAGCAGCTTCCTCCTCGACCAACAGCTCGAGCATGACGTGATACATCGAGGCCTGGATCTCCTGGATTCGGGGAACGTAATCGCACGGCACGACCAGCGGCAGCTCCGCGAGACCCCGCCGCACCGTCTCGCCGCCGTCGTAGCCAAGCAGCGCCACGGTGAGTAGGCCCCGCTTCTTCGCCTCCTCCAGCGCCGCGAGAATATTGGACGAGCCGCCGCTGGTGGAGATGGCGATGGCCACGTCGTGCGGCCGGGCCTGGGCGATGAGCTGGCGCAAGAAGACCGGCTCGGAGCCGAGATCGTTGGCGAGCGCGCTCACGATGGCCGGCTCCATGGCCAGCGACACCGCAGGAATCGGTCGGAAAGCTTTCAGCGGCGCAACGCAGTCGAGCGCCCAGTCGTTGGCGTCGGTGGCCGAGCCGCCATTGCCGAACAGGACGAGCTTGCCGCCTTGGGCGACCCGCTTGCGGATTGCCGCCACCGCGCTCGCGATCTTCTCCGCTTGATCGCGGGCGACCTCCTCGCGCAGCCGCTCGTCGTCCCGCGCCTTCATCTGGATGGACGCCGCGACCTCGGCGATCAGGCTGTCCGTGTCCTGCTTCTGCTTGCCGAGATAGGGATAGAGGAAGCTCGACTTCCCCACCTCGTGTCCCAGCGCGCCGTGCTCGAAGAAGACGTGCACCGTCTCCCACAGCGTGTGGTAGACGATCTCGATCAGCTCCTGGTGGATATACGGATCGGGCGACGGCGAGGCGAATGAGAAGGTCTGAGCGCCACGGGTCCGCGCAAGGCCCAAAGCCTCAGAGATCTCGGTGTCCCCCGCCGGAGGCCCGAAGCCCATCACCATGTCGTCGGGCAGTACGAGGGCCGCGAGCCACTCCCGGAAGAAAAGCGAAAGATCGAGGGCTGGCAGCGCCCGCTTGCCGACGATTACCGGATGGACGAACTCGACGGAGACGTGCTGGGCATCGGTCGCGTAATGGCCGCGCCCGAACACCAGCAGCCGACCGCCGCGCAGGAAGCGCCCGGCCATGTCCTGGCAAGCCCGCGCCAAGCGGTCGCTTTCGGCGGGGAAAAAGGTTGAGGAGATTCGATTGCGTTCGAGGAGGCGCTGGGCGACGAAGGTGGCTTGGGCGGTGGGGGTGATCGTGGACATCGGGACTAAGGTAACAGATTGCGTGGACGGCAGTATGGGCGCTGACTTTGACGTCTCTTCAGAGCGCCCCCGTCCAAGACCCTCATCACCCCGGCCCTCTTCTACCGACCCCCTCCGCCCCCTCACCGGGAGAAGAGGGAGAACAGCAGGAAGGCTCCAAAACCGGGTTCCCTCGCCCGGTAGCGGGAGGGCCCTCCACCCCCGCCCCACCCGATCCGCATAAACGTCCCCAACGTAGAGACGCCCACAGGGTAGCGCGAGCTACCCCGTGGGGCGTCTCAGGTGCGGCCATGACGGTCCCGCTCTCCACGACCTGCCCGCGTGACGATAGAATTGACTTAAAACTCTCCGAAATCAAACCATGCCCACTCACCCCAAGCCTCCAATCACGGGCGGCTCGCACACGCTGCCCTTCGACAAGCTCGCGCCCCTCGAGTTCGAGCGCCTCTGCCTGTGGCTCGTGCAGCGCGAGGGCTACTCCCGGATCGAACACCTCGGCGAAGCAGGAAGCGAAGGCGGACGCGACGTGGTGGCCTGGAAGGACGGGCTTCGCTTCGTCTTCCAATGCAAGCGGGTGCAGTCGTTCACTGCGTCCCACGCCCGCAAGGAGATCGAGAAGCTCCGCCGCTTGCCGGTAGAGGATCAACCCCACGAGTTGGTGTTCGTGGTGTCTCGGGCGGTCAGCGCCGACACGCGCAACGCCATCCGGAAGGAGTGGGGCGACGAGGCGACCTGCCACTTCTGGAGCGGCAACGAGCTTGACGAGCGGGTCAAGCGCCATCCGGGTCTCTCCGAAGAGTTCTTTCAGTTGCCGTCCGTGAGGACGCCAACAGCTTTCCGGCACAACCTCCCCTTCTCCTCCCTCGGGCACCTCTTCCAGGGCCGGGAAGAGATGATCACGGTCCTGCGCGAGAAGCTCACCCAAACGCCCGCCGGGCGGGCAACGGCCATCGCCGGCAAGGCCGTCCATGGCCTGGGCGGGGTGGGCAAGACGCGGCTGGCCGTGGAGTATGCGTGGCGGCACGCGGACGATTACACCGCGCTGCTGTTCGTGGGGGCAGGCTCCCCCGCTGATCTGCGGCGCAACCTCGCGGCGCTCTGCGAGCGGCCTGTGCTCGACCTGCCGGAGCAGGAAGCGCCAGAGGAGGAGGTCCGCGAGGTGGCCGTCCTGCGCTGGCTTGGAGAACAACCGGGGTGGCTGTTGATCCTCGACAACGTCGACGCGGAAGACGCTGCGGCGGCGGTGAATGTCCTGGTCACCCGCCTCCACGGCGACCACGTGCTCCTGACCGGCCGGCTCGCCCGCTGGAGCGCCGAGGTCGAGCCACTCGAGCTCGACGTGTTGGCCGAGGACGCCGCTGCTGAATTCCTGCTCGCCCGCACGAAGGGGCGGAGGAGGCCGACCCAGGAGGACGATCGCCACGCCATCGCGCTCGCTCGCGAGCTTGGCTTTCTGCCCCTGGCCCTGGAACAGGCCGGTGCCTACATCGCAGAGCGTCGCCTCACCCTCGCCGCCTATCTGGAAGAGTGGCAGTCACGGCACGATCAGATTTTGACATGGTTCGATCCGCGGGTGAGTCACTATCCAGCGAGTGTCGCCGTAACCTGGCAGACTTCCGTCGAGCGCCTCTCCGCCCCGGCCCGGCGCCTGCTCGAACGGCTGGCCTGGCTGGGACCGGAGCCGATTCCTGAATCGCTTCTGAAAGTGCCCGTCCCCCATTCTCCCGAGGAACCGGACAGTCGCGACGCTCTCGTGGAACTGGCGACCTACTCCCTGGTGACCCGCGACGGCGAAACGCCGACCTTCACCGTTCACCGGCTTGTGCAGGACGTCACCCGTCGCAGTCTGAGGAATGGCTCCGACAAAGGAGCCTTGACGGAGACTCTGGACGAGGCGCTCCACTGGATAGACGACGCCTTCGTGGGACATCCTCAGGATGTCCGCATTTGGCCGACCCTTGATCCCCTCGCCTCCCATGCCCACTCGGTGGCGATGAATGCTGATGCTGTTGGAATCGCCGATCCCACCGCTCGCCTGATGAACCAACTGGGCAGTCTGCTTCATGCCAAGTCCTTGTTTCCTGAGGCCGAGCCGTTGATGCGGCGCGTGGTGACGATCGTCGAAAGCAGCCTCGGTGAAGATCACCCCAATGTCGCGACGACCCTCAACAACCTGGCGCAATTACTCAAGGCCACGAACCGTCTCAGCGAGGCCGAGCCGCTGATGCGACGTGCGCTTGCAATCGATGAGAAAAACTTCGGGGCGGAACATCCCGACATCGCCCTAGACCTCAACAACTTGGCCGCATTGCTCCAGGCCACGAACTGTTTCAGAGAGGCTGAGCAACTAATGCGGCGTGCGCTCGAAATAGACGAGAAGAGCTTCGGGACGGAACATACCAAGGTCGCCATCCGCCTCAACAACCTTGCGCAGTTGCTCCAAGCCACGAACTATCTCAGCGAAGCCGAGCCGCTGATGCGGCGTGTGGTGACGATCTTCGAAAGCAGTCTCGGTGAAGATCACCCCAACGTCGCGGCGGCCCTCAACAATCTGGCAGCATTGCTCCATGCCACGAACCGTCTCGGCGAGGCCGAGCCGCTAATGCGCCGCCACCTGGTCATCTTCCTCGATTTCACGCACCGCAACGGGCATGAGCATCCATATTTGCGGGCAGCCTTCGATAACTATCGGTATCTGCTCCGGAAGATGGGCAAGTCCGACACCGAGATTGAGGGGGCGATTACAACCCTGGTAGGGTCTCCAGGAATGAGGCGTCTGGCTCTATGAGCGCTCCTGCCACCTACCGGGCAGCCGCGTCTCCTCGGTGTTCGGGTTCCGTCCCGAGTGGGCGACCCTCGCCCCAGTGGGGCAACGTCTCCCCCGAATAGGGGAAGGCCTCCCCCAGTGGGGCAAGCCGTCGCCCAAGAAGGGAGAGGGTCCGTCCGAGTTGGGCAAGGCCTCGGCCCAGTTGGGCAACGCCTCCCCCAAGAAGGGGGAGACCTCGCCCCAGTTGGGCGAGGCTCGCCCCACTGGGGAAAGACCTCGCCCCACTGGGGAAAGCCTTCCCCCCGTTCGCCCAGCCCTTGTTCCGGCCGGGTCCGGTCCTCATCCCGCTCGTGCAATCCGCAACGTAGACTGCCCGAGTAGGTCTCCTGACGCCTAGGAAGAACTCCCCGCCTCGGAGACGCCCCACGGGGTTCCCCGTGGGGCGTCTCTACAGAGGGTACCCTTCCGGCACGGTATGCGCCGGCCTGAAGGGCCGTGATTCCTCAGCGAAGGGTACCGCCCTGGGAAGCGGAGATGGCAGACAGGACATCGAGACCGAATATCGCGCCCCGTTGGGGCGCACGGACGGCGGGCCGATCGGAACCCAGCCCGTTGGGCTGGGCTTAGGAATCCCGGACCTTCGGCCCGGGCCAACTTGTCAGCAGATCCGCGGCAACGGGTCCCCCACCAGCATGTCCACCACCCGCGTCCCGCCATAGGAAGCCGTGGCGAGCACGGTTCGCCGGGGCTGCTCGCGCACCTCACCGATGATCACGGCCTCTCCACCGCCGGGGACGGCGCGCACGGCGGCCAAGGCCGCGTCGGCGAGCTCGGGGGCCACCACGGCCAAGAATTGACCCTCGTTGGCAATGTGCAGAGGATCGAGGCCCAGCAGCTCGCAGGCGCCTCGCACAGCCTCTCTCACGGGAATCTGCTCCTCCTGGAGCACGATGCCGAGACCGCTGTCCCGCGCCAGCTCGTTGAGGGAGGTGGCGACCCCGCCTCGCGTGGGGTCTCGCATCCAGCGCAGGCCGGGCGCGGCGACATCGAGGATCGCTTCCACGAAGGGATAGACCGAGCGCGTATCCGAGCTCAGATCGGCTTCGAGATCGATCTCGCCCCGCGCCAGGAGAATCGTGATGCCGTGATCGCCGATGGGGCCGGAGAGGATCACCTGATCGCCGGGGCGCACGGACCGCGCAGACAGCCGAGCCCGCGGGTCCGCACGACCGACGCCGGCGGTGGTGATGTACAGGCCGTCCGCCTTGCCGTGCTCGACGACCTTCGTGTCGCCGCCAACGATCTGGACTCCGGCCCGCTGCGCCGCCTCGGCGATTGCCCGCAGCTCGGCTTCCAGAGTCTCGGTGGCGATTCCCTCTTCGATCACGAAAGTGAGGAGCAGGGCGAGCGGTCTGGCCGCCGAGACCGCGAGGTCGTTCACCGTGCCGTTGACCGCCAGTTCGCCGATCGAGCCGCCGGGAAAACGCAACGGACGCACCACGAAGCTGTCGGCGGTCATCGCGATGCGGGCGCCGTCCACCTCCAGATAGGCGGCATCAGCGAGGGGGGCCAGAAGCGGCCCACCGAGGAGCGGCACGATCAACCCTTCAATCAGCCGCCGGCTGGCCTTGCCCCCGGCGCCATGGGACATCTCGATGCGGGCGTCACGAAAGCGGACCCGAGGGAGAGACTGAGCGTCCCCGACGGCCTCAGCCTCGGCGGTCTTCATCTTTCGAGGCTCTCCGCCGCGCCGGCCATCGCCATCCGGTGCACGTAGTTGTAATAAGCGGCGCAAGCTCCCTCGGAGGAGACCATGAGCGCGCCCACCGGCCGCTCGGGGGTGCACTCGGTGCCGAAAAGCTTGCACTGCGGCGGCTTGAGGACGCCCTTGAGCACCTCACCGCACTGCGCCGCCTTGGGATCGGTCACCCGGATGCCCGGAACGTCGAAGCGGCGCTCGGAGTCCCACTCCGCGAATTCATCGCGCAGCTTGAGTGCCGACTGCGAGATGAAGCCGAGACCGCGCCACTCGAAGTACGGCCGCAGCTCGAACACCTCTTCCAGCACACGCAGCGCCGGCAGATTTCCCTCCCACGGCACCACCCGCGCATACTGGTTCTCGACCTCGGACCGGCCTTCCGCGAGCTGGCGCAGGATCATCACCAGCGATTGCAGGATGTCCAGCGGCTCGAACCCCGAGACCACGATCGGCTTGCCGTAATCCTGGGTGATGAACTCATAAGGGCGGCAGCCAATGACGGTCGAGACGTGGCCGGGCCCTACGAAGGCGTCCAGACGCATGTCCGGCGAGTCCAGGATGGCGCGGATGGCAGGGATGATGGTCACGTGGTTGCAGAAGACGGAGAAGTTGTCGAGGCCGAGCTGGCGCGCCTTGAGGAGCGTCAGCGCCGTCGACGGCGCCGTCGTCTCGAAGCCAATGGCGAAGAAGACGACGTGCTTGCCGGGGTTGTTCTGCGCCAGCTTGATCGCGTCGAGCGGCGAGTAGACCATGCGGATCTCGGCGCCCCGCGCCTTGTGCTCCAGCGGGCTCCCCTTGGTGCCGGGCACCCGCATGACGTCGCCGAAAGCGGTGAAGACGACGCCCGGCAACTCGGCGAGCGTCAGGCCGTCGTCGGTGCGGCCCATCGGCAGCACGCACACCGGGCAGCCGGGGCCGTGGATGAGCTCAACGTTCTCCGGCAGCAATCCTTCCAGGCCGAAGCGGTAGATGGCGTGGGTGTGGCCGCCGCACACCTCCATGATCCGGTAGTGGCGGCCGGGCCGCGCCAGCCGGCGGATCTCGTCGGCCGCCTGACGGATGAGCTTCGGATCGCGGAACTCGTCGACGTACTTCATGGCGCGGCGTCTCCTTCAGGAAGGATCCTGGCCAAACTGGTAGCCCTCGATCTCCTGCATGGCCTCGTGGTCCTCCCCCATCATCGAGAGCATACGCATTTGCTCCTCGGCGGCATCCTGGCTGATCTTGCTCATCGCGAAGCCGACGTGGATGAGCACCCAGTCCCCAAGGCCGAGCCCCTCGTCCGTCAGCAGGTCGACGTTGACCTGACGCTTGACGCCCGACACCTCGACCATCGCCAGATGCGGCGTCTCGGTCATGAATTCCACAACTTTCCCTGGGATCGCCAGGCACATGGCAAAGCCTCCTCAGTCGACTCCCGGACCTTCAGGGTCCGGAACCGCTACATCCGCTTGATCCGCATATAGCGGGCGATATCCGGCGCCTGAATGGCGAACACCGCAACTACGAGGACGCCGACGACGATCAGCACCCAGCTCCAAACGTTCATTCTCATAAACCTCCTTCTTGCAAAATTCCGGCCGGATTGCCGGCAAGATTCTCTCTCGCGAGCACGTCGAGGATCAGCCCGATGGCCTCATCCACCGCCCCTTCGACGGGCGGGCTCAAACCCATCTCCTCCTCCGTCGAAAGCGGCTCGCAGCCAACGATGAGGACTCGCCCAGGCGTGCCGCCCAGCGAGCGCAGGAGTCCGAAGACCGCGGCGGGCGTCATATCGTGAGCGTCCGCCGGCCCGCCCGCCGGTCCCGCCAGCGTTTCCAGGTCCGGCTCGATCAGGTACACCGTTCCGGGCTCGCCGCCGCGCGGCGTGACGTCGACCAGGATCGTCAGATCCTCCGGGTGCTCGAGGAGCTCGAAGGCGAGATGGAGACCGCGAATCCCGAAGTCAGCGACCCGCACGCCCGGCGGCAGCGGCTTGGACGCCAGCCGGCGCACGACCTCGACGCCGAAGCCGTCGTCGCCGAGGAAGATGTTGCCAATGCCGGCCACCAGGACGCCGGAGCTCACGGTCTATCCTCCAGAGGTTCGATCTCGTCCGGATAGAAGTAGAAGAACCGCCCGGTCGCTTCATGGAGATCGCCCGTCGGATCATCGTCCGTGAGGGACACCGCGACGTAGCAAGCATCCTCTACGTCGCGGTAGATGCCCGTCACCCGGGCGTCGCGGCCGGCGAGGAAGAAGTCCATCGAGTCGGCCCGCCGCGAAGGCCGCAGGCGCACTCGGGTTCCCTTCCCCACGAGGACGTCGGCGATGGTCAACGTGGCCTCCTCCGGCGGCGTCTCGCCCGGCGGATTGAGGAACTCCTCCCAGCCCGCGATGGCCGGCTCCAGGCGGCCGGAGAGCAGGGGCGCGAAGGGCCCCAAATCCTCCACGACCGGCGCCGATTCGACGGCATCGACACTCCGCAGCGAGCGCACGGCGCCATGCAAACGTTCCAGGATCTCGTCCGGAATGCTGTTGGCGCGATCGACGATGCGGCGCGCCCGCGGATCGGTTCCGCGCGCCTCGCGCTTCTCCTCGTCCGTCAAGGTCATAATGCGCAGCGTCAGGATCTCGTCGATCTCGGTCGCGTCGCAGAGGTCATTGGGGCTCTCCGGCGCGATCGCCGGATGATCGTAGAGGATGATCGGCGACGACAACACGACCTCGCCGCTCCCCTCAGGGCCGGCAAGGACGGGCCAGGTGTGCAGATTGACGCACCCGGCAACCGCCTGCGCCGCCGCCTCCGGCGGGTCGAGCAGCGAGACGAAGCGGCCATCGCGCACCGCGAGCATGGTGTGGGCGGAGACCAGGGAGCGGCGCAGGGCCTCTTCGCGCTCCATTCCTTCAGGCCCCGGCGTCAGGTTCTCGATGCGAACGCGCAAGCGGAGATAATCGTCCACTTTCTCAGCCGACAGCCGGACGACCGCCGAGATCGGCCAGCGCCGCCGGACCAGCCGGCCACAGAGCTCGGCCTCGGGGGACTCGGACGCGCGCAGCTCTTCGTCCTCGCTGCCGCCGGGAAGATCGAAGGCGATCCGGCGCTCGCTGGCGCCGTCCCGGGCCAGGTCGCGGAGATCGATCCCACCCAGCTCCAGCTCCTGCTCGATTCCCTCGTCCCAGGCGACCAGCATCTCGTCGCCGACGTTGAGGAATTCGACCGGCCGGAAGGTATCGGGTCCAGTCGCCTCCTCCACGAGGCGCTCCTGGAGCTGAAGGCAGCGGATCTTCAGCTCGATCCGAGGAGCCAACTTCTGATCGATCGGCTCGACGAGGCATTCGGTCTGCATCTCCCAGGACTCGGACCCGCCCGCTTGGGAGTAATCGCGCGGAGCGACCACGCCCCACTGGAAGCGCACCTTGTTCTTCGACGACGAGGCGCGGTAGGGATAGAGCACGTAACCCTCGTAGAGGATCGCGTCCGCCACCTTCTGCGCCAGCTCGAAGCTCACGACGGCACCTCGCTGAGCGGCACGTTGGCGAGCAGCGCCGCCACCGTGTCGTCCCAAGTCGGCAACGCGCGCTCGGCCTTGAAGCGCTGCAGGGCGTCGAGGCTCTCTCGCTGCAACCGGATCCAGGTGCCATTCGGAAAGTAGTGATCCATGGTCTGACGCCAGAGGCTCACCGGCAGCCGGAAAGCCGTCTCTTTCTCCCAGGGCACGCGCTCGACCATGAAGCCGGAGGCGCCCGGGGTGAACACCGTGCCGCTGAACAGGAACAGAAGGGGAATCTCGCCTTCGTCGAGGCCTTCGAAGTACTTGGCGGCGGCGACCTCGAAGTCGTAGGTGCAGGTCATGTGCAGGTCCACCGTGACGGCGCCCTGAAAGCTCGGAACCATGACCGTAATGATGGTCCAGTGCAGCGGTTTCAAGGTCTCGCCCCAGCGCGCGGGCTCGCCGAACATCTCGAGCAGCTTGCCCTGTTCGGCCGACGTGTGGGAGCGCCGGTTCGGCTGGATCTGAATCTGGCAGCGCAGGGCGACGGCGTGAATACGCTCGCCGCTCGCCTCCTCGATGCGCATCTGGAAAACGATGGTGGGCACTGCCGCGTAAGGCTCGGCGCGCGCCCCGACGACCTGAAACGTCAGGTCTGCCATGGCTCGCTCGCCGGGCTCGCGGTCGCCCCGGCATTCAGCGCTGGCGGCTCGCCGCTCTTCTCGCGCACTCCGGCGAAGAAGGCGTCAATCTCGTTCCACGCCTCCTCGCCGCCCTGGAAACCTTTCCAACGCAGGCGGATGCGGCCCACCAACTCGTAACAGGCGTCGATCGGCACGACGTAGCACTCGAAGCCATCGGATCGTTTATAGACCAGTAGAGCCTCGACGTCCGCCTCGATACTCGCGAGGAGCGGGTTGGTCACGGTCAGCTCCTCCCAAATGCCGAGCGGCAGGAGCGACTCGGTGGCGCCGGCCGGGCTGGGATAGAAGGCCGCGCTGTGGCCGAGCGTGCTGTTGTGGAAGAAAAACGCAATGCTGACCGGAATCTGGAGGCTCTCCCACTGCGCCTCGGTGAGCACGAGGTCGCGGGCGAAGACGTAACGCTCGGGAATCGTGCGGTACTTGCCGCCCGCCGCACCGGCACGGGTGAATAGAAGGCCACAGGGACGGCAGGCGCAAACCAGGCTCCGGGTCTCAAGATTGACCATGTGACGGTGCTCGGGAGGAATGAGCGCGCCGCAAAGCTCGCAACGCTCCTCCACCGGGCGCGTACGGGGACGGGAGTTCAGCAGGCCCTTCAGCTTGCCGATCGCTTCGTCGCTACTGGGAACGCCTGCCACTCGATCGTTCCTCAAGGAGCCGCGGGAGATAAAGACAGCGAGGACGGTGAGGGAGGCGGCGACACCGACGCCACGCCCGGAATGGCGATCTTGAGCGTTCCCCTCTCGTCGAGCAAGGGCAGGGGCTGGAGCGGCGGCGATTGATTGTCGGCGGCGCTTCCCGCCCGCCGCACGTCGTAGCGTCGCGCGCAGGCGGCACAGCTCAGGAGACCGTCGTGCAGGGCGCCTGTGGCGAGCGGCGCGCCGCAGGCCGGGCAGGTATCCCGATAGGCGTACCAATCGTCCCCCGGCTTGCAGACGATCACCCGCACGCCCGAGACATCGACCACGGCGAGACCGCCGGGGCCGATCTCCGGCATCTCTACTGGAATCCAGCGGCTGCCGTTGATTCCCTTGCTCTTGCCGATCTGAATCGGTGCCGAGGGATCGACCGGGGTTGCTTCTTGAGTCTCACCTTCGACTGCGATGCGAAGGATTTCCGGCGCCGCCTCCTCGATCGCTTTTTCGATCGCCAGCTTCATGGTGACGGTCGAAGAGGGGCAGCCCTGGCAGCTCCCTTCCAGGCGCAGCAGCACCACGCCCTCTTCGACGCTGAGCAGCTTGACGTCGCCACCGTGCGAGCCGAGGTAGGGACGGACGTGATCCAAAGCCCGTGCGACCCGGGTCTCCAGGTCGAGCGGGTGAAGGTCGTGAAGGATCATCAGGCTCGCGACGAGATCATCCGCCGCAAGACTGGCGAAGATGGGCCCGGCCGCCGCCTGACCGGCGTCGTCGACGACGGTCAGGATGCGGTCGAGCCCGGCACCGTAGAGCTGCATCAACAGGCGGACCAGCTCTTCGGCTTTGCCCTGGACTGCCGGGCTGGCGGCGGCGAGCTCGCCCATGAGGACCTCGATGCGGTCGCCAACCACACGCAGCTCGTCCTGAGGCTTGCCGGTCATCTACGTACCCGGGGCCAACATGTTGAGCGTCGCCGGCGAATGCCGCTGCTCGACCACCCGGCCGTTGGGCAGGGTCATGTGGACGCCGCAGGGCAGGCACGGATCGAAGCTGCGCACCGTGCGCATGATGTCGATGCCCTTGAACTTGTCGCCGCGGTTCTCCTCGAAGATTGGGCACCCGGTGACCGCGTCCTCGTAGGGTCCCGGCGTGCCGTAGACATCGCGCGGATTGGCGTTCCAGGGCGTCGGCGGGTACGGATGGTAGTTGGCGATCTTGCCGTCGCGGATCACCATGTGGTGCGACAGCACGCCGCGCACCGCTTCGGTGAAGCCGCAGCCGATGGCGTCCTGGGGCACCTTGAAGGGCTCCCAGGTCTTGGTGTGGCCGGCCCGCACTTCCTTGAGCGCCTGCTCCATGAAGTGCAGGGCGGCGCAGGCCGCGTAGGCCTGGAAGTAGGTGCGCGCGCGGTTGCGCTCGATGGTGTTGCTCCACTTCGGCACTTTCCACTCGAAGGTGACCGCCGGCTTCAGCACGGTTTTCGGCAGATTGAAGACGACGCTGTTGCCGGTCGCCTTGACATAGCCGATGTCCACCAGGCCGGCGAGCGCGGTGGCCCACAGGCGCGCCAGCGGACCGCCGCCGGTGTCGAGCGCGAGATGATCCTTGCCGTCGTACCAGCGCGGCGACATCACCCAACTGTAGTTGGCGTCGAAGTCGCGCTTCTGCGGCTTGGGGATCGTGTGTTGATTCCAGGGATGATGCTCGTCCACGGGATTGCCCAGCGGATCGTTCTTGACGAAGATCTCGTGCCCCTTCCAGTCCTCGTAATACGAGCTGCCGAGAAGGATGCGGATGCCGAGGTTGATCTTCACCAGGTCGTGAGTGACCAGCTTGCCGTCGACCACGACGCCCGGGGTGACGAACATCTTGTTGCCCCAGTTCGTCATGTCCTTGTAGTCGAAGTTGCAGACCTCGGGGTCCTGGAAGCTGCCCCAGCAGCCGAGCAGAATGCGGCGGTTCCCCACCTGCTCGTAGCCGGGCATCGCCTCGTAGAAGAAGTCGAAAAGGTCGTCGTGCATGGGAACGACCCGCTTCATGAACTCGACGTAGCGCATCAGGCGTGTGAGGTAGTCGGTGAAGAGCTGGATGGTCGCAACGGCACCGACGCCGCCCGGATAGAGAGTCGACGGATGGACGTGCCGGCCTTCCATCAGGCAGAACATCTCGCGCGTCATGCGGCTCATCTGCAGCGCTTCGCGGTAGAACTCGCCCTCGAACGGGTTGAGCGACTTCATGATGTCGCCGATGGTGCGGTAGCCGTGGTCGCGGGCGTGCGGCGCCTCGGTGGCCTCGGCCTTGTCCCACACGCCCGGGTTGGTCTCGCGCACCATCTTTTCGCAGAAGTCCACGCCGACCAGGTTTTCCTGGAAGATGTTGTGGTCGAACATGTACTCGGCGGCCTCGCCGAGGTTGACCATCCACTCGCCGAGGTGCGGCGGCTGGACGCCGTAGGCCATCTGCTGTGCGTAGCAGGAGCAGGTGCAGTGGTTGTCGCCGCAGATGCCGCAGATGCGGCTGGTGATGAAGTGGGCGTCGCGGGGATCCTTGCCCTTCATGAAGATGCTGTAACCGCGGAAGATCGAGGAGGTGCTGTGGCACTCCGCGACCTTCTTCTGGCCGAAGTCGATCTTCGTATAGATCCCCAGGCTACCGACAATTCTTGTGATCGGATCCCAATGCATCTCGACAAGGTTCGGGTTGGTCCCCTGGGTCGCGGTCGGCATCTTCGGCTCCCCTTTCCTGAATATGGTTTCGCCAGTCTCAGCTTATGGTTTTCTTGGGATCAACTCCGGTCTGGTCCCGCAGGGTGGACTTGCCCGCGGGACGACCGGAGCTCCCCTTCTCTTCCACGTCGTACCGGCCGGGCTCCTTGCCCTCCTTCTTCACCAGATCCTCACCCCTGTGGGTGGTGCTCTTGCCGACGTTCTGCGGGCCACCCTTTTCGTGACGGGTGACGCTGTCATGTGAGTCCTGAGCCATGATGATCTCCTTGTGAGTATTACCAGGTCTTCTGGTAGCCGGTAGTCAGCTCCTTGCCGCGGTGACGCCACTTCGGTTCCTTGTCGACGGTCCTCGCCGTGATGCCGCGCAGACCTCGGATGACACTGCCGTAGAGGCCACTCGCCATGGTCGACACCGTGGCGCCGGGCGGCTCGTCCATGAACGGCATGAACTTGTCGGGGAAGCCCGGCATGGTGCAGCCGATGCAGATGCCGCCGACGTTGGGGCAACCACCGATGCCGTTGATCCAGCCGCGCTTGGGCACGTTGCACTTCACCACCGGGCCCCAGCAGCCGAGCTTCACGATGCACTTGGGCGAGCCGTACTCATGGGCGAAGTCGCCCTGCTCGTAATAGCCGGCGCGATCGCAACCCTCGTGCACCGTGTGGCCGAACAGCCACGTCGGGCGCAGCTCCTCGTCGAGAGGAATCATCGGCGCCTGGCCGGTCGCCTGATAGAGAAGGTAGAGGATGGTCTCGGAAAGGTTATCGGGATGGATCGGGCAGCCCGGGACGCAGACGATCGGGATGCCGGCCTTCGACTTCCAGTTCCAGCCCAGATAGTCGGGCACGCCCATGGCGCCGGTCGGGTTGCCGGCCATGGCGTGAATACCGCCGTAGGTGGCGCAGGTGCCCACCGCCAGCACCACCAGCGCCTTTGGCGCGAGGCGGTCGATCCACTCGCTGGTAGTCATCGGCTGGCCCGTCGCCGGGTTGTTACCGAAGCCGCACCAGTAGCCTTCCTTCTTGATCGCTTCGTTGGGGATGGAGCCCTCGATCACCAGCACGAAGGGATCGATCTCTCCCCGCTCGCCCTTGAAGAACCATTCGATGAAGTCGTCCGCCCCGCCCACCGGGCCGCACTCGAAATCGATCAGCGGCCAGTGCACCGCGATCTTGGGCAGCCCCGGCAGGGCCCCCATGGCGATCTCCTCGATGCTCGGCTGCGTCGCCGCGGTGAGGGCGACCGAGTCGCCGTCGCAGCTCAGGCCCGCGTTGATCCAAAGGATGTGCACAACCGGTTCTTCGGCCGGCTTGGCAGCACTTGCCGTCGACGCCATTCGCTACCCCCTTTCAGGAGAGAAGAAGGATCGAGTGGAGCTGATGAGAGTTGGAGAGAGAGAAGTCCGGGGCGGGGACCTGTTGCAGCGTCGGAAACTACCGTAGGTGAACCTGGCAAGACTATCACCTCACCCCCCAAGGACGACACGAGGGCGTCTTGGAATCCCCGTACACGTAGGGTGTACTGGGGTTCTCCCCCTGTCAACGCGAATATTCCTAGCAAGCAAAGTGCCAGGCGAGGCCCTGGTTCGGGTGTATCCTCCCCCGCATGCACGAGCTGTCGATCGCCATGAGCCTCATTGAGGCGGCGTGCGAGGAAGCGGCGCGCCAGGGCGACGTGCGTGTCGAGGCGCTTCACCTGCGGCTGGGGGCACTCTCGGGAGTCGTTCGCGAGGCGCTGGAGTTCTCGTTCGACCTCGCCGCCGCGGGCACGGCGATCGAGGGCGCCCGGTTGCAGATCGAGGAGATCCCGGTCACCGTGTATTGCCCGCAATGCTGTGAGGAGCGGCAACTGGCGAGCCTGCAACATTTTCGCTGCCCGGTGTGCGACACTCTGACGCCCGAAGTGGTGCGCGGCCGGGAGCTCGAGCTGAGAGCCTTGGAGATTTCAGAGAATGCCGTCCAGGATCGTTGAAGTCCGGCAGGGGATCCTCAAGAAGAACGACCTGCTCGCCCACGGTCTGCGGCAGCGGTTCGAGGCTTCGAACGTCTTCGTCGTCAACCTCGTGTCCAGCCCGGGAGCGGGAAAAACGACTTTTTTGCAAGCCACTCTTACAGCGTTACACGCTCGCTGCCGCGTGGCTGCGCTGGTCGGCGATCTGGCGACCGAGCGGGACGCGGAGCGATTGGGACGCAGCGGAGCGCCGGTGCGGCAGATCGTCACCGGCACCGTCTGCCACCTCGAAGCCGAGATGGTAGGAACCGCGCTCGGGGACTGGGATCTCGCGGCGCTCGATTACCTCTTCATCGAGAACGTCGGCAACCTCGTCTGCCCGGCGAGCTACGACCTCGGGGAGAACCTGCGCGTCGTCCTCCTCTCGGTGACCGAGGGCGAGGACAAGCCGCTCAAGTACCCGACCATCTTCAGCGGCGCGGATCTGGCGATCCTCACCAAGATGGACATCGCCGAGGCCGTGGGCTTCGACCGCGACGAGGCGCTCCGCAACATCCAGGAAGTTCGCCCCGGCCTCGAGGTGCTGGAGACCTCGGCCCGCAGCGGCTTGGGGATGGAGGCGTGGCTGGCGAAGCTGGATCGCAGCCGGGCGAAGGCTTCGCCGACTTAGAGCGCCCCCACCCAAGCCCCTCATCACCCCGGCCCTCTTCTCCCGACCCCCTCCACCCCCTCGCCGGGAGAAGAGGGAGAACCGCCAGAACGCCCCAACCGAGTACCCCTCTCCCGGGGCGGGGGATGGGGTGGTCGGGAGAGGGGCAGGGGTGAGGGTCTGGGGCGGGGGGACTGCGACGGAAGAAGAGGGCCGGGGTAATGAGGGTTCTACACGGCCTGCACCGCCACTCTGTTGCGCCCGCTGCGCTTGGAGAGCAGCAGGGCATCGTCGGCGGCTTGGTAGAGGTCGTGGGGGGCGGTCATTGCCTTGCGCAGCTCGGCGACTCCGAAGGAGCAGCTCACGGCGATCTTGATGTCGCCATAGCGATGGTCGAAGTTGGCGACCTTGTCGCGCAGCTTGCTGGCCATGACCTCGGCACCCTCGGCCGTGGTCTCGGGAGCGAGGATGACGAACTCGTCGCCTCCGACCCGGGCGAGCATCTGCTCGGGGCGCACCAGCTCGCGGGCGATCGAGGCGACCTGCTTGAGAATGAAGTCGCCGCAGAGGTGGCCGTAGGTGTCGTTGATCGTCTTGAACTCGTCGAGGTCGAAGATGATGAGCGACAACGGCCGCTGGTGGCGCTGGGCACGGGGAAGCTCGCGCTGCAGCTCCTCGTCGAACTTGCGCTTGTTGAAGATCTCGGTGAGGCCGTCCTTGGCCACCAACTCGTAGATGGCGAGGTGATAGGCACTCTCGACGTCGGCCTCGTGCAGGAACTTGAAGTGGACGGCTGCGGTCTGGAAGCGGTCGCCGCTCCTCAGCACCGTGCGGCCGTGGACGGGCTGGCCGTTGACGTAGGTGCCGTTGGTGCTGCCCAGATCCTCGACGGTGACCACCGGCCCCATGTAGCGCAGGCGTGCGTGCTTGCGAGAGATCGACATCACCTCCGGCAGGCTGATGCCCACCGCGGCCGAACGGCCGATCTCCAGCGTGGTGCCCGGAGAGAGGCGGAAGCGGGAGCCCAGCCGCTGGCTCTCGGGATGGGCGATAAGGATGACGTCGGCCTCCGACTCCACGTGCATCGGGCCGCTGCCGCCGCTGCCCCGGCTGCTGCCCTCGAAGGTCTGCGTCGCGCCGCTCTCGTGGAGCGGTGAAAGGTCGATGTCGTCGGTGTCGGAGTCCCCTCGGGAGAGGACGTTGCGGGAGTCCGAGCGGTGGCGTTCGTCCATGGTCGAAGAGGTCCGCGGCTGCCGGGAAACAGGATAAAAGCCTAGCACCCCCCTCTGGAGGCGTCAAACCGGGAGTTTCCGGGCAAGATCATGCTCTCACTGGAGTTGCTTGAAGATCTCGCCGCCTTTCATCACGAAATCGATGTGTTCGAGAGTCCGCACGTCGGCGAGCGGGTTGCCGGGAGCAGCGACGACGTCGGCCAGCAGACCCGGATCGAGAGCGCCCCGGTCGTCGACGCCCAGCAGATCCGCGGCGGCCAGCGTGGCGGCGCGAATCGCGGCGAGCGGCGACATTCCCGCCGCGACCAGCAGCGCGAATTGCCTGGCGTTCTGGCCATGAGGAGCGGTGCCGGCGTCGGTGCCGTAGGCGATCTTGACGCCGGCGCGGACGGCCAGTCGTAGGCTCGCCGCCGCCCGCCGCTTGACTTCCACCATCTTGGCGCGCATGGCGTCCGGGTAGTCCGCATAAGCGTCGCCTTCGACTAAAATGGAAGTGGGTACGAGATAGGTGCCGCGCTCCTTCATCAGGCGGACCGCTTCCTCGTCGAGCTGCGAGCCGTGCTCGATCGAGGCCACTCCGGCGCGCACCGCGTGCAGAGTGCTGGCCAGGGAGTGGGAATGGGCCATCACCTTCAGATGGCTCCGCCTCGCCTCGTCGACGACCGTCTTCATCTCCTCGTCGGAGAACTGCAGGATGTCGAGCGGCCGGTCGATGTCGCCGATGCCTCCCGACACCATGAGCTTGATGACCTCCGCTCCGTGCTTGATTTGATATCGCACGGCGCGGAGCAGTTTCTCAGGGCCGTCGGCGACGCCCTGCTCGGGGGTGGTCTCGAAGACGCCGGGAGGCCAGCCGGTGTTGTCACCGTGGCCGCCCGTCATGCTGATCTGGTAGCCGGCCGGCACGATGCGAGGTCCCACGGCAATCCCCTTTTCAATCGCCTTCTTCAGCCCGACGTCGATATAGTCGTTGTCGCCTGCCGAACGCACGGAAGTGAACCCGGCCAGCAGGGTGATGCGCGCGTTCTCGGCGCCGTTCAACGTGGCGTCGACCGGTCCGTCGAACAGACTCTCCGTGAACTTGTGGTGATGCGGGCCGCCGATGGACAGGTGCACATGCATGTCGAAAAGCCCGGGCAGCAGCGTGCGATCCCCGAGCTCGATCCAATGCGCACCCGCCGGTACGGCGACCGCCGAGCGCGTCCCCACGGCGCGGATGTGGCCGTCGGCGACGAGCACCACGGCATCTTCGAGCATTCGGCCGCTCCGCACGTCGAGCAGGCGTTGCGCGTGGAGGACGGTGTCCTCCGCCCAGGCCGGTCCGACAGCCATGATTGCGATCGTCGCGAGCCGAACCAGCGGCGCCAATCTGAGGTAACGCCAAAATGCAAACCTTGAGGTCATATTACTCCCAATGCTTTGCAACCCGCGCCTGGCGCCGACCGCCAGCGACGGGATATTTGACCGCGTGCTCCGCGATGCGAGCCTTGACCAGCTTTCGCACCAGAGGAGCCGGCAACGGATGGTCCGCCGGAAAGCGAAGCGTGCCCTTGCTGGTGTCATAGCCCGCGAGCTCGTCCTTGAGGGCTTCCAGAGGATAGGCGCCGGGATAGAAGGCGCAGTGGTTCTTGGCGTCGCCGAAGGACACCAGCAGCCTGCCGTTCAGACGAAAGCCGGGGATCGCATAGCTGATGCACTCCTCAGCCTCCGGCGCCGCGGCCTTGATGTCCCGCCGGAGCTTCGCGAGCGCCGCCCGGTGCTCGTCGCTCAAAGAAGCAAGATATTCGTCGATCGTCTTTGCCTTCGCTGCCAAGGCTACTCTCCAATCACAAGGACCTACCCAAGGTAGAGACGCCCCGCGGGGAACCCCGTGGGGCGTCTCCGTCGCGGCGACACCGCCCCAAAATCCCAAATCTCCCGCGGCCAACAGGAATCTTACTCTCCCTTTCTTCCCGTCTTCCCGTCTTCCCGTCTTCCCGAGAAACCCTACAACCATCGCCGAACCCGCCCGCAGTACTGTTGATACTCGTCCCCAAACACCTGAAGCAGGCGCCGCTCCTACACCGGAATCACGAGACGAGGTACTGCCCCGAGGTTGACCAAACCACATAGAGACTGTATAAAGTCTCTATGAAGACTCTCACTATCACCGAGGCCAAGAAGAACCTGGGCCGCTGGCTGGCGGCGGCGGCCGGCGGCGATGACGTAGGCATCATCTTGGGGGCCGATATCATCGCCCTTCGCAAAGTGGAAGTGGAATCCATAGACTATGCGCAGAGTGAGTACGGTGCGACTCCAGAGCAGGTGGCCGCCTTACAGAAAACCGTGGACGACCGCTATCGCCAGCTCAGGCCTTCAGGGAAGCTTTTGACGGTCACAGCGGCCGAGCTGAGAGGACTTCTTGAAGAAGCTTCTCTCCCTTGATCCCGAGGTCTTGAAACGGCTGAAGAAGCTCAAAAAAAAAGAGCGAGTGGAATGTTTGCTGGCCCTTGTTGAGATGGCGGACACGTTTGGCCAGCCTCATAGCCACAGCGGGATTGGTATCCGCAAGCTCGGCGACCGTCTTTTCGAGTGTCGAGGCAACTTAGCCTTGCGTTTCGTGTTTGAGAACCGAGCCGAGGATCTCTTCGTCTTCTTCCTGGGTAAACACACAGAAGTCCAGAAACTTCTTCGCACTGGCAGCTTGGGCTGAGGTCGCGGAGGGCTATTGCCTGGGCGGAGCCTTATCCAAGGCCCGCTGCGGACAGTGCCCGGCTCCTCCCGGCGCGATCCCTCTCACCCCACCCGGAACACCTTCATCACCTCGTCCCCCAGGTGATTGATGACCTTCACCGCGATGCGTCCCGACTTGGGCTTGTCGAACGGGCGTGAGGTGTCGCTGTGGAGGGTGGCCCACGCTTCTTCGTTGATCTCCGCCTTGAGGGTGGTCTTGAGCGCCTTGTAGGGATCGTTGGCGCCCAGGAAGTAGGCGTGGCGGACGAAGAAGCTCTCTTCGTTGTAGTCGGTGTCGATGAACCAGCAGGCGATGCCCTCGGCGCCGTCGCTGCGGACCTCTCCGGTGTTCGGGTGGAAAACGTCGACACCGTTGATCTTGACCTGAACCTGACCATCCTCGGCGGGGAGGATGTCGATATCAGGCTCACCGAAGATCACGAAGAGGTTGCCCTTGCCGGTGTTCTTCAAGTCGCCAGCCATATGAAGGTCGGCGTTCATGCGCGCCTTGAGCACCGGGATGCGGCCGAGCTTGTTGAATTCGGAGGCGTGAGCCTCGTAGTTGAACGCACAGGCGATCAACACGTCGAAGTCGGCGTCGCCAGCCTCGCGCGCAGCAGTGACGAGGTCGGGACGCGTGACGGTGCCGAACTCCGGACCGATGAAAATCGCGGCGCGCCTCTCTTTTCCCCCTTCGCCTCCTTCGAGATAACGCCCCTCGGCGCAAACATGGTTTCCGGGCCAGGGGTTAAGCGCGGAGAACAGAATCTTATCCACCTTGTGGTTGAGGTCAAAGGGTACCGTCGGGAGGATGCGAAAGAAAAGAAAGCAGTTATGGATTCGTATTGGATACCGGGAGTCAACAACCTCCGCACCTACGGCCGATGGGCTTTCGCCGAGCTAACCGAGGTCTACCAAATCGAGAGCGACCTTGCGTCCAGGATCGAGTCTTTTTTCAACCAAATGATCGACCAAACGGTTGAGTCCGCCATGTATATCGTCTAAAGAATGGATCAGCGATGGCCGGGAAGAAAAGCAATCAAACGCCGAAGCAGATCGAAACGCTTATTCATGAGGAAGCGTCGCGCAAGAACATTCCCACGGCCGAGCTTCAGTCGGTCATGGCGAAGAACACCCAAAGCCCAATTCAGGTTGCCTACGAGCGCCGGAACCGCGATCTAGATCCGCAACTTGTCTGGCGCGGCAAGGACGAGAAGGACTGGTCGGATCTGGTGGTGACGGCGCCCCCACTGTTCATTCAGGAGAAGGTGCATCCTAAAGCATTGATCGACGATCTGGTCCAACGAAGCTCGCGCTCGAAGGAACAGGCGTCGGGAGTTCAGATCGATCTGTTCGCGGACTTCAACGGCGTTCCTGAGGGGGACGCCAAGACCGAGTTTTACCAGCACGAAGCGAACTGGACGAACCGCATGATCCTGGGCGATAGCCTGCAAGTGATGGCCTCGCTCGCCGAGCGCGAAGGACTGCGCGGCAATGTCCAGTGTATCTACTTCGATCCGCCCTATGGCATCAAGTTCAACTCCAACTTCCAGTGGTCGACCACCAGCCGAGACGTCAAAGACGGCAATACGGATCACATCACCCGTGAGCCCGAGCAGGTGAGAGCATTCCGTGACACATGGCGTGATGGGATTCACAGCTACCTGACGTATCTACGCGATCGGCTAACGATAGCGCGAGATCTGCTGAGAGAGAGTGGATCGATCTTCGTGCAGATCGGCGATGAGAACGTTCACCTCGTTAGGGCAGTGATGGATGAGGTGTTCGGCGAACCAAACTTCATATCTCAGGTTGTCTTCAAGAAAACATCATCAACTTCTTCCGAGGATCTTTCAAGCGTTTTTGACTACCTGCTTTGGTATAGGAAATCCGCGGTCTGCAAATACCGCCCGCTGTTTCAGTTCAAGAATCCTGGCGATGAAGGCGCTACTCAGTATTCCTTGGGGGAAAGCAAGCTTGGGGAGCGTCGCACACTAGCCGATTGGAAGGAAGAAAATGTTATCGCGGGTTCACTAAGGGTTTTCGCGCACGACAACATCACTAGTCAACGCCCAGCTCAGGGAGAAGACGTTCGGGCACTTGAGTATGAGGGGCGCTATTTTTCAATCAAAAAGGGTACCTTTAAGACTGATGCGATAGGGTTGCGGCGGTTATCCCAAACGAAGCGAATGATCTTCGTAGGTGGCACACTGCGTTACGTGCGCTACCTGGATGACTTCAAGGTTTTTCCTTACTCGAATCTATGGACCGATACCACGACTTCCGGCTTTGCCGACCCGAAGGTCTACGTCGTACAGACGAATCGGTCTGTAATCGAGCGTTGCCTTCTAATGGCCACCGATCCTGGGGATCTCGTTCTCGATCCAACCTGCGGCTCGGGCACCACAGCCTATGTCGCGGAGCAGTGGGGGCGCCGGTGGATTACAATCGATACCTCGCGCGTGGCCTTGGCGCTGGCTCGCGCTCGGATCATGGGGGCCCGCTATCCCTTCTATCATCTCGCGGACAGCCGCGAGGGCCAGCTCAAAGAGGCCGAAGTCCGTCGCACCGGGCCGAGCCAAGCCTCGACACACGGCGACCTGCGCCAGGGTTTCGTCTACGAGCGTGTGCCTCACATCACACTCAAGTCGATCGCCAACAACACTGAGATCGATGTCATCTGGGAGAGGTTCCAGCAGGCGCTAGAGCCCCTGCGTGGACAGCTCAACAGAGTTCTCGGCGAGACTTGGGAGGAATGGGAGATTCCTCGAGCTTCCGAGCCGAAATGGTCAGCGGACGTAAGGGACCTGCACGGCCGGTGGTGGAAGGAGAGGATCGCCCGGCAGAAGGAGATCGATGCCTCCATCGCCGCCAAGGCCGAGTACGAGTATCTCTATGACAAGCCTTACTCGGACGACAGGAGAGTCCGCGTTGCAGGCCCATTTACGGTCGAGAGCATCTCGCCGCACCGTACTCTGGGAGTCGACGAGAACGACGACTTGATAGACTCCCTAGAGAGCGCCCAATGCGAGAGGCCGGACTTCGCCACCATGATCCTGGAAAACCTGAAGACCGCCGGGGTGCAACAATCGCGGCTAGACGATAAGATTCTGTTCTCCGTAGTCCAAAAGCAAAACAAAGTCCGGCAAGTACGTGCGGGCTTCTGAGCCGTAGCGATAGGGCACCTCGAGACCGAGGTTGTAATTTTTCACGTAGGCCCGTACTCGCGGATGCGACTCGGCCACGCGGCAGAGCTCAGCCTCCCAGTCGCTGTCGCAGACAATCCAGTTGATATGGCAGCGGCGTGGATCGGTCTGCCACCGAGTCTCCTTCGAGGTGGTGAAGTGGACGTGCCGGGTCGAGCCCGTGGGGTTGTACGGATCGAGCATCGCCTTGACCGGCCGTTCCCCCACCAGGCTCGCGACGATGCCGTGGGTGATTCGCTCGCAGGCCATATCCGCCAGCTCCTCGTACAGGAGCTGCGCGGGGTACGTACCTCCGGTGCAAACCAGATGATGGTCGAGCCATTCGCCGGTGATTCGCTTGAGCTGGCCGAACAGATGGAGCTTGGGTTCCTCGCCGGGATCGCGCCACTTGGTGTAGAGCAGACGCCGGGTGAGGTGGTAGAGCAACGTCGAGCGGCGAAGCTCGCCGGTGTGCACCAGGTTCAGATCGACCGCCTCACCGAGAATGCCCTGGTTCCGGGTCACCGAGGGACCCACGAGATCCGGGGTCAGCTCAAGGGTCGAGTCGTCGTCGAAGCGGGCAGAGAGTTTCTCCTCGGGCAGCTCGACGCGGTAGCCCTCGACCCGTGGAAAACGGATCTCGCAGGCATCGCGCTCGGGACGAATCGCCTGGACCAGGACTGTCTCGCGAGGCGGCTGCGGCGGCGCCACCACCGGCTTCGCGTTGAAGTCAAAGGGGATGCCGAGCACGTCCGCATACTCGACGTTGAACAACCCCTCGTCGTTCAGATCGTACGACTGGCGCCGGAGCGCCCGGCCGATCACCTGCTCGCAGAGGAGCTGAGTGCCGAAGGCGCGCACGCCGAGCACGTGGGTGACCGTGTTGGCGTCCCACCCCTCAGTCAGCATCGAGACGGAGACGACACAGCGGATGGAGCCACCGAGGCGTCCCTGCTTGCCGACTGTGTTCATCACCTCACGCAGGAGGTCTTCGTCCGAAAGGTTCTCTGCTTGCCGCTGGTCACCTGTGCGTTCACGGATCTCACGCCGGAAGCGATCGATCTCGTCCGCGGCCATCTTGCGGAAGTTGTCGTCGAGCCCTTCGCCGGCTTCGAGCTGCTCGCTGTCGATCAGCAGCGTGCGCGGCCGGCCGAGCCTGGCGCCCGACTCATCGAAGTTCCGGAAGAGAGGCAGCCGGCCATTCTCGATGGTTTTCGTGCCGTCATCGTTGGCGCGTTCGAAACCGGAGACGTAGTCATAGACCAGCTTCGAGGTCGAGGTGTTGTTGCACACCACGATGAAGCAGGGAGGCACACTGACTCCGGCCTGCTCCCAAAGCTCGAAGGTCTTGGCATAGTGGCCGTAGAGGGCATCGAGCGCCGTCTGGAGCTT
Source organism: Thermoanaerobaculia bacterium (assembly GCA_035996875.1). GTDB lineage: Bacteria > Acidobacteriota > Thermoanaerobaculia > Multivoradales > UBA5704 > DATARR01. The sequence goes on from DASYJD010000043.1 coordinate 35,817, forward strand.
CGTCGGCAGCTTGAGGGGATCCAATCCGCCCGCCTTCGCGCGTCCCCTCTTCGGCATCTCGGCGCGAATGTGATCCCAGAGGTTGCGGAAGACGGGCATCTCTTCCCCCGGGATGTTGTCCGCGACCGGCACCCGGGGGAGCTTCACGATGCCGCTTTCGATGGCGTCCATCAGGGAGAAGTCGCTCATGGTCCAGGGGAAGAGGGTGCCCTCGGCGTAGCCCGAGCCGCGGAGGAAGAACGGCGTCGCCGATAGATCGATCACTCGCAGCAGGCCGAGCTTGCGCTGGACTCTCTCCAGTCCGGAGATCCAGAGCCGTGCAGCCTCCTGGTTGCGTTCGGCTTCCTGCCGGTCCTCTCCCTTCAGCTCGTCCTCGTCGGGCTCGCCAGGTTTTTGGCGGTAGCAGTGATGGGCCTCGTCGTTGAGCACGAGGACGTTCTTCATTCCCATCAGGTCGGGCATCACGCGCTGAAGCATCTGGCCTTCGGTTTCGAGGGTCGAAAGCTCCGGCCCACGACCTTGGAGCAGCGCCCGGTTCCCTTTCGACAGCTCAAGCACCTCGCGCAGCTTGAAGGCGTGATAGTTGGTGATGACGATTTTCGCCCTCCCGAGATCCCCCAGGAGATCGGGCGGCACCAGCTCTCGGCTCTGGTAGTAGCTGTCCGGGTCGTTCGGCTGTAGCACCCGCAGACGGTCCCGGATCGTCAGGCCGGGGGTGACGACGAGGAAGCCTCGGGTGAACCGGCGGCTGTTCGGCCGGCGCACCGCATTGATCGTCTGCCAGGCGATGAGCATCGCCATGACGGTCGTCTTGCCGGTTCCGGTCGCGAGCTTGAGCGCCAGGCGGGCCAGCCCTGGGTTCGCCTCCTCGTTCGCCGCCGAGAGGTGATCGAGAAACTTCTGGCCCGCGGCGCCCAGTTTCGGCGCCACCTCGACGAGCCAGATGATTGTCTCAACCGCTTCGACCTGGCAGAAGAATGGCCGCAAAGCGCTGAACTTGTGGTGCCGCCAGTGTGCAAGGAGCCGTGCCGTCTCGGGAGTCACCGCCCAGTCGTTGGCGTTCGGCAGCTCCCGCCAGGCGTCGACCGTTTGACGCAGGGCGTTGATGACGGGCGTTGGGTCGTACTTCTGGCGCTCGGTCGACAGACCCATAGCATCCTGGAGAAGGAGCTCCCTCTGCCCTATCCGTTGCTTCTTTGCCTGCGGAATCGGCGACACGTACTGCGCCGACCGCCGCCGCTCGATCACCCGGTTCGTCGGCTGTCCGCTCTCGTCGAGCTCCCAGTACTGCGCAGGATAGTCGTATGGCGAGTTGAGGATGGGACGGTCAAAAAACGACAGGGACATTTAGCAGAGGATATCTCACTGCGGCGAATGAATCCCATCCTGGCCCGCGTCACCCTTGGCAGGGTTGGGGATGGTGGGGTTCGCAGGGGTCCCAGGGTTGCACCCTGGGCTAGAGGAATGCCGCCCTCCGGGCTCTCGGCGTCGTCCATTGAGCTTTCAAGAGCCGCTCAACGCTCCTCGGGTACCTGACCGAAGACCTTGGCACCTCTCGCCACAACACGCAGGCTGACTACAACCGTACTGGAAAGCAGCTTGGCGCTGGACGGACTGCAAAATACCCCACGCCTACGGCCAAGCCGGCTGCCGAGCGCGGCCGAGGCCTACCACTCCTCCCGGACCCGTGACCGGCCCCTTCAGGCCACGGGTCCCCGCGGGTCTGCCGATCGTCTCAGCACCTTCTGCGAGCGAGCGGACCCAGGGCCGGAGGGGCGGTTGGACTCCCGGCCCCCCGGCGGATTTCAGTTGTCAAAGAACCTGCTTCACCCCGATCGATGAGACCTCCTCGCCGGGCACTGCCTCCAGGAGGCAGGATCATACACCAAGAGAATCTGAAAACGTCAATGCCAGTGAGCGAGATTTTTGAAAATTTCTAGGCTATCGTCAACCTTCTCAGAGAAGGGCAGACGTTTTCCACCGCTTCAAGACGCGATCCGTCACCTTGGCAGGAGGCGACCGTCGCCATTCGGCGCCCGGCCGGAACCGGTGGAGCGACCGCCCGCCCCTAGGGGCTGACCTGCTCCGGCCTCCTGAGAGGCAGCGGCCAGAAGATCGAGCCGGTCCGCCGCTGTTGAAAGTCGACTAGCCGCCGGCGGCCGACGCCGCGCCGGCAGCGGCGAGCCTCCGGCCGGTAGCCGAAATCCTCTCGCCGGTAGCGGCAAGTCGTCGGCCGGCAGCGGCCAGTCGTTGGCCGGTAGCGGCGGATCGTTCGCCGCCAGCGGCCAGTCGTCGGCCGGCAACGGTTAGTCGTTCGCCGCCAGCAGCCAGCCGTCTACCGGTAGCGGCGAGCCTCCGGCCGGCAGCGGCGAGTCGTCGGCCGGTGCCGGCTAACCGTCCGCCGGTAGCGGTCAGATGCCGCGAAGCCTACAAATTTCGTCTCGCATTGGCCACAGAAACCGTCTGTTAGGTTTTGTTCCAAAATCTAACAGGGTACTTGACTTCTTCAGGTGCCATGGATGTATGATCCAGCTCCCCTTCGGCGGGAAGGTCCCGCCGGCCGGGGTAGGTAGGCTCTTTGACAACTTGAACCGCCGGGGGGCCGGGAGCCCAACCGCCCCTCCGGCCCTTAGATCCGCTCGAACGCAGAGGGTGCGGAGACGATCGAGCGGATCTCAACGACCCGTGGCCTTAAGGCGGGCAGGCCACGGGTTTGTTTGTGTTTGGGGAGACAGGAGGGGGTGGAGAGGCGGCCAGGAAGGCGGCTTCGACGGAGGGTCCCCGAATCTCCCCGGCGGGGGTTGTCGTTTGATTGGGGCGGGATTGCCGCCTCGGAGACGTCCCGCCATTCCCGGGCCTGCGGAGGGGTGGCGTGGTCGGGCTGGGAGCGTCTCTACCCCTCCGGCCAGCTCTTTTGACGAGCTCCTACTTCCCCGCCAGGAACGCCTTTAGGACATGCCGGGCGACTTCGGGGTTCTCGCGCAGCCTCCGCATGGAGTATGGATACCAGTCCCGGCCATAGGGGACGTAGACGCGCAAGCGGTGGCCGGCGGCGAGGAGGATGCGGCGCAGCTCGTCGTCCACCCGAGCAGCATCTGGAACTCGTAGCGGTCGCGGGGCACACTGTGCTTATCGAGGAGGGCCGTGGCCTCGCAAGCCAGATACTCGTCGTGGGTGGCGATGCCCACATAGACGCCGCGCAGAATGAGCTTCTCCAGGGCGCTGACGTAGTTGGCCCGCACGGTGTCATACCCCTTCCACCTTCGCGGATCGCCACCGGCCCAGCGCCGGTCAGGGCGTTCAACAGTTCCCACCGCTTGCCGGTGAGCGTCCCTGGAAACTACTGCACCTGGAAGTTGACCGTTAGTACGTAGTAGACCTTGACAGGTTTACCCTCGAGCGTGGCCGGCCTGAACTTCCACTCTTGGACCGCCTCCACTGCAGAACCGTCGAGGCCCATAGGCAAGCCCTTGAGCACGCGAACGTTGGTGACATTGCCACCGGTGTCGATGATGGCTTCGACGATTACCGTACCAGTGACGCGTGCGCGACGGGCGAGTTCGGTGTAGACCGGCTCGACCTTATTGATGATCTCCGGCCGAGTTACGCCGCCGCTAACGCGCAAGGGAGCATCTTCAACCACGCCGCCGCCACCGCCCGTCATCCCGGTGTCAACAGCGGTCGGCTCGCTGATGCGGTCGGCCGAGCCCCCTGCCTTGTGCATCGCCGGCAAATCCGTTGCCTTTTTTCCCAATGGCTGCTTTGGCGATTTCTGCTTAAAAGATGGCTGCTCAGGTGATGGCTGCTCAGCTAATGGCGAGGCCCGTTTTGAACCTACTTCCAGATTGATCAATAGCGGGACGGCGATCATAGCCACCAAGGCTAAGATGACACCCCACCAACGCAAGCTTGCCCTTGGAGAGGCTGTAGGTGCGCCAAGGGTAAAGCTCGGAGGCGACGCTGTGGGCCAGGGAGGCGCGACTGAAGACCTAGGCGGGACGGAGGTCGGCCCGCTCGGAGCTGCTGGTAAAGGATTGGGACCCCACCGCGAAGCAGGGGCCTCGCGGGCCCTCTGGGGTTCTGGCTCCGCTTTCTTTTGAACCCTCGCGGCCTGGGCCGCTTCTCGCTCCGCCGCCACAGCCTTCGCCTTGGCGGCCACTTGCGTTGCCAGTTCCGCTGCCTCCGCTGCCGCAGCCCATCTGGCTCGCTCTTCTGCCGCGATTCTCTCTTTGACCGTCCTTTCCGCCGCCAGCTTGGAGGCCGCCTCTCGAGCTGCGGCCAGTTCCAGTTGGTGGGCGCGCCATCGGAGCAAGGCGGTTAGCTCCCATCGAGCGGCGCGCAGTTCCTCTTTTTCTCTGAGCGTCGTCTTGAGCACGTTCTCCAAGTCGCTCAGCAGGCGAGACAGGTGGGAGTCGAAGTCCTGGAAGGGATCGAGGGTGGCTCCGTCGCGCCAGCCGAGATCCTTCAATTCCTCGGGCAGTTGTTGCGGCCGAGGCATCTCGACGCCTGCCAAGCAGACCGGCACCACTGGCAGCCAGCTCCGCTTAAGACTCTCCGCGACCTCGTAGCGAACCCAGTCCCGAGGATCCTCCAGCCGCTCGGTCAGGAGCTGTAACCACGCCGGACCGATGATGACCAGCACGATGTCGGTTACGCGTAAAGCCCGATCGACTTTCACAGGGAAGGACAGTCCCGGGCTTCGAGAGTCGACGTCCAGGAAGGTGCTCTCTTCGCCATAGCGCCTGCGGAGCTCTCGGAAGATCATGTGCGCCAAGTATTTACCTTCCTGGTCGCTCCTCCTGTACGAGATGAAGAAGTGTGGCATCTCGGTTCAGACGCTCTCTAGCGCTCCTCTAGGGACATTCCATGGAGCGCATGGACAGGCAATAACAATCCGACGCGCAAGTATTTACGACGAGGACGATCAGAAGGCTAACGCTGGACGGTTAACGCTGTCAAACAGACGCGCCCGCGACAACCTGCATCTGCGACGTAGTCAGGCGTTTGCCAGCGCAACCACCAAGCGTTTGCCCACGGCGTCGGCGTAGCGCACGAGGGTCTCGATGGTAGGGTTGAGGCGTTGCCCGGTTTCAAGTTTCGAGAGAGCCGACCGATCCATGCCAGTCAGTCGAGTCAAATCCGAAAGGCTCAATCCTTTTTCTTCGCGGGCGGACTTCAGTTGGTGGACCAGGTCTGTCAACTGGTCGAGGGCTGCCATGCGCTCCTCATGCCGCGCGATCAACTCGGGCAGCTCTTCTGTAACCTGTTTCCGGATCTCGCGATTTTCCGCGGCTTCTTCAGGAGAGAGGCGGCTATCACGGGTGATACGCCGAAGGCTCATCGCCGGCTCCCTACTTCCCCGCCAGGAACGCCTTCAGCACATGCCGGGCGACTTCGGGGTTCTCGCGCAGCCTCCGCATGGAGTATGGATACCAATCCCTCCCATAGGGGACGTAGACGCGCAGGCGGTGGCCGGCGGCGAGGAGGATGCGGCGCAGCTCGTCGTCCACCCCGAGCAGCATCTGGAACTCGTAGCGGTCACGGGGCACACTGTGCTTGTCGAGGAGGGCCGTGGCCTCACAAGCCAGATATTCGTCGTGGGTCGCGATGCCCACGTAGACGCCACGCAGGATGAGCTTCTCCAGGGCGCTGACGTAGTTGGCCCGCACGGTCTCGTAACCCTTCCAGGCCACCTTGCGCGACTCGATGTAGATCCCCTTGCAGAGGCGCACGGAGGCGCCTTCGGCGGGCAGGTCGTCGATGTCCTTCAGGGTGCGGCGCATGTAGGCCTGGAGGACGCAGCCGACGTTGCCGTGGCGGGCCTGGAGGTCGCGGTAGATGCGCAGCGTGGCATCCGTCGTCGATTGGTCCTCCATGTCGATACGCACGGAGTTGCCCTGCGCCTTCGCCGTCTCGGCGATGCGGCCGATGTTGTCGCGGCAGAAACCCTCGTCGATCTTCAGCCCCAGGAGGGTCGGCTTGATGGAGACGTTGGCGTTCAGCTTCTCCCGTTCGATCGCCGCGAAGGCCCGGAGGTTCTCCTCGGTGGCGGCGAGGGCTTTCTCGCGCTCGCTGACCTCCTCGCCGAGGACGTCGACGGTCGCCATGGCGCCTTCCTGATTGAGGCCGCGGATGATGCGGACGGCATCTTCGAGAGTCTCGCCCGCGACGTAGCGGGAGGCCACCCGGCGGACGACGGGTTTGGGCACCAGAGGCAGGGTGGTGACCAGCAAGCGGTTGAACACACTCATCTCGCCCCTCTCCTCGGGTGCTCTTTAAGCGGATCTCGGGATTGTTGAGCTCAAGCGACGGGCTGACTGACCGAAGGCTGCGGCGCGGCCTTCACGGCCACCGCGGTTCCCGAGCCGATCACTGCCGGTTCGTCGGTCATCCAGCGCACCGACTTGGAGCACGGGCAGGCCCCGGCGACGCGGCGCAGGGCCGGCATCCGCCCAGCCGCCTGCTCGGGCGTCATCCGCCCTGCCTGGACCTCGATCAACGACTCTACCGTCTCTTTGTAGTCGCGGCTGGCGAGGTAGGACTCGGGCAGGGTGCGAACCAGGTGCTGAAGGTACGTGGGAACGCTGGTGAAGGTCTCGCCCTGGGAGCCCACCATGCGGAAAGCGGGAACGCCCCGGCGGCGGAAGAAGTCCATGTGCGGCATATGGAGAAGATCCTCGCGGCGGACTCCCTCGACGGTCTCGCCGGCCAGAATGCGGTCGAGCGCATCCTCGGAGCTTACGTGGGTGAGGTTCTCGATGCGGGCTCGCAGGTAGCGGAGGTTGAGGTCGCGCACCAGCTTCTCCACTTCCTGGTAATACTGCGCCTGAGCCTCGGAGTTCTTCATGGGCTTGAGGCCCAAGCGGACGTTCGTGCCGCCGCCGCGCTCGTCGCCGAACATCTCGAGGCCGCGCGGCAACCACTTGTTGATCGCCTTCTGCAGCACGTCCACGGTGACGAAGGTCTCGCCTCGGGCGGCGGAGGTGACCCAGCGCCGCATGGGCACCACGCCCGCGGCCAAGTGGAATGCCTCCTCACGCAGCATCTGGGGCATGCTCTCCGCCATCGGCTGGTAGGCCGAGATCTTCTGCATGGCGAGCTGGTACTTGCCGACGCGGTCGATCAGGGCGCAGAAGACGACGTTGTCGACGAAGGAATCGAAGTCGATGTTGAAGGCGCCCAGGAGGTGAGAGCCGGTTGTCATCGACAGCACGTCTTCGATCAGGTCGGAGGCGGATTCCTTGGAGACCGAGCTCCAGTCGTCCTCGACCAGCAGGTGGAGCATCTGATAGCCGTGGCGCAACTCCTCGGCCATCATGCGGAGGATCCAGAACTGCTCCTCTTCCTCCTGGGCACGGGCGAGCGTGAGGCGGTGCTGCTGGATGGAGCCGAACTCGGTGGAGGCCTGGGCGCGGATGGCGCCGAAGAGGTGATGCGCCTGCTCCGGAAGCATCTCGCCGGCCTTCTGGAACTTCGGCTTGCCCTTCATGTCGCCGCACTCGATCTCGGTGCACATGCCCATCTCGCGGAAGGCGCAGAGCTGGAACTCGGGATCGTTGGGAAAGTGCTTGTCCCAGTTCTCCATCAGGAAGCCGTAGTCGGGAAGGAAAACTTCCTGCCACTTCAGGACCGCTTCGTGAAATTGCTTCGGCAGGGTTGTGCTCTTCACGCTCATCCGGATCTCCCGCTCTCTCGCAAGTCGTATCAAGTTCTACAGGTTCTTGACGAACGGTCGCAGGCCCGCGGACTCGAAGCCCAGGGAGGAGAAGAAGCTGAGGATGTCCTCCCGCTCCTCGTCCACCAGGGTGCGCACCTTGTGGGCGCCGTGAGACCGGAAGTGCTCCAGCATGCCTTCCGCCATCCGCCGCCCCAGCGCCTTGCCCCGCTGGCCGGGGTCGACCCCCAGGACTTCGATCCAACCCGTCGGTTCTTCCAGCCCGAACTCGCCGGAGCGAACCTCGCCGAGCATGAAGCCGGCGACCTTGCCATCGACCTCGGCGACCAAGGAGGCCTCGGGGGCCCGCCGTAGGTAATAACTGATTCGGCGCTCCCAAACTTCCGGCCGGTAGCGGCCGCTGATCGCCTCGTCGATGGCGACGATGGCGGTGATGTCCAACTCGTCGAGCGGACGGATGCGGATGCCGGCGGCGGTCTCGGTCATGGTTGTCATCAGTCAATCGTCCTGGAGTGGGAAAGGTTCCGCACCTTGTGCGGTCCGTCACAAGCGAGGATTCTAGCAGAAGGCAGCCCAAAATCGCCTATCCTCCGCGGGCATGACCGAGCCCGTCTCCCGGACCGCCGCCGCCGCTACGCCAAAGCCGGCTCCGGCCTCGCGCGTCCACCTGACGCTGCTGCTCGTGCAGCTCTCGTTCGGCGGCTTCCACGTGGTGGCCAAGGCGCTGCTCAGCCACCTGTCGCCCTTGGCGATGGCGGCGATCCGGGTGGGCTTCGCGACGCCCATCCTGCTGGCGCTCGCCTGGCATCGGGACCGCGTCCTGCCTGGACGGCGGGACCTGCCGGTCCTTGCCCTGCTCGGTGGGTTAGGAGTCTTCGCCAATCAGGTGCTGTTCATCACTGGCCTCAAGCACACGACGGCGACCAATGCCGCCATCCTCATGCTCTCAGTACCGGTGTTCGCGACGGCCGCCGCCGCGGCTCTGGGGATCGAGCGGGTGAGCGCCGGGCGGCTGCTGGGGATCGCCCTGTCGATCGCCGGCGCCCTGGTGCTGGTCAATCCGCTCCACTTTTCCACCGATCCGCAAGCGGCCCAGGGCAACCTGCTGATCCTTGGCAACGGCCTATGCTACGCCCTGTTCCTGGTGCTCCAGAGGCCGGTGCTGACCCGCCTGCCGTGGCGGACGGTGATCGCCTGGTCGTTCCTCTTCGGCAGCCTCGGCGTGCTGGCGGTGGCGGCGCCGGCCCTCGCCGCGTTGGAGCCGTCGCAGATCTCGGCCGCCACCTGGCTCGGCCTCCTCTACATCCTCGCCTTCCCCACCGTCTTCGCCTACGCCGCAAGCACCTGGGCGATCCGCCGCTCCTCCCCCGCCCTCGTGGCCGCGTACACGACGCTCCAGCCGCTGGTGGCGGCGGCCCTGGCCGTGGCCTTCCTGGGTGAGCGCTTCGGCTGGGCGGAGGGGCTGGGATTCGCCCTCATCCTCGGCGGGCTATGGCTGGTGACGGTGGCGGCGCCGGCACCCGCGCGGGCAATACCTCTACGTTAGGCCTCCACCGCCGGCTTCACGTGCTCGTGGGCGTGGTAGCTGCTGCGCACCAGGGGTCCGGCCTCGCAATGGACGAAGCCCAGAGAGAGGGCGAAGGCGCGGTGAGTCGCGAACTCGTCGGGGTGCACCCAGCGATCCACCGGCAGGTGCTTGGGGGTCGGCTGGAGATATTGGCCGAGGGTGAGGATTTCGACCCCGGCGTTGCGTATATCGGTAAGGGTGGCTTCGATCTCGCCGGCGGTCTCGCCGAGGCCGAGCATGATTCCGGTCTTGATCCTTCCCTGATAACCTCCCGCGGCTCCGGTGTCGCGCCGGCGGGAGGCCTCTGCGAGGAGACCCAGGCTGCGGTCGTAACGGCTGCCGGGCCGGGCCAGCCTATAGAGGCGGGGGACCGTCTCCATGTTGTGGGAGAACACCTCGGGACGCGCGGCGAGGACGACGTCGAGAGCCTCCGGCACGCCGCGGAAGTCGGGAGTCAGGACCTCGACGGCCGTCCCGGGATTCTGCCGGTGAATGGCGGCGATGACCTGGGCAAAATGGTGGGCGCCGCCGTCCGGCAGGTCATCGCGGTCGACGGAGGTGATGACGGCGTGGCGCAGACCCATGACGGCAACGGCTTCCGCCACGTGCTCGGGCTCCTCAGGGTCGGCGCCCGTCTGAGGCCGGCCGGAAGTGACGGCGCAGAAGCCGCAGCGGCGGGTGCAGATGTCGCCGAGGATCATAAAGGTTGCGGTGCCGTGCTCGCCCCAGCACTCGTAGATGTTGGGACAGCGGGCTTCTTGACAGACGGTATGGAGGTTCAGCCGGTCGACCAGGCCGCGGACCCGATGATACGCGGCGGGCGTCGCCAGCCGGATGCGCAACCACTCCGGGCGCCCTTCGCGGCGGTCGGAAGGGGACGCAGCGGACTGCTGGCGGCCGATCTGGATCAGGGTTTCGCTCATAGGTTCGTAGTCTAACCGGTCCTGGGCGGAAGATGGCATGGCACGAAAGTCGCATAGGTACAAAGTCGTTGGATCGTCTCTAGGTCCAACCGCCGGAAAACAGGCTACTTACAGGTGCCTATGGGAGCACGGTAATGAATTGGAAACGGACCTTCGCGACCCTTTCTCTCGGCGCCGCCACCCTGACGGGCGCGGCGGCCGGTGGAGTCCTCAGCGGAAATTGTCGCGTCGGCAATCAGCCGGCCGCCACGTTCCTCATTCCTTACTTCGAGGTGGACCTGAGCCAGCCCGGAGGCGCCAACACCCTCTTCTCGGTGAACAACGCCTCGGCCAAGCCGGAGATCGCCCGTGTGGTGCTGTGGACCGACTGGGGCGTGCCGACGCTCGCCTTCGACGTCTACCTCACCGGCTACGATGTGCAGACCCTCAACGTCCGCGACCTCTTTGCCGGCAAGGTGCCGACGACCGGGCCGAGCTTGAGCCCCGTCGGGCTGGCGTCGAGCCCCGACTTGACCTCCGGTTGCGGCGGCAACGCCAGCGACGGAGTCGACGGTCAATCGGCGCCGGCTCCGAGCGTCGACGTCGCCTTCCTCAAGGCCGCGCACTCCGGCCGAACGATCGTCAAGGAAACGCCGGCAAAATGCATGGGCAGCCCCAGCGCGGACGTCAATATGGTGACGGGCTATATCACCGTGGATGCGGTGAACCGCTGCACACCGCGGTCGGTGGGCACTTCGGTCAACACTCCGGCTCACCCGCTCTACTTCGCGGCCCACGGTACCGGCCTCGCGAGCGACGCCAACGTGCTCTGGGGCGACTACTACTACGTCAACTCGGACCGCAACCTGGCGAGCAGCCAGACGGCGGTCGCAATCGTCGCCGATCCGGACTTCTTCCACTCCGGTGACTACACCTTCTATGGCCGCTACGTCGGCTTCGACTCGCGCGACGACAGGATTCCCCTCTCCAGCCTCTATTACGTCCGCTACGCGAACGGCGGCACCTTCGATGGCGGTACGGACCTCGTGGTCTGGCGGGACAATCGCCAAGCGGACGTGAACCCGCTCGACTGCGGCGCCCAGCCCTCCTGGGCACCGCTCGGCGAGCAGCAACTGGTGGCCTTCGACGAGGACGAAAATCCTCTGGGGATCGACAACAGCAATGCCTTCCCCCTTGCGACCCAGAAGGTCCACGTGGGCGGCCCGAGTCTCCCCGTCTCTCAGCCCTTCGGCTTCCTGGCGCTCGATCTCTGGCACCATAACGGTACCCACGCCCAAGGCTGGGTGACCGCGATGATGACTTCCGACGGGCGCTTCGGCACCGGGCACGAGGCCGTGCGGGTGGACGACATGTGCAACTTCGGGCAGTAGGACGCGGCTCCGAACCATCAAGCCTCCCTCCTTGTCTCTGGCAAGGAGGGAGCTTTCATCTACCGGGGTACCTGTGGCATCCTGCGATGTATGGCCGTGATGTTCAGGTTTCCCGAAGAAAAGATTGCAGATCTATGTAAGCGCCATGGTATTCAGGAGTTGGCGCTCTTCGGCTCGGCCCTCACTGACAAATTTGGACGCCAGAGTGATGTCGACCTCCTGGTCACCTTCAGACCGGACACGCGTGTCGGTTTCCTGACTCTGGCGAGAGCCAGCACGAGCTTGAGGATCTACTCGGGCGCGCCGTGGACCTGGTGCCGAAAAAGGGGTTGAAACCAGCGATTCGCGACTCTGTGCTGGCGAGCGCCAGGGTTCTCTATGCGGCCTGAGCGGCTCTATCTGCTGGACATCCTCGAAGCTGCGCCCAGGTCAAGGCCATCGTGGCCCGGGAATTTCCCGGCGAAAAATCCTGATTCGGGACAGGTCAGCCGTCGACATCCAGCGCCACGTCCAGCGACGGCGCGCTGTGGGTGAGCCAGCCCATGGAGAGCAGATCGACCCCCGTGGCCGCGATGGCGGCGGCGGTCTCGGGGGTGATGCCGCCAGAAGCTTCGGTGAGGGCGCGGCCACGGGCGAGCGCCACGGCCTGCTCTAGGATCTCGACCGACATGTTGTCGAGGAGCACCACGTCCACCCCGAGGTCCAGGGCCTCGCGCAGCATCTCCAGGGAGTCCACCTCCACCTCGATCTTCACCAGATGACCCACCGCACCCCGGGCGCGTTCGACCGCGATGCGCAGGCCGCCCGCGAGGGCGATGTGGTTGTCCTTGATCAGCACGGCGTCGTCCAACCCGAAGCGGTGATTGTGGCCTCCGCCGCAGCGCACGGCATATTTTTCCAAAGCGCGCAGGCCTGGCGTGGTCTTCCGGGTGCAGACGACGCGGGCGCGGTGCGGCTCCACCCGGCGTACCATCTCCCGCGTCGCCGTGGCGATGCCGCACAGCCGACCCAGAAGGTTGAGGGCCGTGCGCTCAGCGGAAAGCAACGTGCGGGCCGCGCCCCTCACGATAGCCAGGACGGCGCCCGCCGCCACGTCCTCGCCATCGGCGGCTCGGGTTTCGATCTCCATCTGGGGATCGAGGACGCGGAAGGCGGAAAGGGCCATGGGCAGCCCCGCCAGACGGCCTTCGGCGCGGGCCATGATCCGCCCCTCGCCTTTCAGATCGGGTGGCAGGATGGCATCGCTGGTCAGGTCGCCGGCCCGGCCGAGATCCTCTTCGAGCGCCCTGCGGATCAGGGGCTCGTAGAGGATCGGGTACAAGGGTGCTGGAGGATGAACGGGACCGCCGCTCACGAAGCGCGGCTCCCGGCGACGGCGAGGACGGGCGGGATGCTTTCTATACTGGAGGTACCGCCAGGATTGCCGGCGGCGGCTTCGAATCTCGGAGAGCCGTCCGGCGCGGCGGTCAGGAACTGGCGGCGCTTCCAGGCGGGATCCGGTACCGGGTAGTCGGAACGGTAATGGCCGCCCCGGCTTTCGCGGCGGGCCAGGGCCGCCGCCGCCACCAGCCGGCCGACGCCGAGGAGATTACGGGCCTCCCCCGCCGCATGACGATGGCGGGCGGCGAGACGGTCGAGTTCGGCCAGGGCGTCGTTGAGGCCCGCCTCGTCGCGCACCAGACCGACTTTCTCCCACATCAGCCGGCGGATGGCCGTCACCAGCTCGCCGTCTCCCGAGGCGAGAATGGCCGGCGCGGCGCCCGCGGTGCTGGCCCGGAGGCTCCGCGGCGTTCGGGCCTCGGGCAGGCCCGCCCGCAGGTCCTCGGCCACCCGGCCGCCGAACACCAGGGCCTCCAGCAGCGAGTTGCTCGCCAGACGGTTGGCGCCGTGGACGCCGGTGGACGTCACCTCGCCCGCCGCCCATAGGCCCGGCAGCGAAGTGCGCCCCTGCTCGTCGACCGCGATGCCGCCCATGTGGTAGTGGGCCGCGGGCGACACGGGAATGGGCTGCGTCCGCGGGTCCAACCCGTGCTCCTGGCACAGCCGGAAGACGGTTGGGAAGTGCTCGGGGAACTCCTTCCCCACCGCCACGCGCGAGTCCAGGAACACCTGGTGCCCGGCCCGCAGTTGGCGCCAGAGGGCCCGCGCCACGACATCGCGGGGCGCGAGTTCCGCGTCCGGGTGCTCCTCGGGCATGAAGCGACGGCCCGTCTCGTCGACGAGAGTCGCGCCCTCGCCGCGCAGAGCCTCGGTGAGGAGGGGCATGGGATCGGCGCCGACGGCCAGCGCCGTGGGATGGAACTGCACGAACTCGAGATCCACCAGCCGCGCCCCGGCCCGCGCCGCCATGGCCAAGCCGTCGCCCGTTGCCTCGGGCGGGTTGGTAGTGTGGAGGTAGAGATGGCCCAGGCCGCCGGTGGCCAGCACCACTGCCGGAGCTAGGTGCAGCACCCGCCGGCCCTCGGCATGGACGGCGACGGCGCCGATCACCTGCGCCCCGTCCATCACTAGGTCGATCGCGAAGGCGCCGTCGATCATCCGCACCTCGGGAGCGCTGCGCACCGCCGCCACCAGGGTGCGCACGATCTCGGCCCCCGTGGCATCCCGCGCGTGCAGGATGCGCCGCCGGCTGTGGGCGGCCTCGCGGCCGAGAGACAGCGAGCCGGCGTCGTCGAGGTCAAAATGGGCGCCGAGGGCGAGGAGGGCCTTCACCCGCTGCGGTCCCTCGGCGGTGAGGATGTCCACGATGTGGGAGTCGTTCAGCCCGGCGCCGGCCGCCATCGTGTCCGCGGCGTGCAGGGCCGGGGCGTCGTCCCGTCCCACCGCGGCGGCGATGCCGCCCTGAGCCCAGGGGCTGGAGCCGCCCGAGCCGTGGCGCACCTTGGTGAGTACCGTCACCCGGAGCGGCGCACAGCCGAGGGCCGCCGTCAGGCCCGCCGTGCCGCTGCCGATCACCAGCACCTCGGACCGCGAGACTCCGTCGACTCCCCTCAGGGCTGAAGGAAACTGTGCGCTCATTTTCCCTCCCTTCTCCCGACGGCCAGCATGCGCTCCACCGCCAGCCTCGCACGGCCGGCCATTTCGGGGTCGACTTCCACCTTGGTTTCCATCGTCTCCAGCGAGTGCAGGATCTTCGGCAGCGTAATCCGCTTCATGTGCGGGCAAAAATTACACGGTCGGACGAACTCGATGTCCGGATACTCGACGGCGACGTTGTCGCTCATCGAGCATTCGGTGACCATCACCACCCGCTTGGGCCGCTGATCGCCCACCCAGCGCTGCATCGCAGCCGTGGAGCCCACAAAGTCCGCTTCGGCCAGCACGTCCGGCGGGCACTCGGGATGGGCGAGGATCTGGATGTCGCCGCCCTGCGCCTGGCGGTAGGCTCGCAGCTCAGCGCCGGTGAAGCGCTCGTGCACCTCGCAGTGCCCCTGCCAGAGGATGATCTGGACCGATGTCTGCGAGGCCACGTACTTGCCCAGGTACTCGTCGGGCAGAAAGATCACCCGATCCACGCCCAGCGATTCCACCACCGCCACGGCGTTGGCCGAGGTGCAGCAGATGTCCGACTCGGCCTTCACCGCCGCCGAGGTGTTGACGTAGGTCACCACCGGCACACCGGGGTAGCGCTGCCGGAGCAGGCGGACGTCCTCGGCCGTGATCGAAGCGGCCAGCGAACAGCCGGCCAGAGGGTCGGGGATCAGCACCGTCTTCTCCGGCGAGAGGATCTTCGCCGTCTCGGCCATGAAGTGGACCCCCGCGAGCACGATCACGCCGGCGTCCGTCTTCGCCCCCTGCTGCGCCAGGGCCAGCGAGTCGCCCACGAAATCGGCCACGCCGTGGAAGATCTCCGGCGTCTGGTAGTTGTGGGCCAGGATCACGGCGTTGCGCTGCTTCTTGAGCTCGTTGATGGCGGCGATATAGGGCGCGAACACCGGCCACTCCAGGTCCGGGATCACCGAGCGAACGCGCTGGTGGATGGCCTCCGTCGCGCGGGCCACCGCGGGCGTGTAGTCGAGCGAAGCGTCCGGCCGTGCAGCTTCGAGGTTCATCGTCGATCTCCAATGCTCATTCTGAGCATATGTGAGTTACAAAGAAAGGCCGGCACCGCCGGCCTGAGGCTTATACTAGACTTGAGTATATCGATTTGTCAAGGGCTTGGGCGCCAGCCTCAACGCCGCACGCCCGGTAATCCCACGCCCGGCGCCGGTCGCTCGCGCAGCACCTCGCGGCGGAAGCCGAAGAGCTCGGCAGGACGGCCTCCGGTCTCCGCATCCAGCCGGCCGGTGCCTTCGACGAGGCCGGCGTTTTCCACCAGGCGGCGGAAGTTCTGCTTGTGCAGGCGCACACCGGAGAGAGCCTCGACCACGCGCTGGAGCTGCAACAAAGTGAACGTCGGCGGCAGCAGCTCGAACACCACGGGGCGGTACTTGAGCTTTCCCCGCAGCCGTCCGAGGGCGGTCGCCAGGATGCGGCGGTGGTCGAGAGACATGGGCCGGCCGAGCGGGGGCTCGGGAGTACCTGAAGGAAGCATCTCCTTCTCTCCTCGCTCGATCCGGTCCCGCCGGGCCTCGGGCACCAAGCCGGCCTCGTAGAGGATCTCGTAGCGTTCGAGGACGCGCTCGCCGTCCCAACCGACGCCGCCGAGCCCGAAGACGATCTCCGCGCGCTCCTGCCGCTCTTGCCGGCCGCGAGGCTCGGCCGCCGAAGCGGCCCACGGATCCAGCGCCGGAGCGATCGAGCGGTCGAGTACCCCCGGATGCCCGTCGCGCCAGTCCTCCCAGGGGAAGAATTCGTACCAGTCCCGCCAGCGGGCGCCGCCGCTCACCGACACCTCGCGCACCAGGGCCAGGTAGGCGACGGAGACCAACCGCGGGCCGCCATGGCTCTCGCGGGGGTCGCGATTCCGGTCGCCGAAGGTATAGAGCTGCTCGACATAGCCCAGTTCGAGGCCCGTCTGCTCGCGCACCCAGCGGCGCAGGCCGCGGTCGAGGGTGCGGTCGGTCTCGGGCTCCAGGGGACCGAAGGGGAGAGCGTCCTCGGCCGGCCCGCCGCCGGGGGGCTCGCGGCGGATAGTCAGGATGCGCGGCACCTCCTCCGTCACCGCCACGATCACCGCGTTGAGGCCGATGGCGGCGTCAGGCATTTTGGAGTTGGGGAACCGCCGCGACCAGCTCGCGGCCGAAGATCTCGCCGAAATGCCGGGCGACGGTGGCCGCCACGTCCTCCAGCGAAGGGGTGAGGCCCATAAGTCGCTCGATCGAGGTCATCCGCACCTGGTGCAGTCCGCAGGGAATGATCCCCGAGAAGTAGGAGAGGTCGGTCGCGACGTTCAAGGCGAAACCGTGGGTCGTGATCCACCGCGACAGATGCACGCCGATTGAGGCGATCTTCTCCTCCTCCACCCAGACGCCGATGTTCTCCTGGCCCTCCCCGGGCCGGGCGGCGATCCCGAAGCCTGAGAGCGTGCGGATGAGAACCTCCTGGAGATCGCGGACATAGCGGCGGATGTCCCGCCGATCGGGGCTGAGATTGATGACCGGATAGCCCACGAGCTGCCCCGGGCCGTGATACGTGACCTGGCCGCCGCGGTCGCACTCCACGACCTCGACGCCTCGTGCCGCCAGCCACTCCGGGCCGGCCAGCACGTCGTCGCCGCTGGCGTTGCGCCCCAGGGTGTAGACGTGGGGGTGCTCCAGCAGGAAAAAACGCTCCGGCTCCTCGCCGCTCTTCAACGCGGCGCGGGCGGCGAATTGCAGAGCCAGGGCCTCGGCATAGGGGACGCGGCCGAGGAGCTCCCAGTGGAGAGGGCGGCGGGGTTCGGGCATAGAGTGATTGTAACGCGAGCCGCTCACCGAGATTCTTGCCGGACACTGCTATAAGATCCCACTCCTAGCGGGGGGAGGCGGCCATGGAAAAAGTCGTGACAGCAATCTTGGGAGGTGGGCAGGGGAGCCGTTTGTGGCCCCTGACGCGGGACCGCGCCAAGCCGGCGGTGCCGGTGGGCGGCAAGTTTCGCCTCATCGACATCCCCATCAGCAACAGCCTGTACGCCGGCATCGACCGGATCTTCGTCATCACGCAGTTCAACAGCGCCAGCCTGCACCGCCACATCGCGCAGACGTACCGCTTCGACGCCTTCTCAAGCGGCTTCGTCAACATCCTCGCCGCCGAGCTGACTACGGAGCGCCAGGATTGGTTCCAGGGGACCGCCGACGCCGTGCGCCAGACCCTGCCCCGACTGCTGGAGCCGAATCCGCCCGAGGTGCTGATCCTCTCCGGCGACCAGCTCTATCTGATGGACATCGCCCAGTTCGTGAAGACCCACCGCGAGCGGGGCGCCGACCTGACCATCGCCGTCAAGCCAGTCACCCGCGAGGAGGCGCCCGGCCTTGGCATCCTGCATCTCGATCCTACCGGCCGTGTCGTGAGCTTCGTCGAGAAACCGAAGGAAGCCGAGCAGCTCGACGCCCTGGCGCTCGACGAGCAGACCCGGGCCGCCCTCGGCTTCCCGGCGCCCCCGGGCTCCTATCTGGCCAGCATGGGCATCTACATCTTCCAGCCCAAAGTCCTCGAGGAGCTGCTCATCGGCAGCACCACGATCGACTTCGGCCGCGAGGTCATTCCCCAAGCGCTGAGTCAGTACAAGGTTTTCGCCTTCCCCCACAACAAGTACTGGGCCGACATCGGCACCATCCCCAGTTTTCACCAGGCCAACCTCGACCTGACGCTGCCGCTGCCGCCTCTCAATCTCTACGATCCGGAGTTCCGGATCTACACCCACCCGCGCTTCCTGCCCGGCACCAAGGTGAACGAGTGCTTCGTCCAGTGCTCGCTTCTGGGTGAGGGCAGCATCCTCTCGGGCTCCCGCGTCACCGACTCCATCATCGGCGTCCGCGAGGTCGTGCGGGCAGGCGCCATTGTCGAGCGCTCGGTGATCATGGGCGCCAGCTCCTGGGAGAGCCTTCCTGAAGGCAGCACGCAGGTGCCTCTGGGCATCGGCCGCGACTGCCACATCAAGAACGCCATCGTCGATTTCGACGCGCGCATCGGCGACGGCAGCAAATTGATCAACGCCGGCGGAATCCAGGAGGCCGACGCGGACAACTATGTCATTCGCGAAGGAATCATCGTCGTCCCCAAGAACGCCGTCATTCCGCCGGGCACGGTGATCTGATCGCGATGCCCTACCGCATCTGCCAGCTCGCAGCCGAAGTCACTCCCTTCGCCAAGACCGGCGGCCTCGGCGACGTCGTCTCCGGCCTCTCCAGCTTCCTGGCGCGGGACGGCCATGACGTGCGGATCTTCATGCCGTTCTATGCCCAGATCGCCCGGCGCTCCGAGACGTTCATACCGGTGGATTTCGTTCAGAACGTGCCGGTGGCGATCGGCCCTCGGCACTACACCTTCTCGCTGCTCACCACGCAGCTTCCGGGCAGCGATGTCCCGGTGTATTTCGTGGACTGTCCGGAGCTCTTCGCTCACGCCAGCATCTATCACGGCGACTGGACCGATTGGTTGCGTTTCGCCGTGCTCACCCGCGCGGCTTTCGAAGCCTGTCAGCGCATGGGATGGGGGCCGGACGTCGTGCACTGCCACGATTGGCATACGGCGCTGGCTCCTATTCTTCTCAAGGCGCTCTACGGTTGGGACCGTCTGTTCGACCAGACTCGTACGGTGCTGACGATCCACAATCTGGCATACCAGGGTTACGTCCCCGCCAATGTGGTGAATGATCTGGGCTTGGGCAGCCATACCCACTGGCTGGACGCCGCGGACCTGGCGGCCGGCCGTCTCAACTTCCTGAAGACGGGCATCCTGCACGCCGACTTCCTCACCGCCGTCAGCCGCACCTTCGCCCGCGAGATCCAGACGCCGGAGGACGGCTTCGGCCTCGACGGCCTGCTCCGTGCCCGTAGCGACCGGCTGGTGGGGATCGTCAACGGCGTGGATTATGGCGAGTGGGACCCGGAGGCCGATCCCCACCTTTTCTACCACTACTCCGCCCGCGATCTCTCCGGCAAGTGGAACTGCAAGCGCACATTGTTACGGGAGACGGGGCTCGACGAGCGCACGGCCGCGCCGGTGATCGGAATCGTCTCGCGTCTCACTCCGCAAAAAGGTTTCGATCTCTGCTTCGAAGTGCTGCCGGAGATTCTGGCCCGGCGCGATCTGCGCCTGGTGGCGTTGGGCAGCGGCGAGAAGATCTATGAGGAATTCTTTCAAGCCCTGCAGGCGCGCTTCCCCGGCAAAGCGTGGTTCTTCAAGGGATTCAACAACGAGCTGGCACACCGCATCGAAGCGGGAGCCGACATCTTCCTCATGCCGTCGAAATTCGAGCCCTGCGGCCTGAATCAGTTGTACAGCCTGAAATACGGCACGCCCCCCATCGTCCACCGGACCGGCGGCCTCGCCGACACCGTGGAGCTCTTCGATTCCGCCACCGGTCAAGGCACGGGCATCGTCTTCGATCACTTCGCTCCCGCCGGCCTGCGCTGGGCCCTCGACTACGCCCTCGACACCTACGCCCACCGCGCCACCTGGGAAAAGCTGATGGCCAACGGCATGGCGCAGGATTTCTCCTGGGACAAGCAGGGAAAGGAGTACGTGGAGCTTTATGGGCGGCTGGTGGGGTGAGGTGAGAAACACAACGAGCCCGGAGTCGCCTCCGGGCTCGTGAATCACCGTGCTACTGGGGTTTTGCGCCGTTTACAGGTACGACTCCAGCTCCGTCCACGTATCCTGCTCGATCACCTTCTTGACGTCGATCATGAAACGGTCGGCGTCGGCTCCGTCCACCAGACGGTGATCGTAGGTGATGGCGAGGTAGGACATCGTCTTGATGACGATCGCGTCATTGCCGTCCGCGTCCTCGACGACGATCGGCCGCTTCTCGACGGCGCCGATGCCGAGGATGGCCACCTGTGGCTGGTTGATGATCGGCGTGCCGAAGAGGCTCCCGAAGACGCCCGGGTTGGTAATGGTGAAGGTGCCGCCCTGCGTCTCCTCCGGCTTGAGCTTCTTGCCCCGCGCCCGGTCGGCGAGATCGTTCGCGGTTTTCGCAAGACCCACCAGGCTGAGCTGGTCGGCGTGCTTGATCACCGGCACGATCAGGCCGCGCGACCCCATGTCGACCGCCATGCCAAGGTTGATGTCCTTCTTGTAGACGATGTTGGTGCCGTCCACGGCCGCGTTGAGCGACTTGTGCGCCTTGAGCGCCGTAGCCACGGCCTTGAAGATGAAGGGCATGTAGCTGAGCTTCGTGCCCTCCTTCTTGAAAAAGCCGTCCTTGGCCCGGGCGCGAGCACGGGCGACCTTCGAGAAGTCGATGTGGAAGACGGTCGTCACGTGGGCCGACGTGGCCTTCGAATAGACCATGTGGGCCGCCGTGATCTGGCGGATCTTCGACATCGGCTCGATCTCGACGTTCTCATTCGCCGTATAGGCCGGAACGTGGAAGCCCCCGGCCGGCCGCGAGGCGGCTGGAGCCGGAGCCGAGGCGGCCGGAGCGGGAGAAGCCGGCGCGGGAGCAGGAGCTGCTGCCGGGGCTGAAGGAGCCGCGGCGGCAGCCGGCGCCGCCGGAGCGGTCTTGCGCTGCTCCAGATAGCCAAGGATGTCGTCCTTCGTCACACGGCCCTGAGCGCCGGTGCCGGAGACCTCCTCGAGGTTGACTCCCTCCTTGGAGGCGATGTTGCGCACCAGCGGGCTGGAGAATTTGCGCTGCCGTTCTTCGAGGCTCTCCTCACCCTTCTCGGACGCAGCCGGTGCGGGCGACGCGGCCTGTGGCGCGGGTGCCGGAGCTGGCGCGGCAGCGGGCGCCGGTTCCTCGCGGGCCGTCTCCTCGCGCTTGACCTCCTGAGAGGGAGCAGGCGCCGGCGCCTCGACCGCCGGAGCAGGAGCCGCCGCGGGCGCCGCCGCTTCGGCCGCGGGCTGCGCACCCGCCTCTCCGATCGACGCCACCACCTGATTGACGGGGACGGTCTCCCCTTCCTGATTGCGGATCTCCAGCAACGTTCCCGCTGCCGGGCTGGGAATCTCAGCGTCGACCTTGTCGGTCGAAATCTCGAACAAGGGCTGATCGCGCTCGACCTTGTCACCCACCTTCACCAGCCAGCGGGTGATGGTGCCTTCGGCGATCGACTCACCCATCTGGGGCATCACGACTTCGGTTGCCATAAGCTTTCCCCTATCTCTCTCTTCCGGTTCGCTTCGCAGTCAATACGATCAGTAGGCGGACAGCTCGCGCACCTTGGCGACCAGCTTGTCCACGTTCGGCAGATAGGCCTCCTCGAGCGTCGGGCTGTAGGGGACCGGGGTATCCGGGCAGCAGAGCCGGTGGACCGGCCCGTCCAGCCACTCGAAGGCGTGCTGGCCGATCCGCGCGGCCACCTCGCCGGCGACGGAGCCGGTGATCTGCTCCTCGGTGAGAACGATCACCCGGCTGGTCTTGCGGACGGTGGCGAGGATCGCTTCCTGGTCGAGGGGCTTTAGGGTCCGTAGATCGAGGACTTCGAGATCGATCCCGTCTCCCTCCAGACGGCCGGCGGCCTCCAGCGCCACATGCAGCATAGCACCGTAGGTTATGACCGACAGGTCGCGACCCTCGCGCGCCAGCCGCGCCTTGCCGATCGGCACGAGCTCATCGCCGGCCGGCAGCTCGTCCTTGAGCCGCCGGTACAGGTATTTGTGCTCGAAGTAGAGCACCGGATTGGGATCGCGGATGGCGGAGCGCAGCAGGCCGTAAGCGTCGGCCACGGTGCCGGGCGCCAGAATCTTCAGGCCCGGCGTGTGCTGGAAGTACGACTCCGGGTTCTGGCTGTGATACGCCGAGCCGTGGACGTTGCCGCCCGCAGGTCCCCGCACCACCAGCGGCACCTTCTGGCCCCAACGGTAGTGGTTGGGGGCGGCGAAGTTGATGATCTGGTTGAAGGCGCAGGAGATGAAGTCGATGAACTGCATCTCCACCACCGGCAGCATCCCCATCATGGCGGCACCGATGGCGCAGCCGATCATGGCGGATTCGCTGATCGGCGTGTCGACGATCCGCACGGGCCCGAAGCGGTCGAGAAAGCCGGCGGTGACCCGGAAGGCGCCGCCGTAGGTGCCGATGTCCTGGCCGAGCATGAACACGCGCTCGTCCTTCTCCATCTCGTCCCACAGGGCTTGGCGGATGGCTTCGAGGTAGGTGACGGTCTCGGCAGCCATCAGGCGCTGACCTCCGTCTCCGACGTCTCGTATACCCCTTCGAATGCCCTCTCAGGCGGCGGCATGGGCGAGGCGAGGGCGAAGTCCACCTCCTCGTTGAGTTGGGCGTCGATCTTCGCCACGATCTCCTTGAGGTCTTCCTCTTTCGCCAAGCCGCCGCCGAGCAGGTGACGCTCGAAGCGCTCGATCGGATCCTTCGGCCGCCACTCCTCGAACTGTTCCTTGGGCACGTAGCCCGCGTCGTCGTGCTCGGCGTGCCCCTTCATGCGGAAGGTTTTGGATTCAATCAGGCTGGGGCCGCCGCCGGAGCGGGCCCGCTCGACCGCCCGTTTCGTCGCCTCGTAGACCGCCAGCACGTCGTTGCCGTCTACGATCTCGCCCGGAATGCCGTAGGCCGCCGCGCGCGTCGCGATGTTCTTGATCTTCATCTGCCGCGAGGTGGGCGTCGAGTAGGCCCAGCCGTTGTGCTCGGCGATGAGGACGAAAGGCACGCCGAGCACCGCCGCGAGGTTCAGCCCCTCGTGGAAGTCGCCCGTCGAGGTGCCGCCGTCGCCGATGAAGGTCAGAGCCACGAGGTTCTTGCCCTGCATTCGGCCTGCCAGGGCCACGCCAGCCATCACCGGGATGACGGCGCCCAGCATCGAGATCGGCGCCACCAGGCCTCGCTTCAGGTCGCCGAAGTGGGTGTTGCCGTCCTTGCCGCCGGTGGGGCTGTCGCTCTTGGCCATGTACTGCATCATGACCTCCCGCGGCTTGACGCCCCGCACCAGCATGGCGCCCAGGTTGCGGATGAGCGGTCCCATCACGTCCTGCGGCGCCAGGGCGTAGGCGCTGCCCACCGAGGTCGCCTCCTGGCCGCGGCTGGCATAGAGCCCGCCCACCACCTTGCCCTGGCGGTAGAGGTTGCCCAAGCGCTCCTCCACCATGCGGTTGAGCTTCATGTAGGAGTAGAGCTCGAGCTGGCGCTCCCGCGGCAGCTCGGTCTTCGCCAGCTTCTCGGTCGTCTCCGCCGTCTCCACCTTGGGATGAAGAGGACCCCAGTCCTTGCCCAGTTTCGCCATGGGATTCCCTCTAGATGTGAATCGCCGCGCCGTGGGCGGCGTGTGCCGCTTCCATCACCGCTTCGGAGAGAGTCGGATGGGCGTGCATGGTGCGCAGCAGCTCCTCGTCCGTACCCTCCAGTTGCAGGGCCACGCAGGCCTCGGCGATGAGATCGGTGGCGTGGACGCCGACGATGTGGACGCCGAGAACTTCGTCGTACTTCTTCTCGCGCACCACCTTCACGAAGCCTTCCGTCTTGCCCACGATCCGCGCCTTGCCGAGCGCCGAGAACGGGAACTTGCCCACCGCGACGTCGTAACCCCGCTCGCGGGCCTTGGCCTCGGTCAAGCCGACGCTTGCCACTTCCGGATCGCAGTAGGTGCACGACGGGACGCGGTCGTAGTTGAGCGGCTTCACCGGCAGGCCCGCCATGTGCTCGACGGCCAGGATGCCCTCCGCCGAGGCGACGTGCGCCAGCCAGGGAGTGTTGACGACGTCACCGATGGCGTAGATCGACGGCACGGCGGTCTGCATCAGGGGATTGACCTTGACGTAGCCGCGCTCCAGCTCGATGCCCAGGGCTTCGAGGCCGATGTTCTCGGTGACCGGCCGGCGGCCGATGGCCGAGAGCAGAAGCTCGGCCTCGACGACGTCCTTCTTGCCGCCTTCGAGGTGCAGGCGCACGCCGGTCTCCGTCCTCTCGACACTCGACATCTTGGTGCCGGCCATGACGTCGATCCCCCGCTTGCGCAGGGCGCGCTGAAGCTCGGCGGAGCAATCCTCGTCCTCGATGGGGAGGATGCGCGGCAGCATCTCGATCAACGTCACCTTGGTGCCGAAGGAGGCATAGACGGAGGCGAACTCGGTGCCCACGGCACCCGCGCCCAGCACGGCCAGCGAGGCCGGAACCTTGCGCAGCTCCAGAATGTGATCCGAGTTGAGGATGCGCTCGCCGTCCGCCGGAGCGATCGGGATGTCCCGCGGCACGGAGCCAGTGGCGATGATGACGTTCTTCGCGCCGTAGGCAACCTTACCGTCCGCCCCCTCGACCGTCAC
Source organism: Thermoanaerobaculia bacterium (assembly GCA_035996875.1). GTDB lineage: Bacteria > Acidobacteriota > Thermoanaerobaculia > Multivoradales > UBA5704 > DATARR01. Next base: position 60,654 of record DASYJD010000043.1, read on the forward strand.
CTCGTTGGGGCCGGTGAGGCGGCCGAAGCCGCGCAGAACCGTCACCTTGTTCTTCTTGAACAGGTAATCGATACCCTTGGAGTTGGCGTCCACCACCTTCTGCTTGCGGTCCTGGGCCTTGTTGATGTCGAGCACCGGCGCGCCCACGACGATGCCGAGGTCTTCGGCGTCGCGGATCTCGTCCAGCACCTCGGCCGTGTGCAGCAGCGCCTTGGTGGGGATGCAGCCGCGCAGCGTGCAGGTGCCGCCCACTTTCGGGTCCTTCTCGACGACGGCCACCTTCATGCCGAGCTGCCCCGCCCGGATGCCGGCGACGTAGCCGCCCGGGCCGCTGCCGATGATGATCAGGTCGAACTCTTCTCGGGCCATCAGATCTCCGTATTTTGGATTTAGATTTGGATTGGGAAAAGAAGCTCAGGCTGGTGCTTCGGCCGGATGCGCCCGATAACGACCGGGCTTCTCCTCTACGATGCGGGCGAAAGGGATGTCGGGATCATGCTCGAAGACGCAGAGCCAGTTTCCCTCGACCGCCCGGGGCAGCCAGAGCTTCTTGTTGTCAAGTGTCGTCAATGGGTACAGGTCGTAGCTCATGATCCAGGGATAGGGAACGTGGGCGGTCATGGGCACCAGGTCGGCCCAGAACACTCCCTTGGCGGTCTCCCCGCCATCCAGTAAAACGATACACATGTCCGCGTTATGCCCGGGCGTGCGCACCGCCTTGACGCCGGGGATGGGCTCGGCCTCCTCGCCGAACAGCTCGGCCACGCCCGCCGCGAAGAGCGGCTCCCAGTTATCGGGGAAGTAGCTCGCCCGGTCCCGCTCGTTGGGCCGGCGGGCGTGCTCCACCTCTCCTTGCTGCAGCCAGTAGCGGGCCTTCGGGAAGGTCGGGACGATCTTCCCCCCCTGCTCCCGGGTGTTCCAGCCGCAATGATCGAAGTGGAGATGGCTGAGGAGCACGTGGGTGACATCCCCGAGCTCGTAGCCCGCGCGGCGGATGGCCTCCGGCAGGCGCACGGCCTGCGAGTCCATGGCGTACATCTGTTCGAACTTGGCGTCGTGCTTGTCGCCGATACCGGTGTCGATGAGCAGCAGGTCGCTCCCGCGGGCCACCAGCAGGCAGTTGGTGCCCATGCGGATGCGGTTCTCGGCGTTCGGCGGGCACGGCTTTTCCCACAGCACGCGCGGCACGACGCCGAACATAGCGCCGCCGTCCAAACGAAATTCGCCGTCGCTGACCCGGGTCAGCTCGAGGTTCCCCAGCTTCATCACGGGCAGAGTGTATCTGATGCGATCAGTCGTGGTGTTCCCCGTGCTCATGCTCCTCGTGCTCCGCGCCGGGAGCCCCGAGCCCGGCCTGTTGGACCATGGCCTGGTACTCCTGAGGATTGAGCTTCGGCATCTTCTGCAAGAAGGCGACGATGGCCCAGATCTCCTGATCGGTATGAGTGACGCCAAAGGCCGGCATGCCCGTCATCTTGAGCCCGTTCTTGACGATCCAGAAGGTCTCGCCCGGCGGGTCGCTGGCCACGTGGGCCGCGAGCTCCGGCGGATAGGGATTCAAGCCCTGGCCGATCTCGGAGATCTTGACCCCGGGAGCGCCGTGGCAGGTCGTGCACATCTCGTGGTAGTGAACGAGGCCCGTCCGGATCATTTGCGGATCGTCCAGCTTCGGCGGCGTGATGCCGTCGGCCCGCCGTGCTACCGAGCGGTTGCGCGTGGTATCGAGAATGCTCTTGAGGAACCCGTTATCGGGCGTGCTGGCGGCGACGTCGTATTGACCCGAGTACACGAAGGCGACTCCTGCCAGGGCCAGCAGGACCAGCACGAACACCAGAGTGCGAATCGTTTTCATTTCCCCTCGTCCTCACGTAGAGTGAGCGGCTGTGTTGACTTCGCGCTCAGGCGGCGATCATCTCACGGCGGCCGGTTCCGCGGCCAGGGGAGACCTCGCCCTGGTGCTCACCGGCGGCGGGGCTCGAGGAGCCTATCAAGTCGGCGTGCTTCGGGGCCTGTCCAGGCATTTCCCCGACTTGAGCTTCCCGATCCTCGCCGGCGTCTCCGCCGGAGCCATCAACGCCAGCTTTCTTGCCGCCCATCCAGGCAACCTCGCCGAGGCCACAGAGGAGCTCTACGGGATCTGGAGCCGTCTCGAAGCCGAAGACATCTTCCGCATCGACACCATCTCCCTCGCCCGCCACTTCACCCATTGGGCGGCCCAGCTCGCCTCCGGCGGCATGAGCCTCCCGGAGGTACGCGGTCTGGTGGACACCCGGCCCCTCCACGACACCATCCGGCACGCTTCCGCCACGGTGGACGGCGAGCTCATCGGCATTCAGCGCAACCTCGAGCGGGGAACGCTCAAGGCCCTGGCGCTGACGGCCCTCAATTACACCACCGAGCAGACGGTGACCTGGGTGCAGGCCCGAAAGGTCCAGCCTTGGAGCCAGCCGAGGCACCGCAGCCTGCCCGCCCGGATCACGACCGAGCACGTGATGGCCTCCGCCGCCCTGCCGCTGTTCTTCCCCGCCGTGCGCCTGGGAGACGATTGGTACGGCGACGGTGGCATTCGCCTCTCGACTCCGCTGGTCCCCCCTCTCCGCCTGGGAGCACGGCGCATCCTCGCCATCTCGCCTCACCACGAGCCCACCCAGGAGGAGGCCAACCGGGCAAAGAACGATGGCTATCCCCCGCCTGCCCAGATCCTGAGCCAGCTCATGGACGCCGTTTTCCTCGACATCCTGGACGAGGACGTGCGCCGCCTGGAGAGCATCAACAGCCTGGTGACTCAGCTACCATCCGGGGCCGAGCGAGGGCCGCGAGAAGTGGCGATCCGGACCGTCCGTCCCTCTCAGGCCCTCGGCAGAATTGCCTCGTCCTACGAGCCCTGCCTGCCCGCGGGCTTCCGCTATCTCACCCGTAGCCTGGGCACCCGGGAGACGGACTCCTCGGACCTCCTGAGCTTCCTCATGTTCCAGCCGGACTATCTCCAGCGCCTCCTCAAGATGGGCGAAGAGGACGCCGAGGCGCGGCTGGACGACCTGCGCAGCCTGCTCGCGCCGGACTGACCCTCAGGCCACCGTCACCTCGGGACACAGGAAGACGTCCTGGATGATGCGGAAGAGCTCGATGCCCTCTTTCATTGGTCGCTGGAAAGCCTTGCGGCCGGAGATCAGCCCGGAGCCGCCGGCCCGCTTGTTGATCACCGCCGTGCGCGCGGCGTCCGCGAAGTCGTCCGCCCCCTTGGATTCGCCGCCGGAGTTGATCAGGCTGGCGCGCCCCGAGTAGCAGTTCACCACCTGCCAGCGGTTCCAGTCGATGGGATTCTCGGTGACCAGCTCGCCGTAGACCTTGGGGCTCGTCTTGCCGAAGTTGATGGCCTTGTAGCCGCCGTTGAGCGTCGCCTGCTTCTGCTTGACGATGTCCGCCTGAATCGTCGCCGCCAAGTGGTTGGCCTGGCCGGTGAGGTCCGCCGACGTGTGATAGTCGACGCCGTCCTTCTTGAAAGCATCGTTGCGGGTATAGGCCCAGAGAACCGTCGCCAGCCCGAGCTCGTGGGCATGGTAGAAGGCTTCGGAAATCTCCACGATCTCGCGGTCGGAGTCGTCGCTGCCGAAGTAGATGGTGGCGCCCACGGCCGCCGCTCCCATCTCCCACGCCTGGTCGACGTTGCCGAAAAGGATCTGCTGGAACTTGTTGGGATATGTCAGCAGCTCGTTGTGGTTGATCTTGGCGATGAAGGGGATCTTGTGGGCGTATTTGCGGGCCAACGAGCCCAGCACCCCGACGGTGGACGCCACGGCGTTGCACTGCGCCTCGACCGCCAGCCGGACGATGTTCTCCGGATCGAAGTAGATGGGGTTCGGCGCGAAGGAAGCCGCCGCCGAGTGCTCCACTCCCTGATCCACGGGAAGGATCGACAGGTAGCCCGAATTCGCCAGCCGGCCCGAGCCGTAGAGCCGTTGCAGGTTCACCAGTACAGGCGCTTTGCGGTCCGAGAGCCCCCAGGCCTGGGCGACGTGATCGGGGCCCGGCAGCATGATCTGGTCCTTGGGAATCCCCTTGCAGGTGAAGGAGAGAAGATTGTCCGCGTCGTTGCCGAGATACTCCACGATGTGGTCGATGGCGCCGCTTCCCGTACGCTCCACTATGGCCATTGGGGTCGTCCCTCCCTGTCGTTCTCTCAAAGTTGGACGCGTCCGCAGCGGGCCGCGCGCCGCCTATCTTATCAGCCCGATCCCGGATGGTAGGATCTCCGCGGTTTTTTCCCAACTTCGAGGAGGCCCATGACCGACACGCTGAGAAGCCTCGCATTCGGCGCTATCGCAACCCTGCTCGGCATCGCCGTGGGCTGTGCCAGCGCCGCCCCGCCCCGGCCGGCGCACACGCCGATGGCGAAAGCAGCCCCGGCTCCAGTTCCGAAGATCCCCCAAAAGGACCCCGAGCCCGCGGCTCCCCCACCGGCGGCAAAGCCCGCCGAGATCGCTTTCCCGTCCACCTACAAGCCGATCCCCTCCAAGCCCATGCTCATCACCAACGCCACGCTCCTCACCGCCGCTGGCGACCGCATCGCCAACGGCTCGATCCTGCTGAGCGACGGCAAGGTCGTCGCCGTGGGCGCGAGCGTCACCGCCCCGGCCGGCGCCACCGTCGTCGACGGCACCGGCAAGTGGGTGACGCCGGGGATCATCGACCCCCATTCCCACCTGGGCGTCTACGCCGCGCCGGGCGTCGAAGCCAATTCCGACGGCAACGAGGCTACGAACCCGAATACGGCCGAGGTCTGGGCCGAGCACTCCGTGTGGCCCCAGGACCCGCAGTTCCCCCTGGCGCTCGCCGGCGGCGTGACCACCATGCAGATTCTCCCGGGCTCCGCCAACCTCTTCGGCGGCCGCAGCGTGACGGTGAAGAACGTGCCGGCCCGCAGCGTCTACGACATGAAGTTCCCCGGCGCCCCCTACGGCCTCAAGATGGCCTGCGGCGAGAATCCCAAGCGGGTCTACGGCAGCAAGGGGCGAAGCCCCGCGACCCGCATGGGCAACGTGGCCGGTTATCGAACGGGCTGGATCAAGGCCCGCGAGTACATGGACAAGTGGGACCGGTACGAGGCGAGGAAGAAGTCCGGCAAGGAGCCCGCTCCCGGTGGCCGGGAGGCCGAGCCGCCCACCCGCGATCTCCAACTCGAAACTCTGGCGGGCGTGCTTCGCGGCGAGATCCTGGTGCAGAACCATTGCTATCGCGCCGACGAGATGCTCACCATGATCGACGTCGCGAAAGAGTTCGGCTACAAGGTCACGGCCTTCCACCACGCCGTCGAGGCGTACAAGATCGCCGACGTGCTGGCCGCCAACGGCATCTGCGCCGACATGTGGGCCGACTGGTGGGGTTTCAAGATGGAGGCCTTCGACGGCATCCGCGAGAACATCGCCCTGGTCGAAAAGGCCGGCGCCTGCGCCATCGTCCACTCCGATTCGGCCGACGGCATTCAGCGCCTCAACCAGGAAGCCGCCAAGGCCATGGCCGCCGGCAACCGGATGGGGATGCACCTGCGGGAGGAGGACGCCATCCGCTGGCTGACGATCAATCCCGCGCGGTCGCTGGGGATCGACAAACAGACCGGAACTCTGGAAGCGGGCAAGATGGCGGACGTCGTGCTGTGGAGCGGCAATCCGTTCAGCGTCTACAGCCGCGCCGAAAAGGTTTACATCGACGGCGCCCTGATGTACGACCGCAACGATCCCTCTCACCAGCCGGAGATGGACTTCGAGCTCGGTATCCGTGATGCCGGGGAGGGCCAGTGATGCGCCGCTCAATCTCGATCTTCCTATTTTCTCTTTCAGTTCTCGCCGGCCCGGTCCTCGCCGAAACGGTGGCGATCACCGGCGCCACGATTCACACGCAAGGTCCGCAGGGAACGATTCAGAACGGCACCCTGGTGATCGAAAACGGCCGCGTCCGTGCAGTCGGCGGCCCGGCAGTCAAAGTGCCCGCGGGCGCCCGCCGGATCGACGCTCACGGCAAGGTCGTCACCCCCGGCCTCTTCGACTCCCTCTCGACGCTGGGCGTCGTCGAGGTCGGCGCCGTCGAGGGCACCCGGGACGCCCGCGTCCAGGACGACCGTGTCACCGCCGCTTTCAGCGTCGCGGACGCGATCAACCCGCGCTCGGTGCTCATTCCGGTAAACCGCATCGAAGGGCTGACCCGTGCGGTGATCGCACCCAACCCCGGCAAGAGCCTCATCGCCGGCCAAGGCGCCATCATGACTCTCGGGGGACCCGGCGACTTCCTGGTCCGCTCGCCCATTGCCATGTTTGCCGTCTTCGGCGAGCAGGGAGCCCATCTCGCGGGCGGCTCGCGGGCGGCAGCTCTGCTCCGTCTCAAGGAGGCGTTCCAGGACGCTCTCGACTACAACGCCAACCGCAAGGCGTTCGACACCGGGGACCGGCGCTCCTATGCCCTCTCGCGCCTCGATCTGGAGGCTCTGCTGCCGGTGATCAAGGGAACGCTCCCGCTGGTGGTGGCCGTCGATCGGGCGAGCGACATCGAAACCCTGCTGCGCTTCGCCAAAGAGTGGAAGCTCAAGCTGATCCTCTCCGGCGCCGCGGAGGGATGGAAAGTGGCGGACCAGATCGCCGCGGCCAAGGTGCCGGTCCTCGTCAATCCGATGAACGATCTGCCCGACAGCTTCGAAAGCATGGGATCGACTCTGGAGAACTCAGCGCGCCTTCACAAAGCGGGAGTGACCTTCGCCTTCATGACCGGCGACGCCCACAACGCCCGCAACCTCAAGCAGGGCGCCGGCAACGCCGTCGCCTACGGCCTCCCCTGGGACGCCGCCTTAGAAGCCATCACCACCGCGCCCGCCCGCATCTGGGGAATCGCCGATCATTACGGCAGCCTCGAGCCCGGAAAAGACGCCGACGTTGTGATCTGGGACGGCGATCCCCTGGAGCTCTCCACCTTCGCGGACGCCGTCTTCATCCGCGGCAAGGAAATGCCGATGAAAAGCCGGCAGACCGAGCTGCGGGACCGCTACAAGGATCTCGGGGGCTCCGTCCCCCTGGCCTACAGAAAGCCCTGAGATCGGTAGGACGACGTGGGGGCCGGCGACGGCCCCCACAATGTAAACAAGCTGTACGTCACCGCCCAAGCCCCCACCACGTCCACCGTGTAGTGAAGATGCGAGAGCATCACGACCGCCACCGTCGCCCAGTGGCCCAGGGCGGCGGTGCGGCGGAGCCAGGGGGTCTCGCGGCGGCAGTAGAGCCAGAGGAGGAAGGTCGAGGAGACGTGACCGGAGAAGAAGAGGTCTTTCGTCAGGTAGACCTGCGCGGCGTTGCCGAAGAGAGTCGCGAACGGATTCACGAGCGCCAGCCAGGCGTGCAGGATCGCCGTACCGTGGAGACCGGCGTTGACGTCCGGGCCGATGACGGGACCCAAGCCGGTCAAGCCGACGCAAAGCCCCCGCGCGAGGCTTACGATTCCACCCAGATAAAGAAAGCGCAGGAAGGCCGGCCGGTCCCGCCGCCAGAGCCACAGCGCCATGGGGATGTAGCACAACAACCAGAGCCAGTAATTGTGATCCGCGATCCACGACACCCGCGGCAGCCGGTCGAGGACGAGATCCGGCAGCGACGGCGCCGGCCGGCCCTCGGTCAGCAGGGACAACAGGAGCATCGCTGCGTGGCAAGCGTATCGCCACGCCACGGCCAGGGCGACGGCCGTCCACCCCGGCCCCCAGAGGAGCTTCGAAACCCGCGACGGGGAGGACTCTTCGCTCACTCCCGCCGCAACGCCACCAGGGGATCCACCAGCGCCGCGCGGCGCGCCGGCAGATAACAGGCCATGAAGCCGACGAGGGACAACACCGCGAGAACGAGGGCGAAGATCGCCGGGTCCGTCGCCGTGACGCCGAAGAGCAGGCTCGCCAGCACCTTTCGCAGCGCCAGCGCGCCCACCACACCCAGCGCCAGCCCGATCCCCACCAGCCACGCGCCCTGGGCCAACACCATCGCCAGCACCTCCCGCACCTGAGCGCCCAACGCCATCCGCACGCCGATCTCCTGCGTCCTCTGCTCCACCATGTAGGCGAGGACTCCGTAGATGCCGATCGCCGCGAGCGCCAGCGCCACCACGGCGAAAACCAGCACCATGAAGGTGATGAATCGCGGCTGCGCCATCGACCCATAGACCACGTTCGAAAGCGGCTGGAGGCTCGCGACCGGCAGCGACGCGTCGAGGTCCCGCACCTGGCCGCGGACACTGGTGGCGAGCCGCATGGGATCGCCCGCCGTCCGAATCACCAGGTACAGATCCCCCTCGCGTCCGCCGAACGCCTCTTCGACCTGGCCGTGGGGAAGGTAGAGCTCGGTCCCTGTCTTCTGGTCGAGCCCCTGCTGCTTCACGTCGGCCGCCACACCGACGATGGTCAGCCACGGGCTCTTGTCTCCTCCCGCCCGCAACCGCCGGCCGATCGGGCTCCTGCCGGGGTAGAACAGGTTGGCCAGGGTCCGGTTGACGATCACCACACCCTGCGTGCCATGGCCGTCCTGCGGCCCGAAGGTCCGCCCTTCGAGCAATGGGATGCGCATCGTCTTGAAGTAGTCGCCGGCCACGATCTGCCAGAAGTCCACGTTCTGAGGCGGGGCGTCCGGCGTCTTCGGCAGCCCCTCGAAATCGGTGTCGTTGGCGTTCAGGTCGCGAACGGGCGGCATGCCGTCCATGGCGGCCACGGATTCAACACCCGGCAGGGCGCCCAGCCGGGTAAGGAGAGACTGATAGAAATCCCGCACGTTGTGCGCCTCGGGATAGGTGGCCCTGGGCAGGGCGATCTCGCAGGAGAGGACGTTTTTCGGATCGAACCCGGGGTTGACCTGGAGCAGCTTCCAGAAGCTGCGGATCATCAGGCCGCCGCCGATCACCAGCATGGCGGCCAGCGCCACCTCGACGATCACCAGCCCCCGGCGCAGCCGCTGCCGGCCCGTGCCCGCCGTCGTCCTCTGGCCCCCTTCCTTCAGCGTGGCGAAGAAGGTGCTGGCGCGCGAGTGGAAGGCCGGCGCGAGGCCGAAAAGCAGGCCGGTGACCACGGAGATGCCGAGAGTGAAAAGCAGAGTCCGCCCGTCGAGCCCGATCTCGTCCACCCGCGGCAGGCTCTCCGCGTTGGCGGCGACGATCGCCTTCACGCCTCCGAAGGCCAGCGCCAGCCCGAGAACGCCGCCGATCAGCGACAACAGCACGCTCTCCGTAAGGAACTGGCGAACCAGCCGGGAACGGTCGGCGCCCAGGGCGGTGCGGATGGCGATCTCCTTCTGCCGCGCCTCGGCCCGCGCCAGCAGCAGGTTGGCGACGTTGACGCAACTGATGAGCAGCACCAGCCCCACCGCCCCCATGAGCATGCTGATCTTGGGCCGCACCGAACCCACCAGATCGTCCTGCAGAGGCTGAATGACGAAGGGATGATTATCGAGGCTGGGCGTGTGCATCTTCTGCCCTTCCTGGCGCCAGCGGGCGAGAAGGCCGTGCATCTCGCCGCGCGCCTGCTCCAGGGAGACGCCCGGCTTCAGCCGGCCCACGAGCCACAGGTAGTGATTTCCCCGGTTTCCCGGCTTGAGCGGGTCGAGCGCCAGGGGCACCCAAGCGTCCACCCGCTTGTCGCCGACGGTGAAGCCGGGCGGCATTACGCCGATCACCGTGCGATCCAGGCTGTCCACCTTGATGCGCCGGCCCAGGATGCCGCGGTCGGCTCCGAAGGCCCGGCGCCAGAGCGCGTCGCTGAGCACTACCACCTTCTCGACGTTGGGCAGATCCTCGGCAGGAGTGTAGAAGTGACCCAACTCCGGCCGCACGTTCAACGCGCTGAGCAGCCCGGCCGAGGCCACGGCAGCCTGCACCCGCACCGGCTCGTCGCGGCCCGCCACGTTGGCGAACGTGGGGCGATAGGCCCCCAAGTCCGAAAAGCTCTGATTGCGCTCGTGGTACTCCGTGAACTCCACGGGATCGACCCAGAAATGATTGAAGCCCATGCCGGGAAACTGGCTGTAGACGATCGCCAGCCGGCTGGAGTCGGGGTACGGCAGCGGCTTGAGCAGCACGGCGTTGGCGACGCTGAAGATCGCCGCGTTGGCGCCGATCCCCAGGGCCAGGGTCATGGCGGCGAGCAGTGTGAACCCGGGGCTGCGCAGAAGCAGCCGGCCGGCATAGTGGAGATCCTGGAGCAAAGATTTCATCGTCTACCTCCCGTCAAGGGTCCTCCCTAGTACGATGACTGAGGTAGTTGGTTTCAAATGAATCGCAACCCGCTCAAGCGTGGCGGGACTTTCCCGCGCGCAATCGCTTCAACACGGAGTTGAAATCGTCCGGCGGCGGCTCCTCGAACCGCACCACCTTCTCCGTCCGCGGATGGACGAAGCCGAGGACGGAAGCGTGGAGCATAGGCCGCGGAGCGGGCAGCAGGGCCCCAGATCCCGCCCTTTGATAATCGCGGATGTAGACCGTCTCCCCCACCAGGGGATGCCCCGCCTCAGCGAGATGAATGCGGATCTGATGCTGGCGGCCCGTTTCGAGCTCGCAGGCCAGCAGGGTCGCTCCCGGCAGCCGCTCCAGGACGTGGACCCGAGTGATCGCCTCGCGAGCTTCCGCCGGCGCCTCGCCGCGCGCGGTCCGGAAGATGCCCCACGAGCCACGCAGACCGTCGCCACGGTCCGGCACAAACATCGTCTCGAAGACCGCGTCCTCCGCCGCGCCGTGAGCGATGGCCAGATAGCGGCGGAGTACCCTGTGCTCGGCGAGCTGCCGCTGAAGGTGGCGCTGGGCGGGAACGCTCCGCGCGAAGACCACCAGCCCCGATGTCTCCTTGTCCAGCCGCTGGACGGTGCGCAGCGTGGGGCTCGTCTCCCGGCCGCGGGACGCGTCGATGCGGCGCACGGCCACCCGGGCGAGCGCCACCAGCGTGTCGCGGTCATCGCGCTCGAAGGGAACGGTGAGGATGCCGGCCGGCTTGCGCACCACCGCCACCTCGGCGTCCAGATGGACCACCAGATCGGTGACGGCCGGCTCCCGGCGGGCCGGGCCGGAGACCTGAATCTCGACGCGCTCACCCGCAGTCATCCGCCGCGCTGGATCGGGAGCCGGCACGCCATCCACCCGCACCCGGCCCCCGGAGCACATCTCCTTCGCCTGGCTCCACGAGGTGCCGGGGATCATTTCGCGGACGATGGCGGCCAGCGTGGCGCCCGCCTGCGCATCGGAGACGGTCTGGGGATCTGCGGTCATCGCGCCGGCAGTCTAACGTAGACGCTCCTCCAGGCCCCTCTCGCCGGCCTGTCCACCTATACTGACTCACCATCGAGGAGCCACTGCATGAAGGCGCATCCACCTTTTCTCCAAGCCATCCGCTCCCGAATCGGGGGACTAATCTGGGGCCGGCGACTTGCCCGGGGCGGAGTCCGCACCTGGATGCACGAGGCCGTGGTCCGGCGCTACATCAACGAGTCCATCAGCGGCTCACCCGACTGCTGGCCCATCGATTGGCTCCATTCGCGCTTGCAGCCCCGTCGTTTCTCCACCGCCTTGAGCCTGGGCTGCGGCGACGGCCCGCTCGAACGCGACCTTGTCGCGAAAGGAATTTGCGATTCTATTCTTGCAATCGACATCTCCGCGGGAGCCCTGGACATCGCGAGAGCCAAGGCAGCAGCCCTTGAATTGAACGGTATCGAGTATCGCCAGGGAGATTTGAACGCGCTCGACCTTTCAGGGCAGAGGTTCGATGCCGCGTTCGCCCACCAGTCTCTCCACCACGTCGAAAATCTTGAGGATTGCCTCTCCACAACAGCCTCCGCGCTCGCTTCCGACGGCTTTCTCTATCTTGACGAGTATGTCGGTCCATCCCGTAAAGAGTGGACTCCGGCATCGATCGTTGACGCGGATCGCGTCTATCTTTCCTTACCCGCATCGGTCCGAAGAAAAAGACACATCGGAGCGCCGATTGATCGGAGCGATCCCACGGAAGCGGTGAGGTCTTCGAAGATCCTCTCAGTCCTCGCCCGCTATTTCCACATTGAAGATCGCCGCGACTACGGCGGCAACTTCCTGGCGCTCATCCATCCACACCTTCGTCTGGATGATCTCAATCCGCCGGAGCGCGACGAGGTGCTGCTGACTATCATCGAAGCCGAGAAGGTGCATCTCAAGTCCGGCGCTTCCTCCTACTACACTGTCTTGGTGGCGACTCCCAATAGACTATGACGATGCAGCTCCTCCTCAGCGTCCTGCCAGACCGGCTGGCCATCTGCCGGCTGCCCGCCGATGCGCCGGTCCCAGCGCCTCCGGCGGTCGGCGGTCTGTGGAGCGTCACCCGCACGCAGTACGAGCTGTCCCTGGTCCTCTCCGAGTCGGAAGCGCCCGCGGAGGGACGAATCGAACCGGGTTGGCGCGCCCTCAAAGTCGCCGGCCCCCTCGACTTCAGCCTCACCGGCATCCTGGCTGCCCTCGCGGGCCCGCTCGCCGAAGCGGGTATCAGCCTGTTCGCGATCGCGACGTACGATACGGACTACGTGCTCGTCCGCGACGTCGATCTGGAGAGGGCGACGGCGGTCTTGCGGGCGGCGGGGCATCGGGTGGATACCTGAAGCGGAGGAAAAGCATGAGTTACGTCGCAGAGCGCATTACCGTGGATCCCGAGCAGTGCGGCGGTCGCCCTTGTATTCGCGGGTACGCATATCCGAGTGGGCGACTTCCTCGACCTGCTGGCGAACGGCCTGACCGTGGCGCAGATCCTTGAGGAGATGCCTGACCTTGAATCCGAAGACATCCAGGCCAGCCTCCGTTTCGCCAGCCAACGCCTCGACCACGCCGTCCTCGCCGCTTGATTCTCTGGGTCGACGCGCAACTCTCGCCCCATCTGGCTCCCTGGCTGCCAGTATTTGGAAGAAATTCAAGATCCGACAGAGCAGTTCAGGCCGGCAACCGCTTCCTTCTCGCCTCCTCCGCTCCCCTCTCTGCCGCCTCAGCCTCCTCCTTCAAGCCTAGTGCGCTGTACAGATCCCGCGCCTTCCTGAAGTAACTCTCAGCATGATCGAAGCTCCTTCTGGCATATTCGACTCTCCCAATCCCAAACTCGGCGGCGGCTGTTACCGCGACTCCAGGATTCCTGTCCAGGACTTCCTGGTAGAGCCGCGCGGCGGGCCGGAGAAGGCCGATCTTGAGAAGGATGTCCCCGAGCGTTACTCTCACCTCGGGAGTGTCCCGGGTAGCAAGGACTCTCCGATACGAAGAAATGGCGTCAGTGAATAATCCCTCTTGAGCGTAAATGTCCGCAGCCAGGAGCTGGCGGCTCTGCTCGTCCAGAGGGAGATTTCCCAGACGCTCCAACTGGCGGCGGATTTCTTCGGCCTTATCCGGCGCCAGACGCTTGAGGCGACCTGGCTGGGCTTCCTCCCGAAGCGGCGCGGCGATACCGCGGCGAGCGTGGATGGCGAGGAAGGAGATCGTACCCGGTGGCAAGTCCGGCTCCTTGTCGGGATAAGGCAGCGTGCAGACGGTGACGTCGCCCCATTTGGCGGTGCAATCCACGCTGCTTGCGTCGAGATAAACTTTGAAGGGCTTGGGTCCCGTCAAGTCGATCGCGTAATCGGTGGCTTCGGAGACCGGGGTCCACAGCAGCGTTGGACGTGCTTCGAGGATCGTCGTATTGCGCGGACTGACAAGAATGGGAACGGCAGAGTCTTCCTCATCTCCATTTCTCGTATCCCCCTCGAGGACGAGCGCGTTCTTGATGCTGCGCAACCGTCCTGCGCCGGGGGCCAGCTTTCGATAGGTTCCCGGCGGCAGGGACTTCCCGGAGCGGCAGAGATCTTCGGTCAAACGTTGACTCTTGTTCCCATTGACCTCGACCCAGCGATCCGTGGAGCATACGAATCCCGCGCCGGCTTCGGCCGGCAGATTGACCTCGTCGCCGGCGCGCACGATCTGGAGGAATTGGGCCCGGCGAGGCTCGGGATGTGCCCCACGCCTCACCCCGGTTTCTCGGATGGTGACATTGCCTCGAAGCTCGGCCAAGACGGCTGTCGGCCCAAACTTGTCCTGAGAGGCCCCATCTTCAAGCCATCGCCGTTGATATTCTACGTTACCATCTTGAATTCCGTAGTACAATTGGCTTTGTACCAAGGCAAGCCTTTGATCATGATTGTCAGGAGCAACCAGAACCGCTGCATGATTTTCTTTCAAGACCGAAAAAGCCTGTTGGCTTATCTCTCGATTTCTCACGCGGGCCGCGTCCAATCGAGCCAAGGCAATTGCCGTTGGTTGAACGTCGTTGTTTATGTCAATCTTTCCGCGACTCCAGTTATTTTTCTTTATTGTAAGAGTTGTACCCTGACTGATAGCCTCTGCTCCTGCGATGGTGACCCTTCCCTCAAAGGCAGCGATGTGACGCTGCGCGACCTTCGCTGAAGAGTCTACATCGACCCAGTAACTCGTGCCTTCCGAACCGAGATGAACACCGCCCACATTTACCTCGGTCGGGCGATCCGCCAAAACGTTGAGACTGCCCTTGGACACATCAACGGCACACCCAGCTTTGATAGGAGTAATAAGGACAACCTCGAATTTTTCGCGAAATATGTAAATCGTGCCATCCAGGCATTTAAGCTCGACCACCGGCTTACCTGATGTATTTTTAAAAGAATCACCCACGTCTAACTTAGCACCAATGCTCATTGGCTCTTTTTTGAAGTTAGAGGCTCGGGTAATCTGGACTTCATCGCTCTTTTGTATCGACCTCAGGTCTTTCACAATCTCCGTGACCTCAGCCTGAGCAGCGAGAAGCGACAACGATCCTCCAAGCGTGTGGGGCAAGGAGTAGAGCATGATCCAAAGAAGAGTTAAGCGCATAGAACCCTCGCAGCAAAAGCGGCTATCCCGTCAGTCATCCAATAACCTGCACAGTAAAAGTCAGCTACCTCCTGCAGAGCCGGAGGCTTGAAAATCTGGAGCCGCTCAAAGCGGCCCTTGAGCTAACTTCGACTTTCGACTCCAGGTACGCGTATCGTCGGAATCGCGGCATTGCGCCCCCTCCCACTACAGCAGGAAGACAGACCCGATCCGAACCTCTGCGAACCTACCTCTCCTCTTCAAGAGCTTCGAGCAACCCGAAGCAAGAGACCCCGCCCCTCCACACAGAATCCCGGAACGGTCAAACTATGGGAGTCACCCCTGCAGAGCCGGGGGCTTACTCTTCGAGCCTCAACCCTTCGCCTTGCCTCGCACCTCAACGGCTGCCAACAACTTGCGACTCCGCCGGGAAAACGCTAGTACGCAAGCGAGTGGCCAAATCGCAGCGAGAGGATAGCTCGCTTCGATCCAAACCTTGCATAGGGCAGCCAACGCGACGCCTCCCATCACCATAAATGAGAGCCCCGTTGCCCATATGATTAGACGACGCGGCCCTCCTCCCCGCACCCAGACAACGATAAGCACATAGCATAAGAGCCAGATTCCTGGGAACGACCAAAAAGGGCTTATCCTGCGTACCCATTGGCCTGTGCGCAGCGCTTGGACCGCCCAAGCGTGAATTACTACTCCCTGAACCGAATGATAAGGAGTATCGTGGCGATCTCCTGGCGAAGAGGATCCAACAAGAACGAACTGGTCTCGGAGAATATCCTTTTTTGCCTCCAAGCTCTTCAAGGGCTCAATTAGAATACCGCCACGGGGCTGAAGAGGTTGCAGAAGGCCATTCTCCGGAAGCTTCAGATTTCCCACTGAGCCAACCAGGAAGGATGCAACCCGGAGACTCAGTGCTTGAAGCTGGCGATCTCCCTTGAGAAACATAGGAACCATGCGCACACGTCCGTCCTCCTCCTCATAACCAGCAATATGGCCAAGATTCTCAAGAGGGATGCAATCCTGCAGACCCGGAGGCAGGGCTTCGCGTGCAACTAAATCATGGGATAGTTCCTTGTGACCATACCCCAAAAAGATTGGTAATCTTTGCGTTGCAGAATTCCGCAGAGTATCGCAGAGAAGGGGATCGAGAAGCGACGGTTGAATGAGCCTGAGGTCAATAGCCATGCCCCGGGCTTCGTCGACGGCCATGCGGGCTAGTCTGATGACGTCGAAGCGAATAGCCTCCCGAGATCGGCCGGCCGTAGGCACGGTGACAATCAAAAGGTCGTGGGCTGCGCGAACCTTACCAAAGAGCGAATAGCGCCAATCTCCGAGACGATTGAAACCCAGAAAAGCATGAGGCGTCTGCTCTTCGTATCCGAGGAGATTACGACGCCAAGTAAGAACGTCAGTTTCCGCAGCAATTGTGAAGAACAGACAATATAGACAAAACAAGAGGAGCCACCCTCTTCGCAGGATCAACGAGCGTTCACCGCGGAAGAGCCACCAGAAGACCCCGATGCTGATGGCAATTACGGGAAGAAGGAGAACTGCTCCCTGCCAGGGCTCATCAGTAATCCAGCGCGCAGCGACGAGGAAAACCTGCTGAATGATAAAGGCAGGGATCGCCAGAGCAAGGAGCTTACTGAGCTCTTCGCGCAGCCTCTTGCGTAATCCCTCGGAGGCAGTATCCGAATCCGGCTTAGCCGCTGGTAAATCTGGCGCTTCACGGTTTTGTGTGGGTGAGCGCTAAAGGGGAAGGCCGACTGGATACAGGTCGAGGCCACCGAGGTGGAAGTAGATCGCATTGCGGAAACGGTCGCGGTTGCGGAACCCTCTGGCCGTGTACTTAAGCCATTG
>DASYJD010000044.1:0-23882 GCA_035996875.1 Thermoanaerobaculia bacterium
GCGCAAGACCTGCGCCTCCACCAGATCCTGGATCGACACCTCGCCCACCGGCTCCAACGTGTCGTTCCACTCCCACAACAACTGATGCCGCTCACCGGCCGACAACAGCACCAGACTCGACACACTCGTCTCCACTTCCGACACCACCAACTCCAAGAGACGAACGAAGTACCTCATCCACCGTTCCGCGGTCGTCCGATCGAACAAATCGGTATTGTGCTCGAGCGCCCCGACCATCCCTCTCTCGCTTTCAACCAGGGGTAAGCGAAGGTCAAACTTGGCCGTCAGGTTTTCAAACTCCATCGAGCTCAATGACAAGGCAGGCAGCCGCATGGATTCGCGCTGCGTGTTTTGGAATGCGATGACTACCTGAAAAATCGGATTCCGGCTCGGGTCCCGCTCGGGCTGCAGCTCCTCGACGAGTTTCTCGAAGGGTAGATCTTGATGATCCGAAGCGCGAAGCACGACTTGACGGACCCGTTGGAGAACGGTGCGAAACGTCTGGGCGCCCGAGAAGTCCGTGCGCAGCACCATGGCGTTGACGAAACAACCGATCAGAGGCTCGATCTCGACGCGATTGCGGTTGGCCACCGGTGAGCCCACGACGACGTCATCCTGGCCGGAAAGGCGGTGGAGCATCATCTGGTAGACGGCCAGCAGAGTCATGAACAGGGTCACACCCTGCTGGCGCGACAGCTCTCGGAGTGACTGGGTCAGCGACTCCGAAACAGCAAACGCGCGTCGTTCTCCGCGAAAGGATTGCAGCGCCGGGCGCGGGTGATCCGTGGGGAGATCAAGGGTTTTGAGATCGGCGAGCTGCCGGCGCCAATAGGTGAGGAGCCTCACCAGCACCTCGCCTTGCAGCTGGCGGCGTTGCCAGACGGCGAAGTCGGCGTATTGCAGAGCAAGCTCGGCGAGCGGCGAGGGCTCATGGCGCAGAAAACTTCCGTAAAGCTCCGTCACCTCACGCGTGAACACCATGGTAGACCACTCATCGGAGATGATGTGGTGGACGGTGAACAGGGCATCGTGGATCTCGGGAGCTAGACGCAGCAGTAGCACGCGCAGCAGCGGCCCGCGCTCGAGATCGAACGGGCCATTCGCCTCCGCCATGGCCAAACGCCGGGTTTCAGCCTGCCGGTCGTCGATCGCCAAGGCAGAGAGCTCCACGATAGGTAAGGCCACCTGAATGGCCGGCCCGATCTTTTGGACCGGCAGCCCGCCGGCGGTAGGAAACGTGGTGCGCAACACCTCGTGCCTCCGCACCACTTCAGAGAGGGCGCGCCGGAGGGCGGAGAGGTCCAGCGGGCCTTCGAAATGGAGAGGAATGCCGACATTGTAGGCCGGACTGTCGGGCTGGAATTGATGCAGAAACCAGAGTCGCTGCTGGGCATACGAAAGCGGTACCAGGTCATCTTGTGAGCGCCGGGGAATGGTCTGGCTATGCTGGGTCAGAGCAGCTTTTCGGCGCATCGTCTCGACCAGCAGGGCACGCTTGGCGGACGATAGGTTGTCGAGCCGTTTGCGCTGGTCGGAGTCGATCATGAGACCTCCTCTTCGCCGGTCCCGAAGCGGCCAGAACGCTGTCCCGTGGCCTCCGTGGACAGCCGCTGGGCCTCTTCCTCGTCGAGCGCCTCGAGCGCTTCCAACATCTCTCCGAGATCCGCGCTGTCGACAGTATCCAGCAGCATCTCCTGAAGCCGGGCGGTCAGGCTGCGTACGGTGGGCGCACGAAAGAAATCCTCGAGACCCAGCGCAACACCGAAGCTCGAACGAACTTTTGCCAACAGCTGCGTGGCCAGCAGCGAGTGGCCCCCCAAATCAAAGAAGCTGTCCTCGGCACCAACCACCTCGACCCGCAGCACCTCGCGCCAAATCTGTGCCATCTCCGCCTCGCGGGCCGTCTCAGGATTGACGAAGCGAGTCGATTGGTCGGGCCGTTCAGTACCAGGATGCGGAAGCGCTCGCCGATCTATTTTGCCGCTACGAGACAAGGGAAGCTCCCCCAGCCTTACAAAGGCGGAAGGAACCATCGGTTCGGGCAGCCGCTCGCGAAGAAACGCGCGCAAATCATGAACCGCCGGGGACGACCCGGCCTTGGGCGCCCAGTACGCGACCAGGCGCCGGTCACCCGGCACGTCCTCACGGACGATCACCACGCTCTCGCGCACCGCGGGGTGCTGTGCGAGCTGGGCCTCGATCTCTCCCAGCTCGATGCGAAAACCTCTCACTTTGACTTGGTGATCGATGCGGCCCAGGAACTCCAACCTCCCGTCCGGCAGGCAACGAGCCCGGTCGCCCGTGCGGTACAGGCGGCTACCCGGCGGTCCGCCGAAGCGATCAGGAATGAACGCCGTGGCGGTTTGGGCAGGAGCCCGTAAATAGCCACGAGCCACTCCCGAGCCTCCGATATAAAGCTCGCCGGGTACTCCGCTCGCGACCGGCTGCAACTCGCCGTCGAGCAAGTAGATCCTTGTGTTGGCAATCGGCCGCCCGATCGGCACCGGTCCGGGCGACGGCTCGCCCGGCGGCACTTCGTACACGCAACAACCCACTACGGTCTCGGTCGGTCCGTACTCGTTGATCAGCCGCAACCGAGGCGAGCGACGCCGCCAGCCCGCCAGGCTCTCCCCTCGCAGCTCCTCTCCTCCCAACACCAAAGCTGAGATCCTCGCCGCGGCGTCCTCGGGCAGGAAGCCGGCGAGCATCTCGAGTTGCGCCGGTGTGAGCTTCAGGAAGTCCACACCGGTTCCCAGCGCCGCACCCAGCGCCTCGATACCTTTGTCCTCCGGTAACAGGACGAGCGGCTTGCCGGAGAGCAAGGGTACGAAAAGGCTGGTCACCGCAAGATCGAAAGCCACCGGTGAATGGAGGACGCTACCCAATTCGGCCGACGCGGCGTAGGCCCGCGTCGCCCAAGCCAGATAGTGTTCCAGACCCGCACGGGAGACCATGACCCCTTTGGGTCTTCCGCTCGACCCTGACGTATAGATGACATAGGCCAGGTTTTCAGGGCAGGGTTCCGGAATCGGGCTCGCATCCTCTCGCCCAGGTGCCTCGCCTTGCACCTCCTCGAGGCTGATCACTTCGAGCCCCGCTGCGGAAAACTGTTGGCGGTGGCTGGCCTGGGTCAGCAACACGGAGGCCCCGCAGTCCTCCAGGATCAGGCGCAGGCGGGCCGGCGGCGAGGAGGGGTCCAGGGGAACATAGGCACCTCCCGATCTGAGAACCGCCAGAAGCCCTGTCACCAATGAGAGCGACCTTTCCGCGCAGACGCCGACCAGGCACTCAGGGCCTACTCCCGCCGCCCGAAGACGACGCGCGAGCCGGTCTACCTGCTCATCGAGCTGCTTCCACGTCCAGCGCTCCGTGCCGATGGCCAGCGCCATCTCTTCGGGATGGGCGGTCCCCTGCTTCGCCAGCGCCGCGGAGGGCGATTCCCCTGCACCGTCTGTTGCCGTGTCGTTGAGCTCCAACTCCAGCCAATGGCGCTCCGACGGGCTCAGGACGTCGAGCCTTCCGACCAGCGTTTCCGGACGGGCGAGGGCGCGTTCGAGGATGAGGCCGAGTTGTTCTCCCATTCTCCGTGCGACGAAATCTGGCAGGAAGGAAGCGTCGTAGAGCAGCTCCAACGAGCCGCGACCTGCCGCCGGAAGCCAGCAGAGGCTGATCTTGGGGCGCTCCAAATACACCCGCCGCTCTTCCACGGCAAAGGACAGCCTCCCGGCCTGGTATCTCGGCAGCGCGTCATACGCCTCGAAACCCGCGGCGAATCGCGGCAGCTCTCCGCCGCCTTCGAAGGAGTAGGAGGTGAGCTGGTCTTGGGTCTGGGCCGCCAGAGAGAGCGCTTGGTGCGTTCTTGCCATCACCTCGCGGAACTCGAGATCCGGCTCACAGCGGCTGGAAACAGGCAGCCAGCGAGCGAGGAGGCCGAAAATCCCTGCCAGTTCGGCGTGCATCCTGCCGTCAAAGAGCACACCGACCTCCGGCTCGGAACACCCTGTAACCTTCGACAAGAGCACCTGCCAACAGCACAAGAGCACCTCGTGGCTGGCCACGCCGTGGCCGCGAGCCACCTCCGCCAGCCGCGTCACGATGCCTTCTTCCAAGGGAACCTTCAGCCTGCCCGGGGTCCAGGCATTCCGGCCAGTGCTTCTCAGCTCGTGCGGGAACGTCAGGTCCTGCGGTCGAATCTGCGTTCGCTCCACGACCTCCGGCGCGGCTGCGGCTTCTCCTGCGAGCTCGTTCTGCCATTCAGAGAATTGAAGGTACTGGAGGACATCCTCTTGCGCTTCCATAGGACCAGACGAGTAGGCGCCAGCGATCTCCGCCGTAAGGTGATCGAGGGTCCGCTGGTCCGCACAGAGGATCGGCAGGCTCATGACCAGGAAGTGCAGGACCGGTGAAATGGCGGCGAGCGCAATCCTCAAAACGGGTCCATTCTCGAGGTCGAAAGGCTGCCACGCCTCGAGCTGGCAAAGCTCATCGAGCTGTGGGCCCCGCTGCCCTGTCAGGTCGAGCTCCCGCCATTGCGGCTCCGAGCTCTCCAGGATCACTTGGAGGGGGTACTTCATTCCCGCCGCACGAGGAAAAGTCGTGCGCAGAATCTCATGGCGGCGCACGACTTGACGAATCGCATCTCGCAGGCGTTGCCGATCGACCTCCCCTTCGAGGCGAATGGTGATCTGGCTTGCCGGCCCTCGGCCCGTACGGTCTCCCTGCCAAACGCGCTGTTGCCACGGCGAGAGACGGTAGCCGAGGAATGAATTCGTCGAAGTCATGGAACAATTCCTCTCGGTCGTCGCTTCACTCAAACCGGCGCATCTCTCCCATCGCAATGAGCAGCTTGCGCTCTCCTACGAACGGGTTCCGCGCATGCGCGGTCAAGATGTTGTCCACCAGGAGGACGTCGCCCCGCTGCCATGGGAAGGCAATCTCCAACGACTGGTAGGCATTCATGATTTCCGCGGCGATTTCGTCGCCGATGGCAGTACCGTCGCCAAAGAAACAGTTACGGGGCATATCTTCCGGCTGCTGAAAGATTTCTTCGAGGGAGGCGCGAGTGGCGCCGTCCAGGAAGAAAGGATGCCAGTGCGGGAGCTGACTAAACCAGCTCCACTCGCCGGTTCTGGGATGTTGGATCACGGCGGGGCGGGTACAGCGGGTGCGCAGACGATCACCCTCGAGCCATTCGAAATCGAAGGAGTCCAGACGACAGAAGCGCTCGACCTCGGCCCGCGAGTCGCTACGAAAGACTCTCTGCCAGCCAAGGCCGAGCCCGGTTCCATAATTTCTCAGATACTGCACGCCCTTGTCACGGAATAGATCCTGTACTTTGGGTGAAATCGCCTGTAGGACCCTGCGGCTGTCGACGAGCGGCGTCTCGCCTCCCTGCGCAGCGGCTTGAGCGCAGCAGAAGAACAGTTTGGTGGGCCACGAATAATTGAAAGAATTTTCGTTGTGCCAGAGAAGTTTCTTTTCAGGCGGATAGAAGACCGGTGTCGAAACGTTACCCTGAATGCGCTCGTGCTCCGCGTTTTCCGTGTAAAGGTCGCTGCAGATGGCGGACGTGAGGCCCTCGAATTCCGGGATCGAGTCCACACCGAAGCCGCGGAACAGGATCGCCCCATGCTGATCGAGACGGCTCTGGATGAGCTCCAGGTTATCCTTCGCCCAATCCGTCAGGTCGAAGTCCGACACCGCCGGGCGCAGCACGAG
Organism: Thermoanaerobaculia bacterium; assembly: GCA_035996875.1. GTDB lineage: Bacteria > Acidobacteriota > Thermoanaerobaculia > Multivoradales > UBA5704 > DATARR01. Next base: position 5,719 of record DASYJD010000044.1, read on the forward strand.
GGGAAGAGGCTGGTCCGGGGACAAGGTTGAGACCTCGACCAAGCGCCCCTCTGCCAGGGGTACAGCTTTCGGCGCGATGGACTTGAACCGGCCTAATGTCGACTTGGCGCGCAGTTCTTCCTTCATCATCAATTCCCCCTTTTCGACCTCCGATAGAAGGTCGAATGAGTCGGTATGCTGCTCTGGTCGAGCGACGATGCTCGCCAGCAATCTTTCATAGCGCGTTGCCAATAGCTCGGCCGTGGCGGAGTCAAACAGATCGCTGGAATACTCGAGCCTGCCGTCCAGCGACTTACCTCGATCCAATAGATACAGAGTCAGATCGACCCTTGCCCGAGTCCGGTCGCTTCCGATCTCGCCTTCGCTTTCGCCCTCCTGGGATCGGTGCTCCATTTCGAACATGACCTGGAAAAGAGGGTTTCGGCTCAGGTCTCTTCTCGGACGCACGGCTTCCACGACCTGCTGAAAGGCGACGTGCCGGTGCGCGTAACCGTCGATGACAATCCGGCGGACCCTGGAGAGGAGATCCAGAAAACGGGGGCTCCCGGCCAGGTCGAAGCGCAGGGCCAATTGATTGGCGAGGAAGCCGATCAGATTTTCGACCTCCAACCGATCGCGGTTGGCGACGCTGGTACCCACCACGAAATCTCCCTGACCCGCCTGATCCTGGAGCAGTACCGCGAAGGCCGCCAGGAGAGTCATGAAGAGCGTCGCCGATTCCCGCCGCGCGAGCTGTCTCAGGTCGTGGGACAACGAAGCGGGCAAGGTAAACGTCCGGACCGAGCCCCGGAAGCTCTGGACCGCGGGGCGCGGGCGGTCGGTGGATAGCTCGATCAGCTCCGGAGCGCCGGCAAGATGGCGCCGCCAATAGCCTACCTGGGCCTCCAGAACCTCCCCGCGAAGCCATTGCCGCTGCCAGACCGCCCAATCGGCGTACTGAATGGGAAGCTCCGGCAGCCGCCCGGTCGCTCCTTCGGCCAGGGCGCCATACAGGGTCACGACCTCGTTCGCCAGCACCGTCATCGACCAACCGTCGCTGACGATATGATGCATCGTCAACAGCAGTGTGTGGTCTTCCAGGTCCAGCCGCAGCGCGACGACCCTCAGCAGCGGCCCCCGGCGGAGATCAAACGGCAGCTCCGATAGCTCAGCGGCCCGCAGCCCTTCCTCGACAGCCGGGGATCCTCTGGACAGACCGCTGAGGTCCACGACGAGAAGAGCTAACGGCGGCAGGCCTCCGATGAGCTGAATCGGCTGACCCGCGAGCTCATGGAAGGTCGTACGCAGCGACTCATGCCGCAGCACCACCTCGCCAAAGGCACGCTCGAGTAGCTCGATGCTCAGCCGGCCCCGCAATCGGATACCGCGGAACATGGTGTATGCCGTACTGGCGGGCGCCAACTCCTGGAGAAACCAGAGCCGTTCCTGCGCCCAGGAGAGGGGCAAGGGGCCATCGCGCGCCACCGGCACCAGCGGTGGCGGCATTCCTTCCTGCGGATTCGCCGCTTCGATGGCGCGCGCCAGCTGCGCGATGGTGGGACCATCGAACAGAGCCCGTAGCGTCAGCTCCAATCCGAAGCTTGCCCGGAGCCGCGAGAGGAGCCGCACAGCAAGCAGAGAATGCCCCCCAAGCTCGAAGAAGTCCTCGTCTACGCCTATTTGCGGCAATCCCAGCAGCGTGATCCAGATCTCGGCCAGCAACTCTTCGACCGGACCTCGCGGTGCTCGCCCGCCGTCGCCACGCGCGGCTCTTGCGTCCGCCGGCAACGGCAGCGCCGGCCGATCCAACTTGCCATTGGCGGTCCGCGGGATCGCCGCCAGCTGCGCGAACACCGAAGGCACCATGTAGTCGGGCACCTGCTCGGCGCAGAACCGCCGCAGCTCACCCGCAGAGACCTCCCGGTCGAGAACCACGTAGGCGATCAGTTGAACCTCTCCCTCAGTGATCGCTCGGTCGACGACGGCTAGATCGCGGACCGCGGCGTGGCGGCGTAGCACGTTCTCCACCTCTCCCAACTCAACACGCGCCCCTCGAATCTTGACCTGGTGATCGCGCCGGCCCACCAGCTCAAAATTGCCATCCTCGAGCAGACGGCCGAAGTCTCCCGTCCGGTACACAAGGTCGTCCGGATCGCCGGTCAACGGGTTCGGTACGAAGGCCTCCTGCGTCAAATCAGGGCGATTGAAATAGCCCAGCGAGCGGTAAGGCGTGCGCACGTAGATCTCGCCAACCACGCCGAGCGGGCACACCCCGCTTCGTTCGTCGAGCACCACTGCCCGCACCCCAGGCATCGGCTTGCCGATCGGGATCGAGCTTCGCCGCCCATCGGCAGAGGAGACCCGATAGAACAGCTTGGTCATCGTCGTCTCCGTAGCGCCATACAGATTGACCAGGCCCACACGGTCTCCGAACACTTCCACCCAGCGCCGCACGTCTTCTGGAAGTAGGCGCTCCCCGGCCAGCAGCACCCAACGCAATGCCGCCAGCCGTTCACGGCAAAGGCCCTCGCCGAGGAGTCCTCGAAACAGTGACGGCACGCAGTGCATTACCTCGACGCGAGTGGTTTCGAGCCAGGCGAGCAAGGCACCCGGGTCCAGCACTGTCTCGCGGCTGGCAGGCGCACAGGCCACTCCGCCGGCGCAGAGCGGCAGAAAGACGTCGCGCAGAGATGCATCGAAGGCGGGCGACGTCAGCTGGCTCACCCGCACCCCCTCGCCCACGCCCAATAGCTCCAGCTCCCAACGAATGAAATGGCCGATCGCTTTGAGCCTGCCCGCGATGGCCTTGGGCCGGCCGGTTGAGCCCGAGGTGAAGTAGATGGAGCACATCGCGTCGAGATCGACCGGGCCGACCGGCAGCTCCGCAGCCGTATATGAGGGCCATCCTGCGAGCTCCTGCAAACCCAGGGACTCAGCCTCCCCACCTTTTCCGTCCACGACTACGACCCGGGTCTCACTTGTGAGCCCACCCACCCGGTCGAGGAGCCCCGCTTCGACGATCCAGCATGCCGGTTCCACTTCCTGGACCACCGTCGCCAGGCGCGCTGGCGGCAAGGCCGGATCCAGAGGCACGAAGACAAAGCCCCCCTTCAAACAAGCCAGGATCGCGGCGATCAGGCAATCCCGGTATTGGCAAAGGATCGCCACCCGGGACCCTGCCTCGATCCGGTGGTTTCTCAGGAAACTCGCCAGCCGAGTGGATTGCTCCTCCAATTGACCGTACGTCACCTCGCGTTCCCCATGCTCCACGGCCAAGCAATCCCAATGACGCCGTGCTGCGCGACGAAACATTTCCTGGACCGGCTCGGAATCCATCATGACTCCAAATCGTCGTTGAAATAGACGGCGACCGCCGCTTCCACACCCATCAGATCCAAAGTAGAAATGGGCGCATCCGGCCGCTCAACAATCTGGAGACTCAAATGGAGAAGCTGCTCCAGCAGGCGATCGATCCAACCCTCCTGGAACAAGCCGCGCCGGTATCGCAAAACCCCGGCCAGCCCTTCCTGGCCCTCCGCCAATTGGATGTCAAAGAACAAGCCCGAGCGTAGCCGCTCACTCTCAAGCTCGAATGGGTACAGGCGAAGCTCTGAGAGCGAAAGCTCGCCCGGGACGGGAGGCACGTTGTGGAGCGTCAAGAGAATCTGGAAGAGGGGATTGATCCCTGGCCGGCGCAAAGGCTGCAGATCTTCGAGGAGTTTTTCATAGGGCAGGTCCTGATGCGCGTAGGCACCCAGGGCCGCCTGCCGAACCCGCCGCAGCAGCTTGCGAAAAGTTGGATCACCCGCGAGGTCGGATGGGAAGACCAGGGTGTTGACAAAAAAGCCAATCAAACCTTCCGTCTCCAGGCGGCCGCGGCCAGCGATCGTCGATCCGATATTGAACCGCTCCTGCCCGGAGTAACGTGAGAACAGGACCTGAAAGACTGCAAGCAGAGTCATGAAGAGGGTTGCGCCCTCCCGGTGGCCAAGCTGCCTCAGCCCCGACGTCAATGATCGCGGGAGCTCGAGCACCCGCCGGCCTTCGTGGCGCTCCCGGGAGACCAGAATCCCCGAATCAAAGGGCAAATCGAGGATCGGAGCGCTCTCGGCCAGGTGCCGGCGCCAGAAGTCCATTTGCTGTTGGACGAACTCTCCATTCAGCAACCCCCGCTGCCAGACCGCGAAGTCCGCATACTGGATCGGCAACTCCGGCAAGGACGGCAAACCTCCTCGCGACAGGGCCGCGTAGAGCGAGGTGACGTCGCGGATGAGGATTCCCAATGACCATGCATCTGAAGCGATGTGATGAGTCGCCAGGAGTACGACGTGCTCCGCAGCGTCTAGCCGCAGGAGGCGCGCCCTCAACAGCGGACCGCGTTCCAGATCGAAGCGGCGCCATCCCTCGTCATGGACGATGCCCTGAGCCTCACGATGGCGCGCCTCCGGCGCGAGGCCGGAAAGGTCGACGAACGGCACGGCAACCTGCTGCGGTGGATCGACCACCTGCCTAAGCTCATCCCCGTCCATAACGAATCGGGTACGGAGCGACTCGTGCCGAGCGGCGACCTGACACAGAGCGCGCACGAGGACAGGCAGCAGGAGAGGACCCACGATGCGGACTGCGAGAGGCAGGTTGGAGAACTCCGGATCGAGCTGGTCCATCACCCAGAGACGCTCCTGGGAGAAAGAGAGGGGCAGACTTCTGTCACGGGGAACCCGCGAGAGAGGCGAAGACCGTATCCCGGCGCCGATTCGAATCTCTTCGTCCACGCGCTCGGCCAAACGGGCAACGGTCGGCGCGCTGAAAAGACTTGCCAGAGAGAGCTCGACAGCCAGGGTCTGACGGAGTCTGGAGACCACTTGCGTCGCCATCAGAGAATGTCCGCCGATCTCGAAGAAATCGTCGTCAATGCCGATTTGTTCAACTCCAATTACGACTGACCAGATCCCGGCGACCACCTCTTCGGTCGGGTTGCGAGGCAGTCGACGGGCGCCGGGCTCCAGCCTCCCGCGAGTGCTCGGCAGTGGCAGCGCCTTGCGATCAATCTTACCGCTGAGCGTCAGCGGCAGGCTCGGGAGCTCGACCAGGGCCGAGGGGAGCATGAAGTCCGGCAGGCGCTGGCGCAGAAAGCTCCTCATCTCCGAAAGCGCTGGCAGTAGGCCGCCGTTCGGCACCAGGTAAGCCACGATACGAGGTTCGCCGGCACCCTCCCGCGATACTGCTACGACCGTGTTGGCAACTGCGGGATGGGTCTGGAGCGCTGCTTCGATCTCACCAAGCTCGATGCGGAAACCGCGGATCTTGACCTGCTGATCCAAGCGGCCGAGAAACTCGAGCTGGCCATCCGCTGCCATGCGTGCCCGGTCGCCGGTTCTATACAGGCGCGCTCCCGGCTCGGTGCCGAAAGGATCAGGAACGAACTTCTCAGCCGTCAGGTCGGGACGCCCGAGATATCCTCGCGCCAGACCGGCGCCTCCCAAATAGAGCTCTCCCGCGACCCCGAGAGGAGACGGCCGGCCTGCAGGATCGAGCAGGTAGGCACTGGTGTTTGCGATCGGACGTCCAATGAAAACCCGATCACCCTCCGCCGGCACCAAGGCCGCCATCGAATAGGTGGTGTCTTCCGTGGGGCCATAGAGATTCCACACCCTCTCGACTGAGCTCCGAGCATAGATGCGAGTGACGAGATCGCGCGTCAGCGGCTCGCCGGCGAGGTTGACGGTACGCACGGCGGCCGGAAAGGAGTCGGTCCGTACCATCTCGGCGAGGATTGAGGGGACCGTGTTGAGCAGAGTCTCCACCCCGGGAGATGCCTGAGCCGCGTCGAGAGCGTCGCGCACCAGGATGACGGTGCCGCCCCGCGTCAACGGAACGAAGATCTCGAAGACCGAGAGATCAAAGCAGATCGAGGTGGTTGCCAAGACCCCGGCGACCTCGGTGTCACCGAAGCGCTCGGCCGCCCAGTTGAGCAGAGCAAGAGCCGAGCGGTGCTCAAGGCCGACCCCCTTGGGTGTTCCTGTGGAACCCGAGGTATAGATCACGGACGAGAGGTTGCCCGGCTCCGCCCTGCCGATCGTCACGCTGTCGCCCGCCTCCCCGTTCTCCTCTTCCCGATCAAGGAAGACCACCCTGGCACTCTGGATCGGCAACGATTTGCAGAGCCGTTCCTGAGTCACGAGCACCGGCACTTCGGTATCCGCGAGCATGAAAGCCAAACGCTCTTTCGGATACGCAGGGTCAAGGGGAAGGTATGCACCGCCGGCAACAAGAATCCCCAGCATACCGACCAGCATCTCTATCGAGCGCTCGGCACAAAGTCCCACCCGCACTTCCGGGCCCACACCCAGAGATCGCAGGTGCCTGGCGAAACGTTCCACGCGCGCATGCAACTCGCCGTAGCTCACCCGCGCCGTCCCCGCCACCACCGCGACGGCGTCTGGAGTGCGCGCCGCTTGATGAATGAAGAGATCGGCGAGGGACCGGGCGGCACTCTGAGGGTGCCAGGTGTCGTTCCATTCGCTCAGGATCTGGTGCCTCTCCGCGAGCGTGAGCAGCTCCAGATCGATCAGGCGGCGCCGGAGATCGACCGGCAGGGTCTCGAGCAGATGGACGTAGTGTCCGAGGAGCCGTGCCATCAGGACTTCGCCGAAACGGCTCCGGTCGTAGATCAGGTCGAGCGACGTCATTGTACCCGCCACCCCGACAAGCAGCGTCAAGGGGTAGTTCGTCGAGGTCCCGAACTCAGCGTTGTCGACCGCCAGGACATCGCCGCCATCCTCCGTCGCGGGGGACTCGCCCAGGGGATAGTTCTCGAGCACCGCCAGACTTTCGAATAGAGGCCGGCCCCGTGGCACCTCGCTCCATCCCTGCACGTCGACCAGAGGGCTGAAGTCGAATTGGCTGACGTCGAAAAGATGTTGCTGGAAGCCGGCGAGCCAGGAGAGCAGGGGCTCATCCTCAGGCGTCAAACGGGCGCGAATGGGCAGGGTGTTGATCAACACCCCGATCATTCGTTCGGCGCCAGCCAGATCGGCCGGGCGCCCGGAAAAGACCGTTCCGAAGAGCACGTCCCGTCGGCCCGTATACCGCCCGAGGAGCAGAGCCCACGCGCCCTGGACGAGAGTGTTGAGAGTCAAGCCGTTGCGCCGTCCCATCTCCTGGAGCGCCGCCGCGGCGGCCGGTGCGAGGAAGGTTTTGCGATGGCCGAAGCCGGCTGGCTCCGTGCCGCGCCGTTCGTCCTCGCCTGTAGATTCCCGGTCGCCTTCGAGCACCGAAGGCGAGTCGATACCCGCCAGGGTCCGCCGCCAGAAAGCCTCCGCGCGTCCCAGGTCCTGCCGTTGTAGCCATTCAATGTAGTGACGGAAGGCGCACGAGGGGGCCAGGACCGGCTCCGCTCCGCGGCGAATCGCCCGATAGGTGTCGAGAACTTCCTGCGTGAGCAGAGGGATCGACCAGCCATCCAGGATCAGATGATGGTATCCCCAGACCAGTTGATGGGTTTCGTCGGTGAGACGCAGCAGGGCGACACGCATCAACGGCGGCACGGCGAGGTCGAACCCCTGCCTCCGGTGCGCGGCCAAAAGGACCTCCAACTCCCGCCGCTTTCCAGCTTCCGAGAGGGCGCGGCAATCGCGGTAGTCCAGGGCTAGACGCACCTGCCGGTGGACGACCTGGAGAGGTTTCTCCAGCCCCTCCCACAGGAAGGAGGTGCGCAGGATGGTATGGCGGTCCACCGCTCGCTGCCAGGCCTGCTCGAAAGCGACGGGATCTAGCTTTCCCCTCAGCTCGCTCGTCGTAAGCTGCGAGTAGACGTCGTCCCCATCCGTCAGCAGGCTGTGGAAAAGGATTCCGGCCTGGCTGGGAGACAACTTGTACAAGTCCTCAGGGGTTTCCGGCTTCACTCGCCTGCATCTCCGCTCTGGAAGCTGGCCAAAACCCGTGCCAGGTCTTCGGGGCTGATCTCTGCCTGCGGGAAATCCGCTGGCTGGAGTGCCTCCGTGTCGAGCGCTCGGCCCTGCTCGATCATAGACTGTAAATAGCGGACGAAATCGTTCGCCAAGGCCTCGACCGTCTCGCGCCGGAAGAGATCTTGGCTGAACGTCCAGCTCACCTCCAAGCGGCCGTTACCGAGGCTCCCATCGACCGAGAGTAAATGGTCGCCGAGTCCGCGCGGGCTCCGGGTGTTGCCGGTGTACTCGCGGGCAACCCGGAAGGACCAGGAGTCCGAGAGCGGGCGATCGAGCTGACCCAGATAATTGAAAGCAACCTCGGCGGCAGGCATCTGCCTGAGAAGCCGAGCGATTTCAGAACCCTCGTTCTGCATGTACCGCAAAAGACCGTATCCGACCCCGCGATTGGGTATCTTCCGGATCTGCTCGCGAACCGTCGACAGAGTCTCTCCTGGCCCCACGGCAGTGCCGAGGTCCAGCAGCACCGGGCAGTTCAAGGTAAACCATCCGAGGGTTCGCGACAGATCGAGATCCTCGAAGAGACCCTCGCGACCGTGTCCTTCGAGATCGATCAGCACCCGGCGCGAACCGGTGGCACGAGCTAGCGTATGCGCCAGTGCCGCGAGCAGCACCTGGTCGACCTCCGCGTTGAAGGTCCTCGGCACCTCCGTCAGCAGTACCCGTGTCGCATCGGGGTCGAGGGAAACCCGGACCATGCGTTCCGAGCGGACGGTGTGGATCCCACCGGGAAAGTCAGGGGTCAACCGCCCAGGGTTTGCACGCGACTCGGCAAGCCAATAGCCAGCCTCCCGCTCCACCACCTCCCAGCGCGCGAAGTCAGCCAGGCGTAGCGCCCACTCCTTGAACGAGCTCGTCTTCGAGGGCAGGGCCACTTTCTGGTTGGACCGAAGCTGCTCGTAACACCGCTCGAGATCCTCCAGCACCAGCCGCCAGGAGACGCCGTCGATCACCATATGGTGGATGATGAATAGCAACCGCTGGGACTCGGACGGCCCCAGATCGAACTGCGCGACCCTGACGACAGGGCCTCGCTCGAGACCCAGGCTGCCCTGAAGACCAGCCGCTGCGGCCATGAGGCAGGCCGTCCGTTCATCGGGGGGGATCACCGATAGGTCGACCCGCGTGAAAGGTACCTGGTCTTCCGGTGCCGCGATCTCCTGGACCCATCCCTCAGGCTGGTACTGGAAACGCAGACGGAGCGCATCGTGATGTCTGAGCAAGTGGACCAGAGAGCGATAGAGAAGACCGGAATCGAGCGGCAGCCCGACTTCAAAAAGCAGCGACTGATTGAAATGATCGGGATCGATCGGGTCGTTGGCGAGGAACCTATGCTGGTTGGGCGTCAGCGGCGTGGCCCCTGTCACGAGTCCTTGCTCGGCCCGTACGGGATCGTCGAAGCCCGCCACCCGCGCGAGCTCGGCGACTGTCGGATGCTCGAGGACCTGGCGAGGCGTCAGGCGAAGACCCGCTTGGTTGGCGCGCGCGACCACCTGGATACCCATGATCGAATCGCCGCCGAGCTGCAGAAAATTGTCATGGATTCCGATGCGTTCAACATTCAGCACCTGATTCCAGATTTCCACCAGAATCTCTTCCGCTTGGTTGTTCGGCGCTACATACTCGGGCCGCTGGCGAGCGGTGGTGAGCCGCTCGGGGGCAGGCAGTGCCCTCCTGTCGAGCTTGCCGCTCCGGGTCCGCGGCAATGCTTCCAGCCAGACGAAGGCCGCCGGGATCATGTAGGGGGGCAGTTTCGCCTTCAGCAGGGAGCGCAATTCCGCATCCGGTATGGGTGATTGCCGGGCGAGGGCGTAAGCCACGATCTCCTTGCGGCCTGGCTCGGTTTCGCGCGCCACGACCACGGACTCGCGGACTCCGGGGTGCTGAGCGAGTTGGGCTTCGATCTCGCCCGGCTCGATGCGGAATCCTCTCAGCTTGATCTGGTGGTCGATGCGGCCCAGGTACTCGAGCGTCCCGTCCGGCAGGTGGCGGGCCAGGTCGCCCGTCCGGTACAGACGGCTTCCGGGCATCTGGTCAAAAGGGTCGGGGACGAAGGCTGAGGCGGTCAACGCCGGCGCTCCCAGATAACCCCGCGCCAGCCCCATTCCTCCGATGAACAGCTCGCCGGGGACTCCTGCGACTACCGGCCGCAGCTCGCCGTCGAGCACGTAGAGCCTTGTGTTGGCGATCGGCCGTCCGATCGGCACCGGCCCAGCCGCCGGCTCTCCCTCCGGAACCTCGTAAACGCAGCAGCCCACCACGGTTTCTGTAGGCCCATACTCGTTGATCAAGCGCAGGCGCGGTGACCGGCGACGCAACGATTCCAGGATCTCCCCCCGCAGCTCCTCTCCCCCGATAACCAGGGCGGAAACGTTCGCCAAAGCTTCCGCTGACAAGAGGCCGCTGAGAACCTGGAGCTGCGAAGGGGTGAGCTTCAGGAAGTCGACACCGGCTCCAAGCGCCGCATCCAGCGACTCGATCCCGTTCTCCTCGGGGAGCAAGACGAGCGGCTTGCCGCCGAGCAACGGCACGAAGAGGCTGGTCACCGCGAGATCAAAAGCCACCGGAGAGTGGAGAATGCTTCCCACCTCAGCCGATGAGCTGTAGGCCCGCACGGCCCAAGCCAGGTAATGTTCCAGCCCGGCCCGGGAGACCATCACTCCCTTGGGCCTTCCGGTCGATCCGGAGGTGTAGATGACATAGGCAAGATTGTCCGGACCAGGCACCGGGAACGGGCCTTCATCGACCGGCCCAGCCGCCTCGCCTTGGGCACCCTCCAGACAAATCACTTCAAGGCCCTCCGGCTCTAGCCGCCAATCGCGGTAAATCTCCCGGGTCAGCAGCACAGAAGCTCCGCTGTCCTCCAGGATGCCGCGCAGGCGAGCGGGTGGCGACGAGGGATCGAGCGGAACATAAGCCCCCCCCGCCCTGAGCACGGCCAACAGCGCCGCCAGAAGCACCGGCGAGCGCTCCAAGCAAACGCCAACCAGGCAGTCGGGACCGACTCCTGCGGCCCGCAGGCGCCTTGCAAGCCGGTCAACCCGCTGCTCGAGATCGACCAGGGTCCAACGCTCCTCGCCGATCGCCAGCGCGACATTCCCGGGACGAAGGGACGCGAGCTCGGCCAGTGCTGCAGATGGCGAGCCGGCGCCGCCGAAAGAATCCGTATCGTTGAGCTCGAAGATCGTCCAGTGCCGCTCCTCAGGACTCAGGAGCTCCAACTCGCCGATTTGAGACGAGCCTTTGCGTACGGCGTGATGGATCAGACGCGCGAACCGACCGGCGAGAGCTTCCACGTCCCGGCGCTGGTAGAGACCCGCGTCGAATTCCAGCTCGAGCTGCAGATCCGTGCCATGGCGGACTCTGAGCTGGAGGCCGAAAAGCTCCGTACGGCAGAGCTGGCTGTGCACCGAGAATATGAGACCACCCGCTTCGATCGGCGCCGCCACCGCCTCGTAATGGAAGCCAACCGGAAATCTGTTGTCCTCCTGCCTCGGTTCCGGCGTAGCCTCATAGAAATCGAGCCATTGTTCGGTTTCCTGCATCTGTAACTCGAGATGTTGCACCACCTCATCGAAACGAAGGCTCGCGCGAAGGTGGCAATGCAAGGGAACGACTCTGGCATAGAGCCCAAAGGCGCTGTCCATCGCCTCGTACTGGCGGCCATGAAGCTCGGTCCCCAAGGTCACTTCCGGCGCGCCGCTCAGCCGCCAGATAAAGCTTGCCCAAGCGGCCTGAAGGAATCTTTCCAACGAGAACTCTGGGGTCGCCGAGAGGAGATCCCCCGACCCTTTCGCCACCAGAGACACCGGCACTGCTTCCGCAGTTTCTCTACCCGTCCGCCCGCGCGTCAGAGGCAGGTTGGGTAGGTCCTCGGCTCTTCCCTGGTTGCGATTCCAGAAGGCGAGACCCCGCTCGGTGTCCTCGTTCCTGTCGTCCAGCAGCGAGCTCTGCCACTCGGTGAACTGGGCATACTGCAGCGACTCCTCGTCAAGCGGCTCACCGGCATAGGCCGCGGCAAGCTCACGCATGAGGTTCGCCAGAGTCTTCGCGTCGGCGCAAAGCGCCGGCAGACCCACGGCAAGGACGTGGCGCTTGTCTCCTGTGCGCGCCAGGGTAGCGCGTAGCAAGGGACCCGCAGCCAAGTCGAAAGGGGCGCTCCGTTCCGCGCCGAGGAACCGCTCGATTTCGTCGTCGCCCAGCTCCACCTCACGCCAAGCCGGCTCCAACTCAGCCAGGACACTCTGCGTCGAGACCTTCATCCCAGGCAGCCGCCGGAACACGGTGCGCAGGATCTCGTGCCGGCGGACGATGGCGCGCAGCGCCTCCCTCAGTCGCCCACTGTCGAGGTCCCCCTCAATCTTCAGCGCGATCTGGCCGTGAAAGGCCTCGCCGCTACGCTGCTGAAGCCAGACGCGCCGCTGCTGGAGAGATAAGCGCTGGGACTGTGTCATTGCCTGGAGCATTCTTTTCCTTTCCCCTCCTGGTCAGTCCTGGACCGCTGTCACAGCGTCCGTCATCTGGCTCCGGCCGATCAGGTCGGCCCTCGCAACGACAATCTTGCGAGGACCCATGAATGGATCTTGTCCTTGGACGGTCAGGACGTTGTCGAGGAGGACGACGTCGCCGTTGCGGCAGCGGAAAGTGACGGTGCTCTCCTCATAGGCCCGGCCGATCTCCTCCTTTACCCAGCTCTCGATCGGGCTTCCGTCCTCATAGCGGACGGTGCACGGCAGGTCCTCTGGAAGGAGCAACGGGTGGAAAAGAACCTCTTCGGCCGTCTCCGGGTGGCGAATCACGGCGAAGCAAAGTTGCTTGGTGAGCGCGCCGTTCCCCGCGAGCCATTCGACCGCGATACCGGTGCGGCGGCAGAGGTCCTCCACCACCGACTTGTCATCGGTGCCGAACCACGACTGCCAGCTCATTGCGGAGCCCATGGAGTAACTGCGAAGGCAGAGAATCTGCTTGTGACGCAGGTGGTCCACGGTCCGCGAGTCCAGCCGCCGGAAGGCTTCGCGGCAGTCGATCAGTTGCATTTCGTCTCCCTCCAGTGCCACTTGTGCACCGAAGAAGAGGTTGTTCCGATACCCCGGGAGCTGAGAGCAGAGCGTGCCGGCCAGGCGCTCGAAATCCGCCGCGGAGCCGAGAGAAAAGTCCCGAAAGAGGATGGCGCCGTGCTGCAGCAGCCTGCTCTCGATCAGTTTCCGGTTACCGGCAACCCATCCTGCGAGGTCGACAACGTCCGCCAGCGGGCGCACGACCAAGGGCAGGATCTTCCCTGGCTCCACGGTGGAGAAATCGACCTGCGCCCCGGTGGGGGTCTCGGTCCGGCCCGTCTGCATGAGTTGCCGGAGCTTGGTTTCCCTGCCACCCTTCTGGAGAGCTCTCTCCGCCTTCTCCTCTTCGCTCAGGACCTCGAGATCCGCGATCCTCGACTCGGGTCGGCGGACTAAGGCTTCGAGGAGCCTGGCGTACTGCGACGCCCAGCGAGCGACGGTTTTCGGGTCGAAGAGATCGGAGGCGTAGTTCCAGGTGATGTTCAGCCCCTGCGGTTCTTCGGAGACGAAGACTGCGAGATCAAACTTTGCCCAGCGGGTTTCGCCGTCGATCAGCGACAGCTCCAGGCCAGGGAGCGCCAGCTGCTCACTCGGCGTGTTCTGCATCAGGAGCTCGACCTGGACGAGGGGTGTGCCGCCGGCGGGGCGGTCAGGCTGCAGATCCTTGACCAGCCTGTCGAAGGGCAGGTCTTGATGAGCATAGGCGCCGAGGCTCGTGTCCCGGACCCGTTGCAAGAGCTCGGTGACAAGAGGGTTGTCTTCCATCCGGGTCCGCAAGACAAGAAGATTGACGAAGAAGCCGATCAGGGGCTCGATCTCCAGACGCGTACGACCGGCGACGTCGGTGGCGACGACGATGTCGGTTTGCCGGGCCAGTCGAGAAAGGAGGAGCTGAAACCCCGCAAAAAGCACCATGAAGAGGGTTGCGTTCTGGCGCCGGCTCAACGAGCGCAGCTCGCCGGCGAGCCCCGCCGAAAGATGAACGGTGTGAGCCGAGCCTCGGCCGCTCCACCGCTCGCCCCGCGGCCGGTCAGTCGGTAGGTCAAGCCGCGGCGGGATCCCCGAAAGCTGCTCGCGCCAGTAGCTCAGGAGGGACTGCAACGCCTCGCCCTGAAGCATCAGCCTCTGCCAGGCGGCGAAGTCGGCATATTGAATCGGGAGGTTGGGGAGCACAGCAGGTTGCTCATCAATGCCGGTGCGGTACAGCGCCGTCAGCTCGCGGATCAGGATGCCGACGGACCAGGCATCCGCGACGATGTGGTGCATGGTGATCAGCGCGATGTGGCTCTCGCGCTCCAAACGCAGCAGGGTGGTGCGCAGCAAGGGACCCAGGCTGAGATCGAAAAGCCGCACCGCCTCCGCCGCAGCCAGGTTCGCGCTTTCCGCCTCTCGGTGCACCGGCTCGAGCCCGGCAAGATCGACCATCGGGAGCTGCCAGGGGGACACGGCGGGAGAGATCCGTTGACGCGGCCGGCCCTGATCCGCGGGAAACGTCGTGCGCAGCACTTCATGGCGCCGGATAATCTCTTCGAGGGCCTTCCTGAACGCGGTGGCGTGCAGTTGCCCCCGTAAATGAACGGCGATCGGCACGTTGTACAGCGCGCCGCGCTCGATCTGGTCGACGGTCCAAAGGCGCTGCTGCGCAAAGGAAAGCGGTAGATCGCCATGGCGGGGAATCGCCACGATTGGCGGTTGGGGCTCCCCTGTCCGCGATCCTTCAGCCTGCTCGATAGATCGCGCCAAGCCGGCCAAAGTGGGCTGGAGGAAAACGGCACGCAGCGGGAGCTCAACCCGGAAGATCTGTCGTATCCGCGAAAGCACCCGGGTGGCCAACAGGGAGTGCCCACCGAGGGCAAAGAAGTCGTCTTCCCTTCCTATCTTTTCGCACCCCAGAACATCCGCCCAGATCCCGCTCAAGAGCTCTTCCGATGCCGTTTCCGGCGCCATCGGGGCCGCAGCTGACCGGGGGATATCAGGAGCGGGCAGAGCCTTCCGGTCCAGCTTGCCGTTGGGCGTCCGCGGCAGCGCCACCAAGAACATGTACGCCGAAGGCACCATGTGAGAAGGAAGTTTTTCCTCCAGAAGACGCCGCAGAGCAGCGGCCGTACCGGCGTCGGCCTCCTCAACCACAACGTAGGCGACGAGGAAAGCCCCTGACTTCGCACTCTCCTTGACCAACACCGCCCCCTCCCGCACTCCTGGGCAGGTAGCCAATACCGCCTCGATCTCACCCAACTCGACTCGGAAGCCTCGTAACTTTACCTGGTGATCGAGGCGGCCCAGGAGCTCGATCTCACCATCCGACCGTAGGCGGCAAAGGTCACCTGTGCGGTACAGCCGCTCACCGCTGGCCGAAGCGAAGGGATCAGGTACAAACCGTTCCGCCGTCAGCTCCGGTCGCCCCAGGTAACCGCGAGTGAGACCGAGACCTCCCAGACAAAGCTCACCGATCACGCCCGGCGGCAGCAGCTCGAGACAACCGTCCGCTACGTAAGCGCGGGTACCGCCGATCGGCCGACCGATCGTTGGCGCTCCCGGTTTCCCGTCCACGCGGACCCAGGTCGAGTAAGTCGTATCTTCGGTTGGGCCGTAGAGGTTGAAAACCTTCTCCACCGTCCCCAGCTGCTCGAGGCTCCGCACCAGATCTTCCCGTAACGGCTCGCCGGCCAGGTTGATTACCCTCACAGCTCCGGGAACCCCGCCATTGCGCACGAGCTCCGACATGATCGAGGGAACCGTATTGATCAAAGTCACCTCGTCGCGAGCCGGCAACTCGGGCAGTTGCAGGGCCGTCTCGGCCAGCACCACCGCTCCGCCCCGGCTCCATGGCACGAACAGCTCAAAAATCGAAAGGTCGAAGCAGATTGAGGTGGAGAACAGGACGCGGCTGACCTCTTCGGCTGTGAAGACCCCTTCCGCCCAGGTCACGAGGGCGAGGCCGCTACGGTGCTCGATGGCAACCCCTTTGGGGCGTCCGGTCGAACCCGAGGTGTAGATGACATGGGAAAGGTTGCCGGGTCCCACCCCCGAAACGACGGCGCTACCACCGTTGGCCGAAGGCGCTTCCTCGGCGTCCAGCCTGACGATCCTTGCGCGGCTGGGGGGCAGGCGGTCCAAAGTCGTTGCCGACGCCAGAACGATCGGAGCTCGAGAGTCCTCCAGCGCGAAGGCGAGATGCGCCGCAGGATAAGCCGGATCCAAGGGCAGATAGGCTCCGCCCGCAGCGAGTACTCCCAGGACACCTACGAGCAGCTCCGGCGTGCGGTCGACGCATAGCCCTACTGGAACCTCGGGCCCGACGCCTAGACGGCACAGCCTTCTCGCCAGAAACCGGGCGCTCCGCGCCAGTTCCCCATAGGTGATCCGCGTCTCTCCCGCCACTACGGCGACGGCCTCTGGTGTCAGTCCTGCCTGCACGAAGAAAGACTGATGCAAACAGCCCAGGCGCCCCCGCTCAGGCGCTCCCTGCCACTCGTGAACCATCTGCTGCCGCTGGGCTGCCGACAGCAGGGGCAGCTCGGCGATCGGTAAGGACGGGTCGGCCGACATCGTGGCCAGCAGGGTCTGAAAAGATGCTGACCAACGTTGAATCGTGACGCGGTCGAACAGGTCGGTGTCAAATTCCCAGCTGCCCTCGAATCTGTCGCTGGGCTGCGACAGAGAAAGTAGGAGGTCGAGCTTGGAAGTGCCCGTGTCCAGGCCGAGATATTCGGCATCGATCCTCGGCAGCGGCGGGACCCGCAGCTCAGGCTCCAGAGCCAGCATTGCCTGGAACAGAGGAGAGCGGCTCAGGTCGCGACCTGGCCGCAGCTCTTCGACCAGGCGCTCGAACGGCACATCCTGGCTGTCGTAGGCCGCGAGGCACGTTTCACGGACCCGCGCCAGCAGGTCATGGACCTTGGGGGCGGCCGAGAGATCCAGCGGCAAAACCAGGGTGTTGACGAAGAAACCGATCAGCCCTTCCGTCTCCGGGCGCGACCGGCCGGCGATCGGCGACCCCACGATGACGTTCTCCTGGCGCCCAAGCATCCCGAGCAAAGCGCCCAAGCCTCCGAGTAGCACCATGAAAGGGGTGACGCCTTCGCGACGGCCGATCTCGCGTACCGCGGCCACGGTGCCGGCGGCGATTACCAGTCTCTGAGTGGCACCGAAAAAACGCTGTTCGGCCGGCCGCGGACGGTCGGTCGGCAGCTCCAGAGGGGGTAGATATGCAAGTCTTGCCTTCGAGAGCGCGAGCCCCCGGGCCAGGATATCGCCGAGATTTCGCCGCTGCCATGAAGCGAAATCGGCATACTGGATCGGCAGGTCGGGCAAGGGAGAAGGGTTCCCTGCGGCGAAGGCAGCGTAGAGCTCTCCCAACTCCTTCAGAAGGACGCCCATGGACACGCCATCGCCCACGATGTGGTGGAGGCCCAGCAAAATGGCGTGGTCTTCCCGACCCAGCTTCACCACCGACGCGCGAAAGAGGGGGCCGGCGGCGAGATCGAAGGCCCGCCGAGCGTCCGCAGCGGCGAGCGCGAGCAACTCGACCTCCAAGTGGCAGCCGAGGCTGTTGAGATCGATCGTGGCCAAAGATACTGGAGCCGGCGGCAGGATGGTCTGCACCGGCTGCCCGGCGACAGGCGGAAAAATTGTTCGCAAGGATTCGTGCCGCCTGACCAGCTCGGTCAACACTTTTTCCAGCACGGCTGGGTCCAGGGGACCGCGCAAGCGCAAGGCCACCGGCAGGTTGTAGAGGGGGCTCGCCGGCTCGAGGAGGTCGAGGAACCAGAGTCGTTGCTGGCCGAAGGAAAGCGGCAGCTCGCCTTCGCGGGAAATGCGAGAGATCGGCTGCCGGACCTCGGAGCGGTCCGGCGAATCGGCGGTTCCGATCCGGGCCGTCAGTTGCGACACCGTCGGCGCCTCAAAGAAGCTACGTAGAAAAACCTCGAATCCCAGCACCTCGCGGATGCGCGCGACGGCTCGCACCGCCAGCAGCGAATGCCCGCCGATTTCGAAGAAGTTATCGTGAATGCCGACGCGGTCGAGCCGCAGCACCTCGGCCCAGATGTCGGCCAGCAGCTCCTCCACCGGGTTGCGGGGCGCGGTGTAGGAGCGCGAGTCCTCCCGCGTCTCCTCAGGCGACGGCAGCGCCCGGCGGTCCAGCTTGCCGTTGGCC
>DASYJD010000045.1:0-103046 GCA_035996875.1 Thermoanaerobaculia bacterium
CAAGCCCCAGATCGAAAAGACCGGTTTCCTGCAGGCTGACGATTCCGTCGCCTAATCGTAGGCGGCGAAGAAAGAGGTGGACGAAGAGAAACGACCGATCTCAGAGCTTGACAACCGGGGCCCTCATAGAAGCCCCGGGTGCCAACCCGGGGTTGATGGGGGCGAAGACTCGCCCCCATCTGTTCAGCAGCCGAGGTTCGAATCGCAGGCGTTGCAGTCCGAGAACCAACAGATGTCGGGTCCGCCGCTCGCCTGCTTATCCACCGCCAGTAAGCCGCCAACCACATGTTGCAGCCGGGCGAGGGTCTCCTTGTCCAAGGTCAGCTTCTTGACCTTCTTCTGCTTTTTCATACGATCCCTCCAAAAGAGATGCGCCCCAATGCGCGGCTGATTTTAAGCGATCCAGGCGCGTCCTTCCTACCGCCCCAGCAACTCCTCCGCCACCTTCACCACATCCTCCGGCAAAAAGCCAAACGCCTTCTGCAGGTCCTTGTATGGACCCGACGCTCCGAAGCGTTCGATGCCGTGGACTTCGCCGTCCAGGCCGACGTACTTGTGCCAGCCGAGGGGAGAGGCGGCTTCGATGGCGAGGCGCTTGCGAATCTTGGGCGGCAATACGGAGTCACGGTACTCCTGAGGCTGGGCGTCGAACAGCGCCCAGGAGGGCATGCTCACGACGCGGACGCGCCGGCCTTTCTCGGTGAGCTGCTTGGCGGCGTCCACCGCCAGCCAGACTTCCGAGCCGGTGGCCAGAAGGATGATCTCCGGGTCGCCCTGCGCGGGATCGGAGAGGACATAAGCGCCCTTGGGCAATCCTTCGCGCGCCCCTTTCGCCGTCTCCTCCAGGATGGGCAGGTTCTGCCGCGTCAAGGCCAGAGCCACGGGGCCGTGGCGGTGCTCGACGGCGACGCGCCAGGCTTCGGCCGTCTCGATGGCGTCCGCCGGGCGGATCAACGTCAGGCCGGGGACGGAGCGCAGGCCGGCGAGCTGCTCGATGGGCTGGTGCGTCGGGCCGTCCTCGCCCAGGAAGATCGAATCGTGGGTGTAGACGTAGATCGTCTGGATCTTCATCAGCGACGCCAGGCGCACGGGCGGGCGCATGTAGTCGTAGAAGATGAGGAAGGTGCCGCCGTAGGGAATCCAGAGCCGCGAGAGGGCGATGCCGTTCATGATCGAGCCCATGGCGTGCTCGCGGATTCCGAAGCGGAAGTAGAGGCCCTCCAGGCTCGCGGCCTCGAAGTCGGCGCGGCCCTTGATGGCGGTGTTGTTGGAGGGCGTCAGGTCGGCCGAGCCGCCCACCAGCATGGGAACCTTGCCGGCGATGCCGTTGAGCACCTGGCCGGACGCCGCGCGGGTCGCCACGGGCTTGTCGCCGGGCTTGAAGGCGGGGATGCCGTCCTGCCAGCCGTCCGGCAGCTTGCCGGCGAGCCGGCCGTCGAGATCCGCGGCCTCCTCGGGGTAGGCAGCCTTGTAGCGGGCGTAGAGATCGTTCCACTCCTGTTCGTGCTTGCGGCCGCGCTCGCGGGCCTCGTCGAACGGCTTCGTCGCACCCTCCGGCACGAGGAAGGTGGGCTCCAGCGGCCAGCCGAGGGCGTTCTTGGTGGCGGCCGTCTCCTCCGGTCCCAGCGCCTCGCCGTGCGCCTTGGAGGTGCCCGCCCGGTTGGGGCTGCCGAAGCCGATGACGGTGCGGACGACGATCAGCGACGGGCGATGCGTTTCCGCCTCGGCCGCCTTCATCGCCGTCTCGACCTCCTGGAGGTCGTTGACGTCCGCCACGTGCTGCACGAACCAACCATAGGCCTCGAACCGCTTGCCCACATCCTCGGAGAAGGAGAGGGAGGTGGGACCGTCGATGGAGACGTGGTTGTCGTCGTAGAGGACTTTGAGCTGGCCGAGCTTCAGGTGACCCGCGAGCGAGCAGGCCTCGGAGGTGACGCCCTCTTCCATGTCGCCGTCGCTGGCGAACACCCAGACGCGGTAGTCGAAGAGCGGGAAGCCCTCGCGGTTGAAGTGGTTGCGGCTCAGGCACTCGGCGATCGCCATGCCGACCGAGTTGGCGAGCCCCTGGCCCAAGGGGCCGGTCGTGGTCTCGACGCCGCGGGTCAGCTCGTGCTCGGGGTGGCCCGGCGTCTTGGAGCCGAACTGGCGGAAACGCTTCAGCTCCTCCATCGGCAGGCCGTAGCTGGCGAGATGGAGGAGGGCATAGATCAGCGCCGAGGCGTGGCCGCAGGAGAGGACGAACCGGTCGCGGTTCGGCCAGTCCGGATTGGCCGGGTTGTGGCGCAGGAAGCGCGTCCACAGGAGATACGCCATGGGTGCCTGCCCCAGAGGGGCGCCAGGATGACCGGACTGGGCCGCTTCGACCATGTCCACGGCGAGGAATCGGATGGTGTTGATGGCGAGCTGGTCCACGTTCGGTTCGGCCATTTGCGCTGTCTCCACGGTAAGAGCCCCCATGGGGCGAGGACAGTCTATCGCGGGATTTTTGACTCCCGGCCCTTCACCCCCTACAATGTGCTCTCCCTGCCGGACCGCACGGAGAGGTGCTGGAGTGGCCGAACAGGGCTGCCTGCTAAGCAGTTGTCCGGGGTAAACCCGGACCGAGGGTTCGAATCCCTCCCTCTCCGCCATTTTCGCCCCGCCCCAAAGCGAGGCCTCAAACCATGAAAGCCGTCAATCCCGCCACCGGTAAGCTGATCCGCGATTATCCCGGACACGACGATACCCAGGTCGACGAGATCCTGGCGCGGGCGGAAGCCGCCTTCCCCTCCTGGCGCAAAGTTCCCTTCGGCGAACGGTCGCGCCTCATGACCCGGGTGGCAGATCTGCTGCGCGACCGAGCCGGCGACTACGGCCGGACGATGACCGAGGAGATGGGCAAGACCATCGCCGCTTCCGAGGCCGAGATCGACAAGTGCGCCTGGGTCTGCGACTTCTACGCCGAGCACGCGGAGCGGTTCCTGGCCCCGGAAACGGTGGCCACGGACGCCACCCGCAGCTTCGTCCGCTACGATCCACTCGGCCCGGTGCTCGCCATCATGCCGTGGAACTTCCCCTTCTGGCAGCTCTTCCGCTTCGCCGCTCCCGCCTTGATGGCGGGTAACGTCGGCCTGCTGAAGCACGCCTCGAACGTCCCCGGCTGCGCCCTCGCCATCGAGGAGGTCTTCCGCGACGCCGGATTCCCGGATGGAGCGATGACCACGCTCCTCATCTCCTCGGAGAAGGTCAAGCGCGTCATTGCTCACCCCGTGATCCGCGCCGTCACCCTCACCGGCAGCGAAAAGGCCGGCATGGAGGTGGCTACCGAGGCTGGGAGGAATCTCAAGAAGACCGTCCTCGAGCTGGGCGGCTCCGATCCGTTCATCGTCCTCGGCGACGTCGATCCGGTGGAGGCCGGCAAGCAGGCGGCCAAGGCGCGGACCATCAACTCCGGCCAGAGCTGCATCGCCGCCAAGCGCTTTCTCGTCGAGGAGTCGGTCGCCGACCGCTTCGAGGAGGAATTCGTCCAAGCCATGGCGGCGCTGAAGGTGGGAGATCCGATGGACCGCGGCAACGAGGTCGGCCCCATGGCCCGGGAGGATCTGCTCCAGTCGCTGGACGCGCAGGTGCAAGCGACGGTGGCGGCCGGCGCCACGCTCCGCACCGGCGGCCGCCGCCTGGATGGCGAGGGCTTCTACTACGCTCCGACGGTCCTCACCGGAGTGGAGCCGGGCATGGCGGCTTTCGACGAAGAGACCTTCGGTCCCGTGGCGGCGGTCACCCGCGCCCGCGACGCCAACCACGCCGTCGAGCTCGCCAACCTCTCCACCCTGGGCCTCGGCGCCAGTATCTGGACCGCCGATTCCGCCCGCGGGGAGACTCTCGCCGCCGAGATCCAATCCGGCAGCGTCTTCGTCAACGGCATGGTGAAGTCCGACCCGCGCCTTCCCTTCGGGGGCATCAAGCGGTCCGGCTACGGACGGGAGCTTTCGGAGGTGGGAATCCGGGAGTTCGTGAACATCAAGACGGTGTGGGTGAAGTAAGGGGCGCCGAAGCGGCGCCTCACCCGATCCAAGACCCTCTTCTCCCGATCCCCTCCGCTAGCCCTGCCAGGCCTTCGGCTGCAGGATGCGGATCTGATTGCCGAACGGATCACGCAGGCCGCAGTCGATCCCGTAGCCGTGGTCGGTCGCCTCCTGCGTGAACTCGACGCCCTTGGCGCGGAGCCGCTCGTAGGTGCCGAAGCAGTCGTCGGTGCGGAGCACCATGACCACTCCGGTTGCGCCCTTCGTGACGAGCTCCCGAACCTGCTCGGCGATCTTCTCTTCCATCACCGGCGGGCCCGGGACGTCGAGCACGATCTCGGGGACCGGCTCGCCGGCAACGCCGACGGTGAGCCAGCGAAAGCCGCCTTGGGTGTAATCGGCCTTGACCTCCAGTCCGAGCTTGCCGACGTAGAAGTCGAGAGCCTCCTGGTGATCGAGGACCCAGATGTGCGCGTGGGTGATTGCGTTGAAGTTCTTCA
Source organism: Thermoanaerobaculia bacterium (assembly GCA_035996875.1). GTDB lineage: Bacteria > Acidobacteriota > Thermoanaerobaculia > Multivoradales > UBA5704 > DATARR01. The sequence goes on from DASYJD010000045.1 coordinate 4,505, forward strand.
TGGCGCCGACTTTACCAGGGCGCCCGCCGGGCCGGCTTCTCCGAAACTGCTCGGTCGCGCCCACGCCATCGTGAAGCAGTTGGGAACCACACCCTGCACCGGCGCACTGCTGTGGCGGTAGGCGAGCGGCGACTGGCCGACGATCTCGCGGAACGTGCGGCTGAATGTACCGAGGCTGTTGAAGCCGACGTCGAGGCAGATGTCGGTGACGCTGCGGTCGCTTTCGCGCAGCAGGAACATCGAGCGCTCGACCCGGCGGCGCTGGAGGTAGCGGTGCGGCGTCTCGCCGAACGTCGCACGGAAGCTCCGGATGAAGTGCGCCTCGGAGCTGCAGGCGATGCGGGCCAGCGCGGCGACGTCAAGCGCCTGAGAGTAGCCTCGATCCATCGCGTCACGCGCGCGAAGCAAACGGCGGTTCCTCTCCTCGACGGCCCGGCTCACGGGCCGTGAGTTTAGCACAGGCATCCCACTTAAGGCCGTGGTACGCTTTAGCTTTGCAGGAGATAAAATAGGGTTGTCCTTCGATCTAAGGAGACTTCCATGCAAGATCAGCTATCAAATGCAAAACACGACCTATATTTATTGATCCCTGGAATCATGGGCAGCGTCCTCACCAAGGACGGTCAGAATCTCTGGGCTAACACGGGCTAACACTGTCGGCGGAATGTTCATGGCATCCCTGAAGAATGGGAGGGATCTGTGCCCCCTCATCCTCAACGGCGAAGATGACCCGACGGTCAACGACCTAGGGGACGGAGTGGTGGCTTCGAGCATTGTTGAGGAGTTCCTGATCATTCCCGGCTTCTCCCGCTGCGATGGCTTCGCGCGACTGAAGAAGTTCCTGTTGAAGAGCGGCCTCGTCGAGCCGCCGTCCCTGGTGCCGTTCCCGTACGACTGGCGCCGGGACAACCGCGTGGCCGCCCGCAAACTCGGCCGCTTCGTAGGCGAGCGTCTCGCCCAGATTCGGGAAGCGGGCGCGAGAGACGCCCGCGTCGTTCTCCTCGCCCACAGCATGGGGGGCTTGGTGGCGCGGTATTACCTCGAAGTGTTGGGCGGCTGGAAGGATTGCCGGGCCCTGGTCACCTTCGGCACGCCCCATCGGGGCTCGGTGGAAATGCTCGAGTCTCTCGCGAACGGCCCGAAAGTCCCAATTCTGGAGCTCACGACCCTGGCCCGTTCCTGCACGTCGGCGTACCAACTCCTCCCCATTTACGAGATGTTCGAAACCGGGGAGAACTGGTGCCGGGTAACCGAGGTTCCCTATCTATCCCAGATCGACTCGAAACGCGCCGCCGCGGGCCTCGCGTTTCACCGGGAGATCGAAGCGGCCCAGGAGACCAACAGCGGCAATCCGGATTATAGGGATGAGGGATACGCCTTTTTTCCGGTGGTCGGAACGGGACAGCCGACATTGCAGTCCGCGCGCGTGCGAGACGGCCGCATCGTGACCGACCGCAGCCTGCCGGTGAAGTTCGATCCAGCGCTGGCGGGGGGCGATGGAACGGTGCCCCAAATCTCCGCGATCCCTCTGGAATGGCATTTTCAGCACGGTCCGCTCCTCTTTGCGACGGAGCGGCATAGCAACCTTCAAGGCCAGAGGGAAGTCCTGCAGCAAGTCGGCAGGAATCTGGCGATCGTCAACGTTAACCTAGGCGCCATCAGGGCTGCGCCGGGCTCCGGGTTGCCACAACCACTAGGGATCTCCCTGGATCTGCCGGACGCGGTGACAGCTGGCGAGCCGGTGGACGTCTCGATCCGTGCTCTGAATTTGGGCGATCTGCTGGGCGGCGTGACCGCGCGCCTGGAGTCCCTGCAGGACGGCGTTTCCCAGGAGCTCCCCTTGACTCCCGTGGAGGACGGCTGGAAGGCGAGAGCCGAAGGCCTGCCAGCGGGTCCCTATCGTTTGAAGGTGGTAGCCACGGCAACTGTAGGAGGGCGCTTGGCCTCGGCCTCCGATCTCTTCGAGGTTATTTGATCATGAACGGAAACACGATGGACACGCAAAGTTGGGAGCCGTGGAAATTCAGGGAACCGTGGCGCCTGGCCCGGTATATCGACGAGTACGCCAATGAGGTTTTTCCTCTCGCTCGTCGGCCGCAGAAGGGCCGTGCAGGATCTATATGAGTACTTGGCTGGACAGAAGGAGGGCGGTCTCACAAAGGACGTGGAACGGTTCTGGTACTCCCTGAACGAATACCATCCCAGGGTTGAACAGCAGTCAATCCGAAGCCCGCGCAGAATCTTTGATGAACGGTGCGGAACTTGCCTCGATCTTACGGCCCTTTTCGCCGGACTGTGCCTGTCGCAGCGCCTCTGCCCGCTCGTGGTGGTGACGAAAGAGCATGCCTTCGCTCTCGTGGCTCTTATGCGGGGCGTGGAGGACAAACTCTGGGATGTGGAGAATCTGTTCGCCAAAGGGCCGGTGACGGATACTAGTGAATTGCTCTTCTTGTTGGACGAGGGAGATGAATCCGGCGACCAGCCGGAGTATCTGCCCGTCGAGTGCACCGGCTTCGCAGGGCGACGCGAGACCGGAGCTCCACCCCGAGGCCCGCTCACCTTCAAAGAAGCGGTAGAGGAAGGCCGGAAGGCTCTGGAAAAGGCATTGAAGGAGCAGGACCTGCGTTTCGTGCTGGACGTGACGAGTGCCCGCTACCTCCTCCACGAGCCGGGGCCGGACCGGGAGTTCGAGCCGCTCTGGGAGAAACTGGCGGAGACGTGGCTGGACCGAGAGGCGGAGACGATCGGTGCACTTAGCGGGCCGCAGGATCTCCGCCTGAACGAGGTGGACGGGCCGGTCCCCTTCTGGTTCCAGAAGCTATTGGCGGAGAAGCCGTGGCACGAAAAGATCGGCGATCTCCTCGACGGGATCGCTGGACCTCCCATCACCAAGCCGGAGGTCCAGCAGCTTCAGGAGCGGCTCAAGATTGTGAATCTCTCGGCAGGCTACGGAACACTGCTACGGGAGTTGCAGACCGTCCTCACTCGGTCTCCCGGAACACGAGCATTTTGGCAGCGGTTCTCCGAGATGGAAAACAAACGGTCTCGCCCATCAGCTGATCCCCCACGAACGGCGAGATGATCCCGACGTGCAGGAACTCCAGAGCTTGCGAGACCTGCGCAATTCCCTGCTCGCCTTGCAGGATGAGGTCCAGCGGCCCAGCTACCAGCGCTGTCTTCTGGTGGCGGGTGACGCGGGAGCCGGCAAGACGCACATCACCACCGCCCTGCGGCCCGAATCGTCTCCGGCCGGCAGCCCGGACTTCCTACTCCTCTGGCTGCAAGGAGACGAAGACGGCGATTCGATCGAAGCGAAGATCAAGTCGGAGTTGCTGAGCATGACCGGGTACTCTTGGCCCGGCCTGCGGGCGTTCCAGAGATATCTCGACCGGGTGGGAATCGAGTTGAAGTTCCGTGGATACGATCAGTCCCGTGCACCGGCACTGGTCGTGATCCTTGACGACTACGAGCGCTGGTTGAGGGATGGGAAGCTGAATCAGCCGAACCTCCAGACGCTGATCCTCGAAACCACTCAACACCCTTCCATCTACTGGGTGCTGCTGGTTCAGCACGCCGCCCTTGCAGACGTGATGCCCGGCAACGACACCTGGCGGACTCTGGCGTGGTCCCCTGATTTGGACGTGCCGGCCATCGGGCCGTGGATCGATCTCGACGCCGCCGACCGCTCCTGCCGGCTGGGCCTCGAGCTGATCCACAAAGTGACGGAGAGGGAGGACCCCCAGCCCATGGACGTGCAGGTCGAAGCCGGATCTCCCAGCGAGCGGGACCTCTCCAACCCGCGGATCTCCTGGACCTTCCTCGACTGCCGGCGCGAGTTGGGACTGGAGCCGGAGACTCTTGCGAGCCTCAACTTCATCGACTTCGTGAACCGCTTCTGGGAGAGCCGAAAGGGCCGGATCGAGGTCGCTCCTCTCAGGCCTGGAAGCTTGGACCGGCTGGTCCAGGAAGCCACAGCCGCCATGATGAAGCTCGGATTCGAGCCGCCCTACGAGGACCTTGCCGTAGAGATCGCCAGTCGCGCCCGAAAACCGATACGGTCGGAGCTGGCAGAGCTCGAAATCGCGAAGCAGTCCATCAAGATTCTCGAAAACGCCGGATTCTGGCGGACCGTGGAGAAGGATGGCGCTCTCTATCTGCAACTGAGGAACGAATTCTTCTGGTCGCATCGTATCGCCCAGGAACTGTGGAAGAACCCCGCGGCACGGCAGGAAGGAGACCTGGAGTCGATCCTGAAGGATGGTCTGCCCGCCGGCACCGACAGGTATCTCCAGGAGGCTATCGCCGAGTTCTTCCTCCTCCTCGCCGACGGCGACGCCGCCGCGGGCAAGGCGGATGGGGAAAGAGCCCTCGGCCTCTGGCGGCAGGCCTTTGAGTCGCCCACCACGGCCACGGCGGGAGGGCTCGGCGCCGTGAAGGCGAGCCGCGAGACTCAGAAAGCGGTTGCGGAGCGCATCCGGGGTTGGAAGCCGCCGGAAGGGAATCCGCGCGCCCTCTTCGCCCTGCTTTACTTCCTCGGTGAGTCTCTAGAGGAAGTCCTACCGGCCACCGCAAGGATCTCCACCCTGCAGCCCCTGTACGGAGCCATCGCTGATGCGGGCTATGGGGATTACGGTCTCCATGTGCTGAAAAAGGCCCTCGACACGACCGCGACCGGAGAGGATCTGCTGTCCACGGTGGAGCCATTGGCGGGAGTGGAGGTCCTGAAGCGTTCCGAGGAGGTTGGGTCCCTGGTCGCCCAGGCGGCGGCCCGGGTCTGCGGAAACGACTTGGAGCAGGTCCTCGCCTGGCTTCTCGACTACGCGAGACTGGAGACATGGCGGATCGCAAAGGGGCCTGAAGAGCCGAAGCCAGCCCAGGAAGACTGGCGTGATGGCAAGTACTTCCTCCGCCAATGGATCTTCTACAGTGTTCTCGATCTGCTCCTGTCCTCCGACGACGAGTTTTGCGCTGCCGATCTTTTCGGAAGGCTGCGGGAGGTCTCCTGGTACCGCCCTGAGAAGAAGGAGATCAAGTTCCATCCTGTGGGGTTCGACATGGAGTTCCAGGCGGACCTGGTGTTGGGATATTGGTATCGCAAAGAGCGGGGAGAAGATCGGGAGCGCTATCAAGGCGTTATCAGGGATCTGGCTCATGCTGAGAATGCCGAGGACCGCAAATTGGCCTACTACATGATCCGCCATACTAGGCCGACTGGCGGGCAGAGCGGTCTCCGGTACAGTTCTGTTTTCGAACCGGTGTTGCGGGATCTCTTCCTCGATCCAGCTCCCGAGGTCTGCGGGGTCGTCGACAGGTTCTACGAGGACTTCCGGGCGAACCTCGGCGACAAGTTCCAGATCCTGGAAGTGAAAAGGAACGCACTCCACCCACGACCGGCCCCAGGCAAGAGAAGGGCATCCCGAGGGAGGTGACCTCATAAGAGGGGAGGACTCCTTGGAGCCGGGCGCCGACTCAGGCTTCAATGGGAGTCTCTGACGGTAAGAGCCCAGCACAACGACGTCCCTCCACTCTCTGACTCCAAGGCAGAACCCAATGATCTTGCCGCCCGCAAAACACACAAGGCCTGGGAGTGAGCCCCGGCGGAACGTCTTCGGCCCAAGACTGCAGGGTGATGCCCCTGGCCCTGAGACCCCCGCAGAGATCGCGTTCTCGCACGTTCTGCCGCACACATCGAGGCACTCGGCTGCATCGTCCGCGCGGATGCACGGCGAAGGCGCAATGAATTGCGCCCATGCCTGTGCCCCCGGGAGAAGAGGGTCGGGGTGATGAGGGCGTTTACGCCCCCCGCACCATCAAATCCGCGACCGCCTTGTTGAAGCGGACGGGGTCGGGCAGCTCGCCGCCTTCGGCGATGAGGCCGTAGCCGAAGAGGAGCTGGGCGTAGTCGTCGAGCACCGGATCCTCGGCGTTCTTCTCGAAATGCTCGCTCATCTTGGCCAGGATGTCGTGCTTCGGGTTGAGCTCCAGGATGCGGCGCTGCTTGGGGCCGCCGCCCTTGCCCTTCTGCAGGAGCTTCTCGAGCTGCGGGCTGTAATCGTGCTCGGCCCCCACCAGGCAGACCGGCGAGTTGGTGAGACGGCTGGTGAGGCGCACCTGCTTGACCCAGGTGTCGAGCTTCGTCTGCAAGGCGTCGAGCAGCGGCTTCATCTGCTCTTCCTTCACCTTCAGCTCCTCCTCGGTCTGCTTCTTCTCCTCCTCGCTGCCTAGCGAGACCGTTCCCTTGCCCGCCGACTTCAGCTTCTTGCCGCCGTACTCGTTGAGCGACTGCGTGAGCAGCTCGTCGACCGTGTCCACGAGGTAGAGCACCTCGTAGCCCTTCTCCTTGAAGGCCTCCAGGTTGGGCGAGTTCTCCACCTGCGAGCGCGACTCGCCGGGCAGGTAGTAGATCTCGTTCTGCCCCTCCTTCATCCGCTCGACGTACTCCTTGAGCGAGGTGAGCTTCTCGGGATCGTTCGACGACTCGAAGACCAGCAGCTCCAGCAGCTTCTCCTTGTTCTCGTAGTCCGAGCTGGTGCCTTCCTTGATGGCGCGGCCGAACTCGCCCCAGAATTTGAGGTAGGTCTCCGGCTCCTTCTCCTTCATCTCCGTGAGCACGTCGAGGATCTTCTTGGTCAAGCCCTTGCGGATGAGGGTGATGAAGCGGTCCTGCTGCAACATCTCGCGGGAGACGTTGAGCGCCAGGTCCGGCGAGTCCACGACGCCGCGCACGAAGCGCAGGTACTGCGGCAGCAGATCCTCACACTTCTCCAGGATCTGGATGCGCTTGACATAGAGCTGAAGGCCCGGCTTCGAGGCCACGTAATAAAGGTCATACGGCGCCTGCGCGGGGATGAACAGCAGGGCCTGATACTCGATGCGCCCCTCGGCCTTGTAGGAGATGACCTTGAGCGGCTCGGTCCAGTCGTGGGCGATGTGCTTGTAGAACTCGGTGTAGTCCTCGGGCTTGACCTCGGACTGCGGCCGGGTCCAGATCGGCTTCATCGTGTTGAGGGTCTTCTCCTCCAGCGGCATGACGGGCTTCTCGCCGGTCTCCTTCTCCTTGGCAAGGTCCTCCATCTCCGGGTCCTTCTCAGCCTTGAGGATGATCGGGTAGCTGACGAAGTCCGAGTAGCGGCGGACGATGCGGCTGATCACCCAGCGGTCGGAGAAGTCGTCGAGGCCGTTCTCCTTGTCCTCGGCTTTGAGGTAGAGAGTGACGGAGGTGCCGCGGCCGGCCTTCTCGGTCTCTTCGACGGTATAGGTGCCGTCGCCGGTGGACTCCCAGCGCGTGGCGGCCGTCTCGCCGGCCCGGCGGGTCACCAGCACGACGCGGTCGGCGGCCATGAACGAGGAGTAGAAGCCGACGCCGAACTGGCCGATCAGCTCGGCGATCGACTGCTGGGACTCGCCCTTCTTCATGCGGTCCACCAGCTCGCGTGTGCCGGACTTGGCGATCGTGCCGATGTTGGCGATCACCTCGTCGCGGCTCATGCCGATGCCATTGTCGTGGATGGTGAGAGTGCGCAGGTTGCGGTCCGCCTCCAGGCGGATCTGAAGCTCGTCCCCACCTTCGAGAAGCTCGGGATGGGTCAGCGCCTCGAACCGCAGCCGGTCGATCGCGTCGGACGCGTTGGAGATCAGCTCGCGAAGGAAGATTTCCTTGTTGGAGTACAGCGAATGAATCATCAGGTCGAGGAGCTGCCGGGTTTCGGCCTGAAACTGCAGGGTCTCGACGGTTGCGGTAGCCATGAACGTCCTCCTGGGGTCTTTCAAGGTCTCAGGCCCAGACATTCACAGGAACGACGCCGGGCCTCAATTGACCCTTCGAACGCTGGGAGCTGGGCTGGGAATTCCCCCTGGCGACCTCCGATGCGGAAGTCTGACGACAGGGGCATCAAGCAAATATTAGTCGAAGACGCGCAGGGTTGCAAGCCGCGGGAGCTCTCTTGACGAGGTGCGATGGCTCGGCTTCTGGACGGCTGGGACGCCAGCCGCTCAGGATCGTCGCATTGACAATCAGGAGATCCATGGAGGACCATCTTTCCATGGTTACCACGGTTACCCAGAAGAACATGGTCACGATCCCAGCCGAAGTAGGGCGGAAGCTTGGCATCAAGCCAGGGTGGAAGCTCGATTGGAGGCCGGTCGAGGGCAGAGACGAAATTCTTGTCCGGGTGATCCCGGACCGCGGGGAGTTGGGCCGCCGCCTGCTCGGCGCAGGCCGCAAGTTTTCACCGGATCGAGATGCTGTGGGTGAGCTCGTGTCCGGACGAGCGGCCTCGCATTCGAAATAGGCTGAGCGAGTGCCGCTTGTCGACGCCCTGATCGCGGCGGCGGCCCGTGAGCGCCAAGCCTGCCTGGTTCACCGAGACCGTCACATGTCGCCGATTCCCTCGAATCTCTTGGAACAGCTCGATCTCGCCAAGGAACCTGACGTTCCATAGGGAGGACCCGATGGCCTGGGGACGGAAACGAGAAGGTGGTGGAGGATGTGTTGGCGTACTCGCCCTGCTCCTGGCAGCTCTGGCTCTGTTGGTAGCCTGGGCGGCCTACAAGCGGACGGGCGGCGAAATCGGAACGGTGCTGAAGGACGCGGGAGTCCAGAGCCGGGGAGCGGCGGGGGCCGACTCCGATCTGGTCGAGTGGCGGGAGGATCTGGCCCAGGCTCGTGACCGGCTCCTGGGCCGCCGCGCCGAAGTCGCGGGGGATCGCAACCTGGATCAGGTTCGCCGCGACGTGGAGCAGGTCCGGGCCAGTCTGGAGCAGGCCTACCACAAGGCCGGAGCGGCGAAGGAGCAGTGGAAGGACCTCGACGCCGATCTCCAACGTCTGGAGGGACAGCTCAAGGACGGCGGCTCCAAGGCCTTGGCTTCGCTCGACAGCGCGATCTCGAAGCTCCGCGACGCCACGAGCCCGAAGAAGGACGAAGGAGATGGGCGGCGCTGATCCGATCCGTGAGCCGGACACGGTGATCCGGGAGGCCTCGCCGGCGCTCTGGCTGTCCCTGTCTCCCTTGGGCCGGGCGCTGCACCAACCCGTCTCCTTCCTGCCGCTCCAGACGGCGGAAGCCCGAGGCAAGACGTTCAACGCCACCATCGGCCAGATCACCGACGGCCGGGGCGGGGCCGTTCCACTCCCCTCCATGGCGGCGACCCTCTCCGGCCTGGACGAAGCCGAGCGGAGCCGGGCCTTCCTTTACTCCTCGGTCGAAGGCTTCCCGGATCTGCGGCGCCTCTGGCGCGAGTGGCAGCGGCGGGGCGTGCGCGCCGAAGCTCCCTCGTCTCTTCCCATGGTGGCGTTGGGCACGTCCCACGCTTTGGCTTTGGCGGCCGAGCTCGTCGTCTCCGAGAACCGCAAGGTGACGATGCCCGATCCGCCACGGGATGCAGACCGCGAGCTGTTCGCCGTACGGTTGGGAGCCGACCTCATCGCCTGCGACTGCTGTCGGGGCGGCCGCTTCGATCCTGCGGCCATCCCTCGAATCCTCGCCGAGTTGCCGGACGGCGAGCCCGCCGTCGTCGTGCTGGAGTTCCCTCGGAAGGATACGGGCTACGAGCCGAAGACGCGCGAGCGCACGTCCTTCTGCTGGGCCCTGGCCGCCGCCGCGGAGCGCCGGCCCCTGGTGGTGATCGTGGACGACACTTGGGAAGGGCTGGGCACGCCGAGCAACTCGCTCTTCTGGGGCCTGATCGGCCTCCACCCCAACCTGGTGCCCGTGAAGGTCGATGGCGCGGAAGGTCAGCTCGGCTTCGCGGGAGGCCGGATCGGCTTCCTCACCTTCCCTTTCGAGCCCGAAAGCGGGATCGCCATCGCGCTCGAAAGCAAGCTCAAGATGCTGCTGCGGGCAGAGGTGGGCTCGCCGTCGGCGGCGTCGCAGGTGCTGCTGTTGCGGGCGTTGAAAGACTGCCTGGAATCGCCTTGAGCGCGATCAGCCATGGACCGCCGGCGAAACTCCGAGCCCGCGCGCCAGCTCTGCCTCGAATTCGCGCCAGCCGAGAAAGCGGGCGGCGAGCGCGTCGGCATCGGCGTCGCGACCGGCGAGCTTGTAGAACAGCTCCCAATGGCGACGCTCCGCGGGGCCGAGATCGGCGAGAAGGAGAGCGACTTCCTGGTCTTCGACGACTTCCAGGAGCCGTGTGAATCGCTCGCAGCTCCGCGCTTCGACGAGGGCCCCGAACAGGAGGCGGTCGACCTTCGTCCAGGCATCACGCCCGACGATCCGGTCTCTCAGGCTTTGGACCCAGGGGTTCTTCCGCCGCCCGCCGAGCGGCCAGCCCCGCTGCTTCAGGATCGCCACCACCCGCCGGAAGTGCTGCACCTCTTCGGCCGCCAGCGCCGCGATGCGCTCGACGAGCTCGACGTCGTTGGGATAGTAGCCGGCGAGCGAAAGGGCGTACATCGCCACCTGCTGCTCGCAGACCGCATGATCGGCAAGGAACTCGGGCAGATTCGCCGCCGCCAGCTCCGCCCATGAGCGAGGCGTCTGATGGAGGAGGGGAAGCGCGGCGTAGACCTCTTCGAAGCGGCTCGGCTCGGAGTCGTTGGAGTCGGGGTTTTTCACAGGGCAGGATCATACTCTCGCGGAGAGCCCCGCAAACTACGCGGGGCTTCCGGAGGCAGACTCAAAGAGGTTTATTGCACCCAGATCGTTCCGATGTAGGTGGAGCTCGGCTGTCCCTCATCGTCCCAGACGGTCAACCAGATGGGGTAGCTTCCCGGGTAGTAGAAGGTGTGGAAGCCAACGGATCCCCAATCGATTCCCTCCCAAAGGTCCCACTGATAGTTGGTAATCGATCCGCCGTCCGGATCATAGCTGCAAGTGCCGTAGAACCAGACGCTGAGAGGGGCCGTGCCACTGTAAACGGTGGGGTAACCGCAAGCGACCGGCGGCGGGTTCGGAGACGTCCGGTAGACCGTAACGAACTGGGTCAGAGTATTGCCCGAGGGCCATGCGTCATGGCACGTGCCACTGGAGTCGCGGTAAGAGCGGTTGGTGACGGTCCGCTGGGTCGTACCGCACAGGCCGCCGCCGTCCCATGGACGGCATTGGTAGCCGAAGCTGTCATAAGGCAGGTAATAGGACTCGGTGCCGGTGCACCCTGTGCCTGTGAAATGGCTGATGTAGGCTCCCTGCGGCGAAACGCAGGTCGCTTCTCCACAAGTGGCGTTGGCAGCGACGCATACGCTGCCGGCGAGAATGATACCCAGCGAAAGAACCCTAGCCGTCGTACCCAGTTTCATGGTTGCCCTTCCTCCTGTGTGTTGAAATGCACAAGGAAGTATAGGCGCAAAACCAGAGTCGTCAACCCCGCTGGTTTCTTGATTGGGACGCGCTACCGCAACCAATCCTCCAGCCGCACCCGCACGTCCGTCGAAGCGTCGCGGTACTTGACGATGACCGGGGTGTAGAGCGCGAGCCCCCAGTCCTTTCCCGCTCCCTTCGTCACGGCCCGGGAGCCGGGGACGACGACCGCCTCCTCGGGAATCACCAGCGGCTGATCGTCCGTCGCTCTGTAGATCGTCTCGCGGACGAGATCGTAGACGGGGGTGGAGCGGGTGAGAATGGTGCCGGCTCCCAGGACGGCCCGGCGCTTCACGACCGTCCCTTCGTAGACGCCGCAGTTGCCGCCGATCAGGACGTCGTCCTCGACGATCACGGGCGAGGCGCCCACCGGTTCCAGCACTCCCCCGAGCTGGGCGGCGGCGGAGAGGTGGACGCGCTCGCCCACCTGGGCACAGCTCCCCACCAACGCGTGCGAATCCACCAGCGTGCCGTCGCCCACCCAGGCGCCGGTGTTGATGAACATGGGGGGCATGCAGATCACCCCGTGGCCCAGGTAGCACCCGTCGCGGATCGACGAGCCGCCCGGCACCACGCGCACGCCGTCGCCCACCACCAGCGGCCGGGGCGGATAGGTCGCCTTGTCGAGAAACGGCAGGCGGACGCCCGTCTCGTGGCTCTCCAAGGACATGTCCACGACCTCGCCCATGCGAAAGCCGACGAGGATCCCCTGCTTGACCCAGGGATTCACCCGCCAGCCCGTGAGAGATCCGGAGTCCGGTTCGGCGGCCCGGATCTCTCCGCGGTTGAGCGCCTGCTTGAATTGCTCGAAGAGGGCGCGCTCTTCCAGGCCATAGACGGCCGACGGCTCGGCGTAAAGGCGCTCGATGTCGCGGCGAAGGTTTGCCGAGTCCTCAGACGGCAAGCCGGGCCTCCGCCTCCAGCGGCTCGGACTCGGGAGACTCGGGGATCAATCCCAGATTCAGGAGGATCTTCTCGATCTTCGCCAGGCTCTCCGCCTTGACGGGGACCGCCGGCAGCCGGAGGACGGGCTCGATCAATCCCATGAGGCCCAGAGCCGCCTTCGCCGGACCGGGATTGGACTCGATGAAGTTGATCTCCATCAGCGGATGGAGCCGTCGCTGCATCTCGCGGGCGGCGGGGAAGTCCCCCTCCAGACAGAGCGAGGCCAGGCGCGCCATGGCGAAAGGCACTTCGTTCGAGACCACCGAGATGACGCCGACGCCGCCCAGCGCGATCATCGGCAGCGTGATGGCGTCGTCGCCGGAGAGCACGGCGAAGCTCTCGGGCACCATCTGGAAGATGGCGGCGATCTGGGAGATGTTCCCCGACGCCTCCTTCACTCCGACCACCGTCTCGATCTCGGCCAGCCGCTTGAGCGTCGCCGGCTCGACGTTCGTCCCGGTGCGGCCGGGAACGTTGTAGACGATGATCGGCAACCGCGTGGCGCGGGCCACCTCGCGATAGTGCTGGTAGAGCCCCTCGGGCGTGGGCTTGTTGTAGTACGGGGTGACGACCAGCAGGCCGTCCGCCCCCAGCCCCTCGAGGTCGCGGGCGAGCTCCACCACCTCGCGGGTGTTGTTGCCGCCGCACCCGGCGAGCACGGGGGTCTTGCCCTGGGCCTCTTCCAGGGTGATCTCGACCACCCGCAGATGCTCCTCGCGGGTGAGAGTGGGGTTCTCGCCCGTGGTGCCGCAGGGGACGAGAAAGTGGATGCCGCCTTCGATCTGGCGGCGCAAGAGACGGCGCAGGGCCTCCTCGTCGAGCGAGAGATCGGACCGGAACGGAGTGACCAACGCGGTGCCGCATCCTTGGAACATGGTTTTCTCCATACGCGCCCGGGGAAGGGGAGTGCGGCGCGCGTCATTATTCTAAGTCGGTTGCCGGACGATCTCTTCCCAAACCTCGCTGAACTCGAAAAATCCCTGACGCCCGATCATCCAGCGGGCGGCGCGCAGGGCGCCGTGGGCGAAGCCGGCCCGGCTGCGGGCCCGGTGCTCCAGAGTGATCGTGTCCGCCTCGGAATCGAAGCCGATCTGGTGCGTACCGGGGATCGACCCCGCCCGGTTGCTGGCGACGTCGAGGGTCCGATCGTAGCCCGCCTCCTCCATCACCTTCTTGATCTGGAGCATCGTGCCGGAGGGCGCGTCCTTCTTCTTGCCGTGATGAATCTCGTAGCCCCAGGCCTCGTAGGCCGTCTCCTGGGCCAGCAGGCGCGCCGCAGCTTCGGCGAGACGGTAGAAAACCATCACGCCCACCGAAAAGTTGGCGCCATGGAGAAGGCCGCCGTCGGAGCGCTCCACCGCCTCGCGCACCTCCTTCAGGCGCTCCGTCCAGCCGGTGGTGCCCACCACCAGGGGAACGCCCAGCGCCGCAAGGCGCTCCGCGTTGGCCGGAACGGCGGCGGCGGCGGAGAAATCGATCGCCACGTCGACGCCCTCGAAGCGCTCGGCCGTAATGCCGGCGCCGTTGGGATTGTCGGCGCCCGTGAGCCGCACCGTCACCTCGAAACCGTGAGCCGGAGCGAGCTGCTCCAGGAGCTTGCCCATCTTGCCGTAACCGATCAAAGCGAGACTCGTCATTCCACCACCTCGTCAATTCCACCGGAAAGAAGCTCTTGATGCAGGGCCGCCACCAACGCCGGGAGCTGTTCCCCGTCGGCCAGCAGGCGGACCGTGGGAGCGGCAACGCCTTGAAGAACCAGCCGCGGCTCGAAGTCGGCGCCCGCGCCGAGAGCCCGCTCCACCAGCTCCGGCGACGTGGCGAAATCCTCCGAGACCAGCGACACCACGCAACGGCCGCGATTGATCCACACCTCGGCCGATTTCCCCACCGCCGCGAGCAGCGCCGCGTGAACATCGGAGAGCCGGTCTTCCTGATCGAGAGCGAGCTCGCCCTTGGCGTCGAGCACCAGGAGCGACGGCCGGAAACGCTCGCAGACCTCCGCCAGGCTCGGCATCAGACCTTCGCCCTCCTCGGGACGAGTGGCGAGGGCGGAGATGAGATGCGCGTTGGACCGGCAGGCGATGGACTTGACGACCGGCGGCGCGTCCGGATTACGGCGGCCGATGATCGTGCCCTCGGCCAACGGATGCCTGGAGTCCTGAATGCGGATGGGGACGTTCGCCCGGCTGGCCGGCCCCAGCGTGCCGTAGTGCGGTTTCTTGGCGCCCGAGCAGGAAAGCTCCAACGCCTCGGCGAACGAGAGCGTGCGGACCCGCCGGGCCCCCGGATAGAGGCGGGGATCGGCGGTCCGCATGCCGTCGACGTCCGTCCAGATCTGCACCTCCTCCGCGCCCAGGGCGGCGCCGACGATGGCGGCGGAGAAATCCGAGCCCTCCTTGCCGAGCGTCGTGGTCACCCCCTGGAGATTGGCGCCCACATAGCCGCCCACCACCGGCACCGTACCCTGACGCAGCAGCGGCAGGAGGGCCGAACGCATCCGGGCGTTCGTGGGTCCATAGATCGGACGGGCGCGGGTGAAGTCGTCGTCCGTCACCAGCACCCGCCGGCAGTCCACCCAGGAGGAGTCAATGCCGGCGTGGGAGAGGGCGAAGGAAAGGATGGCGCTCGCCAGCAGCTCGCCATAGCCCGCGATGGTATCGGCCACCTTGGGCGAGAGCGACCGAACCGCCATGATCTCGTCGAGGTGGGTCTGCAACTCGTTGAACCACGGATCGAGCATCGCGTCCAGCGCCGGCCGGCCGCTCGGGGGCACCACAGCATAGGCCTCGCGACGGTGATACAGCTCGATCTGATCGAAGGCGGAATGGACCGTGTCCGCATCGCCGGCCGCGGCCGCGGCGGCGCCTTCCAGGAGATTGCGGGTCGTCTTCGCCATCGCCGAGATCACCACCACGGGGCTGCGCTCCTGGCGTCCCCGGATGATCCCACCCACCCGTCCGATCGCCTCGGCGGAGTCGACCGAGCTGCCGCCGAACTTCATAATGATCATGGGGCGTCACCGCCTGGGCAAAGCCCCGACTCTGCCTTGGAGCGCTCCCGCCCAAGACCCTCATCACCCCGGCCCTCTTCTCCCGACCCCCTTCGCCCCCTCACCGGGAGAAGAGGGAGAACAGCCAGACCCCTCATCACCCCTACCCTCTTCTCCCATCGCCCTCCCCCCAACCGGGAGAAGAGGGAGCAAGGCAAGAACGCCCCAAGGGTACCCCTCTCCCGGGGAGGGGGATGGGGTGGTCGAGAGAGGGGCAGGGGTGAGGGTCTTGGGTGGGGGAGCTCTGAAGCAAAGTCAGCGCCGACTGTCCCCCGACCTATGTTCCCGGTTCCCCTCTCCATGTTCATCCTCAGATCAATCCTTCACTCTTCATCATCTCTGCATTCAGCACCGCCGCCCCCGCTGCGCCGCGCAGCACGTTGTGCGATAAAGCGGCGAACTTCCAGTGCAGAACGTTACATTCGCGGAAACGCCCGACGGCCGTGGCCATCCCCCGCTCGATGCCGGCGTCCTTGCGGACCTGCGGGCGGTCGGGTGCCTCCATGAGGTGAATTGGCTGCTTCGGCGCCGAGGGGAGATCCCGCTCCTGAGGGAGACCCGAGAAGGCGGCGAGGGCGGCCAGCAGCTCCTCGCGGCTCGCCTTCTGCTCCAGCTCGACGCTCGCCGTCACCAGGTGGCCGTCGATCGTGGGCACCCGGTTGCAGTTGGCGCTGACGAGGAAGGAGAGGGGCTGAATGCGATCGCCGTCGAGATCGCCCAGAATCTTCTGCGTCTCGCTCTCGACCTTCTTCTCCTCGTCCCCGCCGATATAAGGAATGACGTTGCCCAGGATGTCGAGCGACGGCACACCGGGATAGCCGGCGCCGGAGACGGCCTGGAACGTGGTGACCAGAACCTTCCTGATGCCGAACGGCTTCAGAGCGGCGAGCGGCATCACCAGCACCACGGCGGCGCAGTTGGGATTGGTGACGAGGCTGCCCGTCCATCCCCGCTCGCGGCGCTGCGCGGCGAGGAGCCCCAGATGGCCGGGATTGATCTCTGGCACCAGCAGCGGGACGTCCGCGGCCATGCGGTAGTGGCTGGAGTTGGAGACCACGATGTGTCCCGCGGCGGCGAAATCGCGCTCGATCTCCCCCGCCAGACTGCCGGACATGGACGAGAACACCAGCCGCGGTCCCTTCCCCGGGAGGCAATCCTCGACGGTCCGCGCCGTGGCATCCGCGGGAGGCCGGCCTTCGAGCTGCCACGCCGTGGCCTCGCCGTAGGACTTCCCCGCGCTGCGGTCACTCGCCGCCAGCCACGTCGCCTTGAACCACGGATGGTTCTCCAAGAGCTGAATGAAACGCTGCCCCACCGTACCGGTAGCGCCCAGAATGCCGACCTCGATCTTGTCCATGCCCTCTCCGCTCCGCGGCGACGTGGGCACGGAGGCCCGCCACGGAGGTGGAGAGTTTAGCGGGTGTGGGGGCGGGAGACCATGGCCGGGAGCTGCCAAGGTGAAGAGGTCCCCGGCAACTCCAGAGAATCCGGATTTCGGCCCGTCGGCTGCCATTGTAGAGACGCCCACGGGGTACCCCGTGGGGCGTCTCATCGGAGCGTCGCCCTTCACATTTCCGGAACGTTCTGGGGCGCGTTCCCCTCGGTGTTCAGGTCTCTTCCGGGTGGCGGTGAAGATCTCGCCTTTATCAAGACCAACCAGCCATGATTCAGGCTGCTTCATTCTCCTGAATCTGCTGCTCGATCTCCTCCCGATGTCCGCGGTAGAAAGACCAGGCATTGGCCAAGTCCTCGGCCCGAAGAGAGGGATACGACCGCAGGATCTCTGCCTCGCTCGTCCCCAATCTTCTGGCCTGGACCAGCACCCAGACCGGGATCCGGGTCCTGACGATGCACGGATCACCGCCGCAGACCGCCGAGTCGGACTCGATACCCGGGTAGCTGTCTCCGAGATCGCGCACAACCCACTGAAGGATCTGAGATTTCTCTCCCTGGGTCATCTCGGAGAGCAGCCGCTCGGCTTCTTGGAGTTTTGTCATCGAAGATTGCTCTCAGCTCCATAATATCCCTCTGGAGCCCCGAGGGGAAAGCGTGCTCTATTCTCGCCGGGCAGGCTGTCGGACACAGAGGAGGGCCAGCGGCCCCCTCTCCGGGGGACCAAGGGCAGCTTCTAGAGCCGGACTGGGCCAGCGCGTCAACTGCAACTCAGCTACGCGGGTGAGGACGGCAGGAGGTCGGCGATGGCGACATTAACCGTTGAGGTTTCGGAAGGCCTTCTCACGACGCTGCAACAATCTCCGGGCGAAGTAGAGCAGGACGTCCGCCTGGCGGCTGCGATCGAATGGTTCCCCAGGGGGCTTCTATCGCAGAGCCGTGCCGCTGAGATCGCGGACATCCCCAGGGCCTCCGAAGGGAGCCAGGCGATTCGAGGGGCGGCAGAATTCTGCCGTTGACCTGGAACCAGTCATCCCCACCACTTGTGAAACAGATGATCGTTGGTGCCCTCGGCAAAGCAATCCACGCGATTGGCTCCCCACGATACCGCGCCAGGCGAGTCGACGAGGACACCACCTAGATCCTCCCACTCACGCCAGATCGAACCGTCAAACTCCTTGTGAAACAGGTGATTGTTGAGTCCCCGCACAAAGCAATCCAGCGTATTTGCCTTGCGCGACGCTACGGCCGGAGCCCCAACCAGTCCGCCACCCAGATCTTCCCAGCCGCTCCAGGCTGAGCCATCCCACCATTTATGAAACATGTGACTGTTCGTGCCCCGCACGAAGCAGTCCAATCGTCCTGACGCCCAGGATATGGCGGCTGGGCCAGAGGTGAGGCTCCCCCCCAAGTCCTCCCAGCCGCTCCATACAGATCCATCGAAGGAACGGTGCAGTAGTTGATTATTGGAACCGCGCGCGAAACAATCTAGTGCACCGTCCCGCTGCGACGCGACGGCCGGGGCAGATGTAATCGTCCCGCCCAGATCCTGCCAGCCTTTCCAAGAGACCCCGTCCCACCATCTATGCCAGAGGTGCTGATCCACACCCCGGGCGAAACAGTCAATCCGATTTGGTCCCCAAGAGACGACGGCTGGGGCGGACGCCAGTTGTTGGGAGTATAGGGTCGGGTCAGTCGTGTTGACGAGGCTCCGACGGAGGGCGTTGACAGGTGGCGCCGGCGGCCCGCCCAGGTCTTCCCAGCCACTCCAGGCCGAATCACTGAACCACTTGTGAAACATGTGGTTGTTGGTGCCGCGGACAAAACAGTCGAGCCGCCCTTCCTGCCAGGACGCCGCGGCAGGTCCGGAGGTCAAAATGCCTCCCAAGTCTTCCCACACACTCCAGTTATTGACTTGAATGTGACCGGTGATCAGCCAGTCGCCTTCACTACGCCAGCGCTGGACGAGCTGTATGCCACTTGGGCCAGCGCTCAATAATTCGTCCTGCGAATAATTGAAAACGGCCGATCCGATCTCGTCGTCCATGTTTCCGCCGGCATAGATCCAGCCGAGGACTCCGGTGTCTCTCGCAATGGCGCTAATGACCGCCGCGCTTACCTTCGACGTGAGCTGAACAATCTCTGCGTCCGTCGGCGACTGATGTGAAGCATTGAGTGTGGGAATGAGCTGATTGAGCGCCGCAAGGATGGCGATATCGAATTCGGTGTGGCCGGAGGCGACGGCGGCATCGGAGGTATCGTCCTGTTCCAACAGAATGACGACGCAGCCAACGACACCGCCGAATGTGGTGATATCGCCAATGGGTCGCATGAGGGGAATGGGGGTCAGGGTGTCGCCATATCCGAACTGCGTCGGAACAGCCACGTCGTCGCCCGCATTGACGTTCGTGTTATTGAGATTGCCGTGGTCGCCTTGCGTGCCGAACGTCTGTGCCGTTCCTTGCAGGATGTAATTGTCATCGATGAAGGCTGTGTCTCCGTCGATTTTAAAGAATACCGCCCACAGAAAAGGCTCCGCATTGCCAATACCGTCGCCTTCGTCGAAACAGTGAATGTTCTGCAATTGAATGATAAAATTTAGCTTGTCCACAGTTAAAGCCCTCCTTTGACCGTCCTTTGCTTTGCCCATCCGAGCGGTATTAGATCCCAGGCTCCGACGCGCGATGCGTACAGAGAGAAAGAGTGCGAGACGCACACTTCATCATGATCTCTGATCTTACCGCATTTCGTATATTATTGTCTATCGCCCGGCCTGCTCCCCCCGCTTCCGCGGACATTCAGCAGGGTAATGCGTCTCCAGCCTCAGCGAGAAGCTGGCCGCCTTGGCCTCGGCCGCGTGTGCCAGAAAAGGAGCCAAGCTCTTCTTCGCCTCGATCTCCCCGTCAAAATCGGTCGGACGCCTCCCGGAAGGCGCTGACGAAGGCGGCGTAGATTTCGTAGAACGCCCTCCGCGCGGCCTTCGTGGCGGCGTGGACCCTGGGAGCCGAGAAGGAGCCAGACGATTCTTGGGAAGGAACGCTTACCCTCTCCTTTCCTCGACGCCAAGCCTTCCGGTATCGTCCTGCCCAGCTTGGAGGATCCCAGATGCCCGGGCCCATCGGCTTTCATCATGTCGACGTCTTCACGTCCCGTCCTTACAGCGGCAACAGCCTCGCCGTGTTTCCGGACGCTGCCGGCCTCACGGGAATCCAGATGGAGCGGATCACCAAGGAGCTTCGCCACTTCGAGTCGATCTTCCTCGAACGAGACGGCGGCGAACGGGCGTGCCGGGCCCCGGGTTTTCGACCTGAACGAGGAGCTCGATTTCGCGGGCCACCCGGTGATCGGCGCGGCGTCGGTGCTTCATGCGCTGCACGGTTCTGAAGAGAATGAGCGCTGGACCGTCCATCTGAAAGCCCGGACGGTCACGGTCGAGACCCGGCGGCGCGGACCAGGGCACTAGGCCGCGGTTCTTGATCAGGGAGCGGCGGAATTCCTCACTGCTCCCCCTCGCGGGATGGCGGACGAGATCGCGTCCTGGTTTTCGCTCTCCGCGGGCGATCTCGATCCCGAGCTGGCCCCCGAGGTCGTCTCGACCGGTTTGCGCTATCTCGTTCTGCCGGTCCGCACCGAGGCCCTGGCCCGGGCCCACATCTCCAGGAAGGATCTCGATGCCATGCCAGGCTCGCCGGGCTGGGGGCGCAATTCGCTTACCTGCTGGACGCGCGGACGCTTGAGGCCAGGCACTGGAACAACGACGGTATTGTCGAGGACGTGGCCACGGGCAGCGGCGCCGGCTGCGCGGCCGCCTACCTCCGCCGTCACGACCTCATTCCCGAGGGCGAGGCCGCGACGCTGCGGCAAGGCCGCTTCACCGGCCGGCCGAGCGAGATCGATGAATGGGTTAGCCCTCGGTGATCGCGTCCAACTCGGCGACGGTCTCTGCGGGCAGGCGTAGGACCGCGGCCTGCAGGTTCTCGCGGAGGTGATCGACCGACGACGTGCCGGGAATCGGCAGAATGTTCGGCGACCGCTGCAGGAGCCACGCCAGCGCGACTTGCATCGGCGTGGCCCCGAGCGACTCCGCAGCTGCGGTCAGCGTCGAGGACTGGAGCGGGGTGAAGCCCCCGAGGGGAAAGAACGGCACGTACGCGATCCCTTGCGCGGCCAATTCCTCGACGAACGCGTCGTCGTGGCGGCGGGCCAGGTTGTAATAGTTCTGCACGCAGACGATGTCGGTGATCGCCTGCCCTTCGGTCACTTGGGTGGCCGTCACGTTGCTCAGGCCGATGTGGCGGATCAACCCTTGCCGCTTTAGGTCGGCCAACGCGGCCAGTGGGGCCTCGATCGATCCCTCGGACGGCCCGTGGCCGTCTCCCATCACGCGGAGGTTGACCACATCCAGCACATCCAGACCCAGGTTGCGGAGGTTGTCGTGGACGGCATCGGCCAGCTCCTGCGGCGAGAGGGCCGGCCGCCACGACTGGTCCGCCGGCCGGCGAGCTCCGACCTTGGTGACCATCGCCAGACCGTCGGGGTACGGGTGCAGGGCCCGCCGGATGAGTTGATTGGTGACGTGCGGGCCGTAGAAGTCACTGGTGTCGATGTGGTTGACCCCGAGGGCGACCGCCTCGCGGAGGACGGCAATGGCGGAGCCCTCGTCGGCCGGCGGCCCCCAGACACCCTTTCCGGCGAGTTGCATCGCCCCGTAGCCGATGCGATTAACCGTCAACGACGTGCCGGGAAATGTGAAGGTACCGCCGAGATTTGTTTGAGTCGCCATGGGTCACTTCCTTTCGAGCTGGAATCCTTGCACGATCGGTCGGACTAGAGCCCACCCCACGCGAACAGAGTACTGCACTCGGAAGGACGGCGACGCGGTCGCCGTACGGTGCCGGTCCCAGCAAAAGGAGCAGCAAAAGGAGCCAAGCTCTTTTTGGAAGCCCGGGGTGGTTGGACGGGTTGTCTGGAAACGGATCGGGCAGGATGACTCCCGGAAGCACTCAGAGAAGGACCTTGTGGCGTAGAGGTGAACCGCCTGACGGACTGGCGCGGGCCCGTCTTCGACCGGCGTTACGAGATGACCGTGGTCACGAACGAGGATGCCGCCCACTCTTCGCGATCGCGGGAATGAGCGGCCGGATGGGACCGGCCGCCCTCTCCTGAAGCTTACCGGGTGGCAGCGCAGCTCACCACGACGGAGAATATGGTTGTGATGGTCTCGGTGAAACCGCCATTGATCGCGGCCAGTTTGTCGCTGTCGAGCTGGCGGATCGTCTCGCGAGACAACTGAAGTGGCTGAACCTGAATCTTCCTTTTCATAGCGTCCTCATTTTCCAAAGAGTTGGATGTGCCGTGACTCCGGCACTGCCGGGAGGAGAACGCGCCGGCCCTCGATTTTCCCTCACCTCGGAAAGCCTCGACCGCGCCTCCAATCTGGTGGCGCGCCTCCCTGCGCGACCTCGGGGACAGGCGAGGCCCCAGCAGCATGCCCACCCCAGTAAAAGGAGCCAAGCTCTTTTTGGAAACCGGGCGGTCAGTGGTCAGGTCAAGGGTTCGTACCTCCGGTTGTCCCCCTGAAGGCCTCGGAGAATGCTGTTGCGGGCCCGGATCGGCCACACCTTTCCCCAGGCGAGCAACCAGGCTCGGCGAAATGGCCCTCCGGCGGGCGGTGAGGCTGTCAAAGACCGTGGCCGCCCCTCTATCCCGCCACAAACGGTAAGGCCGGCGGGAAGCATCCGGCTGGAAACGGCGCACCTCGATCTCCTTGCCTCAACTGCTCGGAAGCCTCCCGGAAGGCGCCGACGAAGGCGGCGTAGATCTCATAGAACGCCTTTCGCGCGGCCTTGGTGGCGGCGTGGACCCGCGTGGCCGGCGACCTCGCGAGAGCGGCGGGGCGGTGTTGCGGATCGCGTGTGAGGATGGCTTCGACTCCCACCACGGAGGCTCCTTGGCGACTCCAATCTGGGCTGTGGCGGGCCTCCGTGTGCGAGAAGTGAAACGGCTGGTGCCTTGGAGGAGGCGCCGCTACAGAAGCTCTACAGAAGAGTCTGGCTCCTTTCGCCCGGAATCCCGAAGAGCGGTCCAGAGACCGTTCACCGCCCCACCCGAACCCCACGCTTCCAGATCGCCACGATGTTCCGCGTCGCCAGGATGTCCTGCGTCGGATCTCCAGTCACAAGGACGAGGTCGGCGCGCAAGCCGCGGCGGATGCGGCCGCGGTCGTCGAGATGGAAGGCTCGCGCGGGGGCTGAGGTGGCGGCAGCGAGGGCCTGCAGGGGAATTTGGCCGGCTTTCACGAGCAGGGCCAGCTCGCCGTGCATGGAGGCTCCATAAGTGGTGCCGGAACCTGGGGCGTCCGTCCCGGCGAGCACAGGCGCTCCGGCCTGGACGAGCTCGCGCAACGCCTCATCCGTCCCCTTGCAGGAGGGCTTCTTGAGCGGCCAGGTACGCGTCAGGCCGCCTCGCCACTCGGGCCGGATGAACGGCTGAAGGTGAGCGTCGGCGAGCAGGTCGGGGCCGACTGCTTGGCCGCAGCTCACGTAGAGGGTCGAAAGCGTGGGGATGACGAAGGCGGATCGTTCCTTCACGAACCGGCCGAAATCGGGGCCGGCCGACTCGCCGGTGAACAGGTGCGCCAAGCCGTCCGCTCCGGCGGCGAGAACCTCCCGGGCTCGGGCCTCCGAGGCGATGTGCACGACGACGAGCTTGCCCCGGACGTGGGCCGCCCGGATGAGCGCCTCCAGGGTCTCGTGGGAGAGCATCGGGAGGCGTTTCTCCTCCCCGAGAGCCCAACCGAGGTCGTCGTAAATGATCTTGAGGAAGTCCGACCCTTCGGCGATCCGGGCGTCCACGAAGGCTTGAGCCTCCTGCGGCGCGGTGAGGGTCGGGATGGGCGGCCCTCCCATCTGGGTCGGATGGCCGCCGGGCGTGGCGGCGCCGATACCCGCGGTCCTCACGTCGGCGAGGTCCGGCGGATCTGCGGCTGCGATCGCCTTCAGCCTCTTCAGCGTCTCCAGGTTCGTGAACATATCGAGGACGGTGGTCACTCCGAACGAGAGAGCCTGCCCCAGGCCTGAGTCGACATTGGCCGCCGCCACGTGGACGTGCGCATCGATGAGCCCCGGCAGCAAGGTGCGGCCGCGGCCGTCGACCACCTCCGCTCCCCGGGCTTTGAGCTCCGGCCCGCCGATGCGGGCGATCCGGCCGTTCTCCACCAGGACGCTGCGGTTGTCGCTCACCGCCTCGCCGTCGAAGAGCCGGACGTTGCGAATCACGAAGCGGCCGTTCCCGCTCTCCGGCCGCCCGGCACCCGCCTTACCCGGCGAAAGGGCCAGGGAGGCAACGACAAGCACCAGCTTCAGGCTCTGGACAAGGTGTCTGCGCGCGATCATCGATAGGGCTCCCGGGGCCGCAAGGAGATCCTGGCCCTCAGGACTAAGACGTTGCCGGGCTGTTCTTCGTTTCAACTGGTAAAGAGCCAGGCTCTTCTTTGGCTGCCCGAGCCAGGTTGCTCGCCGATGCGGCTGCTGCTTGACGAGTCTTTACCAAGCCGCCTTCGGCGCTCCTTGCCCAGCCACTCCGTCAAGACCGTGGTCGAGATGCTGGGGAGGCGTAAAGAACGGCAGGCTTCTCGAGCTCGCTTCGCAGCAACAGTTCGACGCCTTCCTGACCGCTGACAAGAATCTTCCCTACCAGCAAAACCTTGCCAAGCTGCCACTCGCAGTTGTTGTACTCTCGGCGCGTTCGAACGAGTTGCCGCACCTTCTACTACTGATCCCGTTGCTTGAGGAAACGCTAGCGGCGTTGCAGCCGTGCACCTATGTCAAGGTTGGGCCATAGGTCGCGTCAGAGTCGGCATGGTTACCGGGTCTCTCGGTAAGGATACGGAGCCCGCGGTATCGGGACCGTGTCTCGCGGTCCCTCCCATGCCTACTCCCGGAGACGCTCGCCGAAAGGTCCAACTCTTCCTGGTGCTGACGTTCGCGCGGACGCTCGAGGGCCGGCACTGGAACAACGACGGTGTCGTCGAGGGAGTGCCCGAACCAGGAAAACCGGCGTTGCGTCCGTCACCTTCTACTATGAGCCCACAAGCTGAGATCCGACCCGATCCGCCGATGACCAACTCCTCGTCCATCCGCTGGCCGGCCGAGTTCGAGCCCTCCCGCTGCGCGGTCTATGTCAGTAACCAGAGCGAGTTGGCCGTGCCGCCTGAGCGTGTCTGGGAGTGGCTGATCCGTGCCACTCTATGGCCCCGTTGGTACTCCAACGCCAAGCGGGTCCGTATTCTCGAGGGCTCTCCGTCCGAGTTAGCCCTCGGCACGCGCTTTCACTGGTGGACATTCAAAACCCCGATCACGTCGCAAGTGCTGGAGTTCCAGCCCAACGAGCGTCTTGCCTGGGATGCCAAAGGCCCTGGTGTCTTCGCCTATCACGCCTGGTTGATCACGCCGACCCCGACTGGCTGCCACGTTCTCACCGAAGAGTGCCAGCACGGCTTACTGGCCAGGCTCCATGGTCTCTTGATGCCCCACGACATGCACGACAAACACCAGATCTGGCTCGACGGGTTGAAGGATAGCTGTCACGGCGGACGAGCGTAATTACTCTGCCCAAGAAGGCTTGGGCACCAATAGACTGAACCGTTGGAATAGAGGTTCGATAGCACCCCGTCCCCGCGGGTTTGGCGAATCCCTGTGGGGCGGCGCTCCATCGTATCCGCCTGGAAGTACAATGCCTCCAGATGTCCGCCCCAAAAAAAGAAGAAGGCAGGCGCCTCGACGTCCCTGACGCTTCCTGGTCCCCTGAGGCCGAGACCCAGCGTTGGAGCGAGAAGCTGGGGGATCCAGAATTTCTACACGCTTACGAGCTTTTTCAGGCGGCCTGGAGACTCGCCGAGTCGGGCGCTGGCGACGCCGCGAGTGCGCTCGCCCTGATGCAGGACGCAGCGGACATCGATTCGGACTATCGCCAGCAGGTCGAATATCTGGGCAGCGTTCTGGAGCGGAAGGCCAGCTCCGGCGCGGGAGACCGCTTGTTAGCTCTCGAGGACCTCCGAGACAGGAACCTCATCTCCGACGATGAATTCTTCACGAAGCAACGCGACATCATGTCGGAGATCTCCTGACGGCGGCACCGATCCGTTGCTTGAGGAAACGCTAGCGGCGGGCCGCAGTCGCGGGATCATTCCTGTCAGCGCGCCGTAGAGGAGCCAGGCGCTTCGGGCACCATCCGCTCGGAGTAGAATTCCGTCAGCGCTGGTCAGACGTCGGCAATCCTCTGCTTGGCGACCTATCGCAACTTCGGACCCTATGCACTGGATTCGTATTCCGAATGCCGGTATCAACACGCGCAAGAAAAAGTCAAGGCAGAACGCCGCGGCATATGGGGCGCAGAGCCAGCAGAATAAGGTCGGCCTTGACCCTGCGGGGTCGCCGAAGCCCGTATTTCAGCGGTGGTATAATCCTCCCTCCCATGCCTACTCCTGGAGACGCTCGCCGAGAGGTTCAGCTCTTCCTGGTGCTGACGTTCCTGTTCAGCTCCCCCTTCTATGGGTTCTTCAGTCTGGGGGTCATCGCCCTGCCGGACATGCCGCAGAGCAGCGACGCTCTCTTGATCGGCGCGTTTACGTGGACCCCGGCTGCCGCGGCGATCGCTACCCGCTTTATCGTCCATCGAAATCTCCGGGGACTTGGCTGGGGATGGGTGAAGCGGCCGGTTTACCTTGGGGGACTGATCACCCTCGCGTTCCTGGGCTGCCTCCTGGTGTATCTGCCGATCTGGCTGTCCGGCTTGGGGCCCTTCAATCGGGAAGCGCTGGCCTCCATGGTCTCGTGGGTCGAACAGGAAGGAGCTCGCGGCATCGTCCGCGGGCTGGCGTTGATTCTTGCCTTGAGCTTGGGTGAGGAGCTCGGCTGGAGAGGACTCCTGGCGCCCCAGCTCTCCAGGATCACGACCTTTACCAAGAGCAGCCTGGCCACTGGCCTGGTCTGGTCGCTGTGGCACTTCCCTATCGTGGCCTTACAGCTCGCCTACTACCGGCCCGGAGTACCTCTCTGGTACTCCCTACTCTGCTTCACGGTCACGCTCCTGGGGCTCAGCTTTTTCTTCACCTGGATGCGACTCCGGTCGGAAAGCCTTTGGCCAGGAGTTCTCTTGCACACCAGTTGCAACTGCGCCCAGTGGGGGATGACCTGGCTTACACACCGGACGACGCTGACCGACTACGTTACCTTTCAATTCGGCGCAGGCTTCGCCGTCGTCGTGTGGATACTTCTCGGTCTTTTCTGGAAGAGGCTGCAGGCGTCTCTTCCTATCTTCCCGCAGGGTTAGAGGAGACGATCTTGCCCAAACCGCTGCTCGACGGTGCGGATCTGAAGCTCGGACTGTTTTCCGCGAACTGCTCGTCCGGCCTGGCCGTGACGATGAGGCTCCTGGGTATGCAGGCGCAGTCGTTCACGCCGGAGATGCTGCAAGTGTTCCGCGGGCGCTTCGCGGGAGGTCACGGCGCATGCCCGCTGATCGGGTCGCCCGACGAGGTGGCCGCCGAAATCAAGCGTTTTCACGACGCGGGCTTCGGCGGCATGACCTTGTCCTTCGTTGACTACGTCGGTGAACTCGAAACCTTCGCACAGGAAGTAATCCCGCGTCTCGAGCGCTTGGGCGTCCGTAACCCCCGCTGACGCGTCTCGTGGAGGGCCGCATGAACGCCCTCGTGTCAATGGACCTTTCGTTCGTTGACGCGGGTCGCGGTCGCGGGATCATTCCTGTCAGCGCGCCAAGTCGGATGGTTGAAGTGGAGCACAAAATCACCGTTGTACGAGGCGACCGCGTTATCGAACACCAGCTTGCCGATGGGACGCCAGCCTTTGAAGGTGCGCCGCTGAAACACGGGAGTGCCCCGGGTCGTTCCTTCATCCGTCACTTCAATCTGGAAGGTGAGCGTCCGTTTGGGCGCAGGATCGCCGCGGTCGAAGATCTGCGCCATGATCTCGTCGCGGAAATCCAATCCTTTACCGGCGATCCTGGGCTGGCCTGGCGCGATCAGGAGACGCATGAAGGCCGGGGCTCGCGTGGGCTCGTCTTGCGCCTTGCCGAGCTCCGCGATTTGATAGAGCTGGCGGAGCGTGGTTGTCTTGTCGGCACGCAGGAAGTCAAGACCCGAAAGCATCAAGATCGGAAACCCGGCGCCGCGCCGCCAGAGGCGCGTGTCAGGAGCACTGCGCAGCTCCGCATCGTTGATGAAGTCGGTGTGGTCCCCACCGAAGTCCTGTTGGGTGAAGAAGCTGGCGGTCTGCAGGGGCTCGGCATGGCCTGGGTCCGTGGTCGGAAAGAGCTTGCCGACCAGCGACAACGACCGCGTGTGGCCGCGCCGGGTCTCCGTGCAACAGGTTGAATAGCGGCCGACGGTCAGGGCCCGGCTCCCCTTGCGGAAGTAGCCCGAGTACGGAGTATCCTCTGTGATCTCCCACAACCCCGTGAGGCCAACGCCGTTCGGATGGAGTAAGCGGCGAACCCCCTTTCCGTCCGTACCCCAGCGCAAGTCGGCATGGGAATCGACGGTGCGTACGCTGGCTTGGCGAAGCCCGCGAAGAACGCTCCGGAAAGTGACTTCGTAGGTGGGCAACGGCGGCTCGCCCGCGCCGCCCCAGACCTTTTGGTAGGGATTGGCGAAGATTGCATCCCGCACCGCGGAGAAGCGTGATCCGTGATAGGCGCGGTCTTCTGCCGTCATCTGTTCGGTGCCCAAGGACTCGGTCGCGCATGTGCGTGTCCCGTTCGCACGCGCAGGGCGACTGGCACCGATCCAGAGGACGGTAGCAAGGCCGGCAGTAAGGGCGATGAACCTCAAAGCTCTGTTCAAGAGACTCTCCTTTGCTCGGTGACGTCGTTTAGGGGCCTCACTATCTTAAGAGAAATCGCAGAATAATGAAATAAAGCGAGAGCCCGTCTTCAAAGAGAGATTCGCCTCAGACGGCACTTCTCTGACACGATGGACTGGACTGAATGCCGGAGAGTCTGCCGACTCAGCGTGCCGAGTCGACCGCTTGTGGGATCCCACGCCGTAGAGCGAGGATCGAGGCGCCAAGGGTGCCGACGAAGAAGTAGAGGTCCGCGACCGTACCGCGGAGCCCCTCGTTCCCCCAATTGGGATGCGGGGCGACAAACACCAGGAACAGGCAGGCGACGACGGCATGAAGAGCGATCTGGAACACCAGCGGCACCTT
The DNA here is from genome assembly GCA_035996875.1 of Thermoanaerobaculia bacterium. GTDB lineage: Bacteria > Acidobacteriota > Thermoanaerobaculia > Multivoradales > UBA5704 > DATARR01. Next base: position 33,417 of record DASYJD010000045.1, read on the forward strand.
GCCCGGACGGAGGAAGAGCCACAAGAGGATGCCGCCCAGGAGCGCTATTTCCGGGAGACCGTAGGAGTGAAGCTTCCAAAGGAGCCCTCCCACGATCTTCCAGAGCAGAAATGCCGCCGGCACCGCAAACGCCGCCGAGATCCACCGCCGGTCCGGCCTCTTGGACCGCTGCATCAGCCCCCAGATCACCCAGGCCAGGAGAAACGGGACGATCAGATCGAGCCTTGAATAGATTGCCACGACGATCGTAATGGCGCCCACGGCGAACTGAAGGGGGGTCCGGGCTGGGGTCGATACATCCGGCATGACGAGAGAGACTATCAGCTTCACCCACTGGGAGCGCTGGCGTCCTGGATTGATGCCGAGGCGCGATGTCCTTACTATGATGTCGTGAGCGACGGCCCAGCAGGCTCCTCTGGATCGACCGGGTTGCCAACCGGCGGCCCGTTTCGGTCGGATTGCACCGCCGTCTCAGCCTGGAGGCAGAGTGGACAACGGAGAATGCCGACTTGATAGCCATTCAAGACAAGCTCATCGAGCTTCAGGTCAAGGGCTATTGTGTGCTCCGAGACCATTTCGAGCGGCCTTTGATCGATGCCTGCCGGGACGCCTTCTGGCCGATTCTTCAAGCGTATCTTGAAACCCACGGTCACGCGCCGAATCGCGGCCCACATCGCCACTATCTTCCGATGCCATTGAGGCCGCCAGTCTTTGCTCCAGAATTATTCTTTGACCCTGACGTGCTCGGAGTCGTACGGGCCATGATGGACGAAAGGGTGATTGCCGATCAATGGGGCTGCGATGTGCCCGTTCGAGGCTCGGAGTATCAGGGCCTTCATGTCGACTATCAACGTCCGCTATTCGCTGAAGTGCCGGACCTCTCGCTTCCCCTCTATCTGCTGGTCGTCAGCTTTGGCTTGGTCGGCATAACGCTGGAGAATGGCCCTATCGAAATTGCGCCTGGCACACACCGTCTTCCGAGGCAGGAAGCGCTTCGAGCCGCTGAAGCCGGTGAGATTGGAATGCAGCCAATTCAGTTGGACATCGGAGATGTGCTCATTCGGCATCCTTGGGCGTTGCATCGAGGCTCACCCAATACGACCGACACACCCCGTGCCCTGGTCAGTCTCCGTTATGCGCGCCGCTGGTATGCGGACAGCAGTCGTGAGGTCGATTCAATACCTCGGGCTGTTTGGGAGTCGCTGACGCCCGAGCAACAGAGCATGATGCGGTTTCCAGTCGGAGCCTGAGAGGATGTTCGAAAGATTGCGTCGGCGTGTGAACCCGGGGGGGCGGATGGGCAACCCGGGGTCGGTGCGTCAACCGGTGTGAACCCGGGGTCGGGTGCGGAGGGTTTGGGTGGAGGTTCGCATTTCCCATTTTCGATAGGACAATGGGTTGCCGGCATGGCCACCACCCCAGGTTTGGGCAATGGGGTTGCCGGTATGGCCGTCCAACCCCCGGGTTGGGACAATGGTTGCCGGCTGGACGGCCAACCCCGGGTTCCCACCGGCTCCGCCGGTTTCCACCCGGGGCTTCTACGGGACTGCCGCCCTACGGGCTCGCCGCATCGTTGGGTCGGCCTCCAACCTGAATCATGCCGTCATGATTTTTGGGGCCGGGGCAAAGACACCCGGCCCGCACAACTCCCAACTTTGCCGAGGACGATTCACCAGCCCGGAGGGCGGCAGACCCACAGCCCCGGGTGGGAGCCGGCGGAGCCGGTGGGAACCCGGGGACCGAGAGAAGAACTCACCCTTGTGTGGCCCCCTGGGAGCGCTGGCGTCTCGCCGGCCTTCCTACTCCGCTTCTTCTCTGGCAGGGATGAGCTTTTGCAGGAGACCGCGAGGGCTTGGGTGGTAGAGCTCTTTGAGATCCTTGGGCGAATCGCAGATCGCGAACAGGTAGTCTCCTTTCTGAAGTAGCCACGGGACCTCTGCGTCTTTGTCCTCTGGTTTACGTTTGCCCTTTCGTTGGGCCGTGGGTGTCGGGTTGATGTATACCTCCGACCCACGTTGAATTGCAATGGGGAGAACGTAGGTCCCGCTGAGCCTCTGTTCGACCGTGGAGGCAACTAGGGCATCGAACGTCTTTCCATCGAACTCCATCGGAACTCTAGTCCGGTGAATCTCAGAGTGACCTTTACTGAAGGCCAAGAGCTGGTGGTAAACCTTGGAGAGTCCCGGATGGACGGCGGTGTGGGAGAGAAGTCCCTCGCCGACCTTGTGGGCCGAGACGATCTCGAGCGCAATGCTCTTATCGTTCCCGGCGAAGCTTGCAAGCTCCACGTTCCCGGGATCGAAGATCTCTGCGATTACCGCCACGGGCTTCTGGGAGCCCGGGCCGGAGCAGATCTTGCGAACCGCGAGGATTGAAAGAATCGTCTTTGCGTCCTCGGAAGCCTCGTCAGACTCTGCGAGGATGATAACGGCGTGAGCGGCTTGGACGTGAACCCTCTTCAAATCTGCCTCGCTGGCGCGCTCTCCGCGTTCGACCTGGATGAGCCCGTGGGATTCCAGATGATCTGCTTGACCCTCCTTGGCGAGGATCACGATGAGTCGGTTTTGATCGAGATCATCGTTGTGAAGCTGGGCTAGCATTCCAGGGCCCTTTTTGTTCCATCCTACAACGACATAGTGATCTTTCATTTTGTGCATCCTGGCGAAGCCGCCGCGAAGAAGCGGGAGGATCTTTTTTTCCAGATAGAAGGACGCAAGTCTCTCGGTAAGCCATACGATCCCGGCGAGGCCGAGCAGGAAGATGATGATGCCGATCACACGTCCTTCGAGAGTCAGCGGCTCTTTGCTCGAAAGGCTGTAGATGGTGATTAGGCCCGACCACATCGATTTCCAGAAGTTGGAATAGTTTTCGTTGACCCGATGCTCGGTTAGGTAGAGCGCGATCGAGCCGGTGATCCACAAGGTGGAGAAGTAAATGCCTACACGAAGGAACTCGGCACGCCGGAGCAGGCGCCAGATTCCACGTTGAAAGCGCAGGACGACAAAGGCCAAGACCAAAGCGCCGAGGATGATTCCCGCGAGAAGCTTTTGCCGGCGCAATAGAGCCTGAACGGCGAAGAAGCGTTGCGCCGGCTCGAAGGTTGGAATGCCGGTGTCGGAAGCGGAGGCGGATTCTCCAGTCAGAGCGTATCTTGCCGTCAGCTCCTTACTCGCCGATAGCGCACGAACCAGACGATCGACAATCGCCGCCGAGAGATTGCTACGCCCCACGAGCAGTGCTTGGACTCCGGCGGTGGTCACCTCTTCGTTGAGCCGAGGATAGTCCGATGCCTCGATGTTCTTATTTAGGAAGAACGGGCAAGTCTCCCGCAGACGGTCCAGGAGATCCCGGTCCGGCTCGAAGAGGGAGGCGGAGCCATCCGCCAATACGCCTTTCACCACGGCCGAGGGAATACCGCTGGTGACGAAGGCCGCGTCCACTTGGCCCTGACGCAGGCTTGCCATGGCGTCCTCGATGCTCAGATGGCGGGCGTCGACCTCGGAGAGGGTCAGGCCGGCCGCCGCGAGAAGCTGAGTGGCGTTAGCCTCAGTTCCGCTACCGGCGGGCCCCACGGCGACACGTTTGCCGCGTAGATCTTCGAGCCTGTGGATGTAGAGCGGCCTGTGGATGAGGATGTGGACTGCCTCGGTATAGAGAGGTGCGATCACCCGTAAGCTGGACAAAGGCCGGGCGAAGCCGCCCCGGCCGCCGTAGGCATCCGAAGCCACGTCGCTCTGAGTGAGGGCAAGGTCGACCCGGCCGTCAGCCAGCCATCCGAGGTTCTGCTTGGAACCCTCCGAGGGAAGTACCCGAATTTCCACACCCGCCTTATGGGCCACGGCGGCGATGCCTTGCGCGAGCGGAAAGTAGACCCCTTGGGGACTGCCGGAGGCAAGAGTGTAGACCCGTGGAGGGGCCGGTGCCGCGAGCCCAGGAGCGGCGAAGATCAGAAAGAGAGCGACCGGAAGACTCGCCGAGGCAACCCGGCTGAGGTAGAGTACGAGGCGTCTTTCCTGAGTCGGCGTGATCATGGAGGCTCAGGAATGCTGATTCTTGGTGAGACCGAATTGAGCATCGGTATGGGCGTACTGCCCATGCGGACCCCTTGCACCTAAGAAGAGGCGAGTCTCGGCGGATTGTTTAGCGACGTCGGGATATGGTGCGGCGCTTCGCCTTCGATGTACCCTCTGACGCGGAATTAAGGTTCTCCTTGGGAAGGGTTTAAGACGATGCCGGAATCACGCATCGATCTTCTCGCGCAGCCGGCGGGGAAGGACTTTAGGCATAGGAGATTTCCCTCTCCAGCTTACGTGAGCTTCAGATGTTAATGTAGCCCATCTCCGCATACCAGCGTAGGGGAAATTCTGAGCCACGTATGTTTTCGTGGCGCTCGGGCAAGCGTCATGATGCCAACGCAAGGAAGGAGACAGAGGAGCCCGCCAAGCTCCTCTGCCTTTAATCGCATCAGTTGTCAAAGAGCCCAATTCCGTCCAACTTCAGTCAGGGCAACCCGGCTTTCGTCGGGGTGAAACAGCCGGGGACGCGTTTCACGACGCGCCCCCGGGGAGTGAGGGTGTGAGATGACTAGGCCGCCGGCTTGGTCGTTCCAGGCGTCATGGGCACAGTCGTGACCGGGGCCGGTGACTTGACGGCGGCGGTCTTGCGGGACTGCTTGCGGATGGGGGCGATTCCGAACTGGACCAGGTGCTCGTTCTTGGCGCCGAGCTCGACCTTGATCTGGTTGCGGAGCTTGCGGGCCACTTCCTGGCCGGCCACCTTCAGCTCCTTCAGACGCTGGGTCATGGCCTGCCGGTTGCCCGTGAGGTTCTCCTGCTGGATCTTGAGGTCTCTCGCTTGCACGAGGATGACGTCCAGCTCGGGCCGGATGGCCTCGGACTTCGGCAGCAGAGTGGCGTTCTGGGCGCCGGCGCCGGAGACGCCCTCCCAGTCGCGAAAGAGGGCGGCGTAGGCAGTGATGTCAGGCATGGTCGTATCTCCTGTTCAAGTTTGCTGCGTTAAGTTCGTCCCGGCTGCGATTCAACCGAGACGACGGGCGAAATCCAGGACGGCGTCGGTCACGACCATCATGCGGCCGCGAATGGGCTTGGCGGTCAGGGTCACCACCATGTGGCCGCCGGAGTGGTTGACGGCCACGGGGAGGGCCAGCGCTCCCGCGAAGCTAGTGACGAAGGAGCTGAAGAGGCTGGCGATCTCGGGCGTCGGAAACTCCTTGGCGCGGTGCATCGCCTTCGCGTCCGCCGTCAGCTCCCAGCCGGGCATGGTCTTGATGGCTTCCTGGGCGCGCTCGCGGCGGATCCGCTCCTGCACTCTCTCCGGCTTGAGGCTGGGGACAGGCAGCTCGAGGTTCGTCTGCGGGGTCTGTGGGGTGTTCATGGCTTTCTCCTTTTCGGGTACTCCGGAGCCTTCATGGCCCCGGAAGATCGATGACTCTTTACGGGTCAGTTACGGCGGGTCAGTGCTTCGAAAACGAGGAGTGGGTTGCGCCGGTATTGGCGCAGGCTCGCCGTGGCCGAGGCGATGACGCTCCCCAGCTCGGCGCGCCGGCCGCGCAGGAGGGCGGATTCGACGGTGCCCAGCACGTGCAGGACGCCGATCTGGACGACGTCGGCGCGGAATCCTTCCACGACGGCGTCAATGAGGAAGCGGAGGCTTTCCAGCCGGCCCTTTCGCGCCAGGGCTCCGGCGAGATCGAGCCCGGCGAAGGCCGCGTCCATGATCCGTTCCTGGCGGATGAAGGCTTTGAAGGCGGTGTCGAGCAGGCCCGGAGCGTCTTCCAGGTTGCCGGTGAGCACTGCCACTTTGCCTTCCATCCAGGCGACTTGCGCCAACTGCCGGGGTGAATCGGTCACGCGGCCATACATGGCTCGCGCCGACTTGACCAGGCGCTGGGCCTTGTCCGCTTCGCCGAGGCGGGCGTGGCAGACGGCGAGGCCGAGCCGGGCGAGGACGGTGAGGGACGGGTCCGGATGGAGGTCGAGCACTTCGCCGGTCCGGGTGAGCGGCAGGATGGCGCGGTCCACCTGGTCGTCCGCCACGAAGAGTAGGCCGAGCTCGGCGAGGCAGGCGGCCTCTTCCAGCACGTCCGCGCCTTCGTTGTAGATCAGCGCCGCGCGCCAGAGGAGGCTGGTGGCCTCGTCGTCGCGGCCCTGGTCGCGGCGCAGGGCGGCGAGTTGCTGGCTGTAGAGGGCCCGTTCGAGGGATTCCGGCGGACCTGTGAGGTAGACGGCGGCGCGGCTGAAGGATTTTTCCGCGCCCCGAGGATTGCCGGCGAGCCGCCGGGCGGCGCCGGTCAGCACGCAGGCCTGAGCCCGGGAGTCGTCGGCCCGGCGAGAGAGTGCCGGTTCGTGGCGTTGCGAGGCGATTTGAAAGGCCAGGGCTGCCATCTCTTCGGCTCTCTTGGGCTGCGCCGGCAGCAGATCGTGGCTCTCTTCCAGCAGCAGATCCACCAACCGCAGGTTGCGGTATTCGTCGCTAGCTGCGAGGGCCAGCCGCTGTTCTTTCGGGGCGGCCATCAATCGGTCGAGGAGGGGCCGGGCTTCGGCGTTCCACTCGTCGAGCTGTTCTAGCAAATGGCCGAGGGGCCGGGGCTTCAGGGCGTCACACATCGTCTCGAACTGCTTCACTCGTTCTTTCACGCCTGCCTCCTTGGGCTTTTCGCCCATCCATTGGGGTCTTTTCGAGTCCGGCAACGAATCGAGTTGCTTGGGTCAGTCCGTCGTTGCTCCTCGTTGCCTTGTTTTCCGTCGCATCGAGAGACTAACTCGGGCCTATTTCAAATGTCAAGGCCAAAATCAACAAATTTTGCGTCTCTTTGTGGTTTGATTGAGATGATGGCGGCAGGTCTCGCTGATGCGCAACGAAATGAGCTGTCTTGGCATGGAAGGGTGGAACGGGAGGGTGATTAGGCGCCAGGATGGGGAACAAAAGAGGAATCCCGTAAAAAAAACTTGTCGTGGCATGTCACACTACGGATCTTCGAGATAGAGGGCCTCAGGGCGGTGGCGCCATGCCGGTGCCGGGCCGGCCCTTGCGGCGGAGGAGGAGGAGATGACTCAGCGAAATATCCGGAAGGTGGCCACCGCCGCGGCTCTCACCATGGCTCTGGCGGTCACGGCTCCGGCCCAGGCTGCCACAGGTCATGCGGCGAAAGCGGGGCCGAGCTGGCTCCAGGCCGCGGTTCATTGGGTGGCGAATTTGCTGCCGGCGAATTGGGGGACGAAGTTAAAGCAGGGGATTGATCCCGATGGCCTTACTTCGGTCACGCCGCCCCCCACCGATCCTGATCGGGGCCACGGCATCGATCCAGACGGCTAAACCGAACTTGCGCCGGGGCGGAGTCTTCAGTTCGCTCCCGGCGTCCTTTCTTGTCGCCTTTTCATTCGGCTCGTGCGACAATCCTCCCCTTCGATAGGAGGTTGTATTGAGCGACCATCCGAGCCGTGAGGAGTTGGCGGCTCTCAACCGGGAGATCTTGCGTCCCGAACGGGAGCGGGGGGTTTGGCGTCATCTGTTGACGCCTTGCGCGAGTTGTCTTGCCGCAGTGCCGTCATCGGTCCGCTTGCTGCTGGGATTGGAGTCGAGACAGCGAAGGCGCACGGTGGAAGAGGATGCCGTCTGCAACGTGGCCATTGGGAGGGCCTTCAAGACGGCCTTGAAGCACGAGCGCGACCGGGAGACCCGGAAGACCCAGGTGCGCAGGGCCCTCCGGGTGCTGGAGGATGGGGGCGTAGAGGCCGCAATGAACCTCCCTCAGAAGATGAGCGATCTCGCGCGGATGGAAGCCTTTCTGGCCCGCGCCTGGAATCTCCGGCACGAGAATCCGCAAGCCATGGTCGACCTCTCCTGGCTTGCCGCCCAGGTCTCTCTCCGGCTCGATCCCGGATTCTACGGCCCAGCCCAAGTCTCTGATTTTCAGGTGCGCGCTCATGCTGAGCTCGGGAACGCCTACCGGGTGTCAGACCGCCTCCATGAGGCCGGCGAATTTTTAACTAAGGCTCGTCGGTTCTTCGAGCACGGCACAGGTGATTCGGCATTAGAGATTCGCCTATTGGAACTCGAAGGGTCGCTCGCCGCTGATTGCCGGCAGTTCGGGCGGGCCTCGAAGATCCTTCTGAAGGTTCTCGAGTTCTACGACCAGCACCATGCGTTTCATCTGTGCGGCCGGACACTGATCAAGATGGGGCTCTACGCGGGCTACGCGGGTGATTTCGACAAGGGCATCGGGCTGCTCGAAAAAGGCCTCGCCTTGGTTGACGGCGGACCGGAACCCGACCTAGCCTGCGCCGCAGCCCACAACCTCATCCTCTTTCTCATCGACTCTGGGCGCTTCCGCGAGGCCAAGAAGCTTCGCATCGTCCACTCTCGCCACCTCGCAGAAGCTGGAGGCCGCGTCAATCAGGTCAAATTCCGCGCGCTCGAAGGCCGGATCGATTCAGGATTGGGGAAATACGATCGGGCGATAAGCATCTTCCACGAAGTCAGGAGCGGCTATGAAGAGGTTGGCCGGCCCTATGACGCGGGTATCACCGATCTCGACTTGGCCGCGGTTCTCCTACTTCAGGGCAAGCTGGCCGAGGCGACACGGGTGGCCCTCGAAGCGGCCAGTATCTTCACCAGTCTCCAGATCCAGCGCGAGGCGTTCCAGGCGGTCATCCTGCTGCGCAACGCCTTCGAGGAGCAGGCCGCGACGCTGGAGATGGTCGAGGAGGTCGCCGGATTTCTACGGCGGATCGAGATCGATCCGGCCCTGCGATTCGAGGGGCAGGCCTGGGAGGGCCCCGGGCGGTAAGCCGGGACCCTGAAGCTACTTCTCGAGACCCGCGAACATCTTTTTGAAGGTTCGGGCGACGATGCGCTCGAGCTCTTTTTCGAGCGCATTGGCCACGGGGTCGCCCGCCTCCTGAGGTTCCGGCGGCGGCAGCAAGGGGGACGATCCCGCCGACAGGGGCGTCGGCTCGGAGCTGCTGTCGATCGTCTCCCGCAGACGCTGGACGGCCGGAGTGAACGGCTTCGGCGTCGGTGGGTAGGCGAGACGGAAAATGTCCTCGGGATCAACTCCGATCACATCCGCGATTTCCGTGATGTGGTCGTACCGAAGGTCCATCACTCCCGAGAAGAGGCGCGTAAGGTAGCCGCGAGAGAGCCCGAGCCGCCGTTCGACCTCCCGGTTGGTGAAGCCGAGGCCCCGGATTATGGCCTTGAGCACGACGATCATGTGCTTGGTTTGGGGTTTCATGACGCGAAAGCTTACACGAAGCCGGCAGAGAGGGCAAATTTAGCCTCCACCATGGGGTGGATTGACGGTTCCCGTGGGGACTCGCCGCTGCCGGCGAACGGCTGACCGGTAGCGGTAAGCCTCTGGCCGCCAGCGGTAAGTCTCCGGCCGGCAGTGGCGAACGGCTGGCCGGCAGCGGCAAGCCGATGATCCCCAGCGGCAGGGCGTTCGCCGCCAGCGGCCAGCGATCCGCCGGCAGCGGTGAGTCACCGACCGGTACCGGCGAGCCTCCGGCCGGCAGCGGCGAATCGATTTTTCCCAGCGGCGAGCCGTCTCCAGCGACCGGCACGCCGTCCGCCGGCAGCGGCGGGCGGTGATAGGCTCGGGGCCGATCAACCACCACTTGGAATTGGACTCCGTGAGTTACGTCGGCTCGAGCATTGGGCACATCCGTATCGAGTCCCGGCTCGGGCAGGGCGGGATGGGCGAGGTTTATCTTGGCTACGACCCGCGGCTGGAGCGGCGGGTGGCGGTCAAGACGATCCGGCCCGAGAAGCGGCTGAGCCCGCGGCTGAAGGCGAGGTTCCTCCGCGAGGCTCGGCTGTTGTCGAAGCTCGGGCATCCGTCGATCTGCCAGGTTTACGACCTGATGGAGACGCCGACGGCGGACTTCCTCATCCTCGAGTACGTCCAGGGGACGACGCTGCGCCGGCTGGCCGAGCGGGAGGAGCTGACTTTCGAGCGAAGGCTCCGGCTGAGCGAGAAGATCGCAGAGGCGCTCGCCGTCGCTCATCGCGAGAAGATCGTCCACCGCGATCTCAAGGCGGACAACATCATGATCACCCCGGAGGATGGGGTGAAGGTGCTGGACTTCGGGATCGCGCGCTCGGTCTCCGATCCGCTCTTGCGCATGGAGCCCCCACCTCCCTTGCCGGACTTCTCGGAGCTGGACGACGAGAACGACACGCACGAGTGGGGGCCTTCGGGTGTATGGGACGAGCCGGGCATGCCCGGCGTGCCGGAGGTGGAGGACGCGACGCGGCTGACCCGCCTGGGGACGGTGGTGGGGACGATCCAGGCCATGAGCCCGGAGCAGGCGGCGCAGGGGGAGGTCACGGAGGCGAGCGATCTCTATTCTCTGGGCATCCTTCTCCAGGAGCTGTTCACGGGCGAGCCCGCCTACGAATCGGCGGACGAGGGCGAGCTGCTTAGGCTGGTGATGCGGGCGCAGACGCGGCCGTTCGAGGGGCTCGACGCGGACCTCACGCGTCTGATCCGGGATCTCGAAAGCCTCGATCCGCGGCGCCGGCCGACGGCCGAGGAGACGGCGGAGAGGCTGCGGTGGATTCTCGACAAGCCCCAGAGGACGCGCCGGCTGCGCCTGCGGGTCGCGGCGGTGACAGGGGCTTTCGTCTTCCTCCTGGCCGTGCTGGCGGTGGTCTCCTGGCTGGCGGTGCGGGCGGAGAGGGCGCGGCGGGAGGCGGACCAGAGGCGCAAGCAGGCGGAGTCGCTGATCGGCTTCATGCTGGGTGACCTGCACCAGAGGCTGAAGGCGGTCAACCGGCTGGACACGCTGGACGCGGCGGCCGACCGCGCCCTCGCCTACTTCGACGGGCTGCCGGAGAGTCAGCTCTCGGACGGCGAGCTCGCCTATCGCGTGAACGCCATCATCCAGATCGGTGAGGTGCGCCACAATCAGGGACGGCTGCCGGCGGCGATGGCGGCTTTCCGCCGCGCCCGGACTCTGGGGCACGACTTGGTGGCGCGGAACCCGGCCAACGAGAAATGGCAGAAGGAATATCTCGAGGCGGACTCCTGGATCGGCCAAGTCCTCCTGGATCAGGGCAAGCCGGACATGGCCCTGCCCATGTGGCGGGAGGGCCAGCGGCTGACGGCAGTCCAGCTCCGTCTCCACCCCGAGAGCAAGGATTGGCAGCAAAGTCTGGCCGTGAGCGACCACGACGTCGGCACCGTCCTGGAGGCTCTCGGCGATCTGGCCGGGGCTCTTCGGGCCTATCGCGATAGCCTGACTCTGGAGAGACAGCTGGCTGCGGCCGATCCCAAGAATCTCCAGCTCCAGTCGGAGATCGCGGGGACTCTCGCGTTCGTCAGCAACTGTCTGGAGCGCCAGGGCGATCTCGCGGGCGCCTTGGCCGAGCGGCGGGGTTACCTCGACATCCAGGAGAAGCTCGCGGAGCGGGACCCGGGCAATCCGGACATGAGGTTCGACGCGGCGGTGGCGCGCGGCTTCCTCGCCAATCTCCTGGTGACGCTGGGGAAGAGGGACGACGCGCGGGCGCTCTATGGGAAGGGGCTCGACACTCTGGAGAGCCTGGCCTCGCAGGACCCCGACAACGCGTTGTGGCAACGCTGGCTGGCGGCCTTCCACTCGGCGCTCGGCGCGCTGGCGGTGGCGGACGGCAACCCGGCGGCGTCCTTCGAACCGCTGGGGAAGGCGCGGCGGATCCTCGACGCGCTTGTGGCGAAGGACCCCACGAACTCCGATTGGCGGCTCCAACTCGGGGTGTGCCGCAACCGCACGGCAGCCGCGTTCGAGCGGTTCGACCTCCGGCGGGCGCGGGCTGAAGCGGCCACCGCCCGGGAGATCCTGTCGCCGCTCCTCCAGGGCAAGCCGGACGAGCCCACCCTGGGGATTCTCGCCGCGGCGGAGGTGACGCGCGGGCGGATCGAGGCCGCGCTCGGCGCCCGGGACGAAGCGCGGGCGGCCTGGGAGCGGGCACTGGCCATCCTTGCTCCATGCACCCGCCCGCTCACGCACTGGAAGGTTCTGGCCCCCTGGACGGAAGCCCTTCTAAGCCTCGACCGGGCCGGCGAAGCGCACCCGGGAGTCGACCAGCTCGCCAGGATGGGCTACCACAGCGACGATCTGGCGAAGCTGTGCCGGGAGAAGGGGTAGGAGGTGAGGACCTTGGAAAGAAACAGGCCATTTTCTTTCCAAGCTTCCGGAGCTTTGAAAGCTCCCTTTCCAAGTTTGCCGAGCTTTGAAAGGAAAGGGGCGTTTTCTTTCCAAGCTTGCGGAGCTTTGAAAGCCCCCTTTCCAAGTTTGTCGAGCTTTGAAAGAATCAGGGCGATTTCTTTCCAAGTTCTTGGAGGAGCCGCCCGTGAATCCCGCCGACTTCCATGCTCCCAGCGCCGGACGATTGATCCAGGCCCCGGGTGGGTTTGCGGCGTTCGTTCCCGCGCCGCTGCCTCCCGAGCTGGCGTACGGGGGGACGCTGGTCCTCGCGCTCTCGCGGGCCGACGCCGCCTTGAGCGAGCTCTCCGGCCTCGGCCGACAGCTCCCCAATCCCCATCTGCTGATCGCGCCCTACATGAGGCGGGAGGCCGTGCTCTCCTCGCGGATCGAGGGCACGCGGACCAGTCTCTCGGATCTCCTGCGGGACGAGGTGGAGGTCGAGCGCACCCAGGACGCCGACACCCAGGAGGTGCGGAACTACGTCTCCGCCCTGGAGTATGGGCTGGAACGCCTGCGGGAGCTGCCGCTGTCCCTGCGCCTCGTGCGCGAGCTGCACGAGCGACTGATGCGGGGAGTGCGAGGCGACCAGGCGACGCCGGGGGAGTTCCGCACGTCCCAGAACTGGATCGGCCCGGCAGGGAGCACGCCGGCCACGGCTCCCTACGTGCCGCCACCTCCACCCGAGATGATGGAGGCGCTCGCCAACTGGGAAATTTTTCTGCACCAGCGCGAACGGTTTCCGGACCTCGTCCAGTGCGCTCTGATGCACGAGCAGTTCGAGGCGATCCATCCCTTCCTGGACGGCAATGGGCGGGTGGGGCGGCTGCTCATCACCCTGTTCCTGGTGGAGCGCGGCCGGCTGACCCAGCCGCTGCTCTACCTCTCGGACTACATCGAGAGCCACCGGCAGCAGTATTACGACTCCCTCCAGCGGGTGAGGACGGAGGGGGACTGGTCCGGCTGGCTTCACTTCTTCCTCGTCGGGGTGGAGGAGACGGCGCGGGCGGCGGTCCGCCAGGCGGGCGGGCTCATGGACCTGCGAGAGACGTACCGCCAGCGGTTGGGCCGCAAGCCCAATGCACTGAAGCTGCTGGACGAGCTGTTCGTGAACCCCTACATCACGGCCGCTCGTGCCGTCCGGGTGCTCGGAGTCTCCGGCCCCACCGCCCGGCACGCGATCGCTCTCCTCCAAGAGGAAGGGGTGCTCGGCGAAATGACCGGCCGGAGCTGGGGGCGGATCTATCTGGCGAGGCCGATTCTTCAAGCCATCGAGGCTCGGGCCTGACGCCGGCCGTGGGGACGTGCGCCTCGGCCCGCTGGAAGGTGTCGAGCGCCAAGCCGATCACCTCGTCGCCGGCGAGCTTGATGGCGCCCAAGTGCTCGGCGCCCGCCACGATGTGACTGCGGCCGCCAGCCAGCTCGGCGAGCGAGAGGGTGTCCTGGGGACGGACGCCCTTGTCGCGCTCGCCGCTGACATAGGTCACAGCGCCGAGGGACATGGAGCCGGCGTGGCGGCGGATGTCCAGGAAGCGGTGGGCGGGCGCCAGAAGGGCGCGATACAGGATGTAGCCCGGCCGGCCCAGCGGTGCCATGCGCCACGACCATTCGAAGAGGTGGGGAGAGACGTCCTCGAAGAAGGCGCCGGCCACTCCCCGGGTGCGGCTGAGGACGGGGTGGGCCCAGTAGCCGCCGGAGCTGACGCCCCAGACGTAGAGGGGAAGGCCGGCGGCGCGCGCGTGCAGGAAATCGAGCGCCGCCTCGACGTCGCGGTCGAAGAATACCGTTGGCGGACCGCTGGCGCCGAAGCCGCCGAAGTCGAAGGCCAGCGCGTGGTAGCCGGCGGCTCGCAGGGCCTGGATGCGCCCGCGAAGGTTGAAGTAGGCCTTTCCCCAGATCAGCCATGGATGAAGAAGGAGGACGGCGCCACGAGGGTTGCCCGCCGCCGGATACCAGGTCGCTGCGAGCGTGCCCAGCCCGTGGCGCCGCGGCACCTCGGTGTGTTCGAAGGGGGCCAGCCACTCCGGAGGCTCCGGCTGGGCGACTCTTGCCAGCCGCGGAGACAGCGCCAGGAAACAGCTCATCGCGATTCGCTCCTGCCTGGGCCCGGGACGGGACGGTACCGACATCTTCTCCATCACACTCCTCAAACCCAGAGGTGCCGCGATCCAACCACGAGATTATATCTGTCCGCGTGACACTGATAGGTAGATTGTCGATCAGGCCTTTGCCGCCTCGGCGATCTCCCAGAGGCGGCTTGGCTTGAGGGGGATCTCCAGGATCTCCAGGCCGGGGATGGCGAGGGCGTTCTCGACGGCCTGGGCGAAGAGGGCGCCCACGGGGATCGCGCCGGCTTCGCCCGCGCCCTTGGTGCCGAGGGCGTTGAGGGGCGAGGCCGTCTCCTCATGGCCAACCTCGACCCGCGGCACATCGAGGGCGGTGGGAAGAAGGAAATCCATGAAGGAGGCGTTCAGGAGCTGGCCGTTGTCGTCGTAGACGAGCTGCTCGTAGAAGGCGTTGCCGATTCCCTGCGCCACGCCGCCATGCACCTGGCCGTCGACGAGCAGCGGATTGATCACCACGCCGCAGTCGTGGACCACCACGTACTTCAGGATCTTCACCTGCATCGTCTCAGGATCCACCTCCAGGATGCAGGCGTGGCAGCCGCTGGCGGTGGCGCCGCGGTGGGGGCCGAAGTAGCGGGTGGCTTCCAGGCCCGGTTCGGTGCCGGGCTTGACGGCGCCGCGCATGGGATTGGCCCGCACGGCGAGCTCCCCTAGGGAAATCGAACGCTCAGGATCGCCGACAACCTGCGCCCGCCCGGCCGCGAGCTCGATCTGGTCCTCGGCGACCTCCAGGTGCTCGGCCGCCAGCCGGATGGCTTTCTCGCGCACGCTCTTCGCCGCCTCGTGGGTGGCGTTGCCGGCCACGACGGCGCCGCGGCTGGCGAAGGTGCCGGTGCCCCAATGGAACTGGTCGCTGTCGCCGGTGACCACGTCGACGTCCTCCACCGCCACCCCGAGCTGCTGGGCGGCGACCTGGGCGAGGACGGTGAAGTGCCCCTGCCCCTGGGTGCCGATGCCGGTGACCACGGTCACCTTGCCGCTGGCCTGGACCTGCACCCGGGCGCCCTCAAACGGCCCGATGCCCGTGCCCTCGACGTAGGCGACGACGCCGATGCCGACCGCCTTACCCGCGGCCCGCAGGAGGGGCTGCTCGTCGCGGAGGAATGCCTCGTAGCCGATCATGGCGAGCGTTTTGTCGAGCACCGGCTCGTAGTTGCCGCTGTCGTAGTAGAGGGGGGCGAAATCCTGGTAGATGATGACGTGATCGTGCGGGAACTCGTCGGGGCGCAGGAAGTTGCGCCGGCGGATCTCGACGCCGTCAATCCCCAGCTCGCGGGCGGCGAGGTCCATCAGCCGCTCGATGACGAACACGCCGTGCTGGCGGCCGGCACCGCGGTAGGGGGTGACGATCGTCTTGTTGGTGAAGATCGCGCGGAACTCGCTCTCGTAGGCTGGCACCCGGTAGGGGCCCATCAAGGTGCACTGGCTGTTGAGCGCTACGGTGAGGCCGTAGGGATCATAGGCGCCGGAGTCGTGGAGGAAGGAGTCCTTGACGCCGAGGATGCGGCCGTCGCGGGTCAGGGCGATCTCGGCGTCGTGGATCTGCCCGCGCTCCTGGGTGGTGGCGACGAAATTCTCGGAGCGGTCCTCCAGCCACTTGATGGGGCGGTCGAGCTGCAGAGCGAGCCAGGGGATCAGCACCTCTTCCGGGTAGAACATCATGATCTTGGGGCCGAAGCCGCCGCCGATGAACGGCGTCACCAGCCGCACCTGGTGCTCCGAGAGGCCCAGCATGGCGGCGAGGCCATTGCGCACGGGGATGGGCGCCTGGGTGGTGTCCCAGATGGTGAGCCGCTGGGATCGCGAGTCCCACTGGGCGACGACGCCCCGGTTCTCGATGGCCGCCGCGGCGCCGCGGTCATACAAAAGGCGGCGCCTGACAATTAGATACGCTTGCGACTTCGCGGCCTCGTAATCCCCCTTCTTCTGCGGCACGTAGGCGGCGACGTTCGAGCCCACATCCTCGTGGACCAGGGCGGCGCCCGGCGCGAGCGCCTTCTCGAGGTCCACCACGGCGGGCAGTGCCTCGTAATCCACGATGATGTCCTGGAGCGCGTCCTCGGCGACGTAGCGGGAGACGGCCACGACCACGGCGACGGGCTCGCCGACGTGGCGCACCTTGCCCTTGGCGAGCGGCACCTGGGTGCGCTGGTGGAAGGTCATCCCCTCGACGGGCGGCGGCGGCACGAGAAGGGGACCCGGCTGCCAGTACACGCCGAGATCCTCCGCCGTATACACCGCGAACACGCCCTCGCGCTGCCGCGCGAGCGACACGTCGATACCCCGGATGTGGGCGTGGGCATAGGGGCTGCGCAGGAAGGCGACGTGCGCCATACCCGGCAGCTCGATGTCGTCCACGAACAGCGCCCGCCCGGTGAGCAGGCGGGGGTCCTCGTTGCGCTTGGTGCGCTGGCCGATGGGCTGGGGCACGAGGTTACTTCTCCTCCACGAAGGCGACGATGCGCGCGAACGCCGCTTCGCCGCCGCGGAAGCGGAAGGGGAAGCAGCCGAGCCAGACGCGCTGATCGAGCACCTCGTCGATCATGCCTCCCACGTTCTCGGCGTGGAAGACGCCGTGTGGGAAGAGCTTGACGTGCATGCACTGGTAGTCCTTCGGCCACGGGAAGGCCTCTTCGAGCGGCATGCCGATGACCGCCTCGACCTCGGGGATGAGGTCCGGCCGCGCCTTGCGCACGTTGGTGTTGAACGGGTGGTCGGCGGCGATGCAGTCGACGGCCAGCCAGCGGATGCCCCGGTCGAGCACCCAGTCCACGAAGCGGCTCTGCGGCCCGGGGTGCTTGAGGAAGCAGCGCGGCAGGTCCGCCTTCTCCTGCTGGCGGACCTTGTACCAGTCCTCGTTGTAGAAGTGGTGATAGCCGGTGTGGATGACCAGGATGTCGCCGCGCTCGATCTTGATGCCGGTCTTCGCCTCCCACTGCTCGAAGTGCTCCGGGCCGTAGATCTGGTAGTCGCCGATGCCGAACTGCGAGAGGTCGACGATGCAGGCCGGCCCGACCAGCTTGTCGAGCGGGATGCCGGAGATGTCCGGCCCCGGATCGTAGAAGTGGATGGGCGAGTCGAGATGGGTCGCGATGTGGTTGGTGGTCGAGAGGAACTGCGCGTTGACCCCCTCGAAGGCGAGCCGCTTGACCCACTTGACGGTCGGACCCTCGTAGAACGCGAACGAGGGGGAATCGGCGCTGAAATTCTGCGACAGGTCGAGGACCTTCACCTTGCTCATGTCATAGGGGACGTACACGCTCTCCTCCTTTAGGTGGAGTCTTTAAATTGAATAGTGCTCCGCGAAGGCCACCAGCGCCGCCTCGAAGATCTCCATCGGCGGCCTGACCAGTCCGGCGCCCACCTGGCCGACGCCGGCCTGGCAGTGGGCGATGCCGGTGTTGACTCGCGGCGTGATCCCGAGCTCCACGACTTTGCGGAGATCGATCCCCACCGGTGAGCCGCGGAAGCCGAGGGCGGGGATGGTGAACTGGCTATGCTCGGCGGCGGTGATTTCGTACATCTCCAGGGTGGCGTTGAGGGCGTCCTGGGGATTGCCGCCGATGAAAGTGACGATGGCCGGCGCCGCCGCCATGGCGAAGGCGCCGATGCCGGCGGTCTCGGTGATGGTGCTGTCGCCGATGTCCGGATTCGCGTCGGCGGGGGAGAAGCCGGGGAAGTAGAGGCCGTCCGGCACCTGGGCGGGGGCGGTGAACCAGCGGTCGCCCAGGCCGCTGACGCGGATGCCGAAGTCCGTGCCGTTGCGCGCCATGGTGGAGACGATGGTGCTCCCCTCGACGCCGTGGGCGGCGTCCGCCATGGCCTTGCAGGCGGCCATCACCGGGTTGAGCACGGAGAGCGGGTTGTCGCCCAGGAACTTCAGAACCTCGGATTGATCGCTGGAGGCCGCTTTGGAGTGGGCGATATGGGGCGCCAGGAGCTTCAGGAACAGGAGCGAGCCCGCCTTGTTGCGGTTGTGCCCCTCGTCGCCCATGTGCAGCGCCTCGGCGAGGAGGGCGCGCAGGTCGATGCCGCCGGAGAGCGCCAAGGCCTCGGCGAGCACGGAGGCCAGGACATCGTTCATCCAGCGCAGCTTGGTCAGCACCTCGTCGCTGAAGGCGCCGTAGCGAAGCACCTTGCCGTAGCCCTCGTTGAGGTTCGAGAAGGTGCGGTGGCCGTGGACAGCGTCCTCGACGACGTAGACCCGCATGGAGGGGGAGATAACGCCCGCCATGGGGCCGACCGCGGCGTGGTGATGGCAGGGCTCCAGGCGGACCTCGCCCCGCTCGACGAGGGAGATGGCCTCGGCTTCGCTCTTGGCGCGGCCCTCGAACAGCAGGGCGCCGGTCACCGCGCCGCGCAACGGTCCCGAGGCGCGCTCCCAGGCAATAGGCGGTCCGGCGTGGAGGAGGAGGTCGGCGTGGAGGCCGGGGATGACGTCGCCCGCCCGCGCGATGCCGGTGAGCATCGGCCGCGCGGAGGTCATGCGCTCGACGGCGGTGCGATTGGCCTGATCGATGTCCATTCAGCGGGCTTTCATTCGCGCGAGGATCCCCGCGAGCTTTTCGTTGCCTCCGGCCGGGGGCTTCCACTCCACCTGCACGGCGCTGGCTCCCTGGGCGCGGAGGCTATCGTAGAACGACTCCAGGCCGACGTTGACGGCGGCGAGGGGAGGACGGATGGATTCCAGGGGAATGGGAGTTTCCAGTTCTTCGCCTCTCGCCTGCCGCTGCCAGACGGCCTCGACGGCTTCGGAGACGGTGCGGTAGACATGGGCTCCGGCGCGGCGGAGGGTGGCAATCTGCTCGGCGAGGTTCTGGGGATCCTCGTCGGTGCCTAAGACGATGACTAGGATGTCGAGCGTGCCGGCGCGGTCCGCGAGGACCCGCTCGATCACCGGGGCCAGCTCACCCGCCGGATCGGCGTGGGCGCCATCGCCCAGCACCACGTCCAGGAGGATAATCCCCACCTCGGGATCAGCCGCCTCTTGGCGCAGCCGGCGCAGGCGCAGATCCTGATCGATCATTGGATGCAGGCGGCCGACGGTGAACTCGTCGTCCCCAAGATCGAGGATCGTGTTTCCCTCCTCGGGAAGGAACGTCCGGAGGGCGAGCCGCGCCTCGTAGGCCAGGGTTCCCCCGGCGAAGAGGCCGCGGAGGAAGCCAGCCGCCTTGGCGCGCCCCCACCCAAGACCCTCATCACCCCGGCCCTCTTCTCCCGCCCCCTCGCCACCCCCCTCACCGGGAGAAGAGGGAGAAAAGCGAGACGGCTCCAGCCCCGCCGCCAGCTCGGCCGTCTCGGTGAGGCTGACGGCGAAATGGATCGATCCGAGCCGGCGCAGCGGCGGAACGAGGCCGAGGAAGTCCACCACCACCGGCTTGCCCGTCGCCTGGGCCGCCGCGAGCAGGCGGGCGGCGACCTCGGGCGCGGGGGGCTTGGAGATCAGGACGATGACTCGCGTCTCCGGATCGCGGCCGAGGAGATCGAGGGCCTGCCGGGCGGTAATGCCTCCGACCTCGGCGGAGAGATCGCGGCCCCCGGTGCCGATCGCCTGCGAGACGCCGGCTCCCAGGTAATGGAGATGGCTGGTGACGGCCTGGAGCCCGGTGCCCGAGGCGCCGATCAGGCCAATGTTTCCCCTCCGCACGCGATTGGCGAAGCCGAGCCCGGTGCCGGCGATGATCGCCGTGCCGCAGTCCGGTCCCATCACCAGTAGGCCCTTTTCGAGTGCTTTGCGTTTGAGGGCAACCTCCTGCTCCGTGGGCACGTTGTCGCTGTAGAGGAAGACGTTGCGGCCCTCATCGAGGGCCTCGTCCGCAACTCCTGCGGCGTAGCGGCCGGGCACGGAGATCAGCACCCAGCGCGCCTCGGGGAGGAGCTTCAGGGCGGAGGCTAGGCTGCGCGGCCGAAAGTCCTGCTCGCCGCCACCTCGCCGCACTTGGAGGAGAGAGTCCACCCGCGCCAGGGCCTCGGCCCCCGCCGCGTCGCTCTCCGCCTTGACGGCGATCAGCAGATCGTGGGGGCCGGCTGCGATCTCTGCGCCCGGAGCCAAGCCGCTCGCCGCGAGGATCTCGTGGTTGGCCGGCGTCGCCATCACGACGCCCGCGTCGATCACCCCGGGCAGGCTCGTCAGAGCTCGCTGGAGCTGCATGAGGACGACCGAGTCGTAATAGGCGCCGGGACGGACGGCACAGCGGACGGTGGGACCGCCGCTCATGACCGTAATGTGTTCTCCAGATCGGCCGCCCAGCACAGGAGTGATTCGTCCGTCCACCAGCGGGAGGAAACCTGGAGCCCCAGAGGCAGTCCGTTGGCGTTGCGGCCGGCGGGGAGGCAGACGGCCGGCATCCCGGCCTGGCTCCAGGGAACGTTCATCACCGGATCGCCGGTGCTGTCGAGCCCACGCGGCGCGGCGCCCAGGGCGGGCGGCGAGATCCAGAGGTCGACGCGGTGATCGTCCATATGCGCGGTCAGCACGTCGCGCAGCTCCTCGCGGTCGTCGAGGTCCCGCTCGAGCTCGTCGTCCGTCACCGTCTGGCCGCGGCGGATCAGCTCGGCCGTCTTCTCGGCGTAGAGGTCTCCGAAGCGGGCGAACCAGTCGCGGTGCACCCGTGCCATCTCGGCGGCGGTGATCCGGAAGTGGCGCTCGACGATCTCCCCGAAGTCCGGCAGCGCGGGGACGTGCACAATCTCGAAGCCTGCATCGGCCAGCCGGTGGCAGACCTGGCGGAAGTGGACCAGCCCCTCGCCCGAGGCCCGCTCCAGGAACGGCCCCTCCGGCACGCCAAGCCGGGGCTTCCGCGCGGGCTTCACCACGAGCCAGTCGCGGCAGAGCACGGAGGCGGCCCGCATCGCTCCGGCCACGTCGGGAGTGAAGAAGCCGATGTGATCGAGCGAGGGGGCGAGAGGGATTATGCCCTCCCGAGAGATCCGCTCGTAGCTGGGCTTGAAGCCGACGGCTCCACAGAAGGCGGCGGGCCTCATGATCGAGCCGATCGTCTGCGTGCCGAGCGCCAGGGGACAGAGGCCGGCGCCCACCGCGGCGGCCGAGCCGCTGCTCGATCCCCCGGGTGTGTGCTCCGGGTTCCACGGATTGCGGGTGGGGCCTGGGGCGAAGAAGGCGAACTCGGTGGAGACCGTCTTGCCCAGGATCAGGGCGCCGGCCTCGCGGAGGGCCGTCACGCTGGCGGCCTCGGGTCCCTTCAGCTCCTCCGGCGGCAACCGGCTGCCGCCGCGGGTCTCAAAACCTGCGACGTGAAAAATGTCCTTCACTCCCACGGGAACACCGAAAAGGGGAGGCCGGCGCGCGGGGTCGGGCCAGCGGCGCTCCAGCGCTTCCCAATCCCGGCGCAGCCGCTCGAAGCGGCCCTCCTCAGGGAGGAAAGCCAGAACGTCGGGCTCGCGCTCGGCGAAGATCGAGGCGAGAGCGTCGAGGTCCCGATCGGTCATACCGCGGTACCCGCCAGCTCCCGGCGCCGTTCCGCAGCGAGCTGCACCGCGTCCACGATGTGCTGGTAACCCGTGCAGCGGCAGAGATTGCCGGAGATGGCGTGGCGGATTTCGTCCTCGCTGGGATCGGGGTTTTCCTCCAGGAAAGGGACCAGGGTCATCAGGAAGCCTGGCGTGCAGAAGCCGCACTGGAGGCCGTGGCACTCCCAGAAGGCCTGCTGGAGCGGATGGAGCTGCTCAGGCCCCGGCGCCAGAGCCTCGACGGTGGTGACGGCGTGGCCGTCCGCCTGCACGGCGAAGAGGATGCAGGAGCGCACCGGCTCGCCGTCGAAGAGCACCGTGCACGCCCCGCAGACGCCATGCTCGCAGCCGACGTGGGTGCCGGTGAGGCCCAGGTCGTGGCGCAGGAAGTCCGAGAGCAGCAGGCGCGGCTCGACCTCGCGTTCGTACGCCTGGCCGTTGACGGTGAGGGAAACCTTGTAGCTCTCGCTCATCCTGCTGTCCTCCCGTTCGCCCGTTCGATCGCCTTGCGCAGGGCGCGGCCGGTGATCACCCGCGCCAAGTGGCGCTTGAAGTCGGCCGTGGCGTGCAGGTCGCTGAAGGGGCGGATCTCCTGCGCGGCTTTCTCTGCTGCTGCCGTAATGGCCGCCGGAGTGATCTCCTGGCCAGCCAGCAGCCCCGCCGCCTCCCGCGCCTCGATCGGCACGTCGCCGGCGCTGAGGTAGACCAGCCGCGCCTCGCGGCACCGGCCGGCGTCGTCGAGCGTCACCAGGGCGGCCACTCCGATCTGGGCGTAGTCGCCGTGGCGGCGGGCGATCTCCAGGAAGGACCAGCCGCTGCGCGCGGGCATTGGCGGGATCGCCACCTCGACGAGGATCTCGTCCGGCTCGAGCGAGGTGGTGAAGAGACCGCCGAAGAAGTCCGAGGCGTTCACCCAACGGTCGCCCCCCGCCTTGCGTAGCCGGAACCGGGAGCGCAGGGCCACGGCGACGGCCGGCAGCTCGGCGGCGGGGTCGGCGTGCGCCAGGCTGCCGCCGAACGTCCCCCGGTTGCGGATCTGGGGGTGGGCGATGAAGGGAATCGTCTCGTGGAGCAGCGGCGCGGCCTCGGCGACGAGGGCGTCCCGCTCCACCCGGCGCTGGCGCGTCAGCGCGCCGATCCTCAGGCCCCCGTCGTCGCCGCGGCGGATGAAGTCGAGCTCCGCCAGCTTATTGATGTCGACGAGCAGGGCCGGCTCCGCCAAGCGGAAGTTCATCACCGGAATCAGGCTCTGCCCCCCGGCCAGAACCTTGGCGTCGCCGCCGCGGTGAGACAGAAGGTCCAGCGCGGCATCCAAAGAAGAAGGCGCCTGATATTCGAACGGGGCGGGCTTCATGCGTGCGTCTCCCTCGCTTGGGGCTCTTTACGATCGATCGAACCGGCGGATTCTATCTCCTTGGAAGCTATTGCGCCCGGGACGTCCTTGTTCCAGACTCCGGACTTCATGAACGGCATCGGAGAGAGCCCGCCGCGCCCCGACGGCTTCGCCAAAGTCTCGGGCGCGGCCCGATATGTGGACGACCTCGTCCTGCCCGGGATGTGGCACGGCGCCACCCTGCGCAGCCCGCACCCGCACGCCCGGCTGCGGTCCGTCCGCTTCGATGCGGCTAAGGCTCCTGCCGGAACGGTCTGCGTCACCGCCGCCGACCTGCCCGGCCCCAACGGTGTCCAACTCCTGGACGACGGCTGGCCCATCCTCGCCGACGGCACCGTGCTCCATGTGGGCGAGCCCGTGGCCCTGGTTGCGGCGCCCACGCGGCTGGCCGCCCGGCAGGCGCTGGCCGCCGTGACGGCCGAGTACGAACCGCTGCCGCCGGTCTTCACGCTGGAAGGCGCGGGGTCTCTGCCGCCGCTCTACGAGCTTGGCTTGGAGAGTGGGGACGTGGAGGCCGCCTTCGCCGGGGCGGACCGCGTGATCGAGGGCGAGTTCCGCACCGGCCACCAGGAGCACATCTACATCGAATGCCAGGGGATGATCGCCGAGGTTGCCGACGACGGTGGCGTCCGGGTCATTGGCTCCATGCAGTGCCCCTACTACGTCCATAGGGCGCTCGCCTACGGTCTCGGGATTCCGGAGGACAAGATCCGCGTGCGCGCCTCGGTGGTGGGCGGCGGCTTCGGAGGCAAGGAGGACTTCCCCAGCGCCCTGGCCCTCCACGCCGCCCTGCTCGCCCGCGCCTGCGGCCGGCCGGTGAAGCTGGTCTACGACCGCCACGAGGACATCGTGGCCACCAGCAAGCGCCACCCGGCGCTGATCCGCCACCGCACGGCGGTCGACCGCGACGGCCGGCTGCTGGCCCTGGACGGCGAGATCCTCCTCGACGGCGGCGCCTACCGGACCCTGTCGTCCGTGGTGCTCTCCCGCGCCCTGCTCCACGCCTTCGGCCCTTACTGCTGGCCGAGTGTGCGCCTGCGGGGAAAGGTGCTGCGCACCCACACCCCGCCGAACAGCGCCTTCCGCGGTTTCGGCGCGCCGCAGGTCGAGTTCGCTATCGAGCGCCAGATGGACCTCATCGGCCGCTCCCTGGGGCTCGATCCCTACGAGATCCGCGCCCGCAATGTCGTCGAGCCGGGCGACCGGCTACCCACCGGGCAGGTGCTGGACACGACGACATCCGCCCGCCTCTGCCTGGAGGAGGCCGAGCGGCGCACCGGCTTCCGCGCCCGGTGGAAGGCCCTGGAAGAGGCGCGGGAGCAAGACGCCGCGGAGGGGGAGCCTCGGCGCGGCATCGGCCTTTCCCTCTTCTTCCATGGCGCGGGCTTCACGGGCAACGGTGAGCGCAAGATGAAGTCGCCGGTCACCGCCCGTCTTCTCGAAGATGGCCGCATCGAGGTGCTCACCGCCATGACAGACATGGGCCAGGGATGTGTTGCCGTTTTCCCCCAGATCGCCGCGGCGGCAGCCGGGATCGGCCCCGAGGATCTCGTCTTCGCCGAGCCGGACACGGGCGAGGTCCCCGACTCCGGCCCCACCGTCGCCTCCCGCACCACGATGATCGTGGGCAGCCTCATTGCGCGCACCGTCACCGAGCTGCGCGACCGGGTGCTGGCCGGGTCGGCATCCGGCGAGAGCGGCGAGAGCTTCCGCGAGGCCGCCCGGCGGTACCGGCGGGAGGCCGGCCCCGTGGAGGTCACCTTTCACCACGAGCCCCCAGAGGGGCAGTCCTTCGACGAGTCGACCTACCGCGGGGCGGCCTATCCGACCTACGCCTGGGGCGCCGATGTCGTCGAGGTGGAGGTCGATCCGGACACCCTGGCCGTGAAGCCCCTGAAGGTGACCGCCGTCTGCGAGGTGGGGCGCGCGATCCACAAGACCCTCTGCGCCGGGCAAATCGAGGGCGGCACGCTCCAGGCCCTTGGCTGGGCGCTGCTGGAGGAGGTCAAGCTCCAGGACGGACGGTATCTGAACGACCGCCTCGCCACCTACATCATCCCCACCATCAAGGATAGCCCGCGCATCGACGTCCACCTGCTGGAGCAGGCGTGGGAGGGCGGCCCCTTCGGCGCCAAGGGCGTCGGCGAGCTGCCCATGGATGGCGGCGCGCCGGCTGCTGCGCAGGCGATCGAGAACGCCACCGGACTGGCGGTCGACGAGATTCCAGCCACGCCAGAGCGACTGATGCGAGCCCAGGAGGCTGCGCGATGAAAGTCTCTTTCTCCGTTAATGGCGGGCAGGCCGAGGCCGAGGGACACCCCATGGAGCGCCTGCTCGACGTGTTGCGCGAGCACCTCGGCCTCACCGGCACCAAGGAAGGCTGCGGCGAAGGAGAGTGCGGCGCCTGCACGGTGATGATGGATGGCGAGCCGGTCCTCTCCTGCCTCGTGCCACTTCTCCAATGCGAGGGGCGGCGGATCGAGACCGTCGAGGGCCTCGCCGAGGGTCCTGCGCGCGAGTTCCTGAATCGATTCGTGGCGACCGGCGGCGTCCAGTGCGGCGCCTGCACGCCCGGAATCGTGGTCACCGGCTGGGCGCTGCTCGAGAAGAATCGCGATCCCAGCCGCGAGGAGGCGCAGGAGGCGCTCGCCGGCAACCTCTGCCGCTGCACCGGATACGAGGGGATCCTGCGGGCGATCTGCCGAGAGAAGGAATGATCGCTCTTCGGCCAAGCTCGTTGGACGAGGCCCTCCGCCATCTGGAGGAGGACCCGTCGCTCGTTCCCACGGCCGGCTGCACCGACCTGATGGTGCGCGGTCCCGAAGCCCTCCACCGGATGGACCGCGTCATCGACCTCCTGAGCCTCGCCGAGCTGCGAGGCATCCACGAGGTGGAAGGGGGACTGGAGATCGGCGCCATCACCTCCTTCACGGAGATCCGCCGCTCCGCCGCCGTCCGCGCCGCGTTCCCCGCTCTCGCCGCGGCCGCCTCGCTCGTCGGCGGCTGGCAGATCCAGAACCGGGCGACCCTCGGAGGCAACATCGCCAACGCCAGCCCGGCCGGCGACTCCCTGCCCGTGCTCCTCGCTCTCGACGCCGTGGTCGTGGCCGCCGGAGTCCACGGCGTCCGCGAGATTCCCTACGGGGCGTTCCACACCGGCTATCGCAAGACCGCCCTGCAATCGGGAGAGATCGTCGCCCGCATCCGTCTCCCGTATCTGCCGGAGGGCTCCGTCCAAGCCTTCCGCAAGGTGGGGACCCGCGAGGCGCAGGCGATCAGCAAGGTGGCGGTGGCCCTCGCCGGCCGCGTCGCCGAAGGCCGAATCGCCGAGCTGCGCCTCGCCGCCGGCAGCGTCGCCGCGACGCCGGTCCGTCTCCGTGCCGCTGTGGAGGCCGTCCGCGGCCTGCCGCTGGGACCTGAAACTGCCGAGCTCGCCGGCCGCGCGGCAGCCCGTGAGGTGACGCCGATCGACGATGTCCGCTCGACCGCGGACTACCGCCGCTTCGCCCTGGAGCGGGTGGTGCGGCGGCTGATTCTGGAGATGGTGGAGATGGCGAGATGACTTCTCTTCCCGAAGACCCGGTCCGCAAAATCTTCAGGCGCCTGAGCGCCGCCAATCACGATTTCATGCGACGCCAACCCGGCGAATCCGGTCGGCGCCAGCCCGTCCATACCGTCTACGGCGGCGCGCACCTCTTCAAGGCGGATATCGCCTCCCGGCTGGGAGCGCTCGCCCGGCGGGCGCTGGAGGAGTACGCCCCGACACCGGGCGACCTCGCGGCGGCGATCGGATTGCGGGCGGACCTCGCCCCCCTGATCCATGCCCGCGTCTCTGAGAAGCTCCAGCGCGAGCCCGTCGAGGACTTCCGGGCCGATTTCGAGGATGGCTACGGAAGCCGGCCGAACGCGGAAGAGGACGGCCATGCCGCGTCGGTCGCCCGCGAGATGGCCGCCGGATTGGCCGCCGGCACCCTCCCGGCGTTCGTGGGTATCCGCATCAAGCCGTTCACGGAGGAGCTGACGGAGCGGTCCTATCGCACGCTCTGCATTTTCCTGAAGACACTGATCCGGGAGACCGGGGGCCGCCTGCCTGACAATTTCGTTGTGACCTTGCCCAAGGTGACGATTCCCGAGCAGGTGGCGACGCTGGTGGACCTCTTCAATGGCCTGGAGCCGGAGCTCGGTCTCGCGGCGGGATCGCTCCGAATGGAGGTCATGATCGAGACCCCGCAGCTCATCGTCGACTTGGGGGGAGGATCGGGCTTGTCGATGCTCACGGCTGCCGCGCAAGGCCGGTGCGTGGCCGCCCACTTCGGTACCTACGACTACACGGCCGCCTGCAACATCACGGCGGAGCACCAGTCGATGACCCATCCGGTCTGCGATTTCGCCAAGCATATGATGCAGGTCGCCTACGCGGGGACGGGGCTCTGGCTGTCCGACGGCGCCACGAACGTCCTGCCCGTGCCGCCGCACCGGGCCCCGAAAGACGGGCCGCCCCTCAACCCGGCCCAGATCGAAGAGAACCGCGCCGTCGTCCACCGCGCGTGGAGCCTCCACGCCGGGCACGTCCAGCACTCCCTCACCGGCGGCTTCTATCAAGGATGGGATCTTCACCCGGCGCAGCTCGTCACGCGCTACGCGGCCCTCTACTCCTTCTTCCTGGAAGGTCTCGACGCCGCCTCGGACCGCCTCCACAACTTCGTCCAAAAAGCCGCGCAGGCCACCCTCGTCGGCGAAGTCTTCGACGACGCCGCCACCGGCCAGGGCCTCCTCAACTACTTCCTGCGCGCCGTGAACTGCGGCGCGATCACGGAAGAAGAAGCCCTGGAACGGTCGGGATTGACGCTGGAGGAGCTGCGGGGACGGTCGTTCGTGAAGATTCTGAAGAACCGGCGAGGATAAACAAGATCGTGCCGGGGTCAAGCGGCTGCCCGTGGCGAAGACGCTCCAAAAGGAAAAGACCCGGATCGGATTCCTCCGCCGGGTCTCACCCTTTAAGACTCCTCTCTCCGATGCCCGCCACCCACACACACAGCAAACCTCCAGAACAAAACTTCAAATCCGGCTGCCCCCCCTCCACCCCTTCTCCCCCGTACAACAGACCTTCAAAAGAAGACTTCAAAATTTTGGAGTGGTGACTACCACTCCCGCTCCACCCGCGCCCTTCGAGTGCTGCGATGACGGGAGTGTAAGAGGAGGGCTTCTCAAGAGTCCTCACGGGATGGCTCAAGCTTCCTCAAAAGACATCAAAATCCCTACAGAATGCGATAGGACTTGGGGCTTCGTCGTGGGGAACGACCCGACCCGCCTCGAGATCAGCCCGACCTCGGTGTACGTCTGAGGAGATCCAACTCTTCCAGCAAAGACTGGAGAACTGCGCCGCCAGATACTCCGCCACCCCCATCTCGGAACGCGCGGTCCTTCAGTAACTTCCTTCGCCCCTGCACGTAGAATGAGGGAGCGCACCCCGGTGACCGCCGCGGTGGGGGCGCGTCCGATGGATCTGGTGCGGCTCTTCGGGAGGCGATTTCGTGAAACGCAAGGTCGTATGGATTCTTATCGCCGTCGTGTTGCTTGCGGCGCTCGGCGGCTATGCATATTCCAAGCGCGGTCCCCAGGCGACGGAGGTGCAGATCGCCAAGGTGGGGCGCGAGGACCTTCAGGCGAAGGTCAGCGCCAATGGCAAGATCCAGGCGCAGAAGAAGGTCGACATCTCCGCGACCATCCCCGGCCAGATCACCCACCTCGCCGTCGACGAGGGGGACGAGGTGAAGAAGGGGCAGTTCCTGCTCCAGATCGACCAGGTCAACCCTCGCGCCATGGCGCGCAGCAACGAGTTTTCGATGCAAGCGCTGCGGCAGGATCTCGAATCGGCCCACAGCGCGCTGGAGCAGGCCCGCGCCGACTTCCGGCGCGCGGACGGGAACTTCAAGGCCGGGATCATTCCCGCCGCTGACATGGAGCGCACGCGCACCGCCGTCCGCACCGCTGAGGCCGCTGCCCAGGCGAGCCAGCAGCGCGTGGAGCAGGCGGGCGCCACGCTCGAAGGCGCGCGCGACACCCTGGCCAAGACGACGATCCGCTCACCCATGAACGGCGTCGTCACCGCCCGCCGCGTGGAGGAGGGCGAGGTGGCGGTGATCGGCATTCAGAACAGCCCGGGCACGGTGCTGCTGACGATCTCCGACATGTCGGTGGTGGAGGCCGAGCTCGAGGTCGACGAGACTTCGATCCCCAACGTCAAGCTCGGCCAGGAGGCTCTGGTGCGGCTCGACGCTTATCCCAACCAGACCTTCCACGGCACGGTGACCGAGGTCGGCAGCAGTCCGCTGGATTCCGCCGCGAACCAGGCGATCAAGTTCAAGGTCAAGGTTCGGGTGAACAATCCGCCTGCCGATATCAAGCCCGGCCTTTCGGCCCGCGCCGACATCCTGACCGGTTTCCGCGCCCATGCGCTGGTGGTGCCGCTCCAGGCGCTGGTGGTGCGCGACATCGAGCGCAAGCCGGGGCAGGCCGCGCCCGGACCGGACGCCCCGCGCGAGCAGGAGGGCGTCTATCTGATGGAAGGGACGAAGGCCCGCTTCCAGCCGCTCAAGACCGGCCTCATCGGCGACTTGGCGATCGAGGTGACCGACGGCCTGCACGGCGGCGAGACGGTGATCAACGGTCCCTTCAAGGCTCTGCGCTCGATCAATCCGGGCGATCCGGTCAAGCTCGAGGAGCCGAAGAAGGGAGAGGGGCGAGGCCCGGCGCACTGATGGATTTCGCGGAGCTGTTCAGCGAAGCGCTACGGGCCATCCGCACGCATGCCTTACGGAGCTTCCTCACACTGCTGGGCATCGTCATCGGCGTGGCGACCCTGGTGGGCGTGATCTCGGTAATCTCGGGGCTCAACCTCTTCGTCCGCGACAAGCTCTTCGGCCTCGCCCCCGATGTTCTGATCGTCACCAAGTTCGGCATCCTCCGCAGCCACGAAGAGTTCCTGAACGCGGTGAAGCGGCCGGACGTCAGTTGGGAGGACTACCAGCGGCTGCGGGTGGAGCTGCGCAAGGCCGAGCAGGTCGCCGCACGCGTAGAGGGCACCGTGCCCGTCACCCACCGCGACCACCGCCTCGGCGGCGTCCGCCTCGACGGCACGACGGCGAACTTCGCCTCCATCATGAACCTGGACCTCGCGGCCGGGCGGTATTTTCTCGAGAGCGAAGCGCGCACCGCTCAGGCTGTCGCGGTGATCGGCTGGGACGTCAAGGACGAGCTCTATCCACATCTCGATCCGATCGGCCGCGACATCGTCATCGACGGCGTCCCGTTCCGCGTGATCGGCCTGCTCACCCAGCAGGGAAAGACCCTGGGACAGAGCCGCGACAACGTAGTGATGATTCCTATCGGTACCAACCGGAAATCGTTCAGCGGCCGTACGACCCTGGACATCATGATTCAAGCCAAAGGCGGGGTCGAAGGGGTCGACGCCTCTGCGGACGAGGCGCGGGCGTTGCTGCGAGCGCTGCGCCACACGGACTTCCGCTCTCCCGATCCTTTCGGCATCATCACCGCCGAAAGCCTGCAGGAGGTGTGGCGCCAGATCTCGACCGCGGCCTTCCTGCTCACTCTGCTCATCGCCTCGGTATCGTTGGGCGTGGGCGGCATCGTGATCATGAACATCATGCTGGTCGCCGTGGCCGAACGCACGGCTGAGATTGGCCTGCGCCGGGCGCTGGGAGCGCGCCAGCGGGACGTGCGCCGCCAGTTCCTGCTGGAGGCGTCGCTCCTGTCGCTGGTGGGAGGAGTCGCCGGCGTTCTCCTCGGCACCCTCGTGGCGCTCGGGGTCGACCGCATCGCGCACTTCCCCGCGAACGTCACGCCGGGCATCGCGGCCCTGGGGCTCGGCCTTTCGGTCGCCGTCGGTCTCGCGGCCGGCTACTGGCCGGCGGTCGCCGCCTCCAACCTGCTGCCGGTGGACGCCCTGAGGGCCGAGTGATGGCGCAGCGACCCGGCTCCCGCCTGCGCCTCTCCTGGACGGAGAACGTCAGCTTCGCGCTGGTGGCGATGCGGGCGCAGAAGCTGCGCAGCTTTCTCACCCTGCTCGGCGTCGTGGCCGGAGTGGCGACGGTGATCATGATGGTCTCGTTCGTCGCCGGCTTCGACCGCTCGGTGACCCAGGCGTTCTCCGCCTTCGGCACCCACCTCGTGCAGTTTCAGAAATACGAGCCGCGTTTCGGCGGCGACGAACGGCCGGACGAGGAGAAAAACCGCCGTGACTTGACGATCGAGGACGCGGAAGCCCTCAAGCGGCTGGGGACCTACGCGGCGGCGGTGTCGTCCGAGCGCTACCTCTTCGCCACCGTCGAGGTGCGAGCCGGCCGCGAGATCGCCAACGGCCCGACGCCGGTGGGAGCGACGCCGGAGTACGCCCTGGCCAATCACTCCTCCATCCAGGACGGCCGCTTCCTCATCGATGCCGACGTGCGTCACGCCGCCCGCGTGGTGGTGCTCGGCACCGACGTCGCCGACGCGCTCTTCCCGCACCGCGATCCGATCGGCCGCCGCATCCAGATCAACGGCATCGACTACAACGTTATCGGCGTGCTCGACAAGAAGGGCTCATTCTTGGGCGGCAGCAACGACAATCTTTTCGTCATCCCCATCACCGCCTTCGACGAGCAGTTCCCACAGATCCGCGACGGTGGCAAGGACACCCTGCACATCGCGACCGTCCCCAAGCGCTCCGAGGACGTGGACAAGATGATCGACCAGGAGACGGCGATCCTGCGCACGCGCCGCCACCTGCGCTCCAACCAGGCGAACGATTTCGCAACGTTCACCAGCATGGAGATGATGAACAATTTCCGCCAGATCACGGGTGGCATCGCGGCGGTGATGATTCTGATCGCGGGTATCTCCCTGGTCGTCGGCGGCGTGGGCGTGATGAACATCATGCTGGTCAACGTCACCCAACGAACGCGCGAGATCGGCCTGCGCAAGGCGCTCGGCGCCACTCGGCGGGACATTGCCATCCAGTTCCTCGCCGAGGCGGTGACGCTGACCGGCGTGGGTGGCGGCATCGGCATCGCCATCGGTCTGGGCGCCGCTCTCCTCGCCCGCGTCGCCTTCAACTTCCAGGCCGCGGCCCCTCTGTGGTCCGTTCTTCTCGGCTTCGGAGTCTCCACCACCGTCGGCCTCACGGCCGGCCTCTGGCCCGCATTGAAGGCCGCGCGTCAGGATCCGATCGAAGCGCTGAGGTACGAGTAGCCGTGAACGTCAAAGTCTTCATTCTGGGATCTCTGGCCATCGTCCTGATCCTCGCGTCCTGCTTGCTGGCGACCAGCCCCGCTCCGCAGCCCAAGACGCAGCCTGTGGACTTCCAGAGGCAAATCCGCCCGATCCTGGAAAAACGCTGCCAGCCCTGCCACTTCACGGGCGGCAAGATGTACGACAAGATGCCCTTCGATCGTCCCCAGACGATCCACACCCTCGGAGAGAAGATGTTCACCCGCATCAAGGACCCAAAGGAGCAGGCGATTCTGCGGGCTTTCCTGGCGCAGGGGGCTGGAAAGCAATGACGATTCCAAGCGCGAGGAAACTCGCCGGCATTGGAGCGATCGCCGCCCTCCTCGCGATGATCCTGGGCGGCCTCGGCGGCTGCGCCATGATCGACCGGATGAGCGGCGTCGCGGAGACCAAGCGGATTCAGGAGTCCGGGGTGGCGGCGCGGGCCCGTATCTTGGAGATCTGGGACACGGGGATCACCGTGAACGAGGATCCCGTGATCGGAATCAAGGCCGAGGTCACCCGCGCGGACGGCACGACCTATACCGCCACGATCCCCAAGAGCCTGATCTCCCGGCTGGACATTCCCCGCTTTCAACCTGGCGCCGTGGTCGACGTCCGGATCGATCCCCAGGATTCGTCCAAGGTGGCGCTGGACGCCTATAAGTATCGCTAGCAGGCCTCAGCGCCGCCGGCCCAGAAAGATCGTGTCCCGCCGCTTGCCGCCCCGGCGCGTGGGGACGCTCTCCGCCCGCGCCTCGAATCCGGCCTTCCGCAGCCGCCGCAGGAACTCCGGAGAAGCCGTGGACGACCAGATCGCGAGCGCTCCTCCCGCCGTCAGGCTCCGCGACAGGCGGTCGAGACCGGCGGCGGTGTAGAGGCTGTCATTCGAGCGCAGCGTGAAGCCTTGAGGACCGTTGTCGACGTCGAGCAGGATCGCGTCGAAGCGCTCGCGGCCGTCGAGGAGAGTCTGCACATCCTCTCGGACGGCGGTGACGCGCCGGTCTTCGAGCGGCCGGCCGGCGAGGTCCGCCAGCAGACCCCGATTCCAATCCAGCAGGGAGGCGAAGACCTCGCAGACCATAACGGTGGCCCCGCGTGGCAGGTGATTTAGGGCTGCCCTCAAGGTATAGCCGAAGCCGAGCCCGCCCACGAGCACGCGCGGCGTTTTCTTCTCGGCGATCGCCTCACAGGCCAGGCGGGCCAGAGCCTCCTCGGAGCCGTGGACGCGGCTCGTCATGAGCTCCTGGCCGCCGACGCTCAGGGAGTAGGCGCCGTCCCGCCGCGAGAGCACGAGCTCATCGCCCTCCGGCGTTTTCTCCCGGGCCAGGGTCTCGGTCGGTTTCACGGGCCAAGCCTACCGCGGACCCGGCCTATACTGTCTTTCTGTGCAAACTCCTGAGGAGGTTCCTTGAGTCATGGCAGAACTATGGATCCCGACCATTCATTGGTGGGAGCTGATCCTTCGCTCAGTTCTCGTCTATCTTTTCCTCGTCATCATCCTGCGGATCTCCGGCAAGCGCCAAGTCGGCCAACTCGCGCCGTTTGACCTCGTCCTGCTCCTCGTCCTCTCGAACGCGGTCCAGAACTCGATGAACGGCGGCGACAACTCGCTGACCGGCGGCCTCATCTCAGCGGCGACGCTCATCGCTCTGAACTACACGGTGGGAATCGCCACCTTCCGGAGCAAGAAGATGGAGGCCCTCATCGAGGGGCGGCCCCAGGTCCTGGTACACAACGGCAAGCTGTTCGAGGATGTCCTTGCCAGCGCCCAACTCACCCGTCACGAGCTCAACTCGGCCCTGCGACAGGCGGGATGTACGTGCATCGAGGAGGTCCACACCGCGATCCTCGAGAACAACGGCTCGATCTCCGTCTCCGTCAGGAAGGAGAAGCCCTGACAGCAGTGGCGCGAATTGTGGACTTGCCAAGATCTCCTTGGAATTCTAAGATCTCTATGTCTTTTCCCCGAGCTTGATTGGGGAAAGAAAGGAGAACGACGTGCAGAAGAAGAGTGGATTCATCCTTGCAGCCCTCGCCCTGTTCGCCTTCGCCCTGGTCTCCTCGCCCGCCGCCCCGCCTTCGGCCGCAGCCGCCCTGCAGGCCGCTCAGACGGTGCAGGCGCCAGTGCCGTCGCCGGTCCAATCTCCGCTCACGCCGACGGCGAACAGCTCTCCTCTCAACCTCTCCAGCCCGGTCGGCTTGCCCGAACCGCAGCCGGCCTGCCGCTGCAGCAAGAACTCTCAGTGCGGCACCGGCGCCTGCTGTTGGTGGCCGCACCAGAGCTGTGGGATCTGCTGCTGAAGCCTGGGTCCTGTCCCCCTCTCGTTACATCCTGGTGCCGCTGGGAATCTCCGCCGCCGGCACCAGGGCCTCGCGGCGCCCCAGTAGGTTGCGCAGTTGGAGGAGGGGCCCGGTCATGAAGGTCGTGGTCAGCGCCATCAGGACCAGCATGGTGAAGATCCGCGGCGACAGGATGCCGAGGTCGTAGCCCAGATTCAGCACGATCAGCTCGACCAGGCCGCGGGTGTTCATCAGGACGCCGAGAGAGAAGGAGTCGCCCCAGCTCATCCCCGTCCAGCGCGCCGCCCCCATGCTTCCGAGCAGCTTGCCGGCGATCGCCACCAGGACGATCCCGCCGCAGATCAGCCAGCTCTGCCAATCGGCGAGCAGGCCCAACTGCGTACGCAGGCCGGTGAAGGCGAAGAACAGCGGCAGCAGAAGGACAGAGCTGAAGGTCTCCAGGCGCTCGCGG
Organism: Thermoanaerobaculia bacterium; assembly: GCA_035996875.1. GTDB lineage: Bacteria > Acidobacteriota > Thermoanaerobaculia > Multivoradales > UBA5704 > DATARR01. The sequence continues at coordinate 68,640 of DASYJD010000045.1, forward strand.
AGGAAATGGCGCAAGCCGGAGTCCGGCGGCATGCAGACGCCGGCCAGGAAGGCACCGAACAGGGCGTGGATGCCGATCATCTCCGTGAACAGCGCCGCGGCGAAGACGAGCGAGAAGAGGGCGGCGAGGAGGCCCGCGCTCGCGGCCTGCCCTTCGGGACGCAGACTGCCAATCCGACTCGCCAACGGTTTGACCACGAAGAGCATCACGACGATGAACAGCAGGGTGAGGCCGATGGTCAGCAGCGAGCCGCCCAGGCCGTCGGCTTTCACGATGGCGACCACGACGGCCAGCATGCACCAGGCGGTGACGTCGTCGACGGCCGCGCAGGCGAGGGCCGTGCTCCCGAGATGGGACCGCGTCATCCGCCGGTCTTCGAGGATGCGCGCCAGCACGGGAAAGGCCGTGATGCTCATGGCGACCCCGATGAACAGCGCGAAGGCGCTGAACGGGATTCCCGCCGGGGCCAGGGAGCGATAGAGCAGCAACGCCGAGGCGCATCCCAGGAAGAAGGGCACGACGATGCTCGCATGGCTGACCATCACGGCGGCGTGAGCCTGCTGCCGCAGGTACTGCACGTCCAGCTCAATGCCCACCACGAACATGAAGAGGATGACCCCGATTTGGCTGAGCATCCGGAGGCTGCCCAACGACGCCACCGGAAACAGGAACGTCTGCATCCCGGGGGCCACCAGTCCGAGCAGAGAGGGCCCCAGGAGGATTCCAGCGACCATCTCGCCGATGACGGGGGGCTGGCCGATCTTCTGGGCAAGGGAACCGAGGAGCCGCGCCGCGGCGACGATGACGATCACCTGGAGCAGCAGGATGCTCAGCGGGCTCTGAACGTTCTCGACCAGGGTATGGGCGATCCCGCCGCCGGATGGTTTTTTCACCTCAGGCCCGACGCCCGAATGAGCCGGGACAGCGGAGACCACCCCGGAGACGACCGCGGCGTCCGGCTTCAAATCGGCTCCGGACCTCAGGATGAACGCAGTGCCCGTACCAAAGACGAGAAGGACGGCGACGTAAAAGAAGAGATTTTTCGGCATCGGCAACCCCCAATAAGAGACGACCCCAGTACGACAATACCCACAGTACAACCAGGGAATCAGTGCCGGGGACGGCCTCAAAGGGGACAGAGGTCAACCGCTCTGCCCACCCCTGGTTGATTCAAGCTGGCCGGATCAGTGGTGCTCCTTCTCGTCCAGGCTGAGTGCGGGCTTGACCTGGCCGCGGTGGCAGGTCGTGCAGTTCACTATCGGCTTGTCGCTCATCAGGCCGGGCATCCCTTTGAGATACTTCTCGTTGATGTCTCCCACCATCTTCATCATGCCGCGGGCGGCCTGCTTCTCGTCCTTGGCATCGCTCTCCCAATGCTCGGGATCATGGCAGTGCGCGCAGGAGACTCCCAGAGCAGGGCTGAAGCCCTTCTCCATGGCACCCAGAAGCCGGCCCGCGGGAACGCCTTTGAAGTTCTGGATGTTCTTGAACACCTTTTCGGACGGCTCGTTCTCCCTGCCCTCGATGGACTTGTGAAGCGCGGCCACGGCGCGGTGCAACTCGGCGTCGCCAGCGGCGTGGGCCTCGGCGGGCGCCGCGGCTGCGGCAGGCGGCGGTGCCGGCTTCTCGGGCTTCGCCTGCGGAACGGAGAACGCGGGGACGGCGGCCAGCCCAACGAGGAGCAACCCGCCGGCGACCAGATCACGAATGGCAATACGCATCGTCTCCTCCTTCTATAAGGACGGTCAGTCTACCGCAGGGCCGGCGATGATGACGCTCAGCCGTTCCAGCGCTTCCTCCGCAAACCAGCGGGCTCCTCTCCCTGTCACGACTCTTGCAGAAGCCATGGGCCCGGAGGGATTCGGCTCCAATGCGGGTTCCCGCCGGCTTCAGGGAGATTCACCATGGCCGGCAAGAGCTCCGTTGCGACTTCTCTCCTCCTCCTCCTCACTACCGCTTGGCCGGCCGTGGCCATGGATCAGCCCCGACTGGTGAAGGACATCAACCAGCAGCCTTGGGATCTGGCAGACCCCTTGCCCGTAGCCGCCGGTTCCTTCGTCCCAGCCGGTGGCAAGCTCGTCTTCTCGACCTCCAACTACGCGGACGACGGCAGTCTGTGGATTACGGACGGCACGCCGCAGGGCACGGCACCGCTCGCGGTCTCCATCTGCCCGTCGCCCTGCCAGTCCATCACTCCCCTGGCCGCTCCGCACGGTATTGCTCTGCTGCGGGTCGAGTCGGGGACCGAGCTCCTCGATAAGACGGTGCGTCTCTGGCGGACGGACGGCACGGCTGCCGGGACGGCGCCGCTCACCGCACCTCTCGCGGACATCAAGGCGACTCTGGTGGACGGCTCACTCCCTGGCACCGCGGTTCTCTACTTCGTGGGCTGCCGGGCTGAAGAAGGATGCGAGCTCTGGAGCAGCGACGGCACGAACGACGGGACGAGGATCGTCGCGGACCTCAAGCCCGGGCCCGCCGGCAGCAACCCTCACGCCCTCACGGCCTGGCACGGCGGCCTCTACTTCCTCGCCGACGACGGCCGGGGGACGGGACTCTGGTCGACGGACGACACCGCCGGCGGCACCGTTTTCGTAACTTCAGTGCAGGAGGGCGATCACGAGGAGATGCTCGCCGCCACCCCCTCGCGTCTCTTCTTCACCGTGGGCGCCAACCGCGAGGAGCTCTGGGCCACCGGCGGCACGGCGGTAAGCACTCTGCGGACGCGGGCATTCGACAAGGTGCGCCGCTGCCAAAGCGAATCCGGCTGCCCCTTCATCCAATCCCTCGGCGTCTTCGGAGACCAGCTCTTCTTCACGGCCAGGGATCAGAAGAGGAAGGAAGACCAGTACTGGAGCAGTGACGGCACGACGGCGGGCACCCGCCGCTGGCTCGGGTTTCCCAGCCCGGGCGATTCCGGCAACGGCCTGCGGGTTGCTGCCACCCTGCGGCGGGTCGGCACGCGTTGGGTCCTGTTGGCCCCGGCGCGAGGAGCCCAGAGTCTCTGGACGAGCGCGGCCGATCTTGGCAGCGCGAGCTCCCTGACCGGTTGCGAGGGCGGCTGCCCGGCGGTGATCTCCTTCGTGGGGACGGAAGCCCATACCGGCGGCTTGCTGTTCGTCGGCGCGGATTCTACCTACGGCCAGGAGCTCTGGATCACCGACGGCACGGGAGCGGGCACGCGGCGGCTCACGGACGCCTGCCCCGGACCGTGTTCGGGATTCGCGGACGGCGGAGAGCCGTCGCCGGGAGCGTTTTCCCAGGGCACCTTTGCCGTGGCCACTCCGGACCCAGACAACCAGCGCGAGCTCTGGGCCACTGACGGCACTCCGGAGGGGACGCAACGGCTCGCCACTCTCGCGGCCGGCCTGGGGACCTGGGGCGGCCTCACCTTCTTCGGCTCCATGGCCGGATCGCCGGCCCGAGGTGAGATGTGGGCGACTGACGGAACGGTGGCCGGCACCCGCCAGGTGGCCGTTCTCGAGCATACGGCTCCCGGCTCCGATCCCCTCCTCGCAGCCGTTCCCCGTGGCGCGGTCCTGCTGGCCCGGGAAGGGAAAAGCCAATACGTGTGGGGCAGCGACGGCACACCCGACGGCACGCGCCGGCTCTCCGACTTCGATCTCGGCAGCGATCAGGCCGCCTTCGTGGCCGGCTTCTTCGCGGCCGGCAAGCTGCAGTTCTACGAGGTTGGGAAAATTCTTCCCGGGACGGGTTGGGCAGAGGAGCTCTGGCGCACCGACGGCACGCTGGAAGGCACGCACGTCACGAGGCAGTTCACTCCCTTTCAGACGCTGAGGCTCGCCGCGGACTGGAACGGCCAGCTCCTGTTTCAGATGGAGGGGCCGGCCGCGGGCCAGTGCGGCTGGTGGATCAGCGACGGCACCGCCGCAGGGACTCGGGAGATCCTGCCCTTTCCCCACGACATCCGCTGCGCGACGGGAGTCCAGCCCTTCGGCTCGAAGTTCCTTTTCGTCGCGTCGACCGGAAAGGCCCGCAACTTCATCCCTCAGCTCTTCGTGTCGGACGGTACTGCGGCCGGCACCCGGCAGATCTCGCGTGTTCGGGGCTCCCGCGACGAGCTCGACGCCGGTTTCGTCCGCATCGGCGGCACAGCCTTCTTCCTGATCGTCAGCCGGGCAGGCCTCGACACAGAGCTCTGGCGCACCGACGGCACGCCGCACGGGACTCGCCCGGCGGTCAAGTTGCCGCAGCCGAGCCGGCTCTTTGGCTTTGGGGGCTCGCTCTACCTCACCGCCGGTGTACCGGGAGATCCCAACGCCCAGCTTGCCCTCTGGCGCGTGTCCCTCGACAGCAGGAGTCCCGTCCTGCTGCACACCCTGCGATATGGACCCCACCTCTCGTACACCCCGCTGGGCGACCGGCTCCTTTTCGTCGCCGATGCCGACGAGCACGGCGTCGAGCTGTGGGGGACGGACGGCACACCGGAAGGTACGGCACTGGTGAGCGACATCCTGCCAGGCGAGGGTTCCTCCATGCCCACGGGTCTGATCGCCGTGGGAGGAAAGATTTTCTTCTCCGCTCATGACGGCGAGCACGGTTGGGAGCCGTGGGAGAGCGACGGCACCGCGGCGGGGACCCGGATGGTGCAGGACATCAACCCTGGATCGTTCTCCTCGGCGCCGTCCGGCTTCGTCCTCTCCGGCTCCACTCTGTTCTTCGCGGCCGACGACGGAGTCGCCGGCGTGGAGCCGTGGGTGCTTCCCCTGGGACCGCAGGGGCCGTAGCCCGGTATCATGCCTACGCATGCCGTTTACCATCGATCAGATCCGCACCGCCCTCTCGGGTCACAGCCCCCAGCTCCTGGAGCGGGAGCCCTCACACTCTGAGGCGGCGGTGGCGCTGGTGCTGGCGGGCTCGGGCGACGACTTATCGCTCTGTGCCATCCGCCGGGCCGAGCACCCGCTGGACCCGTGGTCCGGCCATATGGCCTTGCCGGGCGGGCGCTCGTCGCCCGAAGATCCCAGCCCGCGGGCGGTGGCCGAGCGCGAGACTTTCGAGGAGGTGGGCCTCGTCCTTGGCGATCCGCACTGGATCGGTCCGTTGTCGGAAGTCCTGGTGAGCCTGGGAGAGGGCGGCCGGCAGATGATCCTCTCCCCGTTCGTCTACTACCTGGGAGAGGAGCTGGCGCCGTTCGCCGCCAGCGACGAGGTGGCCGAGGCCTTCTGGATTCCCCTCTCCCACCTCTGGGATCCGCGCCACGCCGGCCACATGGAGTGGGAACGCAACGGCGCGCGCCTGCTCTACCCCGCCATCCGCTTCCGCGGCCACTCCATCTGGGGGCTCACCTTTCGCGTCCTCACCCTGTTCTCGGACGTGCTCGACGCTCCTCTCCCTCATCTCGAAGAGACGCCGGGCCTGGTGTAGGATGAATCCCCTGCATCTCTGGAATCTCCTCCCGGCCATGATGGACGCGGAGGCCTTTCCCCGGAGGAGGATCTGATGAAGCGGATCTCTATTCTGTCCCTGTTGCTCCTGGCGGCCACCGCGGCTCTGCCCCTGGGAGCGGCCGGCAAAACGACGAAGTGCGAAATGAAATACACCCTCGAAGGGTGGTCGGCGTTCTACAAGGTCGCCCATGGCCAGGGGACTATCACCTGCGACAACGGCCAGAAGGAGTCGGTGACCCTTGAGGCCAAGGGCGGCGGCCTGACGGCCGGCAAGTATAAGGTCCGCGACGGCATCGGCAAGTTCTCGGAGGTCGGCGACATCTCGGAGCTCCTCGGCACCTACGCGGCGTCGGCCGCCGAGGCGGGAGCCGTAAAATCCACCTCTGCGGGCGCCATGACCAAGGGGGAGGTCTCTCTCGCCCTGGCCGGCAAGGGCACCGGCTTCAACCTGGGGGTCAGCTTCGGCAAGTTCACCATCGCGAAGAAGTAGGGAACGGCGGGGCGCAGAACGATTCTCGATTCCGCCGTCTTCTTCTTGGGGGCCCTGCTGCTGGTGGCGGCGGTACGCTGGTGGCGGCCGCAGGTCTCGAAGCGCGCCGCCTTAGCCTACGTGGCGCTGGTCGCGGCTTTCTTCGCCGTACCGCTGTTCACCGGCGCGCTTCAGATTCCCACCGACATCATCTATAGCTGGCTGCCGTGGCGGGCAGCCGTCGCCAGGCGCCCCGTTCCGCTCAACCCCCTGCTATCGGACATCGTCCTCCAGGAGTTGCCGTACCGCTCGCTGGTGCGCTCGCGTCTTCTGGCGCTGGAGGCGCCGCTGTGGGCGAACGAGATGGGCGCCGGCCAGCCGCTCCTCGCCAACGGGCAGTCGACGCCGTTCGCGCCTCTCCACCTGCTGGCCTTGCCGCTGCCGACGCCGCGGGCCTTCGCCGTTAGTGTCGCCTGGGAGATCTTGCTCGAGCTGCTGCTGATGCATGCCTTGCTGCTGCGGCTCGGAGCGGGATGGCCGGGCGCCGCCTTCGGCGCCGTCGCCGGCGGGCTCTCGACCTTCATGATCGCCTGGGCCTATTACCCTCTGGCGATGACGGCGGCGTGGATTCCCGGCCTCCTGCTCGGCATTCTCCTCTTGCGGCACGGCGAGCGGGGAAGCTTCGCGGGGCTGGTCGCCTGCGGCGTGGGACTGGCGGCGAGCGGCCAGCCGGAGATCCTGGGCTTTACGGCCCTCGCCGCCGCGGCCTTTGCGGTCGTCGTGACGCTCCGCCCCTCTCCCGGTCGCGGGCGCTTCATCCTGAGACTGCTGGCGGCCGGAATGCTCACCGCCTGCCTCGCCGCCCCTCTTCTCCTGCCCATCGTGGAGCAGCTTCCGCACAGCCAGCGAATGGAGAACGTCCGGCACTCGCCGGACGCGATGCAGCCCCCCGCCTTCGAGGCCCGGATGGCCCTGCCGCTACTCGATCCCCTGGCGTTCGGCAGCCCGCGGGACGGCAACTGGAGCGGCCCGTGGAACTTCAACGAGCTTTGCAGCGACTACGCTGGGCTCCTCGCTTTGGCCGTGGCCCTCGCCGGAGCGGCGATCTTTCGGGGCCGCATTGCCGGCGTTCTCCTGGGCGGTCTCCTCGCGCTCCTCGCCTCGCTGCGGATCTTCCCTGTCTACAATCTGATTCACTCCGTTCCTCTGGTAGGCGAGGCCGCCGCCGGTCGGTTACGGATCTTCTGGGTGCTGGCGGTGGCAGTGGCTGGGGGCTTGAGCGTCGAGCGGCTCGCCGGAGACCGCCGAGGCCGTATCGCCGGAGCCGTCATGTTGATCGCGACCGGAGCCGCTCTTGCGATTCTGCCGCCGCCGGACGATGCTCCCTGGCAGCGGGTGTGGTGGCTCGCCGCCCTCCTCGGCGCCGCGGCGGCCCTGGCTACGCTCCTCCTGCCCGTCGCCCGCCAACGGTTCGCCCTGGTGGCCTTGGCAGCCCTGTTGCTCGACCTCGCCCTCCTCGGAATGCGTTTCAATCCCGTTCCCGACCGCGATCTCGACCTCTCGCCGCCGCCATCCCTCGCCTTCCTGATGGACCGGGCGCGGAGCTCGCCGGAGCCATTCCGGGTGCTGGCGGACGGCTACGATCTGAAACCGAACCTCGCGGCGGTCTACGGGCTGTGGGATCCGCGAAGCTGCGACCCGATGCAGGTTCAGGCCTCGGCCCGTTTCGTGAACGACGGGTTGAGGTCCAGCGATGGGGAGCAGCGGCTGGCGGTCGAGAGCTACCTCGGCGTGCGGTACCGGCTGCTCCCGAAACGGCGCCAGCTCCCCGCGCCCTGGCAGCCGGTCTTCCACGGACCGGGCGGCTGGATCTGGGAGAACCCGCAGGCCCAACCGCTCTTCGTCCTACCGGCTCAAGAAGGAACCGTGCGATCGATCCGCGCCGGCAGCAATCAATTCACCCTGGAGGCCGAGTCCGCCACGGGAGGGACCGTGATCTCCAGCGTCTCCTACGTGCCGGGATGGCAGGTGGAGATGGACGGCCGGCGCAGCCCGGCGTTCGAGGTCAACGCAGCCTTCCTCGGCTTCAAGGTGCCGCCGGGAAGGCACGCCGTCTGCCTCGTTTACCGGCCGGCGGGCTGGATCTGGGGGCTTGTGCTGTTCGGACTGGGAGTCGCCGGTGCTGTCATTCTCTCCCGGGCAACCTTGCAGCCCGACCTGCCTGATCGCCGGCCTCTGACGATGGACCATTGACCGCGTACAACGGAAAAATGACCTGAGACATCGACGCGATGTCCCTGTGCAACGGAATGCTGTACCGGGACGACGGACTGCTGACCGCGTACAACGAAAGAATGACCAGGGACATCGATGCGATGTCCCGGTGCAACGGAACGCTGTACCGGGACGATGGGCCGCTGACCGCGTACAACAGAAGAATGACCCGGGACATCGGCGCGATGTCCCGGTGTAACGGAACGCTGTACCGGGACGATGGGCCGTTGACCGTGTACAACGGAAGAATGACCAGGGACATCAGCGCGATGCCCCAGTGCAACGGAATGTTGTACCGGGACGATGGACCGTTGATCGTGTACAACGGAAGAGTGACCAGGGACATCGACGCGATGTCCCTGTGCAACGGAACGCTGTACCGGGACGATGGGCCGCTGACCGTGTACAGCGGAGCGATTTACCGGTACGTCGGTCCGTTGACCGCGTCCAACGAAGCATCGACCCCGTCCAACCAAGCCTCGAACGCGTACGACGAGCCGTTGACTGCGTACGATGTCCCGCTGCTCCGGTACGATTAGCCGATGTCCTGGGCTGAGTTTCCCGAGGAGGCATTCCGGGTGACGCACAACCCGCAATCAGAGGCAGCGCTAAGGGACGTTGCTGTTCGGTCTCGACGAGGTCGTTCCCAGGCTGCTGAAAGATCTCCATCCGGTCGGGGTCTACCACTGGTTCACGGAGCGTAACCCCAACCTCATCCTTGAAGGATGGAACATCCTTTGAGCCCGCGGGAATGGCTGCTCGCGGGGTACACCCCAAGAACCGTGGCGGAGCTCGCGGCCGACTTGGACAACCTCTAGTCTCGCGCTTGTCCAACCTGCCGAACCCGCCCCGCGACCTCGCCCGCATAGTAGTTTGCGAATCGGCTGGCACCTAATTCGGGATCCCAGCCGGGTACGTCAGCTCCTCGCCGCCCGCAAGCTCTATGGCCAGATAGCCGTCAACTCATTGAGCGCGGCGCTACTACCTACCCGCGTTCCTTGCTGCTGTTTCAATCCATGCACCCATGTTATTATACCCGTTGTCATTCACCCAATCGTAAACAGGGTACACCGACGCCAAGGACACCTTTGTGAACGGATTCACCCCTTGATGGCAAGTACTTCCATCGAGGCCCCGGCAGTTATGAATGTAGATTCCGAGCAGGCCGTTGCCCTTCCTGTGGCTTTCAGAAATTTCATATAGAACCCACGGGCGACTTGCGGTCTCCGCTCCAATCAGTACGACCGTCACCGAGGTTCCGTTGAGCTGAGCTTCAATCCAGCGCTTGACGGCTAGGTCACCTTGCCTCTTAATAGATTCCCAGTCGGCGGCGTCTACGAAACCAGCATCCTCTTGATTTGGCTTGGTAACCCAACTATTGCGGATCTGACCAATTCTTAGGATATCGCCCTGATGGTGAAAGCTAAAGAAAACTCGGCGTGCCATAATTACCTCTCAAAGTGTGAAGAATTAGAGGAATCTGCGCATATAGCGTAGCGGGCACATTGGGTGCCCGCTTGCTCGTTGCGGTACAACGGGCCTGGAGCCGAATAGGTGCCATCATCTCGTTAGTAGGGCAAACCTTGGGTGAAAGCTGCCCGCAGGATTGCGAGCCCCTGGCACCTCCATGGATTCCGGGTTCGGTGCGCCGGCCTGATAATGTCCCATCCTGGGTCCCCGACACCTGCCACGGCTTGCTTGAGTTCCTGGCACCTAACTCGGCTGGTTCAACGCCTCCTCGGCGCCTACCAACGCCCTATTGTGCCGAAAGTGTGTGCCCTTAGAATCTACTTCTCGTTCTTTCCCCTAACCCACGTCACCTTCTCAGGGTGTTTTTCGGCATATTTGCGCGTCACAATGAGACCCGTGTCTGGGTCGTGAGGCTGGGCCTGCGTCCAATCGCGCTTTGGGGGTGCCTTCTTTTCCGCCATGTCGCTTTCTCCTAATGCTTAAGAAGAGTTTGCTCAGCATGCTACACACTATATCAGAGCCGTAAAGAAGGCGGAAGCCCTCTGTTACTCTCTACCCATTTACACTCTCTATTTTATACCTTTTCTGTGGCTACGCTACGTATGGCACGAAAGCCCTAGGAGGCAGCATTGGTGTCATGGTCTTAATTGTTCCCCCGGCGATGCCCTTACCGAAGGGGGCGGCTCGGCGTCAGCTACCGGCGTCGGAGCACGTGGGCCGCGTCACTGTACGGCAACCAGATCTGGAGCCCGGTGGGCTTCCAGGAAGGTCTCCGGCTTGCTGAAGACGCGGGCGATGTTCATGCCCTTGCGCATGGCGCCGAGCGAGACCTTGCCGGTGGCGAGCGCCAAGCCCATTGCCATGTAGGTGCGGCATTCCCACGGTACCGGTAGCGAACGTCGAGGACGTGCCGCCAGAGCCTGGAATACTCCTCGTAGAACTCCGCCAGCGGTAGCGTGGTAGGCGGCACGGCGTGGATGATGTCGAACATCTCCTAGTTCTGCGTCGTGACCTGCCGCCTCGCCGTCTCCCAGAGGCGGTGCCAAGCAGCGGCGTCAGCACCGGGAGTAGGTGCCAAGGTCTCTCCTTCTGGCTGCGCGAGAACTCAGGAGTTCGGAGGGGGCCAAGCCTGCAGCCATTGGTGGACTGCCGCTTGTAGTTGGGGGAGGAACACCTCCACGATCTCCCAGACACGCGGCAGACTGATTCCGAGATAGTCGTGGACCAGAATGTTGCGGAGGCCGGCAATTCCTCGCCAATCGATCTCGGGTCGGGAGAACCTCAGCGGCTCGGAGAGCCGCTGGGTGGACTCGGCCAGCGTCTGGAGGTTTCGCAAGACGGCGTCCTGGGTCTTGCGATCCCCCAAAAACGCCTCTCTTCCTTCGGCGACGTACTCTTCGATCCGCTCCAGACTCTCGCTGATGTGGAGCAGGTAAAGGCGGTCGTCCTTCAAAGCGGGACCGCTTCCCGGAGGATGTTTCCCCGGATGGATTGGTGTAGGGCATCCGGCTCGACAACATCGACCTTCCGGCCAAGGAGATCCTGGAGGTCCATTTGGAGAGAGCCTAGGTCGATCAGCGTGGCGCCGGGCCCGAGCTCCACGAGGAAATCAACATCGCTGGCGGCATGGGCCTCGCCACGCGCAAAGGAGCCGAAGATCCGCAGGCTGTGCGCTCCGTGACGGGCCGCCAGGGCAAGGATCTCCTGCCGTTTCGCCTGGAGGAAGGGGTCCGTGATGGGGCTCTTGACGGCGGGCATGTGCTGTACCTCACACGACATGATACCGCCGAAGAGCCAAACTGAATGCCTACTGCACCGCAACCGGCGCCGGCGCCCCGGTGGGCTTCCAGGAAGGTCTCCGGCTTGCTGAAGACGCGGGCGATGTTCATCTCCTTGCGCATGGCGCCCAGCACCGAGGGAAAGCCCGCACCTACGTGGCGATGGGCCTGGCGCTCGCCACCGGCAAGGTCTCCCTGGCGCTTCCGGCAGGTCCCCACAATTCGGCTCGCACCTTGATCAACCCCCTTCCGACGATCAAAGGGGAAGCTCATAGAACGATCGCTGTGTCTTCGGGCATCTCGCCTGTGTAGAGCATGGCGAACCGTTTGGGACGCAATTCCACTGCCTTACGATAGACCTCGTCCCGGTCTTTGCTGTGCCAGCGCACCCTGCCACTTTGCACTTCCAGGTCCATCTGTCTGACCCCCCGGAGAGCATTATAGAGGATAGCCTCTGGAGACACTTCCGGCATACCCGGTCGTACATCGGATCCATCGGCCGGAGATTGACTGGCCTACTGAACCGCAACCGGTGTAGGCGGCCGCCGGAATCCGGAGTTGGGGTGGACGCGAGCCCCTCTACACCTTCGCCCGGATCGGCAACACCACCATCGGCACCCCCACCCATTGCAGACGGCGCTGGATGATTTTCGAGGTCTCGTTGTGGAGGATGCCGTAGAAGAAGCGCTCGCGGCGGAAGACCAGCTTGCCGGTGAAGATCGTCGCCTTGGGGTAGAGCTTCGCCACCTGCTCGCAGAGGTCCGAGGCCTGGGAGACGACCTCGATGCCGACGCTGTAGACGCTGTCCGCGGCGAAGCCCATGCGGCGGGCGAGGTCTACGTACTTGGCCAGATCCTCTTCGGTGTTGAGCTTCAGCGCATCGATCTCTTCCGCACCTTTGAAGGAGCCCGAGTCCACCACGGCCACGGAGACGAAGATGAACTGCTTGTAGAGGCTGGGGAAGTACCGCAGGATCGAGAGCACCGTGTGAACGCCGAAACCGGAGAAGCCCGAGACCAGCAGCACCGCCGTCGGCAACTTGGGGTCCAGGTTCTTGGGCTTGGCCTCGCCGGTCGCCGGCAGCGTAGCGAGGATGTCGTCGAGCTGGCGCAGCCCCTCCGCGGAGCTCCTGTAATGCTTGTGGATGCCGAAACAGATCAGCACGAAGACGGAGGTGATGAGGATGGTCACCCAGCCGCCATGCAGGAAGCGCTCGAACACCGTCACCACCAGGATGCCCACGCAGAGCAGCAGCGCCACGATGTGGATGGCGAGATGCCGCTTGCGCGTCGGGATCTTCGGGCGGTCCTTCCAGAACCGGGTCATGCCCAGTTGGGAGAGCGAGAAGGTCAGGAACACGTTGATCGAGTACATGTAGACCAGCGTCTGGATGTTGCCGTGGGTGTAGAACAGCATGCCGAGAGCCGCGATGCCCATCAGCAGAACGCCGTTCTGCATCGAGAGCTGTTCGGAGAGGGCGGCGAAGCGGTGCGGCAGGTAGGAGTCCACGGCCATGTTGGCCATCACCCGCGGGCCATCGATGAAGCCTGCCTGCGCCGCCACGAACAACAGCAGCCCTTCCGAGATCAGCGTGACCAGCACCAGCCAGTAGCCGACCGGCATGGCGCCGAGGTGCCAGGCGCCGAAGGCCCGCTCGGCGAGCACGGCGTTCATCGTCTTGCCGGGGAAGTGCTGGACGTTGAGGAGCAGATAGCCGATGAGAATGCCGCCGGCCGTGAGCGCCAGGGAGAGCGCCATGTAGACCATTGTCTTCTTGCCGGTCGCCACCCGCGGCTCGCGCATGATCTGCAAGCCGTTGGAGACCGCCTCAATGCCGGTGTACGTACCACCGCCCAGGGCGTACGCCCGTAGCAGCAGCATGATCATGCCCAATCCCCCCAGGGTCTGGAGGCCTGAGTGATAGCCCTCCGAGAGGTGCCGGGAGACCTGGGGGATCTCGTCCAGGTGGGTGAAGATCGACCAGCCGATGAGCAGGGCGTGGGTGGCGAGGAAGACCAGGAACACCGGTAGCAACGCCTTCACCGACTCCTTGACGCCCCGCAGGTTGAGGCCGATGAGGAGGATGATCGCCGCGTACTCCGCCGGCAACTTCCAGACGTCCAGGTGCTGGGGCAGGAAGCTGAAGACGGCATTGCCGCCCGAGGCGATGGAGACGGTGATGGTGAGCACGTAGTCGACCACCAGGGCACAGCCGGAGACGACGCCGACTCTGGGGCCCAGCAGGTGGGAAGCCACGACGTATCCGCCGCCGCCGGTGGGGAACTGCTCGATGATGCCGCTGTAGGAGGCGGAGATGATGAGCACGGTCAACGCCGTGGCGAGGGCCAGGCCGACCGCCAGATACGTATGCTGGCCCAGGGCGCGGAACGCCTCCTCCGGGCCATACGCCGAGGACGACAGGCCGTCCGCTCCCAGCCCGACCCAGGCCAGGAAGGCGATCAGCGTCATGTTGTGTAGTTGAGTGGTATCGGCGACGTTGCGGGGAGCCCCGAGAAGGGCTCTGCGCACCCGCTCGGAGAGCCGTTCTTCCTGCTGGACTTCCGGTTCCGTCTCAATCATTGCTCGATCATCGGTGTCGCCCGACCCTCTCCCCGGACTCCCATCTGTCATTCAGCCTCGAATGAGCAGGAAGGAAAAAAGGTAGGGTCGCTTGCTAGCGAGCCCTACCTTTGAAACGCCTCTACGGCGGATGTTTCGATGGTTGCGGGGACAGGATTTGAACCTGCGACCTTTGGGTTATGAGCCCAACGAGCTACCAGACTGCTCCACCCCGCGTCAGTTCCTTCGTTCCGCGCCCCTTGTGGAGGCGGGAGGAGATAATCGCACAAGGCGGCGGCGGTGTCAAACCGCCCCTACACGTAAGGCTCGTGCAGCTTCACCGGCTGCCTCTTCTTGTGCATCCGCAGGTTCAGGAACTCCACGAACACCGAGAACGCCATGGCGAAGTAGATGTAGCCCTTGGGGATATGCTGCCCTAGTCCCTCGGCGAGCAGCGACATGCCAATGAGGAGGAGGAAGGCCAGAGCCAGCATCTTGATCGTGGGGTGCCGGGCCACGAAGTCGCCGATGGGGCCGGCGGCGAACATCATCACCCCTACGGCAATGACTACGGCGGCGATCATGATCGAGAGATGGCTCGCCATGCCGACGGCGGTGATCACCGAGTCGAGAGAGAAGACGATGTCGAGCAGCAGGATCTGGACGATGACTGCGGCGAACCGGGCGGCCACCCGCGCACTGGCCTCCCCTTCCTCGCCTTCGAGCTTCTCGTGGATCTCGCGGGTCGCCTTGGTGAGCAAGAAGAGGCCGCCCGCCAGTAGGATCAAATCGCGTCCCGATATACCCTTGCCGAGCACATGGAAGAGCGGGGAGGTCAGCTGGGCCATCCAGGCGATCGAGGCCAGCAGGCCGATGCGGAGGAACATGGCGAGCGCCAGGCCCAGTCGCCGCGCCTTCGGCTGCTGCTCCTTGGCGAGCTTGCCGACGAGGATGGAGATGAAGATGATGTTGTCGATGCCAAGAACGATCTCGAGCACGGTCAGCGTCAACAGTGCGATCCAGCCTTCGAGGTTGGTCATCCAGTCCATTCCCGCTCCTCTCTCCCAATCTCTCCGGACGATGAGTCCGGGCGAGCGAATTGTAACCCGGTGACAGGGAGCCTTCCCGTGACATACTTTGGAGTCTTATGAGCGATACGACGACCCGGGGAATCCGGGTCCAGGTTGAGACCTTCTACGACGAGGAGCGCAGCTCTCCCCAGGAGAGCTACTACTTCTTCTCCTACCACGTGCGGATCTCGAACGTCGGCACCGAGACTGCCCAGCTCGTCAGCCGCGAGTGGTTCATCACCGACGGCAACGGCGACACCCAACGCGTGCAGGGGCCGGGAGTGGTGGGCGAGAAGCCGGTGCTCGCCCCGGGCGAGGAGTTCGAGTACTCGAGCTTCTGCCCCCTCACCACGCCGGTGGGCGCCATGCAGGGCTCCTACCGCATGGTGCTCCAGAACGGCGACAGCTTCGAGGCGGAGATCTCGCCGTTCTCGCTGGCGGTTCCCCACGCCGTGAACTGAGGCGCTGTTCCTTAGAGGCGAGGCATGATCCGCAGATCCGACGCCGGCTCTGGCGGCGTCGGCGAATGGATGTCCTCCAGGAACTTGTGGGACCGCGTGCCCCGCGACCACCTGCATGATCTCGTCCGTTCCCTGCAGGGCGTCCTGCTGCCAGACGCCAGATCGGCCGTAGGGCGAGGCCCTCGGATCCCGGTGCGGAAGGACCGTCCGAAAGGTTGGGTACACGCGGGCCATTCGGGTCAGAGAGTTTTGGAGCCTTGCCATGGCGTTGAGGTACCGGGTCCAGCGGTGGCCTTCCCAGTCGAAGCCGGTCGCCAGCAGATGGCCGGCGACCCTTCCGCGCGCCGAAAGCGCCTTAATCCGGTTTTCCGGCATGTTGAGGTTCATGCCGCCTTCCTCCGGGGTCAGGTGGATGTGGATGACGCGGTCGCGATAGCCCGGCAGCAACGTCTGAGCTGTGTCCACCCAGTTCTGCATGGTGTTGAGAATGGCTCCGAGGAAGGGGACAACGCCATTGATGGATTTCCATGTCGGCGCCATACCCTGGTGGGCGGCTGAAGGAAACCAGACGCTCTCCGATTTTTTCTTATGATCGGGGTGGAAGGGACGCAGGTTGATGCCGAAGGTGGGCCGGCTGGGCAGGAGGCCGTCAAAAAAGTGAACGGGGAAGTTGCTACCAATGCCGCCGTCAGAAAACCAGCACCTCTGGAGCCTCGGAGCCTTCCCGGCCGCCCGAGCTTCGACGTTCTTCGTTCGCGACCAGTCCACCGCGTAGAGGGGAACGGCGCTGAAGAGCACGGGAAAGCTGAGGCTCATTCGGGCGGCGACGATCACCGGCAGATCGGCGGGAGCGGGAAGGTGGCGGTAGGGCGTCGTAGCTGCCACTAGATCAAGCTCCGCCTGCTCCCGCTCCTGATCAGGGCCCTCTCTTGCCAGTGCGGGGTGGTCCAGTAGCCACTGGACAATGTGTTTCGGAAAGAATTTGCACATCTCGTCAGGATGAAAGAAGAACTCCCGGGTGGCGAAAGGGAGGCGCATGGGCCGGCACCAGGTGAGATTGGTAGTCATTACCTCGAAGTTGATCTTGCGGTCGTCCGCGTTCTCTTCCGGATCTCCGTCATTCCCCCAGAGATCGCCGAAGGTAAGAGGTATTCCTGCCAGGCTCCTCCCCGCGGTCTGCTCCAGGGTACAATCAACGTATTTACTGTGCTGTTGGAAGCTATATTCCAACCAGCTCCGTGAGGAGGCCGAAGATGAGAAGAGTCGCTCTATTCGCCGTCCTGATGCTGTCTGTCTGTGCCATGGCCGCCTGGGCCCAGACGCCTGTCCCGCCCGTCGCCATGGACAAGGCGCAGTTCCTGGCCTCTCTGGGAGGGCCCCAGCCGGTCGAGGCTGCGAGCCGCCGGGCCATCCAGACCAAGTCCAGTTGCACCGTCACCTTGACCTGCGACGCGGGCGGCTATCCTCTGCAGTGCACCAGCGGCAGCGGCAACTGCTCCTCCACCACCACCTCGGTCACGTGCGACGGCGTGACGCAGAACTGCCCCGTCTGCTACAAGACGAGGATCTGCTGCGACAACACGGTGCTGGAATGCTGGGGCTGGTCCTCCTGTCAGAACGGCCCGGGAGCCCGGTCCATCACTTGTGACGGTAACGTGGAAGGCCCCTGCCCGCCGATTCACGACTGCATTCAGCCCTGAGGCCGTCCGCCGCCGTCCTCGCCGGGTGTCCGCAGCAGTGGACGCCCGTCGCGCACTGAGGTCGGATCGCTCCTGCGGACTACGAATGGTCCTTTTCTTGCTTGGAAGAGGTTGAAGTCTCCGCGCTGGGAAGGGCAATATGGTAGGGTACGGAGCCGAAAAACCGCGTTCTCAGCGCAAGGAAAGGGGCCCGATGGCGATCCACGAAATCCCCCCGCAAGAGTATCCCGACATCATCGCGCCGGTGCCGGTCGAGATGCCTGCTGCCGCCTTCCGGCCGTTCATTCCGGCCGAGGTCGTGCTGCCGGAGCTCACCGCGATGCCGCTCATCGTCGGCACTCTCCTCGGCATCGTCTTCGGCGCCTCGTCGCTCTACCTGGTGCTCAAGGTCGGCTTGACGGTGAGCGCCTCGATCCCCGTGGCCGTCATCTCGCTGACCGTCTTCCGGCTGCTCCAGAAGCTGGGTTTCCGGGGCGCGACCATCCTCGAGAACAACATCGTGCAGACGGCTGGGTCCGCCGGCGAGTCCATCGCCTTCGGCGTCGGCGTCACCATGCCGGCGATCATGATCCTGGGCTTCGACCTGGAGATCACGCGGGTGATGCTGGTGGCGGTGCTGGGAGGCCTTCTCGGAATTCTGATGATGATTCCGCTGCGCCGGGCGCTCATCGTCCAGCAGCACGGCCTGCTCAAATATCCCGAGGGAACGGCCTGCGCCGAGGTGCTCAAGGCCGGCGCCTCGGACGAGGAACGAGCGATCGCCGCCCGCGCGGCGGCGGCCCCCGGCGAGGACTCCGCGGCGCTGGCCCCGTCCGGCGCCAAGGCCATCTTCGCCGGTTTCGGCATCGGCTTCGTCTACTACACGGCGATGAAGGTCTTCTACCTGTGGAAGGAGACTCCCGAGAAGGTCTTTGGGAAGCCCTTCGAAGCGGGCTCGGTGGCCGCCGAGATCAATCCCACGCTCCTGGGCGTCGGCTACATCATCGGCCCGCGCATCGCCTCGATCATGTGCGGCGGCGGCGTGCTCGCCTACCTGGTGTTGATCCCGGCCATCAAGTTCTTCGGCGGCGCCTCGACGGGCGTCATCCCGCCGGGCACGATGCCCATCGCGCAGATGACCCCCAACGCCATCCGCGGCGCCTACGTGCTCTACATCGGCGCCGGGGCCGTGGCCGCTGGCGGCATCATCAGCCTGTTCCGCTCGCTGCCGACGATCTGGCACGGCCTCAAAGGGGGCCTCGCCGACTTCCGCAGCCGCGGCGGCAACGCGGGCGGCACGGCGACGTTGCGCACCGACAAGGACATGTCGCTCAAGGTGGTGGTCGGCGGCATCATCGCCCTGATCGCCGTCATCATGCTGGTGCCGCAGCTCCACCTGCAGTGGAACCTGCTGGGCGCCCTGCTGATCATTGTCTTCGGCTTCCTGTTCGTCACCGTCTCCTCCCGGCTGACGGGTGAGATCGGCTCGTCGTCGAACCCGATCTCGGGGATGACGGTGGCCACCCTGCTGCTGACCTGCCTCATCTTCCTGGTCATTGGCTGGACGGGCCCGAGCTACTACGTGACGGCGCTGTCGATCGGCGCCATCGTCTGCATCGCCGCCTCCAACGGCGGCACCACCTCGCAGGACCTGAAGACCGGCTTCCTGGTAGGCGCCACACCGCGCCATCAGCAGGTCGCGATCCTCTTCGGGGCCCTGGCCTCGGCCCTGGTGCTCGGCCCCATTCTGCTGGTGCTCAACAACTCCGCCACCGTCTACGTGCCGCTCACCGACAAGGCCAGCGGCCGGATCATCGCCCAGGGCTACTCGCCGGACCTGCACGCCCCCGCCACCGAGCTGTCCGCGACCCGCACCGAGAAGCTCCAGGGCCCGCAGGCGTCGTCCGACCCCACGGTCTACCGGGTGTGGCAGAAAGCGGACGCGGTGGGCGGACCGGCCGGCCGATATCTGGTCAACGACGCCGGCGCACCCGTCTATCTGGTGGACCCGGGGATCAACGGCACCCACCCGGACCGGCCGGACGGCCACCACGTCAACAAGTTCGACGCTCCCAAGGCGACGCTGATGTCCTACATCATCAAGGGCATTCTCAACCGCCAGCTCCCCTGGGGCCTGGTGCTCCTGGGAGTGATGATCTCGATCGTGCTCGAGATGTCTGGTATTCCGTCGCTCGCCTTCGCGGTGGGCGTGTACCTGCCGCTCTCGTCGTCCAGCCCGATCTTCGTCGGCGGCATGGTGCGCTGGCTGGTGGACCGCTGGCTGAAGCGGAAGAAGTTCGCGGGACGTAACCTGACCGAGGACGAGCTGACGGCGGAGGGTGACAAGAGCCCCGGCGTGCTCATGGCCTCCGGCTACATCGCGGGCGGCGCCATCGCCGGCATCCTGATCGCCATCTCCCAGGGCTGGTTCGACAACTTCGACAAGTCGATGACCAAGATGATGGAGGCCGCGAACCCCTTCTTCGAAGGACCCTGGTCGGACCGTCTGGCGCTAATCCCCTTCGTGATCCTCTGCGTGCTGCTCTACATGGCCGGGCGGGAGATGATCCTGGCGCCGAAGGAGCCGAAGGCCAATCGTTGATCTCCTGCCGGCCGGGGTGGCCGGCCAAGCTCTACGGCCCTCCAGCTCCTCCGGGAGAGAGGGCCGTTTTTCTAGGGACTGTGCATTGTCGGCTGCCTCTTTCGGATGGGAGGGCTGGGGTCTAAGATAGGCCCTGTGGACCTGCGTTTCTATCTTGACCCGGAGACCGGGGAACCACACATCTACAACCATGGCGTCGATGAGGACGAGATCGAGGAGGTTCTGGCAGACCCGGGCGAGGTACGGCCGGGGCGAGAGAATTCCTGGGTGGTAATCGGAGCGACGGCAGCGGGCCGGATCCTGCGGGTCATCTACTCGCCAGACCCCTATCCCCAAACCCTGTTTGTGATCACGGCCTACGAGTTGAGAGACAAGCCGCTGGCCGCCTACCGGCGCCGGCAGCGCCGAAGGAGAGGATGATGAAGCCGAAAGCGAAAACTCAGTTTCCGCCAGGATGGGACGAGGAGCGAGCACGCCGAGTTCTGGAGCACTACGAGAATCAGAGCGAGGACGAGGCCGTTGCCGAAGACGAGGCGTCCTTCGTGGCTTCGGCCGGAACGCTGATGGCAATCCCCCCAGCTCTGGTTCCTGAAGTGCGGCAACTCATCACTCGCTACCAGCAGCAGAGGAAGGCAAGCTAGGAGAGGCGCGATGAAAGATCCCGGGAGGTGAACGACCTTCAGGCTTGGCAGATCGGCGAGATTGAGTCAGGGCTTCGGGAGGCTGACGAGGGAGACCTCGCAAGCGACGAGGAAGTCGCAGAGGTCTTCGCCAAGTTGACCGGCTCCGACAGGGAATCCGAATCTACCGAAAGTCCAACAACTCCCACCCCAGCTCCCGGAAAAGCCGGCGCGTGAATGGAAGAGGGAGGCCCACGACATTGGTGTAGTTGCCGTGGACCTCTTCGACGAGCAGGGCGCCGATGCCCTGGATGGCGTAGGAGCCGGCTTTGTCCATGGGTTCGCCGGTGCCGACGTACCACTCGACCTCTTCGGGGGTGAGACTCGTCATCCGCACCTTGGACCTCTCCAGCGCTGAGGCGCGCCGGCCACGGCCCGGTTCTTCGAGGGCCACTCCGGTGAGGACGGTGTGCTCGCGGCCGGCGATGCGGGCCAGCATGCGCCGGGCGTCTTCCGGGTCTCGGGGCTTGCCCAGCAACTCGCCGTCGATCACCACCACCGTGTCCGCCGCCAGCACCAGCTCTCCAGGCATGGCTTGGGCGGCGGCCTTCGCGCGGGCGAGACGGACAACGGTCTCCTCTGGCGGCTCGCCGGCCCCGGGCGTCTCGTCCAAATCCACGGCGCGGACGGTGAAGCGCAGGCCGAGGCCGGCCAGCAGCTCGCGGCGGCGCGGAGAGCCGGAGGCGAGGATGAGAGACGGGAGGCTCAGGGGTAATATCCCCGTAACGTCTTGGCTTCGAGGCCGGGGCGGGCGACCTTCACCTCGACGGCGCGGAACTTCTCCGCGTCGCCGGGCTCCCTCTCCTTGTTGGACTGGTAGGCGAGGAGATACTGCGACCGCAGCTCGTTCTGAATGTTGTCGTAGATCCGCTCGAGCTCGCTGGCCTTCTGAATGATATAGGCGCGGCCGCCCGTCTCGTCCGCCAGACGGGAGAGCTTGAGACGGACGTCCGCCTCCTGGGTCGAGAGGTTGATCCCCACCGTGTAGATCGAC
This sequence comes from Thermoanaerobaculia bacterium, assembly GCA_035996875.1. Lineage (GTDB taxonomy): Bacteria > Acidobacteriota > Thermoanaerobaculia > Multivoradales > UBA5704 > DATARR01. The sequence continues at coordinate 90,087 of DASYJD010000045.1, forward strand.
ACGCCGCTGCGGCGGGCGTACTCCAGGGCGTCGCTGTAGGAGTAGTGGCTCCCCTCGTCCTTGCCGTCGGAGAGCAGGATGATCGCCCGCTTCCCCTTGATGCCGCCGAAGTAGTAGAGAGAGTAGATGATGCTGTCGTAAAGGGAGGTGTTGCCGTCCGCCTTGAGGCCGGCGAGTCCGCCGGCCAGCACGGTCTCGTCGTTGGTGAAGCGGACGGCCAGGGTCGGCTGCCCGCTGAAGGTGATGACCGACGCCCTGTCCTTGGGGGTAATCACCTTCTGGAAGAAGCGCAACGCCCCCTTCACCGCCTCTTCGAGCTTCGAGCCCTCGCTCATGGAGGCCGAGGTGTCGAGCAGGATGCCGGCGTAGATGGGCACGTCCTTCACCAGCTCGAAACGCCGGACCTGCTGCGGCGCGCCGTCCTCGACAACCGAGAAGTCCTCCTTCTTCAGTCCCTCGACGAGCCGGCCCTTGCCGTCTACCACCGAGGTGAACAGCTCCACGAACTGGACGTCCATGTGGCCGGTGAGCTCCGGCGCGTTGACCAGCACCGTGCTCTCCGTCGAGTTGCCGTCGGCGAGGTAGGCGACGGCTCGCACCCAGGTGATGTCCTTGCGCTGCGACAGGAGGATCGGCTGCGTGAAGGGCGGCTGGTAGAGGGTCGCCACCGGGTCGTCGTTGAGGAAAAACTCCACTCGGTCCAGCTTGTCCCCTTCCGGCACGTCCACCTGGGCCTGGGCGCGCAGGCTCGACTTATAGGTCTTGCCCGTCTGCGGTTCGACCAGGCGCACAGCGAAGCGGTGCGGCCCGGCGTTGAGCTCGATCTGATCCTCGGCCACCTTCTTGCCGGCGGCGTCCAGGGCCAGAGCCTTGAGCGTGTGGAGCCGTGGCTGGACGCCGAGGTTCAGCTCGACGCTGTAGGGCGGCCTGCCCTTGGTGAGCACGGGCTTGCCGTCCAGCTCGAAGCTCACCTTGGCGATACCGGCCCCGGTAGCGAGGGCCTCCACCCGCGCCTTGCCGGTGATCAGCCCCGGGGGCGGCGGCAGGAGGCGGAGCGTCTGCTCGTCCGCGGCAGGGCTCGCCGGCGTACCCGAAGACCCCGAGGGGACCGCAGTGGCCAGGGTGGCGTTGGCCTCGGCCAGGGCCGCTGACGAAGCGGACGTTGCCGGGACCGCGGGGGCGGCTTCGGAGGCAACCGCGGTCACGACCGGCACCTCCAGCTCCCGTTGCTCGCGGAAGTAGCTCTTGCCCGCCGTGTCCTCGATCTTCAGCACCAGGGTGTAGCTGCCCGGCCGCAGAAAGCGCTGGAGGACGAGAGGGATTTTTCCCGCCGTCACCTCGGACTCCGGCAGGGCGAAGCGATAGCGGAAGTGCTCGAACAGCTCGTCGCCGTTGAGCACCTCGCCGTCGACGGTGAAGACGTAGGTCGCCGTGGAGCTGCCCTCGATCCGCTCCGGCTTGACGGCCTCCCGCGGCACGCTCACCAGCGCCTGCACCACCGTGCGGCTGCCGAAGCGGCCGGGGAACGAGAGGTCCACCTGCGCCGGGAAGGTCGCGGCTCCCTCCGGGAGGTCCGTGCCGAAGGAAGAGAAGGTGGCGAGCCACTCCTCGCCCGGTTTGGGGACGAGCTTCTGGGTCGTCTCGATATGCCGCCAGTCCAGGGCGTCGGCCAGACGGGAGGAGATGTCCTCCCCTCGCGAGCACAGCTCGCCGATGGCCTGGTAGCCCCGGGCCGGGTTGTCCATCGGCACCCGCGAATCGAGGGCAAGGAGGGGCTGCAGGCCGTCGTTCGGGTACCAGAGCTTGAAGTTCGCACGGCCGTAGGCGATGAACACCAGGGAGAAGGCGCCGCGGATGCGCTCCGTGCCCGGGTAGGACCAGATCTCCAGGGGCAGCAGCACGTCGCAGTGGACGGGATACACCTCGGCGGGCTCGCCGTTGAACAGCAGCATGCGCGCGCGGTCGTCCGAGACGCCGCCGAAGCGCTCGCGGGCGATCGCGACCCGCTGCTCCCAGCGGTCCTTGAGCTCGTTCTGGGGCGTCTGCGGGAAGGGATCCCGCACCTCCCAGAACTTCCGCATGAAGGTGTCGCGCTGGTAGTCCTTCCTCAGGGCCAGAAAGACCGCCTTCTCCTTGGGACTGATGAGCAGCGCCACGTCCTCCAGCCACGTCCGGTAATGCGGCGCCAGATCCGCGGACGCGGTCTGGGCGATCAAGAGAACCGGGGTGAAGACCAGGAGGGCGAAGACGAGGATCAGGAGAGATCGGCGGAACGGCATCGTGGGCGATCCTACCTTATCTATATGGTTTCGCTGGAGAGCGCCCCCACCCAAGACCCTCATCACCCCGGCCCTCTTCTCCCGCCCCCTCCCAACCCCCCTCACCGGGAGAAGAGGGAGAACAGCCAGAACGCCCCAGGGGTACCCCTCTCCCGGGGAGGGGGATGGGGTGGTCGGGAGAGGGGCAGGGGTGAGGGTCTTCAGGCGGGGGACCCTCTCCGGCGAAGGGGCAGGGTCTCTCACGGGTAATACCCGCGCATCGTCTTGGCTTCCAGGCCCGGCTTGACCACCTTCAAATCCACCGTACGGAAGCCGGGGTCCTTGCGGAGGGTGGCGGACTGGTAGGCGATCAGGTACTGGGAGCGCAGCTCCTCTTCGATCGCCGAGTAGATGGCCGGCAGCTCGCCGGCGTCCTTGGGGAAGAAGGCCCGGCCGCCGGTCTCCTCGGAGAGGCGCTTGAGCTTCGCCTTTTCCACATCTTCGCCCAGGCCGATCGTATAGACGGTGACGCCGGCCCGGCGGGCGAACTCCAGGGTCTCCTCCCAGGTGAAGCGGCTCCCTTCGTCCCGGCCGTCCGAGAGCAGGAGGAGAGCCCGCCGGCCCTTCAAGCCGTTGAAGGTATAGAAGGAGTAGACCAGGCTGTCGTAGAGGGCCGTGCCGCGCTCGGCCTTGAGCCCGGCGAGCCCGCCCGCGAGGTCCTTCAGGTCGCGGGTGAACTTCACCACCAGGTTCGGATGATCGTTGAAGGTGATGACGGCCGCCCTGTCCCGGGGCTTGACCGTCCCTTCGAGGAACCGCAGCGCCGCCTCCTGCGCCTTGGGCAGGCTCTTCTCCATGGAGGCCGAGATGTCAATCGCCACCGCGGCGTGAATCGGCATGTCGGTGACGCGGTCGCAGCGCACGATCTGCTGGTGGGCGCCGTCCTCGGTGACGCCGAAGTCCTTCGCCGCCAATCCTCCAGTTACGGGATGACCGTCGCGGTCGAGCACCGTGGTGTAGAGCTCCACCAGGTCGACGTTCATCTCCTCCAGGTTCTCGGGCGCGTTGACGAAGACGACGCTCTCCGTCGAGTGGCCGTCGGTGAGGTAGGCCACGGCCCGCACGTAGGCGACGGGCTCACCCCGCGGGAGGACCACGGGGTGGACGTAGGGCGGCTGGTAGAGCGTCGCGATCTTCGACTCGTTGAGGAACAGCTCTACCCGCTCGATTCCCTCGCCCTCCGGCGCGTCGACCTCGGCCCGCGCGAGCAGGCTCGACTCGTAGCGCTTGCCCCTCTGCGGCTCCGCGAGGCGGACCCGGAACCGGTTGCCGGCGGCATTGACCTGCAGCTCGTCCGAGGCCAGGATCTCGCCGGCCGCATCGAAGGCGGTGGCACCCAGCAGGTGGGTGCGGGGCACCTTGCCGAGGTCCAGCTCGACACTGTAGGGCGGCGCCTTCTTGGTCAGCACGGCCTTGCCGTCGAGCAGGAAGGTGACGCGGGCGATGTTCTTGCCGGTGCTCAGGGTGTCGAAGCGCTGCATTCCAGTCTGAAACTGGCCCGGGGGCGGCATGATCTTGATCGTCGTCTCGCCGCTCTTCAGGGCGGCGTTGGCCTCGGCCAGGATGCGGTTCACCTCCAGGGCTTCGGGGGTGGAGGCGGCGGCAACTGTAGGAGCGAGGGTCTCCGCCTCCGGCACGGAGAGGACGTGCTCGTCGCGGAAGACCTTGCCGGAGTTCACGTCCTCCACCTTGACGACCAGGGTGTATTCGCCCGGCCTCAAGGGGCGCTCGAAGGAAAGCGGCAGCGCTTCGGCGACCGCGCCGGCCGGCAGGTCGAACTTGTAGCGGAAGCTGTCGAAGAGGCGGCCGTCGTGCAGCACCTCGCCGGTTAGCAGGAAATTGTAGGAGCGGGCCTCGCCCAGGGCCGCCTGCCCCGCGGCCCCCGCGGGCACGGTAACCAAACCCTGCACCATGGTGCGCCCCTGCCAGCGGCCGGGAAAGCTCACTTCGACCTTGGCCGGCAGCGGGAGGGCTCCGGCGGGAACGTCCGTCGAGTAGGAGTTGAAGGTCGAGACCCACTCGTGGCCGGGTCCCGGTTGCCGGCCCGCCAGCCTCGCCTCCATCATGTCCCAGTGGACTCCCTGGCTCAGGACCCAGTAGAGACCGGCGAGGATCTTTTTGGCGTGGTCGTAGTCGCCGCAGCCGCCTTGCATGCTGTTGATCTCTTCCAGGCTGTGCTTGGTGCTGCCGGCCGCGGCGACATCGACGGCCGCGGGCGCCGTCTCCAGAACGCTGAAGGCGAAGAGCGTGTCGGTCCCTTCGGCGCCGGGGTTCCAGACCCGGAACGGGCCGGCCCCCCATCGGCGGTAGAGGACGACGGAGAACGGCTCCTGGATCTTGTCGTTGGGCGGATAGAACCAGACCTCCAGAGGCCAGAGGATCAGCGAGCAGTTGGACTCGATCCGCTCGTCGGGAGGACCGTTCAAGAGGAGAACGCGCGAACGTCCGTCGGTGATGTCACCGAAGAGGGTGCGCGCCATCTGGACATTGGCCGCCCAGCGCTCCTTGAAGCCGTTGAAGGCCGTGCGGTGGACGGGATCGCGCACCTGCCAGAACCTCTCGATGAAGGAGTCGCGCTGATAGTCCTTCTCTAAGGCGAGGAAGGTCTTCCGTTCCTCGTCGGAGAGGAGGACGTCCACCTCCTGCCACCAGGTCTGGTACTTCTCGGCAAGCTTGGCGACCGCCTCGCGCTCCTGCGGCGGAACGGCCCGGTCGTACGGGTGATAGGCCGCGGCCGGCAGGGGGAGGAGAAGGAGGAGGAACAGCAAGACCCTCATCACCCCGGCCCTCTTCTCCCGCCCCCTCCGCACCCCCCTCACCGGGAGAAGAGGGAGACAAGCAAGACCCCTCATCACCCCAACCCTCTTCTCCCATCGCCCTCCCCCCAACCGGGAGAAGAGGGAGAAAACAGTCAGACGATTTGCTCTGCCTTCCCCCTCTCCCGGGTCGGGAGAGGGGGCCAGGGGGTGAGGGCTCACGGGTAATACCCCCGGATCGTCTTGGCCTCCAGACCGGGCTTGCCGACCTTCAACTCGACGCTCCGGAAGTTGGTTCCGACGCTGGTGTTCGTCGACTGGTAGGCGACCAGGTACTGCGAGCGCAGCTCCTGCTCGACGCTGGTGTAGATGCCCGCCAGCTCGTCCACGTTCTTGAGGAAGAAGGCGCGCCCGCCCGTCTCCTCGGCCAGCTTGGACATCTTGCGCTTGTCCACGTCGTCCCCCAGGCCGATGCTGTAGATCGTGACGCCGGCCCGGCGGGCGTAGTCGAGGGCGTCCTCCCAGGTGAAACGGCTGCCCTCGTCCTTGCCGTCGGAGATCAGCACCAGCGCCCGCTGCCCCTTGACGCCGGTGAAGTAATAGAGGGTGAAGATGATGCTGTCGTAGAGCGCCGTGCCGCGCTCGGCCTTGAGGCCGGCGAGCCCGCCGGCCAGGGTGGGGACGTCGTTGGTGAACTTCACCGTCAGGTTCGGATGGTCGTTGAAGGTGATCACCGACGCCCGGTCCTTCGGCCGGATGGTCCTCTGGAAGAACTCCAGGGCCGCCTGCTTGGCCTTGTCCAGGCTCTTCTCCATCGACGCCGAGACGTCGAGCGCCACGACGGCATGAATGGACAGGTTGGTCACCCTCTCGAAGCGGGAGATCTCCTGCTTCGCGCCGTCCTCCATCACCGTGAAGTCCTTCTGCTCCAGCCCTTCCACCGGCCGCTTCTGCTTGTCGAGCACCGAGGTGTAGAGCTCGACGAAGTTGATGTTCACCTCCGCCATGTCCTCGGGAGCGTTGACGAAGACGAGGTTCTCCGTCGAGCTGCCGTCCGGCAGGTAGGCGACGGCGCGCACGTAGCCCAGGGCCTCGGCCTTGGGCAGCACGATGGGCTGCTCCCAGGGCGGCTGGTAGAGGGTCGCGACCTTGCTCTCGTTGAGGAAGAACTCCACGCGCTCCACCACGCCGCCGTCCGGCGCCTGGGGCTCGGCCTTGGCCAGCAGGCTGGTGCTGTAGTGCTTCCCCCGCTGCGGCTCGACGAGGCGCACCTGGAAACGGTTGGGCGCCGAGTTCACCACCATCTCGTCCGAGGCCACCTCGGTGCCGCCTATGTTGTAGGCCTTGGCGACGAGGGTGCGGGGGCGGGGGAGGTTCCCCAGGTCCAGCTCGACGCTGAAGGGGGGCTTCTTCTTGGTGAGCAGCGCCCGGCCGTCGAGGACGAAGGTCACCTTGTCGATGTCCTTGCCTGTGGTGAGGGTGTCGAAGCGCTGCATGCCGGCCTGGAGCTCGCCGAAGGGACGAATGAGCTTCACGGTCGTGTCGCCGTTGGCGATGGCGGCGTTGGCCTCGGCCAGCATCTTGGCGCTGGCCTCGTCGGGGTCCTCCGAGGGAGGGGCGGGTGCCGCCTTGTCCGATGCCGGCACGGAGATGTTGCGCTCCTCGCGGAAGACCTTGTTCGAGTTGAGGTCCACCAGCTTCACCACCAGCAGGTAGTCGCCCGGGCGGAGATAGCGCTGGAAGATCACCGGCAGCGAGTCCGCGGCATTGGGCGCGGCCGCAGCGGGGAAGTCGAACTTGTAGCGGAAGTTCTCGAACATCCGGCCGTTCTGCAGGATCTCGCCGTTGAGGATCATGTCGAAGGTGTGGGCGCCGCCCAGATTGGACTGCCCGGCGCCGGAGATCGGCACCGTGATCACGCCCTCGACCGCCGTGCGCCCCTGCCAGCGGCCGGGGAAGTCCAGCGCCAGCTTCGCCGGCAAGAGCTTGGCCCCGGGATCGATGTCCGTGGAGTAGGAGCTGAAGGAGGTGACCCACTCCCCCTTCTGATCGTCGGGCTTGGATGAAATCCGCGCCTCGAGGATGTCGTAGCCCATGCCCTGGCTCAGGACGTAGTTGATGCCGCCGGCGATCTGATCGCCGTTGCGGCAACCGTTGGCGACCGCCGACAGGCTTTGCTCGCCGTTGGAGCCCGCCCCGTTGGAGAAGAGGACTCCCAGGCCTTCGTTCGGGCTCCAGACGTGGTACGGCCCGGCGCCCCAGTGGCGGTAGAACACCACGACGAACTCGGAGCGGATGCGCTCGGCGTGGGCATAGAACCAGATTTCGACCGGCCAGATGACGTTCGAGCATTGGGACTCGATGCGGCCGTTGGGCGGACCGTTGAGCAGCAGGATGCGGCTGCGCTCGTCGTCCAGATTGCCGAACAGCTCCATGGCCTGCTCCGTCTTGGCCTCCCACTGCTCCTGGAACGTGTTGCGGCCGCTGGCTTTATAGGGATTGCGGGCGTCCCAGAACTGCTTGATGAAGGCGTCGCGCTGGTAGTCCTTGTCGAGCTCCAGGAAGGTCTTCAGCTCCTGAGGGCTGACCAGGAGATCCACCACCTTCAGCCAATCCCGATACTTCTCGGGCAGCTTCTTGATGGCCTCCTGCTCGGCCTTGCGCTCCGCCCGGGTGATCTTCTCGGCCGCTTGGGCCGTGGCGGGAAGAAGTGCGCAAAGCGACAGGAGAAGGAGGGGCAAGACGATCAGCGGACGCAATCGGCGCATTCGTTCACCTTCCAAGTTACCTTCCAGTCCAGTGACAGGAGCCCCTGGCGGAGCCCGAGGGATTCAACAACCGTGCCGGACCCTCTCCCTGTGAGTCCCGGTCGACGGGAGCGGCGTTCAAGGCCGCGGCGAGCACGTCCCTGGCACCGCCACCCGCTAAGGGTACAATGCCTGCGGGGAAATGCTCTCCCGAGGATCCTTCCATGCACCCGGTCTACTTCGACAACAACGCCACCACGCCCCTCCATCCAAGAGTACGCGAGGCCATGCTGCCCTGGATCGGCGAGCTTCATGGCAATCCCTCGTCGCTCCACCGCTTCGGCCAGGCGGCGCGCAACGCCGTCGAGGAAGCGCGGGAGAAGGTGGCGGCCCTGCTGGGGGTTCGGCCGCCGGAGCTGGTGTTCACCGCCTCGGGCACGGAGGCCAACAACGCCGTCCTTTTCCATCGCGCGCGTCAGTTGGGTCATCTCGACGGCCCCGGGCATTTCGTGATCTCCGCCATCGAGCATCCGTCCATCCGCGAGGCTGTGGCGCGGCTGGCCGCCGAGGGGTTCGAGGTGACGCGGGTGTCCCCTGCCGGGGACGGCGGGGTACCCGCGGCGGAGGTCGTCCGCGCTCTCCGGCCGGACACGCTGCTCGTCGCCCTCATGCTCGCCAACAACGAGCTGGGCACGATTCAGCCCGTGGCCGAGGTGGCCGCCGCCTGCCGGGAGCAGGGCGTTCCCGTGCTGTGCGACGCTGTGCAGGCGGTGGGCAAGATCCCCGTCGACGCCTCCGCCCTGGGAGTCGACTACCTGGTGCTCGGGGCGCACAAGTTCTACGGTCCGCTGGGCGCCGCCGCTCTCTGGGTGCACAAGGGCGTCGAGCTGACGGGATATCTCGTGGGCGGCAGCCAGGAGCGGCGGCGGCGGGCGAGCACGGAGAACGTGCCGGCCATCGTGGGCCTGGGCGAGGCGGCCGACGCGGCCCGGGAGGAGATGACCGCGCGCGGCCCGCACCTCGCCGCCCTGCGCGACCGCTTCGAGGCCAGGCTCGCCCAACGCATGCCGGACGCGATCTTCCACTGCCAGGCCTCGCCCCGGCTGCCCAACACCTCGCACGTGGCCTTCCCTGGCGTCGAAGGGGAGTCGCTGCTCATTCGCCTCGACCTCGCCGGCTTCGCCGTGTCGACCGGCTCCGCCTGCTCCTCCGGTGCCGTCGAGCCCAGCAAGACGCTCCTCGCCATGGGCCTCTCCCCCGACGAGGCGCTCTCCTCGCTGCGCATCAGCTTCGGCATCTCGAACACTCCGGAGGAGGTCGACGCCTTCCTGGACGCCCTCGACCGCGAGGTGGCGGCGCTGCGCCGCGTCTCGCCGCTCGCCCGGACGGTCGCGTCGTGAGGCCCCGCATCGCCGTGATCCTCGCGGCCGGCAAGGGCACGCGCATGAAGTCGTCGCTGCCGAAAGTCCTGCACGAGGCCGCGGGCCGGCCCCTGCTCGCCTGGGTGATCGACGCCGCCCGGGCCGCCGGCTGCCAGCGCATCCTCGTCGTGGTGGGCCATGGCGCGGAGCGAGTTCAGGAGGTGATCGGAGGGGAGGATTTGTCCTGGGTTCTCCAGGCCGAGCAGCGGGGAACGGGCCACGCCCTGGCTCAGGCCGAAGCGGAACTCCCGGGCGAGGCCACGGTGCTCGTCCTCTCCGGGGACGTGCCGCTGATGAATCCGGCGACCCTGGACCGGCTGGCCCGCGACGCCGAGGAGGGCTGGGGCGCGATGGCGGTGGCGGAGCTGGACGAGCCCGGCTCGCTGGGCCGGGTCCTCGTCGACGACTCCGGCATTTTCCAGGCCATCGTCGAAGCTCGGGACGCCACGCCGGAAGAGCTCGCCGTGCGCCGCATCAACGCCGGCCTCTACGCCCTGCCCGCGCCGGACGTCTTCACCTATCTGCGCAATCTCAAGACGGAGAACGCTCAGGGCGAGCTGTACCTGACCGACGCGGTGACGAACGCCGCGAAAGACGGCCATCCGGTGCGGCTCGTCGAGCTGGCAGATCCGGACGAGGCCCTGGGCGTCAACGACCGGGTGGAGCTGGCGCGGGTCCACCGTCTCCTCCTGGACCGTCACCTCCAGGCACTGATGAAGGCGGGCGTCACCATCCTGGAGCCGGCGCGGACGGTGATCGAGCCCGGCGTGATCGTCGGAGAGGACACGGTCATCCACCCCGGAGTGTCCCTGCTCGGCCGTACCGCGATGGGCCGGGAGTGCATCGTCCACCAAGGCGCCTGGCTGCGCGATACGACGGTCGCGGACGGAACAATCATCGAGCCCTACTGCGTTCTGGATCGTGCCGAGGTGGGGGAAGGCTGCCGGGTCGGTCCCTTCGCCCGGTTGCGGCCGGCAGCCCGCTTGCAGAGTGGCGCCCGCGTGGGCAACTTCGTCGAAGTGAAGAACTCGGAGATCGGCGCCGGCGCCAAGGTCAACCACCTCGCCTACGTGGGGGACGCGACGGTGGGAGCCGGGGCGAACCTCGGCGCGGGCGTCGTTACCTGCAACTACGACGGCGTGCGCAAGAATCCCACCGAGATCGGCGCCGGGGCCTTCATCGGCAGCAATACGATGCTGGTGGCGCCGGTGAAGGTGGGAGCGGGCGCTTCCACCGCCGCCGGCTCGGTCGTCACCCGGAACGTCCCGGACGGGGCGCTGGCGGTGACCCGGGTGCGGCAGAAGAACCTGGAAGGCTGGGCCGGCGGGCTGCGCCGCCGGCGGGTTGAGACTGATCCCAAGACTGGAGATCCTTCAAAGAAGGAAGGTTGAGATATGTGCGGAATCGTCGGATACGTGGGGCAGCGCGAGGTCGTGCCCCTCTTGATGGATGGCCTGCGCCGCCTGGAATACCGGGGCTACGACTCCGCAGGCGTGGTGACGGTGGAGGACGGCGAGTTCCAGACTGCCAAGGCCGAAGGCAAGCTGGACCGGCTCAAGGAGAAGCTGGAAAAGCACCCGCTCTCGGGCCGCTATGGCCTGGGCCACACCCGCTGGGCCACCCACGGCGCGCCCAGCGAGCGCAACGCCCATCCGGTGGTGGACTCGCGCGGGCGGCTGGCGCTCATCCACAACGGCATCATCGAGAACTTCCTGCCGCTCAAGAAGCGGTTGCTCGCCGAAGGCTGGACCTTCACCTCGGACACTGACACCGAGGTCGTGGCGAACCTCATCTCCTCCTATCTCGAGGGTGCGGGCGACCTCCGGGCCGCGGTGGCCAAAGCCATCTCCGAGCTTGAAGGTATGTACGCCTTCGCCGTGGTGAGCACCGAGACGGACGGCCAGGAGATCATCGCCGCCCGGCAGGGACCGCCCCTGGTCATCGGCCTCGCCAAGGAAGAGCAGTTCCTCGCCTCGGACCCGGCAGCCCTCCTCGCCTACACCAAGGACGTCATCTTCCTGGAGAACGGCGACCTGGCGCGGCTGACGCCCGCGGGCGTCGAGATCCAGGACCGCAAGGGTCAGCGCGTCGAGCGCCGGGTCCAGCGTCTCAACTGGGACCCCGTCCAAGCCGAAAAGGGGGGCTACAAGCACTTCATGCTCAAGGAGATCCACGAGCAGCCGCAGGCGGTGCAGGACACCTTCGCCGGGCGCGTGGACTTCGAGAGGGCGGAGATCCTCTTCGACACCGTGAAGGTGACCGAGGCCGAGCTGATGAAAATCGAGCGCCTGCACCTTCTCGCCTGCGGCACCTCGTGGCATTCGGCGCTGGTGGGCAAGTTCCTCATCGAGGACATCGCCCGCATTCCTGTCGAAGTCGACTATGGCTCCGAGTACCGCTACCGGGACCCGATCGTGTCCGACCGCGTGCTGGCGGTGGGCATCTCGCAGTCCGGCGAAACGGCGGACACCCTCTCGGCCATGGAGGCCGCCAAGGACCGCGGGGCGCGTCTCTTCGCCGTCTGCAACGTGTTGGGGAGCCAGGCCACCCGCATCAGCGAGGGCGTGATCTACACCAACGCCGGCCCCGAGATCGGCGTCGCCTCCACCAAGGCGTTCACCACGCAACTCGTGGCCCTCTACCTGCTGGCCCTCTACCTGCGCCAGGTCCGCTTCGGCCACCTGGAGAGGGAGTATCTGGACGCGCTCTCGCGCCTGCCCCAGGCGGTGGACGAGGTCATCCGCCGGCAGGAGCCGCACATGGACGAGCTCGCCCGCCGCTATCACCGGTCGCAGAATTTTCTCTACCTGGGGCGCGGCATCAACTATCCGATCGCCCTCGAAGGAGCGCTCAAGCTGAAGGAGATCTCCTACATCCACGCCGAGGGGTATCCGGCGGGAGAGATGAAGCACGGCCCCATCGCTCTGATCGACGAGAACCTGCCGGTGGTGGCCATCGCCACGGGCGATCACGTGGCGGAGAAGGTCAAGAGCAACATGCAGGAGGTGAAAGCTCGGGACGGCGTCGTCATCGCCCTCACTGATCACGACCCCGAAGAGCTCGGAGGAATCGCCGACGAGGTCATCGAAGTCCCCTCCATCTCGCCGCACCTCCAGCCCATCGTCAACGTCGTCCCCCTGCAGCTCCTCGCCTACTTCATCGGCGTGCGTCGCGGGGCGGACGTGGACCAGCCGCGGAACCTGGCAAAGAGCGTGACGGTGGAGTAGGGGAATCAGCGTGCTGAGCGATGAGATCAGGACCGAGATCCGGCCGAGACTGGAGGCCGCCTTCCCGGATCGCTTCCGGGGAGTGCTGCTCTTCGGTTCGGAGGCGAGGAACCAGGCCGGCGAGGACAGCGACGTGGATCTCATGGTCCTCCTCAAGGGACCGGTTCGGCTCGGCAGAGACCTCGAGACGATCGTCGAGGCCCTTTACCCGCTGCAATTGAAAGTGGACCGGCCCATCCATGCCTTGCCTGTCTCCTCGGAGGCTTTCGCGGAAGGACGGTACGCCATCCACCGGAGCGCTCGGCGAGAGGGGTTGTTTCTGTGAGCGAGGCGCATCGGGCATCTCTTTTAGAGGGTGTCTCAAAAGGGGAGACAGCGACATCGCTGCCGCCAGGGATTGAAATCCCTGGCTACCGACGCTTGTCCCCTCCGGGACTGCTATTTCGTTCTTCCCGTGTCCCGTAGGGACTATAGAGGGTAGCCAGGTGATT
>DASYJD010000046.1:0-36021 GCA_035996875.1 Thermoanaerobaculia bacterium
ACTGGCCGGTCCGCTGTGTTACGTATGGCGGAGTGGTTGTCATGTCCAGAGAAGTGAAGCGTTGCCGTTGCGTTCTCAGCTCCCACCAAGTCGTCATCCTCCGTCTGCGGGTCGAGACGGGGCCCGAGGCTGGGTAGCCAGTCACGACAAAAGCTTGTCGTACTCAGCGTGCGGGCCGATCCAGAACCAAACGATGCCCTCCGGCTTATCCCTGCCTAGAGCCCGATGGTGGACTCCGACGCGCACCGACCAGAGCTGCTTCGACTTGCCGACCCGTTTGAAATGAAGCGAGGGATGGAGCGGATCGGCCTTGAGCAGCTCAAAGTTCTTTCTGGCCAGCTCTTGCACTTCCTTCGGCAATTGCCGGAAGCGCTGCCAGAAGCGCGGCAGAGTCAGGTGCTTCACAGGGGTTGGGCCAACCCTGCTTCATACTCGTCGTCCACCTCGGCAAGTAGCGCATCGAGACGACCCGTTTCCAGATCGTCTTCGATCTGCCTGTCCCAGACCTGGGCATGATGCTCTCCAAGCCATGCCATCAGCTCGGCCACGTCCCTTGCGGAGAGTTGCGCAATGGCCTCTTCGATCTCTTTGACGCTCATGATTCTCCCAGTCTAAAGGTGTATTGCCCGGTTCGTCAAAGAGCTTTCTCGCAGGTTCCGCCTTCGGGCGCCAGACGGCGTCAAGCCTCTCCGGCGCTCCGGGCGAGCCGGTACGCCACATCCCTGCCGCACCCCCTCGATCGCCCCCCTACTTCGTCTTCCGCACCTCCACCCCATCCCAATCCGCGGGCGGCGGGTCTTCCTGGTAGTGGCGGCAGCGCTCGCGGAAGATCTTGCCGGGGCCGTCGTTGAGGCGGTCGGCGAGATCTCCGAAGATTGCCTCGGCGGCGGCGAAGTCCCTGGCTCGGTAGATGGCGAGGCCGCGGGCGTAGAGGGTGGCGCGCTCGGCCTGGTCGAGCGGAGCTGGCGCGGTGTCCAGCAACTCGTAGATCCCCACCGGCTGCAGCTTGCCCTTCACCCGCACGCTGTCCAGCTCGCGGAAGAGGAAACCCTCCGCCGCCGCCCGGGCGGTGAACTCGGAGACGAGGATGTGGGAGCCGTAGTCCTTGTTGAGCCCTTCGATCCGCGAGCCGAGGTTCACGTTGTCGCCGATCACTGTGTAACCGAAGACGGCTTCGGAGCCGACGTTGCCCACCGACATCACTCCACTGTTGAGGCCGATGCCGATTCCCAGGGTGAGATGCGGCGGCAGCTTGCCTTCCCGGTGCCATCCCTCGTTCAGGTGCACCAGCTCCGTCCGCATGGCGAGCGCGGCACGGCAGGCGCGGACGGCGTGGTCGGGATGGGCCACCGGCGCGCCGAAGAAGGCCATGAGGGCATCGCCCATGTACTTGTCGAGAGTGCCGCCGTTCTCCAGCACGAGGCGGGTCATGGGGGTGAAGAACTCGTTGAGCAGCCGCACCAGGGCTTCCGGGTCGAGGGTCTCGGAAATGGAGGTGAAGCCGCGGATGTCCGAGAAGAGGACGGTCAGGTCCCGCCGCTCACCGCCCAGCTTCACCCGTTCGGGGTGGCGGATCATCTCGTCCACCACCTGTCCGGAGACGTAGTGCTCGAAGGTCTGGCGGATGCGCTGCGCCCGCTCCTCTTCGGCGGCGACGCGCACGCGTAAGGAAAAAACGAGCGAGAGGACTCCCGCGATCAAGGGCGAGACCACCTGGAGATGACGGCTGCCGGTGACGAACACCGCATAGGCCAGCAGGGGCCAGGCGATCACCAGCCCGGCCGCGGCCACCGCCCCGACGCGATGGCTGGGGGTGCGTAGCACCAGGAGCGCCACGGCCAAGGCCAGGAGGACCAGTGCGAGAAGCGAGACGCCGGCCAGGAGCCCGCTATCCTGGAGGTAGCGGCGGTTCAGGAGATTGTCCGCGACGTTGGCGTGGACCTCGACGCCTGCCATCTCGGAACCGAAGGGGGACGACTGGACGTCGCCCACGCCGGTCTCGGTGACCCCGATGAAGACCAGCCGGCCGCGGAAGGTGCCGGCGGGCGTCCGCCCTGCCAGGACGTCGCCTGCCGGGATGGTGTCGAAGGTCCTGGCCGGGCCGCGGTAGTTCACCCAGAGCTGGCCTCGCTCGTCCGCAGGCACGGTGCGGCCCGCCAGCTTCACCTCCACCACGCCGGAGCGGGATGCCAGAGTCAGGCCCCCGCCGCCGAGAAAAACCTCGGTCGCCCGCAGGGCCAGCGGCGGGTAGTAGTCCTCGCCGTAGCGGATCGCCAGAGTGTAATGGCGCAGCACGCCGCTCTCCCGCTCGTGGCTGAAGAAGCCCTGATCGACCGCCGCGGCGGCGAAGGGGGCGAGGTTCGCCTCGACGCCCGGCCGGACTGGAACAACCAACGGCTGCCGCAGCTCCACCTGGTTGTAGGCCGCCCTTTCCAGGGTCTCCGCGTTGAGGGCGATGCGCTCGTGGCGGAAGAAGTAGCCGGGAACGACGTTGGCCGCCTTCGCCAGCGACGCGGCAAGGGCGTCATCGTCCGCGGAGAGGTCATAGCCGGCATCGTGAGGAGAGGGAGTGGAGAAGACCACGTCCAGGGCGATGACTTTGGCGCCATCCGCCTTCAGACGGTCGATGAGCTCCGCGACGCGGGTGCGGCGCCAGGGCCAAGGGCCGATTTGGCGCAGGCTCAGGGCGTCCACGGCGCAGACGACGATTCGATGATCGGGCGGCAGCGTACCCCGCGCCCGCATCATCAGGTCGGTGGCGAGCTCCTCCGGGGTGCGGAGCCAGCCGCCGAAGTAGGGGAGGATGGCGATCAGCGCCGCGGCCAGGACGATGGCGAGAGCGGTCCGCGAGCCTCTACCCATTCGGCCGAGCCCCCGGCAGCCGGACGCCCACCCCTCCGATTCCCGGGAAGCCCTGATCGCGGCCGGGGCCGAGCAGCGGCGCGTCGGGGAAGACCGTCTCCTGAGGCGTCGTGAAGGCGGGGCCGCCGGCCGAGGCGGAAAGGGCGGTAGAGCTGGGATCGACCAGGGCCGGCGGAGTCGGCGGTTGCCCCGAGGCCACCAGGGTGCGCTGGCCGGCCCGGACGGTCACCTCGCCGCCGGACTTGGAGCGCACGGTGACGACGCCTTCGGTCACGGTCACCACCGTGGTGCCGGTCGGCTCGTCCACGTCGACCCGCAGGTCGGTCCCCTTGACGCCCACGACCGCCGTGGGTGTGTCGATGGACACCTCGCCGCGGAAGAGCTTGCCCAGGGCCAGCCGGACCTGGCCGGCGAGCACGGAGAGAGCGGAGTCCGAGCGGCCGGTGACCTGGTCCACGAGGTTCCGGTCGATGACCGCCCTGGCGCGGGAACCCAAGGTGAGGGAACCACTGGGATCGAACGTCATCCTGGCGCCCGAGTCGGCGCCGGTGTCTACGCGCAGTCCGAGGCTGACGCCGTTGCCCACGGCGAGAGGTTTGGGGGAGCCCCCCTGGGAGGTGCCCCGCACGTCGTTGCGCACCAGCACGACCTCGCCCACGTCAGCGGCGAGAGCGGGAGCCGTGGCGGAGAGGAGGAGCGCTAGACAGGATGCGGAGAGTCGGGATGTCATTCGGGATGTCATCGGTCGTCCTCCTTACCAGATCCACTGAATGCCCACGGACGCGACGGTCCGCCGGTATTTGTCGAAGGCGATGAGCTGCGGGCTGAGGTAGAAGAAAGAGCCTGGCGTGCGCTCGGACCAGCTTGCCCGGCCGATCACATAGAAGTGACGCGCGACCTCCCACGAAAGGGCCGCCGCAGCCCGGGTCGAGGTGGTGTCGAATTTGGTGGTGATACCGGGGGGATTGGTGGTTTCGCTCTTGTCCTTGCGGCGGGAGCCGGCGAGCTGGACCACCACTCGGTCGGTGAGGGGGAGCGCCAGCTCGGCCGTGCCTTCCAGGGACGTGGTGTCGAACCTCAGGCCATCGTTCTCCTTCCCCCACGAGGCGCCGAGGCGTAGATAGCGGTCCCGCCGGCCGAGGAAAAAGAGTTGGCCGGCGCCCACGGACCAGGCGTCAGGCTTGCTCAGACCGCCGGCATAGTCCCGCCGCTGGAAGTCCAGCTCGACCTGGGTGGCGGTGATCACCGCCTCGCGGACGACGAGGGTGAGGGCCGCCTCGTCGACCGTGAGTTGAGGTTCGCCGTTCACGCGGGTGTCAGTTCGCCCCGCCTGAAGGAGCAGGGAGAAGCGGCTGTGGCCGAAAGGCACGCGGGTGTATCCCATTGGGCCGGTGAGGTACCCCAACGGGTCCGAGCCCCAGGCGAGCTGGCCGGCGGCGCTCCATTGCCGCTCATTCAGGAAGTCGAGGTCCTGGAATCGGGCGGCCTTCACCTGGCCGGTCAGGCCCAGGCTCCAACCGCTCCGCGGATCGCCGCCCCCCCGGCCATAGAAGGGGTAGACGGCGGCCCGCAGGTCGAGGTCGGTGACCCGGTCGTCCACCTCCCCCTTCAAGATCCTGCCGCCAGAAGCCACCAGCACGGTGTCGGACGACAACTGGGCGGGGTTCGAATCCTGGCCATAAGCAACGCCGGCCCGCAGGTCGAACCGCGGCTGGTCGCGCAGGGGCAGGAGTCCGGCGAAGCCGGGGACGGTGACGGCAGCTTCGTTCTGCCGGCGCTCGGCCACGGCGAGCCACTCGCGGGCCTCACGGTTGTCCGGGTCGGCTGCAACGGCTTCCTGGAAGAGGCGGACGGCCTCTGCAAGCTCGCCGTGGTTGTAGGCGCGCACGCCATAGGTGAAGGCCACCTCGGCCACGGCGGTGCTGCGCTCGGCCGCGGCGGCAGCCGAGGCGAAGGCGGGAACGATCAGGGCCGTGAGGAGCAGCAGGATGGGGCGATGTCTTTTTCGTCTCATGGGACTCCTTGCGCCTGCTTGTGAAGCTGGGCGAGCTGGCTCTTGAAGCGGGCCGGGTTCCAGGTATAAGGATCGTCGAGCTCTCTCTTCATCGTCTCCAGAATGCCGGCGAGACCTGCGCGCACTCGCCGCGGGTTCCTCGCCTGAAGCCGCGCCACCAAGCTGTTGAAGGCCAGGAAGGCCTGCTCGGCGGCGGCGGGATCGGCCACCGCGAAGGAGTCGGCGTCCCCGGCGATGGCGAGCAGCAGGCTCTTGACCTCGGCGTCGTCCCACGCAGCCTGCTCCAGCCGGGAGGCGACGTCGCCGAGGGCGCGGCTAATCCGCTCGGCGGTCTCGGCGACTTCGGTGGGTGGATTGCCGAAGCGGGCCGTCTGGTGCGCGAGCTGGGCGATGCCGGCGTCCAGGGAGTCGCGGGCGTCCGGGGCGACGGCGGTCACGAGATGGCGCAGGACGGCCCAGCGGGCCGGGCTCCAGCGCGGCAGGCCAGGGCGTTCGGGATTGCGGAGGGTCTTCCAGCGCTGCTCGGTGAGGGAGTGGTGGCAGGAGTCGCAGCTCATCTCGGAGAACTCGGGCCAGCGCGGCGAGCGGGCGCGACGGGCGAGCTGGTCGAGCCCGGCACGGAAGCTCGCCGCCTGCCCGACCGCCCAGGCGCGGACGCCGTGCGTGTCGCGCAGCCCTTCCTTCCGTTGCTTGTCGCGGAAGGGCATCCAGTGCGCGGGCATGTCCTCGGTGTAGTTGTCCAGCTCGAAGCTCAGAAGAGGATGGCCGGCGGCGATCAGCTCGTGGTCCACCGTCTGGCCCGGCGCCCCCAGATGGCAGGAGAGGCAGAGGCGGGAGCGCACCTCCAGATCCCGCAGGTCGGTCATCCCCGCCACCACGGAGCGCTGATGGCTCCAGCCCTCGGCGCTGTGTTCGCGGATCCAGCCGCCCGCCGGTCCGTGGCAAGCCTCGCAGGAGATGCCGTCCTCGATCTCCAGGGGCACGGCCTGCTTCTCCTTCGCCACCGCGAAGCCGTGGCAGCCGAGGCACGCCGGGCTTTCGGCGGCAGGCGACGGCAGCCCCAGGTTGCGGGCGATGGTGGCCGAGCGGGCGTTGAACAGCACCCGCCACGCCGTGTAGTGGCGGTCGCCGCCCTTGAGCCAGGTGAAGTGCTCGTTCTGCAGCACGTCGAAAACCCGGCGAGGCCGCACGGCGCCGTGGCAGTTGCTGGAGGCGCAGGAGACGGGCCCCATGTAGCTGCCGGCCTGCGGCGCCGCAGGGACCGGCAGGGGCTCGGACGGCGGTTGGCCCGCCGCGGTGGCCGCCAAGGCGAAGACCGTAATGAGCCCGCCGGCAAGTTTTCTCATGGTCGAATCTCCGGCGGCCCCGGCGGCTCATCGGTGACGGTATAGAGCCGCCCATTGCGCAGGTACAGCCGGCGCATCTCCTCGCCGTTGAAGGGGCGCGCGCCCAGGCGGTTGAAGACGCTCACCTGGTTGCCGCTCTCGTCCGCCGCCCGGTCGCGGTCCAGTCCCTTGGAGAGGGCCAGGGCCGGCCCGCGGGTGCGGCGGGTGGCGATGAGGCGCGGCTCGGGGCGGGGCGAGAAGCCGAGGTAGCCCGGCACGGTCTCTGGCGAGGTGAGTTGCACGACGGCGAGCCCGCCCTCGCCGTTGGCGACGTAGGCGAAGAGACTGGCATTGGTGGAGGCCACCTTGACGTCGCGAACGTCCTTGAGGCGGCCGTCGCCATTCCACAGCCGGTCCAGCTTCGGCGCCTCGGGGCGCTCGACGTCGACGAGGGCGATCCCCTTCTCCCCCGCCGCCACGTAGGCCCAGGTACGGGCGACGTAGACGCTGCGCCCTGCAAAGCCTCCGGCCCGTCCGGCCAGGCGGGGCACGGCGGGGTCGGTCACCTCCACCACGGCCAGGCCGTCGCGGTCCGCGACGAAGGCGTAGCGAAACTGGACGGCCACCGCCGCCGGCTGCCGGAATCCCTTGAGCCGCGCGGCGATCCGCAGCTTCAGTGGCTCGGCGGCGTCGATCACCACAAGCTCGTCCCGGGTCACCACGTAGATCCAGGTGCCGGCCACCGTCAGCCCCTCGGCGCCGGTGAGGGCGCCGCCGGGGTTGAAGGTGAGGGCGCGCTTCAGGAAGTTGTTCGCCGGATCGCCGTCGGTCAGCGTCGTCACGTCCACCGCGATCAACCCCTCCTCGCGGTCGGAGACGAAGGCGTAGTCGTAGATCGGGTGGAGCGGCTGCTCCAGGTTGGCGGGGTTCCCCTTGCGCCGCGCCACCGGCATGGTGGTGGGCAGGGCCACACCCGTGGCGTCGCGGGTGCGGACGTACGTCCGCTGGCCGAAGGGCGAGACCGGCGCGGTGACGAGGCGCTCGGAGGAGTCCTTGTTGTCGATGTTCGCCACGTCGTAGACCTCGAACCCCCCGGACCCCTGGGCGGTGAACAGGTACTCGCCGCGGAGCTGAAGGCTGCGCACCTCGCCACCTGAGTGGTGATGGTGCGCTTCGGGCAGCTCGATCTTGCGCGCCTGGTGCGCCTTGTAGAAGTCCGGATAGGCCAGCCGCTGGAGATAGCTGCCGATCACCGCCTGCGGCTCCTCGGACTCGGTGATTGCCACGGCCTCCATTCCCTCCCGCCCCTCGCCCACCCACGCGAAGCGGCCGACGAAGTTCACGAAGTTGGTCCCCTGGGTGAGGAGTTGGGCCATCCAGGCGTTGTTGTCGCCGGCGGCGGAGACGTGGCAGTCGGTGCAGGTCTTGGTCTCCCGCGCCCGCACGGTGTGGGGCACGTGGGGATTGAAAGCCTGGCTGCTGAAGCCGGGCGCCGAGATGGGCGGCTGCTGAACGTAGAAGCGCTGGCGGCTGGCGTTGGTCGAGGAGAGCACGAGGGCCGAGGAGGAGCGGACGGGGGCGATGCGGTTCCCCTTCACCTTGCCGTTGATGCCCAGCATGTAGGCGTCGGTGCGGATCACCTGCGGGTTGTAGGAGGCGTAGTTGCGCGTCTCGCCACCCTCGAAGTGGTGGATCTCGGACTTCGCGTTCGCCTCCTGCGGGAGGTGGCAGCCGGAGCAGGCCGTGGCCCAGGCCGAGTGGCAGGTGTAGCAGGTCATCCGCGAGCCGGAGTGGGCGAGGGAGGCGTCATCCCCAGATGGAGAGCCCCAGGCGGTGCCGTCCCTCTGCAGGGTCTTCGCGAGCCGCGACTTCTCGCTGTAGTGCGGGTTGCCCGGAGTGATGGAGTCCAGAACCTGCACCACCTCCCACTCGATTTTCGGATCGAGCATCGAGCGCTGCCAGAGCCGGCCATCGCGCCAGACGAACCGCCGCCGGCCGCCCGGCGTGGTGCCGAGCGACAGGTCGGTCCCACCCGGAGGCGCCGCCGGACCCGAGGTGCGTAGAGTCGCCTTGGCGCGGAGGGTGCCATGGCAGTCCTCGCAGCCGATCTCCAGGGAGTCGCCATATTCGCCGTGGATCAGCCCGTCGCCATGGGCGTCCTGGGAGAAGTGGCAGTCCGCGCAGTGCATCCCCTTCTCCAGGTGGATGTCCTTCAAGTGGACGGCCTTCTTGAAGCGGTCGGGATCGTCGAAGGGGACGATGCGGTCCTCGGCGTCGAGGAGATTGCCCTTGCGGTCCTGCTTGTAGACGGCGCGGAAGACCCAGCCGTGGCCGTGATAGTCGGCGAATTGGGTGTGCTTGAGAGTCGAGTTGAGCTCCGAGACCTTGGCCAGGAACTCGGGCTCCGTCCATAGGCCGCGCACGGCGGCACCCTCGGGGTTGCGGTCGAGGCTGGCCCGCTTCTCGGCCGCCGTGGGGTAGCGCTGCTGCTTGGGCCACAACGCCTCGCCGTCCGTCTCGTAGTCCCACATGGTGTAGCCGAGGTAGGTGTTGACGAACGAGTTCGGCTGGTGCATGTGGCAGGACATGCACTGGCTCGTGGGCACGGCGCGGGTGAAGCTATGGCGGATGGGATGGCCGGGCTCAGCCCTGGGGATCGTCGCGTCGGCCGTGGCGCTCTTGCCCAGGTTGCCGAAGGCGGACCAGGGGCCGGAATTCGCCGGATCTCGGTCGTTGGCGTAGACCACGTGGCAGGCCGTGCAGCCGCTGGAACGGTAGTCTCCCGGATGGTCGTTGGTCCCCAGGAAGGAGAGGTGGGGATCGTTCAGCCGCGTCTTGTGCAGGTTGATCAGCCCCGGGCTGATGCGCAGGCCGGTGCCCGGGCCGCGGTTGGAGAGGCGGATGTCCGGCCGGCCGGGCTCGTCCAGCGGATTGGGATTGCCGATGTCCGGGAAGGAGGACGGCTGGAGCACGCCGCCGCGCTCGAAGGCCCGGAAGTATTCCCCCGGCTGGGTGATCTCCCAGCGCGGCAGGGGATACAGAAGAGGCAGGGCGCCGCGGGCGAGCTGCTCCGGGGTGAGCGGCGCCACGGGCTGGATCTTCCCGGTTCGCCCTCCGGGGCTGTAGCTCTCGCCCAGGAAGGTGGCCTTCTCGCC
This sequence comes from Thermoanaerobaculia bacterium, assembly GCA_035996875.1. Taxonomy (GTDB): domain Bacteria; phylum Acidobacteriota; class Thermoanaerobaculia; order Multivoradales; family UBA5704; genus DATARR01. The sequence goes on from DASYJD010000046.1 coordinate 9,357, forward strand.
GAGGATGCCGTTGGCATAGGCCGCGGCGCCAAAGAAGATGGACGAGGTGGTCATCGGGCTCTTGAGCACCCGGTTGACTTGGCTCTGATGGCAGGGGCCGCAGGTCTCCTGGGCAACCCGCAGATCGCCGGGATTAAGGAAGCGGACGAACTCGGGGGATTCCTCGAGCAGCCGCGTATAGGTGCGCTCGGGGTTGGCGGAGGAGGGCCAGCGCTCCGGGTGCAGGGGCTGGACGTGCGCCCGGCGCTTCGTCTCCTCGTAGGGCGCGCTACCCGGGGCGGCGCCGGCGGGCAGGGCCGCGACGGCGTCGCCGCCATGGCACTCCGTGCAACCGATCTGCACCGTCTGCGTCGGGTGGATGGGCTCGATCCCCGAGTGGCAGGAGAGGCAGCCGTAGGAGAGGACGTCCGCCTTCGCCTGGGGCGTTCTCTGCCGCTGGAGGCCGATCGAAGCCGGCGAGTCGGAGCTCGTCTGCGCAGCGGCGAGGGCGACTCCGGCGGCGACGATCAGCGCGAAGACCCTCATCACCCCGGCCCTCTTCTCCCGCCCCCTCCCACCTCCCTCACCGGGAGAAGAGGGAGAGGTTGGCCTAAAAAAAGACAGGAAAGACAATTTCTCTCCTCAGAAGGTCAGGACCAGGTCCGTGAAGGCCGCGAAGAGCGGCTGGTTCTTTTCGTAGATGTCCTCGAACCCCCTACCCGGCAGGAGCGCGGCGAGGCCGCCCACCACCACCACGTGCTGGTTGAGGTAGGGGCGATAGCGCAACCCCGCCGAGAGGTCCCAGCCGATCTCGCGGTGGATCGGCGACTGGAAGAGCACCAGCTCCAGGGTCTCCGTCCGGTCGAAGCGCAGGTAGTTGGCCGTCAGCGCGGCCCGCAGCTTCGGCGTGAGGTCGAGGTCCACCGCGGCGCTCGCGAGGTGAAGCCCCGGGTTCACGAAGTTCGGCTGACCTTCCTCCTTGCTGCTGCGCAAGTCGGGCAGCAGGCTGCCGCGGTTGACCAGGGCGACGCCGGAGCCGGCGAGGCGGATTCCCATGCGGTTCCAGAAGCTGAAGCCGCCGCCGGCGAAGGCGGGGTTGTCGAAGATCGAGTCGAAACCGGAGGCCCTGCGGTCCACGGGGTCGCGGTCCCCCGAGGCGTAGAAGTACGCCAGCTTCGGCCGGTACCAGTCGCGGTCGACCGACAGCTCGAGAGCGCCCATGAACGCCCGGATGCTCACCCGATCTCCGTCGTCGCTCAACAGGGGGGCGGGGCCGGCGATGGGGTTGAGGCTGTCGCGGCCGGTGACGAAGTAGAGGGCGTTCTCGACGTTGATCCGCCCGACGTGCCCAGAGCCCGTCACCCCGAGATAGACGGCTTCGATCTCGTGCGGCTGGGCCGAGCCCACGGGGTCGGGCCGGGCGAGGAAGCCGTTCTTGTCGAACGAGAAGGTCGCCTCATCGCGAAGGTAGTGGATGGACGCCTGAGCCGTGTAGCCGGGCGTGAGGAAGTCCTGCCGGTAGAAGTTGGCCACCGCCACTTGGCTGTGGCGCCGGTCGAAGGTGTTGAGGCCGCTGTTGGTGTCCTTCTCCAGGCGGTCGAAGACGGCGAGGTTGTACTGGTCGCGGTTCGACTCGTAGTTGCCGAAGAGGCGCACGCCGAAGTTGGTGTCGGTGAAGACGAAGCCGCGGAAGTCGCTGCTGAACGGCTGGATGCCGGCCCGCACGGAGACGAAGTCGAAGTTGGGCGAGAGGTCTCTGAGCTTGTACTCGCCAAACAGCTCCTGGAGGGCGAGGAAGCCGCGGACGCGGCGGGTGCTGTCGCGCACGTCCGGCCGCACCACGGCGTTCTCCGCCACCTTCAAGGCGTTGAGGTCGGCCGCCACGGTCCCCTTCACCCGCCACTCGATGGGCTTGAAGGCCGTGTCGCCCTTGAACAGGTCGGCCGAGACGGCGATCTGCTGGAACCCGAAAGCCTGGGCATCGCGCCCGAAGACACCGAAGCTCCCCGGCCGGTCCGCGCTCACCCCTGAGGGAGTGGGGAGCTGCCGCAGCTCGACCAGCGTGTCGGAGACCGCGGAGACGTTCAGAAAGACATCGGTCCCCCGCCAGGGGATGTCCCCCTTGAGGCGGTTCTGATGATACGGATCCAACGGTCCCCGGCTCTTGACCGTGAGCTCATAGGGCGGCGGCACGATCCGCCAGCGGTCGGTGTACTCCTGGAAGTCCCGGGCGGCCGTCTCCTCGGGCGAGTCGTAGTCCAGCCCTACGGGCAGCAGCGGCCCGCGAGCGAGCCGGCCGGGAAGCTGCACGATGAGCGGCTGGTCCGTGACTGCCGAGCGCCCTGCCGCGTCCGTTACCTTGGCGGTCACCGTGTACTGCCCACCCGCCAGGGGCTCGGGCCAGTCCAGCCGCCAGCTTCCTCCCTCCGCCACCAGCGCCTCGTGGGTCGCCGGGCCGATCTTGATCTCGACCTTCGAGCCCGCCGGGGCGTCGGTGGTGCCGGCGACCGTGAGGGCGGGGGTGCGGGTGAAGAGAGGCTGGTCGTGATTGAGGGTCAGATGGAGATCCTGGGCGATGGCGGCGGCGGCGAGGCCTAGATAGATGATGAGGAGGAGTGCCGGTCCAAACAGCCTGCGCGACCAAGGCGGCTTTCCACCCCCACCCAAGACCCTCATCACCCCGGCCCTCTTCTCCCGCCCCCTCCGCACCCCCCTCACCGGGAGAAGAGGGAGAAAAGCAAGACCGCTCCAACCGGGACCCCTCTCCCGATGAGGGGGGTGCGGAGGGGGCGGGAGAGGGGCAGGGGTGAGGGTCTTCGGGCGGGGGAAGTCTGAGGCAACGTTAGCGCCTCGCTCCAGCCAGCAAGTTGGGAGAGCCGATCTCACTGCTCCGGGTTCCTCGGGAACTTCAGGAACGGCAGCCGCACGCCCTTCACGAAGAAGTTGTCCGCATCGAGGCTTCGCGGCGGCAGGAAGCCTTGAGCGCCCAGGTAGGTCACGTAGTCGTCCTGCTCGACGCCGTCGCCGCTCACGCCAAGGCCCCCTACCAGCAGGTTCCCCTTGTAGAGAGGAAGGCTGCCGGGGAAGAAGACGATGCCGTTCTGGTTCGGCCCCGGGAGCTCGGAGCCCTGCGAGCAGGGGTTGAGGGTGTCGTTCTTGAACAGGTTGAAGAACGGCCCCGGGCCGCTGCCGTCGATGCCCGCCGGGTAGAGAGGCTGGGCGCCGAAGGAGATCGTGCGGTTGCTGATCGCCGTGCCGGCCGGCACCTGCGGCACATCGCCAGCTCCCGGGCCGCTGAACCAGGCGACGTTGCGGGCCTTGGCCACGGCGACGTCAACCGAGAAGACCGTCGAGTCCTGCATGCGGAAGATCGCCAGGATCTTGCCGTCCACGTCCCCCACGGCGATGACCATGCGGGTCCGCGAGCCGATAGGCAGGCGGATCACGGCGCGAGTGCGGTTGGCAGCGTCGACAGCCTGTTGGACGATTCTCTGCACGTCGCCGAGCGAGAGGCTCGAGCCCGCCATGGGGCCCACCAGATAGCCGTCCGGCGCGCACTGGCCGCCTCCTGGGGCGACGGTGAAGACGCCATTGGCAAACCCCGAGGACACCCCCGCCGGCCGCTGGGCCTGGCGCACGAAGGGGAGGCGGATGCCGTCGATGAACACCACGCCCGGGGCCGGTAAAGGCAACGGGATCGGCGCCAGTCCGCTAACGGAAAGCACCGCCGAGAAGGCGGCGAACTCGGCGGCGTCGAGCTTGCCCGCCGGCCCGCCGGCGACCCCGATGCCGCCCACCAGTACGCTGCCACGGAAGACCGGCAGCCCGCCCGGGTTCACGGCCGACGGGTTGGTGTCCTTCGAAATCCCTGAGAGGTCCACCACCTTACCGGTTACCGGGCCGGTGCCGCAGCCGGAGGAGTCGAAGGCGTTACACGTTCCGCCGGTGATCGAGGTAGACCGCGGCAGAAACTTGGTGGCGTTGAACGTCACGTTCAGGTCGCAGCCGCGGTTGGTGTTCTCGATACCGTAGAGGGCGGCGTTGCCAGTGCGAGCGATGCCGGGAGGAAAATGTAGGCCGCTGACGAAGCGCACGGTGCGCGACGAGAGCGGCGCCTGGTCGTTGCTGAAGAAGGCGCCCGTGCGAGCCAGGCCCACCGCCTCGTCCTGCTGGGCCGGCGTCGGGCTTCCCTTGAGCCAGAGGCCGATGACGTTGCCCGGCCGGTCGACCACGGCCACCGCCAGCGTGGGAAAGTCGACGGCCGCGACCGCATTCTGGAGCAGGGCCGACACCTCGGCCGCATCGAGACCGCCGCATGCCGAGGCCGGGTTCGTTCCGGGGTCGCCGGGGGAGGGTGGAGGCGGAGGAGGCTGTGGGTGCGGCCGCCGGGCGGCCTCGGCGGGGCCGATCAAGGCGATCCCGGCCAGAACCGCGAAAATGACCGCCGGTCCGCGCATCAGATCCTCCCCTTTGCAGGATGGTAGGTGTGGCAGCCGAGACAGTCCCTGGGGCCCGCCTTCAAGGCTGCGTTCCCCGGAGGCCGGCCGTGGCCGCCGTGGCAACCGCCGCAGGCTTCGATCCCCGGCAGGAGCAGGTCCGCCGTCGCCGTGCTGGCTGCCGCCCGGCCATGGCAGGCCTCGCAGGTCAGCCCTTGGAGGTTGACGTGATCGCCGTGAGTGAAGCGGGAGAGCGGCAGCCACTCGCCCGGAGTGCTCACTCGCGCCACCGCGGGGAAAGGCCGGGCATTCAAGTCCATGACGTGGCACTTGGCGCAGGCGCTACGGTAGAGGAGGCTCTCGGCCTCCACCACCTGGCCCCGCACCCGGGCGCTCAGGTCGAGCCCCATCGCCGCTCCCGGGTTGCGGACGATGATCCGCCGCCGCTCGCGGTACGAGCCCATCTGCCCCTCGTTCACGGAGTAGGCCGCCAGCAGCGCGTTGTGGACGGTGCGCGGCTCGGCGTGGGGCGCCTCCTCCTCCGGCAGCGCGGGGTCGAAGGTCAGCCGGTGGCAGCGGTCGCAGTGGCGCGCGAAGCTCACCGGCGTCATTCCGGTCGGCCCCGGCCCGGGCTGGTGGCAGTCCTGGCAGACGAGCGTCACCCGCCCCTCGGGGCTGAGGAGGCCCGGCGCGAGATGGAGAGCGTGATTAAGCCGCACGGTGTCGAGGTCCACCCGGCGGGCCACGGCCTCGGCGACGGGTAACCGCCCCCCTTCGGGGAGGGTCAGAGAGAAGTCCGCGTGCCCCTCCGGGAAGGCGGTGACGCGGCGGGCGAAGGCCGGCTCCCCGCTCTTCACCTTCAGGTCGCCGTGGCAGGTGACGCAGCTCGCGTTGTTCACCCGCGTCAGGCTCGCTTGGCCGCGGTGCTCGAAGTGGCAGTCCGCGCAGGCCGGAGTGAACGCCTGGCGCGCCTGATGGTCGAGGCGCGGATGGCACGAAGCGCTGGCGCAGTTGACGGCTGCGGGTCCCTTCCATGGGGTATGGCAGCCGAAGCAGCCCACCTGCTGTAGCTGATGGGCCGCGCTCACCGGGCCGGGCTGGAACGCCTGCCAGAGCCCGAGCCGGGGGAGGGCGGCGAGAACGCCGGCCGCCGCCAGGGTGAGAAGGAGGGCCGTCAGACCCTTGGTGAGGAACGGCCGGCGCAGAGCGTAGGCCCGCAGATAGTCCACTTTGGGGACCTTGATGGCGGCCGGACCCGCGATGGGAGCCGCCACCTCCTCCACCACCGGCCGCACCTCCAAGACAAGCGGGTCCGCGGGTGAGCGCCACCGTACCTTCGCTTGCGTGCCGCCGAGGCCGATCGTGTCGCCGTCCTTCAGATACGTGGCGCTCCCCACCGGCCTGCCGTTCAGGTAGGTGCCAGTGTCGCTCCCCAGGTCCTGCAGTCGGTAGCCGTCTCCCGAGCGCTCGATGCGGGCGTGCTCCAGGGCCACGGCGGAATCGTCGAGACGCAGGCCGGCGTTGGTGCCGCGGCCGATGAGGAGCTCGTCCCCTTCCACCCGGGCGGCGGGGGCTTGAGAATCGGCGGGGTGCTCGACGAGGAAGGGCATCGTCTGAGGGTTAAAAGTTGAGCTTCGAGAAGAAGAACACCGCGATGAGGTGCGCCGTTACCAGGGCCACGAGGGCGAGGGAGAGCGGCAGGTGGATATAGAGCCAGACTTCGAGCTGGTTGCGGTAGCGCTGCTGGACGAGCAGCCGCTGGTGCAGCTCCCGGCGCTGGCGCGCGAGGACGAGGAGCTGCCGCAGCTCGTCCTGCTCGCCGGCCGGCACCCGCGCCAGCTCGGCCGCCCAGGGCGTCGCCGCGTCGCGCCCTTTCCGTCCGACGCCGGCGAAGAGGAGCTTCCAGCCGGCCAGCCTTTCCGGCACCATCTCGGCGAGCAGCTCCGTGCAGACCTTCTGGAACGACGCCGAGCGCCCGGTGGCGAGACGCGCCATGGTGCGGCCGAGCTGCTCGAGCTGCTCGGCCATGGCCGCCGGAGCCAGGTCGCCCTCCACCTCGGTGAGCCGGCGGGGAACGCCGGTGTACACCACAGCCCCCCAGAAGCCGCTCGCCACCACCACCAGGAGGACGAGGAAGGCCGCGATCGCCACCTTGTCGTGGAAGCGGAAGCCGGTATGAAAAAGGATGAGCACCGCCGACAGCAGCCCCAGGTAGAGGTGGCACTGAAGCCACCCTTCGAGCGTCCCCCAGGTGCTGCGATACGATCGCTTGCGCACCCCGAAGTAGAGGAGGATGAGGATCGCCAGGGTGCCCAGGGCGCCGTAGACGATCCCGCCGCGCGAGCCACCATGGGTGAAGGCGGTGCGGCGGTCGTAGTAGACGTAGGTGCCCACGAGCAGCACGAAGACCCAGAAGGCCCGCCGCCGCCAGCGCGCGCTCTCCGCCGTGCGCAGCAGCATCAGAGCCCCCGGCTCCGCGCCAGCAGCTCGTCGAGGCGCGCCTGGTACTGCTCCGGCTCCAGCCGCAGCGCCGCTCCCGTGGGGCAGCTCCGCACACAGGCCGGGCCGCCGTGGATCTCCCGGCAGAGGTCGCACTTCACGGCCACGGTACGGCCGGCGTCCACCTTCGGCTCCGCGGTACCGTCGGCGCCGTCGAAACCGAGGAGCCCCTTCACCCAATCGAAGAGCGTCCGCTCCGCCTTGGGATGGACCATGAAGATGTTGTCGTAAGGGCAGTTCTTCTCGCAGTTGCCGCAGCCGATGCAGTTGCTCTTGATGTAGACCTCGCCATGCGGATCGCGGGCGATGGCGTCCGGCGGGCAGTCGGTCATGCACAGCGGGTTCTCGCACTGCCAGCAGGAGTTGGGGGCGAGGAGGTTGTAGAACTTGATGCCGGTCAGCGACAGGCGCGCTTGGCCGTCGACGTGCACCCCCTCGCAGGCGGCGATGCAGTTGCCGCAGCGCACGCACTTGTGGTCGTCGATGAACAGCGCCTGGGTGCCCATGACGACCTCTTCGCGGATGAGGTCGGAGAGCACGCTGCCGGCGAGCGGCGCGGCCTCGGCGATGAGCGAGGCGATCCGCCGCTCCTCGAGCTTGCCGACGATCCCCTCCCGCAGCTCCGGGTGATCCTCCAGGAAGCGCTCGAAATCGTCCCTCCCCAGGCGGATCAGCTCGGTGGGGAAGATAGTGGTGACGGTCGCCGTGCGCGGCGTGTCGGGCAGCAGTGCCGTCTCGCCGAAGAAATTGCCCGCCACCAGATAGGAGAGGACGAGGTCCTTGCCTCCGGAGGCCTTCGAGATTTTCACCTGGCCGTTGCGAATGAGGTAGAAGGCATCTCCCGGATCTCCCTCGCGGAAGACGGCCTGGTTGGCGTCGATCCGCTCGAGGGTGGCCTGGCTCACCAGCCGCCACAGCACCTCCTCCGGCAGGTCCCGGAAGAGGTAGCCCTGGAAGGCGCGGATGAGGAAGGCCTGGTCCACCATTCGCTTCACCCCGGCGTCGGTGGCCATGAGCTTGAGCATGGCCTTGCGCGGCACCTCGATGAGCCGCGCGGCGCCCCGGGCCGTGGCGGTGGCGTTGCGGCGGCGGCCGGAGATCAGGCTCATCTCGCCGAAGAATTGGCCGGGGGCGAGGGTGGCGATCTTCCGCTCTGCGGCCTCGCCCTCCGCCCGGCCGGCGATCTCGACCTCGCCGCCAGCCACGATCAGGAAGCTGTCGCTGTAGTCGTTCTGGCGCAGGATAACCTGGCCGTTGCGGTACTCCCGCACCTCGGCCGAGAGGAACATCTCGCGCAGCAGCTCCTCGTCCGCGGCTCCCAGCAGGGGGATTTCGCCGCGCAACCCGGCGATCCGCTCCCGCACCGTGCCGCTCCAGAAGGGCAGCCGTTCCTTGAGCACCGCCTCGTCCGCCGGCTCGACGGCGTGCCCCAGGATGTGCTCGACGACCTCCCAACCCTGGTTGATCCCCAGGCGGATGAGGTCCCGCCCGGTGACCGCTCCGATCAGGTGGAGTCCCGGCACGCTCGACTCGTAGCGAGAGGAGAGGACGGGCTTCGACTCGCGCCCCGTGCCCGCGAATTGGACGCCGATTCCCTCCAGCAGCGCCCGCGGCGGAGTGGCGCCCAGCTTGAGGATGATCCGCTGCGCCGGCACGCGGACCGAGCCGGCGGGCGTCTTGAGCTCTGCGGCGTCTCTTTCGACCTTGGCGACGGAGGAGCTGAAATGGATCTTCATCTGGCCGCGGGCGGCGAGGCCCAGAATCTCACGCTCCAGGCTCTCCTTGGCCTTCAGGATCTCGGGACCGCGCACCACCAGCCCGACGCGGTTGTGGGAGGCGAGCGAGATCGCCACCTCCAGGGCCGAGTCGCCGGCGCCCACCACCAGGATGTCCAGATCCTGGAATTCGTCAGGGTCCACCAGCCGGGTGGCGACGTGGGGGAGATCCTCCCCCGGCGCTCCCAGCCGGCGCGGGTTGCCCTGGGTGCCGAGGGCGAGGACGACGTGCCGCGCCTCGTACTCGTCCGCCGGTGTGCGCACCCGGAAGCCGCCGTCCGTCTTTTCCAGGCCTACCATCTCGCGCCGGAAGTGGACGTTGAGACGCCGCTCGGCCACGAAGCGATCCCAGGCGTCGAGGATCGACTCGCGCGAGCCGGCGGCGAAAGGAATCTCGCCGCGCTGGGGGATCATCCCCGGCTCGGCCATCACGTGCTTGCGCTTCTGGTAGCAGTGGAGGGTGTCGGCGAGGTGGTCCGTCCGCTCCAGCACCACGTAGGGCACACCAGTGGCGGCCGCCTGGGCCGCCGCCGACAGACCGGCGGGGCCGGAGCCCACGATCACCAGGTCGAACGAGTGGACGGCCGTAGTGCCACCTCTCCGCTGCGGCGAGACGCGCCGCAAGACCACATCTTTGAGGACTGTCTGGATTCTCCCCCAGTTTTGGGGGATTGCGCAAATAGCAGGCGGCAGGGCGGGCCGGCTTGTTACAGGGGGCTCTCCGGAGGCCCCGGGGCCTCGGCGGCTTTGGCGACGCCGGTTCTCTCATCATCCGGAGCTTCCCGCCACTCGACCCGGTAGACGGGCACGGCCAGGGCCCTGCCCTTGAGCGTCAACGGCTCCAGCGAGGTCACCGGCGGCGGCGAGGCGAGGGCGGCGTGCAGCGGCTCGGCGATGAGGATCTCCTCAGGCCCCGCCTCGGAGCACAGACGGGACGCGATGTTGACGGCGTCGCCGATCACCGTGTACTCCAGCCGGCGATCGCTGCCGATGTTGCCGGCGAAGACGTCGCCGACGTTGAGGCCGATCCCCGCCGTCAGTCGCGGCCGTCCCTGGCGCTGCCACTCTTCGTTGAGGCGCGCGAGCCGCCGCTGCATGGCGATCGCCGCCCGGGTGGCCTGATCGGCGTCGTCCTCGCGGGTGAGCGGCGCGCCCCAGAGGGCCATGACGGCGTCGCCCATGAACTTGTCGAGCATGCCGCCGTGCTCGAAGACGACGTCCACCATCTCGGTGAAGTAGTCGGTGAGGAGGCTCGCGATCTCGTCCGGGCTCATGTTTTCCGACAGCGAGGTGAAGCCCCGGATATCCGAGAAGAGGACGACCACCCGCCTCTTCGCTCCGCCGAGCTGGACGGCGCCCAGCTCGCCGGCGATCTGCCGGGCGAGATCGGGGGCGAAGTAGCGCTGGAAGTTCGACAGCACCACCGCCTCGCGGCGCACCCGCTCGATGAGCTGGCTGTTCTCGATGGCCACCGCCGCCATGCCGGAAAAGGCGGTCAGAAACTCCAGATCCTCCTCGCTGAAAGAATGGGTGGCTCCCAGGTTGTCGAGATAGATGAGGCCGAGCACCGTCCCCTGCTTGCCGAGCAACGGCGCGCAGAGGGCGCTCTTCACCCTTTGCAGCAGCATGGTGCCCTCGAACCGCTCGTCCTTGGCGGCATTTTCGATCAGCACCGCCACGCGCTCCTCCACCGCCTTACGGGCGATCGAGCGCGGCACCTTCCAACTCGCGGCCGGCGCCTCCACCCGGCTGCGCCACACCCGCGGCGTCAGCTCGTCCCCTGCTCCGGTCATCAGGATCGCCACACGGTCGACGCTCATCACTTGAAAGGTCAGCTCCACCACCCGGTCGAGCAGAAAATCGACGTCGGTCTGCTGCGAGAGCTCCTTGGCAATGTCGAGGAGGAGCGAGAGCTTGCGTCCCTGGCGGTCCGCGGCGGAGGCGCCGCCGATGCGCAGCAGCGAGGTCCCCGGGTGGGAGTCCGAGAGCCGGGCGGCGATGTCGGCCGGCCCGTGCAGGCGAACCTGCCGAAGGATGGTGGCGTCGAGCGATCCCTCCCCGGGTGTCGCGGTGGGGGCGCTCTCCTCGCGCACCTCGAAGTCGACCTTGCCGAAGGACACCCGCGCGCCGGGCATGGCCACGGCGTCGCTCACCCGCTCGCCGTTGAGGAAAGTGCCATTGGTCGAGCCCAGGTCGCGGAGGCGCACTCCCGCCCCGGTGAGTTCCAGCTCGGCGTGCTGGCGCGAGACCGTCGGATCCTGAACGGGGAGATCGCAAGCCACCGCCCGTCCTACGGTGTAGGGCCGCGCCGCCGTCAGAAGGACGGCAGGGCTGCCGGCGATGGCGACGATCTTCAGGGCCAAGCGAAACCTCTCACCGGTAGGCGATCCCGGAGGCTTAGAGGTTACCGTACTAACAAACACAGTGCGTGGGCGGGCTTCGCGCGCGCCATGCCATGCTTGAACCGGGCGAAGGCTCTGTGTTACCCTTCGCCGTCCGATGGCAGGTTCATCGGCATGTGGCGCATTCGTCTAGGGGTCCAGGACGCCGGCCTCTCACGCCGGTAACACGGGTTCGAATCCCGTATGCGCTACCAACCCCGGCACGTTTCTCCGCAACAAACTCCAATCCTTGAGATCGTTTGGTATCATTTCACCGCCATGGCTCTCTCAATCGCGACCTGGAACGTCAACGGCATCCGCGCCCGGCAGGAGCAGTTCCTCGAATGGGTGGGCCGCGACCGGCCGGACGTCGTCTGTTTGCAGGAGATCAAGGCCAAGCCGGATCAGCTTCCGGAGGCCGTCTGCAACCTCGACGGCTACTGGTGCTACTGGCACGGCGCGGGCGGCTACTCGGGAGTGAGCCTCCAGCTCCGGCGCGAGGCCTTCCCCGAGGAGCCGAAGTTCAGCCATCCGCCTTTCGACCATGAGACTCGCGTCGTCGTCGCCGAAGCGGGCGACCTGGTGGTGGCGTCCATCTACGTCCCCAACGGCGGCAAGGACTTCCCTGCCAAGATGGACTTCCTCGGCAGCCTGGCGCGCTGGGCCGGCGAGCTGCGCGATTCAGGCGGCGGGGGCCGCCGTGTCGTCCTGGCCGGAGATATGAACGTCACCCGCACCGACCGCGACGTCCACCCCAAAGAGCTCAAGCCCTTCGTCATCGGCCAGCGGCCCGAGGAGCGGGAAGCCTTCGAGGCCATCCTCGCCCATGGCCTGGTGGACGTCGGCCGCGCCCAGGACCCCGACAACGACAACCTCTTCACCTGGTGGGCTCCCTGGCGCAACATGCGCCAGCGCAACATCGGCTGGCGTATCGACTACATCTTGGCGAGCGAGGCTCTCGCCGCCACCGCCACCTCCTGCAAGGTCTTCCCGGAGATCGGAACCAGCGACCACGCGCCGGTGGTGGCGCAGTTCGGCGTGTAGCGTCCTCCCTCTAACCCCCGACCGGCTCCGCTGCGCCGGCCTGCATCAGCGTCCTTCTCACCAGCTCGGCGAGCCGGAGGACGAGGTGCACGGGCACCTTCTTCTCCGAGAGACGGCGGTGGAGGAAGCTCAGGGCGACGAGGGTGCTCTTGGGGGCGTCGAGGTCGCGGAAGGCGTCCTCGGCGGAGCTGATGAAGGCCCGGGCCCTCATCGGCTCCCCTTGGCGGAGGGCCAGCGCGGCGAGGTCGATCGTCACGTTGGCGGCCTTGTGCGCGAGACCCGCGGCTCCAAAGGACTGATAGGCGGTGTCGAGAAGGCTCTGGGCAACGCTTGTCCGGTTGAGAGCGGCCATGATCCGTCCCTCCAGCCAGAGGAGGTCGAGCCGCCGGGTCTCGCCCGCGGCGAAGAGGCGCTCCCGGTTGGATTCCAGGAAGCGCTGGGCCTCGCGCGGACGCCCGCTCTCCACCTGGAACCAGAGCAGGTTGTGGAAGGCGTTCAAGACGAGGTCCGGGTCGCGCTTCTCGTCGATCAGGTCCAACCCCTCGCGAGTGAGGCGCAGGGCCTGCCGGGGCCGGCCGGCGTAACCCGCCTGGAGACCCTTGGAGATGAGCGCCCTTCCCTCCAGATGCTGGTCGCCGCGGTCGCGCTGGATGTCCACCACCACGTCCAGGGCGATGAGCGCGCGGTCGTGGCGCCCGCGGGAGGATTCGAGGGAGGCCTGAAAGTCGAAAAGGCGCGCCCGTAGCAGCGAATCGCCGGTGCCGGCCTCGAAGAGCGTCGCGGCCTGGTCGAGAGCCTCCTGAGCCTGACCGACATCGCCGACGATGCGGGACGCGTTGCCGAGGCACGCCCAGGCGGCGCACCGCAGATCGGCCACCTGCGGGTCACCCCAGGCTTCGGTGCTCAGGCCCCCGGCCGTGAGTACGGCGAGCCGGGAAATGCGGACCATCTCGGTGGGCTTCTCGTGCCGCAGCGACCAGGCCCGATCGAGGAGCGCTTCCACGAGCTCGGGACCATCCAAGCGGGAGGACACCCCGGCGAGGGCGTTGAGCCAGGCCGGAGCGGTCGCCTCGACGGCTTCGGGAGCCGCGGACGGGCGGGCGGCCTGGAGGATCTCCAAGGCCCGGTCGAAGGCCTGATCGTAAACCTGGAGCCGCTCAGGGCTTTCTACGCGGGGGCCACGCCGAATGCGGATCAGGTTCAGGAGGGCCGCCGCCTCCGCGCGGCAGGGCCCGCAGCCATGGAGGAAATGGGCTACGACGTTCCGCGTCTGCTCCTTGGGCAGCCCGCCTTCGGCGAACTCCCGCAGCTCTTGGGGTGTCGGATGTGCCTCCATCGCAGCCTCCTTCCGCGCCTCAGGCGCGGCCGTGGTTTTGATGCTTGATTCTACGACAGTTTCGTCCGTTTTGAGACAGTTGACGATGAGCCCTCAGGATTCATATCTTCTTCTGCGATCTTCATCGGCGAATCGGGAATGGTCTGAGCCCACTTAGACAGGAGCCTACTCCCCGAACATTTCTACGAACATTACGGCCGGGAGTTTCTTCGCGGCGCGGAGACCGGCTATCCGGTATAACAGAAACCTCCCGCGGCTCATTGCGTATCAAGAAGCGAACCGACCAAAGGAAAAACCATGAACCCTATTCTCGAAGTCCGGGACGTACGGAAAAGCTACGGCGATTTCGTGGCGGTGGGTGGCGTCTCGATGTCCGTTCCGCCCGGCAGCATCTTCGGCCTCCTGGGGCCGAACGGCGCCGGCAAGACGTCCACGATCCGCATGATCATGAACATAACGGCCCCGGACACGGGGGAGATCCTAGTGTTCGGCCGGCCGCGCACGCCGAACGACCTGCGCCGCATCGGGTACCTGCCCGAAGAGCGGGGCCTGTACCGCAAGATGACCGTGATGGACCAGCTCCTCTTCCTCGGCGAGATCCGCGGTATGAAGCGGGCCGCGCTGGTGCCCGAGATCGACCGCTGGCTCGGACGGGTGGAGCTGGCCAAATGGTCGGGGTCGAAGATCGAGGAGCTGTCGAAGGGCATGCAGCAGAAGGTGCAGCTCATCGGCACCGTGCTCCACAAGCCCGACCTGCTGATCCTCGACGAGCCGTTCTCCGGCCTCGACCCGATCAACCAGGAGCTGTTCCGCGAGCTCCTCCAGGACTACCGCTCCCAGGGCAAGAGCGTGGTGCTCTCGACCCACGGCATGGAGCTGGCGGAACGGATGTGCGATCACATCTGCCTCATCTCGAACGGCCGGGCCGTGCTGGACGGCAACCTCAAGGAGATCAAGCATCGGCTGGGCGGCAATTCCTTCCGGGTGATCGCGGAGGGCGACCTGGACCGGTTGCGGGCGATGCCCGAGGTGGAGCAGGCGACGATTCAGAACAACGATGAGATCAAACTGATGCTCCGGCCGGACGCCGACGGCGCCGAGACGCTACGGCAGATGATCGGATTCCTGAAAGTCCGCGAGTTCCGCTCCGAGGAGCCGGAGCTCGAGCAGATCTTCATGAAGGCGGTGCGCGATGCGGCTTGACAGTATCTTCGTGGTCCTCAAGCGGGAGTACCTGTCGCGGGTCAAGAACAAGGGCTTCTGGATCGCCACCCTGGCGGTGCCGCTGTTCGCCGCGGCGGTGACGATTCTGCCGACCCTGCTGATCTCCAAGAGCCATACCAGTCAGACGATCGTGGTGGTGGACGCGACGGGCCAGGGAGCCGGCGAAGCCCTGAAGGTACAGATGGCACAAACGGCGAAAACGGCGGCGGCGAAGCCCAAGGAGAAGGGCACGGTGCCGTCTCGCCGGCTCGGCAAAGGCGATTCGCGTCTGGCGGACTTCACCATCGAGACGCAGACGCCGGCGGCGAACCCGCAGGCGCAGCGGCGCGAGCTCGATGCCCGGGTGCGGCAGGGGAAGGCCGACGCTTGGATGTGGTTCGGCCCCGGCATGCTGAAAGACGAGGCGGCGGAGTATCACGCCCGCAATACGACGAACTTCATCACCCAGGAGACGCTGCGGGGAGACCTCTCGGAGGTGGTGCGGCGCATCCGGTTGCGGGAGGCGGGAATCGATCCGGCCCGCATGGAGGAGCTCACCAAGCGGGTGGAGCTCGACGCCAAGCAGGTGCCCGGGACGGGCACGAGCGGCGGGGGCGTCGCCGGGTTGATCTTCGCGGTGGTCCTCTTCTTCCTTCTCTATATGAGCATCCTGATGTGGGGCCAGCAGGTGATGACCGGGGTGCTGGAGGAGAAGGGAACGCGGGTGATCGAGGTGCTGATCTCGGCCATCACGCCCTTCGAGCTGATGATGGGCAAGCTCCTGGGCATCTGCCTGGTGGGCATGACCCAGCTCGCCATCTGGCTCGGCACCGTGCTGGTGCTGACGGCGCCGGGCATCGTGGCGACCCTGGCCTTTTTGCCGGCAGGAGTGACGATGCCCACGCTGACGATCGGCATGATGCTCAACCTGGCGTTTCTCTTCATCCTGGGCTTCTTCGCCTACGCCACGTTCTACGCCGCCATCGGCGCCTCGTTCAACAACCTCCAGGAGGCGCAGCAGGTGGCGAGCATCGCGGTGGTGTTCATCGTGGCGCCGGTCATGGTGATCAACCAGATCATCAACGACCCGAGCTCGACGATGGCGGTGGCGATGTCGCTCTTCCCTCTCTTCACGCCGCTGATCATGCCGCTACGCATCGCCATCGAGATGCCGCCGGCCTGGCAACTCGCCCTGGCCTACGTCCTGACGCTGACTTTCGTGATCGGCATGATCTGGATCTGCTCCCGCATCTACCGCGTGGGCATCCTCATGTACGGCAAGAAGCCGACGATTCAGGAGATCTGGCGGTGGGCCTGGCACGCTTGAGAGCGCGGGAGGCTGAGCTCGGCGAGCGCTCCCCCCTCGGGACGGTTGGCGACACGGATGGTTCCGCCGTGCGAGGTCGCCACCTCCCGCACCAGGTTCAGGCCAAGCCCTGTGCTTTTCCGGCCATTGTCGGGGCGGCCCAATGAGTAGAAGCGCTCGAAGATCCGGTCGAGCGCATAGGCGGGGATGCCTGGGCCTTCGTCGGTGACCGAGATCGTCACCCGGTCCTGCTCGGGTGTCATCGTCACTCTTACCGTGCCGCCCCGGGGGCTGAACTCGATGGCGTTCTGGACGAGGTTCTCCAGCGCCTGATGCAGAAGGAAAGCGTTGCCGCTGACGGTCAGCCGACCGGCGGCGGCGATCTCCATCTTCAGGTCCTTGCCGGCCAGCAGCGGCTCGGCGCTCTCGGCCACGGTGCGCACGAGGACGTCCAGCTCCACCGGCTCCATCTCCGGTGTCTCGCGGCGGTTCTCCAGCTTTGCCAGCTCCAGCATGCGCTCCACGATGCGCGCGATCCGCTCGGCCTCCTGGCGGATGTTGGCGATGAAACGCGCCTGCTGCTGAGGGGGCATCCCCTCCTCCAACAGCTCCGCCGCGCCGCGGATCGCGGAGAGCGGGCTCTTCAGCTCGTGGGTGAGCGTTTGGACGTACTCCTCCGCGTACTGCCTCCCCTCCAGCGCCTCCTGCATGCGCCGTAGCGCCAAGCCGAGATCGGCGATCTCGGTGCGCCCGAGCTCGGGGAACGGCGGACGTTTTCCCAGGCGAATGCCGTCCGCGTAGAGCGCCAAGCGATCGATGGGGCGGGTCAACAGGTAGGAGAGGGCGAGGCTGAGCAGCGCCGCGACGCCGATCGCGAGGAGCCCGGCGCGGATGAATGCCGGGCGGGCGAGCTCGAGGAAGGCGTCGATACTGGCGGTCGGCTCGACGACGGTCAGCACGCCGTTCACGCGCCCGTTCCGGTAGATCGGCGCCGCCACGTAGAGCGAGGTCGAGAAAGAATCCTTCGGGTCCCTGAGCGTGGCACGGGCGCCGTACTTCCCCTCCAGCGTGAGCTTCACGTCGTGGAACCGGCTGTAATCCGCGCCCACGGCGCTGGGCCGCCGCGTATCGAACACGACCTTGCCCGAGACGTCCGTGATGTAGAGGTGGAGGTCCACGGCCGACTTCTTGAGGTCGTAGATGTGGGTGGAGAGCCGCCGCGCGTGGGCCCGAGCCAGCGGGGCCTCCAGATCGGCGAAAGTGAAATCAGGCCGCGCCATCTCCTGCTCGGCCACGCTGGCGAGGAGGTTGGCGGTGTCGACGAGCGGCTCCTCCACGCTCTCCATGTAGCGCGTGCGTAGCGTCGTCCAGATCCAGTCGGTCGTGAAGAAGAGGCAGGCCGCGAGGACCGCGAGATAGAACAGGAAGATCCGGAGGCCGAGCTTCATGATCCTTCCTGGCGATTTTTCCTGAAGAGCCCTTCCTTCAACGAATAGCCAGTGCCGCGATGGGTCGCGATCGGATCGAATTCGGGCCGAACGTCGCGAAGCTTCGCCCGGAGATTCTTGACGTGGGCGTCGACCGTGCGGTCCAGGCTGGCCTCCGGCTCGTCCCAGGCCAGCTCCAGGAGCTGCTCGCGGCTGTAGACGCGGCCCGGCCGCTTGAGCAGGACGGCGAGCAGCCTGTACTCGTAGCGCGAGAGATCAAGGGCCTTGCCGAAGTAGGTGATCTGGAGCCGCTCCTCGTCGAGCGTGAAGGCATCGCCGGGCGGCGGACCGGAAAGACCTCGGGCCCGCCGCAGCACCGCCTTGACGCGGGCCGCGAGCTCGCGCGGGCTGAAGGGTTTGACCACGTAGTCGTCCGCTCCGAGCTCGAGGCCGACGACGCGGTCCACCTCGCCGGCGCGGGCGGTGAGAAAAATGACCGGTACGTCGTGCCGCTGCCGGATCCGCCGGCACACCTCGATGCCGCTCAGGTCCGGCAGGCCGATGTCGAGCACCACCAGCGCCACCGGCTGGCGGTCGAGCACCTCGACCACTCCCGCACCCGTCTCCAGGCGGTGGCACCGGAACCCTTCGGATTCGAGGGCGTACTGGATCGTGTCGGCGATGGCGGGCTCGTCTTCGACCACCAGGATCGTCGGTTTGTCCATCAGGGCTTTCTCGCATTTCCGGATCGAACCGCGATCCGCGGCACCATCATGGCATGCCCGGCGCGGGCACGAACCGGGTGGTGTGGCTGAAGAAAATTTTCCAGCTCACGGCGATCCCCTTATAGCGCGCGGGCTCGAAGGCCCACCATTTCATCGAGGCCAGGAGCTGATTGACCAAGGCGTTGGGAAGCGGCTTGAGGAGCTTCTCCGATGCCAGGCAGCCCTCCGAGTCGAAGATCAGCTCGACGTCGACTACCAGGGCGTCCCCGGTCCTGGCCTCTATGGCGCCCTGGGTAAAGTGAGGCCTTGGGGTGAATAGCGGCTGCGCACGGACCAACGAGCCCAGGTCGACGGATTTCCCGCTGGCCCCCAGCACGGGCTCCCCATCCGTCGCATGATCGCCGGAGAGCAGCCGCAGGTTGCAGAGCAGGGGACGAAGAAAAAGCGGAGACGATCCCTTGGCGGGCGCGTCTTTCAGGAGCCGGCGAATCCGCGTCAAGACGTCGTCGAGGACGGCGGGCGGAATGTGCCCCTGCTGGAATTCCAGCCTGGCGAAGTCGAGTAGAGCCCCATTCTTACGGGATTGCACCGGGTCTTCCGGGCTGACCCGCGGGTCGTCGGCGACGTAGATTTCGGTCAGGTTCACGAGGAGCTCGGCCAGCCCGCTGTTGTCGGTGCTCCGTGCGAGGTCGAAGGACGCCACGGCGGCTTTGCCGTCGCCACCTGCCAACTGGGCCAGCCCCGTCTCGATCTGCTCCCAGGGCATGGGCGGCGGACGCAATCCGAGCGAGCTCAGAAAGGCGGAGTTGGCGGGCCGGTGCGCCGCATAGTCCTGGGCGTTCAGGCCGTTCTCGTCCACGTCTTCGAGCCGGACGCCGCGCTGGTACAGCAGCGCGAGCATCTTGACGTCGCCATGCTGGGCCGCGTGCATCAACGGCGTCCGCTTGGAATTCACGATGTAGGACGGTTCGCGGCATTGTCCACCCAGGGCATCCACCGCGGGCCCAATCTCCGCCGCACTCTTGTAGGGGTGATTGACGTCGGCACCATGGTCCAGCAGAAGCTCCACCAGTTGGCGGTCCCCGAGCTCGATGGCATAAAACAGCGGCGTCTTTCCAAAACTGTTGGCGTAGTCGGCCTCGGCTCCATGCTCCAACAGGAACCTTACGTTTTCAGGGCTTTCCAGGGCGAAGAAGATCGCCGACTCATTTCCGGTATTCAGCGTCCCGAGCCTCTCCACCAGCAGCGACAGGTAGGAAAGCGGCTTGCCGTAGAGCAACGCGACCTTCAAGGCCTGATCGATCTGCTCCTGTCCGGGAGCGGGTGTCGCAGCAAGAGCAGCCCGAAGGTCGACAAGCGTGCTCTTCCCATGGATGGACAGTTGCATCAGCCGGGACGGCTCCTCGATCGGGTTTCTGGAAGGAGACTTCCCAGCCGCCCGGTCGACAAGGAGCGATAAGGCTTGCCGGGCCGCGGCCCGGGCCGTTGCTTCTGGAAGGCGAAATTTCCGACGGTAGTAGTCCGCGAGCTTCGGTAGGGCTTTGTCGTACTCCGAGAAGAACGCCCTGTGCGACCGAAAGTTGGAGAAGCTTTGCAGCGACCACGCCGCGAAATATCGGCGCTTGGAGTCCATGCTCCGCTCGGGCGCCACCGCGGCCTCGGCTTTCT
The DNA here is from genome assembly GCA_035996875.1 of Thermoanaerobaculia bacterium. GTDB lineage: Bacteria > Acidobacteriota > Thermoanaerobaculia > Multivoradales > UBA5704 > DATARR01. The sequence goes on from DASYJD010000046.1 coordinate 29,136, forward strand.
GGGCCTGCGACAGGAAGAGGCTCGGGGCGAAACTGGCCTTCGCCACGTTGAGACCGTAGTCCATCGACATGTCGAACGCATTTGCCTGGCAGAACGGCCCGTGGATCGTTCCGGTCAGGCGGAAGAGCCGGCGCAAGAAGGGGCGATGGTCCAGGCTTTCCTCGCAGTCGTCGATCCAGACAGGCCTGAAGCCGCCGGATCTCACATAGATGTCCTCCGAAAAAGCGTCCGCGGGATGCTTCCGCATTCTTTCGCACGTGAGGACTTCTCCGGTAAATCCCTCCGGAGCTTGCGCGCGAGCCACACCACCGGCCAGGAGCGCCAGCCCGAGACTCAGAAAACCTACTCGGCAGAACCTGTTCATCTCATCCTCCTTGGCAGGGGTAGCGCTGCCATAGGACTACTCTGCCCTTCACACAAGGAGGCGGTATGAAGCGGGGATGAAGGATGATCAGGACGGCGCGGTCTTCGCCTTCCGCCGCCGGAAGGCCCGGGCCGTCTTGCGGTTGACGTCCACCCCGATCTGTGGCCTTAGCCGGGTGAGCCACCAAAGAAGGCGGGCGTAGAAGGGAAAGACGATGATGGGCCGATTGCGCTCGACGCCCTGCAGGAGCTTCCGGACCGCAACGTCGACCTCCAGGAACTTGAAAGGAATGAGAGCGCGCAGACCCTCCTGGGTGGCGTCGACGTAGGTGCTGTTGTCGAAGATCGCGGACTTGATGTAGGCCGGGCAGACGGCGCTCACCTTGACGCCGAGGTCCGCCCCCTCCGCCCGCAAGGTGAGGGATAGACCCACGACGCCGAACTTGCTCGCGGAGTAGGGCGAGCTGAGCGCCGCGCCGGCGAGGCCCGCGAGAGAGGCGATGTTGACGATGTGACCCGAGCCCTGGCGGACCATCCGGGCATAAGCCGCCGTGGCGCCATGGATCACCCCCCAGAGATTGACGTCCAGCACACGGCGCCAGACGTCGAGAGGGAGGCTCTGGGCCTCGCCGACGGCGGCGAGGCCGGCGTTATTGAATAGATAGTCGAGCCGGCCGTGAGCGGCGAGGGTATCGTCGAGGAGCCGCTCGAAGGCCGCCGCGTCCCGCACGTCGAGCACCGCCGATGTGGCCCGGCCCCCGGCCTTCACGATGCCCTCGGCCACGGCGCGGGCGCCCTCTTCCTGAAGGTCGGTGACCACCACCCGGGCATGGCGCCGGCCGAGCTCTTCGCACAGCGCTTTGCCGATGCCGGAGGCCCCGCCCGTCACCATGGCCACCGCGTCCTCGAATGGCCTCTTCGCCATGGCCCGGCTCTTACGGATGGCCGGGAGCGGCCGCGGGCACCACGGTGGAGCTTCCGAGGGTGAAGGGGCCGTCCTGCGTCGAGACGAAGCCGGTGGAGGTCGACAGGGTGACGACGACCGGCTTGTGGACGGTGGCGGTACCGCTGACCGGCCCGGTCATCGTGATGCCGACCGAGAAAGAAACGGTGGTGAATTGGCCGATGGCCACGGAGCGCTGGGGCGGGCTGAAGACGATCGTGCTGCCCTGGAACGAGACGCCCTGAACGGCGGCTTCAGAGCCGGGCCTGGCGACCGGAGCCCCGGTGAAGCGGAGCCCTTTGAAGGCGAGAGTCACCGCCGTCGTCGGAGTGACGTTGAAGAGCTGGACGTTGAGCATCTCACCGGTCATCGCCGTCTGCGACGAGGCCGGCGCAGCCGGCTGAGCCAGGACCGGCGACCCGAGGAGAGCGGCGCAGAGCACCAGCGAGGCGAGTCCCTTGAATCGATCCATGAAGTCCTCCTTCCCCGACGAGCGGGATCGAGACGAGTATAACGTCCCGAGAGGAGAGAAGTTCCTGAAAGCGATCCGAGCCGGAGCCCATAGGGATACGCGGCTTTAGACTTGGAGCAGCGGCTTAAGCTGCGCACAGCATTCCAAATACATTGTGAAAATCATTTTCTCAATGTTCCGGAAACCAGGAACATAGTGAAAACGGTTTTACCAATGTTCCGGAAGCCAAGAACATAGTGAAAACGATTTTCTCAATGTTTCGGACGCCGAAGTACATTGGAAAAACCGTTTTCCCATTGTTTCGGTTGATTTTTTCAATGTGCCGGACGGCTCCAACAATGCGAAAACGGTTTTCCCGTCGCTCTCCACGGCTTTCCCAGCCCTCTAACCCCTTTCCCTCCGCCCCGGTGTCTACTCTTCCGAAGGGCTGGTGTCGCCCGCTGGAGGAGTAGGAGGAAATGCCGACGGAGTACAGCGAACTGCGGGAGCTTCTGGACAACATTCTGGAGACGGTGCCGGACTCGCGCTCGGTGTGGTGTACGGCGTCCGTCCGCTTCGAGACCACGGTGGCGCGGCGCACGGGCCTGCTGCTGGGCGGCGCCTGGGCCCCGCAGCTCCTGGGCGAGGCCTCGGACCTGTGGCCGGTCCCCTGGACGATGACGCTCCAGCAGCCGCGAGTGCTGGCGATCGAGCGGGTCACGGCGCCCTTCTGGAAGTGGCTGCCGTTGCTGGAGGGCGCGGCCAAAGCCGAGGAGTCGCTGGTGGTGGCCGCGGAGGAGATCGGCGACGACTTCCTGCGCACCCTCGTCGCCAACCTGGAGCGCCGGACGATCAAGGCCTCCGCCGTGCGATCGAGCAACGGCGCCTCCTCCCATCTGGGGCGGACCGGCGCCGACCCACCCAACGATCATCGTGCCCTGCCGCGAGTGAAGGAGGCCTGGATTCGCAAAGGAGCTTCGGTGGTCTTTCCCTGGAACGACGCCGACTGGCCCGCCGCGCCGGAGATCGCCGTCGTCGAGGTTGGCGGCGAGGACTGCGAGGATCAGCGCGCCCGTCTTCGCTTTCTCGCCGAGGCGATCCGGGAAAAGGACCGGAGCGCGACTTGCGCCCCGGCCCTCCTTGTAAAGAGCCTCAACCGCAGCCGATTACCTTGAGTAGAACTCCCTCGCGCACGGCATTGTCGTCCTCGCGGGACTCCTTGACCTGTTGCAGCACGTCCACGCCGTGGAACACGAAGAACGTGCCGACGGGCAATGCGGGCATTGTCAACGTGACCTGCCGCGTGTTCACAGTGTTGGCGACAAACGTGCTGCCGTTCCACTGACCGATCGTCGTGCCGCCGTTATGCGCCTGGCTGTTCGTGCTGATCCACCAACGCTCGGTCTGCGTCACGTTGACGGTGCCGTTGTTGCCCACCGTGGAGGTGAGCGTGATGGTGTTGCCGCCCTTCGAGCAGACGGTCAACGTACCGGTGTTGTTCAATACGATCTGGTCGCCCGCAATCCGGCGCTGGGCCGAGGCGAACAGGTTGACCTCGCTGAATCCGCTGGGATACAGGAGACGGCCGATCTGCGCGTCGTCAGGCAGCACGTCGATCGTCTCACCCGCACCACCCACCTCCGGCCGCGGCTGGGTCGCGCGCATATTGTTGAAACCTTGAGAATGGGCGAGACCGTGGGCATGGCCGAACTCGTGCAAGAATGTGGCACGTCCCGACGTACCGGTGACGGCGGTTTCGTCGACGTGCCCGGCGAAATCCATATCGCTCGCCACCAGCACGTCCGCCTCGATCCAGGACGAGCTCAGGAAGCAGAGGTTATGAATCAACAGGGTGAGGCCATTGTTGCCGCCGATGTTGATCCGGTTGGTGACGGCGACGTCGTTCTGCCCGTCGCCATTCGAAATGGTGCTCCCAATGCTGGTGGCCGAAGACTTCGACACCATGTCCAGCATGCCCTCGACACCTCTCCAGCGGCCGATCGCATTGTCGACAGAGGACTCCCGCAGGCTGCCAAGGGGGATGCTGAACTTGTTCTGCACCATCACGAAAGGGTCGCCCCAGATGATCGCGTTGCTACTGCACGTGAAGAAGGCGAAGGCATGAGCCTGTGATGCTATGAGTAGGCCACTCAGCAGAGCGGCTGCGGCGAAAACTTGTTTCCTGTTCATTGATAGTTCTCCCTTTTTCTCTTGGACTCAGCGTCCGTTGGCGTTACGAAGTGACTTGTCCCCGGTAGGGATCCGGTTCCAGATGCGGTCCCGGGACGGAGAGCTGTTGAACGCCCCTTGAAGCGGCACGGTCTTCAGCAGGTTGCCAACGGCGGCCAGAAACCTTTCCTTCGACATGGCACTGGCCAACACCGCGGGAGCGCCGTCGAGCAGGGGGCGCCTGGCGGTCGGTTTGTCGAGATCGGTCTGCGTGGTGTCCACCACCGGATCGCTCGAGAACAGCAACCCATCCGCGCTCACACCCACGACCGCATAGCCGGACGGAGCGATGAGCTTTTCGTTCCCGTTCGCGTCGGGCTCGAGCCGGAAGACGTAAGACTCGACGACCGGACTGAAGAACCAGTCCACATTGGTCAGGAAGACGAGATAGCGCGTGTCGTCCGTAGGCAGAGGAAGCTCGGGAATGAACAGCCCCTGCTTCTCGGAGATGGGGCCGCCAAGGGTCGCCAGCGGGACTATCGTGTCGGCAAAGCGCCCGAAATCCGCCTGGACATCGACGAGCGTCGCCACCGTGCGGGGCCCGGCTTTCTCGTCGAAAGTGTAAGAATTTTCCTTGACCGTCCCTTCGACGATCGCGGCCGTGTTGGCCAGTGCGTCGAGTGGATTTCCAACGGCCTCGATCGTGTCCGCAGTGGCTCCCGTGCTCGACGACACCATCAGGATTGCGGTCAGCAAAAGCAAGGTGAAATGCGGCAGCCGCCGCGCCGAGGTCTCTTCTTGATAACGCATGCTTCCTCCAGTTGAGTCAGCCGGTCTCCGCCACTTGCGATCGAAGGGGAGATTGTCGCGAGCAGCGGCCGGCTGTACAGAGAGAGACGGAGGAAGTGGCCGGTGGTATTAGAGGGCCGTCACCACTCCGTGGTCGTACTGGCCCGTAGCGCCGGAGATCGCCGTCGTCGATTCAAAGTGAGAGTGAGGGCTTTAGAGGTTCTCGAGCGTCTTGGACTCAGGCAAGCTCGCCGGAGTCGAGTGCGGCCCGGCAGCGCTCCCAACCAACCAGATTGAGACGTGTGGACCGCACCGCGGTTCCTCTGGAGAACTATATGAAAACAGCACAGCGCCTCCGCTTTTTACCGGTCCTCGGCTTCCTCGCTTTGGCCGCCGGTACTCCCGCCGCCCACGCCGCTCTCTGGCCGGACGGCCACGTAGACCAGGCCGAGACCTGGATTTTCAATCCCTACATCGATCCTGCCAACAACCTGTGGGGTGAGCCCGCGTCGATCACCGTCGACGCCAACGGCGAGATCCTCCATGCCACGGCCAAATGCGGCTCGTTCACGGCCCTGCTGCTGAAAGCTGCCTATTCAGGCGTGATCACGGATCAGGTGCTGAAGGACCTCACCGGCTTTGCCTCGCCCTACGCCCTGAACTGGTACACCGCGATCCAGGCCGAAAAGACTTCGGCGAGCGGTTTCACAAGCGGACCTCCGTGGCAAGCCTGCAGCCCGGCGACGTCCTGGCCGCGTCCTACACCACGGGCGGCGATACCGGGCACGTGATGACCGTCAAGAGCGTCACCCTCAAGGCCGCGGGAACCACGCTGACCGCCGACAAGTCGGATAAAGGGATCTCGGGCGTGGGACAGGTCAACAAGTACCAGGTGACCGTCTACGATTCGACCGATACGCCCCACGGGGCCTACAGCACGAACCCGGCGCCGGACACGCGCTACCGGCAGATCCTGCAGAACGGCACGCTGCAATGGATCACGGACACCGGTCTGGGCTCGGGAACCATCGTGATCTATGAAGAGGTTGGGACGGGCCGCATCGTGGCCTGGGCCTGGAACGTGAGCTCCACCACCGCCTCCTACTACTACGCGATCAGCCCCAATCCCGGCACCTACAGCCTCCGCCCCATCGTGGCGGGGTATCTCGACGGCCCGGGGCTCTGAGCTCCAGAAGCTGAACGTGTGCCGAGTCCGAGCCCTGCGGTAGGGATACCGCGGGGCTCGGCATCCTTCCGACAGGCTCCTGGGTTATTTCGTGACAAGCCCTTAGTCCGCATGGGCGGCTTCGCCGAAGTACAGTGTGTGCCCCTGATCATCCTTGATGATGAGCTCTCTGGTTCCCCAGGCGGTTTCATGCACGTCCTTCACAAGGGGAACTCCATTCTTCTTCAACATGTCTGCCGCTGCCGCGGCATCGTCGGTTTGAAAGTAGAGGTGGAAGTGCTCGCCCCTGTCCGTGAACTCGATAGAGGGGTCCTTCTCGTCCACGAGCTTTAGGTGGAAGACCGTGTTGCCAGCACGAATACCAGCGTAGAAGTCATCGTATTGGAATTCGAGCGTGAGGCCCACCTTGGTGGTGTAAAAGGCAATGGATGCATGTAAGTCCGTGGTCCGTAGTTGTGCGATTGCGCCCGATATCGGCATTCTCTCTCCTGTTGGATACTACAGTGTTTAAGAGGAGTCCGCTCTGATTCTCGAACAGGCGTTACTCCGGGATCTCGGGTTCGACGAGCTTCGCAGGCTGCGCAAGTGCCTCCTGCCAGCCGAGATAGCATATCTCGGGCGGAAGGAGTATCCATACACCTTCAGACCGCACCTTTCGGACCGACCTGGCACCCAGGGCGATACCCTGGGCTGAAAGAATCACGACCCCGGGCCGTCCTGACACCAATGCCTGCGCGATTCGCCAACACCGCGACGCCGGGGGCGACTCTCTCTTCTGTCTTGTCAACGGTCGCGACGGGGGACGACGTGACCGGAAGGCCGGGCCAAAGGTCCGAGATCCCTAAGAGGGTGTCTGGGAAGTTTCGGATGTCGATGCTAAAATACCCGGCATGAGCTATCCAAGCGACCTGTCAGATGCGGAATGGGATGTCATTCACCCTTTACTGCCGGCTGCTAGGCCCGGTGGCCGCCCGCGCACGACCCC
>DASYJD010000047.1:0-180915 GCA_035996875.1 Thermoanaerobaculia bacterium
CCGGCTCTGTCAAGAGGAGTGTTCTCACTATCCAATACTCTTACATGGGTACAACGTTCTCGGCCATAACTGCATGGAAGCCTGCCGCCGCAACGGTTTGCTCTACGGTTGGGCAGGCTTTCAAAAAGAACTTCGGGCTAGATCATCCAAGAGGAATCTCTCCCGCGATCCAGAGAGAAGACGAGGAAAGAAGAGGGCTGTTGATCCAGGATCTAGCCCTCTTCAGGCTGAACCATCGATAACGCAATCTCCTCCAACTAATAGCTATTTGTCAATTTTTTTCACTAACTCTTTGACTCCTAACCCAAACCCTTGCTGGGCTAGCTTGTGCAGAGCCTTACAAATATGTGGGTGAGCCTTGTGGAACCCCTTGTGAGCAGCCTGCGCGGCCAAGAACAGAGCTCCCATTGTAATAGGTTCTGGCATTGAAGCGCTCCTTTCTATTGTTTAGCGAGTCATTGCAATAGGTCAAAATTTCTTCATTGAGATCCAAGAATCTATCCAAGGCCAAGCCTCAATTCATCGCTGTGCGGCATGCAAAGGCATGCGAATAGCCAGTCTGAAACCGTGCCCTACTTTCCCTGCTTGGCAGAGTGTGCGACTAACATGTCGTCGAGCAAAGTCTCCGGTTCGGTTCCAAGAATACACACACCTCCGTGGTTAGTCCGAAATTTTTGAAGAATTGCAGGAAGAAGCTCGCAGATGCCACCTGAATTGGTTAGCACTCCAAGTACGAGGCCCTCATAAACGCCGATGCAGAACTCTTCCAATGTTCCTGCTTCGCCTCCGAGAAAAATGGCCAGATCGCAGTTGCGGAGGTTGAGATAATTTCGCCCGGTGTAGCCCTGACCAGTATAGAATATGTGCGTGCACCCGTCGAGCGGCTTGGCGAACCGCCCCACGTGCTCAGAGGCGTCTCTCGCAGGCGAGATTCCCAGTACAATGCCGCCCATTTCAATCGCTGCTAGACCACCAATATACGGTAGCCCGGTCGTTGCACCGGTAATCGTAATGAGGCCACGCCCTGCAATAGTCCTCCCAACCCTTTGGGCCAGCGCTTCAGCCTCCGCCCTCTCGATCTGAAAGGCGGATCCGAATATGCCAACCCGAGGCCGCAAAGCCAAGTCCGTCGTACCGCTCATGGACTAACCTCCCGCGAAAATCTCTTCGACAAGCGTAGAATTCTCTACAACTTCTTCAAACCTACGGTGGCCCACGACTGCGACTGTCGCGCTGGGATGGCGGAGAATATGCTTAAGAGCATGCCGCCGGAGTTGCCTCGCTCCGCCTGCCTCCTGCTTAAGCCTGAAAGCCTCAGCTAGGACAGATTCCACCTTGTTACGGCTATAGCGCAGATTCCATGCCCAATAGTTGTCGTCAAGCGGCAGATCTTCCGGCTTGTCGAAACAGCCAGTTAGATAGCCGCGCTTGTAGGGACCACCGATCAGCACTCCAACCCCTTGCTCTTGTGCGAGGGCGAATGTCTCGACACACGCTTCGTCGAGCAGGTTGTATTGCAGCATCATTACCTCGATTCCTTGACCAAGCGCAAGCTTGGCATGCTCCGGTTCAGATTCGAAACTGTAGCCGACGAATCTGGCAGCTCCCATAGCCTGAATGGTTTGCACCACCGCCAGGGCTCGCCCGTCACGGACCTCACCAAGGCTTGGAGCGTGAACAAGACAGATATCCACATAGTCCATGCGCAACTCACGCAGAGCGCGGTGCAGTTCCTGTACCATGTTGCGCGCATCATAGACTGAGCGGTGAGAATATTCATCGACCTGCCCCAATTTGAGGCAGATGATCACTTCATCCCTGCGCTTACCACTGAAAGCTTCACCGAGAAACTCCAGTGCTCGACTGCGCCGCTCGTTCACTTCGCCCCGGTATTGCCCATAGACGCTCGCTGCATCGAAAGTATTCACTCCACAGTCTGCCGCCTTCTGAAGCAGTTTAACTGCGTTGCCTTCCTCGAGAGCCTTCCAACGCCCGCCGCCAATCTGCCAAGTACCGAATCCAAGGCGAGAGCAATCGAGGCCTGTCCGTCCAAGTTTCGCATATTTCATATCGTAAGCCACCTAACTCTACTTGATGAAGGATTCCTAACTTCCTAACTAACTCGCAGCTTGCTTGTCTGACCTAGGGAAGGAACGCAAGCGGAGAACTTAGACGAGGGCACATATCCTGCCGTCCAGCAAGAAACGCGCCCGGAGGATTCTCGGGCTCCATCTACTGCCCCCGCAGGACTTACCGGCGAGGACAGGACGCGACACTAGCAAGGCGATGCGCTTCCGCAGCAGTCGGCGATGCGAAAATGCAACAGAGAGGGTCCCGTGGGTCAATAGCTATTGACGCAATCCCTGGTCCACGCTAGTCTCCCGTCTAGCGTTAGCTGCCCTTCTTTTTGGCACGTTGGCCTGCCCACTTGAGACTGCGCGCCAAGCCTCAAGGAAAGGGCACGGGTGGAATTTCGGTTCGCGAGCCGCACCCGCAGCTCCTTGTTGCCGGAGCGCGACAGCGTTGCTGCGAATGTGCAACGAGCGTGGTAGTCAGGGCCGACTGGGAGTCCGCTGGTTGCCGTTTTTCATCCTAGAGCAGGCAGGCACGCTTCTTGCCCTACTGCTTTACCAGAGTTTCACCGTTCTCTGTTCTCTATAAGGAGCCATCGAATGAACGCTCACTCCAATCGAGCCACCTTACTTTCCCTGCTAATCGTCACCCTCATAGCCGCCGCTTGCAGCCAGCCATCCAACGGTGGCAATCACGCTGGTTCGATTCTCAATCGGGTCAAACAAGACCACGTCATCCATGCTGGCTTCATCAAGTATCCGCCGTTCGTGGACGTCGATCCGAATACGCATAAGCCGTCTGGCTATTTCATTGACGTCATGGAGGAAGTACGCAGCAGGATGGGAAAGGACATGAAAATCCAATATGAAGAGACCACTTGGGGCACAATGGTAGCAGGAGTGCAGAGCAAGCGATTTGACGTCATCGTCTCTGGAATCTTCAGCACCATTCCGCGCGCCATGGAAGTGACCTTCTCTCGTCCGCTTCTCTTCGTGGGTTTGAGTGCAGTGACACGAGCCAATGAAACACGGTTCGTCACAGAAGCCGACCTTCAGAAATCGGGTTTGACGGTGGCCGTCACGGCCGGTGAAGTTGGTCACGAGTATGCTCAGAAGTACTTGCCTAACGCCAAGTTGATCGTCATTGACACTCCCGATATTACGCGACCGATGCTAGAAGTTCTCTCGGGTCGGGCGGATATTGGTATTGCTGATTCTATGAGCTGCTATAATTTCGTGAGCGCCCATCCGAACGACGCCAAACAGCTGTTCGCCTCGAAACCTCTCTACGTCTACGCAACAACCCTCCTGGTTCCGCGTCAGGATCCCGATTGGAAAGACTTCCTCGATCAATCTCTCGCTTTTCTCGACTATAGCGGAATCACGAAGAGTATCGAAGCGAAGTACAAAAAAGGTTCCACGGCGTGGCTTTCCACGACTTTGCCGTTCGCTCTGCCAGCGGCCGATCGGTGAGGATGTGCACAAGCCTTCTAGGCACGGCGAGGCAAAGTGAGCTATCACTGGGACCTATCTCTTCTTTTTGAGTATCGCGCTGCCTTTGCGCAGGGCCTACTCGTCACTCTGTTTCTAACGGGCAGCTCCGTTCTTATCGGAACTGCCGTAGGCTGCCCGTTGGGAATCCTGATGGCCATCAGACACCCTGCCTTCCGCCCTGTGCGGATGCTTATTTCGATCTATAACGCAGTGTTCGGTTGGCTTCCAGTTCTCGTTCTGCTCGTCTGGATGTACTACCTCCTACCCAGCGCCTTTGGGTATCGACCTTCAGCCGTGGTGGTTTCCGTAGTCGCACTTTCGCTAAATCTTTCGGCTTTTGTCGCTGACGTCGTACGCGGTGCCATAGCGCGCGTTTCCATTGACGACATCGAAGCCGCACGAGCAATCGGCATGAAACCCTCATTGCGACTACGCCGCGTCATACTTCCCGAGGTCATTCGCAACTCACTGCCGGCTCTTGTGGCTCTTTACATCAATCAACTCAAGTGGACTTCTCTTGCTTCGGTCATTGGCGTTGAAGAACTGCTCCATACCGCGGACACAATCATGATCCACACCTATCGCGCTCTCGAAGCATACACCGCAATCGCCGTCATTTACTTAGGGATCGTGGGATTGCTCAACGCAGTCTACGTCACCCTACAGCGGCATCCGTTCTTCCTGCAGCGGAGGTAATGAGTGGGCACTTCCAATTCGCCGTTGCTTGAGCTGTCCCAAGTCGGTCTCACACTGGCGAAAAATCCGATATTCGCCGACATCAGCCTCGCTGTGCGTGAGGGAGACCGCATTGCGATTTGCGGACGAAGCGGAGTTGGCAAGACCACTCTGCTTCGCTGTGTATCGCTTCTTGTGCCGATGTCCTCCGGCGAGATCCGCTATGATGGCGATTTGGTCGCGCAGGCGGACGGCCGACGGCTACGTTGGTTGATGGACGAGAATCTCTATAGATCTCAGATTGTCATGGTGTTTCAGGGATTCAATCTCTGGCCCAACCGAACGGTTCGTGAAAACATTATGGAAGGGCCTCTCTTCATAAAACATCTGAAGCTACAAGAGGCCCGCGAGCGAGCCGAGAACCTTGCTGAGCGCTTCGATATCTCGGCTAAGCTCGACAGCTACCCAGGCGAGCTCTCCGGCGGCCAGCGACAGAGAGTGGCCCTCGCCCGTGGACTGGCTATGGAACCCCGCGTCCTACTGCTCGATGAGATCACTTCGTCGCTCGATCCACCCTTGGCGGCGGATGTGCTCTTCTACCTTGAAAAGGAACTTACCGGGGTCACTCTTCTTTTCGTGACTCATTATCTTGAGTTCGCTCGCTCACTGGGCACACGATTTATTTTTCTTCACAAGACTGCGAGTAGTGAGCCGGCTGGTATTTTCCTCGACCGGCCAGTCGATGAACTCGACGGCTCTCTCCAAATAGTACCGCAGTTTAAAGAGTATTTCCAACCTCTCGCACGCCTGCGATAATTCTCTTTGCGCTTTTCTGGAAGGCTATTGGTGGTTCCTGCCCTCGTGGGCTAGCGTTGCCGACATTCCTTCGTCTCCCCATACCAAATGAACAACTATGGTAAAATAGAGGCTTATAATGCATCCATTTGTGAATAGTGCAAGGTGCCCACCATGAGAAGGGGGACTCGCACAAACGATCTTTTCAAGGCCAATAGAAGCTGCGCTGCCCACTAGGCAAACTAAGAAAACGGCCCAACCCAGCACAATGATCGCTCGCCAGAGTGCTTGTCCCTTCGATTCAAGAGTTGCCTGCGCCTCAGTGTAGAGAAAATATAGAGGAAATGGCAATAGGACCAGTGGGAGTACAAAAAACGGCATCTCTCCGTTGCAGAGCCTTTTGGGAACGTCAAGAGTGGCAAGATTCTCTGCAAAGAGCCGATGCGTGCCCAACTCGCCCAACAGCGTTGACCAACCCAGGATAGCACCTGCAAAGAAGCGAGGATAAAGAACCCGAAACACTCGAGGAAATATTCCGGTAAGAAAAACTACCGCGGCTAGCCAGAGGCCAGTTACAGTGAGCCGATTAGACTCAATCCAGGCTAGCGCTGAAAGGCGAGTGTTCCACGTCGCCAGAGTTACAACGATAGAAATGCTCAATGCAACAATAGATAAGAATCCAGCCCACGGCACCCACCTTCGGTAACCTCTTTGCCTGGTAAAAGAGATTCTGAGGGCGGTAAGCATAGCGAATCGAGCAAGAAGCCAGTTCTCTAGGAAGTTTCTCTCCTGGTCCTCTAGCTCGATAAACTCTCGGAACTCAGTGACAAGATGGAGAAAATCTTCTTCTACGACAGCGCTCAGCAAACCCCTACCGACAGCATGAGCATAGCGGCCGCTGATGAAGACTTTGTAATGGTGCAGAGCTTGTGTAACTCGTTCGGGTCGGCGATCTTTGATCGCAATGCGCAGCAACTCGCGTGCGGCTAGCCAACAGGCAATTAATCCTATCTCATTATTGGGAGGCTGAGTAACAAATAGCGACAATCTCTGCTCGAGCAAAGCCCACTTGCGATCTGGGAGGGGGTGCGGATAGTAGGAGAGCAACCAGAGCGTGATCGGAGGCGCGGTCGGAGGAATAGTAGTCAAGACCCCTTGTAGCGAGCCAAGCAGCCCATGCCAGCGGGCTCGCACTCTACGCTTCTTCGGTCCCAAAAGCGGAAGTCGGACTCGGCACAGCAGATCTTCAAACCCGGCGAGCGCACGGTCCCAGAGAGTTCGGAAATTTGGCTTCCTGTTCGAGTAAAGCAGGAACAAGTGTAGAAGGAGAGCAAGACGGGCACGGTCCTCGGTTGTAGTGTCGCCAGCTTGGCCGAGCAGTGCAATAAGCCGGTCGATTCTAGCCGCGTCAAGCCGCCTCATTGATCGACAGAAACGTGTGAACGATCCTATATCTATTAGCGTCCTCCTAAGCTTCCCGTTCTCCAGTTGCGCCGACCAACGGTAGGACTGCGCAAGATATACCAGTTTGCCTGGGAGAACCGCGCCGACACCTACTTGTCCTTCTTGTTTAGAAAGCGATTCCGCAGTGATCTCAAATTCTCTATAATTTGACGTCGCCATTTTGTTAACTCTCTATTCTTTTGACCCCGGGCGTCGGCCCAGAAGTGTACATAGTTCGCGGACTCGGTGAGCACTTCTACCACTTCTTGGCGCCATCTGCTGAAACAGGTTAGCCACTTTTGAGGAGGAAACACAGCATCGATATCGCTCCAAACCTGATCTACGAGTCGTTTCGCCTCTTCGGCTTCCATCGTAGATGAGCGATTCCCGCGAAATTCGTACTCAAGTTGGGCAAGGCGCTCGCATGTGAACCAAGTTGCCGCACGCAGCCAGAGGACATTCCAGAACATTTCCGTGAACGGTGACTCCGACGGCTCACTGACCTGATGCGCTCGGGCCTCACCATGGCCATTCGTATTGCTTTTCTGCACCACGAAGTCCGCTCCCTCTGCATGGCATGCTGCAGTTAGCAGCGGGCTACCGTAGCCCGTGAATGCGATTACGACATTACGCGGTGAAGCAGAAAGGTCAACTGAGCGAAGATAGCGAAGTACATCGAGGCCATTTTTCTCAGAGTCCCTGCCAAAGAGCACATCCGTAACGACCATCGAGAGACATGTTCCTCTAGCAGCTGAGAACTCAGAAATTGCCTGCTGCAGCTCATCGAAATTCTCAAACCTCTCAATCGTTGCCGGATCTTTGCCCCCAAGCGCTCTTAAGGCCCAAAAACAGCTATCATCGTTACTGCCAGCCACTCTTTCGTCAAAATCGACACCTCCGAAAACCTTATAAGGATCCTTCAGCCAATTGGGATCGTCATCGATCATCAGTATCCGAAGATCACCATTCTTTACAGTCTCTCTGACAACATCTGACACCTCTTTGAACGTGCGTGGCGGCAATCTTAACTGAAGACGGGCGCTCTCCGGCGACTTCACCTCAAGGGAAAAGAGCTCTCCCCAGAAGTCGGCCGTGTCTAATGATCGTCGAAGCCTTACACGATCATCTTGCATTGGTCCGCTCAACCATTTTAAAGAGACCAAGCCATCGCTGGAAAGCGCAGTGCGCACGAGAAGCCCAGGGTCCAAGAGCATCGGCTGAACCGATCGTCGCCGCGTCGTCGCGAACTGCCCTCGGCTATACAAGAGATGATGGGCGACACTCAACGGTAGGCTGTCAATCACCACTTTGCCGTCTGGCTCCTCTTTGGAAAAGACGTCTTGCACGAGAATGCGATCGTAAAGACCCCAGAAGTACACGGATGTATACCTCGCTAGATCAAACGATTGTAAACTTTTGGCATCAGGACGATCTAGACGGAAGCACTGGTAACTCTCCGCCCTTGCTAGAATCAAATCATCTTGCATTGCAAGGGGACTTTCATCTAGGGCACTATCGATAAAATAATAGGCATACCGCTTTGCAGTTGGCATGACATGCTGATCGGCAACCACGAGAACCCTCTTAGGCATTGTTAGGGCGTCTCCTAGTATGATGGGAGATGGTCCGCGAAGGATTAATCGGTAGGTACCCACGAAGATCCTCAAGGCTAGGCCCAGTTGGACTTGGGGACGACAATGCCGCACGCACCGCCTGAGCAAGGCCCTCAGGGTGGCTCAATGGTTGGCACACACAAAGTGACCAAGATACAGGCGGCGGCTTAAGCCAGAGAGGAGAAAGAAGAACAACTCTTCCTGGAAAGCGTAGAAAAAGGTCAATACCCCACGGAGCGAGGCCATATTGCGCGCCACTGCTGGCGAATGCGCTAACGACCGCAGCGTCGAAGGCGAAGGTCTCTCGATCACAGACTTCAAGGTCAGTAAACAGGTAGGACTTGATCCGAAGGCTCTCGTCAAGACAGTGTATAAGGTAGCGCTCGACTGCAGTCTGCCAACAGGGGTCATCGGCAAAGATATGTACTTGTGCCCTCATGGCTCGGTCTCAGTTTCAGCAAAGTCAGGAAATTCGTTACGCAAGTGGGGAAAATGCTGTAGGTGAGCCCGAATGCGTCGCCACATAGTAGTGCGATGCGAGTACCCGAGAAGCCGGCTCGCTTCTTCTCGCGCCCCGGAGCAATTATGTACCGCCCACTGAATGCGCTCCAACTCGAACCGTGCTAATTGTTCGTCGATCGAAGCACCGCGCGCGCGGTCATCAACGCCTCCCCTCGCAATGGGGCCACTGCTGGGGAGCAGGTCCGGTGAGAGATGTTGGAGAGAAATACGAGGGCAACCCTCAAGCTTCGCGCGCAGGCCCGCACTATCAATGGCATACTTCAACTCACGAACATTGCCGGGCCAGCGGTGAATGCGCAGTAGTTCCAATGCCGCGCCGTCGAAATCACGGGCGGTGGTGCGACCGTCTGCGACCATCCTCGCCAAAAAGTGGCGCGCGATGAGCTCGATGTCCAAAGGACGTTCACGTAGCGGCGGCAAGTGAAGGGAGAATCCGCGTAGCCGGTAATAAAGATCCTCCCGCAACCGCCCGGTTCTGACGAGTTCCTCGAGCGGTGCGTTGGTCGCTGCGACAAGTTGCAGATCAACCTGGATTGGCCGCGAGCTGCCCAAGCGCACAATCAGATGGTCGTCAAGGAAACGCAGCAGCTTGGCTTGAAGGTCTAAAGGGACTTCACCGATCTCATCAAGGAATAGGATCCCGCCATTGGCTTCTTCTATGAGTCCGACTCGCCTTTCACCTGCGCCGGTAAAGGCCCCCTTCTCGTGTCCAAAGAGATCGCTTGAAATGGTCTCGCGGTTGAAGGCCACGAGCGACACTGCAACGAGGGGCGCACCGCGCCGCGCACCGTTGTCATGAATTGCACGAGCGACCAACTCCTTGCCAGTGCCCGTCTCGCCACGGATGAGAACACTGCTAAGGCCATCCTCGGCCACTAACTGGATAAGCCGGCGAACTTCCTCCATTTTGGGGTCGCTGCCGACGATCTCGGTTCCGGCATGACGAGCGAGTTCCCTCTCAAGGCTCTTTACGCGCCGCTCAAGCTTAGCCTGGTCGATAGCACGGCGCAATGTTCGCGCTACTTCAGCAGGCGAGGCTGCCGTCTTCTGTAGGAAATCGCTGGCTCCGGCCTTCATGGCCTCGACCGCCATGGCTACACCAGCATAACCCGAGTACATCACTACGGGCAGAAAAGGAAATTCTCGCCTTAACTCCGCGAGGAAGCTCAATCCGTCGGTATTCTCCGCATCGGTCTCCTCGAGGCGAACGTCGAGAAGCAAGGCATCAAACCGCTCCGAGAGACTGGCCCTTGCCTCGCGCAGATTGCGGGTAACGACAACCTCGAATCTGCCCTCTAAACGCGCAATAACTTCACCGATCTCATTCGGCTGATCGTCCACCACCAAGATACGTCCCGACTTTGCCACGTTATTTCTCGCCTGCGACCAAGAACCCAGGGTAACCGATCTCACCTAGCTAGCTGGGAAAAGTATCGCGACAGCTTCCAATGACTATCATTGAATCCTAGAGGTCCCTCTACGAGTCCCATCAAGCCCTTCGCATCCTGAGCCAAAATGCCAGCAGGGCTGTTCAAAGATATCGCTGAGAGGGCATCAAGTAGTTTGTGAATCGGACCAAGGTCTGGTAGGCCAAGATCCCCCCATTCCCGAGCTATTTCGGCAACATCTGACGTCAGCGAATTCTTTAAATATTGTCGCAATACTCCGGATTCCTGCAACATCTCGCGCAAGTATTCTGCTGCTCGCAGGTTTCCAATTTCATAATCAGTCTTCAACAATCGACTTAGGGCGCATAGATCGAGGTCCAAGGCACAAAGCCGGCTTGCCAGCTTCTGCCAAGCGAGAAAGAGCGGCCCACGGTCTCTTTCAAACTCTATAGCAAGAGCATCTATCGAATCTTCAAGAGAATCGTTGGTGTGAGGAGCTGCGATTTCTGCCAGTCGATTAAAAAGATAGCTACTGCTCGATTCTCCGGATTTAAGTTCTTGACGCAAGCGCTTCGCCCTTACGATAATTTCACCATTCGCAAGAAGTTTGGCGACAACTGACAAACGGATCGAAGCCTCTCCTCCACTCAATCTCCTTTCAGAGTCAAGAATTTTTTTTAGCCGCGAAGTAAAATGGAGCGCTATCTCTGGAAGTTCTACATCACCTGGCAAGTCGTCCGCTCTGCTCTCAGACTCAGGAGGATGGTAAACGATAAATACCCTTTGCACCTCCTCGTATTGAACAAGAGCTTGCGCAATCCTCGCATCGCTGGGATTTACAAAGAGGAAATGCTCTTCGAGCCCTGTTATTGTTCCCCTAATTTTAGCGCGCGTCCAGAGAGTCCCAGAATCAAAATTTACAACCCAAAGAATTGTATCTTTCTTGCGCATGTTACAATCCACCAAGACCAATAACTAAGGTTCTCTTGTCTTCATTGAGCCATGCCATTAGGCTAGAGAAGTCGACATGGCGAATACCTGAAACCGTGCTGGGGAGAATCGGTCTTCCACGACCAGAGTGAACCATAACAACCCTTGCGACGTTTTTTAGTTGATCCAAGATAATTTTTACAAAATCATCGAACGCGAGCGACTTAAACTTCTTGTAGCTCTTTTCGATTAGTCCAAAATGTATACTAGCATAGTCAAAGCTTCGGGTGCGAAGCCATGAAGGCCACTCAATACAAACTTCCGGGTTGGCAGCAACTAGATCAAGAAACTCCGGACCAATCAACTCGATTCCGGCGCAGGACGATGTTCGCCTCGCAGGTGAACCCGGCGGATCTGAGGCTAGCCGCTCATCAATAATCAACACCCGGGCCAGCACAGCCTCCTGCAATTCGCGAAGAACGAATTCTCTCGTCGAAGGCTCTGGGCTCTGAATCAGAAAGCCCCCAGTCGCTGAGCTACCGCTCCATCCTTGCGCAAACACCACTTTCGAATTTTGACAAACAGCCTCCAGGTTGGTAAGAGTACCATGGTGAGCAAAAATCGCAATTGGCCTCTCAGGATCAAACTTAGAGCAGTCGGAAAGAAAGCCGCTAAGTAATTTCGACATCTCATCTGGGTCGCCACCCTTTTCCAGAAGTTTGCGATCAAAAGCCAATCCGTTTTTGCAGCTCCCTACCCAACTAGCTCCCAAACCAAAAACGGCTACCTGTACCTCGGACCTCTCATGGAAGTTGGATTTAAGCCAGAGGTCATAAACCTCCTCCTTGAGATGCCAACTCAACTTGTCGCCTTCAGTTTCAAGTGCCCTCTGCAATAACAAGCCAATCTTTCGAGCCTCTGTCTCATTCATTTTTCTTCCCTGCTTGTCTAAAGGTCTTGAATGGACTCTGAAGGAACGAACCGGCAGCAAGTGGTCGGGGCCAAAGGCCCCCTCAGCCCAACTTTGAACCATCGAATCGTTTTCGTCCAAAAGAACCGTGAAACGGTAGCGGAGCGCTGCTAAGAAAGCCTCCTCACCGGGGCGAATTACTCCTATTCCCAGATCTCTCAGTCGCTTGAGGCCAGCCGAGTTGTCAGCCCCCATTGTAGTAATGACAAGCAAATCACGAGACTTAAGCATGTAGAATACGTGAGCTAAACAATCACTACTATCCTCCAAGGTTATCAATTCAGGGTCATGGAAGTCATCGGCCTGATCCGGCTCGATTGTTCTGAGGAACGCAGCAGAGATCCTCATCTCCTTGAAACCAAGCTGCTTCATCTTCGGTCTGCCTTGCAGATCACAAATCGGGTCGTGAAGCGCCTCTCGAATGTTGAGCATGGTCTCCGAATCTGAGGGAGTCACTCCGTCCGTAACGATCATTTTGACGAGATCTGGATGCTCGGGAACCTCCTCTATCGCAAGCGTCAGAGTGCGGTTACCGGTTCGGACAGGTTGGTGTTTCGCCGAATTACGGACAATGTTTTCAAGAATAGTGAAAAAGGCCTGTCGCCCTGCTGCACCGTGAGGTAGAGCGACATTTAGTCTCTGGAAGCTCAACTCGCCGGCATCCTGTACCTCTATTGTTACGTTCCCGATACCATCTGAACGGCCTATATTACTCAGGAGGAGCTCGAACTCGGGGGGAGCACCTTCAATCTGAAGCAGTGGGGCTACCAGAGCAGATAGTGGGCTGCTGTAAGACCACCACGCGAGACGCCGCGTAACTGTCGCGATGTAGTCCATACGCTCGCGTAGGTATCCGAGAAAGTGGACACGCTCAGGAATGGCGTCGATTAGGCCCATCCAGGCCAACCGTTCGGGGGGAGAGTTTTTTAACTCTTTAAAGCTCTCCTCTTCACGCCGAATCATCCAGTGTAACACGTGAGAACCAATGTTATGCGAGAGATTTCGACCCATTATGGCTGCAACAGCAGAGTGACGCGCCTCCGCCAGTACTTGAAGTCGACGCAACTCGTTAAGGCTGGTAGAAGTTATGAGGCTCACCAGCGCCCTAAGCCTAGACTCACCCTCCAAGTGCACTCCTGACTCTTCTCTTAGGAGAAACCCGACAAATAGAACGTCATCCGCACCCTCTTCCCGCGTGTCGAAACCTTGACACGCGACCGGAAACGTCACGATCCGGTCGATTAAGCCTTCCGCGACCCAGTGAGGCCGCAAAAGCTCGAATGCTCCCTCGCCCGGCGAGAGCATCCGTAGATAGGAACCCCCTTTTCGCTGTGCTAGGCTAGTGGTTTCTTTTACAAAATCGCGCAGTTTCTGCCCGTGCTGGCGGAGTTCAAAGAGATAGGAAAGGTCAAAGAGATCGAGTAGAGAAAAATCCGCGAAAGCGGTTTTCAAAGGATTCTTTGGCCGCTCACTGTTTACATCTCTCTCTAGTTTTTGTAGCCAGAGGTCAAGAAACTCACGGAGTCCGAGGGCTGGCGGAGCCTGCTTCTCGCCCATCGTGCCTGCAGGCACGAGAAAGGACTGATACTTCGCTGCCAACTGGCGTAGCTCGCTGCTGATTACCCAACGCTCCGCCGCAGATTTACGCCAGGAAAGCAATTCACGCTGGCGCGCTGGGTCTCGCCAGCACTGCCACTGTGCCTCAGACCAAGCAGGTTCGGTTTGAAAGTAAAGAAAGCGAGACGAGTCGAAGAGGTGAAGAAGTCGGACGCTAAATGGATCGTATTTCAAGAAGATCGATGTACCGTAGGCATAGTTGCTTGGCAAAAGAGCGCGTGCTTCGGAAGTATTCAGAAAAGCTTGAGCGCGAGGATACTTACGATCTTTGAAGTTTTGCTTATAGAAAATAGACCAACCGTTGGATTGTTCATGCGCTGGGTGCGCGGATGCATCCGCAGCCGCATTTTCTTCCTCCAAACCTTCGTGGCCTCGGCCCGCAGCGATCTCTTCCATTAGATCTGTGAAGACTCCCCAGGGGTCTTCGCTTTGTTCCCTGTGTACTGAGCGTAATTCAATTGTTTGGTCGACCAACGATTTTTCGTCTTGAGGCATAGTAGACTCCAAGTGGAGCTGCAAGTACGATTAAACTTTGCGCGTCAACGTGCGAGCTTTTCGTTTGAAGTGTTTGCGCGGTACATACCGTATACTGCAGAAAATATCCACCCAGGGATCACCCCAATCCCTGGCACTACAATGGCAAGAGCTACTAGGACAAGAGGCAAACAAAAAAAATCTTTCCAGCTTCTGAAATAGATGGCTACTCCTATCGCACCAAAAAAGAAACCTAGCAAGCCCGCGACAGCAACATTTTTCTCCGATTTCAGCGGCTCTAAGCTACCAACCAATCTCGTGGCTTGCTGCGCTGTATTAACAGCTCGACGCAAATTCTGACTCATTACTTTCCTCCAATGCGTTTCGGCTTCCACTGTAGCCGGCGGAGCTAGATATGATTAAGCAGGGAGCACTGTATCAGCCCGCTCTGACAGATGCAACTACTGAATCTCTATTTGCATGTGTCTATTCTTGGCTAGACCGAGGTCGAGTGACAGCACTTGACTTGCATGCGAGCGAGGCTGTCATCCAGGAGGCTGCCGCTGGGCATCCCGAGCCCGCGGCGCGCCGGCTGGCTGCTGCGGGGTCCTCGGAGCCGCGAGCGCTGGATAGCCGTAGCCACGGAGCTTGTTCCATCGCAACCTAGAGTTGCCTGCCGCAACGTAACCCTCGGCGTCGCGACATAGACTTAACTGTCGCAACGTAGTCTTAACTGTCGCAAACTAAAACTATCCGGCGCAACGGAACACTACCCATCGCATCCTAATCTTATCTGGCGCAACATATTTCTATCTGTCGCAGGATAGAGTGACCTGGCGCAACGGTGATTTAACTATCGCAACCTCGCGCTATCCGTGGCAATGGGCGATTATCCACCGCACCGCCCGATTAGTCGCCGCAACTCAACGAGGTTTACGGGGCTCGGATTCTTATTCGTTGCGACATAGTCTTAACTGGCGCAACATAATTCTATCTAGCGCGACATAGTCTTAACTGTCGCAACGTAGAACTATCCGTGGCCGCATTGTCCCGTCTGTCGCAACATAGTTTTAGCGGTCGCAGCACAGAACTATCTGGCGCATCCTAAAACTATCTGTCGCAACGCAGAACTAGCTATCGCAACGTAAGATTATCTGTCGCAACATAGCCTTGGGTCCGCCGTCTGGCGGGAGGGTGCGACGAGGTGGCCCAGGGTCCGTGGCCTGGAGCAGGGCGGAGGCGTCCTGAGGTAGACTCTCATTGCAAAGTCCATCCACTGGGAACAGGGCGGCCGAGGGCTCGTTGCAATCTGCGGCGGGGGGCCAAAGACGGCGACGGCAAAGGAGGAGAGTGTGAGCTCAGAGCTATCCGTAGCGAAGGTGTTGGCGAACTTGGAGGCGCAGATGACGCTGCACCGGGAGAGCGAGGCCTATCACGCGCAACAGGAAGTCTTCCATCGCGAGCAGCGCGCCCTTCACGCCGCCGGGCTCGAGGCGGTCACGAAGCATTTCGAGGCGTTTCAGGCCGCGTCCGGCGGCGCGGCCGAGATCGCGGGTCGCGTGGAGGCCGCTTCCCAGTCGGCCGCCCAAGCCGCCGCTCAGGCCGCCGCTGCCAAGGCCGTGGAAGCGGTTGAGCCCTGGAGGCCAGGGAAGAGACCTCAGCCGGCTCCGCTGGTGATCCGGCTGATCGAGGAGCTCCAGGCCGGCCAGGTCTTCGGGCCCTCCTGGATCGCGGCTGAGGTGAACCGGCGATTCTCCCGGGCCCTTCCGAAGCCCCTGGATGTCCGCCTCGCCTCGGCGGTCCTGAGACGCCTCGTGGACAGCGGCTGGGTGCGCGTCGTCAAGGAGGGCGGGCCTCATCATGAGGCGGGGTATACGCGGGTGTAGGTGGCGGCGACGACAAGGCGCGCCTCACTCCCCCGGCCCCTCTCTCCCATCGCCCTCCCGCCGGCCGGGAGAGAGGGGAGCGCCAAAAAAGTCGGGGGAGGGCGATGAGAGAAGAGGGCCGGGGTGATGAAAGTGTCCGTGTTCTTCCTCCGCACGGTGTCACGTCGATCGGTATGAACTTTCTCTTTTCCCGCATCTTGGCAATCTGAACAACGAATCCGCGGCTTCTGCCGTACTTCGCTCACCTTTTGGGGTATCGCGAAGAAAAGTTGGCGAATCTCCGCCAATTTCTTTGCATTCCACCATTCCGTGCTCGATTTGTTCGCATTGATCCTGCCGAATCTCCTGCCTACTATGCTCCCATGTTCAACGACAAACACCTCGGACGGGCCGTGGCCTTGCGCAGGGAAGTCCGGGGCATGGACCAGGGCGAGCTCGCGCACGCAATCGGAGTCCACAAGTCGACGATGAACGGTTATGAGAAAGGCACCCGCGGCATGGACGAGGCCACGATCGAAAAGATCGCCGTGGCTTTGGACTGCACGATCATCGATATCTGGGACGACGCTTACAACATTGCCCGCTACAACTATTTTCGCGAGCAGGCAGAGAAGGCGGGGGTCACGATCGACGAGCTGGTCGCGAAGCTCCAATCGCGTCCGTCGGTCGAGCAGATTCAAGCCTCCTTCCAGGCACTCTTCGATCACCTCTGGAAGCTCCTCGCCAATGTCCTGGCGTTCCAGCGGCCGGATCGCCCCGAAGGCCGGACCCAAATCCCAGGCTGGGGAGTCTTCGTCTCCTCCGAGACTCAAGGCAAGAGAAAGCGCGCGCTGGAGCTTCAGCGGGGGAAGACGAAGTCTCCGAAGCGTAAGGAGCCCGCGAAGCGTTGACGTTCTGCCGGCGGGCGCTTTGCGCTAGACTCTCCGCGCCTCGCTGGCGGAAAGCTCAGATGCCCGTCTCGGCTCCCAACTCTCAGATCGTCTACGACGCCCTCAAGGCTCTCGGCATCCGGCTGCTGTCCGTGCTGCCGGAGACGTGGCTGGTGCATCTCGTGACTCTCGCGGAGGAGGACCCGGAGATGATCCTCGTCCGCCTCGCCAAGGAAGAGGAAGGGGTGGGGATCTCGGCTGGGGCTCATCTGGCCGGGGTCAAGTCGGCGCTGCTGATGCAGAACCATGGGCTGCTGGCGAGCATCAACGGCATCGTCTCGCTCGCCCAGCTCTACCGCATCCCTCTCCTCATGCTGGTCAGCCATCGCGGCGGCTTCGGGGAGGAGCACCCGTGGCAGACGGAGGGTGGCGGCGTCACCGAGCATGTCCTCGACGCCCTTCGCATCCCCTATCTCTTCCTGGACTCGCCGGAGCACGTGGCGTCGCGCCTTCGCCAGGCCTCGGCGCTGGCTGAGGCGAGCCTCAAGCCAGTGGCCCTGCTCCTGGGCCGCAGTCTGATGTGGGAGGACTGACTTGATGCTCCGCGTCGACGCGATGCGCGCCATTTATCCCGAGCTTTCTCGGTGCATCGTGGTCACCAACATGGGCTTCGCCCCGGCCGAGCTGTTCTCGCTCGGCCATCAGCCGGGGTTCTTCTATGTCTGGCACTCGATGGGCCTCGCCTCGTCGGTCGGCCTTGGGATCGCCCTCAGCCGCCCGGAGCTGCAGGTGGTGGTGATCGACGGCGATGGCTCGCTGCTGATGAACCTCGGCAGCCTGACGACACTCGCCCGCTACCATCCCACCAATCTCATCCACGTCGTGTTCGACAACGAGGTCCTGCTCTCCGTGGGCCGCAGCTTCACCACCGCCACGGCCACCGGGACGGATCTCGCCGCCATGGCCGCCGCCGCTGGCGTGCCTCGCACCGCGACGTGCCACACGGAGGACGAGCTCCGCACCGCCTTCACCGAGGCCCTCGCGGCTCGCGAGCTTTCGACGCTGGTGGCCAAGGTCGAGCCCGTGGGGCCGGCGAATTACTTCATCGATCTTCATTATCTGGAGAGCCGTTTCCAGTTCCAGCGGCATCTGCGGCACTTGCGCCAACTGAAGGCAGGAGAAGGAGGTCCGGATTGAGCCTACTCGAGCAGCTCGTCGCCGAGATCGACGCCGGGAGCATCCGCGTCGTCGATCTCACTCAGCCCCTCGGTCCCGAGACGCCGGTCATCGGCCTGCCGCCGATCTTCGCCTCGTCGCCCGGCGTGACGATCGAAACCATCTCCCACTATGACGAGAAGGGGCCGGGCTGGTACTGGAACACCCTCCATCTCGGCGAGCACACGGGCACCCACTTCGACGCGCCCGTCCACTGGATCACCGGCAAGGATCTGCCGGACAATGCCTGCGACACCATCCCGGCCCGGCGCTTCGTCGGCCCAGCCTGTGTGATCGACGTCACGGCCGACGTGACCGCGAATCCCGATTTCCTCCTCACCCGCGAGCGTCTCCTCGCCTGGGAGGGTGAGCACGGCCGCATCCCCGCCAACGCCTGGGTGCTGTTGCGCACCGGCTGGAGCCAGCGCCAAGGCGCGGCGGATTTTCTGAACGTCGGCCCCGACGGTCCCCACTCCCCCGGTTTCCATCCGGAGACGTCCCGTTTCCTGGCCGAGGAGCGCGACATCCTCGGTGTGGGCGTCGAGACCGTGGGCACGGACGCCGGGCAGGCCGGGACCTTCGATCCCCCGTTCCCCAACCACACCCTCATGCACGGCGCCGGAAAGTTCGGCCTCGCCAGCCTACGCAACCTGGACCAGCTCCCGGCCACCGGAGCCGTGGTCATTGCCGCGCCGCTGAAGATTGTCAACGGCAGCGGCAGCCCGTTGCGGGTGCTGGCGCTGGTGTAGGGGCTGGAACTTTGACGCCTCGGAGCGCCCCCTCCCAAGACCCTCATCACCCCGGCCCTCTTCTCCCGCCCCCTCCGCACCCCCCTCACCGGGAGAAGAGGGAGAACAGCCAGAACGCCCCAGGGGTACCCCTCTCCCGGTGAGGGGGGTTGGGCGGGGGCGGGAGAGGGGCAGGGGTGAGGGTCTTCGGGCGGCGGAAACTCTCAGACACGTTAAGTTAGCGCCTACAGGGGGCCTTGGGCGGGGGCGCTCGCCGGGAGAAGAGGGCCGGGGTGATGAGGGTCTTGGTGCTATCCTTCCCCCGGGTCTTCAACACCATGGCCATTCCTTCCGGCCCTTCCAAGCCCGGTCAGGGCGGTTTCACTCTTCTCGAGGCCCTCATCGCGCTCGTGATCCTGGGCGTGGCGCTGCTGATGGGCATGGAGCTGGTTCTCCAGAATCCACGGATGGTGCGCCGGATGGACGGCGAGCGGCAGGCGTTCCGCGCCATGGAATCGACGATCGAGTCGGTGCGCGGGGGAGCGATTCCGCTCGAGACGGCGGACCTCGGCGTCTACTCCACCGCCGTCGGCACGCCCGCCCCCAAAGACCTCGACATCTTCATGCAGGTCGATCCCACCGAGCTTCCCGGCCTCTTTCAGGTGACTCTCCAGGCTCGGTACACAGCGGACAAACACAAGGTCCAGAAGGAGCTTCAGACGATGGTCTGGAGCCCGCCTTGAGAAACGAGGGAGCCCAGGGCGGGTTCACGCTCATCGAGATCTTGATCGCCCTGGTGCTGATGATGCTGGGGTTGCTACTCGCGGCGCAGCTGCTGATGGAGACGTCGAAGCTCTTCGCGGAGACCTCCGGCGAGGCGACCGACACTCCCGTGCCGCTGGTGCTCGCCCGCATCCGCGGCGACATCCAGGGCTCGGCCGCCGCCTCTCCCGTTCTCCAAGTGGACGGCTCGCTCGCCGCCATCACGATGCTCGGAGGACCCGACGGCGAGATCGTCTACGCCAAGCAGGGGACGGACCTCTTCCGCTCAGTCATACCGTCGAACGGCGATCCGCCGAAGCCACCGTCTCTCCTCTGGCGGGGCGTGACGGCGTGGAGCTGCCAGATCGTGTCCGGCACCAGCGTGGTCGATCTGCAGGTGACGTACCGCCGCCGCTCGGTGCCCCATACGCCCCTGGCGGTGTTGCCGGCCTACCGGGGCGCGCTGACCGAGGAGCTGACGCAGCGGATGTACCTCCTGCCCCGGGGAGGCGGATTGGGCGCATCGTGGTGAATCCCCATCGCCACGGGGAGGCCGGCTTCGGCCTGCTGATGGCGCTGATGGTCCTCTTCCTGCTGTCGATCGCCCTCGCCCTGCTCGCCGGGTCGCTCCAGCTCCGGATGCGCCTGGTGCGCGAGGACGCCGAGACCGTCATCCTCACCGCCCTCTCCGACGCAGCGGTGGCCGAGGCGGTGGCGAACCTCGCTCAGAATCCTGCCTACTTGGGCGCGCCCGCCCACGACTTCGGCCACGGCAAGATCGCCACCGTGGTCACACCACTCGGGCCCGGGCTCTTCGACGTGGTCGCGACCGCTACGTACTCCACTCGCACCCGCAGCGTCGAAGTCGAGGTCTTCCGAGCGCCGGGAATCGTCGCCCACGTCCGCCGCTGGCGGCGGCTGCCGGGATGAGCCAACACAACGGCCGGAGCCGGATCGGCCCCGGCCGGGTCACGCCTCGCACCTAGTGGCGCGAGAACTGGAGCTGGCCGCGGATCTCTCCTGCCGGGAAGAGGTCCGTGTGGACGTTGGCGTAGACCACGTCGCTGCGGATACCCTGGATGATCTCGAACAGCTCTCCCGGGGCGATGCCCTGGGTGTTGCCGGTGACGTCGGCGGCGTGGATGACGCCGCTGATGGTGCCCGACTGGGGGCAGGCCTGGGTGCCGGCGGGGCCGTTGCCGAGGTTCGAGCAGAGGAAGATCATGATGGCGCCGCTGACCGCCTTCTGCCCGAAGTGAAGGTGCGACTGGGTGACCTGCCCCTTGAGATTCGAGTAGCGAAGCTGGTAGTTGATTTCGGTCCCCGCCCCGTTGATCGTGGCGACGAAATCTCCGCTCCCCGAGGTCGACAACGCCGGCACCTCCTCATACGACCGCAGGTGGGCGATCGCGGTGCCCCGCACGTTCTGGGCCAGCAAGGCCGAAAGCGTCAGCAACGACAGCAGGACGAGTAGCGTCGGAACTCTCACCTTCTTCATCGTGCACCTCCTTGAGTGTTGGACCGGTCCTGGAAAGAGCTGAAGCAAATTCACAATACTCTACGGCCGGTTTGTCATTCAAGAGGCTTGCCAGGTTCAATGGATTCGAGTTGGCAGGACTCCTGCTTAGATGCGTACCGTGCGGACACGCCTGAAGCGCCTCCTCCTCGTCCTCCTCGCCCTGGCCGCGCTGTATCTGCTGGCGGCCAACGTCTTTCTGAACACGCGGCTTGGGGTCTGGGCGATCAACCGCCGGCCGGAGCGGTTCCGGGCGACGTGGTCCTCGGCTTGGAGCGTCTGGCCGGGGGGCGTGTGGGTGCGGGGGCTCGAGCTCCGGGGACGGAGCGCGAACGACGTGCTTTGGACGGTGACCGTGGACCAGGGACACGGTTGGATCGACGTGCCGGCCCTCCTGCGCCGGCGCTTCGTCGTCAACGGCTTCCACGGCGAAGGCGTGCGCTCCATGGTGTCGCGCGGAGAAGGAAAGGGAGGGCGGCCGGAGCCCGAGAAGCCTCACGAAAAGCCCCGGCCGCCCTGGGGAATCCGTATCGACAATGTCGAGCTGACCGGCGTCCGCGACGTGAGCTACAACGATCTGCGCCTGGCGGGCGACGGGCGCGGCCGGATTTCGGGGAGCTTCTCGTTCGTCTTCGGCAGGGAGTTTCGCATGGGCGACACCCGGCTGGCGATGCCGGTGAGCCGGCTGTGGCTGAGCGGTGAGCTGCTCGCCCAGAACCTCGACGTCGACGGCACGGTGAGCTTCGCCCCCTTCGTGCCGCACGAGCACCCGGGTATGGAGGGTTGGGATTTCCTCTCGGGTTCCCTCAAGGCACACGGGCAGGTGCCGGGCCTGCCTTTTCTCGCCAAGAGCGGCCTGAACGGTACCCACGATCCCGGCCGGCTGGTCGCGGATCTCCGGGTGGACCGCGGGCGCCTGACGCCGGGAAGCCATGCCGAGCTGGTCACCGGATCGGCCGCGGGATCGCCTCCGGCCCTGAAGCTGACGGCCGACGTTCCGGCCGGCTCGCGGGCTCGGGAGCTACGGCTCGGCCTCACGGCCCAGGGGCTGCAAGCCGGACGCAAGCCAGGCCGCCCACCGGTGTTCCAGTGCGCGGCCATCGACGGCACCATCCAGACTCCAGAGGTCCAGCTTCGCCGGCTGTTCGTCACTGCCCGCGAGCTGCGCACCAAGTCGAACCTCGCCGCCTTGCCGCCCCTGGCGGCAGATATCCGCCTCGACGGTGTCCGGGTCGACGCCCCCGGCGCCCGCGTCCGGGTCCGCCTCGACGTCGACCACGCCACGGGGCGCCTCGACCTCGCCGCCTTCGCGCGCCACGACATCGACATCGAGGGTCTCCAGGCACAGGGCGTCTCGGCCCAGATCGCCTTTCCGTCCACGACCGCGGCCAGCCAGAAAGCCAAGTCCCCCTGGGGCGTACACCTCTCCGGCGCCCGGCTGGCGGGCATCCGGGAGATCGGCATCGACCCGTTCCTCCTGACCGGCGCGTCTCAGCTCGAAGCCACCTTCAACTACGACCCCGCGGGGAACCTCGACGTCCAACGGGCCGCTCTGGCCCTGGCTGCCGGGACTCTGCTGCGCAAGGACCAGCCGGTCGCCCAGAATCTCGCCTTGAAGGCGGAGGCCCACGTGGGTCCCGTGGCCGTCGGCTCTCCGGGTCTCGCCTTTCTGCGCCAGGTCTCCGGCAGGACGGACGTGCACGCCCGCATCTCCTCCCTGGGTTTCCTCGATCCCTACCTGCGCAAGGTGCCCTGGCTGGCGCTCCAGGGCGAAGGGGATCTCGACGCGGCCGTCCGCCTCGACGCCGGCCGGCTCGCATCCGGCAGCCGCCTCGCCGTCCGCGGCGCCCGGCTGCGGGCCACGCTGCTGGACAGCCTCGCGTCCGGCGCGGGCCGGGTGACGGTGGCCGTCGATCCCCAGGGCCGGACGGCGATGCGCGTTGACCTCGACCGCTTCGGCCTGGCCGATCTGCGGCAACCCGGGCGGCCGGACTACATCCGGGGCCGCAACCTGCGGATGGCCGCGAGCTCTGCCGCGCCTCTCGACCTCGCGGTGCCCATGCCGGACTTCGACGCGTCCCTGACGCTGGGCGACGCCGTGGTGCCGGACCTCAAGGTCTTCGACGCCCTGCTCCCCGCGGGCGCCGGCTTCTATCTCCTTTCGGGCACGGGGCGCGTGGGCCTCAGGCTCGCGCTCTCGACCGCCACGAACACCACGAGGGGGACGGCCTCCCTGACCTCCGACTCGGCGACCGTCGGCTTCCAGGATCTCCAGATCCAGGGGCGCGTGAATCTCCAGGCCCCCTTCTCCAGCCCGGATCTCCAGGGCCGGCACTTCGATCTCGACGGCGCCCGGCTGACGCTGGACGAGATCTCCTACCGCCAGACGGGCGACGCGGCGCCGAGCGCGCCGCCGGGCTGGTGGGCGCGGGCCCGGCTCGCCGACGCCGCGGTGGAGTGGGGCCAGCCGCTCTCGTTGCGCGCCGCCGGCCAGGTGGACATGCGGGACTCAGGCCCCCTGATCGCCCTGTTCGCCCAGCGCAGCAAGGTCGTCAAGTGGTTCGACAGCGTCTTGAGCGTCGAGGGCGTCACCGCCCAGGGAGCCCTGCGCATCGACCACGGCGTGGTGGCTCTGGACTCCTTCGACGCCACGGGCGGCAAGCTCGAGGTCCGCTCCCGGATGAGCTTCTCCAAGCAGCGCAAGAGCGGCGACCTGCTGGTGCGCTACGGACATCTCTCGGCCGGCATCGAGATGCTCGACGGCAAGCGGAGCTTCAAGCTGATCCGCCCCTGGGACTGGTTCGAGCAGCGCGCCGGGGTTCGGCCTTAAACCATAGGCGCTAACTTTGACGCCTCGGGAGCGCCCCCGCCCAAGACCCTCATCACCCCGGCCCTCTTCTCCCGACCCCCTGCCCCCTCACCGGGAGAAGAGGGAGAACAGCCAAAACGCCCCAACCGAGACCCCTCTCCCGGGGCGGGGGATGGGGTGGTCGGGAGAGGGCAGGGGTGAGGGTCTTGGGCGGGGGGACCTCCCAGACCACGTTAAGTTAGCGCCTATGTCCTCCTAAACTGCCTTAAACTTCTCCCCCAGCTTCAGCGTAAGAAAATCTCGATTGGATCGAGGAGGGTCGAGGTGCGCGACTTCGCCAAGAATCTGTGGACTACGGTGCGGTCGCTCGCCCGCCAGCCGGAGATGACCGTGGTGGTGGTGCTGACGCTGGCGCTGGGGATCGGCGCCACGACGGCTCTCTTCGCCTACCTCGCGTCCATCCTCTGGCCCACGATCAACGCGCCGGGAGCGGAGCGCATGGTCTGGCTCTACACCGGCACGGCCGATCAGACGGACGCCCCGACTTCCTATCCGGAGTACCTCGACGTCCAGCGCCAGCAGAAGGTCATCACCGACCTGGCGGCCTTTTCCGCGATGGGAACCACCGTGGGGCATGGCGGCACGACGCTCTACGCCTGGGGGCAACTGGTCACCGGCAATTACTTCTCGCTGTTCAGCGTTCGGCCGGTCCTCGGGCGCCTGCTCCAGCCCAGCGACGACCGGGCGGGCACCGAGCCCGTGGCGGTGGTCAGCCAAACATTCTGGAAGGGGGTTCTGGGAGGAGACCCGGCCGTCGTGGGACGGCCGCTGCGGATCAACGGCCGCACGCTGCTCGTGGTTGGCATCGCTCCCGAGGGGCTGCCGAGCTTCGGCGTCTCCGCCGCCATTTACGTGGCGGCCGTCCATTCGGACTGGGTGACCGGACTGTCGCGGCTGGAGAACCGGAAGAGCCGGTGGCTGAACCTGGTGGGGCGTATCGCGCCGGGCGTCAACCTGCGGCAGGCCCGAACCGCGCTGGGAATCACCGCCCACGGCCTCGATCAGAGCGCTCCGCTGCCCGACGGCAAGCGCGTCTTCAAGCTTCTGCGGATGACCAGCTACGCCCCGGGCCCGCAGAACGACCGCTATCTCTCGGCGGCCCGCATCCTATTGGCCACGGCGGTGCTCTTCCTCTCCTGGCCTGCGCCAATGTCACCAACCTCCTGCTGGCGCGGACGACGGCGCGGAGGAGGGAGTGGGGCATTCGGGCCGCGCTCGGCGCCTCCCGCCGGCAGTTGATCCTCGGCGCCTTCATCGAGAGCCTGGTCCTCTGCCTGGCGGCCGGCATCGCCGGGTTGGGCATCGCGGTGGCGCTGGCACGGCGCATCGAGACCTATCTCCAGACCTCTCTCGGCGGGCTCGGCAACCTCACGGAGGGGGCCACCCTGCTGCAGCTCGACGCCCGGGCCTACGGTTTCGCTCTCCTGGTCGCCTGCCTCTGCGGCTTGCTCTGCGGCCTCGCGCCCATGTTTCACGCTCTGCGCGGCGACCTCCTGGGATCGATGAAGGCCGACTCCGGCGGCACGGCGTCCCAGTCGGGCGGGCTCACGCTGCGCCGGCTGCTGGTGGTGATCCAGGTGGGGCTCTCGGCGCTGCTGCTCCTCGGCGGCAGCCTCCTCGTCCGCAGCCTGCGCAACGCCGAGCGCACCGATACCGGCTTCGATCCCAAAGGCCTTCTCTACGCCACCATGTACGTGCCCCGCAGCGCCGGCGCGGACGGCGTGAGCGCGAAGGTCTACCCGCGAATCCAGGAGCTGGCCTCGCGGCTGCCGGGGGTGCGCGGCGCCACCCTCGTCCTGATGCCGCCCCTCGCCGGCTGGTCCCGCGGCAGCCGGTTCGCCAGCCACGAGCACCCCTACACGTGGCAGGAGGGCGCCTTCAACATCGTGGCGCCCGGCTACTTCGACTCGGTGGGCACCCCTATCGTCCAGGGCCGCACGCTGGATGAACGGGACCGCAAGGACACCTCCCCGGCCGTAGTCGTCAACCAGACGCTGGCCCAAAAGTTATGGGGAGATGCCGATCCCATCGGCCGCTGGGTCACCAGTGGCGAGCCGCCCCGCACGGGTGAGCTCGGTCCGGATTTTCAGGTCGTGGGCGTGGTGCGGGACGCGCGCATGGTGTCGGCCGCCGATCCGGCCGAGCCGACGCTGTACTTCGCCTACGACCAGCACAAGCATTCGCGAATGACGCTGATGGTGCGCTCGTCCCTACCGCCCTCCACGCTGCTGCCGGCGCTGCGGGCGGCGGCCCGCTCGGCCCACCCGGACCCCGCCTTCGTGGACGTGACGACCTCCGACGAGCAGATGCACCGCAGTCTCGCCGGACAGCGCATGTACGCCGAGATCGCCGGACTGCTGGGACTGCTCGGCCTGACCGTGGCCGTGATCGGACTTTTCGGATTGCTCAGCTACTCGGTGAGCCTGCGGGTGCGGGAGTTCGGCATCCGCATGGCGATCGGCGCCCATCCGGACGACGTCCTGAGATTGGTGCTGCGGCAGGGTTTGAGTCTCGTGGCGGCGGGTGTGGTGCTGGGGATGCTCGGCGCTCTGGGCCTGTCGCGCCTGCTCCAGAGCCTCCTCGTGGGCGTCGACGCCAACGATCCCTTCACCTTCGCGATCGTCTCGTCGATCCTCACCTTCGTGGCGCTCGTCGCCTGCTACCTGCCGGCCCAGCGCGCCTCGCAGCTCGATCCGCTGGCGGCGTTGCGGCAGACGTAGGCTTAACGCCTCTCGGGACGGCGGCGCAAAAGGACTTTCGACGTGCTCACGGCCGCTCCCACCATGCCGGTGAGGATCGGAGTGATCAGCAACAGACCCACCACCGTCTGGAGTGGGACTCCGAAGGCCAGGGCAACGATCAAACCGCATGGAATTCCGGCAAGGCTCAAGAGAGTCCAGCGAATCCGCTGACCGCTCTGGTTGTGATGGATCGTGGTCGCCATTGAAGCACCTCCTTGACTCAATCTCCACACTTAGAACGGTCAAGGAGGATTTTTGTTGCGGTCTCACGCAGCGCTCAACGGATCTGCTCCAACGCCTCCTGCGCCGCGGCCAGGCGCTCGGCGGCGCGGTCCGCCTTCTCCAGCGCCCTGGCGGCAGCATGCTCGGCTTTTTCGGCCGCCCGTTTCGCCTCGGCCGCTTCCGCCGCCAGCCGGTCCGCCTCCTCGCGCAACGGGTCTGCCTCGGCGCGGGCGCGCTCGACTTTCTCCTCGGCAACGGCGATCCGACGACGCTGAACCTCGGCTTCCTTCTCGCGGCGCGCCTCTTCGGCGGCTTCGAGGCGCTTCGCCTCCTCCGCCGCTCGGGCCTTGTCCTTGGCGATCTCCCGGGCATCGCGGGCGGGCGGGCGCGGCATGGGGAGCACCTTCTTCTTGCGGCGCGCCGGCGCCCGTTCGTCCTTCTCTTTGGCCTTCTCCTTGACCTTCTTCTCCGGAGGCAGGCGGCGGCTGGCGATATCCACCACGGGAGACGCGGCGACCTGGAGCCCGGCCAGCACTTCAAAGCCGGGCGGATCGAGATCGCGGTCCAGCCAGCCGCGGGCGACCTGCTCGGCGGCGGCGGGGCTGAAGGCGATCGCCTGGAGATTGGCCGCGATGCGCTCGACCAGGTCGCGGCCCGGCGGGCGGCCTCCCTCGGAGAGGATCT
Source organism: Thermoanaerobaculia bacterium (assembly GCA_035996875.1). Lineage (GTDB taxonomy): Bacteria > Acidobacteriota > Thermoanaerobaculia > Multivoradales > UBA5704 > DATARR01. Next base: position 27,486 of record DASYJD010000047.1, read on the forward strand.
GCGCAGCGTCCCAGCGCAGCTCATCCGCGAGACCACGCGCGAGGCGGATGGCCTCCCGCAGCGACTCGGCCCCTTTTCCCGCGACGGCCTCCTTCTGCGCGGACCGCGCCCGCTTGCCCGCCGCGATCAGGGCATCCATCTTCTGCTCCTGGCGATCGAACAGCGCGTTCACCGCCCAGGCGGACGGCGTCGGCTTGGGCAGGGACTTGACCTCGGCCGCGTCGTCCTTCCGTTTCTCCTTACCCAACCGCGAGGCCAGCGCGTTGCGCGCCGCCGTGAATTCCTCGGGGGGCAGCCGGTAGAGGTCGCGGATCTCGGCGTTGAGTCCAGTCTTGGATGCCATGACTGGAGATCGTATAACGCGCGATCCTTCAGAACCTTTTCCCTCGGGTACTCGTCTTAAAGGTGTTTGGAGAAAACATCATGAAGCTTTTCGCCTGGATTGCCCTGGCCTTCACCGCCGCTCCCGCCTTGGGGCAGGCCGCTGCCAAGCCTGCTCCGCCATCCCCGCCCACAGTCACGGTGAAGGCGCCGCTGCTCCTGGGTGGGATCGCCGCCAGCCGCACGCAGATCGTCTTCACCTTGGCCGGCGACCTGTGGACCGTGGAGCGCACAGGCGGCGAGGCGAAACGTCTGAGCGAAGCCCCGGGCGATGCGGATACGCCGGCCTTCTCGCCGGATGGCGCCTGGCTCGCCTTCAGCCGCGACACCGGCAGCGGCGGCGATATTTTCGTGATGCCCGCAGCGGGCGGCGAGGCCCGCCGGCTCACCTGGCATCCCAAGGAGGACCGGGTACGCGGCTGGTCTCCGGACGGCCGGCGCATCCTCTTCGTCTCCAATCGCGAGGGGGATGGCCAGTACCGGCTCTTCACCGTGGACCGCGACGGCGGCACCCCTGAACGCCTCCCACTCTTCGAGGCCCGGCAGGGGGCCTTCTCGCCGGACGGCTCACACATCGCCTACGTGCCGTTCGGCAACTCGTGGGACGAATGGCGCTTCTACCGCGGCGGCAACACGAGCCCGATCTGGATCGCCCGGCTCGCCGACAGCAAGATCGAGAAGCGGCCTGCACTGACCGGTCCGGACGCCAATCACCGCTTCCCCCTCTGGATCGGCGGCTCCCTCTACTTCGTCTCCGACCGCACGGGCACTCCCAATCTCTATGCTCACGACCTGCGCAGCGGCAAGACGGCACAGCTCACCCGGTATTTAAAGCACGGCATCCGGATCGCCGCCGCGGCGCCGGACGCCGTCGTCTTCGTCGCCGACGGCGCCATTCATCTCTGGGACATCGCCAAGCGGCAGGACCGCACGGTGGAGGTGCGCCTGACCGTCCCCGCTCCCGAGCTCGCGGCGCGCACGGTGCCGGCCATCCGCACTCTCGAACAGGCAATTCCCACCTCCGGCGGCAAGGAGCTGATCGTCAGTGCCCGCGGCGAGGTCCTCGCCTTCGATCCCGCCACCGGCAAGGCGCGGAACCTCATCCGCACTCCGGGAGTCGCCGAGCGGACGGCCGTACCCTCTCCCGACGGCCAGTGGATCGCGTACTTCTCGGACAGCTCCGGCGAGTACGAGATCCACGTCCGTCCCACCGTGGGCGACGGTCCTCCAAGGAGGATCGCCGTCGAGGAGCATCCGTCGTTCTATCGTGAGCTCACCTGGTCGCCGGACGGCCGCCGGCTGGCCTTCTCGGACAAACGCCTGTCGCTGTGGGTGGCGGACGTCGAAGCCGGTCGGGCGCGGAAGATCGCCACCTCATCCCACATCGGCCAGGGAGCCTGGGAGCCCGCGTGGTCGCCGGACGGCCGCTGGCTCGCCTTCTCGCAGGCGCTGGACACCCGCGTGCGGACGATCTTTTTGTATGACGCTGAGAATGGCCGCTCCGTCCAGGTCACCGACGGCCAATCCCAGTCGGGCTCTCCGGCCTTCGATCGCTCCGGCCGCTACCTCTTCTTCACCGCCAGCGCCAACGCGCGCATGGCCGCGGCGGACGATCTCCGCTGGGGCGTCATGTCGAGCCTCATGGCCCGCCCGTTGGTCACGGCACGGCTCCTGGCCGTGGTGCTGCGCCGGGGAGATCCGCCGCCGCTCCTGCCCCTGAGTGGAAAACCACACCCGGATGCGCGCTGGGAGCCCACGGCGGACACCGCGGAGATCGACCTCGACGGCCTCGGCCGGCGGATCGTCCCGGTGACGGCGGACGAGCGCGATTTCGTGGGGCTCGCGACCGGCGGGCCGGGTGTGCTGTTCGCCCTTGCCCAGGAGTGGCCCGCCACGCCAGGGGCAGGCGACCCCACGCTCGTCCTCTACCGTTACACCTTGTCGAAAAGCGCCGAGCCCGAGAAGATCGCCGCGGACGTGCGTGACTTCGCCGTCTCCGCCGATGGCGGCACGCTCGTCTACCGGACCGACGAGAAGGACGGCCCGGCTTTGCGGCTGATGGCCACCGGCGCGCCGGCCGGCGACGAGCGCAAGCCCCTCGATCTCGCCGGCCTGACGGTGGAGGTCGATCCGGCGGCCGAATGGCGGCAGATCTACCGCGAGACCTGGCGCGTGACCCGGGACTGGTTCTACGATCCCGGCTTCCACGGCCAGGATCTTGGAGATCTCGAGCGCCACTTCGCCGCCTACCTGCCGGGAATCACCCGCCGGACGGACCTCGACGAGCTGTCTTACCGGATGCTCGCCTACCTCTCCATCTCCCACCTCAACGTGGGCGGCGGAGATGTCCCGCCTCCCGCCGTCAGGCCCGGGCGAATCGGCCTGCTGGGAGCCGACTTCCACGCCGACCGCGGGCGCTACCGCATCGACCGGATCTACCGCTCGCCCCGGCCCGGAGCGGCCAGCCCCCTGCTCCAGGCCCCGCTCGACCAGCCCGGCGTCGACGTGCGGGAGGGCGACTACCTGCTCGCGGTGGACGGTGAGGAGATTCGTGCCGAGCGCAGCGTCTACAGTTACTTCGCGGGCAAGGCGGGCAAGCCGGTGGCGCTCAAGGTCGCCGCGGATGCGGACGGCCGCGACACCCGCACGGCCACCGTGGTGCCGCTGGCGGGTGAGAGCACCCTGCGGCGGTTTGCCTGGGCGGAGGCGAACCGCCGGCGGGTCGAGGAGCTGTCCGGCGGCCGGCTCGCCTACGTCTACGTCCCCAACCACGGCGGAGCGGGATTCGAGGAGCTGATCCGGGGCGTGACCGGCAACAGCGGCGCCGAAGGGCTCGTCGTCGATCAGCGCTGGAGCCCGGGCGGCAACGTCTTCGACTCCGCCATCGAGCTGCTTCAGCGCCGGCCGATCTACGCCTACCGCTGGCGCGAGGGGAACGACCTGCCCATGCCCATCGACACCTTCGGCGGCGCCAAGGTGTTGATCGTCAACCGGCAGAACGGCTCGGCCGCCGAGACCTTCGCCCTGATGTGGAAGCTCGCGCGTCTTGGCCCTATCGTGGGCACCCGCACCTATGGAGGCGGCATCGGCGGCGCCCTGTTCTCCCCGGCGCTGATCGATGGCGGCCGCTTAACAGTCCCCAACCGTGCCGCCTACGATCCCCATGGCACCTGGGGGATCGAGAACGACGGCGTTCACCCCGACATCGTGGTTGACTGGGATTCCGCGTCCTTCCGCGCCGGCCGCGACCCGCAGCTCGAAGCCGCCGTCAAGGCGGCCCTGGCGGCGATCCCGAAGGTGAGGAAGTGGACGCCGAAGAAGCCGGCGTATCGGCGCTACCCGTAACCAAGCCGCTCGCCGCGACAGGTGTTCTAGACTCTGGATCGCGGAAACGCGCGGTCCTGGGGGAATCGAACATCTTGAGAAGCTCTCGCCAATCCGGTTCAGCGCGCGCCATCCCGGCCTTCCTCGCGATGTGTTTTGCCGCCTGCTCGCCGGCGAAGCAGCACCTCGCACCGGTTTCCGACCTCGCCGCTCTCCTGCCCCTCGCCGAGGTGCGTCAGGAGGCCGGCCAGATCGACTTTGGGACGCCGGGAGCACGGTCCCATCTCAGGAGCGGATGGTCCTTCGACGAGGGGGGCGGCCGGCGGGGACCCACGATCGTGTGGAGCCAGGGAGAGGTGTCGACCGTCGAGCTTTTCCTGGCGGCGCCGCGCGACTTGCGCGCCGGTCTGCGCTGCGCTCCCTTCGACAGCGGAGACCGCGGCCCCCAGGCCGTGACCGTGGAGCTCAACGGCCGGCCGGTGGGCACGGTGACTCTGCGTCCCGGTCTGAACGACTACACCCTGGAGTTGCCCCGCGCGGCCGAGGTGGCCGGGACGAACCGCCTCGCCTTCCGTTACCGCTGGGTGACCCGGTCCGGCGACCGGGATCTCGCCGTGGCCTGGGATCTCCTGACCCTTCGCCCCTCCCTGGCGAACGCCGCCGGGCCGCCGCGCTCCGAAGCTGGCTCGATCGTCCTCCCGTTCGGGACCGAGGTCGCGCTCTTCCTCGAGGTCCCCGCCGAGGGGGTTCTGGCGCTCCGCGGAATCCAATCGCAGGACGGACAGGGGTACCTCGTGGTCGCCGCGCAGGAGGAGGGCGGGAGCGAGCGAGTCCTGGTGACTCTCACGCCCGGCACGGAGAGCCGGCGGATCGAGCTTCCGGGGCGGGGCCGCCACCTGCTCCGGCTCGCCCTGCGCTCCGTGCCGGAGTCGCCGGCGGCCAGCGGCACGTTGGTCGTGGAGCGTCCTCTCCTCTTGGCGCGGCTTCCGTCACGAAAAGCGCGGGGCGCGCCGGCCGGCACCCCGGCGCCCGCCGGCAAAAATGCGCAGCGGTCCCTCCCGAACGTGATCGTTTATCTGGTCGACACCTTGCGCGCCGACCGAGTGGGGGCCTACTCCGGCCGCCCCACCTCGCCGCGGACCGACGCCTTCGCCCGAGAGGCCACCCTGTTCCAGCATGCCGTAGCGCAGGCGCCTTGGACCCGGCCTTCCGTCGCCTCGATCCTCACCGGGCTGGGGCCCTGGATGCACGGCGTTCAAACCGTCGAAGACCGGCTCGCCGAGGCGGCGGTAACCCTGCCGGAGCTTTTGCATGGCGCCGGCTACCGGACGGCGGCCTTCAGCTCCAACGGCAACGTCGGCCCGGCGACGGGAATGGACCAGGGATTCGACGACTTCTTCCTCAACATGGCGGCGCCTGGCTCCGGCGCGGTGACCCGCCGCGTCCTCGCCTGGCTGGACGCCCGCGCCGGCCGAAGTCCCTTCTTCCTCTATGTCCATACGGTCGATCCTCACGCTCCCTATGAGCCCTCGCGAGAGGACCGGTTACGGTTCGCGCCGGGAGCTCGTCCCGAGGCCGGCTCCGCCGAGGATCTGGACCGGATCTACAAGACTCGAGGCGCCGAACGGGACGCTCTCACTCGCGAGCTCATCCCTCTCTACGACGCTGAGGTCGCCGGCAACGACCGCAGCTTCGGCGCGCTCCTCGACGGCCTGAAGGCCCGCGGGCTCTATGACGGGACCCTGCTCGTGTTCGTCGCCGACCATGGCGAAGAGCTGGGCGAGCACCGCGAGATCGGTCACGGCCACGACCTCTACCGGGAGCTACTGGACATCCCGCTGATCGTCAAGTGGCCCGGCCAGACTCGAGGCGAGCGCGTGCGAGCGCTCGCCCAGCACGTGGATCTGCTGCCGACGATCCTGCGCGCCGCCGGCCTCACGCCGCCAGCCGGCCTGCCGGGCACCGATCTCCGCGGCCTCGCCGAGGTCGATGGCCTCGGAGCCCGCAAAGCCTTTTCCCACCTCAGGTACGACCACCGCAGGGGAATGAGTCTCGTCCATGACGGCTGGAAAGCGATCCTGCCGCAGAGCCGCGCCCTGGCGCCTGAGCCCGAGTTGTACCGGCTGGGTCCGAACGGCGAGGAGGGGCCCGACCGGATCGGCGAGAACCCGGTGCGGGCCGGCTGGCTTCTCGCCCAGATCAAAGCCGAGATCCTGAAGAGCCAGAAGGGGTTGAAGCCCTTGCCGGCGGCGCTGGACGACGAGACCCGCCAGCGTCTCCACGCCCTCGGGTATCTCTAGGTACTTCGCAAAGCGACGCGCGGCGAGGCGCAAAGCCCTCACCGGCCAAGAAGCGGGACGGACCGTCCGGAACGGCCCGCCCCGGGAAAGTATAAGAAAGATGAGGTGAACGGGTTCGAAGCCAGGCCCTGATGCCCTGATATCACCGTCCGCCTATGACGCCGGAGAGAGGGAAAGAGTTTCACCGGGGGGCGGGGCGGACCCGATGCGATAGGATCTCGGGCAAGTTCCTGAAGGTCCAAGAAGACCACCCGAGCGCAGGCGAGAGGTGCTCTCATGAACGTCACCATTCCCACGATGCCCTTCGAAGTGGTCCTCATTCGCCTTTCCGTGGCCACGCTCATCGGCTGTGTCATCGGCTTAAACCGGGAGCTTTATGGCAAGCCCGCGGGCATGCGAACGCATGGGCTCGTCTCTCTTGGCGCAGCTCTCATCACTCTGGCGAGCCTCGACCTTGCCCCTGCGGACCCCGCGGCCGTGCTGCGCACCATCCAGGGCATCATGGCCGGCATCGGCTTCCTCGGCGGCGGCGTCATCCTGCGAGACGACTCCACCCATAGCGTGCATGGCCTCACCACGGCGGCCTCCGTCTGGGTGGTGGCCGCCCTTGGTATTGCCTGCGGCGCCGGTCAATGGGCGATCTCGATGATCGCCGTCGCCCTGACCCTCGTCCTCTTGATCCTCGGCGAAAAACTGGAGCAGAAGCTCCGTCTGAAGAACTGTCCGCCGCCGGAAGCCCGCCGCGGCCAGGCGCCGTTGGTGTGACGGGGCTGGCGTTATCTTGGCGCTCCCGAGGCTTTGAACGCCAGGGCCGGCACCACCCATAGCGTCGCCAGCACGCAGACCACCAGGCTCAGCGACAGCAATCCGCCGAGGCGGTGGTTCGCCGGCACCTGGGAGAGGAGGAGCACGGCGAAGCCGAGGATGCTGCTGGTCGAGTCGATGAGGATGGCGGGGCCCGTCGCCGCCAGAGCGCGGGCCAGGGCCTTCTCGTTTCCCAGTCCTTCCTTCCGCAGGCGTTCCTCTCTCGCCAGGAGGTGAATGGCGTAGTCGACTCCCACCCCCAGCGTCATGCCCGCGAACATGGAGGTGGCGACTCCCAGGGGGATGCCCAGCCAACCCATGGCGGCGAAGTCGAGGAGCACCGCGAAGGCCGCCGGCACGACGCAGAGCCGGCCCCGCCTCCCCGAACGGGCGAGCCACGCCGTCACGGCGAAGATACCCACCAGCGACAGTGCCAAGGACTCCACCTGCGTGTCCACCACAGCGCCGATCAGCGCCTGGCTCACGGCTACGTCTCCCGCGAATCCAAGGCGCACGCCCATGGGTGCCAGATGCCGGTGCTCCCAGGATTTCAGATCGGCCATCAGCCGGCCGGCGCCGGCGAAATTCGAGCCGCGGAGGAAGACGGTCACCAAGCCTCGGGTGTGATCGGCGTCCACGATCCTGCTCAGCCGCTCGCGGCCCAAAAGCACGCCGGAGTTGTGCCAAACGATTTCCGCCGCCTCGGGCGAGTCCGGCAGGTGCCGCGAGTTGGAATGGCCCAGCGCAGTCAGGAAGGAGGCCGTCTCCAGGAACCGCGCCGGCCCCAGCACGCCGCCCACTCCAGGGCGCCCGGCCAGGAACTGCTCCAGGTCCCGCACCCGCTCCAGCACAGCCGGCACCGCCAGCGGCTCGCGACGCAGCGCCCACCCCACGCGGTCCTCCGGACGCGGCACGAGCCAGAACTTGGGCGAGCCTCCCGTAATGGGCCAGCCCAGGACGATCCGGCCCCCCTCTGGCCGGGCTGTCGCCACCCAGGATGACCATTGCCGAGGTTGAGGGGCTCCTCGGGGTCCTTCGAGGTCGAGGAAGCTCCCGAGAAGCTGCGGCGCCGGGACCCCGGGTAGTGCGGCGAGGGTCAGAGTCCGGTCTCCCACGGCGGCGCCCGGGACCTCGCCGGCGCGGTGAAGCGCCTCCGTCTCCACCGCCACCTGGAGGACATGGGCGCCGGCGAAGTCGCGGTCGAATTGCCGCATGGCGCGGGCGAATTCGCTCTCGGGAGCGAAGCCGTCCACCCAACTGTCCTGCACCACGACGCGGCGCACGCCGTCCACGCCCAGCAGGGCCACGGCAGCGGCCACGGCCAGCACGGCCCGGCGGTGGCGGATGGCGAAGCGGGCGATCCGGCCGAAAAGTCCGTCCGTTTCGGTTGGGGCTCCAAGGCTGCGGGACATCCATCCCGGCGGCACCAACGCAAGCACGGCCGGCGTCGCGGCGAGCGATCCCAGCAGGCAAAGGAGGACGCCCGCAGCCGCGGCCAGCCCGAACACCTGCACCGGTCCGATGGACGAAAGGGAGAAGGACAGAAATCCCACCGCCGTGGTGGCCGCCGCCTGCAACACGGGCGCCTCCACGTCCCCCACCGCCACGCCGGCCAGCTCGCGGCCGGTCATCCACGGCCGCTCGCCGCGCAACGCTCCGAAGCGCCGGAAGAGGTGGACCTCGCTCGCCGTCCCCACCGCGAGCAAGAGGACGGGGAGCACCGCGGTCGTGAGGTAGACCGGCACGCCGAGCCAGCCCATGACGCCGAATACGAGGACCAGACAGATTCCCACCTTGGCCAGCGGCAGCACGGCTGCCGCCGGCCGGCGAAAGCCGATCAGGAAGACCAGCCCCATCATCGCGAGCGATGCCGGCACCAGCCCGATGCGGCGGCCGGAATCCTCCGCCCCGGCTCCCAGCCACGAGGCCGGCAACCCCAGATCCGCCAGGATGTGGCTCCCCAAGAGGGTCTCGGCCACCGGCGCGCCCAGCACCTCGACGCGGTCGCTCCCTCCACCGCGCGCCTCCAGGCGCACCCGGCGATAGAGGGCCTGCCGGTCCGCGCCGGGAGGCACACCCACCACCACTGCCGCGGCTTGGCCTCCCGCGCCCACCAGGACGCCGTCGTAGACGCCGATTCGCGCCAGATCCGAGCGTAGCGCCGCCAGCTCTGCGGGAGTTTCCGGGATGGGATCGAGAAAAGTGCGCCGCCGGAGCGTTCCGGGAATGAAGCGGAACCCCTGCTCGGTGGCAAGACTGGTGACGCCTCCCGGTCCGATCCCTGGAATCCGCGCCAGCGCGACCGTCAGGTCGCGCACCCGACACAGGGTTTCGGGGTTGAAGATCCCCTCCAGCCGCTGCGTCCGCACCACCACCACCATGGGATCGCGAATCCCGAAGTGCCGGCGGACCTCGCGGTCGTAGACCACGGCCGCCGCCCGGGGCGGGACGAGCGCGGCCCCGTCTGTTCGCATCTCCAGGCGGCCGAGGCCCGGTGCTGCCGCCGCGGTGAGCAGAGCCACCACGGCCAGCGTCCGGCCGGGATGCCGGAGGGCGATTCGGGACAGGGGATTCATCCGTGAGGATTATCTCTGCAACGCGGGCCGGGCGGCGAATCACAGCCGCCCGGCAGAGACTGTCGGAAGGAGGTCTACTTCTGCGGAGACGCCTGCGCCTGCATCACGACGGTACCCTCGGTGGTGCCGCTGAGCCCTGCGAGATGGCCTCCCGAAGCGCCGACGAACTTGATGGAGTAGCCCACGTTGAACCCGCTGCTGACGTTGAAAGTGCCGTTGGACTGACGGGTCAGGGTCGTCGAGCCGGGGCTCGAGAAACCGTTGGCCGTGCCACCCACGACCTGGAAGGAGGCGAAGTCGGGATCCCCGGAGATCGCGCCCTGGATGATCTCCATGTTGGTGCTGAAGGTCTGGACTGAAGCCCCGGCCGTGCGCGGAGCCGTGGCGACCTGGACGGTCAGGGGAACGGTCACGGTACGGTTCCAGCCGCTCAGCGCGCCGGTACCGCTCAAGCTGAACACCGCGGTCGAGGTGAAATTCTCCACTTCGCCGCCCAGCGGACCGCCGGCCACGTGGCAGGGAGGCGTCGACGTCCGGCAGATGAAGTTCTGGTGAATCGGCGCCAGGATGATCGTGGTTCCCGGAGGCAGGCCGTTGATGATCATGTGGACCTGACTGGGGCTGAGATACTGGCAGCCCGCTGGAGGGAGCGTCACCGTGCCCATGGTGTTGACGGGCTCGTTGCAGGGTGGCGGGGCGGCGTGGACCGCTCCGGTGGTGAGCACCAAGGCGATGGCCCCAAGCGCCGCGCCGGTCAAGATCTTTTGCGTCTTTTTCATGCGGATTCCTCCTAGGTTCCTGGCCCATGGGCCGCCGGGACAGATTTTCGAGGACAGGCCGCGATCCGGTATCGCGGCGAGGGACCGCCCTCGATTTCTAAGGGTGCCGCTGGCTCTGAATTGCGAGCCCTTGAGAAACTACAGAGGAGAAAGAGAGGCTACCAGTCCAGCGGCATCTGGGCCCCCCGATTGCGCTCTTCGACTTCGAGCTGATCATGTCCTGGAGCTTCACAGAGCTGCCGCTTGGTCCCCCTTTGCTAGACTCTGCGGACTTGACAGGATCGCCGCTGTGGGTCCAAGCCGCCGACGGCAAGGAAGGGAGAGTTCGCCGCATGGAGTTCCAGAGCACCGAGCGCTACTATCTCGACCCGGAGTTGGGGGCCATCGTCAACATGGCCATCGCCATGGAGAAGCCCCTGCTGCTCACCGGCGAGGCCGGCACGGGCAAGACGCAACTCGCCTTCGAGATCAGCCGCTCGCTCGGCATGGAGATCGAGACGCTGCGCTGCAAGTCCACCATCAAGGGCGAAGAGGCCTGCTACGTGCAGGACACGGTGCTCCGCCTCAACGACGCACGCTTCGGCACCACGGAGACGGGCCGCGACGTCAACCGCTTCTTCGACTACGTGATCTGGGGTCCCATCGGCCGCGCCTTCCGCAGCGAGAAGCGGGTCGTGCTGCTGCTCGACGAGATCGACAAGACGGAATCCGACGTCCAGGACAACCTGCTCGACGTGCTGGAGGACTGCGAGTTCACCATCCGCGAGGTGAACCAGATCATCGGTGCCACGATCCGGCCGGTGATCATCATCACCTCGAATGCCAAGCGTGAGCTCTCGGACCCGTTCCTGCGGCGCTGCTACTGCCACCACATCGCCTTCCCCAACCCGGAGCAGATGCGGGAGATCGTCGATCTTCATTTCCCGGACCTCGACCGTGGACTGCTGGACGCGGCGCTCGGCATCTTCTATGAGCTGCGCGGACGGGGCTACGAGAAGCCGCCCGCGACCTCGGAGCTGCTCAACTGGCTCGGCGCCCTGAAGCACGCCCGCGTCACGCCGGACCGCCTCAACATCCCCTTCGTCGGCACCCTCCTCAAGCGGACGGAGGACATCCTCTCCTATCGCAGTGGCGGGAAGCGGCCGCGGTTGAACTGAGCTTCGAAAGATCGGATCGCGTGTTCCTCGACGACTTCATCCTCCGCCTGCGGGAGTACGGCGTCCCGGTCTCGCTGACCGACGCCATCGACTTCTACAAGGGAATGGAGCGGGGCTTGGCGCCGGACCTCGACTCGCTCTTTCTCTTCGCCAGGCTCGCCTTCGTTCGCCGGGTGGAGCACGTCGACTCCTACGAGCGGGCCTTCGCCTTCCACTTCTATGGGCTCGACCTGCCGCGGGTGACCGAAGGAGATCCGGAGCTGTTCGACACGCCGCAGTTCCGGGAGTGGTTGAAGACGGCCATCCGCCAGGGCGAGCTGCCGGCGCACGCGCTGTGGACCTTCCCGCCGGACGAGCTGATGAAGCGCTTCTGGGAGACGATGCGCAAGCAGACGGAAGCTCACCACGGCGGCAGCCGCTGGATCGGCACCGGCGGCAACTCGCCCTTCGGCCATTCGGGAAATTCGAGCGGCGGCGTGAAGTTCGATCCCGCGGGGACGGCAGGCGGCCGGCGCTCGGCTCTGAAGGTGATCGGCGAGCGGCGCTACATCGACTACTCGGACGACAACACCCTGAGCCACGCCAACCTCTCGCAAGCCTTGGCCTCGATGAAGAGCTTGAAGCCGTCAGGACCTCGCGACCAGCTCGATCTCGACGCCACAATCTACGAGAGCGCCAGGAACGGCGGCGAGATCGAGCTCGTCTTCCGCCGGGACCTGCTGGATAAGATCGAAGTGGTGCTGCTGATCGACAACGGCGGCACCTCGATGCTTCCCCACGTCGCGCTGACCCGGCTGCTCTTCGCCAAGGTGCGGGACCGTTTCAAGCGGCGCGACACCTACTTCTTCCACAACACGATCTACGGCTCGGTCTACAAGGACCCGCAGCGGCGCATTCCCCTCCCGCTCGAAAAGCTCCTCCAGCGCTCGCCGGAGACGCGGCTGCTAATTCTCGGCGACGCCTCAATGGCCCCTGAGGAGCTCCTCTATCCCGGCGGCGCCATCACCTGGGGCGACGAGGACTCCGAGCCCAGCATCCGCCGCCTCGAGCGCCTGCGAGACCGCTTCCGCCACTCCGTCTGGCTCAATCCGATCCCGAAAGAGAACTGGCGCGAGGCCTACGGAAGAACCACCATGAAGAGGATCGCCGAGGTCTTCCGGATGGAGGACCTCACCCTGGGTGGGATCAAGAGGGCAGTGGAATGGTTGAACCGGAAATAGATCTTGATGTGAAGACACCAAGGACTGGATGATGAGTCAAGACAAGCTTCCTTGGAGCCCTACGCAGATCGCGGTGATGTCGCTGGTCCTGACTCCGCTTACGGGCGGGATTCTCCACGCGCTCAACTACGAGAGGTTGGGAGCTCCGGCGCGCAAACGTGTCGCTCTCTTCTCGAACCTCATCACCAGTATAGCGTTCTTCATCAGCTTTGGGGGTTTGAGCTTTGCGCTGTTTGCTTCTGCCTATTATACAAGTCGCAGGAACAACTCTTTCAGGCGCATCGTTCTCTGGGAGGTCGGACCGCATCCCTGGTTCTTCCAATCGTCTTGACGATCGGTGTGGGATTGGCCTTACTCTTCGGCGTGGCCCTGCTGCTTGTGCTGCTGTAAGAAGCCTCCGCCGCCGGACTCATCTCCGGGTTCCTCTGCTTGACGACTTGAAGCATACGAAGTAGCCTCATTCGTATGCGTACGACCTTGGATATCCCTGAAACGCTGATGGAAGAGGCGAGAAGTCTCCTGGGCTTCAAGTCGAAGACGGACACCGTCATTCTTTCGCTCCAGGAACTAGTGCGCCGAAAGCGGGTCGACGAGCTCAGATCCATGCTGGGCAAGGTCAAGCTGGAAATCGACATCCCAGCCGCTCGGCGCCGGCCGAACCGGTCCTCTTGATCGTCGTCGACACATCGGTCTGGATCGCCTCGTTCCGCTCCGCGTCTAGTGACGAGGCGCAGCACCTCAGTGCTCTGCTGGAATCGGATCAGGTCGCTCTCGCCGCGCCCGTCCGCATCGAAATCCTGTCCGGAGCATCGCTGTCCGATAGTAAGCGCCTGCGCCGCGTGCTATCCGCCTTGCCCATCTTCTTCCCGACCGAGGCCACCTGGGAGTTGATGGATTCCTGGGTAAATATCGCAACTCGGGCAGGTGACCACTTCGGAGCCGCCGATCTCCTGATTGCCGCCCTGGCTGCGGAACAAGCAGCATCGGTCTGGTCCTTGGACTCGGACTTCCCGCGCATGGCCAAGCTCGGTTTCATCCAGATCTACCAATCTCGGTGAAGGCCAGAGGCGCGTCTCGGTGATTACGGAGTCGCCAGCAGCGACGTTTTCCTGCACGGATCCCACCGGCTGACCGGCGAGGGACAGGAGGACGGCGGTCAGGCGCGGCCGGGACTGATATTGCTTGTCGGTTCTCATGGATCTCTCCTTTGGGGTTCCAAGAGAGGCAGTCTCGCGGTGCGCTGAAACCTTACAGCAGCGGCACTGAAGGATGACCTGGCAGGTGGATGGCCGACAGGTGTATGCTCCTCTGTACAGTCCCAGCGACTTCACAAATCCCCGATGCACCTCGGTACCGCCAGGAAAGCCCCGAAGCACCGTGTTTTCCGAGATTTCCGGGCACCTCCGGCTTCTCGCCCCGGCCGGGCACCGCGTTTGCCCTGGACCGTTGGCGAAGCCACGCGCCATGATGGCCCGTAACGGTCTCCGGAGGATTTGTCGTTGAGGACACGCAGGTTCTTGAGCCTCGCCCTGCTCCTTCTGGCCGCGCTCCCCGCCGCGGCCCAGGAAGAGCCGCCGCCCGAGACGGCCCGCTTCCTGATCGAGACCATCACCGTCGAGGGTCCGAAGGAGGCGGCGGCCAACATCGTCAAGGCGGAGACGCTGCTGCGGCCGGGCGAGTCGTACACGGAGAAAGACCTCCGGCTGGCGGTCTACCGGATTCACCGCCTGCCGTTCGTGCTCGACGCCAGCTTCGCCCTGCGCAAGGGAAGCCGGCGGGGGGCCTACGAGCTGGTGATTTCGGTGCAGCCCGCCCGCTGGTTCTTCTTCGATCACTGGATTCGCGCCTTCACCTTCGAGCACCCTCTGGACCTCGAGGACGAGACTTTCCGCGGCGACCGGACGAGCGTGTCGATCGGCGGTGTAGCCGGGGCGAGGATCTTCGTGGGCCGCTCGGGCGAGCTGTTCGGCGCCTTCGACTCCCGCGACGGCCTGCAGTTGGGCTTTACGCAGTACGACCTCCTCCACCGGGGCATTCTGGCGAGCGCCGGTGTGTCGCGGGAGCTGTGCTGCGTCACCGAAGTGTTGCCCCTCGCTCTCGATCCGACCTTCTCGTCCTGGACTTTCGATTCCTCGCTCAAGCTGTCGCTGGGGATGTCGATCCCCCTGGGCGGCCGCCAATCGTTTCAGGTCTCGCTGAGCGACCGCCGCGGTAAGCCGGATAGCCATCGCGGGGTGCTCGAAGACACTCCGGACCGGGTCCGCCAGCTCTTCACTCAAGCCGGAGAGCTGGAGTATCAGCGGGCCGAGGGAAAGTGGGTCTACGACACCAGCGACGATCCGTTCCTGCCCACACGCGGCATCAGTGTCTCCGCCGGAGTCGAGGCCGCCCGCTTCTCCAGCCGGGATCTGCACGAGTTTTCTTCCGATCCGCCGTTCGACATCCAGCAGGTCGCGCCGTTCCACTCGGAGCAGGTGGTGGCCGCCCTGTCGGGAATCTGGCACGTCCCCTTCTCTTCCAAGCAGACGGTGTCTTTCATGGGCAAGGTCTTCGGCGGGCCGTCCCGCCTGGACAACCTGCGCCTCCACAGCCGGACGGTGGACCAGACGAGCGTGAATTCGTACGGCGGCTCGGTGGGAATTCAGCACTCGGTGACGCTACGGCACTCGCGGAGCAAGGACAACTTCGTCGACGTGCGCTGGGAGACGGGCGCCGAGATCGGCGTCGAGAAGACCTCGCCGGACTTCGGCCCCAGCCCGCTCAAGCGATTCTCGGCCCTCACCGGAATCGTCTTCCGCAATCCCTGGGGGCGGGTGAGGGCGACTCTCACCTATCTGGATCTGGGAGAGGTCGTGCCGTGAGGTGGCGCCTCTCTTCGTGGGCACTGTGGGCGCTGTTGCTGTCGATGGTTCCGGCCGCGCGGCTCGGAGCCCTCGTCAAGCCGCCGCCACCAGCCGTCGAAGTCGCGAAGGAAGGGCTGGTGATCAGCCGTCTGCCGCCGATCCTGACCGAGGAGGAGGTCAAGAAACAGCTCGGCACCGGCCTCACCACCAGCTTCTTGTTCGAGGTGAAGACGCAGGGTAATGCCGGCAAGGCCAAGGGCGGCGCCCGCGTGGACGTGCGGTACGAGCTGTGGGAGGAGGTCTACATCGTGACGCGCATCGACGCCTCGGGCCGGCCGGTGCGGGTGACGCTGCCGTCGTTCGAAAAGCTCGCCGAGTGGTGGCGGGAGGTGCGCCTCGTGGCCCTGCGCCCGCAGGCGGCGGCCACGGTGCACAGCGCCGAGGTGCACCTCTCGGTCATCCCCTTCTCCCACGCCGAGCAACTCGACGCCCAGCGCTGGTTCTCGCAGGCGCTCTCGGCGGAGAAGACCGGCAGCGCCGGAGCGGTGAACGAGGCGGTCGAGGATCAGCCGGAGTCGTTCAGCCAGGTGCTCAACCTGCTGATGGCGACCTCGATCGGCCGGGCGCCCCTCCTGGAGCTCGAGTGGAACCTCGCCCTGACGGCGGAGAAAGCGGGAAGGAAGCGATGAACCTGCGCTCCGCCGCCGTCACCGTCGGCGGCATGCTGCTCGCCGCCGTCGCGGTGCTCTGGCTCTTCGAGCGGCAGATCTCGGGACCCTGGTTCCGGCTCGGGCTGCATCCGGAGATCACGGCCACCCTGGAGCAATCGATGGACGATCAGAAGCGGCTGGCTCATCTTCAGCCGCAGCGCTGCGACGAGTACCGCGCCCGCTTCGAGGCCACGCAGTCGCTGCTCAACCACTTGCGCATCCTGGAGCACAACCGCCAGCGGATCACCCGGCGCTGGGAGCTGATCGTCCTCGCGGCGGTGGGCGGCGTGCTGGCCATGGCGGGCGGCGCGCACCTGCTGCGCCAGAGCCGGCAGGATGCGCGGCTGGAGCGGCTGCGGCGGGCCCTCGTGGCCCTCTCGGCGGGCGAGGAAGACCTCCGGATCGAGGACCGGGGCCGCGACACGCTCGGCCGGATCGCCGGCATGATCGAGGAGACCTCGCGGGTCATGGCCCGGGACCGCAAGCGGCTGGCCTACCTCAAGAACCTCTCCATATGGCAGGAGACGGCCCGCCGCCATGCCCACGAAATGCGCACGCCGCTGACCGCCGCCCGGCTGGAGCTCTCCCGCCTCCAGCAGCTCCTGTCGGAGGACGGCCAGGAGGAGACGCAGCAGGCGGCGCTCAGTGTCGGCGAGGAGCTGGAGCGGCTGGGCAAGTTCACCCAGCAGTTCACCTCCTTCGCCCGCCTCTCCCTTCCGCGGCCGGCGGTGCACGACCTGGGGCCGGTGGTCGAGGAGTTCGTCGCCACTTTTGCCGCCGCCTGGCCGAACCTGACGCTGCGCTACGAGCCGCCGGGGAGGCCTTTGCCTGCGGCGCTCGACCGCGACATGCTGCGGCAGGTGCTGGTGAACCTCTGCGACAACAGCGCGCTCGCCATTCGCTCGACCGGCGAGGCGCCGGGCACTGTGACGCTGCGGCCCGGAGAGACGGAGGCGAGCGTCATCCTCGACGTGACCGACGACGGTCCGGGCATTCCGCCGGAGATCCGATCGCGGGTCTTCGAGCCCTACGTCACCACCCGCCGGGTGGGCGAGGGCATGGGCCTTGGGCTCGCCATCTCGAAGAAAATTCTGCTGGATCACGGTGGCGACCTGGAGGTGCTGGCGAGCTCCGAGGCGGGCACCACCTTCCGGCTTACCGTTCCACACAAGCGAGAGGACGTGACGGCATGACCCGCCTGGTAATCGTCGAGGACGATGAGAAGATCCGCGGCAGCCTGCTGCTGCAGCTCCGTGAGGAGGGCTACGCGCCGCAGGCCCTGTCGTCGGCCGAGGAGGCGCTGGTCCACTTCGGGGACGGCCGCGTTTCCCTTCCCCATCTGCTACTGCTCGACGTGCGGCTGCCGGGGATCAGCGGCGTCGAGCTTGTGCGCCGGCTGGCCGCGATGCAGCGCATGCCGCCCACCATCATCATCTCGGGCGAGGCATCGATCAGCGAGACGGTGGAGGCGCTGCGGCTCGGCGTCCACGACTTCATCGAGAAGCCGTTCTCCCGCGAGCGGCTGCTGCAGTCCATCCGCAACGCCCTGGAGCACCAGGCCCTCAAGCGGGAGGTGGCCACCCTCAAGGCCGACCTGGGAGGCGAGCCGCCCATCCTCGGCGCCTCGCCGGCCGTGGCGGCCCTGCGGCAGCTCATCGCGCGGGCCGCCGCCACCGACGCCCGGGTGCTCATCGTGGGCGAAAGCGGCACGGGCAAGGAGCTGGTTGCGAGCGCACTGCACCGCGAGAGCTCGCGCACCCAGCGCTCGTTCATCAAGATCAACTGCGCGGCCATTCCCCATCATCTAGTGGAGGACGAGCTGTTCGGCCACGCCAAGGGCGCCTTCACCGACGCCAAGACGGCCAAGCCCGGCCTCTTCGAGGAGGCGGACGGCGGCACCCTGTTCCTCGACGAGATCGGGGACATGGACCTGACCATGCAATCCCGCCTGCTGCGCGTGCTGGAGGACGGCCGTGTGCGCCGTGTGGGCGAGACCCGCGACCGTCAGGTAGACGTGCGCGTGTTGGCCGCCACACACCGCAACCTGGCGGAGGAGGTGAAGGCGGGCCGCTTCCGGGAGGATCTCTACTTCCGTCTCGCCCATCTGCCGCTGCCGGTGCCGTCGCTACGCGAGCGGCGGGAGGACATCCCGCTCCTCTTCGATCACTTTCTGGAGCACTTCTGCCGTCAGCACCGGGCGCGGCCGCGGCAGACCGAACCGGAGGTCTACGCCTACCTGGAGCGTTACGCCTGGCCGGGCAACGTCCGCGAGCTGCGGAACCTCTGCGAGCGGCTGGTGGTCTTCGGTGCCGACCCGCTGACGCCGGACCAGCTCCCGTCCTCCTTCTTCGAGCCCAGCCAAGACCCCGGCACCGGCCTGCTCCTCTCCTCCACCAGTCTGCCCATCGTCCCCCTGCGGGATTTCAAGACCCAGTGCGAGCGCGAGTACATCGAAAGCGTTCTCCACCGCACCCGCTGGAATTTCACCGCCGCCGCCCGTCTGCTCGACGTGCAGCGCACCTATCTGCACCAGAAGGTGAAGAGCCTGGGGCTAAGGAGGCCCGGGGCGGTCGGGGAAGGGGAGGAGGAGGGGTGAATCAGACGGCGATGGGCATCAATCGAAAGACTTTGCTCTGCTCGCTGGCCTTTTCGACATCACCCTCTCGTAGCGCGACGCGGACCGCGTCCAGTTTGCGCGCATCCTCGACGCCCAGATAAGGAGCCCAGCCCTCCGGTTCCTCAATCAGCTCGACCTCGACTTCGGCGACGTACTGACCTTCCCGAACGAGCTTGACTTGGTGACGCGTACTCATGGCTTCCTCCTCTTGAAATCCTGTTCCCACCGGAGAGTGTCGGGCCGGTAGGCGGTCACCAAGACGGCAGGCGACGAGTGACCCCGCGGAATCCCCCAAAGGACATGGACCGGCTGGCCGCTTGCGTTTCGCTGCAGCACCAAAACACAAGGACCTTTGGGGTAGTTCGGATAGTCCTCAATGACTTCTGCACCTTGGGCGCCCTCCACTACGTCCATAGCCAGAATACCATCCGCCGCAAGCTCGTCGTAACCATGGTTGGAGATCTTTAGGTCACCTCGCGTAATCAGGTCACGGATTGCCTGCCAAATGGGACTCACCGAATAGAGTCCTTTGCAGTCTCTCCCAAAGATGATCCAGGCATACGAAACTCCCTTTTGGTCTCTCGTCGAAGATATCTACCTCCCTACTTCACCTCCAGCTTCCCATCCGCCCCCAACACCGCCGCGTAGCCGCCCCGGGAGAGCCAGGACTTCGCCGCCGCGTCGCCCTTGAGGTAGGCGTCCCAGAAGGCGGTCGTGCCCTGGAGGATCAGGTCTTGGAAGTGTGGGTCCTTCGCTCCCTCGCTGGCTCGCAGCCTCTGGCCGGCGAAGATCATGTGGTCGCCGCCCTGGAAAATCACCAGATACTGGCCGGGGGCCTGAATGTGGTCGAAGGGGACGCGGCGCTCGGCGGCCTTGGTGTCGCCGATCGGGCTGTCGTCCAGGGTGCCCGTCATGTGGAGGATGGGCATGTTGATCTTCCCGTAGGCGCGGTCGAGATCGACATTCCGAGGCACGGACGCACTCATCGCGATGGCGGCCTTGAAGCGCGGATCGGCTAGCGAGCCCAGAAGACGGGGGCCCAGCATCTGCCCGGCCACGGCGAGCGTCGTCCAGGCGCCGAAGGAGTGGCCGGCCATGCCGATCGCGCGCAGGTCGAGCCGTCCCTTCAGAGGCGAAACATCGCCGTTCAGCGCCGTCACCCGGTCGAGCACGAAGCTCACGTCCTTGGGCCGCGCGACGGCATTGCCGGGCTCGGCGGCCGCCTTGGCCAAGTCCCGTGCGGGCTCCTTGCTTTCCCGCCAGACCGCGTCGTCGCTCCCCAAATGCTGGAGGTGGACCGAGACGTAGCCATGGCTCGCCCAATGACGGCCGAGGTACTCATAACCCTCCCGCGAGCCGCCAAGCCCGTGGGAAAAGACGATGACCGGGAACGGGCCCTGACCCTTCTCCGGGTAGTAGATCTTCACCGGCACCTTGCGGTTGCGGGCCGAATCCACCCAGTCATAGGAGACCGTCGCGACCGCGTACGAGCCCGGACCATGCTCGTACGTTTCGACCGCGGCGGGAGCCTGCGCCGGCAGGGCGAAAACGGAGGCGGAAAGAGCGAAGGCGAGACAGAGAGGGACGAGGTAGCGCTGGATCATGATCGTTAAACTCTCCAGTCAAGAGGTTCCTGCGGGGTTCATACCTGCGGCACGGTCGCCCGCGCCAGGGCCGCTTTGAGCTTCTCGACGTCCACCGGCTTGACGAGGTGCTCCAGGAAGCCGGCCTCCCGGCTGCGGCGCAGATCGTCCTCCATACCGTAGCCGCTGACTGCGATTCCCTTCAGGCCATACTGGTCGCGCAGCCCGCTCATGAGGTCGAAGCCGGTGCCGTCCGGCAGGCCTAGGTCGCTCACCACCAGGTCGAACTCGCGGCTCGCGGCGAGTGCGCGGGCGGAGCGTAAATCGATGGCGGTGTTCACCTCGTGGCCCGCGATCTCCAGCAGCGCGGCCATGACCTCCAGCGTGGGCGGGTGATCCTCCACCAACAGGAGGCGTAGCCCCCGCGCCCCACCTTCCGAGGTAACGGCAACCTCCTCCGGGAGGGATTGCACGACCGTCGCCAAGGTGACGGTGAAGGTGGCACCCTGGCCCCGGCCAGGGCTGACGCCCGTGAGAGTCCCGCTGTGCTGGTCGACCAGGGCTTTCGAGATGGCGAGCCCCAGACCGAGGCCGCCGAAGCTCCGCGTCACCGTGGGATCTCCCTGCTCGAAGGCGTTGAACAGGCGCGGCAGAACCTCGGGCTCGATGCCGATGCCGGCGTCGACCACCTGGACCTGGATCTTCCCCGGCTCGGGATTGCTCGTGCGCACCGCGATGCGGCCGCCCGCCGACGTGAACTTGACGGCGTTCTTCACCAGGTTCCAGAACACCTGCCGCAGCCGGCCGGGGTCGGCCCAGACGTGCTGCTCTTCCGCGGCGGTGTGAACGTCGATCTCGATGTGCTTGCTCTCCGCCTCCTCGCCGCAGATCTCCACCACATGCTGCAGCACCTCATGGACGTCGACGACCTCGAAGTGGAGGGCCAGCTTGCCGCGGGTGATGCGGGTGAGGTCCAGCAGATCGTCGATCAGCTTCGCCTCCAGCTCGACATTGCGCTGAATCATCCGCAGGTCGGTCCGCAGCTTGTCCGGCAGCTCCGGTGTGGCGGCAAGGGCGGCGACACGGAGCAGGACGGGGGTCAACGGCGTGCGGAGCTCGTGGCTCAGCGCGGCCAGGAAACTGTCCTTCGCCCGGCTGGCGGCCTCCGCCCGGTTGTAGAGGCGGGCGTTGTCGATGGCGAGGGCGGCGCGGGCCGCCAGCTCCTCGGCGAGCTCCAGGTCCGCCGATCCCAGGGGGCGCCGGGACTCGGCCGTGGCGACGAGCAACGCGCCCAGGGTCTCGCCCCGGGCCGCCATAGGCACGGTGAGGAACGAGCGGGGCGACAGCCGCTGGTAGATTTCGAAGAGTGGACCGTTGCCGGCGATCGGCATGGCCACCTCGGGAGCAACCTCGGGGACCAGCTCGCTCCGGCCGGTGCTCATCGTCCGCCACACGAAGCTCGACGGGCTCTCGGACGAGGCCTCGTAAATCTCTCCGAGGGTCCGCAGCAGGGCCTCCTTGCCTGGATCGGCATGGCGGCAGGCGACCTGCCGCAGCGCCCCTCCTTCCTGGACCGCGAAGACCAGAGCGTAGTCTCCAAGCCGCGGCACGGCCAGCTCTACCAGACTGCGCAGCGTCTCTTCAGGGTCGAGCGACTCCGAGAACACGCGGCCGGCTTCCGCCAGCAGCGCCACCCGCCCTTCGGCCCGTTTCCGCTCGGTCAGGTTCAGCGCGAAGCCGACCATTTCCCCGGACGACGGCAGGAGCGCCGCGCCGAACAGGACGGCCAAGCGGCTGCCGTCGGCCCGCCGCAGCTCTTTCTCGTAGGGGGTGCAGGCGCCGCTCGCCATCAGCTCGACGATCGCCCGCTGATCGGCCTCCTCCCAGCCCGAAGGCGTCATCTCCACCCAATTGAGCTCGCCCCGCTCGAGCTCCAGCCGGCTGCGCCCAAGCATGGCAAGGAATACGTCGTTGGCGTTGGTGACCTGCGCGTCCCGGTCGGCGTAGAGGATGCCGGCCGGAAGGTGCCGGAGCACCGAATGGAGAAGGGGCAACTCGGTATCGAGCCGGTGAGCACGGCCGCGGGGGCGACGGCCGATCCATCTAAGGAGGAATCTCAACAAAAGGGATCGCCTCGAGACTCAGGGGGACTCCCGAGGCGTCAACTATAGCAGAGGGACTGAAGGCTCTTGGGCTCAGTCCCTCGCCAGCACCTCGCCGTGGACGTTGATCAACGCCTTGCGCGCTTTCTTGGGGAGCTTCAGCTTGACCTCCACCGGAACCGTCGACTCACCGATCAGGGGCAGCATGCCCACCCGCGCCGTCTCGTTCTTGGCGAATTCCACGTAGATGGGGACCAGAGCGCGGAAGTCCTTCGACACTCCTTCCTGGCGAATGGTGCCGTGGATGCGAGTCTCGTCTCCCACCTGATCCACCTTGAGGTCCGGCACGTAGCGGGGCACGTCCGTGCCATAGACCCACTGCTTGAAGAACCAGTCCAT
This sequence comes from Thermoanaerobaculia bacterium, assembly GCA_035996875.1. Lineage (GTDB taxonomy): Bacteria > Acidobacteriota > Thermoanaerobaculia > Multivoradales > UBA5704 > DATARR01. Next base: position 50,281 of record DASYJD010000047.1, read on the forward strand.
CTTGCCGTCGCCGGAGGCGTTCATGGCCGGAATCATGTGGCGCTCCACGACCTTCTGGAAATCCGCGGTGGAGGCGAACTTGCCGCCGTAGGTCGAGGTGTAGTCCTTCATCATGGCGATGAACCGGGTGTCCGGCTCCTTGGAGCCGCCGTCGAACATCAACATGCGCAGCATGTGGAGCACGTAACCACCCTTGGGATAGATCAAGCCGCCGGCGGAAGGGGTTCGCAGGGTGAAAAGCCTCCAGCCCTGGGTGATGGGCCCGGCCTCGTAGGGAGGCATGGAGTTGCCGGGTCTCTTTTCCAAGATCTCTTTGCGCCGCTCGCGCCAGAACCGGTCATATCGGGCCCAGCTCTGGGTGAGCTGCACGGCGAGCGCCGCGGAGAACTCCGCGAAGCCTTCCTCCAGCCACTGGTCGCGGTAGGTTTCGGCTCCCACCAGATGGCCCCACCACTGATGCGCGAACTCATGAAAGCCCACTTCGGCGACGAAGTCGTTGGCGAGCACCATGCCGAGCCGCTGCCGCTGCGTGCCGTCCAGGAACGAGATGTAGGGCAGGAAGATGAGCGACGGCCAGGACTGGCCGAAGGCGAAGTCGGACTGCTGCGTGATCGCGACGTTCGCCTGCGGCAGCGGTCCGAAATAGGCGGTGAAGAGACGGGCGGAGTTCAGCCCGTCCGAGAGGGAAGCCTCCGCCAGCCGGCCCGTGTTGACCTTGCCCAGGTTCTGCCTCGGCGCGCCGGTCTCGCCCTCCGGGTCGCCGATATCCCCGATCGCCTCGCCGCTCATCGCGGAATTGATCTCTCGGATGATATTGGGAGTTCCGGGGTTGGTGAAGACCTCCACGTCGATCTTGCTCGTCTCGTCCACCTTGTCGATCTTTTTGAACTGACCGTAGTTGAAGCCGGCGACCTGGACGGGATGATCGGTTTTCCAGTGAGAGATGATCTGGTTGCCTTCCGTCCGCTCCTCGACGCGCTTGCCCACGGAAACGATGCTGTTGCCGGCCGGAAAGTGGTACGTCAGGTCGAAGAGGGCCGGATCGGAGAAGATCCCCACGTTGGGATACCAGCTTTCACGGGACCTTACGAAGTAGTTCTTGTCGCCGCCGTCGTTCAGCACCTTGTCTCCCTTGTAGGAGAGGCGCAGAAGCACCGTCGCCCCTTTGGGCAGCGGCTCCGGGAAGACCACGGCGGCATTGGCGTCCTCCTTGTCGGCCTCCTGGACGAAGGGGACGGGCTTCCACGCGGGCTCGGCACCGGCGGTCTCCAGCGCAAAGGAGCCCTCCTTGAGGCGCAGTGTGGACGTCAGGAGGAACGGCAGGACCCTCACGCCGGGCACCAGCGTCTTGAGCCGCATCGTGGTGGTGCCGGCCAGGTCCGCATCCTTCTCCACCACCGTGTCCACCGTGTAGTCGAGGGCGTCGGTGAGACGCTTCTCGGGGCTCTTGCGCTTGCGGTCCACCTCCGCCTGGCGGTCGCACTCGTACCACAGACCGCCGCGATTGGTGTCGGCTACGAAGAAGATCGTGTCCTCTTCGCCAAGGCGGCCATAGAAGCCGAGGGCCTCGGCACCGTCGGGATCCACGGCCGCCAGGGCGGGGGGATACTTCTTGCCTTCGACGAGGGCCATGAAGACGCCGCTCATGAGCCTCGGACTGTTGAGCAGGTCCTTGAGCAGCCGCACGTGGAAGTTGATCTTGAAGTCCTTCCGCTGCCGCTTGAGGTAGCGCTCGTAGACTTCGGTGGCGTGAGGGTCCGGCGCGCCGGTGCGCACCGGGGCATGAAGCTCGATCTCCTGGGCCGTGTCGTCGGCGAAGAGCAGGACGAGGTCGTCGAATTGATCGCTGAGCGTCTCGAACCCCTTGTCCGCGTTGGAAGAGAGGGCGAGTTGCCGGCGCTCGGTTGCGCTGGCCGGGCTCAGCCGGTAGCTGCCATGGCCGACGAACACGGCTCCCACCGTGCGGCCGCCCACCGGCTTCAAGAAGTGAAAGGCGCCCGAATCGAACTGGAACCTGTACACGTCCCGCTCCAGCACCAAGCCGCTCACCGGCACCGTGCGGCCATCCGGCCGCGCGTTGCGCAGCTCCGTGTAGGAGGGGTCCGTGGCGGCCGGAAGGGCGGCCGGGAGGAGGGCAAGGATCAGCGCGAGGGCAAGCCGGAGCCTGAAGGTACTACTCATGAGAGTGTCTCCATCCACAGGAATTGCAGAAGCGGTCGTTCTCCACATTCTACGATCAACGGAACCATCCCGCCAGTAGCGGAGCGACTGCGAAAAGAAATGTCGGAAAGAGCCGAAACGTTTCGGGCAGGAGGAGGGGAGGGGCCGCGACAGCCCCTCCCAGGGGGCGGGATTCACCTCACGTCGTACGCGGCCGTCTTCTTTCCCTGCAGGTACTTGTCCATCCAGGCCATGATGTGCCGCAGGCGCTCGATGCGGTGCCAGGGCTGGCCCGAGCGCGAGAGCTCGTGGCTTTCGCCCGGGAAGCGCACCATTACGACCGGCTTCTTCATGTACTTGAGGGCGCGGAACATCTGCTCGCCGCCGGCACTGGGCGGCGTGCGGTAGTCCGCCTCGCCTTCGATCAGCATGAGGGGCGTGGTGATCTTCACCGCATAGGTGATCGGCGAGCGGCGGGCGAAGTCCTGCGGGTCTTCCCACGGGGCGCCGCGGAACCAACTGGGCCGGAAGAGCGTGAAGTCCGCCGTGTACCAGAAGTCGGCCCAACTCGCGATGGAGCGCTGGGCCGCGGCTGCGGCGAAGCGGTCCGTCTGGGTCACGATCCAGTTGGTGAGGATGCCGCCGCCGCTGCCCCCCGTCACCCCCAACCGCTTGGGATCGGCGATTCCCCGCTTCACCATCTCGTCGACGCCCGCCAGCAGATCCTTGGCGTCGTCGCCCGGGAACTCGTACTGAATGATGTTGCCGAAGTCCTGACCGTAGGTAGAGCTACCACGGGGATTCGGATAGATCACGACGTAACCTTTAGCCGCCATCCACTGCATTTCGTGGAAAAAGGTGTAGCCGTAGGCCGAGTGGGGGCCGCCGTGGATGTTGAGGATCAGCGGGTACTTCTTCTTGGCATCGAAATCCGCCGGCTTCTGGACGAAGGCGTGAATCTCCTTGCCGTCGAAGCTCTTGTAGGTGATCTCCTCGGGCGGCGTCAGGGTGAGATGTGAGAAGAGCTCCTGGTTCGGCCGGGCGATGGGCGTGAGCTTGCCGGACGCCGTGTCGAGCGAGTAGAGGTCGCCGAGCACCGTCGTCGTGGAGAGGACCAGGGCCATCCGAGAGCCGTCCGCCGACGCCGAGTAGGAGACGACTTCCTGGTCGCCGTGGGTGACGGGGTGAATGGTACCGGTCGCCACGTCGATCCGCGACAGGTTGGCCCTTCCCTGCTCGGTCGTGATGACGTAGAGGGAACGACCGTCCCGGCTCCAGACGAGGGGCTTCGGGCTGCCTCCCCGCGGTGGATGCTGGTCGGAACCGATTCCCTCACCGATCTCGCCGTCATAGCTCGCCGTCAGGTTGCGGGCTTCACCGCTGGAGTTAGCGCCGATGACGAACAGATCGCTCTCATTGTGTGAGCGCGGCTTGTCGGGATTGGCGAAACCGGTGAGGGCGATCCACCGGCCGTCCGGCGACAGGGAGTAATCGCCGCCACCGCCGTTGAAGCTCACGACCTGACGGGCTTCGCCACCCGCCGCAGGCACTACGAACAAAGTGATCTTGGGATCTTCGTAGTAGGACTCCTTGCTGAGGTCCGAGCCGAAGTAGAGGAGAGAGCCATCCGGCGACCAGGCGGCCTCGCCCTCGGAGCGCGCGCCCGAGGTGAGCTGTTTCGGCTCCTGCGGCTTGTCGCCATCCGCGAGAACGGCGATGGTCCACAAATGGGCCGGATGGGCGGGATCGGCATACCCGCCACCGTTGAAGCGATAGATCGCCTTGGTGACCACGCGGACGTCGCTCTCGCGATCGTCGTCGCCTTTCTCGCCTTTTTCGTCCTTGGCGCTCTTTTCCTTATCTTTCGCGTCCTTCGCCTCTTTCTCCTTCTGCGTCCGCCACTTCTTCAGATCCTTGTCATTGGCGGTGCTTTCGAACGCGATCGTCTTACCGTCCGGAGACCAGACCGCGCCCGCGGCCCCTTTAGGCAGGCTGGTCAGCGCCACGGCCTCGCCGCCCCGCGTCGAGATGAGGTAAATCTGGGGACCTTCCTTCTCTTTCTCTTTTTCCGGGATGCGCACGAAGGCGATCCGGGTGCCGTCCGGCGACCAGCGGGGCGACGAGTCGTGGGGCCCGCTGGTGAATGGCCGTGCCGGCTCGCTGCCATCCGCGAAGACGGTCCAAAGGGCCGTGTCGTAGCCCTCCTTCTTCTCGTTGACGGTGACGCGCACGTAGACGACCTGCTTGCCATCCGGCGAGATGCGGGGATCGGCCGTCCAGACGAACTTGAATAGGTCCGTCTCGGCGATGGGGCGTTTGTCCGCGGCCGGCAGGGAGTGCGGGGCCACGAGGGCCAGGAGAACCAACAGGACTGCCGCGGCTCGGCGATAGTGAAGAATCGAGGGCATCAACGGGCTCCTCCAGAGTAGGGCACAACTCTACCGCTACGGAAGCGCGAGTGGGAGGTTGTGGCAGCGATTCTAGAGCGCCGCAGCGACGCGGTCGAGCCGGCGCCCCAAAGGACGCCGGCCGCGACGCAGGAGGAGAGGCCCCGAGTCTAGTTGTTGTTACCGCCGACTGCGGCCGATCCGTCACTCGATCCGTCGGAGGATCCGTCGGGAGGCGGCGGCCCTGGGCGGACCGGGGCAATCGGCTGGGAACAATCGACCAGGACGTCGATGCAGTGCAGGTGCTCACAGTAGGAGTTGGGAACCTTGGGATCGATCGATTTCGTCGAGCAGTGACACGACTGGTCCGCACAGAGGCTTACATCGCCGTCGGCGGCAGCCGGAGAGACGCCGGCGACGAAGTTCGAAGACGCCGGCATCATTGTATCGGGCACATGGTCGCCATCGGTGTCCACCAGGACGTTGCCGGTATGCTTGACGGCCGCCTTGGCGGCGCCCTTGGCGTAGGCCCAGACCGACCGGCTGCCGGGTCCGAGAGTGATCCGGTTCGTCACCTCGCGGCGTTCACCCTTGCCGGAGACCGGCGTGAAGACCAGCTTGACCTTGAGGTCGAGCGGCGCGATGTAGGAGCCGCCGAAATCGCTGGTACGCAGGATCTTCATCTCCGTAACCGGCTGCTCACCGGCGAGCGAAGCCGTCACGTCATAGAGGCCGCAGCCGGTGTCGACCGGCTTGACGCTCCCCAGCGAAAGCGCCAGCAACTGGATGCGGGTTTTCGCCTCGCCGGCGTTGTTGAACGACGCGTTGTCGAGACGGCGAATGATCGTGTCGATCTCTCCGAGCGCGCCGGCCGGCGTGGTGGCGAGAGGCACGCCCCTCAGGTTGATCGTGCTGCGGAACGCCTTGGAGCCTTCGCAGAAGAACCCGGCCGGAATCGGGTTGTCCGCAAAGCTGGTGAACGTGAATCCGGTCGCGGTGTGCCAGAGGTCCGCGCCGTTCTGGACGGCCTCGACCGCAAATGCGGGGACAGCGGCGACCAGGGCCAGCAAGGCGCAGCTCAGTGCGAGCCGGCCTCCCAGTGATCTCTTCAACTTCATTGCGCACTCCTTTTCTCCCTGCAAGGATCTGGCGCACTGAGCGTCAGATCCGGATGGGCAGAATCGTCATCCGGATGAAAACCTGGGATGAAGGTCTCTCTAAAGAAACCAAGTGCTCGCAATTGCTGAAACGTGACAAGGCTGTCAGGACGGCGATGCCACCCGCGAGCGCAGGTGGGCGAGCCCCTGGGCGGAGGCGCCGAGCTCCTGGCGGGCCGTCGTGAGGCGGTCGCGCTCGGCACGGATGAAGCGGGTGTAGGGACCGATCGCTTCGTCGATGCGCCGCAGGCTGCCCTCGACCTCACGGTCGAATTGGGCGGTGAGGGAGCCCATGAGCTGCTCGCGCATGGCGGCGATCTTCTGGCGCAGATCCCGCTTGGCCTCTCCCCGGCGGTTGGGGATGATGAAGAGGCCGAGGATGGCCACGACGCTGGCGGCGAGGATGCCGGTGAAATCCGCCGCGGCGGTGACGGCGACGTGGGTGAGGATCGCACCCAGCCCCAGCGCCCCCACCTCCGCTAGCGCCGTGCCCGCCACCGCCACCTGCACCGAGTCGGCAAGGCGCGAGGATTCGCGCTCCCGGTCGTAGGTTTCCACCGACCGCTGGGCTGCCCGGCCGACGCTGTCGAGCAGGCGGGTGCGGTCGAAGTCGAAGCTGCGGCCCACTTGGCCCACGATGCGATCCGCGTGCTCCTGGCGGCGGCGTGTCAGGTGCTCCGTCACCGCCTGCCACTGGCGCAGGTCCGCGTTCACCAGCCAGTCGATGATCTCCGTCACCCGCCGCTCCACGCGCTGCGGCAGGTCGGCCACCACCGTGCGCTCGAAGTCGGCCCGCATCTTCGATTTGTTGACCAGGTCGAAAACGCGGGTGATGCGCATGGTGTCGTCGAAGAACGTCATGCCGCGGTTCTCGAACTCGTGGAGCACGACGTCGACGTCAGCCAGGCGGAAGCGGAACTCGCGCTGCATGTCCTCTTTATAAAGGGCCATCTGGCGCTCGATGTCCTCGAGGGCGGTGAAATCTTCCTTGAGCAGGCCCAGGCGCCCCTCGCAGACTTCCAGATATTTTCCCGCCAGGTGCTCGCCGACGCCCAGGGGATTGAGGAGCTTCAGGCGCACCCGCTCCTGCTCGTCGAGAGTGTCCACGATGTAGCGCTCCAAGGCTGCAAAGCGGCTGCGGGCGAGGAGGGCATCGTCGCCGGACTCCTTGGCCCGCAGGGCCAGCCGGGCCGCCACGGGGAAGACCTGGGGATCGGCGCCCAAGAGGGTTCGGGCGTTCCCGGCCACGAATTCCACGACGCGGGCCGCCTCCTCTTCCGTCTCCAGGATGTCGACCTTGTTGATCACCACCACGATCTTCTTTCCCCAGTCGCGGATTCCCGAGAGGAAGGTGCGCTCGCTCTCGGTGAACGGACGGTCCGCGGAGGTGACGAAGAGAACCATGTCCGAGCGCGGGACGAACTCGCGGGTGATGGCCTCGTGCTCGCGGTGGATGGCGTTGGTGCCGGGGGTGTCGACGATGTTGATGTCGCGCAGCAGGTCGACCGGCGCGGTGATGACGTCGAGGGCCGACTCCGGGGGGATGCGCTCCACGCCAGGGCCGTATTTGACGACGTGGACGCGGGTGGTGGTGGGAGTGACGCCCTCCTCCAGCACCCGGCTTCCCAGGAGAGCGTTGATGAACGCGCTCTTGCCGGCGTTGAACTCGCCCGCGACGACGAGCAGGAACAGTTCGTCGAGCTGCAGGGCGGACCGCTTGAGGGTCTCCTGATCCTCCGCCGCCGCGTCGAACCGCGCCAGGGCCTGCTGCAAATCGGCCAGCAGCCGGCGGTTCTCGGCCAGCAGCTCGTCCTGATTTTTGTTGAGGATACGGCGCAGCATGGTCTTCTTCCCGTCCGGGAGGACGATAGCATGGGGTGCGCCCATCCCTTTCCCGTCGATTGGCGGTAGAATTCGGCCATGAAAGCCTGGGTCCGAAAAGGGAGTTCCTTTGAAGAAGAGGCAAAGGCCGACCGCGACTTCTGGCGGCAGACAACGGGAATCGAACGCCTCAGGGCTCTCGAAGAGCTCCGGATCGAGGCGTGGGGGGTTGAGAGCTCTGCCGAAGGACTTCGCAGAGTTGCTCGCGTTGTTGAACGAGAAGAAGGTTAGAGCTCTCATCGTCGGCGGCTATGCCTTCAACTTTCACGTAAGACCTCGTACCACCAAAGATATCGACATCTGGATCGAGCCGAGCCGGGAGAACGTCGAGCAGCTTCTTCAGGCTCTCGATGAGTTTGGTTTTGGCAGCGTTGGGCTTCAGGCCGAGGACTTCCTGGCACCCAAGAAGTTCGTCCAACTTGGCTATCCCCCTAATCGAGTCGACCTCCTGACCTCGATCAAAGCCGTAAATTTCGAGGACGCTTGGACTCGACGCGTTGAGGCCGTAGTGAGTGACGTGAAGGTCTGTTTCCTAGGTGAGGCCGACCTGATCCACAACAAGAAGGCCGTGGCGCGCCCCCAAGACCTGGCCGATGTGGCGGTCTTGGAGTTCTATCGCGCCAAGGAGAGCTAATGTCCAACCAGAGGAGAAAACTGGCTTGACCATCGCGCCCGCCTCACCGCCGAAGAGACCCGGCACCTTCCAGAGCCTCGGCCAGGCTTTCACGTCGTGGCGGACGGCGTCGGTGACGTTGATGTCGTTCGCCTCGGGTATGCCTCTGGGGCTGATCTGGGTGGCGATTCCGGACTGGATGCGCAAGTCGGGGGTGGACATCCGGGTGGTGGGCCTGTTCACCCTGGCCCAGGCGCCCTGGACGTTCAAATTCCTGTGGTCGCCCCTGATGGACCGCTTCGTGCCGCCTCTCGGACGCCGGCGCGGGTGGGCCGCCATCGCGCAGATCGCTCTCTTCTTCGGCGCCCTCTGCCTTGCCGGGCTCGGCAATCATCCGCAGACGCCCTGGGTGGTGGGCGCCGTCGCCCTCGCCATGGCATTCGCGGGTGCCACCCAGGACATCGCCGTCGACGCCTACGCGGTGGACGTCCTGCGGCCGGACGAGCAGGCCGTGGCGGCAGGGGCGCGCAACGCGCTGTGGCGGCTCGGCTATCAGCTTGCGGGCAGCATCTCCATCTGGCTCGCGGGGATGTGGGGCTGGCAGACGGTCAACGTCTTCCTCGCCTGCCTCTACCTGCCGATGTTGATCGTGCTCTGGAAGGCTCCCGATCCACAGGACGCCGCGGTGGCTCCGAGGACCCTGAAGGAGGCCGTGTGGTACCCGTTCCTCGGCTTCCTCTCCCGGCACCGAGCGCTCGAGATCCTCGCCTTCGTCCTTCTTTACAAGCTGGCGGACAACCTCGTGCAGGCGCTGCAGCGCCCGTTCCTCATCGACAAGGGCTACAGCGACTTCGACCGCGGCTTCGTGCTGTTCGTCATCGGCCTGGTGGTCAACGTCGTGGGCACGTTCATCGGCGGCATCCTCACCCGGCCGCTGGGGCTGGGACGCGCACTGTGGATCTTCGGCTTCATCCAGATCTTCGCCAACGCGGGCTACGCCATCCTCGCCCACCAGCCGGGTCCGAACCGGCCGATGATGTGGGCCGCCTTCGGCTTCGAGACGCTGGCGAGCAGCCTCGCGAGCGGTGCCTTCCTGGTGCTGCTGATGCGCATGACCCAGAAACGCTTCTCGGCGACGCAATACGCCCTCTTCTCCAGCCTCTTCGGGCTGCCGCGCATCGTCTCCGGCCCGATCTGCGGCTTCCTCGTTCACGCCATCGGCTGGGAGGCGTTCTTCTGGTCCACGCTGCCCACCGGCATTCCGGGGTTGATCCTGCTCGCCCGCTTCGTTCCCTTCACCGCCCGCGAGCCGGAGTTCAAGGTGGAGCCGCCGCGCATCCGCGAGCCTCTCACCGGCCGCACGCTCACCTTGAAGGGACTTTTCGGCGGAGCCGTGGGGCTCGCCTTCGGCGCCTTCACGGTGGCGCTGATGAGCGCCCTCGAAGCGGCGAAGAAAGGCGGGGGCTTCGACCTGCTGACGCCGCTCGCGGCGCTCGGGTCGCCGCAGGGCAACTCGGGATGGCTGTCTTTGCTGGGGCTCGTGATCTTCGGCACCGTCTGCGGTCTGCTCACGGCGGCGATCGTGGCAGCGCGGCATGGGGCGGGCCAGGAGCTTGCATCAGAGCTGGGCGACTCCTGAGGAGGAATCCCAATGCCCCTGTACCGCTCACGCAAACACAAGATGATCGCCGGAGTCTGCGGCGGGATCGCCGACTGGCTCGGCTGGGATCCGACCCTGACGCGGATCGGTTACGTCGTCGTCTCGATCGCCTCGGCCGCCTTCCCCGGGCTCCTCGCCTACATCGTGCTGTGGATCGTGATGCCCAAGGAGGCTGGATGACCATTCCGATGACTCCCCAGATCGCCACAGGCGCCGGCCGCGCCTCGTCCCGCGCGGAGATGGACGCGGCCGTGGCCGACCTGCAGGCGAGCAAGAGCGCCTGGACGGCCGTCCGCCCATCGGAGCGGCTCTCCCTGCTCGCCGAGCTGTCGCGCGGCTTCGCCGCGGTGGCGGACCGCTGGGCGTCGCTGGGGATGGAGGCCGAGGGGCTCGACCCCGACTACCCCGGCTCCGGCGAAGAGGCCCTGGTCGGCCCCTACTTCATCCTGCGCAACCTGCGCCTGCTGCGCGAGGCGCTGCTGGACATCGACACCCACGGCCGGCCCCGCATCCCGGGCTCCGTGCGCACCCGCCCGGACGGCCAGGTCTACGCCCGCATCTTCCCCCTCGACCTCTATGACCGCGTGTTCTATGCCGGCGTCACCGCCGACGTCTGGATGGAGCCGGGGGTCACCGAGACCAATCTTCCAGAAACTCAGGCGGTTGCCTATCACTCGCCGGTCCGCCAGGGAAAAGTCGCCTTGGTGCTGGCAGGGGGCAACGTCTCGTCGATCGGCCCCATGGACGCCCTCTACAAGCTGTTCGTCGAGGACCAGGTGGTTGTGCTCAAGGCCCACCCGGTCAACGCCTTTCTTGGGCCGCTCCTGGAGGAGGCGTTCCGGCCGCTCATCGAGCGCGGCTTCTTCCGCGTCGTCTACGGCGGCGCCGGAGAGGGGGCCTATCTCTGCAGTCACTCCGGGGTGGACGAGATCCACATCACCGGCTCGGACAAGACCTACGAGGCGATCGTCTTCGGCCCCGGCGAGGAGGGACAGCGCCGCAAGCCCGCGAACGAGCCGGTGGTGTCCAAGCGGTTCACGGCGGAGCTCGGCAATGTCAGCGGTGTGATCGTGGTGCCCGGCCCGTGGAGCGAGGGGGACCTCGCCTATCACGCCCAGAACCTGGCGACGATGCTCACCAACAACGCCGGTTTCAATTGCAACGCCGGCCGGGTGATCGTGCAGCACGCCGCTTGGCCGCAGCGCCAAGCCCTGCTCGCCAAAACCCGCGAGGTCCTCGCCGAGGTCCCGGTGCGAAGGGCCTATTATCCCGGCGCCGCCGACCGTTTCGAAACCTTTCTCGCCGCCCATCCGGACACGGCCGAGACCTTCGGCGCTCGCTCGGGCGACAAGCTCCCCTGGATGCTGATCCCCGGTCTCGACCCGGCGAAGAAAGACGACATCTGCTTCACCACCGAGGCCTTCTGCGGCATCTTCGGCGAGACCGCCCTGGAGGCCACGACGATCCCCGAGTATGTGGATAAGGCCGTGGCCTTCTGCAACGGCACCCTGTGGGGGACGCTCAACGTCACGCTGATCGTCCATCCCGAGTCGCTGAAGGATCCGGACGTGGCCCGCGCCGTCGACCGCGCCATCGCCAACCTGCGCTACGGCACGATCTCCATCAATCACTGGGCGGCGGTGGGTTACGGCCTTGTGGTCACGCCCTGGGGCGGCTTCCCAGGAGCGACGGCGCAGGACATCAAGTCCGGCACTGGCTGGGTGCACAACACGCTGATGTTCGACCGCATCCAGAAGACAGTCGTCCGGGCGCCCTTCCGGGTCTTCCCCAAACCCATCTGGTTCGCCACCCACAAGACGGCGCACCTACTGGCTCCCAAGCTGGGCCAGTTCGAAGCCGCGCCGTCGCTAGCCAAGCTGCCGGGGATTCTGGCGTTGGCGATGCGGGGGTAGCTCCCGCGGGGCGATCACCGCTGGGACCGGAGCGACGGCCGCCGGTCCTTACTTCTCGCTGTCGGAAACCAGCGCCGTGGTCGTCACCGCGATCTGCTCGACCGGCTTGTCGTCCTTGCAACCGTAGACGAAGACCCGCGTGCCCTTGGGCACCATGCGCGGCAGACGCTCGGAGGCGAACATGGGAACGCGGATGCAACCGTGGCTCGCCGGATAGGCCGGCACGTCGAGACTGCCGTGGATGGCGATGCCGCCCACGATGTACAAGGGGTTGTACATCTGGCCAAGCGGGCTGGTCTTCCAGCCGGCAGCCGTGGAGAAGACCTCCAGGTGGCCGCACGGGGTGATGGCATGAGTTTCCGGGTAGCCCTTTTCATGGAAAGTCTTGCCGCTGCCCGAGGAGACGGGGAGGATGTTTCCTACTCGGCCGTCTCCATCCACCAGGAAAAGCACCTGGCGGGCGAGATCGACTTCGATGTGCGGTCCGCCCAATTCGCGCGGCCTCGGCGGCGCCGCCATCAGGAGGGCGTTGTACTCCGCCCGCGTGAGCACTCCCGTGGCCTTTGCGTGCTGAAGCTTCTGGAAGGCGATGAGGCCTTGACGGCTCACCGAGTCCCACACGCCGTCAATGGGCCCCGTCCAATAGCCGAGATTGGCGAGACGCTGCTCGGCGGCGCGGATCTCAGGCTTGGCGAGAGCTTTCTTGCTGGCTGGACCGGCGGCTCGGAGAGGTACCGCTGCGGTTGCAAGAACGACGGCGAGGACGGCGAAACGACGGTGCGGCGACATCGGTGCTCCCCCTTCCACCCAACATCAGGTCAGGCTCGGCTACGTCTGATGCAATCTTTCAGCCAGCCAAAGATTCACCAGTGTCTCTAGCATGAGGCCACGAGCCCGAGCCTGCGCCTCGATCTCAGTATAAACCGTTGGGTCCAGCGTGACCCGCCGCCTGGGTAGGGCGGTCACCTCAAGCTCGACCTCTCGGGTCTGATCCCAATGGTCGGCCAGACTGTGGGAATCCCAGAAATCTCCGATCTCCCCAGGGGTCCGAGCCTTCGAGATTCCGGAAGCCGACTCCTTATCTCTGCTCATAACGTCTCCGTTCCTTATCGTCCATGTCCCGCGCCGACACAATCAAAGCCCTGTGATCAAGCTTCTGAATGAAGAACACGATCAGATACCGCCCCGCTTCCGTCTGCCCGCCAGCGGCATACACATCCTCGCCTCGCGTGTGCCCCGACTCCACGAAGCGAACTCGGGGCCGATTCAAGAATACATCTTCGACGTCCTCCTGGGTGACGCGATGCTTTACCGCCAGTTTCTCAACGATGTCAGGCAGCCAGATGAAGTCGTCGATGCGCACCCTACGCGGGCTCCAGTAAAAGCAGCGCCAACAGCGCCGCCCGCTCGGGCATGCGGTCGATCAGCACGTGCTCGTGGAGGGCATGGGCACCATCTCCCACGGCTCCTAGGCCGTCCAGGGTGGGGACGAAGCGGCTGGTGAGGCTGCCGTCGGAGGCGCCGCCGGCCGTGCCCTCTCCCAGAGGAATCCCCAGAGCCTCCGCGTTGCGGCAGGCGGCCTCCCAGAGGACCCGGTTGCCCGGCGTGGCTTCGAGAGGCGGCCGGTCGATGCCGCCGAGGATTTCGAGAGTGGTCCCAGGCGTCAGCGGCACCAGGTCGAGAACCGTGCGCTCCAGCCGGACCGCGTCCTCCGTGGCCAGCACCCGGATATCCAGCTCCGCCCGCGCCTCGGGAGCGACGACGTTGGCCCGCAGGCCGCCCGAAACGACGCCGACGTTGACGGTGATCCCCCGCTCGGGATCGGCCAGCTCATAGAGCCTCTGGATCACCCGGGAGAGCTCCAGGATGGCGCTCGCCCCCTTCTCCGGATCGAGCCCGGAGTGGGCCGCGCGCCCCGTGATCTTGATGGTGAAGCGGAGGGAGCCCTTGCGCCGGGTCTTGAGCTTCCCTTCCGGCCCGAGCGAGGGCTCCAGCACGAAAACCCGCCGCATGCGCCGCGCCACCCGCTCCAGCCGGGGGATGGATTCTTGACTGCCGATCTCCTCGTCGGAGTCGATGAACACGGCGGGCGTCACCTCCGGGGTGAGCCCCAGGTCGCGCAGAGCCCGCAGGGCGAAGATCCCCTGCACCAGCCCGGCTTTCATGTCGTAGACGCCGGGTCCGGTGAGCTTGCCGCCCGACACCGCGACCGGCATGCGCTCGACGGTCCCTTTGGGCCACACGGTGTCGCAGTGGCCGAGCAGAAGCTGGGCCGGCGCGCCGTGCCGGCGCTCGCGGGGCGCCGCCCAGAGCTGACCACCGGTCTTCCGCCCGGGGAGACGGCGAACGCGAAAGCCCACGGCTTCCAATTCGGAGGAGAGACGGGCGAAGACCGGCTCCTGCGACGCCGCGTCGAGCGACGGCGACTCCAACCGGGCGAGGTCCAGGAGGAGGGCGGTCATCTCCTCCGTCCGCTCGCGGAGGTGGGCCAGGATCTGCTGAGCGGTGCCGGTCACGCGGCGGTGCCTACTCTCCCGACGCCGCGGGCCGGCCGGGCGCGGCTTCGTCGTCAAGGCCGCGCCAAGTCTCCTCGCTCTCGTCGAAGATGGGCAGCGAGGGCATGCGGCCCCGGGCGGCGTTGATGTGCCAGCCCCAGAGGAGGACCCACTTGAGATAGGTGCCGTAGGACTGGAGCATGCAGAAGACGAGCCCGTGCATGCCGTCGAGGATGCCGAGCTGGAAGATGTAGGTGCGGAAGAAACGCCAGATGGAGCGCCCGAAGATCTCCATGAAGCCGGATTTCTTGCGCTCCTTCCAGTTCTGCGCCGCGCCCCAGAAGCTGTACTTCTCGATCCGCCGGATGTACTCGTCCAGCGTGTCGGCCATGTAGTGCTCCATGGGATTGCGCAGCACCGGCGCCGGACCGCGGGTCATCATGTCGGCGTGCACCCGGCGGTTGGGGTAGCGGGCCGAGCCGTTACGCACCAGCCGCACCACCTGGTCGTGCTGCCAGCCGGAGAAGCGGATGACGCGGTCGAGGAAGTAGACCCGCCGGTTGATGGTGTAGGCCTCCTGCTTCGGTCCCGCCGCCAGCAGGTCTTCGATCTCCCGCTGCAGGGCTGGAGTACAGCGCTCGTCGGCGTCGAAGATGAGGATCCAGTCGTTGGTCACCTGGTCCATCGCCCAGTTCTTCTGCGACGCCGAGCCGAAGTAGGTGCGCTGGAAGAAGCGGACCTTTTCATAGCCGCGGCAGATCTCGGGGGTACGGTCGGTCGAAAAGGAGTCGACCACCAGGATCTCGTCGCACCACAGGAGCGATTCGATGCAGGCGGCGATGTTCGCCTCCTCGTTGAAGGTGGTGACGATCGCCGACACGGCGGGTCGGGGCGAGCGTGATTTGGATCGCGCGGACATACAGGTCTCCTCGGTGTCCTTCGGCTCGGAACCGGGGTGCAAGCCTATCAGACCCTCGACCCGGCTCTCTTCTGCAAGGGAGAGGGCCTGCTAGAATCCCGCCGGTTCCCAAACGTCGGTCCCCGGGAGGGTCTGTGCGCTCGTACGTCGTTTTCCTGGTGCTGCTGGTGGTGAAGCTCTTCTCGCGCGTCTTCTACCGCCTCGAAGTGCAGCGGATCGGAGAGGTGCCGCCCGAGCCGTGGCGGAACATCCGCCTGACGGCCATCCTCAATCACACCAGCCTTTACGAGGCCCTCTTCACCGCCGCCTGCCCCAACCACTTCCTCTGGCGCCTCGCCCGTCACGGCGTCGTTCCCATCGCCGAGAAGACGGCGAAGCGGGCGCTGGTGGGCCGCTTCTACGGCCTGGTGGCGGCACGGGTCATCTCCATCACCCGCGAGCGCGACGAGACCTGGAGCCAGGTGCTGCGGCAGATCGATCCCGACGCCATGGTGATGATCCTGCCCGAGGGACGGATGAAACGGGCCAGCGGCCTCGACGTCCAGGGCAAGCCGATGACGGTGCGCGGGGGCGTCGCCGACATCCTGGAGGCCTCGAGCGATGGGCGGATGCTCATCGCCTACAGCGGCGGCCTGCACCACGTGCACATCCCCGGTGAGCGGTTTCCCCGTCTCTTCAAGACCATCCGTCTGGGGCTGGAAGTGGTGGACATCGCCGAGTATCGTGCGGCACGCTTGGCGGAAGGCGGCGCTAAGGGATTCCGCCGGGCGGTGGTCAACGACCTCGAGGAGCGGCGCGACCTGATCTGCCCGCCCTTGGAGGCGCTCAACTCGCGATAGCCGAACCAAGGCTGGCATGGGACGGCTCGCGCGCAGGATCTTCGAGCTCGCCGGGGACGAGCGGGCCTTTCTGCGCTCCCTGGAAGGCGCGCCCGACGGCCCCATGCGGCGGCGGATGGAGGCGATCGCCCGCGGCTTCAGCGACGGGTGCCGTGCCGCGCTGGAGGAGCCCCGGCCCGGCCCTCTCGCCGCGCGGCTGGCGCGAGTCGACCCGGAGCTTCAGGTCTTCGCCTACGAGGGAGCCGGCCTGGGCCTCGCCCTGCTGGACGCGGCGACGCCCTGGCGGCGCCACCGCCTGCGGGACTTCATCGACGGAGCGGGCTCTCTTCAGACCTACATGCTCCACGCAGGCTCGGGCTGGGTGATGGGTCGTCTCCCGGTCTCCCGCCGGCGGTTCCTCTCCGGCCTCGATCCCGTATTGCGCTGGCTCGCCTTCGACGGCCTCGGCTTCCATGACGCCTTCTTCCACCGGCGCCGGATCGTCGAGCGCGCCCGGCCGCCGCGCCGGATCTCCGGCTGCGCTCTGCGGTCCTTCGACAGCGGCATCGGCCGCCGGCTGTGGCTCGTCCCGGGGCCGGACGTCTCCGCCATCGGCCGGCTCGTCGCCGCCTTCCCCGCCAGCCGCCATGGCGACCTGTGGACCGGGGTGGGCGAGGCCTGCGGCATCGCCGGTGGCCGCGACGCCGCGGCCATCGAGGAGATCCGCCAAGCCGCCGGCCCGCACGCTCCTCATCTCGCCCTCGGCGCGTCCTTCGCCGCCGAGGCGCGAGCGCGCTCCGAGACTCCCTCTCTTCACACCGATCTCGCCTGCCGGCTGCTCTGCCGGATGGGCACCGCCGCCGCCGCCGCGGTGGTCCGCGAAGCCTTGGTCGATCTGCCGCCGGACGGCGAAATCCCCGCCTTCGAGGTCTGGCGCGAACGGGTCCGTGAACGGTTTCGCCACCTGACGCTCGCCGGTCAACCCGACAAACCAGCAAAGATGTAAAATCTCTTCACTCGCCGTGGCTCACCTGGGACCGTCCAACGCACCTCAAGATAGAGAGGGCACCGGATGATGACTGAAGACCGCTCGACCTCGCTGCCCCTGCCGCAGGGTCCGACGCGCCCGGCCGGCTTTGGCGCCGGCGTCCGGCGCGCACTGTTCGGCATCGATCCGGCGGACACCTCGTTCGCCCGCCGCCGGTTCCATGGCGAGGCCGGACCCGTGCGCGACCGCCTGGAACGGGTGGGCCAGACCTTCGTCCAGGGGTACCACGCCGCCCTCGCGGACGCGCGTCCGGCGCCTCTGGCCGAGGGGATCGACGCCGAGGTGGAGCGCGATTTCCGCGGCTTCGCCTACGAGGGGGCCGGCATGGCCCTCGCCCTGCTCGACACCCTGATTCCCGGACGCCGCGCTGCCCGCAGTCGCCTGGCGTGCTTTCTCGGCGGACCCGGGGATGCTCACACCTACATCGTCCACGTCGGCGCCGGCTGGGTCATGGGCCGCCTGCCGGTCTCGCCCGAGCGCTACCTCGCCCGCCTGGCGGACCCGCTGCTGCGCTGGCTGGCCCTCGACGGCTACGGCTTCCATGAAGGTTTCTTCCATTGGCCCAAGTCGGTCACCCGGCAACTGGTGCCCCGGCGGCTGCACGGCTACGCCCGCCGGGGGTTCGATCAGGGCCTCGGCCGCAGCCTCTGGTTCGTCGAGGGCGCGGACGTGGAGCGCCTGCCGCGGACGATCGGCGCCTTCCCGGCGTCCCGGCAGCCTGATCTGTGGGGCGGCCTGGGCCTCGCCTGCGGCTACGCGGGAGGCCGCACCCAGGCCGAGGTCGAATCGCTGCTGGCGGCTGCCGGTCCCCACGCTCCCCAACTCGCTCAAGGGATGGCCTTCGCCGCCAAGGCGCGGGAGAGAGCCGGCAACCCGACCCCGCAGACCACGCTAGCCTGCCGGGTGGTCTGGGGCGTCACGGCCAGAGAAACTGCCGCGGTATGCGACGAGGCCCTCCACGATCTTCCCCCCGACCGTCCCGGCGAGCCGGCCTTCGAGGTCTGGCGGCGGCGGATTCAAGACGTCTTTTCGCAACGGAGGCTCGCATGAGCGACAGGACCGACCCGTCCTTTCTGCGCCGCAACGCGACCCGGCTCCTGGCCCTGGTGCTGATCGCCGCCCTCTTCGGGTTCGCGCGCCTGCCGACGCTGCCCGACTCGGAGCGGCAGGCCCTGGCCGGGCGCTTCGCTTTCGTCCGCGCGCCGCTGGCGACGCCGGCCGGCCTACGCCTCGACCGCGTCGTGCGCGCCGTCCATCCCGGCCTCAAGGACATCGAGTCCTGGATCTCCACCGTCGGCGCCGGCGTGGCGTTGAACGACATCGACGGCGACGGGCTGCCCAACGACCTCTGCTCGGTGGACACGCGCATCGACAAGGTGCTGGTGCAGCCGGCGCCGGGCACGGGCGGCCGCTACCCGCTCTTCGTGCTCGACCCGGCGCCCCTCCACTACGACGCGCGGACCATGGCGCCGATGGGCTGCCTGCCGGGCGACTTCAACGAGGACGGCCGGATGGACCTGGTGGTCTACTACTGGGGCCGGCCGCCGGTCGTCTTCCTGCACCGCGATGACGACAGGCCGCTCTCCCTGGCCTCCTTCCGGCCGGTGGACGCGGCTCCGGGCACCGAGATCTGGAACACCAACGCCCTCACCAGCGCCGACGTCGACGGCGACGGCCACCTCGACCTCGTCGTCGGCAACTACTTCCCCGACGGCATGCGGGTGCTCGACGACCGGGCCACGGACGGCGCCCACATGCACCGCTCCATGTCGCGCTCGGAGAACGGCGGCAAGAACCGCGTGCTGCTGTGGAAGGCGGGCACCGCCGGCCCCGAGCCGACGGTCGACTTCGCGGATGTCGACGCCTTCGATGGGAAGACCGCCTACTCGTGGACGCTCGCCGCGGGCGCCGTCGACCTCGACGGCGACCTGCTGCCGGAGATATACTTCGGCAACGACTTCGGCAACGACCGCCTGCTGCACAACCTCTCGACGCCCGGCCACCCGCGCTTCGCCGTGCTGGAGGGGCGGAAGACCTTCACCACCCCCGCCTCCAAGGTGCTGGGGCACGACTCGTTCAAGGGCATGGGGGTCGATTTCGCAGACGTCAACGGCGACGGCATTCCGGACATGTACGTGAGCAACATCGCCCAGAACTACGCCCTGGAGGAGAGCCACTTCGTGTGGGTGAGCACGGGCGACCTCAAGAGCATGCGCCGGGGCGTGGCGCCCTATACCGACCAGGGCGAGACGATGGGCCTGTCGCGCAGCGGCTGGGGGTGGGATGCCCGCTTCGCCGACTTCGACAACGACGGCGTGCCCGAGGCGCTGCAGGCGGTGGGCTTCCTGCGCGGCGAGCGCAACCGCTGGCCGGAGCTGCACGAGCTCGCCATGGGCAACGACAACAACATGCTCCACCCGGGCGCCTGGCCGCACTTCCGGCCGGGCGACGACCTCTCGGGCCATCTGCACGACCCGTTCTTCGTGCGCGCCCGCGACGGCCGCTACTACGATCTGGCGGCGGACATCGGGCTGGACGACGAGCACATCAGCCGCGGCATCGCCATCGCCGACGTGGACGGCGACGGCCGTCTCGATTTCGCCCTCGCCAACCAGTGGGAGACCTCCTATTTCTTCCACAACGACAGCCATCACGCCGGGTCTTTCCTGGAGTTGCTGCCACGATTGCCTGCGGCGAACGCCGGAGCCTCGGGCAGGACGCGGCCGGCTATCGGCGCCGAGGTGACCGTCACCCTGCCGGACGGCCGCCGCCTGGCGGCACAGGTGGACGGCGGCAGCGGCCACTCGGGCAAGCGGGCGCCGGAGGTCCACTTCGGCCTCGGCTCTTTGAGCCCCACCGCCCCGCTGCGGGTGGACGTGCGCTGGCGCGACGGCCAGGGCTGGCCGCGGACGACGACGCTGCGGCTGACTCCCGGACGGCACAGCTTCGTCCTCGGGACGCCGGAATCGTCTCCGCAGGCGCCGCAGACACTGGCAGCCAAAGATCTCCTGAAACCAACTGCGCTCTCCGCACCCAAGGGAAAGGCGGTTTGAGACATGCCTGAGATGGCAGAGCAGAAGAAGGACATGCGCTTGGCGGCGCTGCGGCGCTTCGCCACCGCCATCACCGTCCTCAACATCCTTGGCCACACGGTGCTCGGCTTCGAGCAGTCGCTGGCGACGCCGTTCGTCGCCGTGCTCGTCGCCTACGCGAGCGAGATGCTGCTCGAGATGACCGAGTCGTGGCGGCTCGGCCGCCGGCCGCGGTTCCTCGGCGGCGGCGTAGTCAGGCTGGTCGACTTCCTGCTCTCGGCCCACATCACCGGCCTCGCGGTCGCCATGCTGCTCTACGCCAACGAGCGGCTGCTGCCCGTCGCCTTCGCCGCCGCCACCGCCATCGGCTCGAAGTACCTGTTTCGGGTGGGCACGAATGGCGCCAGCCGCCACGTCTTCAACCCGTCGAACCTGGGGATCACGGCGACGCTGCTGGCCTTCGCCTGGGTGGGCATCGCCCAGCCGTACATGTTCACCGAGAACCTGCGGGGCGGCTGGGCCTGGGCGCTGCCGGCCCTCATCGTCTGCTCGGGCTCGTTCCTCAACACCGTGTTCACCCGCCGGGTACCGCTGATCCTCGCCTGGCTGGGCGGCTTCGTGCTGCAGGCGGCCATCCGCCACTTCGCCTTCGGCAACCTCTTCCTCCCCTCGCTCAACCCGATGACCGGCGTCGCCTTCCTGCTCTTCACCTTCTACATGGTGACCGACCCGGCGACGACGCCGGTGACGCGCCGCGGGCAGATCGCCTTCGGCCTGTCGATGGCGGCGGCCTACGGGGTGCTGATGTCGTTC
This sequence comes from Thermoanaerobaculia bacterium, assembly GCA_035996875.1. Classification (GTDB taxonomy): domain Bacteria; phylum Acidobacteriota; class Thermoanaerobaculia; order Multivoradales; family UBA5704; genus DATARR01. Next base: position 71,177 of record DASYJD010000047.1, read on the forward strand.
CACATCGTCTTCGGACTGTTCTTCGGCCTCAGCCTGGTGTGCGCGGGCCGCGGAGCGTTCCTCTACCTGAAGGCCCTGGCGGCACAGCGAGCCGAGGCACGGATGAAGGTTCCCATCGCGGCGGAGGCATGAGCGTGGGAGAAGGTATCGCCGGTACCGGGATTGCCATCGTGGGGATGGCGTGCCGCTATCCCGATGCCGGCTCCCCGGCCGAGCTGTGGGAGAACGTGCTCGCCCGCCGGCGGGCCTTCCGGCGGGTGCCGCCCGAGCGGCTGCGCCTCGCCGACTATCCCGACCGCCGACCCGGTGATCCGGACAGCCTCCATCTCGCCGAGGCCGCGGTGCTCGACGGCTGGGAGTTCGACCGCGTGCGCTTCCGCGTCGCGGGGGCCACGTTCCGCGCCACCGACCTCGTCCACTGGCTGGCCCTCGACGTCGCCGCCCAGGCTCTGGCCGACGCCGGCTTCCCCGACGCCGAAGGGCTGCCGCGGGACATGACCGGCGTGCTGCTCGGCAACTCGCTCACCGGCGAGTTCTCGCGTTCGCACCTGATGCGCCTGCGCTGGCCTTACGTCCGCCGGACGCTCGCCGCCTCGCTCGCCGCCGAGGGTTGGGACGCGGCCAAGGCCGAGGACTTCCTCGCCCGCCTGGAGCCGGCCTACAAGGCGCCCTTCCCCGAGCCGATGGAGGAGTCGCTCGCCGGTGGTCTCTCGAACACCATCGCCGGGCGTATCTGCAACCATTTTGACCTCCACGGCGGCGGCTACGTCCTGGACGGCGCCTGCGCCTCGTCGCTGCTGGCGGTGGCCAACGCCTGCTCCTCGCTCGTCGCGGGCGATCTCGACGTGGCTCTCGCCGGCGGCGTCGACCTCTCGCTCGATCCGTTCGAGCTGGTGGGCTTCTCCCGCACCGGCGCCCTGGCGCAGGACGAGATGCGGGTGTTCGACGCCCGCTCCTCCGGCTTCTTCCCCGGCGAGGGCTGCGGCTTCGTGGTGCTGATGCGCGAGGCCGACGCCGCGAACCTCGGCTGCCGGGTGTGGGCGGTGATCCGCGGCTGGGGCATCTCCTCCGACGGCCACGGCGGCATCAGCCGGCCCGAGGCGGCCGGACAGCGGATGGCCCTCGGCCGCGCCTACCGCCGAGCCGGCTTCGGCATGGACACCGTCGGCTACTTCGAGGGTCACGGCACCGGCACCGCGGTGGGCGACGCGGCCGAGCTCTCCGCCCTTTCGACCGCCCGCCGCGAGGCCGGCTCGCAGGCGCCGCTCGCCGCGATGACCCCGACGGCCGTCGTGGGCGCCCTCAAGGCCAACATCGGCCACACCAAGGCCGCGGCCGGCGTCGCCGGGCTGATCAAGGCCGCGCTCGCCGTCCATCATCAGATCCTGCCGCCCAACACCGGCTGCGACGAGCCACACGCCGAGCTCAAGGGCGACGGCGCCGTACTGCGCGTTCAAGACCAGGGCGAGCCCTGGCCCGCCGGCCAGCCGCTGCGCGCCGCCGTCTCCGCCATGGGCTTCGGCGGCATCAACTCCCACGTCGTGCTCGAAGGCACCGCCGAGGCTACCGAGGTGCGCCGCCGCTCGCTCAGCCGCCAGGAGCGGGAGCTGCTGGCCTCCTGGCAGGACGCCGAGCTGTTGCTGCTCGCCGCTCCGAACGCCGCCGCTCTCGCCGTAGAGGCCGAGCGCCTCGCCGTGGTGGCCGCCCGCGCCTCGCGGGCCGAGATCGCCGACCTCGCCGCCGAGCTGCGGCAGCGGCTGGTGGTGGGCGCGGCCCGGGCGGCGGTGGTCGCCGGCAAGCCTGCCGAGGCCGCCGAGGGCCTGCGCCGCCTCGCCGGCTGGCTGCGGCAGGGCGAGACCTCGCGGCTGGACCTTCGCCACGGCGTCTTCCTGGGCGTCGGCCGGCAGGAACGGCGCATCGGCTTCCTCTTCCCCGGCCAGGGCTCGCCATCGCACCTCGGCGGCGGGATATTTGGCGGAATATTCGGCGGGATATTGCGCCGCCGCTTCGAGGAGCTGGAGGCGGTCTACGGGCCGGCCGGGCTCGACTCCCCTGCGGATGGGGTCGACGCCAGCCAAACGGAAGTGGCCCAGCCGGCCATCCTCGCCCACACGCTCGCCGGCCTCCAGCTACTGGACTGCCTCGGCCTGCGCGCCGCCGTGGCCGTGGGGCACAGCCTGGGCGAGATCGCCGCCCTGCACTGGGCCGGCGCCTTCGACGCCGCCGCCGCCCTGCGCCTCGCCCAAGTGCGCGGCCAGGCCATGGCGGACCTGCCGGGGGGCACCGGCGCCATGGCCAGCCTGGGTGCCGATCCCGCCGTGGTCGAGGCGATCCTCGCCGCCGGCGGTCCCCAAGGCGCGGTCGTCGCCGCCTACAACGGGCCGCGCCGCACGGTGATCTCAGGCCCCGCCGCCGCAGTCGACGCCGCGGCCGAGCGCGCCCGGGATCGCGACCTCGTGGTGACGCGGCTGCGGGTTTCCCACGCCTTCCACTCCCCCCTGGTGGCGGGCGCCGCTCCCCGCCTCGCCGCCGAGCTCGACGCCCTGGCGCCGCGCCCCCTGACCCGCCCCGTAGCCTCGACGGTCACCGGCGGCTGGCTCGCTCCCAGCGCGGACCTGCGGGAGCTGCTGCTCTCCCAGCTCACCTCGCCCGTGCGCTTCACCGAGGCCCTCGCCGCCGCCGCGGAGCGGGTGGACCTGTGGATCGAAGTGGGACCCGGCCGCGCCCTCTCGGAGCTGGCCGGCGAAGCGTTGACGGCATCCGCCACTCCGGTTATGGCACCGGTCATCGCGCTCGACACGGGCGGCCCGTCCATCGCCGGGCTGCTCAAGGCCGCGGGCGCCGCCTTCGCCCTGGGCACGCCTCTGGACACGGCGGTCCTCTTCGAAGGCCGGTTCACGCGGCCGTTCGATCCTGACCGGGTACCGAAGTTCCTGATCAACCCGTGCGAGCTGGCGCCAGTCCCTTCGATCGATCCCGTCGAGGTCCCGGTGCGAATCGAGCCGGCCTCCGCGGCCTCCCAGGCCTCTCCGCTCCCCCATCATTCCGATCCGCCCCTGCCCTTGGCCGTTCCAGCGAGCGCCCTGGACCTGGTGCGCCTGCTGGTGGCCGAGCGGGCGGAGCTCCCGGCCGAGGCGGTGCGCGACGACAGCCGCCTGCTATCGGACCTCCATCTCAACTCCATCTCCGTCGGCCAGCTCGTCGTGGAGGCCTCGCGCCGTCTGGGCCTGCGCCCGCCCGCGTCGCCCACCGACTACGCCCGCGCCACCGTCGCCGAGGTTGCCGAGATCCTGGAGCAGCAGGCCGCCCAGGGCGACGGCGCCGGGCCTGAGGCCGCTCCCCCGGGCGTGGACTCGTGGGTGCGGGCTTTCACCGTCGGCCTCGTCCCTCGCGACCGGCCCCGGGATCGCTCCGCCGCCGCGGACGAGGCCCCGGGTAACTGGACGATCATCGCGCCGGAGGGGCACCCGCTGGCCGCCGCCCTGGCCGGCCGCCTGCCGGGGGACGGCGTCGCCCTGCTGATGCCGATCGAAATCGAGCGCTGCCACGCCGGGCTGCTGCTGGAGGGCGCCCGCGCCGTGCTCGCCGCGCCGCCCACGGTGCGGGTCCTCCTCGTCCACCAGGGCGGCGTGGGTGGCGCCTTCGCCCGCACCCTGCGGCTGGAGATTCCCACCGCCACGGCGTGCATCGTGCGCGTGCCGTTCGCCCATTCCGAGGCTGTGGACTGGGCGGTCGCCGAGATGCTGGCGACGATCTCCGGCGGCGGCAGCTTCGCCGAGAGCCACTACGACGACGCGGGCCGGCGCAGCGTGCCCATGCTCCGCCTGCTGGAGCCGGTTCTATCCGGCCCTCTCCCGCTGGGACCGGAGGACGTCCTGCTGGTCACCGGCGGCGGCAAGGGGATCGCGGCCGAGTGCGCCCTCGACCTCGCGAAGGCGAGCGGCGCCCGGCTGGCCCTCTTCGGCCGCTCCGTGCCTGAATCGGACGCCGAGCTGGCGGCCAACCTCGAGCGGATGGCGGCGGCCGGTTTGCACGTCCTCTACCTCTCGGCCGACGTCGGCGATCCTGTCGCCGTGTTCATGGCGGTGGCCCGGGTTCAGGCGGAGCTCGGTCCGGTTACCGCCGTCCTCCACGGCGCCGGCGCCAACTCTCCCCGGCGCCTCGCGGACCTCGACGAGGAAGCGCTCACGCGCACCCTGGCCCCCAAGGTGGCCGGGTTCTTCCACGTCCTGGCGGCCATCGATCCCGGCCGCCTGCGGCTGCTGGTGACCTTCGGCTCGATCATCGCCCGCATCGGCCTCGCGGGCGAGGCCGACTACGCCGTGGCCAACGAGTGGCTGGCCCGGGGCACCGAGAGCATCGCCCGCGACCTCCCCGACTGCCGCTGCCTGGCCCTCGAATGGTCGGTGTGGAGCGGCACCGGCATGGGCGAGCGCCTGGGGACTCTGGAGAGCCTGCGCGCTCAAGGCATCTCCGCCATTCCGGCGGAGACCGGCCTCGCCATGCTGCGCGAGCTGATCTGCCGCCCGAGGTCCACGGACGGCGTCGCGGACCCCGTCGCCGTGGTGGTCACCGGCCGCTTCGGCGAGCCGCCCACCCTGGAGGTCGAGCGTCCGGAGCTCCCCCTGCTGCGCTACCTGGAGAAGGTGCGGGTGCACGTGCCCGGCGTCGAGCTGGTGGTGGACTCCGAGATCTCGGCGGACACCGATCCTCACCTCGCCGACCACGTCTTCCACGGCGAGCCGCTGTTCGCCGCCGTGCTGGGGATGGAGGCCATGGCCCAGGCCGCCATGGCCGTGTTGGGAAAAACGGTGCCGGGGAAGACGGGGATGGACGAGATCCCCGTCTTCGAGGACGTCGTCTTCCAGCGTCCCGTCGCCGTGCCGCCGGGGAAGACCACCACGATCCGCGTCGCCGCCCTGGTGCGCGGGCCGGGCGTCGTCGAGGTCGTGCTGCGCGACGCCTCGACGGGCTTCGCCGCAGATCACTTCCGCGCCGTCTGCCGCTTCGGCTCTGATCGGTCCGGCACGAACGAGCCGGCGCCTCAGCTCCTCGCGGCCTTCCGCGGCGAGGCCCGGCTCTCCTTCGAGCCGGCGAGCGACCTCTACGGCGGCGTCCTCTTTCACCAGGGCCGCTTCCGCCGCGTCGAAGGCTACCGCCGGCTGAAGGCCACAGAGTGCCTGGCCGACATCTCGCCGGACGGCTCCACCGTCTGGTTCGGCCGCTACCTGCCGGACCGCCTCATCCTCGGCGATCCTGGCGCGCGCGACGCCGCCATCCACGGCATCCAGGCGTGCATCCCCCACGCGACGCTGCTGCCCACGGGGGTGGACCGCGTGGTGACCCTGGGCCTCGCCGCCGACGTTCCCCTCATCCTCGCCGCCCGCGAGCGCAGCCGCCATGGCGACGACTTTGTCTACGACCTCGAGCTGGTGGACGCCCAAGGCCGCCTGCGGGAGCGCTGGGAGGGCCTGCGGCTCAAGGCCGTCGACCGCATCGCGCCGCCGGCGAGTTGGACCGCCGCGCTGCTCGGCCCCCACGTCGAGCGCCGGCTGCAGGAGATCCTCCCCGGGTCCGGCGTGCGGGTCGCGGTGTCTTCCGGCGCTCCCAACGGCCATGAAGGCAGCAGGCATGCGATCTTCGGCCTGCTCGGCGCCGGAGAGCCGCGCCGCCGCCCCGACGGCAAGCCCGAGGCGGACGGCGGCCAGGTCTCGATCTCCCACGCCGGCTCCTTGATGCTCGCCGTCGCCCACGATTGTCTCGACGGCCGTATCGGCTGCGACCTGGAGCCGGTGACGGCCCGGCCGGAAGAGGTCTGGCGCGGGCTGCTGGGTCCGGACCGCTTCCAGCTCGCCGAGCTGATCGCCCGCGAGCGCGGCGAGAGCCGGGACGCCGCCGCCACCCGCGTGTGGGCGGCGGCGGAGAGCCTCGCCAAGGCCGGCGTTCCCCACGGCGCGCCGTTGACCCTGGAGAGCGGCGGTTCCTACGACCGCGACGGCGACGGCTGGCTCATCCTGCGCTCCGGCGCCCTGCGCATCGGCTCCCTCGTGGCACCCATGCGCGAGTTGGCCGGGCCGGCGGCCCTGGCGGTCCTCATCGAACCCGCCGAGACGCCCGCTTGAAGTTCTACGAGTACCGCCACGTGGTGGGCTTCGAGGAGACCAACCTCGTGGGCAACGTCTACTACGTCAATCCCCTGCGCTGGCAGGGGCGCTGCCGCGAGATGTTCCTGCGCGACAACGCCCCGGAGGTCCTGACGGAGCTCGCTCAAGGGCTGGCGCTCGCCACCGTCCGCATCTCGTGCGACTATCTCGCCGAGCTTTTCGCTTTCGATGAGGTGTCCGTCCGCATGCGCCTGGGCGGCGTGACGCAGAACCGCATCACGCTGCTCTTCGAGTACTGGCGCCTGGCAGGAACCGGCGCCGCGGCCGAGGAGCTGACGGCCCGCGGCGAGCAGGTGGTGGCCTGCATGCGGCGCGAGGGCGAGAAGACCTTTCCCACCGCCATTCCGGTCGCTCTCCGTGAAGCGTTGAAGCCCTACGCCTGATGATCGACACCTGGCTCAACCGCCTCGCCGAGGCGTCCATGGCCCGGCCCCGCAGGGCCATCGCCGCCATGACCGTCGTCACCCTGGCGATGGCCCCCGGCCTCCTGCGCCTCCAGTTGCGCACCGACGGCCACGTCCTGATACCCATCGACGACCCGGCGATCCTCTTCGACGCCGAGGTACGCGATCACTTCCACCTGCGCGACCCGATCGTCGTCCTGGTCGAATCCAAGCGGCCGGAGGGGATCTACAACCTCGAAACGCTGCGCCGGGTGCGCGACCTCTCGGCCGCCCTCGCCCGCCTGCCGGGCGTCGGCCCCGACGAGGTGATGAGCCTCGCCACCGAGCACCGCGACCGCGTCTACCCGGGGACGCTCAACTTCCGGCCGTACCTGGATCCCCTGCCCGACACGCCGGAGCTTCTGGAGATGCTGCGCGGCGACGTCGCCGCCGCCGCGATCCTCAAGGGCACGCTGGTGTCGGCGGACGGCAAGGCGGCGTCCATCCTGGTCGGCGCCCCCAACTCGTCGAACCAGGAGGCCAACGCCGACCGCACCGCCCTCTACCGCGCCATCCTGAAGACGGTGAAGCCGTTCGCCTCGGACTCCGACCGCATCGTCGTGGCCGGCGCGCCGGTCGCCGAGTCGCTGCTCGGCACCCACATCCTCGAGGACCTGACGCTGCTGGTGCCGCTCTCCCTGATCGTCATCGCCCTCGCCTGCTGGTGGGGCTGCCGCCGCGTGTGGTCGCTCCCCGTGGTGCTGCCGAAGATGGCCGCCTCGCTGATCTGGACCTTCGGGCTCATGGGCTGGCTCGGCGTGCCGGTCTACCTGACCACGGCGGTGCTGCCGGTCGTCCTCATCACCGCCTTCCTCGCCGATGAGCTCCACCTGGTGTGGCACTACCAGCAGATCCTCGCCCAGAGGCCGCCGGGGGAGACCGCCCACATGCCGGCCCTGCATCAGGCCATGGCCGAGATGTCGCGGCCCATCGTCCTCGTCTCGCTCACCACCGTCGCCGGCTTCTTCTCCTTCTCTCCGTCGACCATCATCCCGGTGCAGTCCTTCAGCCTCTTCTCCAGCCTGGCCGTCATCTTCTGCCTGTTCTGGACCTTCACCGTGGCGCCGGCGACGCTCGCCCTCATCCCCGGGGAGCGCCTGGTGCGCCGCGGCTCCTCGATCCTCGACGGCCAAGTGCTGGTGCGCTTCCTCTCTCCGCTGCTCTCCCGCCGCCGCGCCACCCTGGCGGTGCTCGGCCTCGCCACACTCGTCCTGGGCCTCGGCCTCGGCAGGCTGCGGGTGCAGGACAGTTGGATCGACGGCTTCGCCGCGAGCAGCCCCTTCCGCACGGCCAACGACGAGGTCAACGCCAAGCTCCTCGGCACCCACGTCCTCCTGGCGCACGTGACCGTCAAGCCGCCGTCCGGCCGCATCCCCGAGGGCAACGAGCGCAAGGGGCCCCTGCTCGATACGGCGACGCTTCGGGCCCTCGGCCGCTTCGAGGACTTCCTGCGCACCCAGCCGAAAGTCGGTGGCGTCCTCGGCCCCTACAGCCACCTGGTGACGGTCTCTTACCTCTGGCAGGCGCGCCGGGAGGAGTACCGGCGGCTGCCGGAGAGGCCTGCCGGCATTGAGAACCTGATCCAGCTCTTCGACGACGCCCGCGGACCGCTTCGCCGCCGCCAGGTGATCGACGACGGCCTTTCCCGCACCGTCATCTCCATCTACCTCAAAGAGGCGGACTACCGGGGGATCGCGAAGCTGATGGCGGCCGTCCACGCTTATGAGCGGGCCCATCTCGCCCCCTTGGGCATGCGCGTCGGTTTCGCGGGCGACGTGGCCGTCAGCCAGGCGATGATCCCGGCGATCGTGCGCACCCAGATCTACTCGCTGCTGCTGGCCCTGGTGGGCTGCTGGGCGGTGATCGCCCTGCTCTACCGCTCTGCCGTCACCGGCCTGTGGGCCGTGGTGCCCGCCTGCGTCGCCGTCCTCTGGGTCTTCGGGCTCATGGGCTGGCTGAACGTCCCCCTCGGGGTCGCCACGTCCATGTTCTGCGCCATCACTCTGGGAATCGGCGTCGACTACGCCATTCACTATGTCGAGCGCTATCAGGTCGCCCAGAAAGCCGGCCATCCCCGACCGGATCTCAAGGCGCTGGAGGAGACGGGCCCGGCCATCGCCATCGATTCCGGCGCCATCGCCCTCGGCTTCGCCCTGCTCGCCGTCTCCCAGGTGCCGGCCAACGAGCGGCTGGGTCTGCTGGTGGGAATCGCCCTGGTCTCGAGCTCGCTGCTCACCCTGGTGGGATTGGCCGCGCTGCTGCCGGTGGTCGAGCGGCGGCGTCACCCGGCGAACCCTCCTCTCCCTTAGGAAGGATGGCGGGCTGCTGTGGCGACTTGGGCACCGCGAAGCGCCCTTCAAAACAGAAGGTGCGAGAGAGAAAAGATATGAGCCGTTCCGAATATGTAAGAGGTTTAGCCACAATCTATTGATCATCGGCCTGACGACTTAAGAAAGCTCGTATCATTGAGGTATGCCGTCCAGACTCGTACCGGTCCGGGGCCGCGGCCTCTGTGGGCTTGCGGCTGTCGTCCTATCCACACTCCTCGCCGCGGCCCTTCAGGCCGAGGCGCCAAGACCTGAGGAAACCCTGCCGCCCGGCGAGGTCCGCGAGCGTCCGATCAAGTCGGACGAGGCGCAGGCTTGGCGGGTCACGGTGACGCCGGGCACGGCGCTGCTGGTGACGGTCGATCAGCACAGCATCGCCTTGGTGGCCGAGGCCCGGGGGCCGGAGGGCCAGGCGCTCATCGCGGTCCACGCGGGGGATCGCTGGGGGCCGGAAGTGCTGCTCCTCGAAACCGCCGGCGAGTTTCGCATCGAGGTCCGCCCCCGGGACTTGGCGGTGTGGCCGGGCAAATACACGATTCGAACCGAGGCTTTGCCGGCGGGAAAGAGCGCCAGGCGCGATGCCCTGGCCTTGATGAGCCGGGCCGGCCAGGAGACCGTGCCGGATACCGCCGACTCCAAACAACGAGCCGTCGCCATCTACCGTCAGGCCCTGGCCGCCTGGCGGTCCCTCGGGGAGCGTGCATGGGAAGCCCAGACTCTGTTCTGCCTCGCCAATCTGGAGGCGGAAGCGAGCGACCTGCAGCCGGCGACCGAGAACTTCCTGGCAGGCCTGAAGTTATGGCGAGAGCTGAGGGAGCCCCACCGCGAGGCCGAGACCTTGAACAGGCTCGGACTCATCTACCGGGACACGCAGGGAATTGCCAAGGCTCGCGAGCCCCTGGAGAACGCCCTCTCTCTGTGGCACGGCCTCGGCGAGCGGTTCGACGAAGCGCAGACTCGCGGCAATCTCTGCCTTCTCGAGCTTGGAGAGGAGAAGTCCCTACCGGCAGCCCTCGCCGGCCTCCAGGAGAACCTCGCGTTCTTCCATGGGCTCGGGGCCGAGAAGCAGGAAGAAGTGACCCTCCACAACATCGGCGCCGCCTACAGCCTCCTGGGCGAGCCGGACAAGGCGCTGGACTCCTATCAGTCAGCCCTTGCGATATGCCACGCCCTCGGCGACCGCTACGGCGAGGCGGAGACGTTGAACAACATTGCAAGTGTCCACCGAGCCCTGGGCGAATGGCAGGAGGCCCTGCGTATCTACGATCGGGTCCGCATTGTCCTGGCATCCCTCGGCGACCGCGACCTGGACACTGCGCTGCTCAACAACACCGCCTTCATCTACAACAACTTGGGGGAGCCCGAACGGGCTCTACCCTACTTCGAGAAGGCCTTGAAGCTTCGCCGGGAGGTGGGCAACCGCAAGGCGGAGGTCACCAGCCTGAACAACCTCGGCTCCGCCCGGCGCAGGCTCGGCGACTTGAAGCAGGCGCTCGGCGAGCACCGGCAGGCTCTCGCTCTCGCCGCATCTCTGGGCGACGTGGTGCAGCAAGCGGCCAGCAGGTTGCGTCTTGCCGAGGTACGTCTCGATCAGGGAGACGCCTCCGCTGCTCTCCGGGATCTCGATGCCGCCCTCGCGTTGCTGCGGGAGAAGGGTAACCGCCGTACCGAAACAGAGGTCCTTCACCTGCAGGGGCGGGCGCTGACCCTCGCGGGCCGGGCGCGGGAGGCCCTCCCTGCGCTGCAGGAGGTCCTGGTACGCCGACGGGCTGTGCGAGACCGGGCCGGCGAAGCCGAGACGCTCTACGCACTAGCCGTCGCGGAGCGGTCTCTAGGTCTCGCCGCCGAGGCACGAAGCCACGCCGAGGCGTCCGTGGCCCAAGTGGAAGAGCTGAGGATCGGCTTTGCCAGTCCAGATCTGCGGGCCTCTTTCCTGGCCACGCGCCAGCGCGCGTTCTCTCTCCTGATCGATCTTTTGATGGATCAAGACACCGCCGAGCCCGGTCGAGGCCACGATCGCGAAGCCTTCTCCGTCAGCGAACGGGCTCGGGCGCGCAGCCTCCTTGATGCCTTGCGGGGCGCGAACGCCGGCAGCGCCGCGCCGGCTGAGTTGCTGGCCCGGCGGCGCGTCCTACTCCGCCGCCAGAACGAAAGGGTCGATCAGCGATGGAAACAAAGTGGCGCGGGAGCAGAGGCCCTGGAGAAGGAGATCGACTCCATCCTTACCGAGATCGACGCGGTGGAAGCAGAGATACGCCGGAACGATCTACGCCCGGCCGCCTTCAGCACGCCACAGCCGGCAGGTCCCACGGAGATCTCCGGCTGGCTCGAGCCCGACACAATGCTCCTCGAATACTCCCTTGGAGAAGATCGCAGCTTCCTGTGGGCGGTCGAGGCCGGCCGGATCCGCTCCTTCGTCCTGCCTCGCCGGAATGAGATCGAGACCTTGGTGCGCCAAGTCTACGAGGAGCTGAGCACAGTCGAGTCCGGTAGCGCACGCCGGGGTGTTGCTGCAGAGGCTCTGAGCCAAGCTCTGCTCGGTCCGGTTTGGAGCAGCGCGACGCAACTCCACCGGCTGGTCGTGGTGCCCGACGGGGAGCTCGGCATCCTTCCGTTTGCCGCCCTGCCGGTCCCCGATCCCGGCCGGAGTTGGAAAGCTCCGGGAGCCCACAAGCCTGTTCTGGAGCATCTGGAGGTCGTTTCCATCCCTTCCGCCACGACCCTGGCTGTGCAGAGGCAACGGTTGGAACACCGCGCACCGGCCGCCAAGTGGGCGGCCATCCTCGCCGATCCTGTGTTCGCTCCAAATGATCCGCGCCTGGCCCACCGGCCCGCCGCGGTCCTGCCGGTGCCTGGAAAGGCGACAGCCAAGGTGTCTCCGCTGCGTGGTACCGAGCCCAGAGACGTCGCCGTGGCGTTGGAGCGCCTGCCTTCGACCCGCAGGGAGGCCCAAGCCGTCGCCTCTCTGGCTCCCACCGGCCAGGTATGGACCGGGCTCGGAGTTGAGGCCAATCGGGACGCCGTGCTCTCCGGTGAGCTCCGCGACTTCCGCATCCTCCACTTCGCGACCCACGCCGTGGCCGACACCCGGAACCCGGAGCTCTCAGGCCTCATGCTCTCGCAGGTGGACGCCGAGGGGCGTTCCCGCGAGGGTTTCCTCGGCCTGTCGGACATCTACGAGCTCAATCTCGACGCCGACCTGGTGGTCCTCTCCGGCTGCCGAACCGCGCTCGGCAAGGAGGTCCGCGGCGAGGGGCTGATGGGCCTTACCCGTGGCTTCCAGTACGCCGGAGTGCCGCGGGTCGTGGCAACTCTGTGGCGCGTGCAGGACCGGACCACGGCGGAGCTGATGACCCGCTTCTATCGAGCGATGTGGCGCGATCACCTGCCCCCGGCGGCGGCCTTGCGCGAAGCCCAGAGGTCGCTCCGCCGCGAGCCGCGCTACCGCGATCCCTACTCCTGGGCCAGCTTCGTTCTCCAAGGCGACTGGCATTAAAAGGGTGGCGGACAAAGACTCCCGGTGGTTCGGGTGAGACAGCCGGCGATCTGGCGACAGTAGAGAGCTGAAACAACACGGGATCCACAGGAACCCGGAAGAAGGAGCGAGAAATGAACGACCTACAATTCCAGAACAATTGGGTGCATGGAAAAACCTGGCTCATCGAGTCTGTCAATGGTGACCCCAGGGTAAGGCAAGGGGATATCGTGCAATTCACGACGGCTCCTAAAAGGATTCAGATCCAGCGCGCGAATCTCCCTCCAGAGGTTTGGTCCACGTCGTGCGCGATTGCTGGCGACTCTCTCGTGGGGATCAACTCGGATAACAAAATCTTCCGTATCCAGCAAAATTCCCCCACCCGGATAAGCTGCCAACTCGTGGATGCTCTCCCCCGGCTGCCGCGGTTACTGGCCGCAGGTTTGAGCGCCTTCCTCGGTGCGCTCGTCGGCGCTGTCACCGGGTTCTTCGCCGGCTTTCCAGTCGATGGAACGCTGATTGGCATCGTCGCAGCCTTGACAGGTTCAGTGGTCATGGCCATCACTGACAAATACACCTCGGCCGGCACCTGGGTCGCCGACGACGGGAGTGCCGGCAACGTGGTTGCTTCACGGCCAGCCTCTCGCATAGAGGCGGTGCGCGCCTGACGAGGCGCGAACCTCAACCAAAATTCTCAGGAGACCTCCACCGTGCGCGCGGCCTTGACGGCAAGCTCCGCTCCCCGGGATATGATGCCGGTCGTTCTCGGAAGATCCGGAGCAAGACTGGCCGGGCCTTTTCGCCCGGGTGGAGGCGCGGTGAGCGACAACACCGATGAACCGGACGAGGCGACGGTCGCCGCCGATCTCGTCCGGCGGATCGTGGCGGGAGATGCGTCCGCCGAGGGGCAGCTCGTCGAGCGCTACCGCCGAGGTCTTCTCTATCTGCTGGGCCACCTCGGCGCCCTGCCGGACCTCGCCGACGACCTCCAGCAGGAAACCTTTCGCATCGTCATCGAACGGCTGCGCCAGGGTGGCCTCGCGGACCCGGCCGGCCTCGCCCCCTTCCTCCGCGGCACGGCCCGCAACCTATTCACGGGCGAATGGCGCAAGACGGGCCGCCGTAAGACCTATAGCGATACGGGCGAGCTCGCGCAGGCCGTGGCCCACACACCGAGCCCGCTTCAGTCCCTCCTGCTCGACGAGGAGGCCGAGATGGTGCGGCGGCTGATCGCCGAGCTTCCCACCGAGCGCGACCGCCAACTCCTGCGCCGCTTCTACGTCGACGAGGAGGACAAGGACAGCATTTGCGCCGACCTCGGACTCGATCGTCTCCACTTCAATCGCGTTCTCTTCCGGGCTCGCCAGCGCTTCAAGGAGCTCTGGAGCGCTTCCAGAAACGGCAGGCCCCAGTGAAAGAAGGACGTTGACCATGAACCACACCTATATCGAAGAAAACCAGATCGCCGAACGCTACGTGGCGGGGACTCTCGCGGACGCCGAGAGAGAGCGATTTGAGGATCACTATCTTTCCTGCCAGGAGTGCCTCGACCGGCTGGAGGTCACCGAGGCCCTCCAGCGCGGCTTCAAACGGATGGCGGCGGATGAGGACCCACCAAGACCCGCCACCCGGCAACTCGCCGTCGTGGCCTGGCTGGCCCACCTCGGCCGCTCGCGCCAGATCGGTTTCCTTCTCGCGGCCCTGCTCGTGCTCGCCGTCCTTCCGTCGGGTCTCGCGCTACGTGGAGCAGCGGAGCATGGGCGAGAGCTGGCGCAAGTCCGTTCCGCCTTGGAGCAGGAGAAGCAACGCTCGGCCGCGAACGCGGGGAGCGCGGCGGAGGCAGAGAAGCTCCGCGTGGAGTTGAAGACGAGCCGGCGCGAGCGTGCCAGCGAGCACGAACAGCTCGCCCTGGCCCTCCAGCCCCAGGCCAACGTGCCGATCGCCAGCCTCGACGTGGAACGCGGGGCCGGTCCGCTCGGAGCTGAACCGACGAACCGCTTGCAACAGCCGGCAATGGGCAGCATTGTTTTCGAGCTACCCGTGGACCCGCCGTTGAAGAATTCTTACCGCGCCATCCTGCGGGACTCCCAAGGCCACGAGATTACGCGCGTTGAAGATCTGCATCCGAGCCAACGCGACTCGTTGACCTTCAGCCTCTCCGCAAGCCTCGCTCCTCCTGGCGACTACACCTTCTCGATCGAAGGCTCGACGTCCGGCGCTAAACCCATCCCCGCCGGCAGGTTCCCTTTCCGCATCCTGCCGCCCCCGAATCACTAAAACTTTTCGAATTCTTTCCTGTTGGCGCTCTCTCACTTCGGGTGAGATAGCGGACCGCTTGGCGACAGTCTTTGATGAGACTGGATCATTGGGGTCTGGCTCGAAAGGAGACCATCATCATGGAACTGAAGGACGCAAAGTCACCCTTTTTTCGCGTAAATTGCGGCAACGTCAACTCTATCCTCAACGAATACCTCGACGAGAAGTGTAGGGCCAAGAAGAATCACCTCAGGCCCTGCAAGGGCACGGAGAACCCAGACTGCGGCTGCGGCGGTTGCGGCGATGCAACGGGCGCCGGCCCTTGCAAGGAGGTGAAATATCCCGAGGTCGGGCCCTGCGTCTCCATCTCGTGGGGCGACAGCAATTGCGACTGCATCGAGTCGGACGACGTCGAGGTCCTCTGCATCACGCTGTGCAACTGCTACTCCAACATCACCCTCGAGAACGTCGTCGTCGGCACGATCCTGGTGACCGACGCCGCGGGGAATTCCGTCGCGACCTTGCCGGACGGCACGCCCTCCGTCCAGGCGATCCCCATCGGGCCCATCTGCTTCGGCAACATCGGACCCTGCAAGGACGGCAAGGCCACCTGCGTGTCCAGGGAGTTCGTCCTGCGCATGCGCGGCGCCAAGGGCGGCGGCTATCAAGTCCACGTCCGGCCGATCTGCTACGACGTCACCTTCCACTACCAAAAAGACGAGTGCTTCACGCTGCCGATCTGTCAGGATTGACCGGTGACCTCCCCGTCCGGCGGAACCTCACTTCCGCCGGCGGGCCTTCGCCGGGGCTTTCTTCGCCGGCGATCTGCTGGCGAGCTGCTTGCCGATCTCGGAGTTGATCTCGCCGCCCATAAGGATGGCGAAGGCCGTGAAGTAAAACCACACCAACAACAGGATGACCACACCGAGCGAACCATAGGTCGTGGTGTAGGAACGGAAATATGCAAGATAGATCCGCAGGCCATAACAGGCCAGGAGCCAGAGGCCGACGCCGGCGACGCCCCCCGGGGTGACCCAATAGCGGTTCGGTTTCTTCCCCAGATTGGGGGCAAAGTTGTAGACCATCTCGAAGGAGATCATCAGAAAGAGCAGGATCAGGGGCCAGCGCACGAGGACGTGCCATACCACATAGAAGGCGACACCTAATCCCACCCGGTTGGCGAAGGCCTCGCCAATGCTGCCGCCGGAGAAAATGAGAGCCAGAGCGACGACGACCAGCAGAGAAAAAGAGAGCGTGAGCGCGAGCGCCACGATCCGCCGCCACCACCACTTCCGGGTCTCCTTCAGTCCGTAGGCGTGATTGAGAGTCCGCGAGACGGCCAGCATGCCGTTCGAGGACACCCACAGGGCCGCGGCCAGCGATAGGGAGAGCTTGGCGCTGTTACGGGCTTTCGTGATCTCGTCGAGCGTGCCGTGCAGCAGCGTCGTGACGTCCTTGCTCGGCGTGAAGCGGGCAATGAGACGAAAGAGGTCCGCCCGCAGCCCCGTGTGGGCGCCGGCATAGCCCAGCAGCGTGGTGAGGAACAGCAGCAGCGGGAAAATTGCGAAAAGGAAGAAGTACGCCAGCTCCGCACACCGCGCCAGCAGCTCGTCCTCATAGATCTGCCGCCACAGCCGGATCACGAGCTCCCGCCACCCGAGGCCGGCGCGAGTCCAGAGCGTCATCGGAGTCCTTTCCGCATTGGGAGAGAGTAACAGGGCGGTGATAAAGTTCCTCCCGTTTCGCAGGAGGCAACGAGAGGACCCCAAGGGATGAATCGCAAGCAAGCCGAGACCCGGATCGCGAAGCTTCAGACCACGATCCGTCATCACGACTATCTCTATTACGTCGAGGACCGGCCGGAGGTCTCCGACGAGGAGTACGACAAGCAGTATCGCGAGCTCGTCGCCCTCGAGGAGCAGTTTCCCGACCTCGTCAGCGAGGACTCGCCCACCCAGCGCGTAGCCGGCAAGCCGCTCGACAGCTTCCCCACCGTCGAGCACGCCGCGCCCATGCTGTCGCTCGAGTCCGACCAGGACGAGGGGGTCCTGCGCCGTTTCGACGAACGGCTGCGCAAGGGCCTGGGGCCGGACTTCCCCGTCGAGTACGTGCTGGAGCCGAAGCTCGACGGCCTCTCCGTCGAGCTCGTCTACCAGGACGGCGCCCTCCTCCAGGCCTCCACCCGCGGCGACGGCCGCAAGGGCGAGGGGATCACCGCCAACGTACGCACCATCACCAGCGTTCCCCTGCGCCTGCGCGAGGGGTGGCACCCGATCCCCAAGCACCTCGCCGTGCGGGGCGAGATCATCATGCTCTCCCGAACCTTCGACAAGCTGAACGAGCAACTGATCTCCGAGGGCAAGGAGCCGTTCGCCAACCCGCGCAACGCCGCCGCCGGCTCCGTGCGCCAACTCGATCCGCAGATGACCGCCGCCCGGCCCCTCCACCTCTACGTCTACGACATTCTGGCCTCCGATCCGATCCCGGAGATCGACTCGCAGTGGGAGGTCCTCGCCTCGCTCAAGGCCTGGGGCCTGAAGGTCAACGAGCGCATCCGCACGGGCAAGACGCTGGAGGACATCCTCGCCTATCACGCAGAGATCGAGTCGCAGCGCGACGACCTCGGCTATGAGATCGACGGCGTCGTCATCAAGCTCAACAACTTGGCCGCCCGCGAGACCCTGGGCTGGACCGCCCGCCATCCGCGCTGGGCCTTTGCCTACAAGTTCCCGCCGCGCAAGGAAATCACCCGCATCCTTTCGATCCTCCCCTCCGTCGGGCGGACGGGCGTGGTCACGCCGGTCGCCATCATGCTGCCGGTCGAGCTCGGCGGCGTCACCGTCGCCCGGGCCACGCTGCACAACCGCGAGGAGGTGGCGAGGAAGGACGTGCGCGAGGGCGACCGCGTCCGCGTCCAGCGCGCCGGGGACGTGATTCCCCAGGTCATCGAGCGGATCGACGAGCCCGACCGCGAGCGCGCCCCCGAGTGGCGGATGCCCGCCAACTGCCCCTCCTGCGGCACGGCGCTCCTGGAGCGCGGCCCCTTCACCGTCTGCCCCAACAGCTTTGAGTGTCCGGCCCAGCTCGCCGGCCGCATCGTCCATTTCGCCTCGCGCGACGCCCTGGACATCGAGGGCCTGGGCGATGAGACGGCCAAGCTGTTCGTGTCCAAGGAGCTCGTCCGCCAGCTTCCGGACCTCTTCGACCTCCAGGCCGAGCAGCTCATGGAGCTCGAAGGCTTCGCCCAGAAGAGCGCCACCAACCTCGTCAACGCCATGAAAAAGGCGTCACACGTCGAGCACCCGCGCTTCCTCTATGGGCTGGGCATCCCCGAGGTGGGCGTGGCGGTGGCCCGCGACCTCTCCCGCTACTTCGGCACCTTCGCCGGGCTGCGGGCGGCGGACGCCGCCGCGCTCCAGGAGGTCTCCGGCGTCGGCCCCCGCATGGCGGAGCAGATCACGGCCTTCTTCCAGGAGCCGCACAACGCCGAGGTGCTCGACGCGCTGCTGAAAAAAGTCGAATTGATCGAGACCGAGCCGTCCGCTCGCACCGTGGCGCCCGTATTACCGCTAGCGGGCCAGAAGTGGGTCTTCACCGGCGGCCTGACCCACCTCACCCGCCGCGACGCCCAGGAGAAGATCGAGGCTCTGGGTGCTCGCGTCACCGGCTCCGTGAGCAAGTCCACGACTGTCGTGGTGATCGGCGAGGACGCCGGCTCCAAGGCGGACGACGCTCAGAAGCTGGGGATCAGGACGATGAACGAGGACGAGTTGCTGGACTTCCTGCGCGGGAACGGGATCGACGTCGAACCTGTTTCATAGGGCATGGAAGTGCCGGACCGTCCGGCCGCCCCGACAGAAACACCGAAAAGGGGACTCCCAATGAAGTTTGCCATCGCCGTATTCGCCCTCGCTCTGACCGCGGCCGGGATCGCCCTGGCCGCCGCGCCGGCAAAGGCCGCGAAAGGAACCAGCGAAGTGATCGAAAAGATCGTCAAGACCGACGAAGAGTGGAAGAAGATCCTTACCCCCGAGCAATACAACGTGCTGCGCCACGAGGGCACGGAGCGGGCTTTCACCAGCCCGCTCAACAAGGTCCATGACAAGGGCGTCTTCGTCTGTGCCGCCTGCGGCCTGACGCTCTTCTCCTCGGACACCAAGTTCGACTCCGGCACCGGCTGGCCGAGCTTTTTCGCGCCCATCGACCCGGCGCACATCGGCACGTCCACCGACAAGAGCTTCTTCTCGACCCGCACCGAGGTCCACTGCGCCCGCTGCGGCGGCCACCTCGGCCACGTCTTCCCCGACGGCCCCAAGCCCACCGGCCTGCGCTACTGCATGAACGGCGCGGCGATGAAGTTCGAGCCGGCGAAGTAGGACCCGCCCAAGACCCTCATCACCCCGGCCCTCTTCTCCCGACCCCTCCGCACCCCCCTCACCGGGAGAAGAGGGAGCAAGGCAAAAACGCCCCAGGGGTACCCCTCTCCCGGTGAGGGGGGTTGGGCGGGGGCGGGAGAGGGGCAGGGGTGAGGGTCTTGGGCGGGGGAACCCCCCATACCGCGTTAAGTTAGCGCCTATGAGGGGCAGGGGTGAGGTCTTCCGGCGTCACGTTATCCTTCCCGGCCATCGGCAGCCCCGCCGCCCGCCAGGCGTCCATCCCATCCCGCAGCCACAGCAGATTGGTGAATCCGGCCCGCGCCAGCTTGGCTGCCGCGTCCCGGCTGCGGATGCATCCCCGGCCGTAGCAGTAGAGGACAATTGGCGCCTGCTCGGCCTTGGCGTGCGGCCATTTCTCTTCCACGGTCTTTTCAATCGTCGAGTCTTCGGAATAGGCGGGGAAGTTGTAAGCCCCGGGAATGTGGTCGAGCTTGAAGTCGTACGCCTCCCGCAGGTCGAGCACCGCCACGGATTGCGCCACCTTGTCCGACAGGCCGGGATCCTCCGCTTCCAGCAGCCGGTCGACCTCGAGTGCGCCCACAATGCGCACCACTGGATTCGCCGGGTCCTTGGACCACTCGCCGAAGCCTCCGGGAAACACTCGCACGGGGATTCCCGCGCTTCGCAGCAGCAGATACCCGAGCCCCGGCTGGAGATCCGCCGGTCCCCTTCCGTAGAGCACGAATTCGGCCGAGGGATTGACCTTCGTCACCTGGCGCGGCCCCAGCGTACGTAGCGTCGTCCACATCGCGGCGGCTGCTTGGCGGTTCCTCGGACGCCAGCGCCGGAAATCGAACGGCAGGGCGTGGGGAACGTGCCCCGCCGCGAACCGGGCCGGCGCCTCGTACTCTTTTTCCGTCCAGATCCCCTCATCCCGGAGATCGAGGATCTCCACCCCTTTTTCTCCGAGCCGCGCCCGCATCCACGCTACGTCCGCACCAGCCAATTCCGACGCGCGCGCCGTGAAAGCCCGCGCCGCCCGTGTCCCGGGCCCCACTTCCATCTTTCCCTTCGCCGGCATTTCGCCTTCGAGCACCTTCACATTCTTCAACCCCGCCCACTCCAGCCACCAGAACGCCTCCCCCACCGCGGCTCCATCCTCGCCGGTCACCACCACCGTCTCATCGCCCGCAAGGCCCGCCTTCCCAAGCTCTCGTTGAACGCACTCCACGCCCGCCGCCACGCACTCCGGCGCCACCGCGAGCCGCACCGCCCCCGCCAGATGTCCGGCTGCGAAGGCCGCCTCCGGCCGCACGTCCACGAGGACGGCGTGATGCTTTCCTAGCCACGCTTGGGAAACTAGGATTGGCTGAGAGTGAACGGACGGAAGGAGGGCGAGGAATAAGAGGAGCTTATTCATGGATGTGCATGCCTTATCATTGAAGGATTCTTTGAAGATTAGGATAGCGCAGGATATGAACCCTGCCGGTGTAACCTGACGGCCTTTCGCCTCGTATCTGGCTCCAAGGAGGTGTCATGTCCAGCAAGCTGTCCATCCGTTCTCTCCTGCTCGCCGCCATCCTGGTCCTCGCATCGCTGACGGCTTCCGCCGCCGGCCCGACGCCCCAGAGCCCCAAGAAAATTTCCGCCTTCGGCAAGTACTCGGGCCACTCCAAGGCCGTCTACGACGGCTGGGTCCGCAACTCGCGCTACGTGACGACGCGGGATGGGACGCGACTGGCGGTCGACATCTTCCGGCCGACGCGGAAGGGCATGATGGCGGCGGAGAAGTTGCCCGTCGTTTGGACTCATCACCGCTATCAACGGGCCCAGCGGGACAAAGGGAAGGTATATACGATCTTGGACAGCTTCCCCTGGCTTGCGGACGTGCTCCGGCATGGCTACGTGGTGGCGGCGGTCGACGCGCGGGGAAGTGGCGCGTCGTTCGGCAAGTTCGAAGGGATGTTCAGCACCCACGAGACAGACGACGCCTACGACATCACCGAATGGCTTGGGACCCAGCCGTGGTCCAGCGGCAAGGTCGGCATGTACGGCCGGTCCTACTTGGCGTTCACTCAGTATCTTGCCGCCAGCCGCAAGCCGCCCCATCTCACGGCCATTTTCCCCGAGGTGGGCGGGACGGACATGTATGAGCTGATCTATCGCGGCGGTATCTATCACGGCCCGTTCATCGAGATGTGGAGCAAGCTCGTGCGGGAGCTGGACGTGGACAAACCAGCCCTCGCCGTGGATGAGGACAAGGACGGCACCCTGCTCAAGGCCGCCGTTGAGCAGCACAAAGCCAATCGCAGCGCGGCGGACCTCTTCGCGGCCCTGCCCTTCCGCGACAGCATCGACGCCGCCTCCGGTGTGCAGGTTTTCCGCGACTGGACTCCCATCACTTTTCTGAAGGAAATCCGGGAGTCGAAGATCCCGGTCTATCTTCTCGACGGCTGGTACGACCGCTATGTGCGCGACGAGACGATCCTCTTCAACAATCTGGACAACCCGAAACGAATCTCGATCGGCCCATGGACCCACACTCAGGACGACCACCTCGACTTCGGCGCCGAGCACCTGCGGTGGTGGGATTACTGGCTCAAGGGAATCGACAATGGGATCATGACAGAAGATTCCGTCCATTATTTCGTGATCGGAGCACCAAAGGCCACGGAATGGCGGTCCGCGAAGGCATGGCCGCTGCCCAATGAGCAACGGACGAAATATTGGCTCGGAGCGAAAGCCCTGGCAACGGTGGCGCCGACCGCGAAGGAGGCCAAGGACGAACTCACCGTCGATTACTCGGCCGAGGTCGAGCCTGACCCGCGATGGGGCCTCGGGCACAAGTTTCCAGAGCTCTCCGCCCACGACGCCAAAGGGCTCACCTGGACGACGCCTCCTCTTTCCGGCGCCGTGGAGGTGACCGGGCATCCGGTGGCCCATCTCTGGGTCTCGTCGTCGGCGCCGGACGCCGATGTTTTCGTGTACCTGGAGGACGTGGATGACAAAGGTAAGTCGCGCTACGTCTCCGAGGGGATGCTCCGCGCCTCGAACCGCGCCACGGCCGATCCCGGCTACAACCTGATCGGGCTCCCCTATCACCGGGGCCTGAAATCTGATCAGGCGCCGCTCACCCCTGGAACGCCGGTGGAATTGGTGATCGACCTCTACCCCACCTCGACCCTCTTCGCCCCCGGCCACCGCCTCCGCGTCACCGTGACCGGAGCCGACAAGGCCAACGCCCGCACCCCGCGGCAGACGCCGCCGCCGCGCTTAACCGTGTGGCGCGAGGCGGGACGGGCGTCGTGGATGGAGTTGCCGGTGATTCCGGCGGGGACGCCGGTGAGTCACTGACCGCGCCTCCTGTGTCGTCGCAACGGAGGCGGTGCGACACAACGCGGAAGAGCGACAAGAGGGGCCGGATTGGAGAGTCTCGGCCCGGCGTCTGCGTTGCAACACCCCCGACAAGCGACGCCTCCACCTGAGAGTACGACACCGCAGTCCTGGCGTACCTCACCGCGAGCCGGCTCTGCTTCACACCCAACCCAGTTTGAAGCACTGCAACCCCGGTATGCCTCACCGTAGAACGGTTGTGCGACACCGCCACCTTGTTTGGATACACCTCAACCTTGGTTTGACTCACCGTCACCCCGCGAAGATCCATCGCCAACCCGCAAAAACACACTGCGAACCTCCGGCGACACACCGCCAGCCCGCGGTGATACACCACCAGATCCCGGTGCTACACCACCAACCGCCGGTGCTACACCACCAACTCTCGGTGGCACACCACCACGACCCGGCGATACACCACCAACTCCCGGTGGAACACCGCGAGCCCGGTTTGCGTGGCGCACCACTAGTCCGCGGCGTCGCACAGCGGGCTCGCCGTGTTCCTTAGCCGGCTCGTGGTGTAGCTCAGCCGGGTTGCGGAGTCGCAGAGCAGCCTCGCGGTGTTGCTCGGCAAGCTCGTGGTGTCCTGGAGCTGACTCGCGGCGTTGCTCAGCAAGCTCGTGGTGTCGCGGAGCCGATTCGCGGCGTTGCTCAGCAAGCTCAGGGTGTCGCGGAGCAAGCTCGTGGCGTCGCGCCACCGGTTCGCGGTGAAGCTCAACCGTCCGGGATCCCCTGCGACGAGATCCCGGGGCGTTACGAGACCCGGTCCTGAGGGCCGTCACCTACTCGCAGAAGATCGGCGACGTGCACCCGCAGGTGTTGAAGCAGGTGTTGGCGTCCGATCCGCACTGAATGATGCACGTGGGAGGGTTCGACAACCCTCCAGCCGCCTCGCGCACGCTGGCGTCCGCGAGGTACCGCAACGTCTCCCAACTGAGCTCAAGCTTCTTCTTCATAGGGTGGATCCTCCTTGGTGCTGGAACTCTACAACAGGGGCGGGAGAGGTGGGCTACAACCCGGCCTTTTCATGGCGTCCGAACTCCCAGCATCTCGTCTGATATAGTCGCGTCTACTGAATCCAAATCGCCCTATGTCTCAAGCTCCCCAGTCCCCGCAGTTCCCCTTCCGCCCTAAGGCTAGGCTCTTGCAACTGCTGGGGGACGAGCTGATAGGCAATCCTCGCCTAGCAGTCTTCGAGCTCGTCAAGAATTCTTACGATGCCTGCGCCCGAAGGGTGGAGGTTAAGTTGGGGGGGCTGAACACTGTCTCTCCTTGGATTGAGGTTCGGGACGACGGAGAGGGTATGACTTTCGAAACCCTCAGGGATGTCTGGCTGGTGCCTGGCCACGATCACCGCAAACTGGCCCGAGAAGAAGAAAGACGCTCGCAATGCGGCCGCCTTCCCTTAGGAGAGAAGGGTCTTGGGCGGTTTGCAGCTCACAAGCTCGGCGACAAGATCCGTCTGGAGACCCGGGCAGCTAAGAATCAGGAATGCCTGGTTGAGATCGATTGGGAAGAGCTGACGCAAGGAGATGGGTTCCTTTCGGAAAAACCAGTCAAAATCCGGACCAGGGAACCCAAGGTCTTTACGGGTAGCGAGACCGGTACCCTCATTCGTATTGACAATCTTCGTCCTCCGGTCTGGACCCGGGGTGAGGTTCGTCGACTTCACCGGCAGATCACCTCGATCTGCTCTCCTTTCGAAACGCCGGACGGATTCTCCGTACAAATGGCAATGCCGGGTATGGAGCATTGGATCGAAAACGTTCCGGACGTACGGGACCTCCTGGACCGCGCCTTCTGGCATTTCCGGTTCTCCTTCGATGGCAAGAACTATGCGTGGCAATATGAGTTTCGGCCGCTAGGCCTTCCTAAGCTCGCAGGCAGAATCATCGCCGAAGAGGAAGACCAGTTGCTAATTAAGGAGGATCGGGATCTGGAAGCTGAGCCGGTCGCTGGGAAAAAGAAGAAATCGCCCCCCCTTGTCGCGGATAATGAAACCATTAGTGGTATCGGTCCTATTAATGGGGAGATCTATGTTTATGATCGAGATCGCGAAGTTCTGCTGCTCTTCCCGGAGAGCAAGTTACTGCAAGAATATTTGGACGACCATGGCGGGTTGCGTGTATACAGAGATGGGATTCGAATTTACAACTACGGTGAACCTGGCGATGACTGGCTAGGCCTGGATCTTCGCCGGGTCAACATTCCAACCAAGAGATTGAGCCGAAATTTGTTCCTTGGAGCTCTCCACCTCCAGTTAGCCGCAAGTCCCGGGCTGATTGAAAAAACTAACCGCGAGGGCTTCGTCGAGAACAACGCTTTCCGCCGGCTGAAGAGGCTCGTCATGGGAGTGCTCGAAACCCTGGAGCGGGAAAGGGGCGCTGATAAGGAACGAATCCGCGACATCCTGGATAAACGCGCCCCCGGCGACCGCCGGGGAATCGAAGGACCGCTTGCGGAGCTGAAAAAGGAGTTAACCAAGGCTGGTGTCTACCAGCACTGCGAACGGTTAGTACTGGCGATCGAGAAGCGGTATCGAGAAATGCAAGACGACTTGCTTCAGCCGGCCGTCGCAAGTCTCAATCTCTCTCTCATCTTTCACGAAGTCGAGCGAGGTGTTCGGGAACTGTTGAGGGCGGTCCAGAACCGGGACAACCAGGAGCAGCTAGAGCGGCAGGCACGCGACATGGCAAAGCTGCTGGATGACTTCTCTCAGTTGCTCCGAAGACACGAGAAGAAAACCCAGCCAATCGCCAAAGTCGTGGACCAGGTTCGACGGATCAACTTGACACGTTTCAAGATTCATCGGGTCGTCCTCGATTGCGACATTTCGATGGATTCGAATCCAGGCTTTGAAGCGAGCTTCAGCCTCGGCCTCACCTTAGGCGCCTTAAATAACCTGATCGACAACTCAATCTATTGGCTGCGTGTCCGCTGGGCCGAAGAGCCGGAGAACTGGGAATCGAGCCCGCGCAAAATCTGTATCCGGGTCAGCCGAGATCTAGAAGGGGGACCCTGCCTTGTCGTGGCAGACACCGGTCCTGGTTTTCGAGATGATCCGGAACAACTCGTCCGCCCGTTCTTCACCCGCCGGCCCGAGGGTATGGGGTTGGGGTTGTACTACGCCAACCTGGTAATGGAGCTCTCCGGGGGTAGACTTCTTTTTCCTGAGCACGGCGATGTGCAGTTGCCCCAAGAATTCGATGGCGCTGTGGTCGCGCTCCAATTTCCGGAGGCTAAATGATGCTCCCATCTCCACGAATCGTGGTTATTGATGATGAAGAGAAGGATGTGCAAGCCATTGTTGGAGCCCTTAATGTACTTAGAACTACCGCAGTAGGCATTCACTACACCCCTGGAAGGGAAATACCACGATTTCCCTGCCTGCGAATTCTTTTTCTTGATTTGCATCTACTGCCCGGTGCGCTAAGTACAGAGGTACAGATAAAATCTACAGTCGATCTATTGGCGCAACTTCTGACTCTTGAGAACGGTCCTTATGCCATCGTTCTCTGGTCCGGCCATGCGACTGAGAGGGACCTCTTTCAGAAGATCCTCGATGAGCGACTACCGTTTCTTGAGATCACGGCTCCTCTCATAGTTGTATCACTTGACAAAGTGACCCACCTGAACCTGCAAGACCATGAGGTCAGTGAGCCTGAAAATTTCAAGGACGCGGTGCTTGCAAAGATCCAAGAGAATCCCCAACTGGCCGCCCTGCTTGCCTGGGAAGAGCACGTCGCGCAGGCAGTAAATGACACGATCTGCCAGATCTTCCAGATGGCTCGGCAGGGACCCAATGGAGCGGCAGCCGGGCTGGATCGTATCTTGGGTGAACTGGCCATCGAATCGGCAGGACACGAAAACGCGAAGGCCAATATCTTTCGAGCGGCCAACGAAGTTCTGGGTCAAATTGTTTCAGATCGCCTCCTCCACAGGACCATAAGAGAGGATCATGGCGAGTTGTGGAAGAAGGCAGTAACCATCCGTGAATCCAAGGCGTCTACCTTGTCCTCTCAGGAATCAGTCCAGCTGAATCAATTACTCCACTTAGAAAAAGGAGAATTCGAGACTTGGCGGCGCGGAAGTATCGTCGATCTTACCGCGCTTTCTGACGAGCATTTTCTCGATATCTGGGGTGATTCGCGGGCCAACCTCCTGGAGACTTTTGACCGCGAGAGAAGGGGGATTGCTCCTTCGGTCTGGACCATGATTCAAGTCAGGCCGCCATGCGACGAAGCCCAACAGAATAAGGGCTTGCTTCCTTTTATCTTGGGAATTGGACTTTTGCAAGCTACGGACAAGGAGAAGTGGACTGATTATGCTAGACGCTGTGATTATATGTGGGTAAGTCCTCCGCTGCCTTCGGGAGGCGACGGGATATTCTATTTAGCGTTCCACTTACGATTTGTTGCAGGTCTCTCGGCGGAAAAGGTCAGGAGCCTTCAGCTCAAATCCCGATATCGCCTTCGCGAACCAATTATGGCTGAGATCTCCCAAAAACTCCATAGTTACGGTGATCGCCCCGGGATCATTAGCTTCAAACCGAAGAAGTGAATAAAGGACAGAGCCTCTCTCGCTCCGAGCAGATGTCTCGTATCCGGGCAAAGGACACTAGTCCGGAGCTCTGCCTGCGTAGCGCTCTCTGGAAAGCTGGCCTGCGCTACCGGGTTCATGCCAAGACACCCTTCGGCAAACCGGACGTAGTTTTTCCTCACAGCAGAGTCGCAGTTTTTATTGACGGCTGTTTCTGGCACGGCTGCCCCCAGCACTATGTCCGCCCCCGGAGTCATATCGAGCATTGGGAAGGCAAACTCCTCGAGAACGTGAAGCGAGATCGGCAGCAGACCTTGGAGTTAGAGGCTCTTGGCTGGAACGTGATCCGAGTCTGGGAGCATGAAGTCTATGAGACTGCTGGAGACATACTCTCACGAATCCAGTTGGCCCTTAGGGGTCATGCGGCTCCTGCGACTCAAGACTGGCGAGTCGTGCGGGTAGAGGAGATCGAGAAATCCGCAGGACTGGAGCGACGCCATCTGGAAGACTTACGAGATCCTGGCGCCATTCGGAGCGTAGAGGGGCGCCGGATCACCGCCAAGTGGCGCCGACCGAGAGGAGGCTGAGCGCTGGGGCCTTATCAACTGGCCAGCGCGTACGAACGCTTGTTTCGAACCGCCGCCTGAAGCTGGGCCAACAGGTTCCGGGCAAGCTGGAACGACATTTGGGGAGGCACGGCATTGCCGATCATCCGGAAGGCCGGGTTCATCGCTTCATAGAAAACAAAGCCATCCGGAAACGACTGAAGGCGCGCGGCCTCGCGAACCGTGAGAGTCCTTGCCTGCTCACTGTCGTAATGAATGTGGGTGTAGCCATCATGTCCAAGGTGAGCGAGCAGGGTACGCGCAGGTGCATCCCCAGCTAGCTTCCCCCACTTGTTGGGGAACTTGCTTGGGTCATATGGCGGCACGATTTTTTTACAAAGGCTTCGCCACTCTTCTCCTCCTTCAGCAATCTCTACCCCTGCCTGTCGTTGCCGGTAGACCTCCTCCATAAAAATCTTTTCGGCAATCGCACGGGCTCTAGGATAATCATCCCCCGGCTCCATTCGACCAAAGATCGGATAATCCCGAGGAAGCTGCCTAGTAACTTGGTCTCGGACGGTTTTGCCTCCTTCAAAATCCGGCCAGCCTTTCCGCATCTCCCGCGCAAACGCGGATAAGGGAGGGCAATCGTAGGGTAAAGGCAACTTAAATCCTCTATGTCCGCTCGCTAGCGGCGCTGTCAGATGCGAAGTCAGTCGAGGCAGGTCGCCGATGGCTTCCCGGACGCTAACGGCTCGGGGAAGAGCTGCCGGCAGTTCTTCATCCGTCTCAAGTTCGGGCCCGCAAAAAGGAGAACCTCGCCGGCGCAGCGACGCGACAAGAGCTTCGAACTCTCGATAGCCTGAAGGAAGCCTCTCGATATGGTGGGTTGGAGCAGGGAGGCCAGGAAACCAATCCAATTCCTGGCGGCAAGCTATCAGGTAGACACGGCGACGATTTTGAGGCACTCCGTAGTTCGCAGCATTAAGCAGTCCCAGGTTGACTCGGTATCCTAATTCCTGCAGGTGATTTGCAATCTCGCTAGCAAGGTTGCGCCCTCCATAATTGAGGATATCCGGGACATTCTCAAGAAGGAGAGCGAGCGGTTTTAGTTCCTGGACATACCGCAAGTACTGGACGTAGAGTTGACCCCTGGCGTCTCGCCGAAAAGCATCTGGATGCTCATGTATTTCCCGAAGCTTTGCGCGCCCTACACGGGCATAAGCCTGACATGGTGGCCCCCCGATAATTACATCAACCGCGGAAACAGGATGCCCCAGCTGACCCAGCAGCTCAGCAGGCTGAATGCTGCAAATATCCCGAGGGAAGCCAAGGAGCTTTCTACGCTCCTCCGATTCTCTCCTATGGAGATTTTCCGCATAAGACCAACAAGCCCGGCTCTCCTTCTCTACCCCGCCAAGGATCTCAAACCCGGCTCGCTGAAAGCCGAGCGACAGGCCTCCGCACCCGCAGAAAAGATCCAAGACTCTGGGAGAAGAACCCTCCTGAATCCTGTTCAGCTTCTCGTTCATAGGCACAGTCTACACTGTGAGCGGCAACGAGCTTCAGACCATGTCTATGGAGAATAGAGGAGCAGTTCCCTAAGGCTGTGTGCGGTATGCTCGCTAAATGAAGAGAAGAGTCACTGTGATTGAGCCTCAGAACGACGGTAGAGAGGAAAACACTCTTGAAGGGAGCCTGGCTCGACAGGAGAGTCGGGGGTCTCCTGCGGCGAGCCTCCTGAGCGCGCTCGGCGATCAGGTGCAGCAAGGCGATACAATCCTCCTTCTCGACCGGGGTCGGCTAGTGGCCAGTTCGGAGTCCGTGCGTGAAGAGGGAGACGACCCCGAGGGGCAGCTTGCCCGTCTGGAGCGCCAAGGACTTCTGCGCCGGGCCTCCGATCCGCTCCCGCGGGAGATCCTGATGGCGCCGCCGCCGAAGCCTGCCGAGAGCGCAAGCGCTCTAGCAGCCCTTCTTGATGAGCGGCGAACCGGACGGTGAAGCTCTGGGACAGTTCGGCCTCCCCTGCCCGGCCAACCCTCACGAGGCCTTGATCAAGACATACTCGGCCATCGACTCGGACTCAGGGATCGGCAAACCGTCTTCCCTAAGTCCCTCGATATGCAACTTGATGGCCTCGTACATGTTGGCCTCGACCTCTTTCCTCGTCTCTCCAGTTGCCACACACCCCGGAAGATCGGGTAAGTACGCGGAGAAGTTACCCGGCGCATGCTCGATCACGAGTAGGAATTTGTGCATGCAATCGACCTGTCACTCCGTCAAATCCGGCTCGCCATACCGCTCCAGGATGGCCTTGCGCACTTGGTCGCGGAGTTGGATGCCGGCGTGCCAGCCGGTGCCCTCGGGATGAACAGGCGGACCTACCGTTACCATCACCTTGCCGAGACGGATCAGCCATTCGCCGCCGCGGAGGATCGAACGGGTGCCGTGGATCACCACGGGGACGACCGGCACGCCGGCATCCACCGCCACGGCGAAAGTTCCCATGCGGAACGGGAGAAGGCCCGGGTAGCGGCGGAAGGTGCCTTCGGGGAAGATGGCCAGCGACTGGCCTGCGGCGATGGCGTCGAGCGCCTTGCGCGTTTCGCCCGCGCTCCGGGCGGTGTCGAAACGCTCGACGAAGAGGGTCCCCAGCCGGCTCAGGAAGGTGCCCGAGATGAAGTTGCCTTCGAGCTCCCGCTTCACCACGAAGGAGTATTCCGGCGGCAGCAACGCGGTGAGCACCATGCCGTCCAGGTAGCTCGAATGATTGGAGGCCACGATTCGCGGTCCGTCCGTCTTCAGGTTTTCAGCGCCTTCGAGGCGGAGGGGAATGCCGGCGCCGGCGAAGAGAATGCGGCCCACCCACCGCGCGACACGCCGCCGTCGGGCGAGCCCCGGCGTCAGCACCACGGCGAGCCAGGCCGGCCCGGCGAGAAGAGCCAGGAAGCCGTAGGCCCACACGGCGTAGAGCCCCGCCCCCACGGAACGGACGCGGCGGGCGGTCTGCGCCCTCAAGCCCGAGAGCGCCAGCCGGGCGATCTGCCAGCCGAGCGCTCCGCCGCCGCGCTCTACTTTGCCGGATTCATAGAGCTCCCGCGCCGAGGAGCGCCGGATCTTGCCGCTGGAGGTCTTGGGCACGCCGTGCGCCGGCACCAGGGCCACCACGTCGGCGGGCGACCCGAGGAGATCAACCGTCACGTCCTGAACGGCCTGCCGCAGCGTCTCCAGCGCGGCGTCGTCCCGCTCGCGCGTCTCGGCCATCACGACCAATCGCTCGGTGCCGGTCTTCGGATCGGGACTGCCGAACACGGCCACGCAGCCCTTGCGGATGCCCGGCACCTCGCCCACGGCCCCCTCGAGCTCGTGGGGGTAGAGATTGCGCCCGCCGCGGATGATGATGTCCTTGACCCGGCCGGTGATGTAGACCTCGCCGGCCGCCACGTAGGCACGGTCGCCCGAGTCCCGCCACTCGCCGTGCACCAGCTTGGCCGTGGCCTCGGGATTCTTGAAGTAACCGCTGCTGGCCGACGGTCCCTTGAACTCCAGCCGCCCCTCGCGGCGCTCCTCCACTTCATGGCCTCCTTCG
The DNA here is from genome assembly GCA_035996875.1 of Thermoanaerobaculia bacterium. Classification (GTDB taxonomy): domain Bacteria; phylum Acidobacteriota; class Thermoanaerobaculia; order Multivoradales; family UBA5704; genus DATARR01. The sequence goes on from DASYJD010000047.1 coordinate 102,284, forward strand.
TCCACGATACGGACCTCGTGGCCGGAGAGGGGAAAACCGCAGGAGACGAAGCGCAAAGCGTGCGGATCGTCCTCGCCCACGGGCACCGCCTGGCCGCTACTCTGGAAGGCTTCGCGGTCCACCACGTCGATCAGCGGCGGCCGGCCCAGGGGCGGAAAGGCCACGGCGAGTGAGCTTTCGGCCAAGCCGTAGACCGGAGAGAGGGCGCCGGGGTTGAAGCCATAGGGCGTGAAGCGCTCGATGAAGCGGCGCACAGCTTCGGGGCTCACGGGCTCGGCGCCGTTCAGCGCCATGCGCCAGGAGGAGAGGTCGAGCCCTTGAATCTGCTTGTCCGGAATCTTGTTGACGCACAGCTCGTAGGCGAAGTTCGGGGCCGCGGAGAGCGTGCCGCGGTGGTTCTGGATCTCTCTCAGCCAGCGCGAGGGACGGGCCAGGAAGGTCAGCGGCGACATCAGGACGAGGGGGACGCCGAAGTAGAGGCTTCCCATCCAGCAGCCGATCAGCCCCATATCGTGGTAGAGCGGCAGCCAGCTCACGATCACGTCGTCCGGCCGCACGTCGGCGCCCTTCTGAATAGCGCGCAAGTTGGCCAGCAGGTTGGCGTGGGTGAGCATGACGCCCTTGGGGTTGCCGGTGCTGCCGGAGGTGAACTGAAGGAAGGCGAGATCGCTTTCCTTTACGTTGACCGCGGGCGCCACGAAGGCCGTGTCGTTCTCCGCCGAAAGCTCGTCGACGGTGACCACCTTGCGCAGCACGGGGAGCTGGGCGCGCAGCAGGCGGGCGAGAGTGAGCACCTCATTGAAGGTGACGAGCACCTCGGCCCCGGCGGTCTGGAGGATTCCCGCCTGCCGCCGCAGATGGTCCTCGACCTGGCTGCGCCGCGCCGGCGGGTAGAGCGGCACGGGAACGCCGCCCGCGAGCTGGACGCCGAAGAACGCCGCGAAATATTCGAGGCCGGTGGGGAGCATGATCCCCACCGCCTGGCCGGGCGCCACGTCCAGACGGGCGAGACCGGCGGCCACGGCCCGCGAGCGAGCGAGAAGGCCGGCGTAGGTCAGCTCCTCGGGTGAACCGTCGCCGGGCAGATAGAGGACGTGCCGGCGGTCCGGATCGCGCTGGGCATGCCACTCCAGCACCTCGACGAGGGTGCGGGTGCGGTCCGGGGCCGCCTCGGCCGCGGCCAGCGGCTCGACGATCCGAAGCGCCTCGCCCTCGGCCGCGGCGGGATGACCGGAGAGCAGGGCCTGGAGGAGATCGCGGGGAGTCTCCGCCGAGGCCAGAACCTGTTCGGGCAGGCGGACGCCGAAGCTCCTCTCCAGGCGGCCTAGCAGCTCGACGCGCCCCAGGCTGTCCAGTCCGAGATCGCGCTCCAGGGAGGAGTCGAGGGAGAGACCGCGACCGCGGCGTCCCGGCTGAAGCTCGCGCGCGAGCGTCTCCGCGATCTCCAGCACCGCCTCGGGAGACGGGGACTCGGGAGGCGCGGCTGGGGTGGGTTCCGGAAGCATGGCGAAGTCGCGACGGTATCCGGGACCGGGGGGAAAGACAAGGGTGGGGGCGGGAGAGGACGGCGGAGAAAAAGCGCCTACTCCCTCAGCCGCGTCAGCGCGAATAAGAGCAGGCCGCCCACCACGGCGGCGACGTGCAGCCAGGTGCCGGGGCTGACGATCGGCCGGAAGCGGGACTCGCCGTTGCTCATCTCGATGAAGCCGACGGGCTGGACGATGACGCCGCCCCCGCCGCCCATCCCCTCGCGGCGACCGGCGATTCCGTGCTTGCCGCTGCCGCCGCCCAGTCCCCAGCGCGCCTTGGCCACCGGAATCACCGTCATGCCGTCGCGCTCGATGGCCTCGCCAAAAATGGTGGACGCCCGGGCCGTGATGCCCAGCTTCTCGGCCAGCCGCCCGAAAGGCGTCGTCTGAACGTCAAGGTCTTCTTCAGCGGTCTCTTTCATGGGTGCACCTCCTTATTGTCCTGCCACTTTGGAGGATACGCCCTCCGCACGGCCGAGGCACCACGGAGCCGAGCTCGACCGTGCGGAGAGAGGCTCAATCGATGTGCGGGATCGAGCGCAGGTACTCGTAAAGGGCGCGGAGGTCGCGGTCCGACATGCTCTGGAAGACGGGCCAGGGCATGACCTGCAGAATCTCGTCCGGCTCGTCGGGATCATGGCCGGTGCGCATGACGCTCTTGAACTCCGCGAGTGTCAGACCCGCGGGAAGACCGTCGGCGTCGGGAGTGATGTTGCGGGAGATGACCGGCCCGAAAGCCATGCCGCCGGCGAGATAGCGGTCGGCGTTGAACTTCTTCGGCTGGCCCAGGTACGGATCGCCCCCCGCAGCGTAGGGCGGATTGGTGTGGCAATCGTTACAACCGGCCTGGGCGTTGACTATGTAGCTGCCCAGTCCCACCAGGTTACGGTTGCGGTTGTGCAGGTTCAAGTGGACCGGCGCGATCCGGAACCCGATGGCAATGTGCTCCGCATCGGGATCCGCCGTCGCCGCCCGCTCGACCTCGGACGCAGACGCCAGAAGAGTTACAGCGAGACCCGCCAGTGCGAACGGAATGATCAGTGCTCTCAACCTCATGCTGTTTCCTCCTTTACGAGTAGGTGCGGCGTGCAGCGCGGAAAACTCTAGCGAAGATCGTGCCCGCGAGGCTCCCGGCTTTCCGATTCCCGTCTTTGTTTCAAAGGTGATACAAAAGGGGGGAAACTTAACCCACGAGGAGATATCATGTCCGTAGCCAAAGTGATCGAGATCAGCTCCCAGTCGACGGAAAGCTTCGACGACGCGATCCGCGAAGGGATCACGCGCGCCAGCAAGACGGTGAAGAACATCAAGAGCGCCTGGATTCAGGAGCAGCAGGTGTTGGTAGAAAGCTCCAAGATCGTCGGCTACCGGGTCGACATGAAGCTGACCTTCCTGCTCAACGACTAGAGGCGAGCGGTTATGATGGGCGCCGCGGGGAAACCTGCCGGGGCGTTCGTTGCAACCGCCTTCCGCCCCGCACGTTCAAGCACAGGCAGCACCTCATGGAGGCGGGGCGATGTTCTTCCTGACATCGATCGTAGACCGGCCCGTCGAGGGCAAGACCGGCGAGCCCATCGGCCGCATCGAGGACGTCATCGTGCGCATGGGCGACGACCGCTATCCGCCGATCAGCGGACTGGTGGTGCGCGACGGCCGGCGCCGCTTCTTCGTCTCCGCCCATCTCCTGCTGAAGCTGAACAGTAAGGCCCACCTCTCCTCGTCGACGGTGGACCTCCAGACCTTCACCCGCCGCGCCGGCGAGGTGCTGCTGCGACGCGACGTGCTCGACCACCAGCTCATCGACATCACCGGCCGGCGGATCGTCCGCGTCAACGACGTACAGCTCACCGAGATCGAGGGCGGCTACCGCGTCGTGGGAGTGGACATCAGCCCCCGGGCGCTGCTGCGGCGGTTGGGGCCCCGCGCGCTGGCCGGCAGGCTCGCCGGACGCCACATCGTCAACTGGGCGGACGTGCAGTATCTCGCCAGCACCGCCCCCGTGCAGCTCAAGGTCTCCTACGACCGCTTGGCCGAGCTTCACCCCGTCGACCTCGCCCGCATCGTCGACGCCCTCTCCTACCGCGAGAGCGCCGAGATCGTCGCCGCCCTCGACGACGAGACCGCCGCCGAGACCCTGGAAGAGGTGAGCGACGAGCGCGTGGCCGACCTGCTCGAGGGCATGGACCAGGAGCGCGCCGCCGACATCCTCGAGGAGATGGCGCCCGGCGCCGCCGCCGACGCCCTGGAGGATCTCGACGAAGAGGTCGCCGAGCAGCTCCTGGCGCGCATGGAGCCCGAGGAGGCGGCGGACGTCCAGGCGCTGCTCGAATACGACGAGGACAGTGCCGGCCGCATCATGACCACCGATTTCGTGCGCGTGCTCGAAAGCACGACGGTGGGCGAGGCCCTGACCCAGATTCGCTCGCTCGAAGAAGTGCCCGATCCGCTGCTGGCCGTCTACGTCGTCGCCGCGGACGACCCCGGCATCCTGCGCGGCCTGGTGCGCCTGCGCACGCTCATCCTCAGCGATCCGGCGACGCCCGTGACCGAGGTGATGGACGAGGACCTGCCCACCGTCGCGCCGGAAGATCCCGCCGAGAGTGCCGCGCACGTCCTCGCCGAGTACAACCTTCTCGCCGTGCCGGTGCTCGACGAAGAGCGGCACCTGTTGGGAATCGTGACCGTGGACGATGCGCTCGCGGTGCTGCTGCCCGAGATCTGGCAACGCCGGGGCGGCCGGAATTTCGCCTGATGCGCAAGCGCCTCTGGCCCTACCTGCTGGCTCTCGGTCCCGGGCTGCTGGCCGCCAGCGCCGGCAACGACGCCGGCGGCATCGCCACCTACGCCTCGGCCGGCGCCTCCTACGGCTACGACTTGCTGTGGGCGCTGGTGTTGGTATCGATCTTCGTTTACGTCGTCCAGGAGATGAGCACCCGGCTGGGAGCCGTCACCGGCAAGGGTTTCTCCGACCTGGTGCGGGAAACGTTCACCCTGCGGCAGACGGCTCTCATCCTGCTGACGCTGCTGGTCGCCAACTTCGGGATCATCGTTTCCGAGTTCATCGGCATCGCCGCCGCCAGCGAGCTCTTCGGCGTCAGCCGCTACATCGCCGTGCCGCTCGCCGCCGTCTTCGTGTGGGTGCTGGTGACCCACGGCTCCTACGGCTGGGTGGAGCGGATCTTCCTCATCCTCTCGCTGGTCTTTTTCGCCTACATCGGCGCGGCATTCCTCGCCAGGCCGGACTGGGGAGCGGTGACGGCCGCGACCTTTCAGCCCCACCTGCGGATGGACGCCGGCTACTTCGGCCTGTTGATCGCGCTGATCGGCACCACCATTTCTCCTTACATGCAGCTTTACGCCCAGTCGTCCGTGGTCGAGAAAGGCGTCACCGTGGAGGATTACCGCTACACCCGTTTCGACGTCATCGTCGGCACGGTGTTCTCGGGAGCGGTGGCGGTGTTCATCCTCATCGCCACGGCCGCGACGCTGTACCCAAAGGGAATCCGGGTCGACACGGCGGCGGCCGCCGCCCGGGCCCTGGAGCCCGTCGCCGGCCATTACTCGGGGGTGCTTTTCGCTCTCGGCCTGCTGGGGGCCTCGCTGCTGGCGGCGGGCGTGCTGCCGCTCGCCACGACCTACATGCTGAGCGAGGCCCTGGGGTTCGAGCGCGGCGTCTCGCGCTCGTGGGCCGAGGCGCCCATTTTCATGGGGACGTTCACCGGCCTCATCGTGCTGGGCGCGGGCATCGCCCTCATCCCCGGCCTGCCGCTCATCCAGGTGCTGGTCGGCGTCTACGTGCTCAATGGCCTGCTGCTGCCCGTGGAGCTCTTCGCCATCCTGCGGCTGGTTAACGATCCCGAGATCATGGGCGACCAGGTCAACGGCAAGCTCTACAACCTCATCGCCTGGGGAATCGCCATCGTCGTCAGCCTGCTGTCGCTGGCGCTGATCGTAATGACGGTGGTGGAGTGGTTCAAGTAGCGGTCACCCCTTGACCACACCCAGAGGCACCAGCCGCGCCACCTTCCGGGCCAGGCCGGCGTTGTGGACGACGTCCACCACGCGGTCCACGTCCTTGTAGGCGTGGGGCGCCTCTTCGGCGAGCTCGCCGGCGGAGGTGCAGCGGACGATGATTCCCTTGTCTTCCAGCGCCTTGCGCACCTCGTTGCCCTTCTGCACCTTCTTCGCGGCCGTACGGCTCATCGCCCGGCCGGCGCCGTGGCAGGTGCTGCCGAAGGAGAGGCCGAGCCCTTCGTCGGTGCCCACCAGCACGTAGGAGGCGGTGCCCATGCTGCCCGGGATCAGCACCGGCTGGCCGATGCCGCGATAGGCCGCCGGCGTCTCCGGATGCGACGGCCCGAAGGCCCGGGTGGCTCCCTTGCGGTGGACGAGCAGATCCTCGCCGCCGTGGCGCTCCAGCTTGGCCATGTTGTGAGCCACGTCGTAGATCAGCCGCAATCCTCCGTCCTCCTCGCCCAGGACGCGCCGGAAAACCTCGCGGGCCGCATAGGTGATGGCTTGACGGTTCGAAAACGCGAAGTTGGCCGCCGCACACATGGCGCCGAAGTACTGCTGCCCCTCCGGCGAAGCGAAGGGCGCGCAGGCCAGCTCGCGATCCGGGAGCTCGATGCCGTGGCGCGCCATTACCGCGTCCATGCCGCGCACGTAGTCCGTACAAACCTGGTGGCCGAGACCGCGGGAGCCGGTGTGAATGAGCACCGTGAGCTGACCTTTCCACAACCCCAGAACGTCGGCCGCCGCCTCGTCGAAGATGCGGTCCACCTTCTGCACCTCGACGAAATGGTTGCCGGAGCCGATCGAGCCGAGCTGCCCGCCACCCCGCTGCCGGGCCCGCTCGGAAACGGCGCCCGGGTCGGCGGCCCGCAGCGAGCCTCCGCCCTCGATGGCGGCGAGGTCCTCGACGGTGGCAAGGCCGCGCTCGGCGAGAAAAGAGCAGCCTTCGCCCAGGACTCGATCGAGCTCGGGACCGGTGAAGCGCAGATGGCTCCCCTTGCCCATGCCCGAGGGGATCGACCGGGCGAGATCGCTGACCAGGGGCTCCAGCCGGTTCTTCACCTGGCCGTGCCCCACCTCGCCAGCGAGGAGGCGGACGCCGCAGTTGATGTCATAGCCCACGCCGCCGGGAGAGATGACGCCGTCGCGGGCGCGAAAGGCGGCCACTCCGCCGACGGGAAACCCGTAGCCCTCGTGCGCGTCGGGCATGGCGTGGGCGAAGCCGGCGATCCCCGGCAGGGTGGCGACGTTGACGATCTGCAGGAGCGTGCGGTCGCGGGCGATCTGGCGCCACAGCTCCTCGTCCGCCCAGATGTGGATGGGCACGCGCATGTCCGCGCGGGCCGAGACCGGCACCTCCACCAGTGTCGGGCTCACACGGTGAGCCTGGCCGGGCAGATCTCCTGACTTCGGCTCCTGATTCTCTTCCTGACTCATACGTCGAAGATGACCTCCGCCCGGAAGAGGCCGTCGCGCTCCTCCACCCGCAAACCATGAAAAGTCGCCGCCTTGACGCTCGACGGCGGCTCCGCCACCGGCACTCCCCGCGCCGCAGCCCGCAGGAAGGTGGGCGAGGCCTCCTCCACTTCAAACTCCGCCGGCACCCACAGCTCCGTTTCGGCCACGAACAGGATCTCGTTCAACCAGTTCACCAGTAGGGCGTCGCGGTCGACGGCGGTGACCTCCAGCCTTCGCGCCGGTCCGGAGACCGCCAGCCGCTCGCCCCGCAGTATTAGCAGGCCCAGGGCCCGCCCCGCCTCCGCGGCCAGTCCTGCCAGCGACTCCGCCGCGACCTCGAGCTGCACCTCCGAAGTGTGGTCGACCCAGCGGTGCTCTCTCATCGGCGCTCGCTCATCGTGGCAGGCTACCACTACCCTCCCCTTCATCGACACCCAAATGTCACTGTCTGTATATTGACTTCAACTAAAATAAAGTCTACCCTCCTCCTCCGAGGTCGCCTGGATGATGAGAACTACATCATTGCAGATCAGCGAACGGGGCCGGACGGCTTCAACTCGCCTCGACTCTTCCTTCCCCGCCCCTGCGCGGGGACCTCCGCTTTTCTACGGTCTCTCCACAAGAAAAAACAGGGCGATTGGCGGTCGCCCCACAAAGACAACTCACTTAAACGGATAAGGAGAGAATACCATGTCCAAGAGTCTTCGTGTATCCGCTCTGCTCCTCGTCTGCCTCAGCCTCATCGCCTTCCCCGTCTTCGCAGGCCAGGCGGACGATAAGGCCCCGACGTTTTCCGTCTCGGTCGGAGTGCCGAACGTCAGGCCATTGACCGACCAGGACAAGCTTGGCAAAGTCCTCGATATCTCGAGAATGCCGGTCCTCCTCGACGGCGTTGTCCTTCCAGAAGGCCTCCAGACCAAGCAGGCCGTCGGCGAGTTCTATCTCGTGATCGACGATGAGCAGGGTGTGATCAACGCCTTCCGCACTCACGAGGAGTTCAAGGCTCACCTCAAGGCCAGTGGCAAGCTGGCTTGCTCCAACCCCACGACAAACATAGTCGCTCCAGGGGTGTGCATCTTCTGGAACGTGTCCAACTGTGACACGCCTCCGGTAGCAGTCGCACGGGCGGTCGCTATGACCTGTGGAACCATCGTGCCCAATATAACGGCCCTCCTCGGCGGCCCGATCCAGTCGTTTGACACCGGCTGCAATGGAGCCGTACTGATTCCTGCCGCCAACTGCTCGACCACGCCCCCTAACCCTCCCGGAGTCTCTGTGACTCCGGGAGGCAACCTCTGCTTCAACATCTCGGTTCCGAACCCCTTCAACTGCGCCGGCTGCCTGCCGTAAGGTAGCGCCGAGAAGGGCGCCCGGGAAAGCCCGGGCGCTCCTTTCCTCAGCGCGTCGCCGTGCCTTTCTGCCGCTCGATCCATGCGTTGACGTTCTTCTCCAGAACGTCGAGCGGCACGGCGCCGCTGCCGAGCACTACGTCGTGGAAATCGCGCAGGTCAAAATGCGGCCCCAGAGCCTGCTCGGAGCGCCGGCGCAGCTCTTTGATCTTGAGCTCCCCCAGCTTGTAGGCCAGAGCCTGGCCGGGCCAGGAGATGTAGCGGTCCACCTCGGTTTCCACTTCGTGGAGAGGCAGCGCCGTGTGCGAGCCGAGGTAGTCCAGGGCCTGCTGGCGCGTCCAGCCCTTGGCGTGCATTCCGGTGTCCACCACCAGGCGGCAGGCGCGCCACATTTCATAGCTCAGCCGGCCGAAATTGCTGTAGGCGTCGCTATAGACGCCGGCCTCCAGCCCGAGCCATTCCGAGTAAAGCCCCCAGCCTTCGCCGAAAGCCGAGATGTAGGAGTTGCGGCGGAAGTCCGGGAGACCGCTCAGCTCGCGGCTGATCGCGATCTGCAGATGGTGGCCCGGCACCGCCTCGTGCAGCGTCAACGCTTCGAGATTATAAAGCGGCCGGGTTTCCACCTTGTAAATGTTCACCCAGTAAATGCCCGGCTGAGTGCTCCCCTGGGGCGGCTCCACGTAGCGGCCGGAGGTATACTTGGGAGCGATCGCATCCGGCACCGGCTGCACGGTGTAGGGGAGGCGCGGCAGGGTCTTGAACAGGCTCGGCAGCTTGCCGTCGATCGTCTTGGCGATCCAAGCCGCCCGCTCCAGTAGCGCCTGCGGAGTCTTGGCGTAGAAGCGGGGGTCGGTGCGCAGGAACTGGACGAAGGCGGCGAAGTCCCCCTGAAAACCTGACTGCTTCATCACCGCGGCCATCTCCTTCGAGATCCGGTCGACCTCGGCGAGGCCGATCTTGTGAATCTCGTCAGGGGAAAGGTCCAGGGTCGTGTAATGGCGGATCTGTTGGACGTAAAAAGCGCGGCCGTTGGGCAGGTCCGCGGCGGCGATGGTGGTCCGCGAGCCCGGCAGGTACTCCTTGCGGTAGAAGTCGAGGAACTTCCGGTAGCCGGGCACGACGCTTTCCGTCACCGCCTGCCGTCCTGCTTTGCGCAGGCGCTCGCGGTCGGCCTCGGAGACCGTGGAGGGGAACCGCTCGAACGGCTTCCAGAAGACGCTCTTTTCGGGGGTCTCCACGATGTAGGCGGTGATCGAGTTGTCGAAGCCGTTCAGCACTGCTCGGGGAACGGTCAAGCCGCGCTTGAGCCCCAGGCGCATTTGCTCGATCTGCTGGTCCACATAGCGCGGCCAAGCCCGCAGACGGCTGATGTAGCTCTCGTAGTCCTTCACCGTGGCCAGCGGGACGACCTCCGGCAGCCGGGCAAATTCGGAATGGAAGCCCGAGTCGGCATTGAACGGCAACTGATCCTCGCCCAGCTCCCAGGAGGCGATTCCGTCGGCGAGCTGGTCGCGGAAAATGTCGTAGTTGACGGCGTCCTCGCCGGAAAGCTTGCCGCGGTCGATGGCCGCAAGCTCGGCGAGGAAGGCCTTGTCGGTCGCCGCCCGGCGGGCGAGATCCGCCGTGGAAATATCGGGAAGCTGGTCGTCATATTCATGACGCCCCACCGTGGTGGCGAACAGCGGGTCTTCCTTCAGCCGGTCCTCCCACTCGCGGTGGAAAAGATCGTGAAGGCGAGCCGGCTCATCCGCCGCGCGAACCGGCGCCGGCAGGCAGGCGAGGCCAAGACAGAGGAGCGGCAGAAGAGGCTTGAAAGAATTCATGCGGTGTCCCTCGGAGAGTCGGTTGATCGGCGCGGGTGAGTCTACTCCACGGCGTCCTGCCAGAGCGCTGATCTGGCGTCCCGCTCACCATCCCTGAGCACCGATCAACGGCACGAAGCGCACGGAGCCGAGATTCTCACGGACATTGCCACCCTCCGCCCGACGGCGGACTCGCACGAGCTCCTGGGTACGCGGGTCCGGCCCGATGGGAATCACCAGCCGGCCGCCCTCGGCGAGTTGATCGAGCAACGCCGGGGGAACTTCGGGCCCGCCCGCCGCCACCACGATGGCGTCGTACGGCGCATGCTCGGGCCATCCCAGCGTGCCATCGCCGTGGAGGACGTGGACATTTTCATATCCAAGCCGCGCCAATCGCTCTCGCGCTTCCCGGGCGAGGGACTCATGCCGCTCGACGGCGTAGACGTACCGTCCAAGCCGCGACAGCACCGCGGCCGCATATCCAGATCCCGCTCCGATCTCCAGCACCTTGTCCGCCGGCCGAATCTCCAGCGCCTCGGCCATGAGGCCCACGACGTAGGGTTGGGAGATCGTCTGCTCCTCCGCGATGGGCAAAGGCGAATCGTCGTAGGCAAACTTCGCGAAGCGCTCGGGGACGAACGCCTCCCGCGGCACCGTCCGCATCGCCTCCAGCACCCGCCGGTCCCTCACGCCACGACCGGCGATCTGGCGATCGACCATCTGGTTGCGCAGGGCTTGGAAGTCGATGGCGGTCATGGAAAAGCGGCACCTCTTTTACCAGGTCCGCTCCGCCGGCTTCTTCCCCTGACCCAGAATCCACGCCGCGATGTCGTTCACCACGGCCGGGTCCACGTGGCCCGGTTTTTCGTATTCGGCCGGGCTGCTCTTGCCCTCGCCGGTGAGGAAGAGGTGGTCGAGCTTGGGGTAGGACTTGAAGGTGACGTTGGGCTTTCCCGCCAGGCCCTTTTTCCAGGCGGCGAAGTCGGTCATCGTCACTTGATAATCGCGCTCGCCTTGGAGGATGAGCATCGGCTGGGGTAGGTATTTCGAGCCCTGGACGGGATCGTAGCCCTGGAGGTCGAGCCAATAGGACGCGGGGGCGCCGAGAACGGTGTCAGCGATGCCGGTGGCTCCAAATTTCAAGGCTTTGACCTTGGCCACCTCGGCCTTCAGCCCTTCGATCTGTTTTTTCTCCGGATCGGTGACGACGCCGTCCAGGCCGGTGAGATAAGTGACCTGCTCCAGGATGAGGTCTTCCATCGGCCGCGCCGCTCCCGCCATCACGATGAGGCCGGCGAGCGCCGGCTGGCTCTGGCCGATGCGCGGCAGCAGCATTCCCCCCAGGCTGTGGCCAAGGACGAAGACCCGCCGCGGATCGATCCCCGCGCTACCGCGCAGCAGGGCGAGGGCGATCAGCGCGTCCTCCACCGTCTCCTGCCGGACGGTGAAACCCGCGACCTCCGCGATTTTGCCGGAGTACTTCCGCGTCCGCTTCTCGTAGCGGAGCACGGCGATGCCCTGGGAGGCCAGCCCCAGGGCCAGGTCGCGGAACGGCTTGTTGGACTCGACGGTCTCGTCGCGGTCGTTGGGTCCCGAGCCGTGGATGAGCAGCACCGCCGGGAACGGGCCAGTCCCCTTGGGGCTCGTCAGCGTCCCGGGAAGGGCCCACTCTCCCGAGCCCACGGTCACTTCGCTCTCGCGATAGGAGTCCGGCTTCGCATAGGGGGGAGGCGCGGCGTCGGCCGGCGGCACGGCCGGCTGGACGGGAAGAATGAAGAAGCCGACGACTTGACCGCCATCGTCGATCACCACCTTGAGGTCCACCGTCTGATGCTCGAAGGCGGTGGTCACGAAGACCATGTCGTACTGCGTCTGCTTTTCGGTGCGGGTGCCGAGCCGCCGCTTGTAGGCGCCCAACTGCGTCTGGATGCCGGCCCAGATCTCTCTCAGCTTCGCCGCCGGCGCCGCCTCCTTCATCGGGCCGCCTTCCAGCGCGGCGGCGGCCGGGTAGTCGCCTTTGAGCAGGAGGTCGATGAAGCCGGTGGCCACCTTGACCGGGTCCTTCGGAGCCGCGAGGGTGGGCGGCGGCGCCTGGGCAAGAAGGGCGTGGGCGGCCAGGAGGAGCGTAGCGAGGAGAGCGGATTGGCGTTGCATGGCGGTTGATTCTAGACCTTCTGACATACTCTCGCCGCCCATGTCCCGCTCCCGTCATCGACGCCGCTACCGGCTGTTCCGTCCGATCCTTCGCCCGTACTACGGACATAAGCTGCCGCCCGATCTGCGGGTGGGAGGCGTCGAGAAGATCGCCGCCGCGTTGCCCGAAGGTCTTACGGACCCCGGCTTCGAGATCCTGTTGCGGCGCATCGACGGCGCGCCTTTCTTCGGCGGCAACCGGGTGGACGTGTTCTTCAACGGCCGCGACGCCTTCGGCGCCATGCGCGAGTCCGGCGACAAGGCGGAGTCGGAGATCCTCCTCGAATCCTATATTTTCAAGGACGATTCGACAGGCCGGCAGTTTCTGGCGGGAATGAGGGCGGCGGCCGAGAGGGGGCTCACGGTGCGCGTGTTGGCCGACGCTCTCGGCTCCTCCGGCACTCGCGCCGAGTTCTGGCAGGAGATGGAGAGCCACGGCATCGAGGTCCACCTCTTTCACCCGATGTTCAAGGGCTTCTGGTATCAGCCGTTCCGCGATCACCGGAAGATCCTGGTCCTCGACCGCAAGGTGGCGTTCACCGGCGGCATGAACATCGGGGAGGAGTACGGCTCGATTCGCCGCCGCCCCAAGCCCGGCGAGACGTGGAGGGACACCCACGTGCGGGTCACCGGCCCTGCGGCATGGCAGATGGCGGTGGTTTTTTCCGAGGGGTGGATCCACTCCGACGGCGAGCCGTTCGACATCGATCCGCTGCCGAGCAGCGAGGCGGACGCCCCGGGGTCGCGGATCATGGTGCTCGACTCGCGGCCCAACCGCGGCCAGGCCGAGTCGGCGGCGGCGCTGGCGGCCATCAGCTCGGCGGCGAGAAAGACGCTGTGGATCACCAACGCCTATTTCGCTCCCGGCCGCCGGGGGATCGACGTCCTCGGCGACGCCGCGGCGCGGGGTGTCGACGTGCGCCTCCTCCTGCCTGGCAAGACCGACGTGCCCATCGTCCGCCGGGCCGGCCACGGCTACTACGGACCGCTCCTCGAACGGGGCGTGCGGATCTTTGAGTATCAGGCCGCAATCCTCCACGCCAAGACGCTGGTGGCGGACGGCTACGTCTCCGTCGTCGGCTCGACGAACCTCGATTTCCGCTCCTTCGTCTTCAACGCCGAGTGCGATCTGCTGATGCTCTGCCCGACCACGGCGGCCACCCTGGAAAAGGCCTTCCTGAATGATTTGGAGGATGCCGAGGAGATCCAGCGGGACGACTGGCGCCGCCGTCCCCTACTCAAGAAGATCGGCGACCGCATGGCGCGGTGGCTGTCGCCGTTTTTATAAACCCAGCCTGGCATAGGATGCGGGAAAGGACATTCCCAAACTCCTGAAACCGCTCCGCGTATCTTGAGAATGCATGGGCACCTCCCCTCCAACCCGCAAGGTCATCCTCCTCGGCATCGTGTTCGGCCTGTTGGTCTTCGCCGCCGGGTTGATGCTGGCCCGGACCTACCTTCCCGAGTGGCGGGAGATCCGGCCGTTGCCCCGGCAGGTGTTCCGAGCGAGCTTCGGGGAGCTGGTGGCGCGGGCCGGCTTCGTCCTCGGTTCCGGCGAGCCGCGGATCCGGCTGGCGACGCGCGGCGCGTCGGAGTTCGAGCCTTTCCGGCCCCTGGGCGACCGGGGGACGGACTGGCTTCTCGCCACCCACACCGGAATACGCGTCGAAGTGCAGCAGGAGGCGTACTTTCCGGAGACCCGGATGCAGGGCCGGGTCATCGTCGATTTTTCTCTGGATGCCAAACCCCAGTGGATCTCCTGGACGACCAACGATTTCGCAACGTTGTTCAAACCTCACGATCCAGCGGCGGATCTGCGCTTCGCCAGCGCCATCATGCCGGTGGTCCTGGGTCCAGGAGAGTCGCTGGGACCCGTGCGAGCCAACATGGTCGGCTCCGATCCCCACATGATGGCGCCCATCGTCGGGAGCATCCCGCCTCAGAACGTGCTGTTGATGATCGGCGGGGCCGGCGGCACCGCGGGACGCCGGGCCACAACGGTGAGGGGATCGGCCCCAGACTCCGGGGAGGCCCTGTTCGCACATAGCATCAGTCAATTCGCTCGCGCCATCTTCTTCCTTCTGGCCGTGCTGGTGCTGTTCGTGGTCCTGGCAATCAAATCGCGGCTCGGGGTCGTCAACGGCGCGGCGCTGGCTCTGCTCTGTCTCGTCACATTGTCGCCGCAGCCGACGACTTTATGGCCGCTCTTCACCCTTCCCGCCATGATGCTCACCGCGCTGTGGATCTTTCTCACGTGGTCGTGCGGTGAGTCGCTGCTGCGCTCTACCGATCCCGATTTCACCACCAGTCTCGACGCGCTTCGGGCTGGCCGTCTTGGGCCGCGCGGCGGCCGGGGCCTGCTGACCGGCTTTGCTTTCGGCGCCGGCCTGGCCGGGCTCGGGCTCGCCCTGCTGTCGCTGGCTGTCCCTCTGCCTGGAGTCTGGCCAGAGGCCTCGAGCTTCAACCTCCCCGTCTTCCAGCTTTTGCGCGGCCCGGTGGCGGACGGCGCGTCCCTGGCGGCCGGCGTAGCCCTCACCCTCGCCCTGGCGTTGCGAGTGCTGCCTCTGCGCTGGGCGCCGGTGGCGGCGGCTCTGGTGGTGGGGACCTTGCTCGCTCCGCTCGATCTCGCCCCTCTGCCGGCGTCGCTGGGGGCGAACGCCCTCTTCGCCGGCCTGCTGGTCTACGTCTGCCGCCGCCACGGGCTGACGGCCCTGCTCACCGCCGCGATCGTGGCGAAGCTGCTGCCCGCAGCCGTCTTCACCGGCCTTCATCTCGACTGGACGCCGGTCGCGTTCGCGGCCACGACGGGGCTGCTGGTGGCCATCGCCGGGCTCGGGCTACTGGGGTTGACCCGCTCGCGCACGGCCGAGATCCAGCGGCTGGCCCCTCCGGCGTTCGTCCGCCGGCTCGAGGAGCAGCGCCGGCTGGGGCATGAGATGGGCCTGCTGGCGCGGATGCAGCGCGGGCTGCTGCCGCGCACCCTGCCTCGCCTCGACGGCTGGGAGGTGGCCGCTCACTCGGTGCTGGCCAACGAAGCCGGGGGAGACCTCTACGACTTCCTGCAGGACGACTCCGGGTACTTCTGGCTCGCCGCCGGGGACGTCGCGGGCCACGGCTACTCCTGCGCCGTCGCCCAGGCCATGACCAAGGCGGCGCTCGTCAGCCTGATCCGCCCGGGCCGCACGCCGGCCGCGGTTCTCCAGCGGGCCGACACCGTGCTGCGCGCCGCGGGGGCGTCCCGCAACTTCACCAGCCTCTCCCTGGTGCGCCTCGATCTGGCCACCGGCGAGGCCCTGCTAAGCAACGCCGGCCATCCCCCGGCGTTGCTGTGGGCCGCGGGCGAGGTGACGGAGATCGCCATCCCGTCGCTGCCGCTGGGTCTGGGGCCGCCACGCAAGTATCAGGATCACGCCCTTCACATGCCGCCGGGCGCCACCCTCGTCTTCAGCTCCGACGGCCTGTTCGAAGCCATGGACGGAGGCGATGCGCCCTACGGTTACGATCGGGCAAGGGAGGTTCTCAAGGGCGCCGGAGCGCGCACGGCCGACAAGATCCTGGAGGTGCTCCTCGCCGATTGGCGACGGCACCTACGCGGCGGCGCGCCCCTCGACGACACGACTGTGGTGGTGTTGCGGCGCGCGGGGGGGCCGGGATGAACGAGCCGGAATCGATCCTGCGCCGCAGGCTGCTCTCCCGGATCGGAGCGGGGCTGGCCGCTTTCGCCCTGGGCGCCGGGCTGGCCCTGGCGCTGCTCCCCGAATGGCGGACCGGCGATCCACCCGGCGACCGTCTCTTCCGGGAGAGCTATGCGCGCATGGCGAGGGAAGCCGGCTTCGAGCTGGTTCCCGGCCGGCCCAGCGTCCTCCTGATCACTCCACGAAACCTTTTCGCCGCCGCGTACAAAGCGCTGGGAAAGGGCGGGTCCCCCTGGCTCGCCGGCAGCCGGACCGCCGTCGTGGCAAGGGTCTCCCACGGCGTCCATCGCCCAGGGATGGCGGCAGGAGTGAGCTTCGAGGTCGATTTCTCTCTCGACGGCCGGCCCATCCGCATCGAATGGGCAGATCCAGCCGCCACGCCGTTCCAGCCCACGGATCGCGAGGTCTTCGTTCGCTTGGCCAAGAGTCTGGCGCGGCTGCTGCCGTCGTCCGGAGAGTCGCTCGGGAGATATCCCGAGGAGCAGATCGCGGGGCCGGCGGTCACGGTCCAGATCGATCTCCTAGGAAGCGTGCCGCAGCAGCACGTCGAGCTCAGGGTCGCGCCGCCGCAAGTCGTCCTGGTTCGCCGTCTGCCAGGCCGGGCGGAAAACCCGGCCGGGGGCATCGACTCCAGACTGTTCCTGGAAGTCGCCGCCAATGCGCTGCCCCTCCTTCTGATCGTGATCAGCGGCGTGATCTTTCTCGTCCTCCTGGTCCAGGGGAGAATCGGCCTGCTCAACGGTGCCATCCTCGCCCTGATCACCTTCGCGAGCGCGGATTTCCGGTCGCTCTTCGAGCTGCAGCCGTCCATCTGGTTCACTTTCATCGGCCTGCTCGCCGCCGCACCCGGCAGGGCCCTGCTCGTCTTCCTCGTCTGGTCCGCCGGCGAGTCGCTGCTGCGCGCCGCCCATCCCGACTTCACCACCAGTCTCGACACTCTGCGCCTGGGACGACTCGGCCCCCGCGGCGGCCGGGCGCTCCTCCTCGGCCTCGGGGCCGGAACGGCGCTCGCCGGCTTGCGGCTGGGCGTCTACGCGCTGGCAGTGCTCCTGCCAGGCCTCTCACCCGCGGCGCCGAGCGTGGACGCGCCGGTGTTCCAGGCCACCGGCAGCCCGGTGGGAACGGGAATCTTCCTCGCCGCGGGTGTCGCGCTGGCTTTGGCCGTGTCTCTCCGCTTCCTGCCGACGCGGTGGGCGATCGGTACCGCCGCCCTGCTGGCGGGCTACGCGCTCTCTC
This sequence comes from Thermoanaerobaculia bacterium, assembly GCA_035996875.1. Taxonomy (GTDB): domain Bacteria; phylum Acidobacteriota; class Thermoanaerobaculia; order Multivoradales; family UBA5704; genus DATARR01. The sequence goes on from DASYJD010000047.1 coordinate 119,560, forward strand.
CTCTTCAGCTCACGCCTTTCCCGGCGGAGCTCGCCCTCAACGCCGGCTTCGCCGGCCTCCTGATCTGGCTCTGCCGACGCCGTGGCCTTACCGCCCTGCTCACGGCCTGCGTCGTCTCCCTGCTCCTCCCGGCGCTCCTCTTTTCAGCCCTCCACGCGCGGTGGATGCCCGTCGCTCTCGCCGTCACCGCCGGACTCATCCTCGCCATCGCCGTGCAGGGCTTAGTGGGGCTCTCCCGGCCGGAGGGAATCGAGACGGGAGCCCTGCCGACGCCGGCCTTCGTCCGCCGCCTGGCCGAGGAGCGCCGCTTGAGTCACGAGGTCGACCTGCTGGCCCGCATGCAGGTGGGGCTCCTGCCTCGGGAGATGCCGCGCGTCGAAGGCTGGCAGATCGCGGCGCGGTCGGTGCTGGCCCACGAGGCCGGGGGCGACCTCTACGACTTCCTGCGCGACGAGTCGGGCCGGCTGTGGATCGCGGCCGGGGACGTGGCCGGCCATGGCTACTCCTGCGCCGTGATGCAGGCGATGGTCAAGGCAGGATTAATGAGCCTCATCGAGCCGGGCGAGACACCGGCCCGCGTCCTCACCCAGCTCGACCGCGTGCTGCGCACCGCCGGCTCCGACCACAGCTTCACCAGCCTCGCTCTACTGAGCCTCGATCCGGCCACCGGCGAGGCCCTGCTCGGCAACGCCGGCCACCCCTATCCCATGGTGTTCGCCGCGGGTCAGGTCACCGAGGTCGCGCTGCCCGGCCTTCCCCTCGGCCAGGGCCCCGTCCGCCGCTACGAAGACCGGCCCTTCTCCCTGCCGCCGAGGAGCGTCCTCCTCCTCTGCTCGGACGGCCTGTTCGAGGCCCTGGACCGCAATGGCAACGCCTACGGCTTCGAGCGCGCCCGCGAGGTGCTGAAGGCCATGGGGCATCGCCCGCCGCCGGAGATCGTAGATGCCCTGCTCAACGACTGCCGCCGCCACCTCGGCGCCGAAGAGCCGCCGGACGACGTGACGGTGGTGGTAGTCAAGCGAAGCTAACCGATCAGGTTTTTTTCCGCTCCCGCCGCTGTCCGAAGAGCATCCTCTGCTCCAGCGCAGCCCGCTGGGCGCGATAGAAGGCCTGAAGGAAAGGCCGCACCGGCACCTGCCAGCGGTCCGGCGGCCAGCCGATCTTCAGCTTGATCTTCTCGCAGACGTCCTCGAGGACGCGCGTGTCGAGCGTCCCCTGGTCGTCGCGGCGCAGCAGATCCTCCAGCACCTGCAGCTCGTGGACGCCGTAGATGTCGAGCTGCTCGCGGGTGAACGGGAACTCCTCAGAGGGCGGCGGCGGTGGCGGCGGACCCGACACGCCGGTGGGCTGTGGCCGCATCGCCGGGCGCACCGTGGCGCGGTCGGAGAGATCGGAAAGCAGCACCGCCGCCGGCGCCTTCACCACCAGCGTACCCGCCACCAGGTCGCCGCAGCGCAGGCGGTCGGCGTTGAAGAAGGGCATGAGGGCGAAGACGGCCACCCACAACAAAGCGAGGAGCCGGCCCCAGCCGGGCGATTCGGGCAGCAACGCCTGCGGCGCGAGCAGGGCCGTCACCGGCAGGTAGAACTCCAGGTTGCGCATCAGGTTGCGGGCGAACACGGCCTCGGCGGTCAGCGGTCCGCCGTCGCGCGAAATCACCCGCACGCCCATTTTCCGCTTGCCGGGAGTGACCCCGCCGCCGCTGATCTCGAAATGAACGAAGTAGAAGTTCCACAGCAGGAAGCCCACCAGCAGGGCGAATGAGACTCCCACCGCGCTTAAGCCCACCAGGGAACCGAGGAGCGCCACCAGCCAGACGACGACCGTGCCCGCCACGATCGCCAGCAGGTCGAGGAGGAACGCCGCCGCCCGGTCCCCCACTCCGGCCACCACGAACGGCAGGGACATCCCCTCCGGGGTCGGCACCCGGTGGATGCGCTCTTTGACGAGCGCGACCGCGGTCACGGCTGCGCCTCACGATTGCGCCCCACGGCAAGGAAGTACCACGTCCAAAAGATGAGGGTCACTACGGCGAGGCTCCAGCGCACGCCCACGTCCTGCACGAGCTGGCGGAAAAAACCCTCGATCGATCCGGCGACGAGGAACATCACCACCGCTCCCACGGCGAGCAGCGCCACCTCGCGCCCATGGAGAGCCAGGTTGCGCAGCCTTGTATGGCGGCCGGGGAAGACGAGCGCGCTGCCGAGCACCATACCGGCGGCACCGCACAGGCAGAGGGCGCCGATCTCGGTGACGCCGTGCGGCAGGATCCACGCCCAGAACTCCGCCCCCAGACCGCGAGACGCATAGAGCGCGGACATGGCCCCCAGCTCCAGGCCCGTGTAGACAAGCAGGAAGATCACCGGCACGCCGGCCACGAAGCCCAGGGCGAAGCAGAGCATGCCCACCTTGGCGTTGTGAGTGAAGAGGAAGGTGGCGAAAATCGAGAGCTCTCCCCGGCCGCCGCTGTAGAGCACGTCCCGCAGCTCCTGCGTGGAAGCGGCGGGAGTGCGCCCCTGGGCCTGTGCTTCACCGATGAAGCTGTAATAACGCTCCGGATCGGCCTTCGTCATCCGGTACCCGGCGACGACGCCGAGCGCCACCAGGGCGAACGAAAGCGCCACGAAAGCGAAATACCGGCGTACCACGGCCGGAAAATCGTGGCGGAAAAACTCGATCACCGCCTCCTCCGGCCGCCGCTTGGCGCCGTAGACGCAGATGTAGGCGCGTCCCACCAGGGCCGTCAGATAGTCGAGCAGGTTTTTGTCCAGGCTGATGGCCGTCGCCACCGACAGCGAGCTCGCGGCGCCGCGGTAGAGCACCGGCAGCCGGTTGAGCTCCCCCGCGGTCAGGTTCCGCAGGCCTCTCATTTCCACCCGCGACAACAACCCCTCCAGCTCACGCCACGCCTCCTCCCGCTCGCGGCGGAACTGGGCGGACTTCAGGGTGAAGGCTGGCGCAGTCATGGGCTCCTCTCCTGGGAGCGCTGGCATCCCAGGGGTGACATCTCAGATCCTCTCACGCCGCTTGATATCCAGATACGCATTGATCAACCGCGGCGACACTTGCCCCGGCGCGGCGTCGATCGGATAAATACCGAGGCGGCGCAGACGGCGAAGCACCACCTCGCGGTCGCGCAACAGGCCTCCGGCGACGACGGCGCGGTTGAGCTCCAGAATGCCTTTCGGCGGCTGCGCGGCGATATCGGCGAGGCCGGGATCCTGAAGGGCGACGAAGACCACGACGTGACGGCGGGAGAGGCGGTCGAGGTTCTCCACCATGAGCTCGGCGGTGATGGTGTCCACGAAATCCGTGAGCACCACGATGAGCGAGCGCCGGGAGAGGCGCTGGCCGATCGAGGTCAGGCCGAGGGTGAAATTGGTCTCGCGGTCCGAATAATCCACCTGGCTCGCCATCTGGCCGAGGATCTGAAACCCCCTCAAACCGCCCTTGGGATCGACATAGAGCCCAGGCTTCGAATCGAACGTCGCGAGCCCGACCCGATCGCCCGCCCGCAGGGAAATGTAAGCGAGCAGAAGGGCCGCGTTGACAGCGTGATCCACCTTCGGAATACCGGCCAGCGGCTCGCACATCAGGCGGCCGGTGTCGATGGCGACCACCACCTGGTGATTGCGCTCGGCCCGGTACTGCCGGGCCACCAGCTTGCGATGGCGGGCCGAGGCCTTCCAGTCCAGCGTGCGACGGTCATCGCCCATGGTGTACTCGCGCAGCGAGTCGAACTCCGTGCCGTCTCCCTTGTAGCGCTCGATCTTCAGGCCCAGCCGGAACTCGCGGTCGGTGAGGAAACGCAACGCCATGGTCTTCACTGGCCGGATGTTGGGCACCACCGGTGCCTGCCGCATGAGGTCCAGCCGGGCCACATTCGCCATCAGCCCCAGGGGACCCGCATAGCGCACCCAGGCGCGCTCCACCACGATGCGTCCGCGGCGGGTGGGCGCGAGCCGGAAGCGAAGCCCTGTGCCCTCCCGCGAGGCGCGCCCCCGCAGTTGCGGCTGAGGAAGCAGCCGGTCCGAGAGATCGACCGCCACCGTCACCAGCACCCGCCGGGCGGAGGGTACCGCCACCGTCAGCACCGCCTCCTCCTCCTCGCCGATATACAACGTGCCCGGCATCGCCAGCGCCGCCGTCACTCCCGACTTTTTCGGCACCATCGAGGCGTCGGCCCCCAAAGCCAGCACCAACGCGCCCAGATACACCGGCCACAAGGCCCACAACCGCGCGTCGACCGCCGCCGGCAACAATGCCACGGCCAGCCCCAGCACGACGACGACAATGGCACGGCGAGTCGGTCGCACTACATCGGCCTCATCGCGGCGCCGGTACCTGGGCCAACACCTGATCTAAAACCTGATCCGCTCCCAGGCCGTCGACCTCGGCGCTCGGGGCGAGGACTACGCGATGGCGGAGCAGAGGCTTGAACAGGCCCTTGATGTCATCAGGAATCACGAACTCCCGCCCTTCCAGCACGGCGGCGGCGCGGGCAGCGGCGGCCAGCATGTTGGCCGCCCGCGGGCTGGCACCGTATTGCAACGCCGGATGATTGCGGGTGGCCCGGATCAGGTCCACCACGTAGGCGACCGTCTCGTCCGCCAAGCGGATGGCCGACACCACCTGCCGCACCCATTGAATGAATCGCAGGTCGCAGAGCGGAGCGAGGCCGAGCTGATCGAGCTTCGGCATCGCGGTCTGGTGGCCGTGCGTGCGCACCATCACCACCTCCTCGTCGCGGCCCGGATACCCGATGAGAATCTTGAAAAGAAAGCGGTCGAGCTGCGCCTCGGGCAGCGGGTACGTCCCCTCCTGCTCGATGGGATTCTGGGTGGCCACCACCATGAAGCCGGCGGAGAGAGGGTGCGAGGTGCCGTCGATCGTCACCGTGCGCTCCTGCATCGCCTCCAGCAGCGCCGCCTGCGTCTTGGGCGGCGTGCGATTGATTTCGTCCGCCAGCAGGATCTCGGTGAACACCGGCCCTTTGGTGACGGCGAAGGTATTGGTCTGGAAATTGAACAGGTTGGTGCCCACCAGATCGCCCGGCATCAGGTCCGGCGTGAACTGCACGCGCTTGAGCTCCAGCTTCAGGCAGGCGGCAAAGGAGCGCGCCAGCAGCGTCTTGCCGGTGCCTGGCGGCCCCTCGAAGAGCACGTGGCCTTCCGCCACCAGGGCGACCATTAGGAGCTGAATGGCCTCGTCCTGTCCGATGATCACCCGGGAGATGCGCTCCCGGAGGGCCCGGCCCAGCTCACGCACTTTTTCGGTCGACATTCGTCATCTCCACTCGCCATTGATACAGCCTTTGAGCGATCCAGGCCGCCTGATCCTGCCCCCGGCGGCCGGCGGGAAGCCGCTGAAGGTCCGCCTCCAGGGCCTTCAAATTCAGCCTTTTGCCATGTCCTTCGCTGAGCGCTTGCAGCCGCGCCAGGCGCTCCGTCTCCGGCAGGTCCGGCGGCAGGAAGTAATAGGCGGCGACGGCCCGCGTCGTCTGCTGGAAATAGCGGCTCGCGCTGTCCGCCATGTGGCCGCCGCCGGTCAACAGCTCGGCTGTGTTGCCGATGAGCACTTCCTTGCCGGCCGTGAGCCCCACCGTCACGGGCAGCGGCTTGCCGAAGCGGCCCATGCCCGCCCACAGCACCACGCCCAGCAGCACCACGCCCTGGAGCACGGCGAGCACCATGGGGAAGCGCAGCGCCTCGGCGATCAGCCCCCGCGTCCGGTTGAAGCCGTGGATCGTCTCGTCGAACACCACACCCTTGGCTCCCAGCGCCCGGGTGAAAATCTGATAGACGACCGAAGCGTTCTCGCCCCGGCCCAGGCCGTAATTGTTCAACAGGTCCGGATCGGCGATCACCACCACCTGCGGCCGGTTGGCGGTGGCCGGCCGGCGGGCCACCAGGAGGCCGCCCGCACATTGGATCACCGGCTCGAGCTCTTCCGATCGCAGGAGCTGGACGACGGCCTCGATGTCGATCTTCAAGGGCCTGGGATTTTCCTCACCCTGCCAGATCACCTCGCAGCCCTTGGCTCTCGAGAACCGCCGCACCTCGATGGGATGCTCCGAATCCCGTAGCCGTTTGAGGGCAGGCCGCACCTGCTCGGGCGACATCAGCTCCACCTCCGACAGCCATTCCGGTCTGCCCTTCTGCGGTTCGCCCGGAGCCCATTTGGGCAGCACGACGACCAGGGGCGCCTTGCGGTCCAAGGCCTCCTGCCACAGGATTTGCTGGCGCGCGGAGCCGCCACCGGCGCCGGGGTCCGGCTCGGCCACGACCAGCGGATGGTCAGGGCCCACGCCGCTCCCCGCCGGCGCTTGGCGCGACACCACTCCGAGCCCCATAGCCCGCAACAGCTCAGCCGCTCCCTGGTAGCCAAGAGCGCTACGGCTGAACGTGTTGGGCCCCGGCGCCGGCCTCTCCAGATCGCGGCCGTAGGCGAGGAGCAGCAGGAAGATCGTGAACGACGCGACGGCAACGCCCACAGCCCAGGCCAGCCGGCGGCGGGAAAAACCGCCTTCGAGCTCAGCTTCGACCGCAGCGTCCATCACCGGCTCCGTCACGCGGGCCTCCGGACGAGCGAGCGGAAGCGCTCGAGGCTGCGCTGAAAGTCCTCTGCTCCCGCGGGCTCGCCGCCGAAGAGTGTCCGCTCCACCGCCATCACCAGCTCGTTGAACTTCGGCCGCGATTCGCCGCTCAAGGGGAGAAGGCGGACGAGCTCGCGGCTGGTGCGCGAGGGTTGAATCGGCAGGTGAGCGCGGGCCGCGAAGTGTTGAATGGCCGCCAGCAGCAGCGCGTGGATCGCCTCGCCGTAGCGCCCTTCGGCGGCCAGCCGGGTGGCGTCGCCGATGTCGAGATCGCGCTCCGGCCCGGCCTCCTCACCCTTGACCTCCGCCTCGACTTCGGCGCTCGTGCTCTCTCTCTCCATCCTCTGAAACAGGGCCTGCATCACCCAGACGAGGATCAGAATGACGACCGCGACGGCCAGGACGATGAAGACGATCCGGGTGAGCTGAGCCCCGGCGCCGATCACCGGCGCGGAGATCGGAGGAAGATTGACGGCTCTGCCGCCGCCGAAAGACGGCGGCGTCCTATCCTCGGAGAGATCCTTCGGATCTTCGTGTTGCGGCAGTTGGGTTTGATACCGCGGGTCCGCGAGGATCGCCCGTGCCCGCTCCGGAGCGCCGGCCGCCGGCTCCCTCTGTGCTCCCGCCGGCGGGCTCCCCAGAGCTACGACGGCGAGGAGCAGCGCCGGGAGGAGCAGGTGGCCCCTCACCGGCGGGCGCTCAGGCGAAGACCGAAGAGATCTGGTCAACGTCGATCGATTCTTTGACGCTGCGCAAGCGGTAGTACATGACGGCCGCAGCGGTGGACGAGAGACTGGTGCCCAGGACGATGGCGAAGCTGAGGATCGTCAAAAGCGAACCCACGTCATGGACAAAAAAGGGCGCAATCCGGATCGGGACCTGCTGCAGGATCCACAAGACGAATAAAATGCAAAAAACCTGCCAGCGAAAAGACTCGGTGAGATAGGAACTACGCTGCATCGCACTGAAGATCCCAGGCCGCTCCTCGACCGTGACGGGAACAGCTACGGCAAGCATCGTCGCCACGACGATGCCAGGAATCACGCAGAACAAGAGTCCTACGAACGTGGCGAGTGTGCTGAGGACCGCGACCACCAGGACCGGGAGCAGCCGCGACAGCCCTACCTTCAGGCAGTCGAACACCGACGGGCTAAGGCCGCGCATCTGCTGGTAGACGCCATACGTGATACCCCCCGCCGCCAATTGGGACACGACGAGCTGCAACGGAAACCAAGCCAGGACAAGAAAAGCCGCCAAAGATTTATCGCTGTGCTGGAGACTCGAAATGTAGGCTCCCAGCACGAACATCGGAAGGGAGGCCAACGTCGTGAGCAGAACGAAGGGAAGGAAGTTGGTGAAGTAGGTAGAAAAGGTCTCCCCCAAGACTTTGCCGACCTCGAACGTCCCATGGAAACCGGGGCCAAACGACGAGAAGGTAGGTGCGACGCTGCCCGGGCCGCCATAGACGGCACCGTTCCCAGCCGGCGGCGGGGGCGGCCCACCGTAGACCGTGCCACCGGCCGAATTCGCCGGGGAATCACCGAAAACCGTGCCGTCCGGGGAAATGACCGGAGGCGGCGGAATTGGAGCGTGGACCGCTCCTCCGGCGATCACCGGCGGAGGCGGGATGAACGGCGGCGGCGGAAACGCGCCGGGGGCGAACGCGGGCGGCGTGTTGCGCGGTCCCGCGCCGGCGATCGGTCCCTTATAGCGGCTGACGATGACGCCGCACCGCATGCACTCCACACCATCGGGCTGCTCGAAGCCGCATTTCGGGCAAATCATGCCGGAGATCCTCCCTGGGTCATCCAGGAGTTGTGCCGGACACCGGCATTCCATTTCACGAGCCGGCCGGGGCAGCCTCGAGTTCTCGTCGCCTGAAGAGACCCGAATCCTAGAACGGCCCGGGAAAGGCCGTCAAGGAAGGGAGAGGCGGCACTCAGCGGACACAGGGCGGGCTCTCGTCGCACCCCTAAAAGGGGCGTTTGTCGCGGTGGCACCCGAATTGCTTTGGCTCAGATTGTCAGTCACGTACAAGGAGAGAGCCATGAGCTGGATCGTCATCCTCGGTATCGTCGTCATCGTCATCGCCCTGGTCGCGCTCACTGGAATCAAGGGCAAGGGGACCCGCCAAGTGGGCAACACCCATCTGATGGGAGCCGCCCGCATCTGCCTCGGAATCGTCCTGGTGATCCTGGTGCTGATCGCACTCGGAGTCTTCAAGTAGCTGTCGCTAACGAATGGCACGAACCCGTCGCTGGGCCATGACTCGCCGAGGGCCTGCTACGTCCGCCCGGAAGAGCCGGAGGGTTATGGGTCGTCCGTGGTAATGTCGCTGCTGGAAGAATCATCGCGATGAGCAACATGAATCTCACCCTGCCGTCGGGTCGCCTGCCCCCAACCACAACCTCTCTTCTTGACGACGGCACGAGGCCCTACTTTCTCTGGTGGACGAACGCAACGGTCGGCCAACTCAAAGAGCACCTAGGCTCGGTAGATCCAGAAGAACGCGCCTATTGGATGGGTGCCCTCCTGCGGGAGGCCAACACGAGAGACGTCTGGCTCTTCGTCAAATCCGACGAGATCCGCGAGCTCTGGCCAAGCCTGATCCGATATATGGGACGTTCACGCGAAATGTGGGCTTGGCTGCTGAGGCTCCCGCCGCCGGAGTGGCCGCCGCTGAGCCAGATCCGCGCTAGTCATGCGTAAAACCTTTGATCGCCGGGTCGTTCCAGATTTTGTCCTCGACTTCGTCCGAGCCTGCCAGAGGCGCATCCCTTGCCACCTGGGTGGCGGCGCGGCTCTGGCCGGAGCGTATCTCGGCCATCGGACGACCGGAGATATCGATCTCTTCGTCCATGACTCCGAGGATATGCGCTCCCTCGTCGGACTTCTCTCCAGCGCTGCCGCAGATGCCGGAATCGGTGTCACTCTGGTGCGTGACGTGGGTCACCTCGTGCGGGCTCAAGTCAAGGCTCGGGATGGACGCAGCATCGAGGTCGACGTTGTTCACGAGCCCGTGGCCGACATCGCGATTCCACCACCTCCGATCGAGGGGATCGTCATCGAATCGCTCACCGACCTGCGAGCGAACAAGCTGACCTGTATCCTCTCGCGCTCAGAGCCACGCGATCTCGTCGACCTCTATTTCCTCGACCAAGCCGGGTTTCCTCCCGAGCGGGATCTCGAAATCGCGTCGCGCAAAGACTCGGGAATCGACCCGGGTGTACTGGCCTGGCTTCTTGCCCAGTTTCCGACTCGCCCCTTGCCCGCGATGCTCGAGCCTCTCACTGCAGATCAGTTGGAGAAATTCCGAGACGCTTTGGCGGAAAAACTGCGTCGCGGAGCAGTCGACTGAGCGCAAGATTGGACACCGTCAGGGGACGGGAGACGGCTCCACGGTCCTGTTCCAGAGTAGAAGAGTCGACAGCGCGAAGAGCAACAGATTCGCCAGATTGAGAGAACAAGGCAGCAGCACCAGGCGCAATTGGATCGAGAGGCGACCGGCGACCGTCAGCACCAGGGCGACCGCCAGCGGATTGAACCAAGCCAGCCAACGCGGATACATTGTCTTTTTCAGACCCACCACGGCTGAAAAGAAGATGGAAAGTGCCGCGATGCCCAATACGGTGACAACGCCCAAACCTTCATGGGCGGGGCGGACCGCCGCCGCGACCTCGCCCAGCAGGGCGGTCGAGCCGCCGGCATCTCGCAATGCCTGGAGTGCCAGCCCTATGCTCGCGAACATCGCATGGAAGGCCGCGCCGACGCCGAAGGTAAACGCACCGAGAAGAAAGAATGCTCGCGACTTCCCCGCGCCCGCCGGCAGCAAGCCTTGCGCGATTTGCCAGAACCCGGCGATTTCCAACAGAACCGCGACAACACCCACGAAGTGGCCGATGAGCAGTCGGCGGGCCGATACGTCGAGAAGGTAGAGGTAGTCCCGTGATCCGAGGTGCGCAGCCTGCGGCGTGTATTGCAACATCAGGTCGGCGTACACGGCGACAGCTGCCGCCACGATGGCCACGATGCCGACCCAGCGCACCCCAGAGCTCCCGAGCTTCGCGTGCCAGTCCATATTCCCCAGTCTAGACGCAATGCGCAAGATCGTATAAGCCAGGCGCGTCGCGCGCGGCTACAATCTCACCATGAAAAGCTCCCCGCTTCGTCTGTGGTTGGCAGTTGTCGTCCTTCTTGGGCTCGGCGTCGTGCCCGGCCGTGCCATCGTCATCCGCGACGACGCCCCCGTCGCGGAATCGATCGCGCTCGGCGCCCGCTATCCGGCGACCGGTCACTTCAGCGACAGTGTCGCCTGTACCCTCATCCGGCCGCGATGGGCGATCACGGCGGCCCATGTCGCGGAAGAACAGCAACCTTTCGTCGATTACTTCGTCACCTTCAACGGGAAGCGCTATGGAGTCGAAAAGATCATCATTCATCCGCAGCGCGTACTAGGCGCGGTCGACAGCCAGGCGGACCTCGCCCTTCTCAAGCTCGATCGCGACGTGGAGGGCGTCGAGCCCATTCCCCTCTACACGCGGCAGGACGAGGTGGATCTTTTGATCACCCGGGTGGGCTGGGGGAAGACGGGTATCGGTAGTACCGGGGCTACGGGTGAACGCAGCCGAGAGCCCCGCGGCATGACGAACAAAATTGAGGCCGTATTCCAGGATTCGTTCATCACCACCTTTGACGCTCCGCCAGCCGGCACGAAGCTCGAAGGTGCCACCGGACCGGGAGACAGCGGAGGTCCGGCGTACGTCGAGGTCGGGGGAAAGACCTACCTCGCCGGAGTCGGCTCAAACTCCACCGGCAATCCCGACGAGGGACCCGTCGGCAAGTATGGAACCGTCAACGCCTACTGCCGCGTCTCCACACACGTAGCGTGGATCAACAAGATGATCGCCGCGGACCCTCCCTCAACCGTCCAGTGGAGCCCGCTGGTGCGAAGTTCGAAATCCTGGCCCACGAGCGCGGCGGGAACCTGGCTGAAGAGCTTCTTCGGTCTGTTCAACGGCGGCGACGCGGCCCAACTCGCCGAATTCTTTGCATCCCATCGCAAGCCGAAGCCCGACGCCGCGCCCGGCAAGCCGAATCTGGACAAGCTCACCGAATCCTTTCGCTTACTCATCGAGACCTACGGTGCCTACGATCTCTACGGCTACAAAACGGCAGGCCCCTACCGGATCGCGGCGCTCGTCTACTCGCCCAAGGCCAAACAGTGGCGGAGCCTGAACCTCGAGTTGGACCCAAAGGCGCCGCATCGAAGCAAGGATTTCTTCTCGGCGGATGAGGAGGCCCCGAAAGGCGTTGGTGGCGAGGCCAAGACGCCTTAGGAGGTAGCTGGGGTAGGATCGCGCCTATGCCCGGCCCAGTTTCCACGATCTCCCCACTCCGCACCGTCTCTGCGACGCGGTATGTGACGCCTCTGCGAGAGGGCGGATCGTTGCCGGCGATCGTCGAGGCCAGCGATCTGGGGCTGTATGTGCTCAAGTTTCGAGGGGCGGGCCAGGGGCCTCTGGCTCTCGTGGCGGAGCTGATTGCCGGCGAGATCGGCCGGGCTCTCGAGCTGCCGGTGCCCGAGATCGTGTTGATCGAGGTGGATGCGGTGCTCGGGCGCAACGAGGCGGACTCGGAGATCCGCGAGCTGCTGCGCGCCAGCGTGGGGCTGAACCTGGGGCTTGACTACCTTCCGGGGTCCGCGACGTTCGACGCGGCGGCCGACCGGGTCCAGGCGGACCTCGCCTCCGGTATCGTGTGGTTCGACGCCTTCGTCACCAATGTCGACCGCACACCGCGCAATCCCAATCTCCTGTGGTGGCACAAGGCGCTCTATCTCATCGATCACGGCGCCTCGCTCTATTTCCATCACAACTGGCCGAGCCTGGAGACGATGGCCCGCAGCCGGTTCACCGCCATTCGCGATCACGTCCTCCTGCCCTGGGCGAGCTGTCTTGAGGATGCCGACCGCCGCCTGCGCCCACGGCTGGACGAGGATCTGTTCCAGCGTGTGGTCGAGCAGATCCCGGCTAGCTGGTTGCAGACCGTGCCCGGCGGCCCCACCATGCCGGCCGACGAGGCCGGGATGCGCGCCGGGTACGTGGAGTTCCTGGCGCAGCGGCTCGCCGCCGCCGCGGCGTTGGTCGAGGAGGCGGTGAATGCCCGCGCCAAGCTCGTTTGACTACGCCATCATTCGCGTGGTGCCGCGTGTCGAGCGTGGCGAGTTGGTCAACGCCGGCGTCATCCTCTTCTGCCTCGAACGGGGTTTCCTCCAGGCCCGCGTCGAGGTGAACGAAGCCCGGCTGCGCGCGCTCTGGCCCACGATCGACCTGGAGCTGGTGCGGCCGCACCTCGAGGCGATTCCTAAGATCTGCGCCGGGAGCCCCGAGGCGGGCCCCATCGCCCGGCTCTCGCTGCGCGAGCGCTTCCACTGGCTCGTCGCGCCGCGCAGCACGATGATCCAGGTCTCCCCCGTGCATGCCGGCCTCTGCGAGACGCCGGAGCGCGCTCTCGACGAGCTGTTCTGCCAAACGGTCCGGCTGCCCTGAGGAGCCGAGCCCAAGGCACTACGCCTCCGTCTTGACACCCAGCCAGCGCTCCAGCTTCTGGCGCAGGACGTCTTCACGGAACGGCTTGGTGATGGTGTCGTTCATGCCCGCGTCGATGCAACGCTCCAGGTCTTCCTTCAGGGCATGAGCGGTCAGCGCCACGATGGGGATGCGGCCGGTCTCTCCCGGGCTCGCGCGGATGCGGCGGCTGGCCTCGTAGCCGTCGAGCTCGGGCATCTGGCAATCCATCAGGACGAGGTCGAAAGCGTCGTCCTCCAGAGCTTCCAGAGCCTCCAAACCGTTATTGACCGCCACCACTTCGTAACCCAGCGCGGCGAGCTCGTGGGTGATGACGAGCTGATTGATGGCGTTGTCCTCGGCGACCAGGATACGGTACTGCCGGCCGTCGGACCGGGCCAACACGGCTCCCGAGGGAGGGGACGGCACGGCGACCGGAGGCGCGGCGGGCTCGAACGGCAGGATGAACCAGAAGACCGAGCCTACGTCCGGCGTGCTCTCATAGCCGATCTCGCCGTTCATCTGCTCGACGATCCGCTGACTGATGGCAAGGCCCAAGCCGCTGCCGCCGAAGCGCCGCGAAGTGGAGCTGTCGGCTTGGGAAAACAGGGTGAAGAGGCGGCCCCGCACTTCCTGGGGAATGCCGATGCCGGTGTCTGAAATCATGAACCGCAGCCGGCCGTCCACCTGCCGCTCCGCCTCGACGTCCACCCGCCCGCCTTCGGTGAACTTGACGGCATTGCCCACCAGGTTGGTGAGTACCTGGCGCAGCCGGCCAGGATCTCCCCAGACCCATTCCGGCACTCCGGAACGGAGCACCAGGGCGAGGTCGGTGCGCCGTGCGCTGGCGCGGAATCGCAACAGCTCGACGATTTCGCGCAGCGTCGCGTGCAGATCGAAAGGCACCCGCTCCAGCGACAGCCGGCCGGCCTCGATCTTGGAAAAATCGAGAACGTCGTCGATCAGCCTCAGCAGCGAGCCCGCCGACGTTTGGATCAAGTCTCCGTAGCCGCGCTGTGTTGGCGACAGCTCGGTCTTGAGGAGCAAGTCCACCAGGCCGAGCACGCCGGCCATGGGGGTGCGGATCTCGTGGCTCATGTTGGCCAGGAACCGGCTCTTGGCCTGGTCTGCCTGCTCGGCCGCCTCTTTTGCCAGGCGCAGCTCCCCAGCCTTGCGGCGTTCCGTGACGTCGCGATTGATGCTCAGGATGGCCACCTGGCCTTCGTACTCGATCAACGAGGCATTGATCTCGAGAAACATCCGGCTGCCGTCCTTCCGGAACTGGACGCTTTCAAAGTTGTAGAAAACCCCCTTCTCCATCGTCTGGGCCACCTGGTCGCGCCCGCGAGGCACGTTTTCCGAGACGTCCATGAGCGACATGCCGACCAGCTCTTCGCGGCTGAAGCCATAGATCTCACAGGCGCGACGGTTGACGTTGAGCACCACCTCGTCGGCGGGCCGGAAGATGAGGATCGGATCGTGAGCGTTCTCGAAGATCCGGCGGTAGTCCTCGCTCACCTTGCGCAGCTCCTGCGTGCGCTCGTCGACCAGCCGTTCGAGCTCGTCACGGACCCGGTCCAGCTCGTTGCGGGCTCGCTCGAGCTCGGCGGCACGGATGGCAAGGAGATGGGCGCCGTGGAGCGCCTCCCAGCGTTCCCGGTGGAGCTGCACCGCCAGAAGGAAAAGATAGCCGAAGAAGACAACCAGGCAGACATACTCCCAAGAGCTCGGATGCCATGCCGCCGGCCCCTCCATGCGGCTGAAGGTGAGGAGCACCGGCGCCATCAGGACGACGACGAAGAGGACAACCACTCGCAGAGCGTGGGAGTAGAGGATGACCGCCATGCTCGCGATGACCGCCGCGACGGTAAAGACGAAGAACGACTCCAGCCGCGGACCGTAGCTCCTGACGGCAGCAAAGAAGGTACCGCCGAGGACCAGCGCGTTGAGGATCAGCGCACTGTAGAAGGCAGCCCGCCAGAGCCGGGGCCGGACACGGTGGATCGGGTCGAACCGCCATACCAGAACCAGGCGGACCCCGGCCAAGGCCAGGATGGAGCTCATGAGAACGGTAAACAGGTAGGGGTTGCGCTCCGGCAGGCCTGCCGCCAGGCCGAGAACCGCCACCACCAGCGGATAGCTGGCCACCCCCACCAGGGCGCGCCGGGCCGTCACCCGGTCGGCGGACTCCTGGACCTCTGGCGAAATCTCGGTCATGGTCTGGGCTATGTTACCCTCGATTTCATGGTTCAACGGCTGGCGCCGGCCTGCGCTCTGCTCCTGATTCCGAGCACCGTCGAGGCGTCGGCGACGTCGTCTCGGGACACTTGCGATAGACTTTCCCCCACCATGCGCGCCGTGGAGACTGAGCCCCGTATCCTCGGTTGGGACGCGGCGGGTGCTCACCGGCATCGATTAAACATTCTTTCGAGACAAAATTCGACGGAGACGAGGATGGAACCTGAGCATTCCACTGCCGACCCACAGCCCACGGCCTGGCGGCCCGTGAATCGGTTTCTCTTTCGGTTTGTCTTTGCCTACTTCGTGCTGTACCTCTTTCCCTTTCCCCTGAACGTGCTGCCTTATATCGCCGAGTGGGTGGCACCCTACGACAATCTCTGGAACTGGGCCGTACCCTGGGTCGGCAAGCGCCTGTTTCACGTCAACATCACCGTCTTCCCCAATGGCAGCGGCGATACGACCTACAACTACGTTCAGATTTTCATCTTCGCAGTGCTTGCCGCGGCGGCGACGCTCGTGTGGTCGGTCCTCGACCGGCGGCGGACCCAATATACGCGGCTCTACGACTGGCTGCGGATCTACGTCCGCTTCTCGCTCGCCTCGGCAATGATTTCGTACGGTGGGGTCAAGATCATCAAGTCCCAGTTCCCCAGCCCGACGCTCGACCGGCTGATCCAACCGGTCGGCGACCAATCTCCCATGGGACTGCTATGGACGTTCATGGGATCTTCCCAGAGCTACAACGTCTTCACGGGCCTCGGCGAGTTCCTCGGCGGCCTGTTCCTCTCCGCCCGGCGCACCATGCTGCTGGGAGCCCTGCTCAGCATTGCCGTGCTGAGCAACATCGTGATGCTCAACTTCAGCTACGACGTGCCGGTGAAGCTGTACTCGCTGCACCTGCTCGCCATGGCGGTCTTCCTCTGCCTTCCCGAGCTGCGCCGGCTGGCGAATTTTCTGGTGCTCAACCGCCCGGTGGAGCCGGTCCTGCTGCCCCCGCTGTTCAAACGGAAGTGGCTGGACCGTGGCGCGCTCGCGTTTCGGACGCTCCTGATCGTCTGGCTCGCCTGGCTGGCGCTGAATCAAGGCTGGGCCGGGCGCACGACGTACGGCGACCTGGCGCCCAAGGCGCCGCTCTACGGCATCTGGAATGTCGAGACGTTCGAGGCCGACGGGCAGGTGCTGCCGCCGCTGATCACCGAGCCCTTCCGCTGGCGGCGGGTCATCTTCGACCGCCCAGTCCGCATGGCGATCCAGGCGATGAGCGATTCCCGCCGGCGCTTCCTCTTCAAGCAGGCGCCGAAGAGCAACGTCCTGACGCTGACCAAGGTCGAAGATCCGAAGTGGAAGGCCACCCTCACCTATACGCAGGCCGCTCCGGGGCTGGTGGCGATGGAGGGGATGTTCGACGGCCGGAAGGTCCGGGCCACGCTGCGGCGCGCCGACACCTCCGATTTCCTGCTCATCACCCGCGGCTTCCACTGGGTCAACGAGTACCCGCTCAACCACTGACGTCAGAAAAAAAGCCGCCGGCGTCCTTTCTCGGGACAGCCGGCGGCGACCCAAATCATCCAAACTTCAAGGGTGCTCCCCCTAGTGAAGGCAGAATAGCTGGAGCAGACAGCCGTGTCATCCAACGAAGCTCGTACTCTTGCCTACGACTTTCCTCGTAGCTCGACCTTCCGGCTGGAGAAGCCCTGCTACACTTAAGTGCTTGCAACTATGAATTCGTCGAACCTCGGCTCGATTGGAGAGGATCGCTTGGCGGAACGGATCTCGGTTCTGATCGTGGACGACCACTTCATCGTCCGCAAAGGGCTTCTGGCGCTGTTGTCGGAGTGCGAAGACATCGAAGTCGCCGGCGAAGCTGCCGACGGGCGCGAAGCCGTGACCCGGGCCGGAGAGCTGCGGCCGGACATCGTCCTGATGGACCTCATGATGCCGGTGCTCGACGGAGTCGGCGCCATTCGCGCCATCCTCGAGGCACAGCCCGAGGCCAGGATCCTGGCGCTGACGAGCGCCGCCGGCAGTGAAAAGGTGCTGGAGGCGGTGCGGGCGGGAGCCCTCGGCTACCTCTCGAAGAGCGCGGAGCGCAGCGAGCTCCTCGCCGCTCTCCACAAGGTGAACCACGGCGAGCCCTGGCTGCCGCCGGGCCTCACCCGCCGGCTGCTCCAGCAGTGGGGCAAGCCGGCGACGGCGCTCGAAACGTTGACCGAGCGGGAGGCCGAGCTTCTGCGCCTGGTGGCGAAAGGGATGGCCAACCTCGCGATCGGAGAGCGCCTCCACATCTCCGAGGCCACGGTGCGCACTCATCTCACCCACATCTTCTCCAAGCTCGGCGCCGCCAACCGGGTGGAGGCGACGCTCTTCGCCCTGCGGGACGGATGGACGACGCTCGAGGACAGCCTGTCGAGCTAAACCGGTAGGAGAGGCGCCGAGGAAACGGTCCGTGCCAGGACGGGTGCCGCCAGGGAATGGAGGGCCCGGAGCTCCGTTTCGGCGCGCTCCCAAGCGGCCATCAACGACGGGAGGCGCTCACCGACGGTATCGATCTCGCCGCGCCGGGCGAGCACCTCGACCTCGATGCACTGCTGCCCCAGGAGGCCGACACCCAGGATCGAAGCGGCACCGGCCAAGTCGTGGGCGGCCAGGGCCAGGGACCCGACGTCTCCCGTGGTGAGCGCTTTGCAAATCTCGGCGAGCCACCGCGGCCCCTGTTCGAGGAAGGTCGCCACCACCGTGCCGAGAAGGTCGTCGCCGTTGCGCCGCCCGTGCCTGGCGAGCGCCGCCAGCGTCTCGCTCCCGGTCCTGCACAGCCCAGCCTTCGACAGCATTTCCGCGAGCTCGCCGACGCCGATCCGGCTTTTGGGCATCACGGCATCCATGCCGGCCTGCCGGCACCTCTCGGCATCTCCCGCCTCGTCGCCGGTGAGCGCGATCACCACCGCGCGACGGCCTTCGCTCTCCTGCAGCCGCAGACGGCGGGTGGTCTCATAGCCGTCGAGCCCCGGCATCTGACAGTCCATCAGCACGGCGTCGCAGGCCGTGCGGGCGAAAATCTCCAGAGCTTCGGCACCGCTCGTGGCCTCGACGGTCGAAAAGCCCAGAATCCGGATCTCCCGGCGGGCAATGATCCGGCTCACCTCGCAATCGTCGACGATCAGCACCTTGGGGCTGCTGGAAGATACACTGTCCATACGCCTTCACCTCCTCGAACCCGCCTACCACTGTCGTTGCGCGACCTTACGAAGGACATTACATTGCGCAGTTTTGTCTGCTTTTCTGCAAAGTCGTCCTTTGCGCAGTGGGGCCGTAGGTGGGCGAGGGCCTGGCGAGCCGTCGCTGTGGTGGGATCCTACGTGTCTGTCTCCTACGTGCGGCTGTCCTGCGTGCCTAGGAGCACCCTTCTGCGCCCGCCAGGAAGGCCACGGCGGCGCAGGCGTCGGCCTGGGCGACGGGCGGATTGGAAACGCCGGGTGGCGGTGCCAGGGAATGGGAGGTCTTGTGCAGGATGTCCCGGATCTGGGCGGGGGTCAGCTTGGGATTCTTCTCCAACAGCAGAGCGACGATACCGGTAACCTCGGCGGCGGCGAGCGAGCTGCCGGAAAAGAAGTCGTAGGAGTTGGGGGGAGCCGTGGAGATGATGTCGATCGACGGCGCCGCCAGGGACGCGGTGAAGCGCCCGGACGGACGGGCGAGCCCACCTTTCAGGTCGTCGCTGCCCATCACGCCGAGCACCCCCTTGACGTTGGCGGGAAACGAGTGGCCCGGCGCGCCGCCGTCGGCCGCCACCACCACGATACCGCGCGACACGGCGGCGCCCAGCAGCTTGGCCAGCAGCGGGTCGTCCGGCCCGGCGAGGCTCAGGTTCATCACCTGGACGTGGTCCTCGCCGATGGCGGCCTCCACGGCCAGCGCCAGCGTGTAGCTGTTGCATTCCGCCTCGCGCGATCCGGGAGCCCGGGGCCAGCAGGCCTTGAGGGCGTAGATTTCGGCCCCTGGCGCGACTCCCACGATGCCGACCTCGTTGTTGGCCCCGGCGGCGATTACGCCGGCCATCGCCGTGCCGTGGATGTCGGCGGTGAACGGTGCGTCGTGCTGATGGACGAAATCGCTGGCTTTGGCGATTCGCCCGAGCAGATCCGGATGTTGAAAATCGACTCCGGTGTCGATCACCGCCACTTTGACTCCCTTGCCGGTGGCCATGCGATGCGCCTGCTGGACGTGAAGAGCCTGCGAGCCATGCTGGAGGTTGGACAGTGGGTCGCCGCTGCCTTGAGTCTCGAAGATCCCGACGGCCTGCGCCAGCCCGACCCGGGGATCGGAGGCGAGCCGCTGGATCACGTCGCGCGGCGACCGTCCCCGGGGGACCTCGAAGACGACGCAGTGCTCGCCGATCGATGCCAGGGTCCAGGCGACGACGACGCGCATCCGGTACGTTTGTGAGAGCTCCGCGGTGTTGCGCGCCCACAGCGACGGCGGCGCCGCCGGGTAGGTCACCATCACCTGCCGGGACGTATCGCCCTGGGCGGAGGCTTGAGCGCCGGCGGGTTCGCCGGCCGCCGGGACCGGGGCGGGGGTGCCGGCGCAGCCCAGCAGCAGGAGAGGAAAGAGGAGCGCCGCGGCGCCCAATCCCCGGCCGTGAATCACCGAGCCCTCTTGGCGGGCGCTCCCCCGGCCACCGGCTCGGCGAGGGCCACCAGGGGATCCGAATGCAGGCGGGTGAGGACGACGGAGACGGGATGCCCCGCGGCTGTGACCTCGACGATGTAGGCACCGAAAGGCGAAGGGCCGGCCGTGATCTCGCCGTGGACGGCCAGCAGCAGATCGCGGACCTCCCTCTCCGTGGCCCCGCGCGAGAACATCACCCGCAAGGCGACCGTTCCACCCGGCGGGGGCGCCGGCGCCGGGTCGGAGAGCGTCTCGTAGGTGGCGGGCGACGACGAGGACACCGAAGGCCGCACCACGGGCGAGGCGCCCGCGTGCAGCTCGACCCAGACCAGCACACCCACCAACAGCACGATGACGGCGGCCTGCGCGATCAGCGCCTGGAACGCCCGCCGGGGCATGCCGAACCGCCGGCGGCCGGCGGCACGCGGCTCCTGCCGCTCGCCGGCCACCGTCTGCTCGGCCTCGTCGATGCGGGCCAGCACGCGCTGGAGCTGCACCGGATGGGGCGACGGGGCCACCTCGCCCAGCCCCTTGATCGTCACCGCCGTCCGCCGGCAGGTTTCGACCTCGTCCCGGCAGCGGCGGCACCCGGCCGTGTGGTCCTCCACCCGCTCCTGGTCGGGGCCGGAGAGCGTGCCGTTGACGTACCAGGGGAGGAGCTCCCAGAAACGCTGATGGATTCGCTCGTCGTGGTCTTCGCGTTCGTGCATCGTTCTCTCCTAGCCCGTATGACTCGACACACCCAACTCGGGCAGCAGCTCCTTCAGCCGGCGCCGGGCATGGAACATCCGCGTCTTCACAGTGTTCACGGGGCAGCCCACGATCTCGGCGATCTCGGTATAGGCGAGCCCATAGAAGTAGGTCAGCTCCACCACCGCCCGCTGCTCCGGCGACAGGCGCTGGAGGGCGGTTCCCAGGACGGTCGCCAGCTCCCGCCGTGCCGCCAGGCTTTCGGGCTCGCCTTCCGCAACCAGCTCCGGCCCCTCCCTGCCGTCCGCCGACTCCGGCTGCCGCCGTGCCAGCGCCTTCAGCGCCTTGTGATAGGCGATGCCGAAAATCCACGTCGACACCCGCGAGCGGCCGTCGAACCCCGGCGCGTGGCTCCAGATGGCCAACATGACGTCGTTCACCACCTCCTCCACCACGTCGGCCTTGCGGGTGAGCTTCAGCACATAGCCGAACAGGCGGCGATAGTAGAGGTGATAGAGCGCCTCGAAGGCCTTGCGGTCTTTCGTGGCCACCCCTCTCAGGAGAACGAGCTCGTCGTCCGGTGGCATGTCGAACCAGTATGTCCCCGAAACCGGGAGAACAGTTCAATCGGCGGGGCGAGAACCTTTTCCTGCCTCGCGGGGACTGACTCTCCGAGTTACCGCGCTCTTTCCGGAGGAGATGTTTTCATGCAGCACCGCAGTGCCCCGTGGATCCCGTCGGTCGTCCGGCTTTCTGTCGTCCTCGCCGCTCTCCTCGCCATTCCCGCATGGGGAACCAACTTCGAAGTCGCGGTGGGTGGCGCCGACACCGTCTTCACCCCTGCCACACTGAACATCCAGGCCGGAGACTCGGTGACGTGGCACAACGCGGGCGGCAGTCACAACGTTCTGGCGGACGACAACAGCTTCACGAGCGGCGCTCCGGCGAGCAACGCCTGGACGTACTCCCACACCTTTGATCACGCGGGTACCTTCGGGTATCACTGCGTGAATCACGGCCTCCCCGGGATCGGCATGTTCGGCACCATCCACGTCGCGGCCGTGACTCCGCCTCCCGATCCGCATCCCGGGGCCTTCCGCTTTTCCCAGGCGAACACCAGCGTCAGCGAGGCGGTGGGTCAGGTCACCGTCACCGTCACCGTGCAGCGCGTCGACGGCTCCGACGGCGCCGTCTCCGTCGCCTTCAGTGCAGCGGCGGGCACGGCGACCGCGGGTCAGGACTTCACGCCCGCCAGCGGCACCCTCAACTGGGCCAGCGGCGACAGCGGCAGCAAGACCTTCAAGGTGACGATCCTCAACGATACGGTCCAGGAGAGCAACGAGACCGTCCTCCTCGCCCTCGCGAGCCCCACGGGCGGCGCGACTCTGGACGACAGCCAGAAGACCGCGACGCTGACGATCATCGACAACGACGGCCCGCCGCCGAGCACGCCGCCGGCCGCGCCCACTCACCTGACGGCCGCCGCGCAATCCCCCTCCGAGATCGATCTCGCCTGGACGGACAACGCCAACAACGAGACGGGCTTCACCGTCGAGAGCAGGAGCCCGGCCGGCACCTATCAGGAGATCGGCACGGTGGCCGCCAACGTCACCACTTTCGCGGCGACCGGCCTCGACGCAGCCAAGCTCTACTTCTTCCGCGTCCGTGCCACGGGCAGCGGCAGCACCTTCTCGGCCTACTCCAACGAGGCCAGCGAGGCGACCGACGCCGTGCCGGGCCCGTGCGTCGCCGGTCCCACCACCCAGTGCATCAACAACCGGTTCAAGATCGAGATCGGCTGGCGCACCGCGACCGACTCCGGCCAGGGCCAGGTCGTGCCCCTGCCTTCGGCCCCGAGCTCGGGGCTGTTCTATTTCTTCGGCGCGGACAACATCGAGATGCTGATCAAAGTGCTCAACGCCTGCGTGGAGACCCTCGGCAACCACTACTGGGTGTTTTTCGCCGCCACCACCAACGTCGAATTCACCGCCACCGTGACGGACACTCAGTCCGGCAAGGTGAAGGTCTACTTCAACCCGCTCAACACGAGCGCGCCGCCGGTGCAGGATGTCAACGCCTTCGCCACATGTCCTTGAATCCGCGGCTCTGGGCCTGCTGATTTCTCTTCTCCTCGCCGGCTGCGGCACGGTGAAGTCCCCCACCGAGCCGGCTCCGGCCCCGGGAGGAGCGGCCTTCACCTTCTCGCAGATTCAGCGGGAGATCTTCACGCCCACCTGCGCCAAGGCGGGGTGTCATGCGGCCTCCACAGCGCAGGAAGGCCTGATCCTCGACGCCGGCCGGAGCTACAGCCTGCTGGTGCGCCATCCCGCCTCCGAGCAGAGCGCGCTCAACCGCGTGGAGCCGGGGAGCCCGGAGAGCAGCTATCTCATCCTGAAGCTGCGGGGCGACCCGTCCATCAGCGGCCTGCGCATGCCCGAGGACGGGCCCCCTTATCTCACCGCGGAACAGATCGACGGCATCGCCGGCTGGATTCGGGCCGGCGCGCCCAATAACTGAGAACTGAGGACCATCGGCTTGCGAATCATTCCCTTCGTCGCCCGCCTGCTCGTTCTGGCTCTGCTCCTCGGGGCGTCGCCCGCGGTGGCTCAGGACGATCTGCCGGGCGGACCTTTTGACCCCATCCGCCGTGACCCGCTGGGCACGCGGCTGGTGAATGGCTCAACCCCCTATCCGGTGGGAGCACGCAAGATCGAGGTGCTGTTCACCCACCGTTTCCAGGAGTCCGTGCAGAACGGCGACTCCCATGACCTCTGGGGCTTGGACAGCGGATCGGACGTCGGCATCGGAATCGGCGTGGGGCTCACTCGCAAGCTCGACCTCTCACTCTACCGCGCCTCCTTCCAGGAAGACTTCGAATCGCCAGCAAGCTCCTGATTTTCGAACAGGCTCCACGGGTGCCCGTCACCGTCTCTGTACGAGCGGGTGCCGACCTCCTTAGGCGGCCCGGAGTCCAAGATCCGGGCCGCCCCTTTTTCCAACTTCTCCTGGCGCGCCAGATCATCCCGGGCGTCAACTTCCTCCTCTCGCCCTCCTGGGTGAGGGATACACCGCAGCTCCGGAACGCTTTCAACGTCCCGATGGGCTTCACCTTCCCTCTGCCCCACGACTATCTGGTGGAGGTGGAGGCGGTGCCGCGCAGCCACAGTCTCGACGCCAGCCGCACCGCGTGGCACGCTGCCCTCTCCAAGCAGGTGGGCGGGCACATTTTCGAGATCGTCTTCGGCAACTCGCGAGCCATCACCGTGGACCAGATGCTGGGCGGCGACTCCGCGGCGGGCTTCCTGACGCGGGACGTCCGGCTCGGCTTCAACCTCGTCCGCTACTTCGGTTTATGAGATTGCCGGCGGCGCTCCTGGAATGGAAAATGCAGCAGGGTTGAGGCGGTGAACACTCCGAGGAGATCGACCATGCGTAAATCTCAGCTCTCAGCCATCGTCGCCCTCATCGTCCTGGCCTCCGCGGCGGCGGTCGCCTGGGCCGCCAAGCCCAAGGCGTCCGTTGCCACATACACCCCGCCCGCCGAGGTGGGCCTCATCTATACAGTGATCAACTTCAGCCGGACCGCCGGCCGGGCGCAGCACACCCTGGTGTCCGTGGATCGGGGGGATTTCCACAACGATTTTGTCGTTCCCCCACCCTATACGAGCAATCCCTGCTCCACCTCGACACCCGCCGGCTTCGTCTACCGTCTCCGCAACAACCAGGGGGACTCGACCCCCGTGACGCTCACCACCAACGGCACCATCGTCCGCGGCCCCTTCCAGGGCGACGTGCCGATGGAACTGCTGCATGCTTGCTACAGGCTGGTGAAGTAGGGGGCGCGACGGCGGGCCTCTCCCACTACGGAGTGCGTCACCGCGATCCTGGTTTGGGTCGCCGCCAACCCGGTCTGCGGCCCGGCCATCCCGGTACGCGGCACCGCCACCCAGATCTACGTCGCGGGCATCCTGTTCCGCGTCACAGCCATTCCGAATGGAGTCACTGCACCCCGGTATGAGTCGCTGCCGTCTCGGATTGAGTCACGGCAACCCCGCCGTGAGTCACCGCCACCACGGCAGGAATCACTGCCATCGCGGATTGAGACACTGCTCTCTCGGATTGAGTCACAGCAATCCCGGCATGCATCACCGCCATCCTGGTCTGCGCGACGCAAATCGCGAATTGCATCACCGCTACCGGAATTTGCGTCATGCAAACCGCGAATTGCATCACTCAGATCTCGGAGTGCACCACCGCCACCCCGGTTTGAGCGATGCAATCCGTGATCGCCGTGATCCATACCGCGGTGGCGGTGATGCACGAACGTTCCGTAGCGTCGCACGAACCGCCGTTGGGTCTCGCCGTCGCGGCCGGCGTGTCAGCTGCCAGTCGTGGCGCCGCTCGGCGCGGTCTTCGTGTAGCTCGTCGGCAACTTGCCGGTGCCTCTCTGTTCCATGGCGAGGTCGCCGTTCTGAATCACAAGGACCCGATTCTTGACAAGGCCGCAGGGAGCCAGTAGCGTGCAGACAAGGTAACTCTCATGGGAAACCGGGCAGCCGCCGAACGCGTCGTCACCGTCCCTGGCGAGACCGCGCCCGACAGCGAGAAGGTGCGCATCCCCGCCGCAGCCCGCACTCTGGTGGGATTCCGCCCTTGGGCCCACTCGGACCGATTTCCTGAGAACGGACGAATCGACTACCTCGGAGGAGATGTCGAGCTGGACATGAGCCCCGAGGATCTTCACACCCATGGCACCTTGAAGACGGCGCTGGCCGCCGAGCTGTTCTCGCTGATCGCGAAGCCGGCCAGCGGCTACGTCTTCATCGACCGGACGCGCGTGACGGCGCCGGAGGCGGAGCTCTCCGTCGAGCCGGATCTGGTCGTCGTCCTCTTCTCCTCTCTCGACGCAGGCCGCGTGCGGCAGGTGCCTTCGTCCCGGAAGCTGCCCGGACGCTTCATCGAGCTCGAGGGCGCGCCCGACTTGGTCGTTGAGATCCTGAGCGACCCCTCGGAAGAGAAGGACACGAAGCGCCTCCCCCCTCGCTACGCCAAAGCCGGAGTTCCCGAGCTTTGGCTGCTGGACGCCCGAGGCGACCGGTTGCGCTTCGAGCTGAGAATCCTGGAAAACGGCGAATACCGCGTCGCCCGGCCGGATCGAAAGAGCTGGGTTCACAGATAGCCACTCGCGCCGAAGGCTATGGGAAGCTCACGCACGTCAAGGGCCGAGCTTGGGGGCGCCCGGACAACCCGCCCTAAGAAAGGCAGCCGCGTAAGCAGGACGGACGCGGCCTTGATCCTCGCCGCCGCCCGTTGGGCGGCGCCAGGGTTTTTCTCAGCAATGAACTCCCGCAGTCGAATGAGATCCTGGCGTGCCAGCTCAGTGAAGACGAGCTTCACTTCGCGGCGGTGCCTTCTCGACCCCAGGTGTCGAGCCAGGCGAAGACCTCCTCGCCCGGCACAACCTCGCCGCGCTCAGCCGCATCGATTGCGTCCTGGGTCTCGCGCCAACGGTGGAGCTCCAGCCGATGGCGACTGACGTACTCGTGGAGCGCGGCTTGGATCACCCAGTCACGAGGACGCTCAAGCTCGACTGCAATCGAGTCGATCTCTTCAACGAAGTCATCAGTTACCTGAGCAGTGAGAGTCAGCATGAGTCACCTCGATTCCAGTCGGCTCAGCCCTTGATGGTACCACGGCGTCTAAGGCACCGCTCCCTAGTCTCGGCGCTCCTTCAGGATGCTAGCATCAGACACCGTCACGGAGACTTCGGGCTAGCGCCCTGGCGGGAGGAACCAATGAACCGAAGAGAGCTCATCAAGTCTGTATTGGGCACCCTCGCTTCCTACTCGCTGCTGGAGACGCTCTTCACGTGCGCCGCGTTCTCCTCGCCGGTCAAACCCATCACCGACCATTGGGTGCGAGATCTCAACGATATGAGCCGGGACCTGGAAACCGGCCGCATCAGCCCCACGATGTGGCAGGCCGAAGTCAAGCAGCTCTACGACCGCGTTGAGCTCCCCGACCTCTTGGCTGCCATCGACTTCGCCAAGCTGAGCGCGGACTTCGACTACCCGGACCTCGGCGTTAGTACACAACCGGTCGAGTTTCCCCGCCTCGACGGCATTCCGCAGGACATCGTCTTCGTCCGCAAGATCTTCGGCATGAAGAAGGACCGGGCCATCATCCCCCACGGGCACAGGAACATGACCTCGTGTCACTACGTCCTCAAAGGTGAATTCCAACTGAAGCAGTACGACAAGATCGAAGAGGACGACACGCACATGGTCATTGAGCCCACGATCCATGAGATCGCCCGGGTTGGCAGCCACTCCTCGATCTCCGATGAGAAGAACAACGTCCACTGGCTGCGCGCGACGACCGAGACCGCCTTCACGTTCGACGCCATCGTCCTGGACCTGAAGGGCCAGAAGACGGACGTCGACAATATCGATCCCGACGGCGCCGAGAAGATCGCGGGTGGCCGGCTGCGGGTCCGCAAACTCTCCGTCGGTGAGGCGCTCCGCAAGTACGGCCACGACACCCATCACTGAGGCGCGCCGGACCGCTCGGCGCGCCGTAATGTTCGCCGTAATCTCTCCCCGGTATTCTCCCCCTCGCTGACCAAGGCCTCCTCTCTCCGGTGCGCGTTCTCTGGAGCGCGCGATCTCCTCGACCTGCTTTGCCAGCCACTCAAACAGTCTCCCCCCATGTCGGCGCGAGCCCACATGGACTTAGGGAGCGGCGCCTAGGGCGTAGGGGCCGCTCCCCCTTTTTTCCTTCCCCACTCGACTCGGCCTGGATGTGGCGCGCGCGTTGCACTACTGTAGCGGCGGAATGCGCCGCAAATGAGCTCGACATCCGAAGCCCAGCCAGCCCTCGCCCTTCTCCGCTCCGCCCGCCGCATCGGCTTCGCCTTTTCTGGAGGATCAGTCCGGTGTGCCTTCCAGGTGGGAGTCATCGAGAGTCTCATGGAGATGGGGATCCGCCCCGCGCTAACCGTCGGTGTCTCCGGCGGAGCCTGGAACGCCATGGCCATCGCCGCCGGCACCGAAGCACGGCTACGCCAGTACTGGCGAGCCTTCGCCCGTATGCCGCCGCTCGATTTCCGCAACCTGCTCCGCGAGCATTCGCCCTATCGCTTCAGCGAGATGCACCGGCGTACCTTCCCCAGGTATGTGGGCGCCGAGCGCCTGCGCCGGCCCGAGGCGCTGCCGGTGTGGGTCGGCGTTACCCGGCTGCGGGACCGCAAGCCCTTCTACTTCGATGCACGGTTGGCCGAGGACCCGCTCATCCTGGGCCTCGCCTCGAACTACGTGCCGCCCTTCTACACGCACGCGCCGCGAATCGACGGCGAGCGGTGTGGCGATGGCGGCCTGGCGGACAATCTTCCCTACCGTAAGGCGTTCGAGGAAGGCTGCGACGCCGTGGTGCTGGTCACCATGAAGGGGGAGAGCGAAGGGCTGCCGTACCGAAACGGACACGACCCGGTGCACGAAATCCCCTCGCCATACGGTGAGCGGACGGTGGTGATCCGCCCCCGCCACCGGCTCCCCTGCGCCTGGACAGAGCGGAGTTGGCCCGTGCTCACCCAGATCATCGAGATCGGACGGCTGCGGGCTCGCGAGGTCATTCTCGGCGAAGCCCACCCGGAGTGCGAGCAGCGCGGGAGAATGAATCCCGTGGGGGAGATGCTGAGCCGCTTCGTGCTGACCCGGGTAATGGCCGCAGCAATGCCCCGTCAGCCCTAGACATTGGCCGCCGGCCGCGAATGCCGGTGAGGCCTTAATGTTGCCCGTAACGTTGATGACCTAACCTCGCCCTCAGACACTTGGGCTCCACGCTCAGGCGGCAAAGATTTTCCCTCAAAGCGGGTCGGCTTTCTCCATGCTCGAGAGCTGCTCCGCCTTTTTTTTGCCCTTCCCTTCGTTCTA
The DNA here is from genome assembly GCA_035996875.1 of Thermoanaerobaculia bacterium. GTDB lineage: Bacteria > Acidobacteriota > Thermoanaerobaculia > Multivoradales > UBA5704 > DATARR01. Next base: position 148,251 of record DASYJD010000047.1, read on the forward strand.
GCGGCCCGGCGGCTTCGGCGGCACACTGCCCAAGGGCGGCGTGGGGGCCGGCACGCACGGCACGGCGAGGCTCTTGTGGCCGTCTTTGCCGGCGCTACGCACGGCGAAAAACTCGTTGTCGGTGCTGGTGTTTTCGAGCACCACCTGACCGGGTTGCTCCACGGTCCGCAGGACCGTCCAGCGCGCATCGGTCGTCTCCCGTTGCAGGATCTCGAAGCCTTTGCGTTCCGGGTCCGGCTCGGCGTCGATCGTGATCTTGGCGGCGGAGGTCACGGCGCCCGCCAGCACCGCGGACTTCGGAGGCGCCGGCGCCGCGGCCAGCTCGGCGAGAATGGCCTGGTTGAGCGCCGCCACTTCGGCCAGGAACGGAAAATCCATGTGCTGGATCAGGTCGCCATAGTGGACGCCCTTTTCCTCTCGCACGGTCTGATGCTGGTGCTCGTAGACCTCCAAAGGCTCGGTGAAGCGGACGGCGGGCAGGCCGGCCTCGACGAAGGGGAGATGATCGCCGCCGCGGCCGAAGCGGTCGCGCCGGAAGACGAGGCGCACCCGCTCGCGCCCCGCAATCTCCTCCAGCCGGCGGGCCATCTCGCGGCCGGGTGAGTCGACGCCGTCCGGCCCGCCCTCGCTGAAGACACGGGGCCGGCGGTCTTTGGAGCCGTTGGTGGCGCCGACGATATCGTCGGTGATCATGCCGCCGACCTGATAGCCCTGCTGGCCGAGCCACTCCTTGAGGCGCCTGGAGCCGAGCAGCCCCTGCTCCTCGCCGGCCACGGCGGCGAAGACGAGGGTGGCGCGGAAGCCGCCGGGCTTGGCGGAAAGGCCCTCCGCCGAGAGGATCGACGCCGCCACTCCCGAGCCGTCGTCGTCCGCTCCAGGGGCGTCAATCTTGGAGTCCATGACGTCGGAGGCCCGGGAGTCGAGATGCCCGGAGACGACGTAGGCCGTGCCTTTGCGCGACGGGTCCATGCCGTCGAGGACGGCGTAGACGTTCTCCATCGGCACCTTGACGTTGCCGGTGCGCGGACCGCTCGCCTCGTACTTATCGACAATCACCTTCAGCCGGCCACCCGACTTGGCGGCGATCTCCCCGAAGCGCTTCACCACCGCGTCGCGGCCGCAGCCGATCCCCTGCTTCGGGTCCGTCCAGGACGACAGGGAATTGCGCGTGCCGCAGGCCACCAGCTCGGTGACGATGGCCTTGGCCTCGACGGCGGCAGCCGCGGCGGAGCTGCCGGCAGGCGGCGGCGCGGCGAGAGCGGGAAAGGCCGAAACGCAGAGACCGGCAAGGGCGAGGAGAGCACGGAACGGCGGCATTGCGGGCTCCTTTCGGGAAGAATCTTCAAGTCCGGGGCCGAATCCTACTCCACCTTTTCTCCGCCTGTTCCCGTGTACACTTGAACCCATGGACGCCCCGCTCGCCCGGCAGCGCCATTCCTATGAGGATCTCCTCGCTTCTCCCCGTGGCCGCCACTGCGAGCTCTTCGACGGCGAGCTGTTCGAGTGCCCCGTCCCGACCCTGCCCCACCAGCGGACGGCCCAGCGCCTGGTCCGGGCCTTCGAAGAGGCGTTGCGGGACGGCTCGCGGGTGGTCTCCTCTCCCGTGGACGTAATCCTCGCCCGCGACACCGTGGCGCGGCCGGACCTCCTCCTCGTCCTCGCCGGTCACCTCGCCATCGTCGGCGAAGCGGGCACGGCAGGCGTCACGGTGCACGGCGCGCCCGACCTGATCCTCGAAGTCCTCTCCCCCGCCACCGTGCGGCTGGACCGGGTGATCAAGATGGACGTCTATGCCCGCTACAGCGTGCCGGAGTACTGGTTGGTGGACAGCGCCGCGAAGCTCATCGAGATCTTCCGTCTGGACCGCCACGCCCAGCTCTACCGCCTGACCGAGACCTGCCGCCCCGGCGAGCGGGCCAGGACGCCCCTCGTGCCCGGGCTGGCGGTGGAGGTGGAACGGCTGTTCGGCTGATCGTCGTGCGGCGTCAGCTCGAGCGCGGCGGTGGCGCACCGGCGAGGGCCAGCTCGGCGCCTTGCGCAAGGCGCTTATACCCCTTTTTCTCGGCGGTCCGCCGGACTTCCTCGAGCGTGGCACGGCCGGTGGCCGAGCTCCCGGCCGCGAGCTCCAGGGAACCCAGAGCGAGCCGGGCTTCGAGACCGGCGACGACGAAACCGAGCCGGTCCGCCTGGGCGACCGCTTCCCGCAGCCGGTCGAGCGCCGCCACCGGGGAGGCCGAGGCCCTGGCGGCGGCGCCGGCGGTAGTCACGAAGATCTGGAGATCGGGGTTTTCGCTCGGCTGGGCGAGGGCCGCGGCCTGGCTCGCGGCCTCGTTCGCGGGGCCGGGCCGCCCACCGGCAAGAAGGGCCTCGGCCCGCACCGCCAGGGCGCGCGCCTGATCGCAGGACAACCCCCGCTGGCCGTACCACTGCGCCACCTCGCCGGCGAGGCGCTCGGCCTCGGCCGGCTGCCCGGCGAACAGATCGAGGCGCGCGAGCTCCAGGCGGATGCCGGCGCTCAGGAGCATCGCCTTGCGCGCGTCGGCGAGCCGCAATGCTTCCGACAGGCGTTCGCGGCCGCCCGCCAGGTCTCCGGTCGCGATCTGGAGGCGCCCCTGCCGCTGCAATGCCGCAGCGCCCACCAGCACCGCCCGGATCTGCTGGGCCAGCTTCCACTGCTCGGAGGCGTAGCGCTGGGCGGCCACCAGATCGTCCTGCCGGATCGCGAGGTCGGACAGGGCGCCCAGCACCAAGGCGGCGCCGAGCCGGTCGCCGAACCGGCGTTTTTCCTCCAGTGCGTGGCCGAGCCGGCGTTGCGCCGCCTTGAGGTCGCCCTGCAGGGTGAGCGTCTGCCCCAGCGCTCCCAGGTAGGAGGCGGCCTCGACCGGATCCCCGTAGGAGCGGGCCAAGCGGAACGAATCCTCCTGATACCGCCGAGCCTCGCTCAGTGAGCCGGTGGACACCAGGACGCGGCCGATTCCATTCAGCGCCCGCGCCTCCTCCACCCGGTTGCCGGACTTGCGGGCCTGGCTCAACACCTCGTCGTAGCCCTGCCGGGCCCCCGCGATCTCGCCCAGGTCCCAGGCGGTCTCGGACACCTTGAACAGGCTCCGGGTCGCGTAGAGCGGGTCGTCGAGCTGGACGAAACGCGCGTGAGCCTCTTCGGCCAGGTTGTGCGAGCGCTCGAGGTCGCCCACGAACCCCGCCACGAAGGCCAGCCCGACGTTCTGGAAAGCGACCAGCTCGCTCGAGCCGATCCGCCGCGCGATGGTGAGGGCCTCCTGGTAGTGTGTCTCGGCGCCGGCAAACTCGCTGGTGAAGAGCAACACCGCGGCCATTCGGTTGAGCGTGCGCGCCAGCGCGGCCTGATTACCTGCCCTAGCGAACAAACCGCGGGCCTCCTGGAACATGCCGAACGACTCCGCCAGCCGGCCCACGGTGAACAGGGCATCTCCCTGAAGGAGCAGGGCCTCGCCGATGATCTGGCTCTGAGACAGCCGCCTGCCCTTGTCGGCGGCGGCCTTGGCGGCCCGCAACTCCTCGGCGGGATCGGCCTGCCGGCGAGCGATCTGCGCTTCCTGGAGGTCGATGCGCGGATCGTCGCGCAACGGCGAGGGAAGTTGTTGGCGCAGTGCCGCCACCGTGGCCAAGGCCTCGGCGCTACGGCCGCTGATCGAGAAGCTGTTGGCCAGTTGCAGGCCGTAGTCGAGGTTGTCGGGGTAGAAGGTGAGGAGCGAACGATAGATTTCCGAGGCCTTGGCCCACTCGCGGTTGGCCTCGTGAAACCGCGCCTCGATCGCCAGCCGCTGCTCGTTCGGCAGCGAAGCCGCGAGGCGGACGGCTTGGCGCGCTTCCTCCAGGCTCTGGGCCTCGTAGCCGAGGCTCGTCCAGGCGCGCGACAGGGCCGAGTGGATCACCGCCGAGTTGGGTTCGGCTTTCACCGCCTGTTGCAGCAGGTCGCGCGCTCCCTGCGCATCGTAGACCCGCAGCTTTTCGAGCCCCTGGGCGTAGGGACGTTCCGCTTCCGGGCTTTCCGGCTGCAGCTTCTGGGCCGCCTTCACCTGCTCCGGCGAGGGGTCGGCCCATCCGAGCTCACGGCGCATTTCCCGGCCGAGGAGCGCCACGAGATCGAAGAGGTTGTCCTCGGTGCCGGCCTCGGGCAGGGAGGTGACGGTGTCGCCGCTCGGCGCCTTCAGCACCCGCAGATCGATGCGCAGCTTGCCGTCGCCCCGCGTTCCCAGGGAGAGGTAGGAGCCCACGACCACCAGGTCGGCGCCCAGGACGCGGTGGATCTGCGCCAGGTTCTCGTCATTCAGATCTTCGATCGATGAATCCGCCGACAGTCCCAAGGATTGGCGGAAGCGCGCGACGTCCTCGCCCGAGACGATCCGCACCCGCGAGCCGGTCGAGAGCTCTGTGGTGAGCATCTCGGCCAGGGCGGTGCCCAACCAGTCCTGATCGTGATTGCCGGAGAGGTTGCGGAAGCCCATCACCGCCAGGGTCGGCCGCCCGTTGACGGCAGCGGCCGTACCGGCGTCCAGCGCGCTCGCCGGCGCCCGCGCTCCGGGACGCTGAAGGTAGAGGTAGAAGAGGCCGGCCAGGCTCGCCGCCAGCAGCAGACCCAGGACGAGGCCGGCGAAGAGGAACCGGCGCCGGCCGCGGGGAGCCAGAAACGGCCGGCCGGGGGCCGCAACGGGAGGGGACGGGACGACGGTCATCGTCATCCCGAAGAGCGTCGTATCGTCGAGGCGAGCCTGGGCTTCGGAGACCGCGGGCAGAGAGACCGGCTCCGGGGCCGCCGGCGCCATGAGCGAGGCGATCGAAAACTCCCCCGTCGGCTCGCGGGGAATCTCGATGACGTCGGCGACGAAGCTGTATCCCCGCCCCGGCACGGTCACCACGTAGCGATGCTCGTTCGCGCGCTCCCCGAGGGCCTTGCGCAGCGAGGAGATGTTTTGCGTGAGATTGGCCTCGGTGACGTAGGTGTCCGGCCAGACCGTCTGGATCAGCTCTTCCTTCTCCACCACCCCGCCGCGCCTCTCCAGCAGGATGAGGAGGATCGAGAAGGCCTTGGGAGTGAGCGGGACCTGCTCCTGGCTTCGCAGCAGCCGGCGCCGGACCGGGTCCACCCGGAAGCCGCCGAACTCGTACAGGGATCTTTCAGCTCGGGTCTCTAGGGCGCTCATGAAGGTCAAAGCTCGAAGCTAGGTGTACCTGAATTGCCCCAAGGAGACATCGCAAAGTCGGTTTGGGATCCCAGGAGCCCTTCCGTCCCCAGATCGAGGCGTACGAAGTTTAAGGGATTGTACATCAGGGGGGCTGAGGCCGTCTTTGAGGAGACTTTGATGTTTTTTGAGGAAGCTTGAGCGATTCCGTGAGGACTCTTGAGCACGCCCCCCCCTACACTCCCGTCATCGCAGCACCCGAGGGGAGGGGAGGAGCGGCGAACCGGAGGGAAGGCCGCTACTCCAATATTTGAAGGCTTGTTGGTTATCTTGGAGTTCTCAGGTGGGTGGAGGAGAGGAGTTCTTTACTATCTGATTCATTGTTTTAGAGGTCTGCTTTGGGGTGAGACCCGGCGGAGAAATCCGGTCCGGGTCCTTTCTTTTTGAAGTCTTCGTCAAAGGCGCAAGAGTAGCGTAAGGCAAGGAGCCTGCAACCGGCCAACCCGGATGCAGGCTCCTTTTATTTTCGGGCGAGGACCGTTCAACGGCAGCAGCCGGCTCTGATCTTGCATCTGAAGCGTCCTCCATCGAGCCGACTTTCGGCTTCTTACCCGCAAGGTCGGGGGAGGGGACATGGAGCAGCAGCCGGTGCCGGCGGAGGGGATGCGAGTGGGCGTGGTGTCGGACACTCACAACCTGCTGCGTCCGGGGGTGCTCGAGCGGCTGGCCGGGTGCGAGCGCATTCTGCACGCCGGCGATGTCGGGGATCTCGAAATCCTGGACGAGCTGGGGCGGATCGCGCCGGTGCTCGCGGTGCGCGGCAACACCGACTTCGGCGCCGCGGCCGAGCTGCCCGAGTCGGTGGCCGGGGATCTCGATGGCCTGCCATTCCGCATGGTGCACCGCCGAGAGGACGCCGATCCGGCCTGGATGCCGGGATTACGCCTGCTGATCTTCGGCCATTCGCATCGGCCCAAGGTCGAGTGGCAAGGCGACTGCCTGCTGCTCAATCCGGGCGCCTGCGGCCCCCGCCGCTTCCTTCTCCCGCTGACCCTCGCTATCCTCACCGTGGCCGGCCAACGGATCGTGCCGGAGATCCTGACCGTCGACTGATGCCACGGGGCCTATCCCAAGTCTGACGTTTCCCTTTCAAGACCGCCTCAAGGAGAGAGCATGCGATATCACCTTCGCGTCACCTCGCTGGGCCTGCTCGTCGCGCTGTTCGGAGCCTCGCTGGCTACCGCCACCGACTTCGAGCTCTTCCAGCACGGAGCCCGCGCCATGGGCCAGGTAGGGGCGTTCACCGCCCGCGCCTCGGAGCCTTCGGCGGTGTATTACAACCCGGCGGCCATCACCGCGCTGGACGGCTTTCAGCTCCAGGCCGGGCTGGACTTCAGCAATCCGACGAACCAGTACAGTAGCGCCACGGGCAACTTCGAGGCCCACCACGTCATTCAGTTCCCGCCCCACCTTTATGCCACCTGGAAACCGAAGGGAAATCCGTTCGCCTTCGGCATCGGTATCGACTCGCCCGTCTACTACACCCAGGACTGGGAGGAAGCCGTCTTCCCCGGCCGCTTCCTCACCCGCCGCGTCGAGCTGCGGCTCTTCGAGGTGCATCCGGTGATGGCCTATGACCTGGGCCAGGGGTGGAGCGTGGGTGCCGGCGCGCGCTATCTGCGCGGCAACCTCGATCAGGAGAGGAACGCGATCATCGCCGTGACTCCCCCGCCCACCGTCGCGGTCGAGATCGAACGCAACGCCGGCGCCAACGTCGACGCCTACGCCTGGGACCTCTCCGTCCACTACGCCGCGCCGCACTGGGGCTGGGGTGCCGTCTACCGCAGCGAGGCGGACCTCAAGGGCAACGGCAGCGTTGGCTACGTCCCTCGGGACGTTCCCACCATCCCGGGCATCGACGTCATCTTGAGTGCCCGCTTCGGCTCGGGCGGCATCCGCGAGTCCTTCACGATCCCCCAGGAGCTGCGGGGAGGTATTTGGTACGCCCCCTATCCCGAGCTGCGTTTCGAATTCGACGCCTCGTATCAGACCTGGTCGGACCTCGACACCACGGACATCACCTTCAGCCCCGATCCGTTCGGCGACGGTCCGACGGTGCGCACGATTCGCGACTGGAAGGACACCACCTCGCTGCGCCTGGGAGTCGAGGGCGATATCACGGACAACTTCAGCCTCTTCGGCGGCATCGCCTCCGAGCCCTCGCCCGTGCCCGGCGCCACCCTGGAACCCGGCTTTCCCCGCGGCGACGCCACGGTCTACGGCGCCGGCTTCACCTACAATTTCCCCCAGATCTCCTTCGACATGGCATACTCCTACTTCTCCTACAGCAACCGCGGAGTGAACAACCAGGAGGTCCAGAACCCCGGCCGCACGGGCACCTACTCCGCCCGCGACCAGCGGTGGGGAGCGTCGGTGAGGTGGCGGTTCTAGGGGCCTACGCCGGGCTCAGGGCCGGAGGCTGCGCCGCCACTTTCTGGAACATCCCCGGCGTGTAGGCGGTGATCTTGCCGGTGAAGGCCGAGGCAGCCACGGTGAGCGGCGAGGCGAGCCAGAGCTTGCCGGGGCCGGAGCGGCCCTTGTAATTGCGGTTGATGGCGCTGACGGTGACCTCGTCGGCGCTCTCCGAAACGCCCGGCCCACAGCCGATGCAGGCGCCGCAGCCGGGGTGGATGAGCTGCACGCCCGCGGCCACGAAGGTGTCGGCGAGGCCGTTCTGCCAGATGAACCGCTCCACCGCCTGCGAGCCGCACTGGATCATGAAGCGCACGCCGGGCGCCACCTTCAGGCCGGCGTCCACCGCCTCCTTGACCACTTGGTGATAGAAGATCAGGTCGTCGATCTTTCCCGCCGTGCAGCTCCCGCCGTAGGCGATGTCGATCGGCACGTCGCCGATCTCGTTCACCCAGGCGCCGTTGGTCGGATCGGAGGGCACGCCGTGGTCCGGATCGCCCGGATGGGCCACCATCGGACGTAGGGAGGCGAGGTCGATCGAGTGGACTCCGCCCGCGTACTCCGCGCCCTCGTCGGGTGCCACGGCCCGCGCCTTCAGCCGCTCGATGTCGACGCCCGGCCGCCACTCGGCAAGCCAGCGCCATGTCTCGTCGTCAGCGATGACGATGGCCGTCTTCGCCGCGCACTCGGTCGCCATGTTGGTGAGAGTGGCCCGCTCGTCCATGGAGAGGGTCGCGACGCCCGGGCCCGTGAACTCCATCACCCGATCGAGCGTGATCTGCGGGCGGGCGTGATTCAAAAGGATGTAGAGCATCAGGTCCTTGGCCGTCACGCCCGGCTGGAGCTTGCCCGCGAGCTCGAAGCGGATCGACTCCGGCACCTCGACCTGGGTGAAGCCCTGATAGATGAGGTCTGAGTACTCGGTGGCGCCGACGCCCCAGGCGAGGGCGTTGTTGACGCCGCCCATGCAGGTGTGGCTGTCGGTCGCCTGGATGAAGTCGCCGGGCTCGATCAGCTCCTCGCGGGCGACCTCGTGGCAGATACCGGGGGAGACGCCGTTCTGGGCCGAGAAGTTGCGCACGCCGGTGTGGGCCTGGAACTCGCGCTGGAGCTGGCGCAGGGTCTCGATCTTGTCGAGGAAGACGCGCATCTTCGGCACCTCGTCGGCGTAGATCAGGTGGTCCTCGAAGACGGCGAGCTTCGCCGGGTTCTTGACCTTGTAGTCCGGCCCGTACTCCTGTTCCAGGAAGTAGTGGACCTGGGCGGTGGTGAACTCGTGGGAGTAGCCGCCGTCCACGCTCACCACCACGGCGTCGCCGGGCTTGACGTAGTTGGGGCCGTCACCGGCCATGTGGCGGGCGAGGATCTTCTCCGCCATGGTCATCGGCCGCGGCCCAGTGTGCGGCTTCGGCAGCTCGATCTCGCCGGCGGCCAGCGCCTTCGAGAAGGGGAACAGGCCGCCCTGGCGGATGACGATCTGCGTGATCGGGTCCCACCCTTCGCAGAACTCTTCGAGGGGGATTCCCTCCCACGCCTGGAGGCGCCGGATCACCTCGTGATCGCCCATCAACACGCCTTGGGAGATGTTGTTGCGGGCGTGGATCGGGGCGAAAGAGGCGGCGATGGCGATGCGGATGCCCGACCATTTCTCCGCCTGCACAGCGGTCTCGCGGGAGCTGCCCACGCCCTTGCGGTAGCCGGAGACGATGACCTCGAAGTTGCCGTTGATGAGGGCGTCGCGCTCAAACAGGCGCTTGCCGTCGACGATCAGGCCGGCGTAGGCGTCGCGGGCGATGTCCTCCGGCCGGTGGCTGAAGCACACCCAGGCCGGGGTCATGGCATCCGTGTTGATGTCGTCCAGCAGATCCTCGACCTGGAGACCCTCCATCCGGAGATCGAGCTCGCCCTTGAGCTGGCGGCGGATCAGATCCGGGTCCTTGGTGAGGAACAGCACCCGCTTGCCGGGGGTCAGCCGAAGGGTCTCGGGAGGCTTCATCGGGGGCTCTCCTCTAGGGAAAGAATCATCGTGGATCAATGGGCGAATCGCCCCGCCTGTGACAGACAGATAACGATGCGCCGACATTGTATCCAACCCGGGGGACTAGGGATCTATTCTCTGCTCCGTGCCAAGCCGGCCGGCTCTTGTTACAGTTGCCGTGCTTGTTCTTGCGCCCCTCGGCGCTCCGGAGGACCTCATGGCTGACTTGGCGACCGAGTTCTTGTTTGAGATCAACGTGACAATGGAGCCGCCCCAGGTAGTCGGCCCCACGCCCAACGGGGACCGCCGGGTTCGCCTGATCGCCGGCGGGAGCTTTGCGGGCCCGAAGCTCCGGGGCGAAATCCTTCCCGGGGGTGGGGACTGGCTCCTCTTGCGGCCGGACGGAGCGCGGACCCTCGACGTCCGGTTGACGCTCCGTACCGATGAGGGCCATCTCATCTACGTCGTATCCCGGGGCATCCTGGACATCTCTGCCGAGAACTACCAACGGATTGCCGCCGGGGAGGAGATCGACCCTACCCAGTATTACTTCCGCACGACGCCGCTCTTCGAGGCCTCGGCGGAGAAGCTCGACTGGCTGAACCGCGTCGTGGCGGTGACCCGGGGACGGTTGACGAAGACGACGGTCGAGCAGAGGGTCTACGCCGTCCTTTAGATAGATACCCGCTAGAGACCCGCCTTGATCCGCTGGGCCGTGTGGTGGGCGAGGGCCATGATGGTGGCCATCGGGTTGACGCCCGAGGAGGCCGGGAAAGCGCTGGCGTCGCCGATGTAGAGGCCGCGCACGCCGAAGACTTGGCCGTCCTCGTCGCACACCGCGGTACGCCGGTCGCTCCCCATACGGCAGGAACCCAATTGGTGGGCGCTGAAGATGGGCGCGCGGTTGCGGTCCTGCGGGCTGGTGGTGAGGCGGTCGCAGAAGGCGTCGATCGCCGCCGGAGAGAGGCCGGCGCCCCGCCGGAGCTGGTGCGGCCGGTTGTGCAGAGCCAGCAACTCGCGGGCGCCGGCGGCCAGGTGCAGGCGCGCCGCCGCCGCCACTCCCTGCCGCAAGTGCGCGTGGGCCTCGCGATCCGGCCGGTACTCGACGATTGGCCGCCCGTCGCGCCCGACGCGGACCCGTCCGCCGATCCGGTCGCGCACCAGGACGACCCAGGAGCTCTTGTGAGCACTCTTCTGCATCTCTCTCCGGTGCTCTCTCGCCCCGTGCCACGGTGTCGCGAGCGCCAGCAGTCCGGGGTGAGCCGGCACCGCCTCCAAGCGAAAGCCATAGAGGCCGGACAGACGGCTGAAGTCGTCGCACAGCACACTCTGCGGCGGGCCCTTCCAGGACTCGATGCGCTGCTCGTAGACGCCGGCCACGGAGGTGGCGGGGTGGAGATACAGATGACGGCCCAGCGCCGGCAGGTCGAGACCGGAGCGTAGGAGGAGCGCGGGCGAATGGATGCTCCCGGCCGCGACCACTACGATTGGAGCCGCGATCCGCACCGGATGCCTCGCGCCGGTTCCCTCGTCGGTGGCAATCGCCTCGACGCCGGTCGCCCGGCCGTTCTGCCACAACACCCGCTCGGCGCGGCAGCGGACGACGATCTCGGCTCCGCCGTCCCGCTGGGCATCGGCGAGCCAGGTGACGGCCACGGACTGCTTGGCACCGAGGCGGCACCCGAAGGTGCAGTAGCCGCACTGCTCCGGGTCGCACCCCCGCGCATTGCGGGAAAGCAGCGTCCAGCGCTGGCCGAGAGCGTCGCAGGCGTCGCGCAGCGTCGCGTTGTTGGGATTGATCCAGGTCTCCGCCGTCCCGGCGTGGAGCCGCGCCATCACCGCCGCCATCGACTCCGTGAAGCTGTCCTGCGTGAAGTGCTCGCACCCGGAGCGCTCGGCCCATTCGGCCCGCACCTCGTCCGGCAGGGGCAGCGAGGTCTGCCAGTTGATCGTGGTGCCGCCGCCCAGGGCGCCCCCGGCGAGGATAGCCATACCCAAGTCGCTGCTGGCCGTGAGGCCGGCGTCGAGATAGAGGTTCTGAAGACCCGACAGCTCGCGCTGATCGAAGTCGGGAGCCTGGAGGCCGGCGCCGGCCTCGAGAACGATCACCTTGCGACCCGCCGCGGCGAACTCGGCGGCCACCACCGCCCCCCCGGCTCCCGAGCCGATCACGCAGGCGTCGCAGTCGAGGGTGGCGGGCGCGGCAATCGGCGTCAGCCGCAGGGCCGGCGCCCTTGCCGGCGGCCGGGGCGAGGACGTATAGCCGATGGCCGGCCACGTCGGGTTCTCGCCGCCTTCGTCGAGCAGAGAGTAGTAAAGGAATGTGGCCAGCCGCTTGAGGGCCTGAAAGCCGGTGCGAAGAAGCGGCAGCCGGCTGTTGGACATGGCCAGCAGGAACCGCTCCGCCTCCTCTTGAGTCAGATCGGGGAACCGCCGCGCCCGGCCGGTCAGCAGAAGGGGAAGGACGGGAGCTCCAAGCAGCCCCAGAAGCCGGCGAAGCTCGGCCTGCTTATCGGCGCCGAGCGCCGCGATCGTCTCCTCCATCGCCGCCGGCACCTTCAAGGCGGTGGCGTCCAGCGCGAAAAGGCGCGGATCGTCCCCTTCCTGGGGAGCCAGGACGGGAAGGAACGCGACGCAGATGGACTGGAGAGTCCGCCGCTCCGCTTCGGAGAGAACGGCCATGCGAGACGATCCCACGAACGGCAGGGGCTGTCAAAAGTCTGGATCTGATATAAGCCAGCCATGGCCAACGATCCTTCAGGCAACGTCTACGAGAACGTGGTAGGGCGTCCTTTGGGCCCCCAGACAGGCGCGTTGCCGCCGGCTCGCAGCTCGGCGTCCGTAGTGCTCTGGCGGCGCCTTGAGGGGGGCGGGGCGGGCGACTTCGAGGTGTACTGGGTAAAGCGGTCGGAGCAGCTCGCCTTCATGGGCGGCTGGCACGCGTTCCCGGGCGGCGGAATGTCGCGCTCCGACGCCGGTCTTCCGGTCTCCGGTGAGCCTCAGATCGCTTTGGACGCACCGCCGGCCGTCGAGCTGCCAGACACGGAACCGGGCCCGGACCTCGTCCCGGGCCTCGTCGCCTGCGCCCTTCGCGAGTTGTTCGAGGAGACGGGAATCCTGCTGTCCACCCCGGCTATCGATCCCGAGGAGTTGCCGGAGCCGCGCCGCGCCCTGCTCGCGGGCGAGCGCACCTTCGACGACATCCTCAAGGCCCTGGACGTGAAGCTGGCGGCCTCGCCCCTGGTGTACGCCGGCCGCTGGGTGACGCCGCCTTTTGCGCCCGTGCGCTTCGACAACCGCTTCTTCCTTCTGGAGTGGCCGCCGGACACTTCGGCGCAGCCGGCGGTGATCGAAGGCGAGCTCGAGCATGGTGCGTGGATTCTCGCCGCCGAGGCCTGGGAGGCGTGGCGGCGCGGAAGCGTACTGATGGCACCGCCCATCCTCCACGTTCTGGAAGTCCTCACTCAGGACGGTCCGGTCCGCGGCCTCGAACGCCTGCGCAATCCGGCCGAGACCTATCTCGGCCCCCTGCGCCGGGTGGAGATGCGCCCCGGCGTGCTGATGTTCCCGCTCCTCACCTATACGCTCCCTCCGGCGGCGACCACCAACGCCTACCTGCTGGGTCTTCACGACTGCGTGCTCGTGGACCCCGGCGCCTCCTCCGAGCCGGAGCTCGACCGCCTGGAGAGAGCGATCGCCGCCGCTCGCGAGCGTTTCGGCCGCAAGGTCACAGCGATCTGGCTCACCCACCACCACCCGGACCACGTGGGCGGCGTCGAGCGGCTGCGCGGCGTGCTGGGCGTACCCGTAATGGCACATCCGCTGACGGCCGAGCGGCTCGCCGGACGGGGAATCCAGGTCGACGGCGAGCTTCAGGACGGCCAGCAGATCGTTCTCGGAGGAGATTTTTCCATCCAGGTCATCCACACTCCGGGGCATGCCCGGGGGCACCTCTGCTTCCTGGAGGAGGAGCAGGGCTCGCTGCTGTGCGGCGACATGGTTTCGGGAGTGAGCATGATCGTCGTCGATCCTCCCGAGGGGGACATGGACGACTACCTGGGCTCGCTCGCCAAGCTGGCGACCCTGCGTCCCGAAACGCTCTTCCCCGGCCACGGCCCGGCGATCAAGAACGCGGGGGCCAAGCTGCGCGAGTACATCAAACACCGGGTCTGGCGCGAGGAACGCATCCTGGAAGCCTGGACCGCGGGTCTGCACGATCCCGCCGCGATGCTCCCCACGGTCTACGACGACGTGCCGCCCCAGGCTTGGCCGCTCGCCCAGCGCCAGATCCTCGCTCACCTGGACCGGCTGCGGAAACAAGGGCGGATCGGGTAGGTCTCGGCATAAAATTGCCGCCCTTCAGGCACGGGAGGTGCATGGTGGTCTGAGGGGTGTGGCGAAATAAGGGGGTGTCAGGCCCCGTTGTTGCTTCACGCAGACAAAGGCGATCCACGCCGCAGGCGCAGTGATCGCAAAAAAATTCCGATCAACCCGGCATTGGTTCGATGCCATTGACAGAGCCGAGGAAAAAACGATGACTCTCAACATCAAGGCTTTTGCAGTCGCAGCCAGCTTGATGGTGCCAATGCTCCTTCCGGCTGGAGCGGCGGCCCAGGGACCTCCGGGCCAGAACCCTCCCCAGGGACAGCCCACCAACACGGCGCCGACGACGCCGCAACCCGCCCCGGCACAGCAGGTCACGCCGCCGCAGGACGCCGCCAAGGCCCAGGCGCAGAGCCAGGCCCAGAATGGCCAGGCGCAGCCTCCGGCCGCGCCCGAGAAGAAGGTCATCACCCCTGAAGAGGCCGGCCTCTCCTTCGCGGCGCCTCAAGGGTGGAAAGAGGGCGACCCGAAGGGCTTCAACGTGCCTGGCAACATCTGCTGCGCCTGGTCGCCGGACAACGTGGCTTCGGTCGTCGTCTTCGTCCAGACCGTGGGTCAGCCCTACAGCCCGCGGGTGCTGCTCGAGCAGAGCGCGCAGGCGCTGGAGAAGGGCCTCGGCGCCGAGGTGAAGAGCAAGGACGTCATCGACGTCGCCGGCATGCGCGGCTTTTCGCTGGTGGTGACCGGCAACGGCAACGGCGCCGCCATCGACGGCAAGGGCACCGTCCGTACCACTCAGCACTGGGTGGCCATTCCCCGGGACAAGGACATCGTCATCTTCCTGATGAACTCGCCCGACGCCGATTACCAGAAGAACGAGCAGACTCTCCAGGCCATGATCAACACCCTCAAGGTCACCGGCCAGCAGTCGCCCGAGCAGAAGGCCGCCAAGTAAGATCCGGGGGGTCAGGACCAAGAACGAAAAGGACGGCAAGGACGGAAAGGACTGATCGTCCTTTCCGTCCTTGTTGTCCTTCGTGTCCTGGGTTTCCAGAAGGGATCCTCTGACCGCTGGCGCCGCTCTCCGAGGCATGGGATGATTCGCGTCAGACCTTCCTGCGAGGAATCCCGAATGCACCGGAACCCGAGACTCCGTTTCACCGCCGCGTCCCTCTGCCTCCTGATCGCCCTGCCGGCGGGCGTCATGCCGGCCGCCGCTGCCGACAGCCTGCCGCTCACTCTGGAGCGGATCATGGCCGATCCCGACTGGATCGGGAATCCGCCCGAGAACTCCTACTGGGCGGACGACGGCCGCTCCCTCTACTACGAGCACGAGCGCGACGGCGAGGGCAGGAATCCCAAAGACCTCTACCGCCTCGACCTCACCAGCGGCCAGGCGGTCAAGATCGAGCCCGCGGACCGCGGCAAGGTGGACGCTCCCGGCGGCGACCGCAGCCGCGACCGCAAGTGGAAGACCTACGCCCGCGAGGGCGACATCTTCCTCAAGGACCTGACGACCGGTGCCATCCGGCAGATCACCCGTACGGCGGAGAGGGAGAGCGAGCCCCGCTTCCTGGCCGACGGCCAGCGCATCGCCTTCCGCCGCGGTGCCGCGGTCTTCGTCTACGACCCCGCTTCCGGGCTCATCTCCCAGCCGGCCGAGATCCGGCTGGACAAGGACCCGGCCGACAAGGACGATCCCACCTATCTCGCGGCGGAGCAGACCCGCCTCTTCGACGTCATCCGCCAGAAGCAGGAGAAGGAGAAGCAGGACCTCGCCGAGGACCGTGCCCGGCAGAAGGCCGATTCGACCCGGCCGTCTCTCCCCTGGTACTTCGGCAAGAAGGTCACGGTCGAAGAGGCCCGGCTGTCACCCGCCGGCACTTGGCTGGCCGTGGTCACCGTCCCCAAGAGGGACGACCAGCTCAAGCCTTCGAAGATGCCGAGCTACGTCACCGAGACCGGCGAAGTGGAGTCCAAGGACGTGCGGTCCAAGGTCGGCACCGAGGGGCCCGCGCCTAACTCCCTCACCCTGCTCGACCTCGCGAAGCACCGGCGGATCGACCTCGACCTCGGCGTTCTCCCCGGCATCAAGGACGATCCCCTGAAGTCCCTGAAAGACGCCGCCAAGGCCCGCCGCGAAGCGGAGAAGGCGAAGAGGAAGGCCGAGTCCAAGGATGCCGACACCCAGGACGACGAGAAGGACAAAGCGGCGAAGGACGAGAAGGGCAAGGACGAGGCCACCCGGGAAGAGGAAAAGGGGAAGGACAAGGACGCCAAGAAGCTCGCCGCCAAGGCCGCGAACAAGAAAGACCAGGACAAGGACGACAACGACGGCAAGGATACGGACAAGGAGAAGGACAAGGACAAGAAGCGCAAGCCGCGCCCCGTGGAGGTGTCAAGCCTCGCCTGGTCGGACGACGGCACCCAACTCGCCGTCATGCTGCGTTCCTACGACAACAAGGACCGCTGGATCGCCACCTGGGACGCCGGTAGCCGCAAGCTGACACCCCGCCACCGCCTGACCGATCCGGCGTGGATCAATTGGGACTTCAACATCCAGGGCTGGCTCAGGGACAACGAAACGTTGTACTTCCTTTCCGAGGAGGGCGGCTGGTCGCGGCTCTACCTGCTGTCCACCAAGACGGGCAAGGTCCGGCCGCTGACGCCCGAGGGGCACTTCGAGGTGGGCGAACCCGTGCGCAGTTGGGACGGCTCCTCGATCTATTACCAGGCCAACGTCCAGCATCCCGGCAACTACGACGTCTGGCGCGCCGACGTGGCAACCGGCCGGACGGAGCAGCTCACGCACCTCGGCGGCTTGACCAGCTTCGACCTCTCGCCCGACGAGGACCGTCTCCTCCTCACCCACTCCGGCGCCACCCGGCCGAACGAGCTCTACATTCAGCCGGTTCAAGCGGGAGCGGAGGCCAAGCCCGTGACGCAGACCCGCACGGCTGAATTCCTGGCCGAGGACTGGGCGGTGCCGGAGGTCGTTCCCATCGCCTCCACTCATGGCGCGCCGGCCTCCATCTACACCCGGGTCTACACGCCGAAGGATTTCGACGCGGCGAAGAAGTACCCGGCGGTGATGTTCGTCCACGGCGCGGGGTACCTCCAGAACGTCCACTACGGCTGGTCGAGCTACTTCCGCGAGTTCATGTTCCACACCCTGCTCACCCGCCACGGCTACGTGGTGATCGACATGGACTACCGCGCCTCCGCCGGCTACGGCCGCGCCTGGCGCACGGCGATCTACCGCCAGATGGGCTATCCCGAGCTCGAAGACCTGCAGGACGGCGTCGCCTGGCTGGTGGCCCACAAGAGCGTCGACCCCAAGCGAGTGGGCGTCTACGGCGGCTCCTACGGCGGCTTCATGACCTACATGGCCCTGTTCCGCGCGCCCGACCTGTTCGCCGCCGGCGCCGCCCTGCGCCCGGTCTCCGACTGGAGTTATTACAACGACGAGTACACGTCGAACATCCTCAACCGGCCGGAGGACGACCCGGACTCCTACACCAAGAGCTCGCCCATCGAGTACGTGGCGGGGCTCAAGAAGCCGCTGCTGATCTGCGACGGCATGCTGGATGACAACGTGTTCTTTCAGGACAACGTGCGCCTGGTGCAGCGGCTCATCGAGCTGAAGAAAGAGAATTTCGAGACCGCGATCTACCCGGTGGAGAGCCACGGCTTCGTCCAGCCCACGAGCTGGCTCGACGAGTACCGGCGGATCTACAAGCTGTTCGAGAGGTATCTGAAGTAGGCCGGCGCCGTGCGGTGTAAGATCTCGCCATCGGTATGCAAGGAGATCCGCACGAGGCTGACGACGCCAGGATCAGCGACGCGACGCTGATCGGCCGCACTGCGGCGGGAGACCGCACCGCCTTCGAGCGGCTCGTCCGGCGTCATCAGGCCCCCATCCTGCGTTTCGCCCGCGCCCTGGCGCACGACGAAACGGACGCCGAGATGGCCCTGCAGGAAACCTTCCTCACCGCCTGGCGGGCCGCCGGCCGTTTTCGCTACGACGCCTCGGCCCGCACCTGGCTGCTCTCCATCGCCCGCCACGCCATCTACCGCCGCCACCGGCGCTGGGCGGACGATCCGGCGCCCTTCGTCTCCCTGCGCGAGCTCGGGAAGGCCGCCGGCTGGGGGATCGAGGACGAGAGCTTCGTCGATCGCCTGGTGGACGCCGAGGCGCTGGCCGGCGCCCTGGCGTCGCTCTCCCCCGAGGACCGCGAGATCCTCATCCTGCGCGAGCTCGAAGGGCTCTCGCCGGACGAGGCCGCCGGCGTCGCCGGCCTTTCCGAGGGCACGGCCCGGAACCGGCTGCACCGCGCCCGCCTGCGGTTGATGACGAAGCTGCGGGGTGACGATGACGGCCGCGAGGACCGCAGCGATCGGACCGACCGGATCTTGGCCGGGCTCCACTGCGGCGAGGTCCTGGCCGAGCTCACGGCGTTCCTCGACGGCGGCCTGCCTTCCGACCGCGCCCGCCGCATTCAGGAGCACGTGAAGGATTGCGAGGACTGCGAGCGTTTCGGCAGCGAGTTCTCCGCCGCGGTGTTCGCCCTGCGGGAGATCCTGCGCGAGCCCGAGCGCGACGAGGCCGTCGAAACCCGCCTGCTGGACCGCCTGCGCGCCGAGATCGAGAGTATGACCGGGACTTCCGGGACGATCGGGACAGCGATCGGGCAAGAGGCCGAGACGGATTGAGCGCGACGGTCCGCATCCGCCCCGGCGGCACCGGCGACGCGGCCGCGATCGTCGACTTCCAGCTCCGCATGGCCCGCGAGACCGAGGACTTGGAGCTCGACCGCGACACCGTCGTCCGCGGCGTCGCCGCCGTCTTTGCCGATCCCACGAAGGGGAGCTACTGGGTGGCCGAGCGCCAGGATCGCCCGGGCGAGGTCGTCGGCTCGCTGCTCACCACCTTCGAGTGGAGCGACTGGCGCGACGGCACGGTGCTCTGGATCCAATCCGTCTACGTCGTTCCCGAGGAACGGGGCCGCGGCGTCTATCGCGCCCTCTACGAACACCTCAAGCGCCGCGCCGAGGATGATCCTGCTCTCATGGGCATCCGGCTCTACGTGGACAGGCGCAACGCCGCCGCCCAGGGCGTCTACGAGCGGCTCGGGATGAGCCGCGAGCACTATGAGATGTTCGAGTGGTTGAAGTAATACCGTTCGTCCCGCACCGCCAGCAACCCGTTCTGCACCGCCCACACGAACACCCGCTCCATCCGTACGCGGATGGCGAAGGTGACCTGGCTGTAGCCGAGATGGCTGGCCACGGCACGGATGAGATCGCTCTGCTCCCGCTCGCCGCCCCGCAGCAGGGTCTGCGCCGTGTGCACGAGGAACTGATAGTCGTAGCGGCCGAAGGTCGGCGTGGCGCCGGCGAGGAGATCGCCCTCGCGGGCGATGATGCGCCGGGCGAGCGCGGTCTCCAGGTGTTTTTCCAGCCGGGCGCGCACGCTCTTGCCGAGCTTCGGGAGCCCGAGGCGCGCGGCCACCCTTGCGATCAGCTCCTCGCGCGGCACCGCTCCGGCTCCCCAACAGGCTTGGCGGACGGCGGCGAGGATGGCCTCGGAGACCGGCTCTTCGGCGCTCACCGCCTCGCCGCCCGGACTGGCCTGGACCAGGCGATGGGCGCCGACGCGGTCGAGCAGGTCCGCCGCCGGCTCGAAGGTGCGCCCTTCGGCGCGCGCCAGCTCGGCCTCGGTGGGTACCAGCTCGCCGCGCATGGCTCGGGCGAGGAGAGTGCGCCACAGCTTGTGCTCGCGCTCGCCGGCCACCTCCACCCGCCGCTCCATCTCGTCGGCGAAGGCGAACAGCTCCTCCATGCGCCGCACGATCTCGAGCTGCTCGACGAGCGGCGGCGCGGGCACCGGCAGGGTGAGCAGCCGCGAGACGTTGATGTTCGACTGGCTGACGCAGTCGGTGCGCACCGTCCGCGCCCAGCGCCGGCCCCACGGCGAGTTGATCCAGCCGCAGAGGTAGTGGCTGGAGAGCAGCCGCTCGTCGCACTCGATGCGCACCAGATAGGAGGCGAAGACCGCCGCGAGGTCGAGCTCGTAGACCGCGGCCTTGCCCACCAGCTCCGGGCTGTTGGTGCGGTTGAACAGGATGTCGCCCCGGCGCACCCGGTAGGCTTCCGTCTCCGCCGGCTTGAGGCCCACGTATTTGAGGTCGGAGGCGTCGATGCGCCCTTCCTGGATGTTGCCCATGCGCAACATGGGAATGCCGCTCCTGGCATCGCGATCCGCCTTCACCGACAGGCCATACTGAGCGCGGCGAATGAGGTCGTGGAGAGCCAGCACGCACCAGCCCTCGGGCACCTCGGGCGCTTCCAGCGGCTCCGGCGCCTCCCAGTCCGTGGTCG
This sequence comes from Thermoanaerobaculia bacterium, assembly GCA_035996875.1. Classification (GTDB taxonomy): domain Bacteria; phylum Acidobacteriota; class Thermoanaerobaculia; order Multivoradales; family UBA5704; genus DATARR01. The sequence continues at coordinate 168,567 of DASYJD010000047.1, forward strand.
CGAGGTTCTTCGGACGGCGTGGAGCCCGGCGATCGAAAGCCTCGGCGTCGTGGCAGGCCGACAGGTACTCCTCGCGGCGTGAAGCGAAAGCCCCGGGCAGCAGGCCGGAGAGAGGATCGAGATTCCGCCCGGCGCGCCAGTCCTCCGTCAGCCGGCCCGAGTAGCCCGCCGCGAGCACCGACTGGCGGAAGCGGCGGTGGATCTCCGGCACCCGTCCCAGACTTTCGTGGATCCGCTGCACCCGCCCCAGCAGCTCCCGCGCCGTCTCGACGATCCGCCTTTGCTCGGGCGCCGGCGGCAGGGGGACGATCACTCCCGAAAGGAAGCTCGGAAAGTTGAGGTTGCGGATGTTCGTCGTCTGCGTCTGGTACTCGTCGAAGCTGCCGCTCAGATAGAGGTACTGGAGGGCGAGGTGGACGTAGAAGGGATCGACGTCAGGGTGAAGCCGCATCTGGCGGCAAAAATTATTGCAAATGAGGGGCGCGTCAGCGCGCAGGAGAGCTTCCTCGTCGATCACCAGCGTGCGGCCCACGGGCTGGCCGGCGCCGCCGCCCGAGATCTCCACCACCAGGTCGCCCGCCGCCAGTTGGCGCTTGGCGAGGCTCGAGCGCTTGACGGCCCGCAACGCCGCCGTGGCCCCCTTGGCGCGATTCCAGTCGCGGAACTCGGTGCCGCGCACGACGCGCACCAGCACCAGCTCGGGATCCGTCTCCGCGGCCTCGGGCGCCTCGCCCCAATCGCCGCCCAGAAAGTGGACGACGATCTCTTCCAGGGTGGTCTCCGCCCAGCCTTCGGGCAGCTCGCCTTCGCGCCGGCCGATCTCCCAATCGGAGACGGCGCTCGTCACGAGCCACCCTGCAGCACTCGCGGCCGTTTCGGCTCCGCGTCGTCTTCGAGCAGCAGGAGGATGGAAGAGAGCTCCGCGACGGCCTTCCGGAGCTCGGTGATCGCCTCGGTCGCCAGCTCCTCGGGCTCGGGCAGCTCGTCGTCCAGCGACTCTTCCTTCAGCCACTTGAGGCCGTCGATCTTGAAGTCGCGGGCGCGGACCTCGGCGATGGAAACCGGGCGCCAGCGGTCCTCCTTCGAATCCGCGGCCGAGCGCCGGGAGCCGCCGAGAGGATCGCGGCCGTAGCACTCCTCGAAGGCGCGCAGGTGGTCATCCGTCAGCGGCCGGTCCTTCTTGGTGATGCGCGGCACGTTGGTGCGGGCGTCGTAGACCCACACCGTCTCCGTGGGCTGCCCCTTGGTGAAGAAAACGACGTTGGTCTTGGTGCCGGCGCTGTAGGGTGTGAACGTGCCGTTGGGCAGGCGCAACACCGTGTGCAGATTGCAGTCCTGGGTGAGCTGCCGGAACACCTCCCCGGCCTGATCGGCAAAAAGGCAGTTGTCGGGCACGATCACCGCCGCGCGGCCGCCGGGCTTCAGTAGCGTCATCACGTGCTGCAGGAAGTTGAGCTGCTTGTTCGACGTCTTCACCACCAGATCGCTGCGCTCCGGCGCCTGGTTGGCGCCCTTGTTGCCGAACGGCGGATTGGTGAGCACCACGTCGAACCGCCGCTCGCCGGGGATCAGGTCGATCGAATCCCCCTGCTTGATCTCCGGCTCCAGCTCGTGCAGAAAAAGGTTCATCAAAGCCAGCCGGCGCGGGCGGATCACCAGCTCCTGCCCGAAGTAGGTGCCGCACCGCACGCGGTTGAGCAGTTCCGGATCGCGCGAGCCCTCGCGGGATTCGGCCAGCAACCACTCGTAGGCCACCACCAGGAAACCGCCCGTGCCGCAGGCCGGATCGCAGATCGTGAAATCGGCGCTGTCGCGCGGGTCCGGACGCACGCAGCGCACGATCGACTGGATCAGGCGCCGCGGCGTGAAATATTGGCCGGCGCCCTTTTTTCCTTCGCTCGCCGCTTTTTCGAGCAGTCCCTCGAACACCGCCGCCTTGAGATCCACCTCCAGCGCCGTCCACTCCGTCTCGTCGATGAGATCGATCAACCGCTTGAGGTTGGCGGGATTGTTGAAGCGCGACACGGCTTCCTTGAAGATGTCGCTCAGCAGGCCCGGCTGGCAGCCCAGCGTGTTCAACACGCCCGTGTAATGAGGGATGAGCGACGACGGGTCTTCTCCCGAGAGCGCCGGCCACGAGCAGTTGAAAGCCACCTTGCCCTCTTCCGGCACGGCGATACGGCTGAGATCGATCCCACGCTCGTCCGCCATCTTGAGGAAAAGAAGATAAGTGATCTGTTCAATGTAATCGCCGTAATCGATACCGTCATGACGCAACGTGTGGCAGAAGCCCCAGAATTTTTGAACGACATCGGTCATCGGCCGGGCCTCATCCCCCTTCTTAAATCGTTGGAGGTGTGGAACGGCTGGGTATCGTAGCGGATCGGTCATGGATATTGAAGAGCGTGTAAAGAAAGGTGAAATGAAAGGTCTCCGGCAAACCGAATGTTTGCGGCGATCGACGCGTGTTCCATTTTTACGTAACGAACCATCCCGCGGTTCTTCCTTTCGAATCTTCCGGCGAAACAGTAGCGTGCCGCCAGCGGCGAGCCGGAACCCTTGCCGCGGGACCAAAGGCCCGGCCGCCGCCCCCGCGGCTCAACCCCTGCCCTCACCCGTCGGGGCGTTCGACGCGGCAATGGTACAGCGCTCCCGGGAAAACTCGAAGAGCGCGCTTGAACGGACGCTGGCGAGCCCTCGTAATCTTCCTCTTAAGGTCCCCCCGGTAGTCTGCTTCCGCGATCAATCCCCCGAGGCTCCAAGACATGTCCGACCGGTCCTACATCCCGCTGAAGGTCCCCGCCGTCCTGCTGCACGTCAGCGACGAGCGTTGCGCCGATACCGCCGGCCTGCTCCTCGGCCATCCGCCCGGCCTGCACCAGTTGGGTCCCCACCTGCTCGCCGTGCTGCCTATTCCCGGCGACCCCGGGGACGTGGAAGAGGCGGTGCGCATCGCCCAGCGCCTCCGTCGGCACGGACCCGCCGGGCTCACCGTCATCGTGCTGCCGGGGGTGGTACGCATCGGCCCGGAAGGGATCACCGCCGAGCCCGAGCCGCTACTCGACGACCTGGAGCATCAGCGGCCGGCGAGCCTCGCGGGCGGCCAGATTCACCTCACCGGCCGCGCGGCCAGCCGCCTGGAGTCGCGCTGGAGCGCCGAGCGCTCCGGCACCTGCGAGGCGGCAACGGGGAGCCACATCCCCCTGTTCCAGCTCTCGGGTCCCCGCCCGGACGCCGTCCCCTGGCACACCGCCCGCCTCATGGGCCGTTACCTCGACTACGTGCCGCGGGTGGTCGTGGAGCGGGAGCTGCTGGAGTCCTCGGAAGCTCCCGTCCTACGGGTCTCCGGGCCTCTGGGCTGCGGAAAATCCCGCACCCTCTGGCACACCCTGGGGCCCGGCGCCAACCCGGGCACACCCTACCTGTCGATCGCCCTCAGGTCGCCCCGCACAGGGTTCGACCTCGCGGCCGAAGTGTTGCGCGAGCTGCTGCACTTCACCGGCATCCGCGACGGTGGGTACGATCCCTGGCGGGCCCTGGCCCGGCTGGGGCTCGAAGACTTCGGCGAATGGCTGCTCGCCGACCGCGACCGTCCGGAAGGAGTGGACTTCCCCGGCCTGCTCGCGCGCGCCCTGGAGCTGTGGAAGGACTCCACCGGCGCGCCCGCTCCCCTGCGCCTCGTCTTCGACGACCTGCAGACCGCCTCCGCCGCAGACCTTCAACTCCTCGAAGCCCTGACCGCCGATCCGCGAGCCCGGCGCAACGCCCGCATCGTCCTCGTGGGGCGCAAGCGAACTCGGGGACCGGCGACGTGGGCCGCCCTGCCCGAGGTCGAGGTGCCGCTGCTGACCGCCGCCCAATCCACGGCCCTCGCCGCCGGCCTCTTCCGCGGCCTGCTGATGCCCGCCGAAGTGCAGCAGCGCTTGGTGGAGACCACCGCTCGCTGCCCCTTCGCCCTGGAAGAGAGCTTGGTGCGGATGATCCAGCGGCGGCAGTTGCGCCGGCATTACGGCAACTTCTTCTACAGCGGCGGCCGGGACGACGAATTCGAGCCCTCGTTCCGGCTGATCCAGCACCTGGAAGCCGAGGTGAGCGCTCTCGGCGAAGCGATGCCGGCGCGCCTGCTGGCCCTCGCCGAGACGCCCGTCCCGGCCTTGGAGCTCGCCTCAGCCTCCCTCTTCCTGGGCGTCGAGGTGACGCCGCACTGGGAGACGCCGTTCCTGGCGGCCGAGATCTTCCACCGCGCGCCCTCCGCCTGGGGCCTGGGCGTCGACCTCGCCTGCCCCGTCTTCGCTCACGCCCTGGCCCAAACCGTGATGCCGGAGGTCGTGCCCAGCCTGCGGCAGGTCCTGGGCGAGCGCCTGGTGGCCGCAAGCGCGCAGCCAAAAGCCCTCTGGCAGGCCTACAGCCTCCTTTCCGGTAGTGCCCAGGCCGTGCCGTCCATCCTCGAGCTGGCTCAGGGTGGCGCGAGCGACGCGCCACCCGCCAAGATCCTGGAGGGGCTGAAGCGCGAGCTCGAAGGCCACCGCCAGCGGGGCGGCAGCCCGGCCACCGAGGCCCAGCTCCTCTGGATCCTGCTCCCCCTGGCCCGGCGCCTGAATCGCCTGGAGGGCCTGGAGGGAGAGATCGACCGCGCCCTGGAGATCACGGCCGGCGAGCCGCGCAAGTACCTCGCCTTCGCCAGCCTGAAGGCCGAGCTCGACCTGCAGAAGAGCCGGCTCACCGAGAGCGAGGAGACCCTGCGCAAGGCCCTCAAGATGGTGATGAAGACCGATCCGGCGCGGCAGGCCATCCTGCTGCTTCAGCTCGGCCAGATCCTCGCCCGTCAGGAGCGCCGCAAGGAGGCCCGCGCGCTCTTCGAGCAGCTCCTCGAGGCCTTTCAGAAGCTGGGCTCCACCCAGCTCGTGGCCACCTGCCTCTTCCACCTCGGCAACGTGGCGCTCCACGAGCGCCGCCTCGCCGACGCCCTGGCGCTCCACCAGCGGGCGGTCGAAATCCGCCGGCGGGAGCAGAACCTGAAGACGCTGGGGGCCTCCCTCTCGGCCCTCGGCTCCGTCTCGCTCGCCCAGGGGCGCTTCTCCGAGGCGCTCGCCTTCTACCGCGAGGCGGCCGAGGTGCTGGAGCGGCACGGCGAGGAGGGCGAGGAGAGCTTCGCCCTGATGGGCATCGGCCGTACCTTGAGCCTGCTGGGCGATTCGATGGGCGCCGCCCGTGCCCTGCGCCGCGCCCTCGTCCTGCGCGAGCCGCGGGGCGACGTCATCGGCGAAGCCATCGCCCGCCTGGCGGTGGCCGCCAACTTCCTCGACCTCAACAACGTCGACGCCGCGCTGGACGAGGCGCGGCACGCCCATTTCGATTTGAGCCTGCTGCCGGAGCTGTCGCTGCTGGGCGACGCCGAGCAGCTCCTGGGGCGCATCACCCTGCGGCAGAAGCAATTCGACACGGCGCGCCACCACTTCGCCACGGCTCTGGAGATCCACCGCCGCCACGGCGACGCCAACGCCGCCCTGGTGGATCAGGGCTGGCAGCTCGAGCAGGCGCTCGCGCAGCGCGACGGCGCCCTGACGGTCCACCTCTGCGCGCAGCTCGACTCCGCGCTCCAGCATCACGACCCCACGCAGCACGGCGTCTCCCTGGACTTCCGTCTCTACCGCGGTCTGGAGGGCCTGCGCGGCACGCGCCGGCTCGACGCCGCCGATCCCCTCTACTATCTGAATCGGGCCTACGAAGAGCTGATGCTGAAGGCGGCCCCGCTCGAAAGCCAGCTCCGCCACCGCTACCTCTTCTCCATCCCCGAGAACGCCGCCATCCTCGACGCGGCGGCGGCGAACCGGCTGGTGCCGGTGGGCTGAGGTGAAATCGAGATCTCAGGCCTCAATTTCCTGGGGGCGTACTGTCTCCATAGCATGTCCAGCACTTGAAGATGAAATCGAATTCAATGTATTGGGTGTCCAAGCCTGAGTTCACACAAACATTGTTCATGAAGCTGTCGCCCCGAATGGGGGTCTGGGCACCGTTGGTCAGCTCGCGGACGTGGTCCGTCCGCCTCGAGGTCTGAGCTCTTCAGACCGAAGTCTGGACCGTTCAGACCTTAGTCTGGACCCTTCGGACCGAGGTCTGCGCCACCTAGACCAAAGCCTCGGCCTGGTAGACCGAGGTCGGCGCTATCCAGACCAAGGTCTGAGCTTCGTAGACCAGGGTCTGCGCCTTGTGCACCAAGGTCCGCGCATCGCAAACCGAGGTCTAGACGATCCGCACCGAAGTCTGAGCGATCAGCTCCAAGGTCGGAGGTATCCCTACCGAGGTTCCGAGGGTCCATACCAAGGTCGGGGCGATCCGTACCGAGGTCTGAGCCTTCTAACCCGGCGTCTGGGACACTTGGACCGAGGTCTGGACTGTTTGAACCGCCACTCAGATCTTTCGGCAGGCGCCGGACATTACGGGAAATTGGCTGACATTTTCGTCGATCTTGATCAGAAAGCGTCTTGACAGAGCCGAATCCGCGAGTTAGATTTGCGATGCCTTAGACAACACTCGGCAGTCGAGCCAAATGGCGAAGAATGTGCCGACAAGAAACGAGCCGTCCGTGGACAGGATGTAATGCAGGTGGAAACAGAAGCGTAGCACGTAAGAGGTCCGGTGCATCGGGTGCCGGATGGAGAACCAACAACCAAAGCTGTTTGAGAAACCGAAAGGAGAGAACACAATGCCCATCATCAACGCACAAGGCAAGCTCTTCCGTAGTTGGGAGAGCCAGCTCAACGCCTGCGTGGCGCAGGGGGCGCGACTACCGAACGTCGAGCCGCTCCAGAACGCGCTGCAGGACATTCTCAACCAGGTCCGTCTGGTGAAGAGTCAGCAGGAGAACAACCAGGCGCAACGCCAGAGACAGACCCAGGAGCTCGCGACCCTCATCAAGAACGGCCACGAAGCCTCCCGGCGCCTGCGCGGCTACGCCAAATCCCAACTCGGTACGAACAATGAGATGCTGGTGCAGTTCGGAACCGCTCCCATCCGTCCCCAGGGCCGGTCCGCGAAGAAGAGCGCGCCGGTCACCCCGACGCCGCCCGAAGCCAATTCATAGGCTTCAGGATCGGTTCAAAGCAGCCTGAAGCGAAGATTCGCCCTCCTCTTTCCTCACCTGTCGCAAGATGGAAGAGGAGAGGGGGGTTCGACCTTCGGGGGCTCAACGGCCCCCGAGAAGGGCTCGCAGCCGGGCGGCTTCGGCCTCCGCGGCGTCGGCGCGCTCGCTCTCGGCCTCGGCACGCCGGCGCTCGGCCTCTGCGCGTTCGTCCACAGTCGGCACCAGCCGCCCATCCCTGTCGAAGAGCCGGACCCAGGTGTTCTCGTCCCGACGGTAGATGCCGTGCCACAGGCCGAGCTCCAGGCCGAGACGCTCACTCCACAAGCGGCCCTTGGCATTGGGCGCGATCGGCTGATAGATCCCGCCAGTCAGGCGAAAGCCCTCGAGCTTCCCCTGGTCGGGGTCCTGGAGAAAGTATTCAGGAGTCCGAAAAACCCGGGCGTAGAGATCCTTCTTGACGGTGCGGTCGTTCCTGGCCGTCGAAGGGGAGAGCAACTCCACGATGACCTCGGGATAGCGTCCCTCGTCCCACACCACCCAGCACTTCTGGCCGCTCCTGGCCTCCACGCCCCCGACGTAGAAGATGTCCGGCCCCCGGTGATGGCGGCGGTCGTTGAGATCCGCCGCAATCGCCTGCGCCTGCTCATAGGAGTAGTAGACGAACATGTTGCCGCCAACGAAGTAGTCGTTGCGGCCTCGCTCCGTCATGGCCTGCTCGACCAACTCTGTGAACAGACTGATCTGGTTGACGTGCCAGTGGGTCTCCAAGGGCTCCCCGTCGCTATAGACGAGCTCGAAGGGAAGGGGCGCGAGCGCCGCGGCTGGCTGGCTCATGATGGGCTCCCGTTCGGAGTCGTTCTTTTTCGCAACTTTACCCCAAGGGACGGGGATTGGGAAGGATGATACTCCCCGAGGTCAAGGATAGCATGGGCCCTCACTCGCCCTCCTTCACCTCCACCACTTCGCCGTCGCTCTTCACCTTGCCCTTGTAGCCCCGTCCCTCTTCGAAGAGCCTCCAGGCCTGCTCATTGGGGGCGAGGTAGTGGGCGGGCTTGCCGTCGGAATCTTTGAAGAAGACCTCGTACAACTCCTTGCGATCCGATTCGCGCTGCTTCGAGGATAGGCTGGTGACGGGCCAGGCGGGGGCAAGATCACGGCCTTCGGCCTTCGCTTGGCGGTCGCGAACCCATTTCTCGATCTCGTAGCGGATGCGCTGGCGGTAGACGGGCTGGTCCCGGTAGACCGGTTCCTGGTAGGTCTCCTCGTGAGAGCGGTTCTGGTAGACGGGGCGGTCCTCGAAGACATCCTGAAAGTAGCCGTTGCCAAGATCGCGGTGGCCGGTCTTCACCCGCTGGGTGCCGGTCTGGACCCGTTCGGTGACGGTGCGAGTGCGGGTCCGGGTGCCGGTCTGGATGTGGTCGACGTGATGGACTTCCCTGGAGCTGCCGAAGATGCGGGCGCCGGATGGCACCTCTCCTTCCCAGGCCTGCTCGATGACCGGCTTCTGGATCTCGACGGCGACCGTTCGCGCCCAGTGGTGGCCGGTGACCGTTAGGGTGGTGGACTTCGGCCGGCCGAGGAAGATCAGCAGGGCAACGATCGCCAGCAGGCCCAGGCAGCCGAGGCCCAGTCTCTTGGTCCAGCGCCCCTTCCCTTGGTCCGATGCGACGAGCGGCTGCGGTGCGAGCGCGGCCGGCGTCTCGTTCAGCGAGTGATCGACGACCTCGCGGGTCTTGGCGCCGTCGCGGGGCGCGCCGCAGCCGGAGCAGAAGGCGTTGGCGACAGGGTTGTCCGCCGCGCAGTAGGGGCAGATCCAGTCCGCGCCGGCCTGCGCTTTCTTCAGAGCCTCGGCGTCGGTGACCTCCAGCGCCTCGTCCGGCAGATAGAACTCGACGTCCGGTCCCCGGGGCCGACCGCAGCCGCCGCAGAACTTCTCGGGTCCCCGATTCCCTTTCCGGCCGCAAGCCGGGCAATCCCAAGCGCCTTCGCGGATAGCCATGATGGGCTCCGTGTTGTTAGCTCAAGGGAGATGGTATCGGATTTGGCGGTACCCTCCGAAGCGACGCGATATCCTCTTCCTCATGATCTCCAATTCCTACGCTACCCACACCGTCTTCAATCAACCGCCGCCCTTCGAGGACGTGAACCTCTTCACGACGGACCACGCCCTCGCCGAGGCGCTTCGGCGCGAAGGGGCTGAGTGGGCGGAGGAGCGGGCGCGGGCGTTCGGGGAAATCGTGGGACGACGGGAGACGATCGGCTCAAGCTTCCAGGCCAACGAGCATCCGCCGGTGCTGCGGGCGTTCGACCGGGCAGGCCGGCGGATCGACGAGGTGGACTTTCACCCGGCGTGGCACTCGCTGCTGACGCTCGGTGTGGAGCACGGGCTCCATGCCCTTCCCTGGAAGGAGCCACGGCCCGGCGCTCACGTGGCCCGCGCCGCGATGTTCATGCTCCTCGCCGAGGTGGAGGCCGGGGTGGGATGCCCGCTCTCCATGACCTACTCCGCGGTGCCCGCCCTGCGCCACCAGCCGGAGCTGGCGGTGGAGTGGGAGCCGCGGCTGACGTCGACGGTCTACGATCCCCGGTTGATCCCCCCAGATCAGAAGACCGGCGCCCTGTGCGGCATGGCGATGACGGAGAAACAGGGCGGCTCGGACGTTCGCGCCAACACCACCCAGGCCCGGCCTCTTGGGACTGAGGGCGCATACGAGCTGACGGGCCACAAGTGGTTCTGCTCGGCTCCCATGTGCGACGCCTTCCTGGTGCTGGCGCAGGCGCCCGGCGGCCTCTCCTGCTTCCTCCTTCCACGCTTTACGCCGGACGGCGAGCGCAACCGCTTCCACATCCAGCGGCTCAAGGACAAGCTCGGCAACCGCTCCAACGCCTCCAGCGAGATCGAGCTCGCCGCCGCCTGGGCACGGCGCGTGGGCGAGGAAGGGCGGGGCCTTCCCGCGATCCTGGAGATGGTCAACCACACCCGGCTCGACTGCGTCATCGGCTCGGCGGCCGGCCTTCGCTGGGGCACGGCCCGCGCCCTCCACCACGCCCGCAACCGTTGCGCCTTCGGCAAGCCGCTCATCGAGCAGCCGCTGATGCGCAACGTGCTGGCCGACCTCGCCCTGGAATCGGAGGCGGCGACGGTCGCCATGATGCGCCTCGCCCGCGCCTACGATTCCGACGATGCCGCATTCCGCCGCCTCGCCACGGCGGTGCTCAAATATTGGGTTTGCAAGCGGGCGCCCGTGCACGCCGCCGAAGCTCTGGAGTGCCTGGGCGGCAACGGCTACGTGGAGGAGTGGGGGCTCGCCCGGCTCTATCGGGAGGCGCCGCTCAACGGCATCTGGGAAGGATCGGGCAACGTCCAGTGCCTCGATGTGCTGCGGGCGCTCCAGAAGTCCCCCGAGTCGCTCGCCGCCCTGTTCGCCGAAATCCGCGAGGCCCGCGGCGCCGACCACCGGCTGGATACCTTCGCCATGGATCTCCGCAAGTCTCTCGACGATCCGGCGGACGCCGAAACGCGCGCCCGCCGGCTGGTCGAACGGCTGGGCCTCGCCCTCCAGGCCTCGCTCCTCATCCGCCACTCCCCGCCGGACGTCGCCGATGCTTTCGTCGCCAGCCGCCTGGGCGGCGACGGCGGCCGAGCCTTCGGCACACTGCCGGCGGGGACGGACTTCGGAGCGATCCTGGACCGGGCGGCGCCCTGGACCGCCTAAAGCGACTTCAGGTACTGGACCAGATCGGCCTTTTCGCTCGCGGAGAGGTGAAGGGTGAAGGTGTCGTCGTAGTGGCCCACCACGTCGTCCAGGGTGGCGAAACGGCCGTCGTGGTAGAAGCCGCCCTTGGCGTGGGACCAGAGGCCTTTGAGTGGCGTAGTCCGGTAGCCCCCCTCGGGCGAGCGGTCAGCCTGGAAGCTGTCGATGCCGATCTCCTCAGGGGTGTGAAGGTTGTGGCCGGGCTCGGTGTAGAGTGGCGGCACGTGGCAGTTGACGCATCCCGCGGAGCTGAAGACCAGCTTGCCGCGCTGCGCCGCGGCGGCGTTGAAGCTGCCGGTAGGCGGTGGCGGAGCCGGCATGGCGAGCTGATAGAACTCGAGGGCCGCGAGCTTCGGAGTGATGAGGTCGACGTCGCTTTTGACATCGGCGAAGCCGGCCCGTGCCGCCACCGGGAACTTCACTGGATCGTTCAGCCGCGCATCGTGGAAGTTCCCCTGGCCGTGCATCTCGAGGTTCGCGACGAAGGCGTTCCAATAGGTCACGGAACCCCACCCGGTATAGGTGTGGAGGTTGACCCCGGCGAGGCCGAAGGCCGGCGGAATGAGCACGGCCCCCGTCTTGCCGTCCGGGCGGAAAGCCTTGCCGTCCAGGAAAAGCTCGGCGTCGAAGCGGCCGGGCCCCCAGCTCTGGAGAACGGTCCGCACCGTGGGCACGTCCACCCCCAGCAGGCCGGCCACCGCCGAGAGGTCCGGCGCGAGATTGACGATCGCACCCACGTTCAGGTCGCGATTGGCCCAGCCGTCGAGACGCTTGCCGATACCGGGGGCGACGGAGTTGTCCACGGTGGAGTGGCAGAGGGCGCAGGAAATCGCCGCGCTGGTCAGCCGGCCGTCCGGCGCGAAGGAGCCCTGAACGCCGATCACGGCATTGAGCTTCAACAGCGCGGCGGTGACGGCAGGATCGTCCAGGTTGACCTTCCCCCGCCGAATGGAGCGCAGCACCTCCTGGGGCAGTGCGTCGGAATCCACCTTGAGTCCCACGGCCAGGGCGGTGCGGGGGCTCACCGTGGCCAGCGCCTTGTGGATCTGCAGAGTGCCGGTCCAGAAGGCCTGATCGCCGAAAGTCTCGTAACGAAACGTCTGGCGTCCTTCATTCATCATCGACCGGGAATGAGCCGTAATAGGATCGACCGGCCGGACAGACTCGGTCGTCCGCTGAGCCAGCACGGGTACATCGAGAGCGAGGAGCAGAACCGCGGCGCAGAGCAGCGCGGCTTGGACAAGCAACAAGAGCGGCCTTCGAATCGGCATCGGAACACTCTCCTTTCGCACTGAAGAGAGTCCCGAAGGGGAATTTGGTTACAGAGAACGGGCGGCCATAGGCGCTAACTTTCCTCAGCGTCCCCCCGCCCAAGACCCTCATCACCCCGGCCCTCTTCTCCCGCCCCCTCCGCACCCCCCTCACCGGGAGAAGAGGGAGAAAGGCAAAAACGCCCCAGGGGTACCCCTCTCCCGGTGAGGGGGGTTGGGCGGGGGCGGGAGAGGGGCAG
>DASYJD010000048.1:0-64217 GCA_035996875.1 Thermoanaerobaculia bacterium
GTCAACACACCCAAGCCGATCAAGTCTGTCAGTCGAGTACCTTTCGGCAGTGTCGCTGCTTTCCGTGCCATGACGCCTCCTTCCTATCGGAAGAAGGATACCAAATATCGTCTTAAGCGAACGGTATTGGGGTTAGCCGGGCCAGAGCGGCCCGGCGCTCGGGAGTGGAGCCGGGAACGGCGTTCTTGGGCAAGGTCCACGCCTTGCCCTGCCCGGACGCCAGGGGACTGGAAACAATGGGCTCCGCGGCCAGCAGGAGCCCGCAAGAGGCGAGGATCAGGAACAGCGAGGTGATGGCAAGCTTCAGGTTGAGCCTTCTCATAGATGAACTTCCTCCTTGGAGCGCCTCAGGACCATCTCCGATGCGCAGAGAGAAAGAACATTCTGTTTTAGCTATTTATTCGTCCGGTGAGCCGGCGATCTCCCGCGCCAGCTCAACGGCCGATAGCGGCGCGCACCCCTCGGCGTTGTTGTTGATGGTGCAGAGGAAGGGCCGGCAGGCGGTCACGGCGGCGCGGGCGAGGTCCGCGACCGCTTGGCGGGAGGCGGGATCGGGGGCCGCGAGCCGGTTGAACGGGGCGTAGCGCCGGCCCGCCTCCTCGTAGGTCAGGCCTGCTCCTAGCAGCCAGCGGATGATCGTCATCGGCCCGCGGTCCGCTCCCGACAGGCGGCTTTGAGCGCGGATGTCCGGCATGCGCGGGTGGACGTTGTGGCAATGACAGGCTCCCACAGCGGCAAGGGCGTCGCCGTACTCGGCCGTCACCTGCTCACGATTGCGCAGCTCGACGGCGTAGACAGGGCCGCAGGGCAACGCCCCCAGAAAGGCGCCGAGACGCTCCGCGAACTGTCCAGGAGTCCCGAGGCTCTGGGGAGCGAACTGGAAAAGCAGAGCGCCGCCCCCAGCTCCGATGCCCTCGACGAACGGCGCCACCACCCGATCGGCGGTGTAGGCCGGATCGAGGAACAACGGATTGACCTGGCCGCGGTGGACGCCATAGCGATCGTGATCGGGCCAGCGGGCCACGGTGCAGGCCTCGTGAGCCTTCACCAGGAACTGAAAGCCCGGCGGCACCGCTTCCCGGTACACCGCCAGCTCCGCCGCCTCGACCGGCGCGTAGTGCGTGCGGTCCACTCCCACGCCGCGGAACAGCGGGTGCCGGGCATAGGCGGCCAGCCCCTCGCGGGCCAGCTTGGACTGAGAGTATGAGCGGTCCCAGACGAGCCCGGCCCACCCCGGAAACGACCAAGTCGATCCCCCGAGGTGGATCTCCGGCGGTAGCCGCCGACCCAGCTCTTCGACCTCGGGAGGCTGCGACGCGGCTTCGACACCCTGCCGCTTGGCTTCGGGCGGGGGTCCGAGATCGAAGAGAGCGAGTTGGTCCTCTGCCTTGCGCCGTGCCATGGCGCCAAGTTTATTGCGGAAAGCCGTATCCGCGCCAGCGTCAAGTTATGGGAAGCAAGCACCGGCCCGTCACCCAGCCTCAATTTGCCTTCAGATACGCAACCGTTGGCGGCAAACCTTCATCCAGCGGCCGGGGCCGCCAATCGAGCTCCGTCCGCGCCCGGGAGTCGTCGAACGCCCAGTGGCGCTCCAGGCTGTTGAGCTGCTCGGCGGAGAATGGCGGGCGGAACCCGCGCATCCGGTAGAAGGGGCCACTGAGGATCAGCCCGGCCCTCGCCAGACCGACGGGCAGGTTCAGCCGCGGCGCTTTCACGCCGCCGAGAGCGCTGACGCGGTCGGCGAGGCTGCGCAGCGTGGTGACGTCCCCCGTCATCAGGTAGCCGCGGCCTGGCGGCGCCTTGTCGATCACCTTCAGCATGCCGTCCACAAGGTCGTCGAGGTAGATCCAGGAGGTCTTCTTGCCGGCTCCCACGAGGGCGGGAAAGCGCCCTTTGAGGAAACCACGGAGGATGGCGTTGGCCCCCTCTTTCTTTCCTGGCGGACCGTAGACGAGGCTGGGAAAGACAGTGTTCACCCGCAGGCCCTTCTTCGCCCATTCCTGGACGGCCTGCTCGCCGGAGTGCTTGGTGGCGCTGTAGAGCGTGGGGAACGGGAGGAAAGGAGGTGCCGACTCGTCCACGGCGCGGCCATCCGGCGGGCTGCCGCCCCACCAGGCCATGGAGGAGACGGAGAGGAAGCGGCCGACACCCAGCTTGGAGGCGAGGGAGGCGACGTTTTCGCTCCCCTGGACGTTGGCCGTCCGCATCCGCTCGGGCGGGCCGGTCAAATCGAGCTCGGCAGCGGCATGGATCACCCAATCGGCGCCGGACATTCCCTCCCGCATGGTGATGCGGTCCCCCAGATCGCCGACGAAGGTGGCGATGCCGAGCTGTTTCAGGGACTCCACGTTGCTGGTGGCCCGCACCAGGGCACGCATCTCGTGGCCCGCCTCGGCGAGGCGCTGAGCCAGTGCACGACCGATGTAGCCGGTGCCTCCGGTAAGGAAGATTCGCATGAGTGCGTCAATCCAGAAAAATGGAGAAATGGGAATCCGCCATAACCAGGCTCTGTTCTATCCAGTGGGACGGGGTTCGGGAGTTGAACTCGTCCCGGAGTTTCACACTCCGTATTTTTCCCTCAGCTCTCTCTCCTCCCCCCGCACGGCTCCCTCCCCGTTGCGGGGCTTTTTTCTTTTCAGGATCAATTCAGGACGCCAAAAGCTGCCGCAGCACATAGTGCAGAATTCCGCCGTGGCGGTAGTACTGCACCTCCTGCGGTGTGTCGAGGCGTAACCGCGCCTTGAACTCCCGGACCGAGCCGTCCTCTCTCCGTGCCCGCAGGGTGACGTCCCGGCCGCTCGCGAAGCTGCCCTCGACACCCGTGGCGATACCCTCGATATCGATCATCTCACGGCCGGTCAGCCCGAGGCTTTCGGCGGTGTCTCCGGCGAGAAACTCCAGAGGCGCGATCCCCATTCCCACCAGGTTGCTGCGGTGGATGCGCTCGAAGCTCTCGGCGATGACGGCGCGCACGCCCTGGAGCAGCGGGCCCTTGGCCGCCCAGTCGCGCGAGGAGCCGGTGCCGTACTCCTTGCCGGCCAGCACCACTGTGGGGATTCCCTCCTGCTGGTACTTCTCCGCCGCGTCGTAGATGGGCAGCGGCTCGCCGTCCGGCAGGTGGACGGTGAAGCCGCCCTCGATCTCGGGAACCATCTTGTTGCGAATGCGGATGTTGGCGAAGGTACCCCGCACCATCACCTCGTGGTTGCCGCGGCGGGCGCCGTAGGAGTTGAAGTCCTTGGGGGCCACGCCGTGGTCGGTCAAGTAGCGGCCTGCCGGGCTCGACACCTTGATGGAGCCGGCCGGCGAGATGTGGTCGGTGGTGATCGAGTCGCCGAAGAGGCACAGCACACGGGCGTCGTGGATGTCCTGGACGGGCCGCGGCGTGGCCGGCATGTCCACGAAATACGGCGGCTGGCGGACGTAGGTGGAGGCCGGATCCCAGGCGTAGGTGTCGCCCTCGGGAATGTCGAGAGCCCGCCAGTGCTCGTCGCCGGTGAAGACGTCGGCGTACTCCTTGCTGAACATCTCCGAGTGCAGGGAGCGCTGGATGGTCTCCTCCACCTCCTTGCGGGTCGGCCAGAGGTCCTTGAGATACACCGGCTGGCCATCACTTCCTGTACCCAGGGGCTCCGAGCGCAGATCGACGTCTATGTAGCCGGCGAGAGCGTAGGCCACCACCAGGGGCGGCGAGGCCAGGTAGTTGGCCCGCACGTCGGAGTTGATGCGCCCCTCGAAGTTGCGGTTGCCGGAGAGGACGGCGACGGCGACCAGGTCCCGCTCTTCGATGGTCTTCGAGATGGCGGCGGGAAGCGGTCCGCTGTTGCCGATACAGGTGGTGCAACCGTAGCCCACGAGGTTGAAGCCGAGCTGGTCGAGATAGGGGGTGAGGCCCGCCTCACGCAGGTACTCGGTGACCACTTTGGAGCCCGGAGCGAGGCTGGTCTTGACCCAGGGTTGCGTCTTCAGTCCCTTCTCGACCGCCTTCTTGGCCACCAGACCCGCGGCCACCATTACCGACGGGTTCGAGGTGTTGGTGCAGCTCGTGATGGCGGCGATCACCACCGAGCCGTGGCGCAGGGCGGCGGCGGCTCCGTCACCCACCACCTCCGGCTCGGCGATGGCGAGGCCGGCGGCCGAGCCGCCCACGGCCTGGAGGCCCGGAGCCGCCGGAGCGCGGGTCTTGCCTGTCTTGCCGGCGGCGGTCATCATGGCCAGCTCCTTTTCGAACGACGCCTTGACGTCCCACAGGCGCACCCGGTCCTGCGGCCGGCGGGGGCCGGCGAGGCTCGGCTCGACCGTACCGAGATCGAGCGACAGCGAATCCGAGTACTCGGGCTCAGGCGAGGCCGCCGTGTGGAAGAGGCCCTGCTCCTTCATGTAGGCCTCGACCAGCGCCACCTGCTCGGGGGCACGGCTGGAGAAGGTCAGGTAGTCGAGAGCGACTTGGTCGACGGGGAAGATGCCGCAGGTCGCGCCATACTCCGGCGCCATGTTGCCGATCGTCGCCCGGTCCGCGAGCGGCAGGTTGGCGAGGCCGGGGCCGTAGAACTCCACGAACTTGCCCACCACGCCCTTCCTGCGCAGCATTTCGGTGACGGTGAGCACGAGGTCCGTGGCCGTCGTCCCTTCCGGCAACTCGCCGGCGAGGCGGAAGCCCACCACCTGGGGAATGAGCATGGAGACCGGCTGGCCCAGCATGGCCGCCTCGGCCTCGATGCCGCCGACGCCCCAGCCGAGGACGCCGAGGCCGTTGATCATCGTGGTATGGGAGTCCGTCCCCACCAGGGTGTCCGGATAGGCGTAGAGCTCGCCGCCGACCTCGCCCTCCATCACCACCCGCGCCAGGTACTCGAGATTCACCTGGTGGACGATGCCGGTGTCCGGCGGCACGACGCGGAAGTTGGCGAAGGCCTTCTGGCCCCAGCGCAGGAAGGCGTAGCGCTCGCGGTTCCTTTCGAGCTCCCTGCCGGCGTTGAAGAGGAAGGCGGCGGCGGTGCCGTACTCGTCCACCTGCACGGAGTGGTCGATCACCAGCTCCACGGGCTGAAGCGGATTGATCCGCGTCGGATCGCCCCCCATGGCCACCATGGCGTCGCGCATGGCGGCCAGGTCCACCACCGCGGGCACGCCGGTGAAGTCCTGCAACAGCACGCGGGCCGGCATGAAGGCGATCTCGCGCGAGGGGATCGCCTTCGGGTCCCAGGTCGCCAGGGCTTCGATCTCGCTCGCAGTGACGACCAGGCCGTCCTCGCGGCGGAGCAGGTTTTCGAGCAGGATGCGCAGGGCATAGGGGAGACGGGAGACGTTGAGGCCGCGGGCCTCCAGAGCGTCCAGCCGGGCGATGCGGAATTGACGATCACCCACCCGCAACGTCGCGCGGCTTCCGAAACTATCGTTCATGGAATCTTTTCTCCTCGGAGTCTCAAGGCGAGTGATGCGGAGAGCGCCGCCGGAACGGGGCGGTAACTCGCCAATACCGCCCACTACCCAGAAAGATAACAGCATTCTCCCGGAGGCGGCGAGCCGGGGTAAGATGAGTCCATGCCCGTGAGCGACTCCGACCTGATCACCCCGGTGCTCCTGATGGCCATGCCACAGGTGCTCGACCCGTTTTTTCACCGTAGCGTGATCCTGTTGCTCCATCACGAGGCGGAAGGGAGCCTGGGCTTCATCGTCAACCGGCCGACGGGGATCAAGGTGAGCGAGATCCTGAAGGGGATGGACGTGGAGTGGGGCGGCCAGGGCGAGACGGTCGCCTACTTCGGGGGACCCGTGCAGCCGAACCTGGGGACCGTGCTCTTCGCACCGGTGCTGCCCGACGGCGACGAGCAGGATACGGCCAAGCAGATCGTCCCCGGCTTGGCCCTGACGCAGCACATCGGCGACCTCTCCCGCCTCGCCGAGGAGCCGACCGAGCGCTTCCGGCTGCTGCTGGGCTACGCCGGCTGGGGCGAGGGGCAGCTCATGGACGAGATCCTGCGCAACGACTGGCTGACGGCGCCGGTCGACGGCGATCTGATCTTCGCTCCCGATCCCGATCAGCTCTGGGTGGCGGCGCTGCGCTCGGTGGGGATCGATCCCGCCTCCCTGCCGTCCTGGATACCGGGCGGCGCCTCCGAGGAGTCGGCCAACTGAACCCACCGCCCCGCTCTTCCCGAGGCTTCACCGGACGACCCGAACCGGATCGCATGAGGACCGAGCATCACCGCTCGGCGGGCGGCCTGGTGGTGGAGGCCGGCCGCATCCTGCTGATCTCCACTCAATCCGGCCGCCGCTGGCAGCTCCCCAAGGGGCACATCGAGATGGGCGAGACGGCGGAGCAGGCGGCGCTGCGCGAGGTGCGGGAGGAGACGGGCGTCACCGGCCGGGTAGTGGCCCCGCTCTCGGAGGTGGAGTACTGGTTCGTGGAGAAAGGCGCCCGCCGGGTGCACAAGCGGGTCGACTATTTCCTGCTCGACTACGTCAGCGGCTCCGCGGCCGACTTCGACGCCGCGGAAGTTTCCGGGGCCGAGTGGTTCTCCTGGGACGAGGGAATCGCCAAGCTCAGCTTCGACAACGAGCGCCGGGTGGTCCTCCAGGCACGGGAGATCCTCGAACCGGGCAAGACGGGATAAGATCCGCGGCCATGAAGGCCGAGAAAAAAAGCGCGCCGAAGCCGCTCAAGGCGGCACGGATGGGGCCGCGGCCCCCGGGCATCACGCCCGGCCAAGCGCGGCGGGAGTCCGGCCGGGCCCGGCGGGAGCGGGTGGCGGAGATCGTCGCGCGCCTGCACCGCGAGGATCCCAATCCGCGCATCGCCCTCGATTTCGAGACGCCCCTCCAGCTCCTCGTGGCGACCATCCTCGCTGCCCAGTCCACGGACGTGCAGATCAACAAGGTCACCCCGGCCCTCTTCCGGCGCTACCCCACGGCCCACGACTTCGCCGGGGCAGATCTCGCCGAGCTCGAGGAGCTGGTGAAGACTACGGGCTTCTTCCACAACAAGGCCCGGGCGGTGAACAACCTGGGGAAGGCCCTCGTCGCTGACCACGACGGCGAGGTGCCGGCCCGCATGGAGGATCTCGTGGCGCTGCCCGGCGTCGGACGCAAGACGGCCAACGTCATCCTGGGCAACGCCTTCAGCCTCAACGCGGGGATCATCGTCGACACTCACGTGACCCGCCTCTCCCGCCGCCTGGGGCTGACGGAAGAGAACGATCCGGTGAAGATCGAGCAGAATCTCATCGCCGTCGTCCCCCAGGAGCAGTGGACGCTCTTCGCACTCCTTCTCATCAACCACGGGCGCCGGACCTGCAAGGCGAAGAAACCCGAGTGCGGGCACTGCCCGGTCGCCGACCTCTGTCCCTCGGCCGAGGTGTAAATCATGAGCGCTACTCAAAGTTCAGCCAGGACCGCCGTCAAGACCGCCGTCATAACGGGCGCCAGCGCCGGTTTCGGCGCGGCCACGGCCCAGGCCCTGGCCGCCGCCGGGTTCCACGTCTTTCTGGGCGCCCGCCGGCTCGACCGCCTGCAGGAGGTGGCTGCGCCCTTGGGCGAGCGCGCCACCGTGCTGCCCCTCGACGTCACGGACCCCGGCAGCGTCGCCGCCTTCGCCGCCCGCCTGCCCGAGCACCTTCACCTGCTAGTCAACAACGCCGGCGGGGCCCACGGCCTGGACCGCATCGAGAGCGCCAAGGAAGAGGACTGGGAGTGGATGTGGGAGACCAACGTCATGGGCACCCTGCGCCTCACCCGGGCGCTCCTGCCCGCTCTCAAGGCCTCGGGCGACGGCCACGTGATCAACATCGGCTCCATCGCCGGCTTCGAGACCTACATCGGCGGCGCGGGCTACACGGCCGCCAAGCACGCCGTGCGCGCCTTCACCCACACCCTGCGGCTGGAGCTGCTGGGCGAGCCCGTGCGGGTCACCGAGATCGCTCCTGGCCTCGCGGAGACCGAGTTCTCCCGAGTGCGCTTCGCGGGCGACGAGGAGCGGGCGAAGTCCGTCTACCGCGGCCTCGATCCGCTGACCGCCGGAGACGTCGCCGAGTGCGTCGTCTGGGCGGCCACCCGGCCGTCCCACGTCAACATCGACGAGATCGTGGTGCGGCCACGGGATCAGGCCACGGCCACGATGGTCCACCGGCGACCCACCTGACTGAATTGAAGCTTCACGCGACCCTCTTCCTTGCGGCGCTCGCCGTCCTTTGGGCCGCGCTTTTAGCCGGTTGCGTCCGGAAAAACCTGACGACTCCCGAGCTCTACGACACGTATTGCACCCGCTGCCACGGCGACCGGGGGGAGGGAGACCCGCGCTCGCTGACCCTCTACCCGCACGCCAACCTCCTCGCCTCGCCCCTGGCGCGGCGCGGCGACCGCACCGCAATCCGCGAGCGCATCGCCGACGGCTTCGGCCCGATGCCAGCCTTCAAACGCCGGCTCGATCCTCAGGAGGTCGAGCGTCTCGTCGACTACACGATCCAGCTCAGCCGCACCCCCAAGGAGGCCCCGTAATATGGACCCGCAACGCCTGAAAGATGCCTATCAAAAGCTCCAGAGCCTGGACGAACGGATGACCCACAAGATTCGCCCGCGCGCCGGCGGAACGCTCTCCAGCCGGCCCGGCACCGAGCAGATCGAACAATCGCTCAAAGACCTCGCGACCTACACGGTGGAGCTCAAGGAAGTGGTGCAGGAGCTGTTCCTCGCCATCGCCTCGAAAGCGGCGGCAGGGCCGGCGCAGAGTTGAATGGATTGTCTGGCTCGAAGCAATCTGACTTGACAGGTCATTTTCGGCTGTCTATACTTCTTCCATGCGATGCATGGGAATTGCCGAACTGAAAGCGCTGCTCTCCGAAACCCTCGCCCGGGTCAAAGCCGGGGAGGAAGTCCAGATCACCGAGCACGGACGGCCCATCGCCCGGCTGATGCCGCTCTCCGGAGCGAGCCCCGCGGCGGCGACCCAGGAGCTGGTGCGGACGGGCCTCGTCAAGGCGCCCGAGAAGACGCTGGACTTCGAGGCCTTCTGGAAGCTGCCGCGCGCCGAATTCTTGCGGCCTCGCGACCCCCAGGACGAGGACGACGTCATCGGCCTCTGGGAGCTGCGGGAGGCGGTCTGAGGTTCTGGGACAGCTCCGCCCTCCTGGCCCTATCGGCCCAGGGATCCACCGCCGAGCGGATCGCTCCTCTCCTTCAGCGCGACCCGGAGGTAGCCCTCTGGTGGGGAGCCGTCCTCGACTGTATCGAGGCCTTGGCCGCGGCCCAGCGGCGGGATCACCTCACCAAGGCAGGCTTCGAGCGGGCAAGGGGGCTGATCGACCACCTGCGGGCCCGAGCTTTCGAGATCCAACCCTCCGAAGAGGTTCGCGCCCGCGCCCTGCGCATCCTCACCGTCCATCCGTTGCGGGCCGACCGCGCCCTGCAGCTCGCCGCCGCCCTCGTCTGGTGCCGCGAGCACACTCAGGGCGTGGGCTTCGTCTCCCTGGACGAGCCCCTGCGCCTCGCCGCCGCCCAGGAGGGCTTCCGCGTCCTCCCTTACGCCGGCGAGGTCCACGAGCCCGAGCCGTAGCACTCCCTACTCGCCGGGATGCAGTCCTCCGCCGCTCTCGCCGGCGGAGGAGGAGATCATTACCTCGAACATCAGCCGCGTGAGCCTGGAGACCACCCGGCCGGCTTCAGCCGAAGCCTGGTCCACCTCCCGGCGCAGGGCCGCCGGTCCGTCTGCCTCACCGTGAGCCGGCGCCGGAAGGCCCCCGGCCTGCAGCAAATCGACGAAGGCCCGCGTCTGGTCCAAGGCCGCCAGCGGATAGCCCATGGCCCCCAGCAGACGCTGCAAGGCGTTGAGCCCCGGCACCATCTTTCCCCGCTCGTAGTCGGAGATGGTGCCGCTGCGCAGGCCCGAGGCCTGCGCGAGCTCCTCCTGGTTCCAGCCCCGCACGATCCGGAGGACGGCCAAGAGAGTCCCAAGCTCTGCGCCCGACATGAGTGGGATTTTACCGCTTCCCGCGACATTTTTTCCGCTAGCGCCATCGACAGGTAATTCAGCACGATAATATGCGCTATACTCGGTTAAAGCGGAGCCGTTTTTTCATGGACAAGATCCCTCTCGACTTTCCTCTTGCCGCGCGTCGCGTCCTCGGTGCCCTCGCCGGTTTTGATCCGCCCTGGAGCCTCTCAGGCCGCGCCGCTCTCGGGTGCTGGCTCTCCGGCGTGCCGCGACCCATCGGACAGCTCGACTTCGTCTGGCATGGTCTCGACCGTCTGGGCGCGCTGCATGGCCAGATCGTCCGCACCCTGGTTGGCGCGGGCCTGGACGTGGCTACTCTCCATGGCGATTCCCGGCGGGTCTGGCTCGGCGCCGGCTACGGAAAATCCGCCTGCCTGCTGAGCTTGACGGCCGAGCCTGGGCTCCCGCTCGCGCCTCCCCGGGAGACAAGGCTGGCTGGAGTCGCCGTCACCGTGGACGCTCTGCGCGAGGTAATCGCGGCGACCCTCTGCTCCCTCTATGAGAGACCAGGGCTTCAGGATCTGGAGAACACCGGCCTGCTGTTGCGCAACGGGTTCTCGCTGGACCAGGGTCTCGAAGACGCCTGCGACCGAATTGCGGATCTCGTGCCGCTGGATTTCGCCCTGCGCCTGGCGTGCTTCGCCGTCGAGGGGCCCGATCTTTCGGAGATCGCCCTGGAGAGGTTTCGGCGCTACCAGGAGAGGGTGGTAGTCAAGATCCTGGCCTGGGCCGCTGACGCTACAATTCCGGCGAGACCCTCCTGCCGGTCGCCGCGAGCCGCGCATTGAACCCCTTACCCTCCCTACCCATCGACGAAGCCCTCCCGCTACTCCTGGCCGCTTTGCGCGCGGGGCCGTCGGTCGTGCTCGTGGCCCCGACCGGCGCGGGCAAGACGACCCGGGTGCCTCTCGCATTGCTCTCAGCGGGAGTCGCGGCGGGACTTGGCGGGGGCGGGCAGATCGTGATGCTGGAGCCCCGCCGGATCGCCGCCCGGGCCGCCGCTCGCCGCATGGCCGAGGAGACCGGCACGACGCTGGGCGAGGAGATCGGCTATCAGGTGCGCTTCGACCGCAAGGCCGGGCCGCGCACGAAGATCCTCGTGGTCACCGAGGGAATCCTCGTCCAGAGGCTTCAGGCCGATCCGTTTCTGGAAGGCGTGGGAGCCGTGATCTTCGACGAGCTTCACGAGCGGAGCCTGGCGACCGACCTCTCCCTGGCCATGGCCCGGCGCGTCCAGCGGGAGGTGCGGCCGGACTTGAAGCTCCTCGCCATGTCCGCGACGCTCGATCCCGGACCGGTCGCGGCCTTCCTGGGGAATGCTCCCACGGTCGAGAGCCGGGGACGTCTCTTCCCCGTGGACATCCTCTACAGCGAGCGGCCGGACGACCGGCCTCTGCCCGCCCGGATCGCCGCCGGGGTGCGCAAGGTGCTGGGCATGACGATTGGCGGGATGGCGGGGGACGTGCTCGTTTTCCTTCCCGGCGTCGGAGAGATCCAGCGTTGCTCCGAGGCCCTCGCCGGGCTGGCCGCCGAGCAGAGCCTCGCCGTGCTCCCGCTCTACGGCGACCTTCCGCCCGAACGCCAGGACGAGGTGCTCCGCCCGCTCTCGAAGCGGAAGGTCGTGCTGGCCACCAACGTCGCCGAGACGTCGCTCACCCTCGACGGCGTCACAGCCGTGGTCGATTCCGGGCAGGTCCGCCGGCTGCGCTTCGATCCCGCCACAGGCCTGGACCGGCTGGAGCTGGGGAAGATCAGCCGCGCCTCGGCGGACCAGCGGGCGGGCCGCGCCGGGCGACAGGCGCCAGGGATCTGCCTCCGCCTCTGGCCCGCTTACGAGAACGCCACTCTCGCCGAGCGGGAGACCCCGGAGATCGCCCGCGTCGATCTCGCCGGACCCGCCCTTCAGCTCCTGGCCTGGGGCGAGACCGACCTCGCCGCCTTCGGCTGGTTCGAGGCCCCGTCCTCAGAGTCCCTCGCCGCCGCCGTGCAGCTTCTGCGGCAGCTCGGCGCCTTCGACCACGTCGTCACCTCGCTGGGGAGCACGATGGCGCGCCTGCCTGTCCATCCGCGGCTGGCCCGCCTGCTGATCGAGGGCCAGCGGGGCGGACGGACGCGGGAGGCCGCCCTCCTCGCCGCCCTTCTGGCCGAGCGCGACCCATTCCTCCGTTCCCCCCGCGGCACCGGGCCGCGCCGCAGCTCCCGGTCCGATCTCCTCGATCGCCTCGACGCCCTGGAAAGCTTCGAGCGGCGGCAGGACTTCGACGGCGAGACGTTGAACGCCGGCGCCGCCCGCTTCGTGCTGCGGGCGCGGGATCAGCTCGCCGAGATGGCGCGGCGGGAGCTCACGGAGCCTTCGGGTCGTGGAGACGGCGACGCCCCCCTCCTGCGCGCCCTGCTCGCCGCCTATCCCGACCGGGTGGCCCGCCGGCGCGAGCCGCGGAGCCCGCGAGGCGTGATGGTAAGGGGCCGCGGGGTGCGCCTCGCGGAGGAGAGCGCCGTGCTGGAGGCCGAGCTGTTCCTCTGCGTGGAGCTGGATGCCAGTCGAGGAGGCGAGGCGCTGGTCCGTAAGGCCTCCGCCGTGGAGCTTGAGTGGCTCGCCGCCGATCGCCTGCACACCACGATCGACGTGGAATTCGACGAGTCCCGCGAGCGTGTGGCCGCCTGGAAGCGGACCCGCTACGACGACCTGGTGATCGCCGAAGCCGAGGTGCCGGCGCCGAAAACAGCGGAGACCGAGCGCACTCTAATCCAAGCGGCAACGGACCGCCTCGACCGCGCCCTCGCGCTGGACGATCCCGAGGTCGCCGGCTTCCTGGCCCGGGTGCGCTCCCTGGCGGACTGGCGGCCCGAGTTGGAGCTTCCCCGCTTCACGGGCGGCGAGATCCGCGATCTCCTCCCAGCCCTCGCCGCCGGACGCAAGTCGTTCGCCGAGCTGAAGCGAGCCCCGCTTCTGGACGTCCTCCAAGGCGCCCTTTCCTACCCGCAGCTCGAAGCCCTGCGCCGCGAGGCTCCGGAGCGTCTGGAGGTCCCCAGCGGCAGCCAGGTCAAGCTTCAGTACGAGCCGGGAAAGCCGCCGGTGCTCGCCGCCCGCATTCAGGAGCTGTTCGGCCTGGAGGAGACTCCCCGCGTCGCCGCCGGCCGAATCCCCGTCCTGCTGCATCTGCTCGCCCCCAATGGGCGTCCTCAGCAGGTGACCCACGATCTGCGGAGCTTCTGGACGAACACGTACCCGGAAGTGCGCAAGGAGCTGCAGGGGAGATATCCGCGGCACGCCTGGCCTACGGACCCGTGGAACGCCCGGCCGGAACGGCGGCCGGCGCGGAGAAAGAGCTAGAAACAAGAATCTGGAAAGACTGTCCTCCAAACCTCCGCGATTCGCCTCTCCACCAAGATCGTCTCCCGCAAGGCCGCCGCGATCCGCCGGAATTCTTCGATCTCCTCGAAACGCAGCACTCTTTTCGCGCGGGCCGCGAGCCAGCGATCGAGAACCTGATAGCCGCCCACGCGATAGTTCCAGACCTCGGGGTCGATCCCCTGGAAGGCCTCCCTTCCTTGTCCCTCCCCTGTGAAATGGACTGCCGGCTGGCGCAGCCGGTCCGAGCGCAGCAGGTGGAGATCCACCAGGATGGCTCCCAGGCCGCTCAGCTCCAGGAAGGCGCCGCGGTCGCGCGGCAGCGGAACCATGGGGAAGTCCGTGCGCAGCAGATCGGCATACCGGCGCCGGTAGGGCGGGCTGTATAGGACGGCATAGACGTACTCGAAAACCATCTCGGGCGGCGGCTCCTCTCCGATCCTCTCGGCGAAAAGGCGGAGGACGCCCGGCGCCAGGTTGGCCTTCCGCTCTTTGAAAAGGCCGCTCTCCGGATAGAGAAATAGGGGAAACAGGGAGTTGATGTCGTAGGCTGAGACCGCCTTGTGAGCGACGATGAGGTCCGTGGCCAAAGCCCCGAAATCCTCCTTGCATTGGCGTGGCACAACCAGTCCAAGGTTGAGCCCAGCAAGAAGATGGCGCATCACCTCTCGCCGTGGTCGCTCGAGAACGTAATCCGCATAGAAAATCGTGCGCCAGTCGAAGGGCCTGTAAAGAATGCGCTTGAACTGGTCCCGCCAGTCGCCGTCGGCGCGGGCTGCCGAGAACGCCCGGGCTGGTGCTCCGAGAACGGGATCATCTTCCTTCGCCTCCCGCAGGGAACGAATCCGCCGCTTCAGCTCTTCCGGCTGGGTATCGACAGCGAAGGCGTCGCGGCCCGTTATGATCCCCACCGAATGCTTCAGGAAGAGGTCCGTGAGGGAAATGCCCCGGCGGTACTCGTCCTCCAGGGCCGCATCGCGGGGCGCGAAGAGGAAGGCCGGCCCGCGCGGTGCGATCCCCGTCCACGGCGTCGTCTCGATATCCCGATCCACCAGCCAGCGCAGCTTGTCGCCGCGGCTCCCCCAGAGATCGGCGCGCAGCACCCGCTTCTCCAGCCCAGGCTTCTTCACCAGAAAAGCGACTGCCACCCCCTGCTGGACGTCCTCAAAAACATTAGCGTCCACCCCACCGTCCGGCGACCGTTCCTGCTTTTTCCGGCCGCCATGGAGGTCCAAGAGATAGATCTCGTCGAAAGTCTCCAGGAGAGATCGCCGCAGCCCCCGAAACGTGGGGTTGTCGAGATAGCTGTGATTGGTGACGAAGGCGACGATCCCCTCGCCGGCCTGATCGACCTTTCGCTGTGCAAAGCGGAGAAACTTCACGTAGTCGTCCTGCAACCACTTGGAATTGCGCTCCTTCAAGGACCCGACCTCGACTCGGTCGTAGCCCGCGACCGAGCGGCCGTCGGCGGCGACGTAGGACTTGCGGATCAGGTCGGCGATCCTCTCGCCGCGGTTCGCTGAGTGCCCCGCCCAGGGCGGATTGCCGAGGACGACGGTGATCCCGACCTTCGTCTTGACCCTGCCGGCCTCCTGCGCCTCCTGGGTGAGAGCCGCCACAAAGGGCAGGCTCGACTGCTTGAGATCCTCCGTATCCTCCAGGGCGTTGGTCAGGTAGAGAGGGAACCGCTCGTTCCGGCGCAGGGAGTGGCCCATCTCCTCGAGCACCAGGCTCATCTTCAAGTGGCCGATGGCATAGGGCGCCATCATCAGCTCGAAGGCGTAGAAATCCCGCAGCACGTGATCGCGCAGCAGGGCCGGCACGCCGCCGTTTCCCATCTCGGCGCGCACGGCCTCGATCGCGCAGCGGGCGGCCTCGACCACGAAGGTCAGCGTGCCGGCGGCGGGATCGAGGAGCGTCACTCCCAAGTCGGCAAGACCGTCGCGGCGGCCGAACCGCGTCACCAGCAGGCGGTGGACCGAGCGCACCACGAACGACACCAGCTCCTGCGGCGTGTAGTAGACCCCCCGCCGCTTGCGGAGCTTGGGGTCGTAGAAGCGGAGGAAGGTCTGGTAGAAGTCCAGCACCGGGTCCCGCTCCTGCCGCTCGAGAACGCGTTTCAGCATGCGGTGCACGGGAGCGGCGGCGAGCACGGCCACGATCTCGTCGACAATCCAGGCGACCTCGGGATGCGGATCGCCCAGCGAGATATTGAGGAAGACCTCGCGCAGGATGCCGCTGGAGGCGGGGATGCAGCTCGCCGCGACCTGGCGGTCGAAGGTCTCCCCCGCCTGCCAGCGGGCTGCCAGCAAGCCGTAGGTGAGAGTCTGCGCATAGAGGTCCGCGAACTCCCGGCGGTCCAGGCCGGCCAGCAGGAACTCCGTGAACGCCTGGTAAAAGCTCGCGAAGTTCGATCGCCCCTCCGGATCTCTCGCCATCAGCTCCTGGATGCGCGCCGCGAGGATGCGCGTCCGCCTGGCGAGGCGTTCCGCAAGGATGGCCGTCGAGGCGCTCGCCGGAGACTCGAAATCGGTGAACAGGTCCAGCAGCTCAAGAAACCGCTCCGGGCCGCCTGTCAGTGCCCCGGCCTGCACCCGGAGGGCCGGCTTGCCGTACCGGTACAGACGGAATTCTCGGAAGTTGGTGAGGATGAGATTGGGGAAAGTCCTGCGATACCGCTGGAGCTGCTCCGACCCTTCGACCGGGTCCAGATTCGTCCCCGGCCGCTTGGCCTCGACGTAGCCGGCGATCCGCTCGCCCCGCCAGACCTGAAAATCGAGGAGGCACTCCTCGGTCTTGCGGGGAATGAGGATCACCCGGAGATCCGCCAGCCCCCGATCCTCCGCATACCACTCGAAGAGATCCAGGAGGTGGCGGTAGAAGCTCTCCTCCCGCGACTCCCCCCGCCGTTCGGCGTCGAAGATGCGGTCCAGGTAGACGAGCAGAGCCTCGCGGGGATCGACCCGGAGGTCCCCTGGTTGCAGGAGAAGACGATCAGTCGCCGGAGAGGAAGTCTTCACGACTCCCTAGAATATCCTAGATCAGCTCCACATTAAGTCTATTGGTCGCCGAAACCGGATACAAATCATTCCCATGGGATCTCTTCAGCCGTCTTTGCCCCCTCCCCTTCCTCCGTCTCAACAGGGTCGAGGACATCCAGCCACTCCAGCAGCTCGCGCCCGCGGTCCGTCTCGCCCAGGCGATCCGCCAGGGCCGCAGCTGCGGCGATCAGGGCCAGGGCGGAGCCGTTGGGCTCGGCGTCCTCCGGCAGGCGGACGACCTCGGGATGGGCGGCGAGAGCCTGCCGGACGATCGTCAGGGCGCGGTCGAGGATCGGCTTGAGGAGCGGCCGGTCGAGGAAAGGAAATTGGTCCAGCCCCAACTCGGAGACGGCATGGGACAGATCCTCCAGGACCTCCAGGCTGTCCAGGGCGGTGGGCTCATCGGGGAAGTAGGCGAGCCATCGCGCGGCTTCCTCCTCATTCCAGGGATCGTGCTCGACGTCCTCCTCGTCCTCATCGAGGCCGGCGTCGAGATCTGCGTCAAGCGCCGGTTCGGGGCCGAAGAACGCCTCGTCCCAACCCTCCTCCGCCCGTCGCAGCTCACCCGGGGGCACCAGTTGGCCGGCTCCCTGATCGCCGTCGATCGGCACTATGCCGTAGATAGCGGACGGCGGTTCCAGACGAGTCAGCAGCTTCTGCAAGCGGAGGATGCCGTCCTTCACCTCCTCGCCGAGAGAGAATTCGAGCTGCGCCGACTCGGGATCTTCGGCGACCTTATCGAGAAACTCCCTCCCCGCCTCGGTGATCGCCTCCGGATCGCGCCGGGCGCGGTCGAGGAAGAACCGCGCCCGCTCGCCGGCCTCCGCTGTCTGCCCTTCGGACATCAGCAGGCTCACCTCCAGAGGTCCGAGGGCCCCGCTCTCGGGATCGTCCTTCCGCGCCTTCTCCAGCGCCTCCCAGGCCTCCTCCAACTCACCCTCCATGGCGTGGTGCCGGACCTGATCCTCCCAGAGCACGGCCCGGAGGGCGGGCTTGAGGGCCTTCGCCAGACGCTCCACCGCTACCGCCTTCTCCTCCATCAGATCCAGATCGGCGAGGGATTCGAGAAACACGTTCAGGGCCGCCGCATCGCGCTCGTCGAGGCGGTCGAGACGATCCAGATGCTCGAACATCGGCTGCACCAGGGCCAGCGCGCGCTCGGGATCGCCATCGTCCAGTAACGAGGTCGCGAGATCGCCAACGAGATGGCGAGGAACCCGGCCGAACTGCCCCAGCGCCTCCACTCGCTCCAGCGGGAGCGCCTCCACGACGAGGCGCCAGATTCCCTCCGGATCGAACGACGGGAGGTCCGCCGCCCACGGCGCGCAGCACTTCTTGTACTTGAGGCCCGAGCCGCACGGGCAGGAGTCGTTGCGCTCGGGGTTGGGAACGGGCCGGGGACGGAAGCCGTTGCCCGGCAGAGGCACGGAATTCCACAAGGAGCGGCCGAACTCCGACGCCGAGCTGCGCCGCGCCGCCTCGTCGGGGAGCCGGCCGAACAGCCGCGGCATGCGGACCGCGGCCTCCTCGCGCATCCAGGCCAGGAAGGGCTCACTCTCCTCCCGCTCCAGGATGAGGACGATTGCATCCCGGAAAAAGGTCTCCAGCTCGTTCAGGGTCGCGTCGTCGAAGGTCTCTTCGGTCATGAGAAATTCCTTTCGGGCAGGAGAACAGAGGAAAGGGCGATCGCCTTCCCGATACTATCGCTCAGCCTTCGCACCCCTACTACCTTCGCCACGCTACTGAAGGCGAGGGCGGTTCCGTGCTATGGTCCCCTGTCGCTTTCGGAGGGAACACGATGAACCGGCAAACGCTGGCTCTCAGCATCGAGCAGGAGCTTTTGGAGGAGGCGCATGCGGTAGCAGTGCGGCGGCATACGTCTGTCAACGAGATGGTCCGCCAGTTCCTCAAGCAGATCGTCCGGCAGGAACGCAAACGCCTCGAAGCCTGGCACGACGTCAAGAAGCTCCTGGAAAAGCCCCAGGTCCGTCTCGGGCCGGCTCTCCCGGGCCGGGAGCGGTTCCATGAAAGGTGAGCTCGCCGCCTTCGTCGATACCAGCGTCCTCGTCTATGCCGTCTGCGCCGACCAGCCCCACAAGCAGCGGCTGGCCCGCAGCATCGTCGAGCGCGGATTCGTCGAGGGGTGCTACGCGACCAGCACCCAGGTCCTCGTAGAGCTCTACGACCTCCTCACCCGCCGCGCCGAGGTGAAGCTCTCCGCCGTGGAGGCCGCCGACTTCGTCCGCGCCCTCCGCGAGTGGCACCTCGTGGAGATGGACTCCGACCTCGTCTCCGCCGCCCTCAGCCTCGCCGAGCGCGAGGAGATGTCCCCCTGGGACGCCGCCATCCTCGAAGCCGCCCGCCGGGCGGATTGCACCCGCGTGCTCTCCGAATCGCTCCCCGCGGGGCGGACGTATGAAGGAGTTCGGGTCGAGAATCCGTTCGCGTAAGGCGTAAGGAAAAGGTGGAAATACCACCCACCCTCCCCTTGTTCTCCTCGAACAGAAGTTCAAAGGGCTAAAATGCCAGGTCGGCTATATGACGGAGCGGCATTTGACAGGGTTGACCGGACCTGGGTACAGTGCTAAGGCTGTGGAGAGTTATTAGATGAGAGCCACCGGCAAGAGCTTTCCGCTGACCCTCGCGACGGCTGCGATCCTCGCGCTGGCCGGTCTTCTGGGCTCGGCGGACGCCTCCCAGGCCGATGCCCGCCAAGTCGGCGTTGCCGGCCGGGTGGTCGGCGAGACGTCGCCTCTCTCGGCAGCACAGATCTACGCCTATCAGCTCGCCGATCTCTCCCTCCACAAGGTGTTGACGGACACGCAGGGCAACTTCCTCTTCCAGAACCTCCCGGCCGGCCTCTATAAGATCATCGCCCACAAGTCCGGATTCATGCCGGTGGTGGTGATGCTCACCCGCACGACCGCCCAGGCCTATCAGTTCCTCGAGCTTCAGCTCGCCCAGCGCCGGGCCGGGCAGCCGGCGTCGGAGGACTACTTCTGGGCCGTGCGCGCCCGGGTGCCTGCCGATGTCCTGCGCGACATCGAGACCTCCCAGGCTGCGGAGGTCCGGGCCGCCTGGTTCACCGGCAGTGCCGCGACCCTCGCCAGCAGCTTCCGGGCCGAGATGCAGGCCCTCACCGGCGTCGACCAGATCGCCGGCGGCCAGCTTTCCGGCGGCGGCGTGGGCCTCACGGGGCACGTCGGCGACACCCAGGTGGACCTCAAGGGCAAGTTCATGCAACTGAGCTCGGACCCCTTCCAGGCCGCCAGCAGCAGTCTCGGCTCCGGGACGGGCACGGCCAGCAGCCTCTCGGTCGACCTCGACCGCGATCACGGCAATAGCCGGATCAACATCACCTCGCTCAACAACCGGATGACGACGCGAAGCGAATCCGGCGGACCGGCATCGCCCGTCGACTTCGAGCACTACCAGGTAAACTGGTCGCAGGCGGTGGGCGAGAATGGCCGTTCCGAGGTCTCCGCCCACTACACCGCCGAGAACAACTATCACCACCAAGCCACCATCGACCCGCTGGGCATCCCCGAGACGTCCCGGTCGTGGCGCATCGAAGGCGCCTATACGGAGGCCTTCAGCGACACGAACACGTTGCAGGCCGGCCTGCGCTACCGCGAGCGCCAGTTCGGGCTGGGCGACGATCCCAGCCGGCAGGGCAAGGCCGCCGAGCGGCAGGCCCTCTCCAGCGTCGACCTGTTCAGCCGCGGCGGCGTCCGCGTCCAGCCGGCGGTGCTCATGGAGTATGGCCTCTACAGCACGCTCTCCGATGGCAGCCTGGCGCTCACCCCGCAGGGGGGAGTGGTCTTCCAGCTCGGCTCCGCCTGGCAGCTTGAGACCACCGCCGCCCGCCGGGTCTACACCGCCGCCCAGGCCACCCCCGACTTCCTCCCCTCTCTCTACGAGCAGCGCGACCTCTGCGAGCAGGGCAGCCAGGCCTGCTACCAGATGAACCTGTCGCGCAAGGACGGGGACGACAACACCTTCACCTTCGGCGCCGTCCACCGCACGGTGGGCGACACGTTGCGGCTCTACTTCAGCGACGACTTCTTCGATCGCCTGGAGAGCCTCTACCTGGTGCGCGGCGACAAGATCCCCGAGGTTCACCTCGGGATGCGCCACAAGATCTCGCCCAAGGTGGTCACCAAGCTGGAGTCCAGCATCGCCGCGGGCGGCGGCGGCACGTTCTTCGCCGCCGACGGCCGCCCCTACGAGAACCAGGTGCGCTACATGGTCGCCTCGCTCGATACCCAGTTCCTGGGCACCTCGACCGGGGTCTTCATCGCCTTCCATCGCCTTCAGCAGCAGCTCGATCCCGCCTTCGGCTCCGCCGGCCCCGCCACTCCCCAGATGGAGTACCAGCGCCTGCAGCTGATGGTGAGCCAGAACCTCAACGTTCTGATGAACCTCGCCTCGGACTGGGCCGTGCAGCTCAACATGGAGCTCAGCCGCGGCGCCACGCTGGCCGGCGACCCCACCAGCGGCGACTCCCTCCGCCGCCGCATCCTTGGCGGCATCGCCGTCAAGTTCTAAGCTCCCCTCTTAAAAAACGGAGTTAGCTGCCGGCGGGACGCCGGCGCTCCCAGGGGTTCCAGCCTTAGCGTCTTGCTGTTCCCCCTCCCCCAAGCGCTTGAATCCAAAAAACCGGATCGGCTCCGTTTTTCTGGACGAACTGTCCGAAAAGTGTGAGAAAATCAGGGTTTAGGGCGGATTCAAAATGTCGTTGCCGTGGCATAGAAAGTGCTTTATCCCGTCGTGGATCAGAGTCTTTTCTCCATGACGCGGCCTCGCAATTTTCGACTGGCGCTCTCCCTTGCGCTCGCCTTGGTGGTGGTAGCCCTGGGCGGCTTGAGCGTTGCCCGGAAGGTCCACAGCTTCCAGGCACTGGGATTCGAGGCCACGCCCCAGGCCGGCGGCGCCGCGGTGAGCTCGGTCGAGGATCCCGCCACGGGCCTTAAAGCCAAGGACGAGATCCTGCAGGTCAACGGCGGCGACGCCAACACCTGGGACCAGCTCCGCGAGCGGTTGCGGGAGCGCCCCACGAGCAAGGTGACCGCCATGCGCGGCGATCAGCTCGTCCAGGTCTCCTATAAACGGCCGCCGCTCCAGATCGACTTCCCCTACCTGATCTTCTGCCTGATCTCCGTCGTCTATCTGGCGATCGGGCTCTATACGCTGTTGCGCCAGAAGGACGGCCAGGGCTTTCTCTTCTATCTCTGGTGCCTCACCTCCGCGGCGCTCTACCTGCTGACTCTCGCGCCTCCAGCCGGCGCGGCGCGCACCCTGATCTACCTCGGCGACGAGGCCGCCCGGCTGCTGCTGCCGGCGCTGACGCTCCACCTGTTCCTGGTCTTCCCAACCCCATGGTTCGAGAAGGCCGCGACGACCGCGGCACCCATACCCGGTACGGCGCGCTGGATTCGCCGGCTGATTCCCTTCTTCTACCTGCCGGCGGCAGCGATGATGGCCCTGCAGCTCGACATGGTGCTCAACCACGGGCATATGGTGTTCGGCAAGGTCAGCCCCATGCGGCTTGCGGCCCTCGACCGCATCGAGCTGCTCTACTTCGCCGTGGTGCTGCTGGCGGCGATCGGCGTCCTCGCTTGGCGCCTGCGCCGCGGCGCGGCCTGGGAGCAGCACCGCCAGATGCAATGGATGGCCTGGGGCGTCGCCTGCGGCTACGTGCCGTTCCTGAGCCTGTACTTCGCCCCGCTCGCCCTTCACCTCCGGCCGTCGCAGCTCCTGACCTCGGCCGCCGTGCTCCCGCTGGCCCTGGTGCCGCTGACCTTCGCCTACGCGGTCCTGCGCTACAAGCTGTGGGACATCGAGGTCATCGTCCGCGACACGATCTCGCTGACGCTGACCCTGCTGCTGGGGATCATCGGCTTCTCGCTGGTCGACCTCGCCATCAACCACGGCGTCTCCAAGGAGCTGTCGCTCGCCCGCAACCTGCTGTCGTTCCTCTCGGGCCTGGGGATCGCCGGACTGCTGGTGCCCACCCGCGGCGCCATCTCCTCGGCCCTGGAGCGCATCCACTACCGCGACACCTTCGGCAAGCGCAAGGCGCTGACCGGCCTCGGCCGCGAGCTGCTTCAGGAGCGCGACCTCGGCCGGCTGTGCTCGGCCCTCCTCGACCGCATTCAGGAAGCGGTGGACGTGGAGACGACGAACCTCTACCTGCTCCAGGGCGAAGCTCTGGCGGTCATCCGTGCGGAGCCCGCGCTGCCCGGCCGCGTTCCGCTCGACGTCCTGGGACTGGATTTCTGGACCCGGGACTTCGAGCGCCTCTCCGGCGTCTCCATGCCGGTTGAGTTTCCCCTGCCGGCGCGGCTGTTCGCGGCCGGCTATCGCTACGCCTTCCCGCTGACGGTGCGCGGCCGCGGCATCGGCATCGCCCTCGCCGGCTTCAAGCGCGACCACATGCCGCTCAACAGCGAGGACACGGACCTCATCCGCCACCTGCTCACCCAGGCGGCTCTCGCCATCGAGAACGCCCAGCTCGTGGGCCAGCTCCAGCTCCAGCTCGAGGAGGTCCGCCAGCTCCAGAGCTACACGGAGGGGATCTTCGAGTCCTCCCCCGCCGGCATCGCGGTGCTGGACGGCGAGCGCCGCTTGCAGTCGGCCAACAGCGCCTTCGCCGGCATCGTGGGCCGTGGCCGCGAGGAGATCGCGGGCCTCAGCCTGGAAGCCGTGCTGCCCGTGCAGCCGCTGCCCGCCCCCGGCGAGGGGCCGGTCGAGGCGCGCTGGAGCGACGCCCAGGGCCGCGAGCGTCATCTCCAGCTCTCGCTCGCCGCTTTCGAGCACGGCTGGCGCCAGGGGCTCTATGTGCTGGTGGTGCACGACGTCTCGGAGCGGGTGGCGATGGAGAATGCCCTGCACGAGAAGGACCGCATGGCGGCCCTCGGCATGCTGGCGGCCGGCGTGGCCCACGAGGTCAACACGCCGATCACCGGCATCTCCAGCTATGCCCAGATGCTGCTCCAGGACACGGCGCCGTCGGACCCGCACTACGACATCCTGAAGAAGGTGGAGCGGCAGACGTTCCGCGCCTCGCGCATCGTCAACAACCTCCTGGAGCACGCACGCAACCGGCAGAAGGAGCAGTCGCCGGTGGCCGTGGCGCCGCTGGTCTCCGAGTGCCTGGACCTGCTCGCCGACCGTTTGAGCCAGAGCCGTATCGCGCTCCAGTGGCTGCAGCCGCAAGACGAGGACAGCCGGAAGATCCAGGTCCTGGGCTGCGACGGCGAGCTTCAGCAGGTGTTCACCAATCTGATCGTCAACGCCATCGACGCGATGGCTGCCATGCAAGGCGGCGACGGCCGGCTGACGGTCGAGCTGGCGGCGAGCGACTCGCTGGTGAGTCTGCGGGTGCAGGACACCGGCCCGGGCGTGCCGGCCGACAAGCTGGAGATGATCTTCCAGCCCTTCTACT
This sequence comes from Thermoanaerobaculia bacterium, assembly GCA_035996875.1. Lineage (GTDB taxonomy): Bacteria > Acidobacteriota > Thermoanaerobaculia > Multivoradales > UBA5704 > DATARR01. Next base: position 23,829 of record DASYJD010000048.1, read on the forward strand.
CGACCAAGCTCAGCCGCGGCGGCACCGGTCTGGGCCTCTCGATCAGCACGGAGATCGTTCAGCGCCACGGCGGTACCCTGCGGGTGGCGAGCCCGCCGGGAGAGGGGGCCTGCTTCCTGATGGAGCTGCCCCGGTACCAGTCTCCGGCTCAAGCGACGGCATGAACATCCTGGTTCTCGACGACGAGGAGGTCCTGCAGGACATCCTGACGCTGCTCCTCCGCAAGGACGGGCACCACCCCTTTTCGGCCATGAGCGGCGAGGAGGGGCTGGCCCTGATGGAGCGCGAGGAGGTGGATCTCGTGCTGCTCGACCTCATGCTCCCGGGCATGCACGGCATGGAGGTGCTGCGGGAGATCCGCAGGCGCCAGCCGGACGTCGTGGTGGTGGTCATCACCGCCTTCTCCTCGATCGAGAGCGCCATCGACGCCATGCGCGAGGGGGCGTTCCACTACATTCCCAAGCCGTTCAAGAACGAGGAAGTGCTGCTGACGGTGCGCAAGGGGCTGGAGCAGCGCCGGCTGACATCCGAGAACCGCTCGCTCAAGGAGCAGCTCCGCCAGCGCTTCGCTTTCGACAACATCATCGGCAAGAGCAAGCCGATGCAGCAGGTCTACGACCTGATCCAGCTCGCCGCGCCGTCGAAGAGCAACATCATGGTGCTCGGCGAGAGCGGCACCGGCAAGGAGTTGGTGGCGAAGGCCATCCATCACCACTCGCGGCGGGCCGGCGGGCCGTTCGTCACCGTCAACTCCGGCTCGATGCCGGCCGATCTCCTGGAGAGCAACCTCTTCGGCCACGTGCGCGGCGCCTTCACCGGCGCGGTGGCGAGCAAGAAGGGGCTTTTCGAGATGGCCGACGGCGGCTCGGTCTTCTTCGACGAGATCGGCAACATCCCGCTCGACACCCAAGCGAAGCTGCTGCGGGTGATCCAGGAGCGGGAGTTCATGCGCCTCGGAGGCCTCGAGACCATCCACGTCGACGTGCGGATCATCGCCGCCACCAACGCCGACCTCGAAGCCGCCGTGCAGCAGGGCCAGTTCCGCGAGGACCTGTTCTACCGGCTGAACGTCATCTCCGTGAACCTGCCGCCCCTGCGCAAGCGGACGGAGGACATTCCGCTCCTCGCCCAGCATTTTCTCAGTCAGTACGCGCGGGAGAACGAGAAGGCCATCCGCTCCATCTCGCCGCCGGCCATGGAGCTACTGCTGGACCATCACTGGCCGGGCAACGTGCGGGAGCTGGAAAACGCCATCGAAAGGGCGGTGGTGCTCTCGATCGGCGAGGAGCTCACCGAAGAGCTGCTCCCCGCCTCCGTGCGCCAGCGCGAATCGTCGGGCCTGCTGCCGCCGACCCTGCCGCCGAACGGCATTTCGTTCAAGGACGTGGTCAGCGAGTACGAGCGGCAGATCATCATCCGCGCCCTGCAGTCCTGCGGCGGCGTGCAGAAACGGGCCGCCGAGCTGTTGCAGGTCAAGCCCACCACGCTCCACGAGATGATGAAGCGGCTCAACATCTCATCCGAGAGCCTCGTCCCGTCGTAATGCCTCGCAGCAATGTCTTGTAGCAATGTCCTCGTCGCAACGAAGAATTGGAGTCCCATGGTCCGTAAGACGTCGTTCCTGACGCTCGCTCTCGCCTTCGCGGCGGTGCTTGTCCTGACCCGCGCCGAGACCGCTCGCGCCGAGGGGCCGGTAGGCCCCGTACGCCCGCCGAGCCTGGTGGCGCCGCTCTCGCACGGCGAGACGCTCGATCTCCCCGCGCTCGACGAGCGGGTCCCCCGTCCCGAGACCGTGCTGGGCTACCCGCTGGGCGCCCGCTTCACCGGCTGGGACCGTATCGTCGCCTACCTCGAAGCCCTGGACGCGGCCTCCGCGAAGGTGAAGATGTGGGAGTACGGCCATTCCTATGAGGGCCGGCCCCTGAAGCTGGCGGCGATCTCCAGCCCGGAGAACATCGAGCGGCTGGACGAGATCCGCGCCAACCTCCAGCGCCTGGCCGATCCGGCGGGCCTGACGGGAAGCGAGCGCGAGCGCCTGCTGCGCCACACGCCGGCCGTGGTCTGGCTGGCCTACGGCGTCCACGGCAACGAGGCCTCCTCCGCCGAGGCGGCGATGGGAACGGCCTACGTCCTCGCCGCCGCCCAGGGCGAGATGGCGCAGATGCTGGAGAACCTGGTGGTGCTCGTCGATCCCCTGCAGAACCCCGATGGCCGCGAGCGGTACGTCAACGCCTACCGGCAGCGCCGGGGCGACGACGCGAACCCCCGCCGCGCCTCCGCCGAGCACTTCGAGCCCTGGCCCGGAGGCCGCCAGAACCACTACGTGATCGACCTCAACCGCGACTGGGCCTGGGCGAGCCAGCAGGAGACCCGGCAGCGCATCGCCGCCTACCGCTCCTGGGAGCCGCAGGTCTACGTCGACTTCCACGAGATGGGCACCGACTCCTCCTACTTCTTCCCGCCCGCGGCCGAGCCGATCAATCCGCTGATCGACCGCCGCATCCTCGGCTGGCTCGACAAGTTCGGCCGCGCCAACGCCGCCGCCTTCGACCACCAGGGCTGGATCTACTTCAAGGAGGAGAATTACGACCTCTTCTACCCTGGTTACGGCGACTCCTACCCGAGCCTGCGCGGCGCCGTGGGCATGACCTACGAGATGGCCGGCGGCGGCCGGGCGGGGACCGCCATGGCCCTCCAGGACGGCACCGTGCTGACCCTCGCCGACCGCATCGCGCGCCACCTCACCACTTCGCTCGCCACGGTGCGCACGGCGGCGAAGAACGGCCACAAGCTGCTGGAGGACTTCACCGCCGGCAGGGCCAAGGCGGGCGGCGAAACCCCGCGCACGTTCCTCTGGCCGGCGGATCAGCAGGAGGCCCGCGCCCTCGCCGACCTCCTGACCCTGCACGGCGTGCGGGTGCGCCAGCTCGGTCAGGCGGTGGAGACTCCCGTCAAGGCCCTGAGCCGCGGCGCGGGCGAGGCGCAGCCGCGCAAGTTCGCGGCCGGCACCTACGCCGTCTCCACCGCGCAGCCGCTGGGCAACCTCGTCGCGGCGCTGATGGAGCTCGAATCGCCGATGAACAAGGGCTTCCTCGACCGCCAGCGCCAGCGCCTGGAGCAGAACCTCGACGCCGAGTTCTACGACATCACCGCCTGGTCGCTCCCCCTGGCCTACAACGTCCGCACCTGGATCGCGCAGGGCGACGTGACCGGCGGCAGTGGCGGCAATGGTGGCAACGCCAAGGCGGCGCTCGAAACGGCCGCCGGCGGCATCCGCGGCGAGGGCGACCTCGGCTGGTTGGTGCCGCCGCAGGGGATCGCCTCCTATCGGCTGTCGGCGGCCCTCCAGAAGCGGCAGGTGCGCTACCGGGTGGCGCTCGCCGCCTTCTCCGGCGACGGCGCCAGCTATCCGGCCGGTACCCTCTTCATCCCCCGCCGGGCCAATCCGGACACTCTCCGCGATGTGCTTCAGGCCCTGCTTCAGGAGGACCGCCTGACGGCGCAGGCCGTCGCCTCCTCTTGGGACTTCAAGGGCTCGCTGGGCTCGCACGACATGGCAGCGGTGCGGCCCGCGCGGGTGGGGCTGATCAGCGGCGACGGCGTCGACTCCACCTCCTTCGGCTTCCTCTGGCATCTGCTGGACCGGCAGATCGGCGTCGACTACGACCGCCTCGACCTTGGCCAAATCCGGCAGATCCCGCTCTCCGACTTCGACGTCCTCGTCTTCCCCAGCGGTGCTTACGACGACCGGGTGGGCGACAAGGTCAAGGAATCGCTCGACGCCTGGGTGAAGGCCGGCGGCGTGCTGGTGGCCATCGGCGACGCCGTGAGCTGGCTCCAGGACAAGGAGCTGACGACCATCAAGCGCTGGACGCCGCCGAAGAAGACGGACTCCGAGGATTCGAAGGAGACCGAGGACCCCGAGGTCGCCGAGACGCCGCTCGAAAAGCAGCTCGCCTCCAAGCCCATCTTCACTCCCGGAGCGGTGATCGCCACGCGCATGCAGGCGCAGCACGAGCTGACCCTGGGGCTCACCTCGTCGCCGAGCGTTCTCTATGAGGGAACGCTGGTGCTGAAAGCCACGAACGATCCGCGGCAGGACGTGCTGACGGCCCTCGACGACCATCCAATCGTGGCTGGGTTCGCGTGGCCCGAGGCCGAGCGGCGCCTGGCGGGCTCGCTGCTGGTGGGCACCGAGGCGCGCGGGCGCGGCAGCGTCGTGCTCTTCGCCGAAGACCCCGCCTATCGCCTCTTCTGGCGCGCCACGACGCCCATCCTCCTCAACGCCCTGCTCTATGGTCCGAGCACGGGGTTGGGGCGTAGGTTTTGAGGTTTGAGCGCCAAGGATAAAGCCCGGCACGTCGAGCCCATCACCGTCCGCTGGGGCGACATGGACATGATGGGCCACGTCAACAATGCCAAGTACTTCACCTACTGCGAGTCGGCCCGCATGAGCTACTTCGCGGCGGTGCGCATGAAGGAGCACGCAGAGGCTCCCGACCACGGGCCGGCCCTGGCCGCGGCCAACCTCAACTTTCGCGCCCAGGTCCGCTATCCCGCCGATCTCGAAGTCGCCACCCGCGTCACCGAGATCGGCCGGACCAGCTTCAAGATGGAGTACGAGCTTCTCAACAAGGATACGGACGACCGCGTCGCCGACGGCAGTGGCGTCATCGTCTGGGTGGATTACGGGACGGGCAAGCCGATCCCTCTGCCGGAGGCTCTCAAGGAGGAGATTCTGCGGTTTGAGGGGATGGCGGCCTGAGCGCATTTCCTCACAATCCTTCGAGGCGGAGCGCGAGGTACGAATGGCTGTCCTGAGAACCGACATCGAAAGGGCACTCGCTGAGCTCGCCTCCCAAGAGGAAGGGATGCGTTTTCAGGGACTGGCGGTACAACTCGGTAAGAAGTACTGGCCCGAACTTATCGCCTGCCAGCGCAAGAAGGATTTCGGCCTTGATGCCTACGCGCGCGCAAGCCTAACGCCGGAGAGTATCGGCAAGGGACTCGCCGCCTCGATCACGCCTACGCTGAAAAAGATTTCTGACGACGTGAAGAGCGCCAAGAAGAACTTTCCTGACTTAAGGATGCTTCTCTTCGTGACGTCCGCAAAAGTCGGCAACGCCCACCGAAAGCGGTGGGAAAAGACCATTCAGGAAGAACATGGCATCGAACTTCACATCATCGAGCGTGAGGAAATCATCGCGCTAATGATGATGCCGGAGAACGCCTCGCTTCGTGCCAGTTTCCTCCATCTCGATATCGATGCCGAACCGCAGGTCGCAGACCTCATTGGCAGAGCAAGGCGCGCCGCCGCCGAAGTCACGCAGACTTGGGCTGGCAAGGTCAAAGGACATCCGCTCATCGATCTCACAGCGGTGCGACTTGACCAGAACGGCGCGGAGTCTGCCGATGTGATGTCGCTCGAGCAGATCGTCCAGGCGCTGTCGGAGAGCCGCCGCATCATTCTCGAAGGACCAGCTGGCCGCGGAAAAACCACGACACTGGTACAGCTCGCGCAGCGCACGCGCACCGCGGGTACATCGTTCATGGTCGAACTTCCTGCTTGGACGTCATCGCGCCGCGGAATTCTCGACTACATTGCAGGTATTCCTGCGTTTCAGGCCGAAGGTCTCACGGCCGCCGACCTCGCGCGCGTGCAGAAAGCGGAACCCTTCCTGTTGTTGTTGAACGGCTGGAACGAAATTACAGAGTCGAATTCTGCGCAGGCGGACGACGCACTCCGGGCGCTCGAACGGGATTTTCCAAGCGCGGGCATCATCGTCGCAACCAGAATGCACTATTTGACGCCTCCTCTGCCCGGCGCATTGCGGCTGCGGTTGTCCCGCCTTCGGCGCTTGCAGCGGACAGCCTACCTGACAGCCCGGATTGGCGCGCAAAGCACGGCGCTCAATTCCCGCATCGATGCGGACCCGTCCCTCGACGAGCTAACCCGCACGCCGTTCGTCCTCTCGGAAGTCGCTTCGCTGTTTGAAGCGGGCGCCGAAATTCCCTCCACGAAAATTGGCATCCTCGCCGAGGTTCTCCGTTTGCAAGAGAATCGAGCCGAACACAGGAACTCTTTGCAGGCGGCCCCACTCTTCGGCCTCCAATCGGACTACCTGAAAGCCCTAGCCAATGATATGACCAAGCGCGGTGCCGTGGCATTGTCCGAGGCTGATGCTCGCGCTGTCGTTGCCGCCCTCGCACGAGAGCTTGCTGCCTGTGGGCAGATCGAGCACGCGGGAGCGACGACGATCCTCGCGACGCTCACGGCGCACCACGTTCTCGAGCGCGTTGACTACCCGCAAACGGCGTTTCAATTTGAGCACCAGCAGCTTCAGGAGTACTACGCTACCCTCGATGTCCGCACGCGGCTTCTCGACCTGCGGGACGCTGACCACCATCCAACCCGCCGCTTCACAGCCGACTACGTGAATAATCCTTCTTGGGGCGAACCGCTACGCATGATCGCCGAGACGTTTGCCGAGCAGACCGGCGACGGCGAAACTGACAGAAAAAACACCAGTGCTGGTGGGAAGCTGGTGAAGATGGCGCTCGCCGTCGATCTCATTTTCGCCGGTGAGCTTGCGCAACTTTGCGGTGCGGCCGTCTGGAATGATGTTCGCGCGGCCGTTGGCAAGCGCTTCCGCGACATCTACGCGATCCGCGACGGCAACTATCGCCAGTATGCCCTCGCCGCCATGCTCGCCACCGGCGCAGCCGACTTCAGCGACATCATCGTGCCGCTTCTTTCGGGACAAGGCCAGCAAACGCGGCTTCGCACGTACCGACTCTGGCCGGACATTCAGGTCTCGTCCCTTGGGCCGAACTGGCGCGAGCAGGTACGCAGCTGGAGCGACGAGGCACGAGCTGACTTCGTCTCCGAACTGCTTCATCATCGCATCGATGGCGAGGTCGCGGCCCTCGCTGCGGAAGGCGACAGCATCGCAGTGAAAAAAGCGGCAGTCTCCGGCCTCATGTGGACTAGGTCTGACGACGCGCTGGCCCGCATCCTCGAGTCGATGGATGCACGGACATTCGAGGACATCGCCCGCAACAACGCTGACCGCATGCCCGCGGCGCTCAGACCTAAGACCATCGCCGCGATGCAGAAATTCATCCAGAGCGCCACCGACCATTCCGTGTGTCTGCGAACCGCGCTTGAATTGATCGAACTCGGCGAGGCAGGCTTGGATGGCATCGTTAAGGACGCGATGGCTTTGCTCCCTGGCGGCGACATGCGCGACTTGGGCGCGCACTACATCCGACCTGCGCTCGAGTATCTGAGCAAAACCGATCCGGCCTGGGTGAGCGAATGGGTGACTATCCAGATTGCCGAAGGCGTCCTCTACGAATACGAGTACTGGTTGCCTTTCGCGACCACCATTCCCGACGATCTCGTCGAGAGATACCTGCAGCGCCTGGAGACCGAAGACTTCCAGAACAGGCACATCGACGGCATGATTGCCGTCATTGCCGCACGCGCAGACGCCAAGCTTGCGGCGAGCGTTTTTGCGAACTTCCGCAAGCTGCGGCGTAAGGTCGATGCGGAACCGGGCGTTTGGCACGAATTCGAGTGGCAGATAATGCACCAACTGGAAACCTTGTTCCGCCGCCTTCCCGACGACATCGCCGTAGCTGGGATTCTCTCGTCCGTCGCCGTCAGCGACCCCCTGGACATCAAAGTCGCGGCGGACCTTCTCAGCGGGGTTGCCAGGTCAGACGAGGAACCCCTGCGCATCGCCGATGACGACTTGAAGGCACGGCTTCGCGCCTACCTAAAAGGTAGCGTTGAAGTCATCCTGCGCCAAGACGACTTCGACGGCAAGGAGAAAGCCAACCTGGCCTCGTCGATTGCGCAGGTCGGAAAACCCGAAGATGATATGGCGGACTTGGTGACGCTTATCCGCGCCGACATCGAACGGATACGCCGCGGCCAGGCCGCGCTCGCGGCCGGCGACCACGGCCCTCTTGGGAACGGTGGCAGCATGAGCTACGCCCGCTGGCACATCGCCGCCATCATGCACCTCGACTCGGTCGGCGCCGACCAGGTGCTCATCGATCTGCTTCCCGAGTCGGAATACCTCTCGCACGTCGCGGCGGCGATGGCACGCGACTTCGTGCCGAAGCAGGAGCGCTCCTTTGATCGTACGTTTCGCTACGACTTAATGTGGGCCGCGCGCGAAGGTCGGGTTTCGCGACCCGGCGACGACCAGCGGCGCACACGGTTCGCCGCCGCACTCACTGCCGAAATCAGGCGCCTCCGGGAGCAACTGCAGGAGGGAAAGCCCGCCGTAGGCCTCCAGGAGCTCGCAAAGGCGCTTGCCGCCATTGACGCCCGCGGCTCAGCGGAGGCGGTGGTCGACGTGATTGCCATGCCCAACCAATGGGACCAAAACACCTGTCTCGACGCCGCCGAGTGCGCGTTGATGGCGGGTGTCATCTTGCCCGCGACCGCTGTGTCCCTTCTAGTCGATTCCATCCTCGAAGGGACAGAGAGGTGGATGCAGGCTTCAGACAGGCATCTTCTGCGCCGCGTCCTCGCTCTTTGTCCCTCCGTCGACGACCCTGCGGTAGGGATCGCCAAGATCCGCGACGTGCTCGGTAGACGGCGGCTCTGGGGATACGAACTGCGCGAACTCGTCACCGCCCTCGGCGAGAGCCGCTCGGACGCCGCCGTCGACCTTCTATACGAGCTTGCCTCCGATGCGCAGACGTTCGAGCAATGCGAGAACAACTTCTTCAACGCCTTCGCCGCGCTCGATACGCCGCGCGCACGCGACCTGCTCTTGGGTTTTGTCGATCCGGACATCTGCGGCATCGCGCTAACGCACCTTCCTCACCGCGAGGACGTGCTGGTCGCGCGGCTCACGGAGTTGGCCCGGCGCGGGCCGGAGGTGGCCGCGCGGCTGCGGGAATTGTGCGAACGCGACCTGCCTGAACTCAATCGGCACGTCCTCTCGAAGGCGATGAACTGGCTCGGCACGCCCGAAGCGCTCGCCGCAAATATGAACCTGATCGATGACACCAAGAGCTCGCCGGTTCCGCAAGGCGTCCGGGAACAACTCGAAGGCGCTTTTGTCGAGCGCAGGTCCTATGGTGAAAGCACCAGCGTCTTTACACAGCATCCGCGGACGTCAAATGAACTGCGCGTCCGCCTTTTCAGAATGGCGATTGAGGACGAGAAACGACGTAAGTCCGCCTTCATGCTCCTCGGCCAAATCGAGGAATGGCGTCTGGAGCATGGCAGGCCGACGGGTGAACCGCGTCACCCCGATCTCGCATCCGGCCAATCTTGGCCGCCCAAGGAGCCGGAGGGAAGTTCCGTGCTCGACATGGGGGGGTGATGGCGGTGGATGGAGATTGATGGGCGACGGCGTGACTCCAACCCGCCCTGCCAAGGGCGCCCTTGAGACGATCTCACCCCGTTGAACGTACACGAGAGATGTGAAGACCCTCCTCCGTAGCTCCCTCCGCGTCCTCGCTGCCACCCTCGCAACCCTGACGGTCCTTCTGGGCCTCACCGCGGCCGCGATCACTCAGCCGACCTTCAGCGCCGCCGTCCGGGTGGAGGGCCCCCGGGCCGATCCTGTGCGCCTTCGGGCACATGTGGCTTTCCTCACTCGGGAGGTGTCGCCGCGCGATAGCGACCATCCGGAGAACCTCGACCGGGCGGCGGCCTACCTGCGCGAGGAGTTCGCGGCCGACGGTGCGCGGGTGACGGTGCCGGCGTTCCAGGTCCGCGGCCGGACCTATCGCAACGTCGTAGCGTCCTTCGGTCCGGAGACCGGATCTCTTCTCGTCGTGGGCGCTCATTATGATTCTTTCGGCGGCTTCGGGGCCAATCCGGGGGCGGACGACAACGCCAGCGGCACGGCCGGACTGCTGGAGATCGCCCGCCTTCTCGCCGGGCGTCCCTTGGATCGGCGGGTGGACCTCGTGGCTTTGGCCAACGAGGAGCCGCCGTACTTCGGCTCGGCCCAGATGGGAAGCGCAGCCCACGCCCGGTCCCTCGCGGGACGGGACGTCCGAGGAATGATCTGCCTGGAGATGATCGGCTACTTCACGCCGCGCCAGCCCGCACCGAATCGGCTCTTCCGGCTCCTCTATCCGGACCGGGGCGATTTCGTCGCCGTCGCCGGGCGATGGGCCGACCGCGAGCTCACCCGCCAGGTCAAACGGACTATGAGAGGTGGCAGCGACCTTCCCGTCGTGAGCTTCACCGCTCCCCGATCCGCGGGCCTGGATGCCTCGGATCAGATCAACTACTGGGACCGGAACATCTCCGCCGTCATGGTGACCGACACCGCCGACATCCGGAATCCCCACTATCACGGCCGTTTTGACACGGCGGAGACGCTGGACTACGCCCGAATGGCCCAGGTGGTGGACGGCGTGACGAACGCGGTGCTGGTGCTCTCCGGGAATCACGGCCCCGCGGTGCCGTCGCCCTGATTCATGAACACCTCGGCGGTGTCGAAGGCCAGAGCCTCGGTATTGGTGTCCGAGCTGTTGGAGAGGACCATGACCGAGAGGCTCTCCTTGGGATAATGAAGGTAATAGGCGGTGTACCCCATCCAGAGCCCCGAGTGGCCGTAATAGAGATCGCCGGTGTCGACCGCGGTGTCCACGAACCAGCCGAAGGCGTAGGAGGACGTCTCGCTGGGCGTTACCATCTCCCTCAGCAGGTCGGGCCGCAGCAGAGAGCCTCCGAAGAGCGCCCGATCGTAGCGGGCCAGATCAGCGACCGTCGAGTAAACCTCGCCCGAGCCGTAGAGGAAGTTGAGGGAGCTCGAATCGTCGAGAACCCAATCGCCGAGCTGATGGTCGTACCCGAGGGCCCGCTTGGCCTGGCTCACCCGCGCGTCGTCGAAGATGAAGGTGTTCGTCATGCCCGCCGGGCCGAAGACCCGTTCCTGCATGAACTGAGGGAAGGGCTCCTTGGAGACCCGCTCTACGATCAGCCCCAGAAGGTCGAAGCCCGCGTCGCTGTAGGCGTACTGGGTACCGGGCCGGAAATCGAGGCGGTGCCAGCTCGCGAGGAGCCGGAGGGAATCGTCGACCGTGGGCCTACCGGGGGCTTGCTCCAGAGTGCTGTACGTATCAGGAATCCCGCTGGCGTTCTGCAGCAGGTTACGGATCCTGACCTTGCCGCCCCAGCCGCGCATCTCCGGCAGGTAGCGGACCGCCCGATCGTCGAGCCGGAGCTTCCCGTCCTGAACGAGGAGGAGGACCGCCACCGCCGTCATCTCCTTGCCGCAGGAGGCGAGATGAAAGGCGGTATCCGGATCGATCGGCGTCTTCTTGCGCAAATCGGCGGAGCCGTATCCTCCCTGAAAAACCACCTGCCCTTTGTGGACCACGCCGACGGCCGCCCCCGGCGTATCGCGGTCGAACCCCGCGAACAGCTCGTCCACCCGCTGCCGCACCGTCTGGCCGGGCCGCGGCCTGCGGCCCACCCGCGTGACCGACACCGCCTCCAGCGACAGGCACGCGCAGACGGCGACCGCCAGCATCGAGGTGTAGATCAGGTGTCTCCAGAGCATCGTCGCGTCCTCGACTCGGAGGAATGCAAGAATCACGGCCAAGATAGCTCAGGCATCACGAAAAACCTCGGCTGGGCCTACCGGCTGGGCGAGGGCGCCGAGAAAGACACGGCGAAGGCGGCAACCAGGACGCCGCCGCCGTGACAGGCGCATGCGATAAACCGTCTCTCGATCCCACTACCGGAATTGAGAGGCCCGGAATAGATCCTACCTGATCTGGCGCTTGGCGCGGTGGCCGGAATTCAGCTCGCCAAAATAGGCGACCGCCGCGAGCACCAGGACTGCCCCTACTTGACAGGCCGCGACTCGCTCCCTACGATACCTAGCTAGATTTGTATAGCAAGCTAGGTAAAGAGGTAGGGGCGATGCCAAAATCAAAGAACGACATTCTCCAGGGAACTCTGGGCCTGCTGGTGCTCAAGACACTCGAGGCCCAGGGCAAGATGCATGGCTACGCCATCACGGCGCACATCCAGCAGGCTTCCGCCGAGCTGTTGCGCGTCGAGGAGGGCTCGCTCTATCCGGCGCTGCACCGCATGGAGCAGGACGGCTGGGTACGCGCCGAGTGGGGCACCACGGAGAAAAACCGGCAGGCCCGCTTTTACACGCTCACCGCCGCCGGCCGCAAGCAACTGGCGCGGGAGCAGGAGAGCTGGGCTCGCCTCACCGAAGGCGTGCGCCGCGTGCTGCGCTACGCCTGAGCTGCCGATCCTCAACGCCGACCGATGACTCCGAAGGAGCCGAGCCATGGCCTGGTATCAACGGTTCGTCAACCTGATGCGTTCCGAACGGTTATCGCGGGATCTCGAACGCGAGATGGCGTTCCATCTGTCTGAACGCACCGACGAGCTGATCGCCGGCGGATTGAGCGCGCCCGAGGCGATTCATGAGGCGCAGCGGCGCTTCGGCAACCGCACGTTGCTGAAAGAACGGACGCGCGACGCAGACGTGCTCGTCTGGCTCGAATCGCTCCTCGCCGATTTGCGGTACGCGGCGCGCGGCTTGCGCAAGAGCCCGGGATTTGCGCTGGTCGCGATCCTGTCGCTCGGTCTCGGCATCGGCGCCAACACGGCGATCTTCAGTCTCATCGATACCGTGATGCTGAAATCCTTGCCCGTGAGCCATCCGGAAGAGCTGGTGCAGGTGACGGTGGATGACAACGACTCGCTCACCAATCCGGTCTGGGAACAGCTTCGCGACCGCAAGGATCTCTTTTCCAGCGCCTTCGCCTTCGCGACCGGCGGCCGGGCGTCGTTCGATCTGGCGAGCGGCGGAGAATCCCGGCGCATTTCCGGCGCCTGGGTCAGCGGCGAGTATTTCACCGGTTTAGGAGTACTCCCCGCCGCCGGCCGTCTGGTGAGGGCCGGCGACGATTTTCGGGGCTGCCCGGCGGTCGCCGCTCTCGGTTACACCTTTTGGCAGAGCGAATACGGCGGCCAGGCGGCAGCCGTCGGAAAAATCCTTTCTCTCGACGGCCACCCCTTTGAGATCATCGGCGTGGCCGGTCCCGGATTCTTCGGCGTCGACGTCGGCCGCTCGCCGCAGATTTATCTGCCCCTGTGCGCGGAGGCGATTGTCCGCGGCCCGGACAGCCTGCTCGACAGGCGCTCGGCCTGGTTCCTCAACGTCATCGGCCGGCCGCGGCCGGAAGTGCCGGCGGAGCAGTTTCGCGCCCGCCTCGCCGCCGCCTCGCGGGAGGTGTTCGCCGCCACGCTTCCACCTGACTTCAGCGCCGGGGAGCAGAACGAGTACCTGAAGGGTACCCTGCGCTTCCAGGAGGTTGCGAAAGGGCTTTCCAGCTTGCGGCTACGCTATCGCGAGGCTCTTCTCGTCCTCATGGCGGTGGTCGGCCTCGTGCTGCTCATCGCCTGCGCGAACGTCGCCAACCTGCTGCTGGCGCGCGCCACCGTCCGGCAGCGCGAGATGGCCGTGCGCATTTCGATCGGCGCCGGGCGCCGCCGGCTGGTCCGCCAACTGCTGACCGAGAGCCTCCTGCTCTCGCTGGCCAGCGCGGCGCTTGGAATCCCGTTCGCGCACTGGGGGAGCCGGCTGCTCGTGAGTTTCTTCTCCACCCGGGCGAACCCGACCTGGCTGGACCTTTCGGTCGACAGCCGCGTGCTGGCCTTCACTCTCGCCGTGGCCATGGCCACCGGCATCCTCTTCGGGCTCGTGCCGGCCTGGCAGGCGACGCGCGTCGATCCGCAGGCGGCGATGAAGGAGAAAGGGCGCGGCATCGCCGAGGGATCTTCGCGTTTTTCGCCCGGCAAGATGCTGGTGATCGGCCAGATCGCCCTCTCCCTGGTGCTGGTCGCCGTCGCAGGCCTGCTGCTGGGGAGCTTCCGCAGGCTCGCGACGCTCGACCCGGGATTCCGGCGCGAGGGCGTGCTGCTGATCTCCATGGACCTGCACGACAAGACCGCCGCGGACGGACCGCGCTTTGCACGCCGCCGCGAGACGCTCGACCGGTTGCGCACGCTTCCAGGCGTGCGCTCCGCGAGTGCTTCGCTGCTCACTCCGGTCAGCAACCAGATGTGGAACGAAGAGATCCTGGTCGACGGCTACTCGCCCAGGGGCCCCCGCGACAACGTCATCTGGTTCAACGCGGTGAGCGACGGCTTCTTCTCCACCCTGGGCTCCCGGATCGTCCTGGGACGGGACTTCGATGGCCACGAAGGGCCTGGCTCGTCGCCGGTGGCCATCCTCAACGAGACGGCGGCGCGGAGGTTCTTCGGCCGCGCCAATCCCCTGGGCAAAAGCTTTCGGGTGAGCGCGGGGAACCGCACCCGCCCACCAGTCGAGATCATCGGCGTCGTCGCGGACGCGAAGTACCAGTCGCTACGCGAGGAGAATTCCGCGACCGCCTACCTGCCGATCGACCAGCACCAGCAGTTTGGGCCGGCCTACAGCCTCGAGCTGCGGACGGACGGTCCCGTGGCCTTGCTGATCCCGACCCTCCGCGAGGAGCTCGGCAGGCAGGGAGGCGGCCTCTCCTACACGTTCACCACCCTCGCCACCCAGGTCGACGAATCGCTGACGCGCGAGCGCCTGCTCGCCACTCTCTCCGGCTTCTTCGGCGGCTTGGCGCTCCTGCTGGCCGGCATCGGGCTCTACGGCACCGTGGCTTACAGCGTCGCCCGCCGGCGGCATGAGATCGCCATCCGCCTCACGCTCGGCGCCTTGCGGGCTCGGGTGCTGCGCATGGTGCTCGGCGAAGTCGGCAGGATGGTGGGGCTCGGCGTCGTCCTCGGCATCCTCTTGGCCCTTGCCACGACACGCTGGGTGGCGTCCTTCCTCTTCGGCCTGACGGCTTCCGACCCGGCGGTGCTCGCCCTGGCGGCGGTGACGCTCGCCGCCGTGGCTCTCGTCGCGGGTGCCCTCCCCGCTTGGCGCGCCGCCCGGCTCGACCCGATCGTTTCGTTGCGGGAAGAGTGAGCGGCACCGGCGAGATCGAAGCCCAGACTCTCAGATCGTTTCGGTATAGGCCGTCTCGCCGTGGAGCGCCGAGTCCAGGCCTTCGCTCTCGCCGGCCGTCCCGACCTTGACCGGCGTCACCCGTTCGATCAGCCAGAGCATTCCGTAGGTGAAGACGAACGCCCAGATCGACGAGATCACGACGGCTCCGAGCTGCACCAAGAAAAAATGCGAATTGCCGCGTAAGAGGCCGTCGACTCCCGCCGGATTGAAGGCCTTCGTCGCAAAGATGCCGCAGAGGACGATGCCAATGAATCCCCCGACGCCGTGGACGCCCCAGACGTCGAGCGCGTCGTCCCAGCCGAGGCGGTTCTTGAGCGCGACGGCATAGAAGCAGACGACGCCTGCGATCAAACCGATCAGGACGGCCGCCCCGGGCGAGACGTAGCCGGCGGCCGGCGTGATCGTGGCCAGGCCGGCGACCGCGCCGGTCAGAAGGCCGAGGAACTTCGGCTTCTTCGACGTCATCCAGTCCAACCCGAGCCAGGCGATGGCGGCGAAGCTTGCCGCAACGTCGGTGTTCACGAAAGCGACCGCGGTGACTGAGTCGACGCGGAACTCGCTGCCCGCGTTGAAGCCATACCAGCCAAACCAGAGCAGGCCGGTGCCGAGAGCGACGAGCGGAATCGAATGCGGTCCGCGATCCGCAACCGTGCGCTTGCCGACGTAGAGGATCGAGGCGAGCGCCGCGATGCCTGCGATGTTGTGGACCACGATGCCCCCCGCGAAGTCGAGCACGCCCCACTGCGCAAGCAGGCCGCCGCCCCAAATCATGTGGACGAACGGGAAGTAGACCAGGACGAGCCAACCGGTCAGGAACAGCATGTAGGCCTTGAAAGTGACCCGGTTCGCGAACGCGCCGGTGATCAAGGCCGGCGTGATGATGGCGAACATCATCTGGTAGGCGAAGAAGACGAACATCGGAATCGTCGGGTTGACCAGCGACGGCGTGTCGAGCGTGATGCCGCGCAGGAACGCCCAACCGAAATTGCCGAGGATTCCCCCGAAGTCGGTGCCGCTTTTCAGATCGCCGCTGAAGCAGAGCGAGAAGCCGAACGCCCACCAGAGGACCGTCGTCCACCCCATCGAGACGAAGCTCTGGATCATGATCGCGAGCACGTTCTTGCGGCCGACCAGCCCGCCGTAGAAAAAGGCGAGGCCGGGCGTCATCAGCATGACGAGGCTGGAGCACAACAGCATGAACGCCGTGTTGCCGGTGTCGATCGAGAGGTGCGGCATCGAATCTCCTCCTCGGGCAGGAACCGGAATCGAACCGGGGACACCCCGGCGCGGAAAGTCAGACGGGAAGGCGGGAGGGATCTGACCACTATCGGGCGGAGGGTGTCAACGCGCAGGCCGAGAGGGGGGCCAGAGCTGGGCTTCAGCCCCACTCTTCCGGAGATCTCTAGACGACCAGCGGGCAACGGCCCTTGAACGGGGTCACGCAGCCCCTGCAGCTACTGCCATCTCCTTCCGCGGGCGGGTTGCCACAAAGCCAGCAACAGAGCTGGCCCGTCGGGCACTCGTCGCTGCTGGTGCAGCCGCTCAGGAAGTAGGGAGCGGGCGCCAGATCATTCGGGATCTGGGTCTGCCCGCCCGAAAGGGTCGCCAGGAACTGCGCAGTCGCCTCAGGCACCGGGGCCGCCGCGGGATTCGGAAGGTACCGCCACCGGCAGCGTCTGGGCCATAGATTGCACGAACGGGAGGATGGAGAGGAGGGCGAGGAGGACGAGAACGGGCTTTCTCATACGTTCATCTCCTTGATTGACGGGACCGGCAGGAAACCGGCCGCCTCCAAAAAAGAAGGTGCGCCGGCGCACCCGGGCCGAGTCGCTCCGCTCACCCGACCGCCCACCGCCGGCTTGACCTCGCTCCGATCCCAATGCCACGATCCGGCCCGAATCCGCAGCATCTGCAAGAGAGCTCCAAGGCGCTTACTTACCCGGCTGGAACACGCTTAAATCGCAGGAATCACCCCAGCGCGACGGCGGGACGCCGGCGTTCTCAGGAGGCGGCCTGCCCCGCGTGTATAGTGAGGCGATGAAATCGACAATTCGTTTGGGGCTGGCGGCCGTGCTTCTGCTCGGGATCTCTGGCTCGGCGCTCATGGCGCGCCCGGTAAAGCCACTCCGGGTGCAAGGAGTCTATGAGCTTCAGACCAAGGATTCGAAACGGGATGCGCTGATTCTGGTCGACGCGGTGGAGGATGGGTATCGGGTCTGGGGGGTCGTCTCGTCGCCCGGCAGCGGTCCTCGTTCGTACGAGTCGTCAGGCATCGATTTCACCGGCAAGCTTCGCGAGAGCAAGCTTTCGCCTTCCACAGACGGCGGGAAGCAGCGTGGACCCGAGCTTCGATTCACGCGGGGCGGCCTCGTGGTCCGGGATCTGGCAGACGCCGGCCCTGACCACGTCGGATTCGCCGGATCGTATCTCCGCATGGATGACTTCCAGCCGCCGGCAAGCCGGAGCCAATTGCTCGAGCTTCAAGGCGATTACTACCGCTCCAGCAATCGTTTTCAGGCTGGTTATCTCAATCTTCACGTGCTTGAAGGGCAGCGCGTGAAAGTGGTGGTGCAAGCGACCTCCCTATCGAGCGAGAGCGATGATTCGCCGAAGGTCAATACGTGGGAAGGAGAGGCGACCGTCAGCGGGCCGCTGATCGTTCTCACAGAGGGCCCCAGCCTCACGGCGGCAGGCCGGCCCGGAGGCTTCAAGCTGGAGATACTGTCCTACGGCGGCAATCCTTGGGTTCGCGAGCTCGACTACAGCAGCGGCTCCGACCTGCACGACGAGCAAGTACTAGTGCTGGGGCAAGGCGTGCTGACTGAGCCGGTCACGGCCCAAGGGGGCGACGCACACGCACTTTATTGGGAGTCGCCACGACAAAGCACCGCTCCCAGGTGCTCGCATCGGGCGTAGAGAACCAGGCGACCAGATAGTCGGAGATGCGCCACTGCTCGGCGTCCGGAAGCCTGACAAGCAAGACTCCTGCATGACTTCCCGCGGCGAAGCGTCTGCTATCCGAGAAGTCAAGATCCTGAGTGATCAGAAAGCGCTCTTCGAGTTGCGCCGCCGCCCATACTTCGCTGTCGACGTGACCACTCAGCTCTTCCTCGATCACGGTGTGGACATCATGCCCGAGAGCCGTGAGTCTCGCCGCGGACGAAGTGGCGATGTTCTCATCCAGCTTGATCCTCATGCGACCTTTTTCTCGAGCGGCGCGGGAGATGGAGCTGGCAGATCCTCGCTGGCCGACGCTGCGGCGAAGGCGATGACTGCTCGCACATCATCTTCCGTCAGGCTCGGGAACTCGTGCAGTATGAGATCGATCGGCTCCCCGTGTGCGAGGTAGCCGAGGATGACGCGAACGAGCACGCGTGTCCCCCGGATGACTGGCTGGCCACCGCAGATGTCTGGGTTGGCAACGATGCGATCGTGATAGTCCATGGTGTCTCCTCACAGGCTGGCCGCGAATGCTGTCGGCCCTAATCCACTCGCCGTATGATAGCTCGGGCTGCGATGTTGGCGCGGCCGAAGTCTTGGGAGCCCTGCCAGACTCTCTCCTCCAAGCGAGCTGACCGGACTTTGCAGGGCGGTGGTGCTGGCGATCCTCCAGGAGAACGGACTCTCCAGCCCAACGTTCTTCCAGGAGCTCGCGGAGACTTTGCCGGATCGCCGCGTCAGGGACCGGCTCGTCCTTTCGGCGATCTGGCTCCTGAGACACCGCTGGCGGAGGTTGTCCGGCGAGGCGCGCCCCACCGAAGGATGGGGGGAGCGGCGGGGAGTTGGGTCAGGCAGAAAAAAGCGGAGTTAGCTGGCCTGCGGGACGCCGGCGCTCCCAGGAGTGCTTGACGGGAGCGGTCCTCGCGATTCGAGCTGACTGGAAGTTGGCGCAGGATCTGGAGATTCTGCTCCGGCGTCCAGGGATGCTGGGAAAAAATCTCCAGAGTTTGCGCCAGCATCTCCAGATCCACGCCGACTTCTGCGGATGTTGGCGCGACATCCGTGGAGTCACGCCGACTTCCAGAGATGCTGGGAAAAAATCTCCAGAGTTTGCGCCGGCATCTCCAGATCCACGCCGACTTCTGCAGATGTTGGCGCAGCATCCGTGGAGTCACGCCGACTTCCAGAGATGCTGGAAGAAAATCTCCAGAGTTTGTGCCGGCATCTCCAGATCCACGCCGACTTCTGCGGATGTTGGCGCAGCATCCGTGGAGTCACGCTGACTTCCAGAGATGCTGGAAACAAATCTCCAGAGTTTGCGCCGGCATCTCCAGATCCACGCCGACTTCTGCAGATGTTGGCGGGAAGAGCCGCGCGACGGCTTTGCCTTGCCGGGAATGGTAAAATCGCGTGATGAAGTCACTGCTTTTCCCCCGGATACTCGCGACTCTCCTCCTGGTCCTCCTTCCCCTGCCGTCCTTCGCCCTGCCGCGCGAGCGGGACTCCTGGCTCCGGGTCGAGAGCGCCCATTTCGTCTTCTTCAGCAATGCGAGCGAGAGGAGCACCCGCCGCATCGCGATCAACCTCGAACGCCTGCGTGATGTCCTGATCCAGCTCAATCCAGGCCTGGAGGTCGACTCCGGGAGACCCCTCAACATCTACGTCTTCGAGAACAATCTGGCCATGGTCCCCTACAAACCGCTCTACGACGGGAAGCCGGCCAACGTCGCCGGCTTCTTCCTGGGAAGCCAGGATGCGACCTACATGGTGATGCAGGCCGAGATGGGGGAGGACATCGAGCACCTTCTCTACCATGAGTTCCTGCACTCGGTGATGGGGGCCGGGAGCGAGCGGCGTCCCCTGTGGCTCAGCGAAGGGATGGCCGAGTTCTATAGCACGTTCCACGCTACCGACCAGCATGCGGAGATCGGCCGGGCCCTGGAGGGCCACATCCGGACGCTCCGGGAAGCCAACATGATCCCCCTCTCCCGGCTCTTCGCGGTGACCTACGACTCGAAGGACTACAACGAAGGCTACCGACAGGGAATCTTCTATGCGCAGTCCTGGGCCCTGGTCCACTATCTGCTGATGAGCAATCCGGCGCGGCGCGCCCAGACGCTCCAGTTCTTCCAGAGCGTGTCGCACGGGGCGCCGGCCTTGGAAACCTTCCGCAGCACGTTCCAGACGACGGAGGAGCAGATCGAGAAGGAGCTGCGGGACTACGTCCACCGCAATCTGTTCAACTACGTCCAGATCCCGGTGAAGCCGGCCGCGGAGCTGACGGTCCGCCTGGAGCCCCTGCCGCGGTATGAGGCGCTCACCCGGCTCGGAGATCTCCTGCTCTACCAACGCGATGCCGCACGGTTTCCCGAGGCCGAGCAGCATTACAGAGCGGCCCTCGAGAAAAAGCCCGGGTATGGTCCGGCCCAGGCCGGCCTCTGTCAGATTCAATCGGAAGCGGGGCACGCGGCCGAGGCTCTCACCTGTTTCGAGAAAGCCGCCAAGGTCGCTCCGGACGATGCCGTCCTCCAGAGCCGGTACGCCCGGCTTCTCCGGGAGAAGGGACCGCAGGATGCCTCCACGGCGCTCAAGGGACGGGAGGCGCTTACCCGCGTCGCGGCCCAGAAACCGGACGACGGCAGAGCCTGGGTGGAGCTGGCCATGACGTACGTCAACGAAAACCCCATGCCGCCGGAAGCGATCCCCATCTTCGAAAAGGCCTGGCGGCTGCGCCCGAATGAGTCCTGGGCGATCCGGGGGCTGATCATTGCCTACGTACGCTCCGGCCAGAAAGGCCGTGCCGCCGGGATGATCGAAAGCGATTTCACTCCCAGCCTACGTCCTGTCGCCTGGGACACCTGGATCGACGAAATGAACCAGCAGGCCAATCGCTTCCTGGTCGAGCAGAAGGGAGAGGAAGCTCTCGCGATTCTGGAGGAGATCACCCGCCGGGCGCCGGCTGACCGGACTCGGCAAGTCGCCGGGCAACTGGCGGAGATCCGGCCGGTGGTGGAGCACAATCGCTTCATCCGGCGATACAACGAAGCCGTGGCCCTCCTTCAGGCCCAGAAGGTGAAGGAGGCGCACGTCATCCTCCAAGAGCTGGTCGCCACGGCCCCAAGTCCCGAGGATGCCGAGAAGGCGCGGAAGCTGGCGGCGGCGGTGGAGGAGTTTCTGAAGAAGCAGCCGAAGAAGAAGAGTTAAGGAATCTCCTCGTGATGGAGCCGCCCCGGGCGACCATAGGCGCTAACTTTGCTCTCCCGGGGAAAGGCCCTAGCCTTCTGAACGGTTTTCGCCGCCTCGGAGACGCCCCACGGGGTAGCTGGCGCGACCCTCTGGGCGTCTCTACAGTGGAGGGCGAACCGGCGACGTGCTCCGGATCGACGGCACCCGTAGGAGGCGACCAGATGGCCTTTCAGAAAGGCCTCAGCGTTCCAATTTCCACACCAGTACGACCCCAATGTAGGGACGCCCAGAGGGTAGCGCCAGCTACCCCGTGGGGCGTCTCAGGATCGGCTCGCTTCATCATGCCGCGATGTGTATGATGGGGTGTATGGAGGTGACCTCATGCGAACGAACATTGTTCTGGACGACGATCTCCTGGCCGAGGCGATCCGAGTGACGGGGCTCAAGACCAAGAAGGACGTGGTCCATGAAGGCTTGCGGCTGCTTGTTTCCACCAAGAAGAGGAAAAATCTGTCAGACCTCAAGGGCAAGATCGAGTTCGCCCCGGGTTACGACTACAAGTCTCTCAGGACTGACAAGCCTTGATTATCGTCGATTCTTCCGTCCTGATCGATTTGCTCCAGGCAGGGCAACCCCGGCAACGGATCGGCTGCAGGATCTCGAAAACGACAGAATCCCCTTCTCGATACCGGCCGTCTGTTTTCAAGAGGTTCTCCAGGGCGCCAAGGACGAGAGGGAGTGGACGCTCTTGTCGGAATACCTGGAATCCCAAGATCTACTGGTGCCTTCCGACGCCGTTTCGACGCACCGAGAGGCCGCCCGGATCTACTATGACTGCCGGCGTAAGGGCTTGACGATTCGCAGCTCCGCGGATTGCTCCATAGCGCAACTCGTCATGGAGCATGATGGCGTCCTTCTCCATGACGACGACGACTTCGACCGGATCCAGAAGGTTCGCCGCTTGAAGACGTTGCGAGCCTGAATCCGAATCCCAACGTCGTCGAACCGCGCCGCAGTCTTCTGGGATCGATCGGCAGGCAGAGGTTCAGCAACAGCTTTCCGGTCTCTTGGAGCCAATGAACAATCAGGGGCCGAACGGAAAGTGCCCTGCCGGTGGGACGCTTTTATCGGAGTCATCGGAGCCACTTTCTTCCGGTGGATCCTCCCCTCGGGCGGATTTAGGCTTTCGCCAAGAGATCTCGATCGTGGTGCCATCAGCGAGCCGGGCGGAAAGTGGCTTTCCGTAAGGGAGCTTGAAGTCCTTTTTGAACCCACCCGTCTCGTGCTTCGAATTGGTCCAGGAGAAGTCAGCCGACACGGTTGCACTCGTCGCCGTCAGCTCAATGATATTGACGTAACCGTTGAAGCCGCTGCCGTTGAACGGGTTGTCCCCGGAGATCCCTCCAAAGCTGCCGCCATGAATCGACATGCCGCTGCCGGTGTCGACGGACAATCGTGCCCGTATCGGAAACTCGTACGCGTGGGAATAGACGGCGGGGATATGGAGGTCGACCCTGAGAACTACGTCGGCGCAACTCTCGTCAGAGACCTCGTAGTCCGTGAAGGACACAGGATGCGCAGGCGATGGTACGAAAGCCTCTGTTGTCCTGGGGGACGTCAAAGCACACGACTGCGTGACGAGGACTGAGACCGTGGCGAAGGAGATCATCAGAAGAGCGCGAAGCTCGCGTTGGAAGCTCATAGCCTCTGATTAGACGTCGGAGTCGGCAGAAGGTTCCTGAGCCTCACATCCTGGATGCCCAAAGGGTTCGATCCGGTTCTCCTGAATGCGCAGCAGCACATACTCGGCGTCGGAGATCCGGAGCCCGTCTGCATGACGAATCGCAGGCGGTAGATCTGACTCCCCTTCCTTCCGATCTTGCCGTTTAGCCAGGTTCGTGCTTCCGCGATCATCGTCAGGAGCTCTCCTTCAGTGGCCTTACGGTAGAGGGAAGGAGGAGCGTTGGCACCACCCCTCGGCGTGGGGCTGAAGGAGCGGCGGAGTGGGGCAGAACGTTGAGCAGTCTCTGGGGATTCTGCTTCGGCATCCGGAGATGCTGGAGAAAAATTCCCAGATGCTGGCCCAACATCTCCAGAGCTGGGCCGACTTCTGGAGATGTTGGAACTGCATCCGTGGAGCTGCGCCAACATCCAGGAAGCTGGAAGAAAATCTCCAGAGTTTTCTCCGGCATCTCCAGAGCTGCGCCGACTTCTGGAGATGTTGACTCTGCATCTGTGGAGCTGCGCCAACTTCCAGGGAACTGGAAGAAAATCTCCAGAGTTTTCTCCAGCATCTCCAGAGCTGCGCCGACTTCTGGAGATGTTGACTCTGCATCTGTGGAGCTGCGCCAACATCCAGGGAGCTGGAAGAGAATCTCCAGAGTTTTCTCCAGCATCTCCAGAGCTGCGCCGACTTCTGGAGATGTTGGCGCTGCATCCGTGGAGCTGCGCCAACATCCAGGGAGCTGGAAGAAAATCTCCGGAGTTTTCTCCAACATCTCCAGAGCTGCACCGACTTCCGCGGATGCTGGCGCTACGTCCGCGGAGCTGCGCCACATCCAGGAGCGCCGCCGTCACATCTCCATGATCTCTTCGAGGCGCGCCTCGACCAGGGGGAGCTCCTTCGGCAACCAGTCGCGGAATCCCGCGCTGGCGAAGAGGGCGTGGTCCCCAGGGTACGTGGGGACGAGGTAGACGGGGAAGCGCTCGAAGATCTCGAGGTCCGGCCGCCGGCGGCGCTTCTGGATCTCGGCGCGGCGCGTGGCGGCGCCATCCAGATGGCCGAGCAGCCAGTGCGTGGCCCGGAGCTGGGCCACGGTGCGTTCGTCCGTAAGGCGAAGGGGCTCGGCGCCGGAGATGGGAGCTGTGACGGCCGGCGGCGGTCCGCCTCCCAGCTTGCCGAGGCCGCGGCGGAGGAACTCCCGGGGACCGTAGCCTTTCCAGCGGACCTTGAAGCCTTCCCAGGTGGTGGCGGGAGGAATCTCAAAGGTAGCTGCCGGCGGCGGCGCAGCTGCCTTTCCCGCCGTATTGGCGATGTGGCCGGCGTAGGGGTCGACGCGCAGGATCTCCGCCCCCGGATTGCTTTCGAGGAGCGCCTGGGTACGGCTGGTCAGCGTCAGCATTACGGCCGGCAGGATGCGCTCCCAGAGACCGGGCTCGTAGTTCTTGTAGGCGGTGAGAAAGGCGTTCCGCTCGAAGAGGAAGCCGCGGTTGTAGAGCCCCAGCAGGTCGCTCGTAGCCCCGGAGCGGTGGTGGACGGCGACCTCGGGGGCGAAGAGGACGCGCTCGCCGCCCGACCACAGGCGCCAGCCCAGGTCCACATCCTCCAGATAGGCGAAGTAGTCCTCATCGAAGCCTCCGGCGGTGAGGAAGGAGGCGCGGCGGATGAGCATGTTGCCGCCGCAGGCGAAGGGCAGCTCGGCCCCGGCGGCCGGCACCCGTGCCCGCTTCAGGGGCCGGCGGTAGTCGAGTTGGAAGGCGTGGCCGTCGAAGGTCATCAGGCCGCGGCCGAAGTCCAGGCGCTCGCCGGCCCAGTCTACGATCTTGCCCGAGACGGCGGCCACGTCGGGCGGCGCCGAGCCGAGGGCCGCCACCAGCGAGCCCAGCCAGCCCGGCTCCGGCCGGGTGTCGTTGTTGAGCAGCGCCACGGCGTCGGTGTCCACACCCGTCGCGGCCACGAGGCGGTTGTTGCCGCCGCAGAAGCCGTGGTTCACGGGGCTCTCGATCAATCGCACCCGCCGGTCTCTTCCCCAGCGCTCGCGCATCCAGCCGACGGTGCCGTCCGTCGAGCCGTTGTCGAGTACGAGGATCTCCCAATCCACTCCCGGATCCTGCTGTGCGGCCAGGGCCTCCAGGCAGGTCTCCAGGTGGTGCCTGCCGTTCCAGGAGAGGATGGCGACGGCCACTTTGCGCAGGGCCGTCACGCTCCCCACCCCCACTGCCGCAGCCTTCGGCGCAGGCGAAAGGCGAGGCGATCCGCCGGTGCGGCCGTGGCGGGGCGCTGGCCGAAGCGCTCCTTGGTGTCGTCGATTCTGGGGTCGCGGCAGAAGGCCACGAGGGGTGCGAGGACGTTGTCCCAACGAAATCGCTCCACCAGCGTCCGGGCTCCGGCTTGGCGCGAGAGCGGGTCGTCCAGCGCTTCGGCCAAGGCGCGGGCCAGGGCCGGCGCGTCTCCCGTCGGGGCGATCCAGCCGGCGTGATGCTCGGCGAGCAGACGGCTCATGGCGCCTCCCTCGCTCGTCACCACCGGGCAGCCGGCGGCGAGGGCGTCGAGGAAGCGGGTGCGCAGGGAGAGACGGGTCTCGAGGCTCGGCCGGTGGGGAGCCACCAGGAGGTCGACGTCGCGCAGCAGGTCGTAGCGCCGCTCGGCGGGCACCCAGTCCAGCGCCTGGACGCGGGTTCCCCACCAGCCCAGCTCTCGGCACCGGGCCTCGACGCGGGCGAAAAGGCGCTGCGGCGTGCTCTCCGGATTGGGGTTGCGGATGAGGAGGAGCGTCCAGCCCGGGCGATCCAACTGAGCCAGGGCGTCGAGCAGCGTCCACGGGTCGTACCAGTCATAGAGGCCGCCGAAGAGGAGCCGCCGCTCGCCCGGAGCGCGGGCCGGCAAGACCGGATGATGAGGAGGCAGCTCGTCCGGAACGCCGAAGGGGACGGGCGCGATGAGGGTCGCGAGGTCCGGATCTCCCGCGATCCGCTCGGGATTGACCCGGCCGGCAGCGGTGAGGAAGCCGAGATAGAAGGTCCGCTGCTCCTCGGACGAGCAGAGGAAGAAGTCGCCGCGGGCCATCTGCAGCCCCCAGGTGGCGTGGTCGTTACGGTACGGGTCAAGCCCGAGGGTCTCGAAGTAGGCGAAGTTCTCGATCAGCCAGGGATCATAGAGGTCGATGGCGACCGGCAGGCCGGGCATCTCCAGGACCAAGTCGTTGGCGAGCTGCCCTTGGGCCACGGCGCCGTCGCAGTCGCCGAGCAGGGCGGCGAGGCGCCCGCGCTCGAAGTGGCGAACCTCGACGCCGCCGAGCCCGCCCAGCCTCGCCATCTCCTCCGGCAGCGCCGGCGAGAAGAGCACGACGTCGATCTCTTCCCGGGGCAACCGGCGGGCGAACTCCAGATAGCGAATGCCGATCCCGGCCATCCGGGCTCGGATGGGCTCGCTGGAGAGGAGGGCGATGCGGGTCATGCCTGACCCAGGATGACTCTTTGGAGATCCGTTTTCGAAAAATCGTCGCCCTTGAACAGGAGGGGCTCCCCGGAAACCTGGGACAACGCGTAGGAAAAGCAGTCCCCAAAGTTCAGGGCAGCAGGGTGCCTTCCCTTTCCAAAGCGGCGAAAGGCCTGCCGGGCCACCCGGGCCTGAGGCGCGTCGACCGGGACGATATCGAGGCCGACCCACTCGATGAGGCGGTCGAGCTCGAGCCCTCCCGCGTCACCATAGCGGGATTCCACGACCATGGCGGCCTCCAGGAACGATGCGGCGGAAAGAAGACGGACTGGATCCTGCTCGATCGCGAAAGAGATCGCTCCGATTTCCGGCTCGTTGAGGAGGATCACCAGGACCGCGGAAGTGTCGAGAACCATCAGCGCGGGAGACCGTTGGAATCGTATCCCAGAATCTCCTCCGGGCTTCGAGGGTCCAGCACGGGCAGGGCCGCACAGCGGTTTGCAATGCCACGGATCTCGTTGCGAAGCCGAAGAGAGCCGACTCTCTTCCGCTCCCGCTGAAGACGCTCACGGAGCGAATTCACCACGGCCTCCGTCAGACTCTCGCCGGTACTGGCAGCAAGCTCTTGAGCGAGTTGCTCGGCTTCCGGGTTTTGAATTCTCAGCGCCATCGCAGATCTCCAGACGCGGATTATATACCTCGCTCCCCGCCGCCTTTCCTCATAACGACCGTCGCCGCATCCAGGAGTGCAGCCGCCAGGCGCGGGTGGCCTCCATCTCCCGGATGGTGCCGTTCAGCCGCTCGATCTCGGCGTAGGTGCGGCCGAGATGGGCGGTCTGATCGTCGACCACGGCCCGCAGGCTACCTTCCTGGTCGTAGAGACGCTGGACCTCGGCCGTGGCCTTGCCGTGAGCGTCCGCCGTGGCGGCGAGATCGGCGCGCAGAGCGATCACCTCGCCGTTCAAGGCGTGATAGCGCTCCTCCTGCCGGACGCGCTCGGCGACCAGGGCGTGGTACTCGTCCGCCAGCGCGGCATGGCTCTTCTCCAGCGAGGCGAAGTCCGCCTGTCGCGCGGACAGCTCGGCCTGCCGCGACGCGAGCTCCTCCTGACGGGCGGCGAGCTCGCGCCGGGCGGCGGCTTCGGACTCACGCTCCGCCACCAGTTCGGCCCGCAGGGTGTCCACCGCCCGCGCCAGGACGTCCGGCCGCAGCTCCGCGGCGTGCTTGGCCAGCACCCGGGCCTTGACCTCCAGGAAGTCGCCCCGCTCCCGGGGCCGCTCGCCGAAGACGTGGTGGCCGCCGCCCCGAAAGTGCCGGTACTCGCAGGTGACCTCAGCCCGGTGGTGGAACGGCGTGATCGCCGAGAGGCGGATCAGGAAATCCCAGTCCTCGAAGAACGGCAGGGTGGAGTCGAAGGCGCCGGCCTCGGCGAACAGCCGGCGCTCGATGAGCAGGGTGTTGAAAGGGATGTAGTTGTCCACCCGCAGGACGTCGGGATCGAAGTCGCGGCTATAAGGGAGCCGCCGCTCGCGGCAGACCCAGCCGGCCGGCTCATGCTCGTAAATTGCCACGGCGGCGTCGGTGTAGGCCACGCGCACGCCCGCGGCGCTCACCAGGCCGGCCAGGGTGGCGAGGTGCTCGGGTGCGGCGAGGTCGTCGTCGTCGAGGAAGGCCACGTACTCGCCGGTAGCCGCGGCCACGCCGGCCTGAGCGGCGGCGGCGCGCCCTTGCGACTGGGCGAGGTCCAACCGCACCACCGGCAGCGAATAGCCATCGGGGAGGACGGGCGGCGTGCCGCCGTCGTTGACCAGCACCACCTCGGCGCGGCGATAGGTGCCCGCAGCGAGGCTCGCCAGGGCCTCGGCCAGCAGCTCCGGCCGGTCGCGGGTGCGGACGACGACGGAGATGCGCGGCCCCTCGCGCACTTCGGCGATCTCGGGAAGGCCGCCGAGATGGCGCACCAGTTGGGCGGGGCTGCGGGTGGTGAAGTCGTCGACGCGGAGGCGGCGGTAGGCCTCGGCCAACATCACGCCGGGGCCTAGGCTGAGAGTGCGGAAGCGGCGCAGCCCGAGGCCGGCGTTCCAGTACGGATGGCGCTCCTCCTGGCTGGCATACGCGGCCATGGCCCGCTCCAGCCGCTCCTCCTCGGCGCTCACGTCCACCAGCAGATCCGGATGGCCGGGGTGATTGACCTCATAGAGGAAGATACGCAGGTCGCGCAGCGGCTCCAGATCGCCATCCCCGCCTTCGCGCAGAGGAGTCAGCAGGCGGTGGAGGGCGGCGAAGGCGGCGCGATGGTCGCGGGTGATCTCCAGGGGCGAGGGAACGAGGAGGAGGTCCGGCCGTTGAGTGAAGATCGCCCGCCGGATTCCCTGCTCCGCCGCGTCGAGGTGCTGATCGAGGGTGCCGTCCGGCAATCCCAGGTGGTCGCAGCCGGCGACCGCAAGAATCTCGCAGACCTTCGCCGCCTCCTCGCGCCGCCGACGGCCGTAGGCATCGCGATCCGCCACGTCCTCCGCTCCGCCGCTGCTATTGGTGAAGAAGAGGACGCGCACCACCGCGCCCGCGGCGGCGAGCCCGGCGATCAGGCCGCCACAGCCCAGCACCTCGTCGTCGTAGTGGGGAGCGAGGACGAGGACGCTCGCGGCGCGCACGCGCTCGGTCCAGCCGGGCGGTTGGAACGTCTCGTTCATGGGATCAGTGCTTGTTTCCCCGGTCGCGCCAGCGCATGGCCATCACATCCCAGAACATGTGGAGCGAGTCGGTCACCGGGCTGACCTTCGACGAGGGAGAGTCGGACCAGCGGACCCCCACCTCCACGACGCGGTAGCCGTGCCGCCTGGCGAGCCAGACCAGCTCGACGTCGTAGGCGAAGCGCTCGATCTTGAGCTCGGCGAAGAGGCGGCGGGCCACCTCCCCGTCGAGCAGCTTGAAACCGCACTGGGTGTCGTGCAGGCCCCCCACCCCCGCCATCCGAACGATGAGGTTGAAGACGCGCCCCATGGTCTCGCGATAGAAGGGCTGATGCTGGAGGATCTCGGACTGCTCCACGGCGCGGCTCCCGAGCACCACCTCGGCCGACGCCAGATGAGGCCGAAGCTTTTCGAGATCCTCGATCGGGGTCGAGAGGTCGGCGTCGAGCAGCAGCACCTCACGGCCCCGGCTGGCGAGCACGCCGGCCTTGAGCACCGCGCCCTTGCCGCGATTCACCTCCTGGCGCAGGAGGCGGACCCCCTCCGCCGCGAACCGGCTCGCCACCTCGGCGGTGTCGTCGGTGCTCCCGTCGTCGACCACCAGCACCTCATAGGAGATGGCGCTCTGCCGCAGGTAGTCAACCACGCGCCGCAAGGTGGGACCGAGGCGCAGGGATTCGTTGTAAGCGGGAATGACGATCGAGAGGTCCATGGCCGATGGGAGGTTATATCCTACGTCTCTGCCAACCGATAGAATAAGGGCGCACCGGTGCTCGCCTGACGGAACTGATCTCTCTTGACCGCCCTTTCTGATTCAAGATCTCTGCCCGCCCCGTCCGGAGAGCGGTGGGAGGAAGTGCGGGCGCTCCTCCCCTCCCCGCCCGGAAGTGTCCTGCTCGCCGGGCCACGGGCAGATCCCAACGTTCAAGCGCTCGCCCAGGAGCTCGCCGCTGCCGGTCATACGGTGACGCTCGCGAACGATCTCCTCACCGGAGAGCCCGCCGCCGCCGCGAGCCAGGACGCGGTCGTGCTCCTCGAATCCCCGGACGGCAGGCGTGAAGACGTGCTCCGAGCCGCGCACCGGCTGCTGCGGGAGAAAGGGCGGCTGCTGATGACAGCCGGCCCGGACCGCGCCTCCCGGGAGCTGGTAATCGCCCTCTCGGAGGCGGGGTTCGTGATCCTGAAACCCGAGCGGGGCGCCGCCTCCGCCGCAGTCTATCTCGCGCGCAAGGAGAGCTGCGTCGTCCGCGAATACCGGGATGGCGACGAAGAGCAGATCCTCCCAATGTTTTGTAGAAGCTTCCACGTCGACCGCAGCCTCGCGCGCTGGCGCTGGGAGTACAGGGAGAACCCCTACGGCACGCTCGCGATCAGTCAGGCCTTTTCCCCGGACGGCCGGCTGGCCGCCCACTACGCCGGTTACCCGGTGCGCTTCCACCGTGCGATCAGCGGCGAGCCGCCGCGCACACTGCCCGCCCTCCAGATCGGCGACACGATGACCGAGCCCTCCCTCCGTCACCTGGGACGGGGACCGACCAGCCTCCTCGGCAGGACCGTCCGCCACTACTACGCCCGGTTTTGCGAAAGCCGCGTCGCGTTCAACTACGGGTTCAACACGGGAAACATCCAAAGGTTCTCCATGAGCTTCGTGGGAGCCCGCCGGCTGGAGTCGCTGCCGTTCCACGTGCTGGACCTCGCGGCCCGGCCGCTCGCCCCGCCGAATGCTCTCCTGTCGCGGCTCGCCGGCTACCGGGTCGAGCGGATCGCCCACTTCGACGCGCGCTGGGACGCCTTCTTCCACCGGGTGAGCGGCGCCTACCGGCTGCTCGTCGAGCGCGATGCCCGCTACCTCGAATGGCGCTACGCCCACTGCCCCGACGTCGAGTACTTCATCTACGCCGTCTTCCGCCGCGACGAGCTCGCCGGCTGGAGCGTCTTCCGGGCCAAGGGCGAACGCCTGCTGTGGGGCGATGCGCTGTTCGATCCCCGCCATCCGGCCGCGGTCCGGCAGCTCCTGGCCCGGGTTCTCGCCGCTCCGGAGCATCGGCAGGCGAAGACCGTGGAGACCTGGGCCGCGAGCCGCCCCGCCGGCTGGCAGGAGCAGGTCACGGGCCTGGGCTTCGAGAGCCGCCCGGAGCCGGACGACCTGGGCCTTGTGTTCGTGCCCTTCGGCGAAGACCCGGAGGAGGACTTCCGCGCCCACCTCTACTACACGATGGGCGACAGCGATCTGTTCTGATTTCCTTCGGGGTCAACCCGGGAGCCGGAAGCTTCGCATCCTGGTGAAGCCGGAGACTTGGCCGGCGGCATTCCGCGCCTCGATCCACCAGTAGTGCTCTCCCCGGCCATAGAGGTGGTCCGCGGCGGTGAGGAACTCGACGGGAAAATTCGCCCGGATGATCCCTCCCCGGACCGCTCCGGGATCGAGATCGAGCACGGTGCCGTTGATCCGGCTGACCACGATCAGCCGGAACCGCGCGTGAGTCCCGGGCGCCACCGCCACCTCGGCGAGATCTCGGCTCGGGTCTACGACCGCGCCGTCGGCAGGCTGGACCACCGGGAATTCGGCGAGCCCGGTCCCGGCCCGCGGGTCGCGGACGAACGGCCGGATCGTCCTCGTGCCTCCGTCCCACTCGTAGATCCGGCTCGCCGGCGCGCCGAGAGCCACGGGCAGGAGCTCGACGCCGGTCAGGGGAGGCAGGGGATAGAGCGGGAGGCGGGCGCGAGCGAACGGCGGCTGGACGGAATCCCGAAGACCGTAGTGGAAGATCTGCGCCATCGGCACCTGGGCCTCGTTGACTAGGAAGTAGGGATAGCGGGTGAGGAAGACCGGCGCTCGCGGATCGGAGGCCCGCCCGGTCGCTTCGGCCCTCTCGGCCGCCAGCAGCTCGCCCTGGATCGTCCGGGCGGTGCGGCCGGCTTCGACGGAATCACCGATCGAGCTGAAGAGGAGCACGGCCCAGAAGACCCCGAAGAGCCCTACCGCCGCCGACGCCACACTCCGGACAGCGGCTCCGCGGACCAGGACTCCCACGCTCAGGGCCACGCCGGCCGCGGCCAGATACCAGTACCTCCCATTGGCGGGCACGCACGGGCGGAACGCGAAGGGCGCCTGGGCCAGCAGGGTCCAGGCCCAGGCGAAAAGCCAGAGACGGAGCTGTCCGCCGTCGAGCGGGCGGCGACGGAGGAGCCAGAAGGCGAGCGGCCCGCCGGCGAGCAGAAGGCAGCCGATCGCAACCGCCCGGAAGTCCGGCTCCCCGCCGAACACCGGGAAATGGAGCTGGACGATCGAGGTCGCGAGATCGCCGGCCATCCGCCGGAGCTGCGGCGCGAGCAGTTGCCGGCTGTACTCCTCGTAGCCGCCGAGCACCACTCCGAAGAGGCTCCGGCGGAACAGGAGGTAGAGCCCCAGGACCCCGAAGAACGGCAGATAGCCCAGGGCGAGCGCGGCGTGGCGGCGCCCGCTCACCCGCCCGCCGGCCAGGTGATCGTAGGCCGCGAGCAGGACGGGGAGCACGGCCGTCTCCTCATAGGAGCCGAGGGCCAGGAGGAAGAGCGCCATCGAGGCCCCCCACGCGCCGAGGGAGCCTCCCTCCCGGAAGCGCTGGTAGGCGAGGACAGACGCCAGCAGGAAGGCCGCGCCGAAGAGCGTCGCGAAGCTGGCGCTGAAGAGGACCGCGTTCGGATGAAGAGGATAGAGCGCGAAGAGAAGGGCCGCGACCCAGGCCATCCGCGTCCCGCCGAGCTTCCGGGCCACCGTCCAGACCAGGAAGGTGTTCACGGCGTGGAGGAGGACGTGCACGAGGTTGTAGCCGAGGGGCCGGCCGCCGAAGGCCGCGATCTCCAACCCGTAGAGCAGAGTCGAGACCGGGCGGTAGAACTTGACGATCGTGATCCCCAGCCAGGGCGAGGAGAGCTGGGCCGCGAGGTTCCGCCAGGGCGGGTTCTCGCTCAGGTACCGGATGAGAAGGAAGTCTTCGCTGGTGAACGGCCGGTTCAGCGCCCGCCCGTAGAACGCCAGGACGGCCGCAAGGAGGAGCAGCGGAGGCAGGACCTTCGCCGCGGAAAACGCGCTTCGCGGAGACATGGCCGGGATTGTACGATGGGCGGATGCCCAGCCTCCTCATCGTCAAGGCGCTCGACGCCGGCAGTGCCCAGTCCCCGGAGCTCCAGTACCTCCTCTCCCACTGCCTGCTCGAAGCGCGGGAGGTCTTCGACTCCGTCGATCTGGCGGTCGCCGAAGACCCGCCCGAGCCTCTGGCGGGTGGCCGGTTCGACGCCGTCCTCCTGGTGAGCTCCGGCAACGTCCTGCTCTGCCGGCGGAGCCTCGCGGCCATGTGGGCGCTGCTCCGGACGGGGTTGCAGGAGGTGCGGCCCTACCGCCTGGCGGAGGCCGGCGTCAGCTTCCCCATCTACACTCTGCGCGGCTACGAGAGGGCCGAGCGGGCCTTCCTCGAGACGAGCCCCGCCGGGGTCCCCCTCAACCCCTCGCGGGCGCCGGTCTCCCTCCTGACCTTCGACCACTTCCGGCAGCTTCCGGCGGAAGGCGGGAATCCCAGGATCGGCCACGCGGGGTTGTTCCATGAGTTCATCGACTACTACGGCGAGGTCCGCTCCGACATCCTGCCATTCGTCCCCGCCGACGCCCGGGAGGTGCTCGAGGTCGGCTGTGGGCGCGGCGTCACCGGCCGGCTCCTGCAGGAGACGCTGGGGTGCAGGGTCACGGGCGTCGAGCTCAATCCGGTCGTGGCCCGCGAGGCGGCCCGGCACCTCCACCGGGTGATCCAGGGCGACGTTCAGGACCTGGAGATCGAGGGGGGCTACGACGTCGTGATCGCCCTGGAGTTGGTGGAGCACCTGGTGGAGACCGAGGCTTTCCTGGCCCGGATCCAGCGGCTGCTCGCTCCGGGCGGGCGGGCCATCCTGTCCATTCCCAACGTCGGCCACTACTCGATCGTCGAGGACCTGATCGCCGGCCGGTGGGACTACCTGCCGATCGGGCTCCTCTGTTACACCCACTACCGGTTCTTCACCCGCCGGACGCTCGCCGACTGGCTGCGCCGCGCCGGCATCGAGAAGTTCGAGCTCGTGCCCCAGAAGACCGAGCTGCCCGACTGGTTCCGCGAGCTGCCGGCCCGCTTCGAGGCCGATCCCGAAAGCCTGGCGACGAAGGGCTTCTACGTCCTGATCCACGGCTGAGGCCGGGCCGGCCAGGCGGCCCCCCTACCAATCGTGCTCGTGCGTCTTCTTGAAGATCGTGTCGTGCGGCGCCGAGCGCTCCTCGTCCGGGCGGCCGTTCGTGTAGTAGTAGAACGAGACCGACTTGCGGCTCATCCCCGGCGGGCAGGCGAGCGGCGCGGGATGACCGTGGAACGAGAAGTCCGTGGTGCTGAAGACCACCGTGCGGTTGAAGACCGGCAGGATCCTCTGCCCGCAATGCGCCATGTCGCGGTCCCACAGCTCGAGGTGCCCGCCGTACTCCTCCCGCCACTCCTTGTTCAGGTAGACCAGCAGGTTGAGCCGGCGGTCGAGCTTCAGGAGCGGGTGCCAGTTGAAGTCCGCATGGATCTTGAGGAAGCCGCCCGGCAGGATCTGGTGCGGCCCTGCACCGCCGAAATAGGGGTCGGGGATCAGCCCTTCGACCCCGGTGAGCGCCTCCAGGAACTGCAGCACCGGCGGAGAGCTCATCTCCCAGAGGAAATCCCGCAGGGTCCTGCCCAGGGGCGAGGTGTACTTGTAGCCGAGCTTCTTCTCGGTCGCATTGTCGAAGGCCGCCCACTCGATGTCCCCCGGGCGCGGGAACTCGGCCAGAAGGCTGTCGAGGGTCTCGTCGGAGAACAGGTTGTCGATCACGATATGGGGAAAGGGCTGCGCGCTCACGTACCGCTCGCGCAGTGGGCTGGGCTCGGCATTCAGCTTCAAGGCTTGGTCTCCATGGGAAGGGGGGCCGGCAGCAGATCTTGCAGGGCGCGCTCCCGCGCCCATCGGACTCCCTCGACAAGCTTGGGAGCCACCGCTTCCGGCAGGAACTTGCGCGACGCCTCGTAGCCCTTCTCGCGGGCGGTGCGCCAGGCGCTCCGCGACGAAAGGAGGTTGCGGGCGGCCTCGGCAAAGGCCTCGGCCTCACCCACCGGCACCAGCGGCACCGCTCCGCCGGCCATGTGGGCCGCCGGCGGAATCCGCGAGGCGACGGCCGGGACCTTGGAGGCCATGGCTTCGAGCAGCGGCAGCCCGAAACCTTCTTCCGAGCGCGAGGGCAGCAGGAGGAGGTCGCAGCCGCGGAGCGCCTGCGCAATCGTGCCGGGCGGAACGCCGCAGAGATAGCGGTCCGGTTCCAGAAGGGTCCTCTCCTCCGCGCTCAGCGGCAGCGTCGAGAAGCGCAGCAGCCGGCACGGAATGCCGCCCGCACGCAGCCGGCGCACGGCCTCGAGCGCCGTGCGGATGCCCTTGACCTCCGCCTCGAAAATGCCGGGGACGGCGATCCATGGCCGGCTCCGGGGCCCGAGGCGCCAAGCCGGCCGGAACAGGGGGTCGAGGGGAGGAGGGGCGACCCGGCTCTCGCGTCCGAACCGCTCCCGCAGGAGCTCGCCGAGGTGCGGCGACACCGTCAGGGTCGGCAGCTTCCAGGCATAGACGGCTTCGATCTCCCGCAACACCGGCCGCAGGTGGACGAGCCCGCCTTCGTAGCCCTGGCAGAAATGCGCCAGCGGACCCAGCGCGAGGCGCCGGGCCACCGTCAGAGTCGTCCAGAAGGTGGCGATGACGAGGTCCTGCTCCGGCAGGTTCGGCGCTCCCGCCGTGGTGTCCACATAGGCGGTATCGATGTCGGTCCAGTCCGGCTTCGGCCCCTCACACAGGACCGTGACCTCGTCGCCGTGCTCCTGGAGCAGCCGGGCGTGCTGGAAGATGACCTTGTTGCCGCCGCCCAACTCGGGCCGGGGGAGGACGTAGGAGATCCGCACGGCTTTCAGGCCGCTCCTCGCCGGGCGGCCGGAACGGCGCCGCACGGCAGAGCGAAGCGCCCGATCTCCCGGCCCGCGCCGTCGGCGACCTGCAGCGTCAGCTCGCTGTCCGCGGGCAGCCGCCCGGCGATCTCGGCCGGCAGGCTCCAGCTCCGGCCGGGCGGTCCGGAGAGCAGCTCGGCCGCCGCGGGGAACCCCACCGGGTTGGGCGAGACCTCGACCCAGAGCGGAAAGGCGGACGGCACCTCCGGCAATCTCAGACCCTCGGGAGGGACCCGGGCCAGCGGGGACGCCGCGCCGCTTCGCGGCAGCCGCCGGTCGAGCCCTTCGAGCAGCTTTACGAACCAGAGTCCGTAGTGCCGGCGGCGGAAGCGGCCCGCGGACTCCTCGAACCACTGCTGAGCCTTGGGCTCCCGCGCGGCGCTCTGGTTGTAGAGATGGACGGCCTCGGCTCCGGGAACGTAGCGCGAGGCCAAGCCCTGGCGCTCGGCCCGCAGGAGCCAGTCCGTCTCCTCGAAGTAGAGCCGGAAGCCCTCGTCGAACGGACCCACCTTCTCCCACGCCGATCGGCTGAGCGCCAGCAGGCTGCCGCTCAGAGCGTAACTCGGCAGCGGCGAACGGGCCTCCCAGTGGCGGCGGGCGTGCCGCCGCCATCGCCGCCGGGCCCGGGCCGCCCACCCCGGGCTCCGGCCGGCGAGCAGGGCCGCGAGCTCCTCGCGCCGGCTGCGGACCTCGGAGGGGGGCTGGACCAGTCGCCGCCCATGGTCCCAGTAGAAGCGGGGGCCGGCGACGGCGGCGCCATCCTGTAGGCATTGGAGCAAAGCCGCGACGCAGCCGGGCAGGACGATCACGTCCGGGTTCATCAGCAGGATCCGCTCGGCCTTCGACCGCGCCAATCCTAAGTTGACGCCGCCGGCATAGCCGAGATTCGCCCCCGGATCGATCCGCTCGACGGGCAGGCTTTCGAGCAGGCGACGGCCTGCCGCGTCGCTGCCGTTGTCGACCAGCAGCCACTCCACCTCGTCGAGCCCCAGGCCGGCACTGCCTGCGATATCGGCCCGCAGGGCCTCCACCGCCGCCGCGGCCAGCTCCGGCGTGTGGTAGTGGACGA
The DNA here is from genome assembly GCA_035996875.1 of Thermoanaerobaculia bacterium. Classification (GTDB taxonomy): domain Bacteria; phylum Acidobacteriota; class Thermoanaerobaculia; order Multivoradales; family UBA5704; genus DATARR01. The sequence goes on from DASYJD010000048.1 coordinate 60,902, forward strand.
GGATCACCGCCAGGCGCATCGGCCTCAAGCGGGACGGGTGAGGGCGAACGTGCAGCCGTGGCAGATGAAGTCCTTGGGCGCTTCCTCAAGGCCGTAGACCCAGCGCCGCATGAGCGCCAGGGCCGGCCCCGTCAGCACCTCCCGGACGCTCTCCCGGGTGAGGTCGCCGACCACGTACTTGGCGTCGTAGTCCTCGCAGCAGAGGATGCACTTGCCCTGCGGCGTGATGTGGATGTGCTGCAGGGGGCGGGAGCCGACGTTGTCGCAACCGCAGAGGCGCTGGTTGCGGGCCGCCGGCCGGTGGCCGATCTGGAGATACCCGGCGCGGTCCATCACCTCGTAGTACTTCACCTCGAAGCGGCTGCCGGCGAAGCGCCGTGAGATCTCCTCGAAGTCGCGCTGGTGATCCTCGTTGCCCGTGCCGAGAACGACCATCTCCATCTGCGGGGCCAGGGGCTTGTCCCGGGCATAGTCCAGGTTCCGAAGGACCGCCGTCAGATGGTCGCCGCCCCGCTCGCGTTGATAGCGCTCGCGGTCCAGGGTCGAGAGATTGATCGAGAGGTAACGGAGGCCTCCCATCTCGACGAGATCGTCGATCCGGCTCGGAGTCAGGCCCGTGCCGTTGGTGAGCACGGCGGGGGGCAGCCCCGCCGCCTTGATCGCCCGCACCTGGTCGACGAACCGCTTGTCCGCGGTCGGCTCGTTGTAGTTGATCATGAAGACCCCCTCAATCGTGTCCCGCCAAGCGGCCAGCTCGCCCAGGATGCGCTCGTAGAGCTCCGTGGGCATGAAGTAGTCCTCCCGGGGAGCGATGGCGACCGGGCAGAAGTAGCAGGACTGATTGCAGACCGTGTGGGCCTCCAGCGAGACGTGCTTGAGCAGGAACTCCCGCGCCGGCTCCGATTCGGCCGGCAGGAGCCAGCCCTGTTCGGCGAGCCGGGCACGGTCGCCGGGCACCAGGAGATCGAGCGGGAGGCCGCCGTTCAGGGCGTCCCGCAAACCGTCGTAGCCCGGCTCTCCCCGCAGGAGCAGACGGTCGGTCAGCGGGTTGTAGACCCTGTCCTCGCCGGCGTGGAGAAAGGGGTTCAACTGCAGCTCCGCCAGCCTCGGGCTCCTGAGGATCGGGGGATCGGAAAGCACCGGCAAGCCGGAGATCTTGCTCATCATGAATCGCCTCCGCGCAAAGCGTTCAGCCCTGCGCTACCCTCCTTTATACGGACGAGCCGCTCCGGGCGTCCAGGCTCCAGGAGTGATCGACCTGGACCAAGCCGAAGGAGTACGCGGAGCTCTGGACGGTGAAGGCCCGCTGGACGATGCGCTGGTCGTAGACGTGGAGGCCTTCTTCATCCAGAAGGAAAATATACAGGGTGAACTCCCCTTTGGCCAAAGGCAGGCTGGGGATCGCCAAGCGGGCCGTGTAGATCGTCTCCCCGCTCATGGGCGGAATCCCGTCCCAGTGGGAGGAGAACGAGCAGACCTCGAGGCCGTCGGTGCGGTTGATCCCCACCCCCAGGTGGATCTCCAGCCGGGGGTCCTCTGTCTCCCACTCCACCTCCAGCTCCCAAGGATCTCCCGGAGCGTAGAGGGAGTCCCGTTCCGGCTCGGCCAGACGGATCGAAGCGATGCGGGCCGGTTTCGGCGACCGCGACGCAACGGCGGGCACAGGCTCGGACTCGGCGGCCTTCGCACTCTTGGCGACGAGGAAGTTCTCGTATTCGCGTACCACCCCGGCGACCGGGCCGAGGGCCTCGGCGCGACCGTTCCGCAACCAGAGCGCCCGCTGGCAGAAAGCCGAGACGTAGTACATGGCATGGGAGCAGAACAGGAGCGTGCCGCCCGACTCGACATACAGCCGGAGCCGGTCCATGCACTTTTTCTGAAAGTAGCCGTCCCCCACGGACAGCGCCTCGTCGATGATGAGCACCTCGGGATCGACCTGGGTCGCGATCGAGAAGCCCAGGCGCATGGCCATGCCGGTCGAGTAGGTCTTCACCGGCTGGTCGATGAACTCTCCCAGCTCGCTGAAGTCGACGATCTCGGGCATCTTGCGCCGCAGCTCGTCCTGCGACAAACCCAGCATGGCGGCGTTGAGCACGATGTTCTGGCGGCCGGTGAACTCGGGGTGGAACCCGGAGCCCAGCTCCAGAATGGACGCCACCTTGCCGCGGACCTCGGTCGTGCCCGAAGTGGGCGCGGTGATGCCGGCCAGGATCTTCAGCAGCGTGCTCTTGCCGGCGCCGTTCTCGCCGATGAGCGCCAGCCCTTCGCCGCGGGGGAGAGAGAAGGTCACGTCCTCCAGAGCCAGGAAGGCCCGATGGCGCTTCCGTCGCGACACGAGCTCGGCCAACCGGCCCCATGGGGAGGCATATACCCGGTAGACCTTGGTCAGGCCCACGGCTTCGACGGCATTCGACATCCGGATGATTCTATCGCGGGCTACTCGATGGTGCCGGCCGGGCGGTTGGCGTTGTCGAACTGAACCCCGCTGAAGCCAACGCTGAAGCGTCCGTTGGCGTCCATTACGGTCTCGAGCCACATCTGGGCGAAGCGATCCCCGTAGGCGGGCAGAACCGGCATCGGCAGATCTCCGGTGGTCTGGCCGTTGATGTACACCCAGCCGACGTCGTAGCCAGTGAGGTAAACGTCGAAGTCGAGCACCGGGATCGACTGGTCGCTCCAGATGGTGACGTGCGCCAGCACGGCCGTCGCCAAGGCGTTGTTGATCGAGAAGAAGGTGTTGACGCCACCGGGATGGGCGATGTCCACCTCGAAGTAGGGGAGCAGCAGGGTGGCAGCGGGGACGTTATCGATGGTGCCGATGACTGCGAACGCTGGGCCGCCCAACCCCAACAGGCTCGCGAGAGCCAGGCAAAGGGGGATTCTGCTTTTCATCACGGGTCCTCCTGAGAGGAGGTCAGGTACCTATTCGGGGGACCAGGGTGGGTGCCGTCGGGAGACGGCACCCACTCCCTCGTTGAGGTTGACTCCAGCCCGAGATACTTACGGGATGGTGCCGGCCGGGCGGTTGGCGTTGTCGAACTGAACGCCACTGAACCCAACGCTGAACCGGCCGTTGGCGTCCATCACCGTCTCAAGCCACATCTGGGCGAAGGGATCCCCGTAGGCGGGAAGGACCGCCATTGGAGGAGTGCCGTTCGTCTGGCCGTTGATGTACACCCAGCCGAACGGGAACGGCGACAGCAGATCCGTGATCACGTCGAGCCGCTGAGACTCGTTCGGAATCACGATGTCCACGTTGCAGTCGAAGCCCGACGGGCAGGTCTCGGGGGTCACCACCTGCTCCGTTTCGTCGAAG
>DASYJD010000049.1:0-59988 GCA_035996875.1 Thermoanaerobaculia bacterium
TAGAGCCCGCGATCGGCGGCTTGGCCCCAGGTCACGACTCAAAGAAGGCGCAGTCCGCTTGGAGTGAAGCCCTCACACCAAGGTGGGGTTGGTTTGTCTCTGATGGGCCCAAGAGAGACAGCGAGAGCCCCTTCGGAGGAATTGAGGGAGTTGCCTGGCGAATGACGGAGATCTGGCCAGCGTGCCTCTACGCCCGGGTACCGCCGACGGCACCTCTCTTGAGGTGGTGGTCTGACAAAGTAGAAATAACCCCATAGGCGCTAACTTAACTCGCCTGAGAGGTTCCCCCACCCGAAGACCCTCACCCCTGCCCCTCTCCCGCCCCCGCCCAACCCCCCTCACCGGGAGAGGGGTCCCCTGGGGCGTTTTTGCCTTGCTCCCTCTTCTCCCGGTCGGGGGGAGGGCGATGGGAGAAGAGGGCCGGGGTGATGAGGGGCTTCAGCTCGGTCATCGATCTCGCACGCAGAATCAAGCCCGTTCAAAATACCGAGCCCGCTCCCAGCAGGTCACCACCTCGTCGAACTTCCTCTGCTCGGTCTTCAAAAAGTGAAGGTAGTGATCGACGACGTCGGCGCCGAAAGCCTCACGGGCCAGATCGCTCTGCTCCAGCTCGGCGATCGCCTCGCGCAGGGTCCCCGGAACGCGGGGCAGCTCGCGGGCCGCGTAGATGTCGCCCTGGAAGATATCCGGCGGCTCGATTCGGTTCTGAATGCCGTCCAGGCCGGCGGCGATGGCAGCGGCGTAGGCGATGTAGGGGTTGGCATCGGCGCCGGGGATGCGGCACTCGATGCGGAGCGAGGGGCCGTGGCCCACCACCCGGAACCCCGCGGTGCGGTTGTCGTAGCTCCAGGCGATGGCCGTCGGCGCCCAGGAGCGAGACTGGTAGCGCTTGTAGGAGGAGACGTATGGCGCGTAGAAGCCGGCGAAGGCGCGCGCGTTCCGGATCCAGCCCCCCAGGAACCAACGGAAGGTATCGCTCGCCTCGACCGGGCCGGTCGGCCGGTCGCCGGGAAAGGCATTCTTCCCGTCCTCGCCCCAGAGACTGATGTGGATGTGCGCGCTGGAGCCGGTGTGCTTCTCGTCCCACTTCGCCATGAAGGTCACCGACTTGCCCTGCGCCCACGCGATCTCCTTGGCCGCGTGCTTGTAGAGGACGTTGCGGTCGGCCTGCGTCAGCACCTCGCTGAAGCGGAGGTTGATCTCCTGCTGGCCGAGCCCGGCCTCGCCTTTGCTGACTTCGATGGGAACTCCGCTCTGGTCGAGGTGCCGGCGAATGGCGCCGATCAGCTCCTCCTCCTTGGTGCCCTGGAAGATGTGGTAGTCCTCGTTGTAGGAGCCCATCGGCCGCAGATCATGATAGCTCTTCGTGCGCGCCTCGGCGAAGCTGTCCTCGAAGGCGTAGAGCTCGATCTCCGTGCCGCCCATCACTCGGAAGCCCGCGTCCTTCGCCCGCGCGAGCTGGCGCTGCAACATGCGCCGCGGCGAGACCTCGACCGGCTGCTCGTGGCCGTCCAGGAGGTCGCACAGCACCAGGGCCGTTCCCGGCAGCCAAGTGGCCCGGCGCAGGGTGGCCATGTCGGGCACGCAGTGGAAGTCGCCATACCCGGTCTCCCAGCTCGTGTACTTGTAGCCGGGGATGACGTCCATCTCCATGTCGCAGGCGAGCAGGTAGTCGCAGGCGTGCATGCCGTGGCCGGCCACCGAGTCGACGAAAAAGGAGCCGGTGACCCGCTTGCCCATCAAGCGGCCGTACATGTCGGGGAAGACGGCCAGGACGGTCTCGATCTCGCCGCGCTCCACGAGATCGCCCAGCTCACCCGGGGTCAGCAGGCCCTTTACGGTCATCGAGTCACCTCCAATTACTCCTCCGCGATGAACACGCTCTTCCACTCGCTGTAGTGATCGAGCGCCGAGGGGCCGAGCTCGCGCCCGACGCCGCTGCGCTTGACGCCCCCGAAGGGCATTTCCAGATGGACGCTCCAGCTCGTGTTGACCGCGATCACGCCGGTCTCGACGGCGCGCACCACCCGCATCGCGCGGCCGATGTCGCGCGTCCAGAGCGAGCCGGAGAGGCCGTAGATGGTGCCGTTGGCGAGCCGGATGGCCTCCTCCTCGGTGTCGAACGGCAGGATGGAGACCACGGGACCGAAGATCTCCTCCTGGGCGATCGACATCCCGGGCTTGACGTCGCGAAAGACGGCCGGCTCGTAGAAGCTGCCGCGGTCGTAGAGGCTCCCCGCCAGCGGCCGGCCGCCGGTGCAGAGCGTCGCCCCCTCCTCGACGCCGCGCCGCACCCAGCCGTCGACCTTCTCGCGGTGCGCGGGGGAGATGAGCGAGCCGATCTCCGTCGCCGGGTCTTGTGGATCGCCCACGCGCAGGGCACGAACGCGCGCCACGAAGCGCTCGACCACCTCCTCATAGACCGTCCGCTCGACGAGGACGCGGCTGCGGGCGCAGCAGTCCTGACCGGCGTTGCCGAAGGAGCCGGAGACCGAGACGCCGGCCTTCTCCAAGTTGGCATCGGCGAAGATCAGGCTCGCCGATTTGCCGCCCAGCTCCAGGGAGACGCGCTTGACGTCCGCAGCCGCCGTGCGCATCACCTCGCTCCCCACTTCGGTCGAGCCGGTGAAGGAGATCTTGCGCACGTCCGGGTGCCGGGCGAGGGCTGAGCCGGCCGCGCCACCCGGCCCCGGCACGACGTTGAGCACCCCGGGCGGCAAGCCGGCCTCGGCGGCCAGCTCGGCGAGGAGTAGGGCGGAAAGCGGCGTGGCCGAAGCCGGCTTGACCACGACCGAGTTGCCGAGCGCCAGCGCCGGGGCGATCTTCCAGGTGGTGATGGCGAAGGGGAAGTTCCACGGCACGATGAGGCCGCAGACTCCCACCGGCTCGCGGAACGTGAGGCCGGTGCCGGGCGCGGAAACCGGGACGGTCTGGCCGCCGAAGGCCGGAATCAGGCCGGCGTAATACTGGAAGCACGCGGCGCCCATCTCGATCTCGCCACCCGCCTCCGAGATGGGCTTGCCGACGTTGCGCGATTCGAGCGCCGCGAGCTCCCCGGATTTTTCTCGAATCCGCTCGGCCAGCCGGAGCAGCACCCGCGCCCGCTCGGCGACGGTGGCCCGGCGCCAATCCCCCCGCTGCCAGGAATGCAGGGCCGCGGCGACCGCGGCGTCGACGTCCTCAGGCCCGCCTTGAGCGACTTGGGCGAGGATCTCCCCCGTCGCCGGATTGAGGACGGGGGCGGACTGGTCGGAGCGGGCGGCGACCCGCTTGCCGTCGATCCAGAGTCCTTCGAAAACATCATGACCGGCCATGGCAGGCCGATCATATCCCCAGGGCCGCTGGGTTTCAGTGTTCTTCCGCGTGCTCCGGCGCCCAGCGGTGGAAGAACGACACCATCTCGGCGACGGAAAGCAGGCAACTGGCGTTGCGGAACTCGCCGTCGAGCTGAGCGGCGACCAGCGAGCCGTCCGGCTCCACGATCGCCACGGCGGGAATGCCGCTCTCGACGGTCATGCCGTACTGCTCCATAAGGTCGATGTTGCGGTCCCGGTTCCCCACCGAGACCTTGACGACGACGAAACTGGGATCGACGATCGGCGATACGAGACGGTGGCCGAGGGCTTTTTTGAAGGCTTCGCAGTCCGGGCACCAGTCGGACCCGAAGACCACGGCGACTCGTTTTCCCTCTCCCGCCGCCTGGACTCGCGCGGCATCGATCGCGACACGGGCGTTCTCTTGATAAGTTGCAGTCTCCATGGCTCTAGGGTGCCGTCAACCGGCGATTTCGGGACGGCAGGGACGGCGGAACGAAAGGCGACGGGCTAGAATGACGCCGCCATGCTGAAGCTCCACATCGTTCCCCCTGAAGGGTTGCCCTTCGACCACCCCTTCCAGGGGGATTCGCTGGTCGTCGGCCGGGCCGCCGACGCCGACCTGACGCTCGCCGATCCCTTCCTCTCGCGCCGGCACTCGCGTTTCTACCGGGCCGGCTCCACCGTCTACGTGGAGGATCTCGGCTCGCGCAACGGCACGCTGCTCAACGGCCAAAAGGTGCTGGAGCCAGCGCCGCTCGTCGTGGGGGACACCATCAAGATCAGCGGTAGCCTGCTGACGCTCCAGGAGGAAGCGCTCCCGGTGCACCGCGTCACCCAGGTCGACGACTTCCTGGAGGACGGCACGATCTTCCGGAGCGCCGCCGAGGTGCTCGACCGCCAGGGCTCGGCCGACGCCGCTCAAGCTCAGGGCGAAACCGGCCTGCGGCGCTATGCCGACCGGCTGAAGCTGCTCAACGAGATCCACCAGGCGCTCGGCCAGTCGCTCTCCCTGGAGGGGCTACTGGGGTTGATCCTCGAGCGCGCGCTCGATCACCTGCGGCCGGATCGCGGCGCCATTCTGCTCAAGGAGGCCGACGGCGAGTTGCGGCCCGCGGCCATCCGCTCGATGGCCGGCGACCTCGCCGAGATGCGCTTCTCGCGCAGCCTGGTGCGCGAGGTCGCCGAGAAGAACATGGCCGCCCTGGTGCTCGACACCCTGACGGACGTGCGCTTCGCCGAGGCGCCGAGCATCCTCTTCTCCGGCGTGCGCAGCCTGGTCGCGGCGCCGCTGCTGGGCCCGGAGGGGACGCTGGAGATGATCGTCCTCGAATCGCGCTTGCAGGTGCGCCAGTTCGGGGAAGAAGATCTGGAGCTGCTGGTGTCGCTGGCGGCGGTGGCGGCGCTCCACCTGCGCAACCTCCGGCTGGTTCTGGAGGCCGAGGAGCGGCGGCGCCTGGAGGAGGAGTTGGCGCTCGCCCGCCGCATTCAGGTGGCCCTGCTGCCCAGCCAGTTGCCGCCGGTCGCGGGCTGGGAGCTGCACGGCGCCAACTTCCCGTCCCGCGTGGTGTCGGGGGACTACTACGAGGTGGTGCCGCGGGCGGAGGACCGCGAGCTGGTGCTGATGATCGCCGACGTCTCCGGCAAGGGCATGGCGGCCTCGCTCCTCACCGCCTCGCTTCAGGCCTTCTCCGCCGGGCCCATCGAAGACGGCCTGCCGCCGGACGAGATTTGCGTCCGCCTGTCGCGCCTCCTCTATCGGCGGACGCCGCCGGAGAAGTTCGCCACCGCCTTTCTCGCCGTGCTGGAGACGGCCACCGGCCTCCTGCGCTACACCAACGCCGGCCACAACCCGAGCCTCATCGTGCGGGCCGGAGGCGAGGTCGAAGCGCTGGGACCCACCGGCGTTCCCCTGGGGCTCCTGCCCGGCGCGCGCTACCGGGCCGCCGAGGCGACGCTGGCGCCCGGCGACCTTCTCGTCCTCTACACCGACGGCATCGCCGAGGCCGCGGACCCGGATGACGAGGAATACGGCCTGGAGCGTATCCAGAAAGTCTGCGCCCTCCACCGGAAAGAGCCCTGTCCCGCGCTGGCGGCGGCCTTGGAGAAGGATCTGGAGACCTTCGCCCGCGGCGTGCCGTTCGCGGACGACCGGACGATCGTGCTGGCCCGGCGCCTCTGACTCATGGCCTCCTCCGCGATCGCCGTCCTGCCCGCGGCCGGCGCCTCCCGACGCATGGGCCGGCCGAAGCTCCTCCTTCCGTTCCGCGGCAGCCCGCTGGTGGCGGCGGTGGTGGGTGCTCTGCGGGCCGGCGGCGTCGACGGCATCGTCCTGGTCACCGCGGCGGACGACGACGCGCTGCGGGATTGGGCGCGGCAGGCGGGCGTGGTCACGGCGGTCAACCCGGTACCGGAGCGCGGCATGCTCTCCAGCATCCAGGAGGGGATTATCGCCCTGGGCGGTGCGGACGCCCTGGCCCGGCGCGGCGACGTCCTCCTCATCTCTCCCGCCGATCTTCCCCGTCTGAGCTCCAAGTCCGTCGCCGAGTTGCTGCGGCGGATGGCCGCGGAAAAGTCCACTCTCGCCGTGCCCGTCTTCGAAGGCAAGCGCGGGCATCCGCTGGCCCTCGCGCCGTCCCTGATCCCGGAGATCTTCCGCCTCGATCCCGAGATCGGCCTGAAGCAGCTCCGAGACCGCCACGAGGCCGAGTTGCTGGAGGTGCCTGTGGATGATCCCGGCGTGGTGCTGGACGTGGATACCCCGGCGGATTATGAGAGGCTGAGGCCGTGATTCGAAAACCCCTCGTCATCGCCCACCGAGGCGCCAGCGGCTATCGGCCTGAGCACACTCTGGAGGGCTACGAGCTCGCCATCGCCATGGGCGCGGACTTCATCGAGCCCGACTTGGTGATCACGAAGGACGGCGTGCTCCTCGCACGCCACGAGAGCGAGCTCTCGAAGACCACCGACGTGGCCGATCATCCGGAGCTCGCCGGCTACCGGACCACGAAGCGGATCGACGGCCACGAGGTCACGGGCTGGTTCGCCGAGGATCTCACCTTCGCCGAGGTCACCACCCTGCGCGCCCGCGAACGCCACCCGTTCCGCAGTCACGAGCACGACGGCCGCTTCAAGATCCCAACCTTCGACGAGGTGCTGGACCTCGCGGTGAACCAAAGCCAGGAGACCGGACGGACGATCGGCGTCTATCCCGAGACCAAGCACCCCAGCTATTTCCGGTCCCTCGGCCTCCCCTTGGAGGAGCCGCTACTGGCGGCGCTGGAAGCCCAGGGCCAGAGCGGACCGCTCGCCCCGGTCTTCATTCAGTCCTTCGAGACCGCCAACCTCCAGGCGATGCGCCGGCAGACGGACCTACCTCTCATCCAGCTCCTCGACTCCAAGGGCCAGCCATGGGACCTCGCCCTGGCCGGCGATCCGCGCACGTACGACGATCTCGCCACACCGCGGGGCCTGGCCGCCATCGCCGAGTACGCCAAGGGCATCGGTCCCCACAAGCGGCGGATCGTTCCCGCCGGACCCGACGGCGAGCTGTTGCCTCCGACGTCCCTGGTGGCGGATGCCCACCGTGCGGGCCTCGCCGTCCACTCCTGGACCTTCCGCAGCGAGGAGCCCTTCCTCGCTCCCGACTACGCGGGCGAGCCGGAGAGCGAGTACGAGCAGTTCTTCGACTTGGGGCTGGACGGCGTGTTCAGCGATTTCGCGAGCGTCGCCGTGCACGTGCGCGACGCCTGGCAGAGGAGGCGCTCTTGAGCCCCTTGACTCTGGAGGAGCTGCATCCTGGAACGGACCACGAGCGGGTCGTCTTCTGCCGCGATCCCGAGGCCGGTTACCGGGCCGTCATCGCCATCCACAGCACCGTGGCCGGCCCTGCCGTGGGCGGCACGCGGCTGTGGTCCTATCCGCGCGAGGCGGACGCGATGACCGACGCGCTTCGTCTCTCGCAGGGAATGACCTACAAGAACGCTCTGGCCGGCCTTCCCCTCGGCGGCGGCAAAGCCGTGATCCTGGCGAGCGAGGGAACCGGGAGCGGCCAGGAGCGCGAGGCGATGCTGCTCGCTCACGGCCGCGCCATCGAACGGCTGGGCGGCCTGTTCATGACTGCCGAAGACGTGGGCACGAGCCCCGAGGATATGGAGATCGTGCGCCGCGAGACCCGGCACGTCGCGGGCCTCCCCGGCGGCTCGGGCGATCCCTCGCCGCGTACGGCGCACGGGCTGGTGCGGGCGATGAAGGCCGCGGCCCTCCACCGCTGGGGATCGGACGAGCTGGCCGGGCGGACCGTGTCCATTCAAGGCTGTGGCCACGTGGGCTACCACCTCGCCGTCGAGCTGAGCAGAATGGGAGTCTGGCTGCGGGTGACCGACGTGGACCCCGAGCGGGTCTACCAGGTGACCACGGCCACCGGCGCCGAAGGACTGCCGCCGGAGAAGATCTTCAGTGCCAAGGCGGACATCTTCGCGCCCTGCGCCCTGGGAGGCATCCTCAACGCCGAAACGATTCCGCAACTGCGGGTGAAGATCGTCGCCGGCGCCGCCAACAACCAGCTCCAGGAGCCCGCCGACGGCGACCGCCTCCGCGAGCGCAAGATCCTCTACGCGCCCGACTACGTGGTCAATGCGGGGGGCGTGATCGGCGGCGCTCCCGAGCTGCTGGGCTGGGGCGAGGAGGAGGTTCCGGCACGGATCGACGGGATCTACGATACCCTGCTCGCCGTGCTCCGTATGGCCAAGGCCGAGGGCGTGTCACCCCACGCCGCCGCCGACCGGCTCGCCGAGGAACGCCTCGCCCAACTGCGCCAAGGAGACAACAAATGAGCCTCGAGGTCCGGAACGACGAAACGCAACACAAGTTCATCGCGGTCGTGGACGGCCACGAGGCTCACATTGAGTACGCACATTCCGGCGACGTCTACAACCTGATGCATACCTTCGTGCCCGAGGAGCTGCGCGGCCACGGCGTCGCCGAGGATCTGGTGCAGGCCAGCCTCGACCAGATCAAGACGCAGGGGGCGAAGTTCTTCCCCACCTGCCCCTTCGTCCAGGCCTTCCTCAAGCGCCATCCCGAATACCGGGAAGGCATGGCCCACCATCACGTGTAAAGCTTACGCCGGCACGGCGCAGGTCGAGAAGCTGAAGGCGTAGGCCCGCACCCCCGGCCGCGGGAACCTCAACACCAAGTGCCGCTGGCGGAAGACCGGGGAGTCCACAAGCCGCACCATGCGCGCGCTCTCCCAGACGGCGAACGTGCGGCCGTCCCGCGCCACGACGTCGGCGCCGCGCTCGTCCTCCGGCACCGGCCCGCCGTCCACCTCGATCTCAAGCTCCCCCGCCGGCTCCAGCACGAGGTTCACCCCCGTGGCCTCGCACAGCAGATCCAGCTCCGATCCCGGCTCGCGGGTCTCCAGGTATTCGGCTTCATGAAGCCAGAGGCCGCGGACGCTGAACATCCCCGCCGGTGCCGGCCCTTCCGGCCGGGAGCCGTGCCGCACGTCCTCCCCGGGCCGGTAGCCCTCGGGGGCGAGGAGCTTGCCGCGGTGGAAGCCGAGGTGGGTCTCCCGCGTCGCCGGGTAGCAGACGGCGCCCGGCCGGTCCTCCTCCCGCACCGGCTCGAGCAGCTCGGGCATCGGTGCTGAATCCCCGGCCTCGCGCAGCAGGCGCTGAATCCACTCCTCCGTCTCGCCGTAGGAGCCCTCGCCGAAGTGCTCATAGCGCAGGTAACCCCGGGCGTCGACCAGGTAGTGGGCCGGCCAGTAGTGATTGGCGAAGCGCAGCCAGGTGCCGCGATCCTGGTCGAGGATCACCGGATAGGGAATCCCCTCGGCCCGCACGGCCGCCGCCACCAGCTCCGGATCGGCCGTGAAGTCGAACTCCGGCGTGTGGACGCCGGCGATGACGAGCCCACGCCCGGCATAGCGCTCATGCCAGGCCTTGAGGTACGGCAACGTCCGCAGGCAGTTGACGCACGTCGACTCCCAGAAGTCCACCAGCACCACCGCGCCACGCGAGAACGCGATGGAGACCTCGGGACCCTGGACCCAGCGGCCGGGCGCCAGCTCGGGAGCGTGAAGGGGAACGGTGATCGGCGGCAAGACTTTGGTGCTGCGGGATCTCGCCGCCGGGCCCGGAGTCAAATCCGGGCCCGGCGGCAAGCTATTTGATTGGATCGTTCATCGGGATCGGTCTTTAGTGAATCGTGACCGTCTGGTCGTAGCTGTTGCGGGTGTCGTCGGCGAGGTAGACCTGCCAGATGGCGAGGAGGGCCTTGTTGCTGACGTTGGTCAACTGGAGATCTTCCTGATCGTCGGTCGAGCGCGAGGTGAACAAGGGGCTCCCCCCGCAGGTCGAGCCAAAGAAGTCGAGGTCGATGTCGCCGTTGGCGTTCGAGAACGCGAGGTGGATCGTGACCGTCTTGTGCGCCGGCACGCTGATCTTGTACCAGTCGGGATCGAACTGCTTGACGATGCGGTTGCGCTGCGTGCCCTTGCCGGCGTTTTTCGCCTTGGAGCAGGAATCGTTCTGCTCCGAGCTGTCGTCGGTGCCCGTCTTCAGCAGGGTCTTGATCTTCGGGTAGGTCGCGGCGAAAGCTCCGTAGCAGTCGAACGTCTCGCTACCGCAGCGCGAGGGGCCGCCGAAGAGCTGACCGAAGAGCTGCTGCGAGTCGGTCCGGTAGACGCCCGAGCCGGAGGACCCCGGTTCCGTCGGACCATCCGTCCAACTGATGCGGACGAAGGTGGAGCTGTCCGGGCACGCCGAGCTCTGATCCTTGAAGCCGAAGCTGATACGCTTGAAGTCGGCCTGGGGGTGATGGATGCTCGCGGCATCGGTGCCATCGGCGACCTTCGCCGAGGTCCAGCCGTCCCAGAACAGGCCGTCCGGCAGGGCGCCTTCGACCATCAGCAGCGTGTAGTCGGAGTTGGCGCTGGTGGATAGCAGCGACGCCCCCAGGGAGCGGGGCACGCTCTCGATCGACGGTGGAGTGCCGTTGCAGGTGGAGGTCTGGTACAACCAGAAGAACTCCGTGTTGGCCGCGTCCTCCGGCGTGCTGAGGCAGTGATGCGCCGTCAGGTAATAAGGCGTGAAATCGACCGCCTGGGAGTTGAGGAGCTGGCCGGTGCAGGAGGCGATACCGCCGTCGAAGATGATGTCCATCACCGAGGCCGACTTGGCCACATTCGCCCATTCCGGAAAGCAGGTCACGTCGTTGTGGCAGGGGCCGGCGATGCCCTTGTTCTGCATCAGGCTCAGCGCCGCCTTCGCCACCGGATCGGCATAGAGGTGCTGAAGCTTGTCCATGGCGAACGGCAGCTCGACGTTGGCGGCGGCAGTTCCCGCCGGAGCCAGGTACTCGACGCGCACGCGCTCGCCGAAGAGGGTGCCGGTCCAGAAATCGGTGCGCAGGGCTTGCACCTCCGAGCCCTGATAATGCTCGACGTAGCGCTCCGGATCGAAGGCCGGGAAACCGTTCTTGAGCGTGCCGCCGGAGCCAGTCCTGTCGTTGGGGGCGTAGACCGCCAACTCGGCGCCGGCCGGCAGATGGACGTCCTTGAAGTGGAGCCGGATGCCGATCGCGTCGGTCGAAACGATGTCGGCCACCCACAGTTTCCCGCCGGCGGCGCCGCCGCCGATCTCGTACCAGTCGCCATCGCCCACGGACACCTTGACGCCGCGGGCGACGCCGAAGCGCGCCATCTTGGTGGGGTTCTGCCGCTCGTTGAGCGCATCCTCCTTGAGCAGGGCGTCGCGGTCGACGGCCTTGAGCCGCACCTCCGGCACGGCGGCGAGGGAAATCGCCGCGCGCTCCGACAGCGTAAGCCGGACCGGCTTCAGAGTCTTCAGGGTGCGGCTGGGCATCTTGACGCCGAAGGTCTGGGGAACCTGCGCCTCGATCGTGGCCGGCGTGGGCGGCGCCGCCGCCCATCCGGCACTCGCGCCGACGGCGGTTAGCCCGATCGCCAAACTCAGCCGGCCCGCCCAACGCCGCCTGCGGCCCATGAGAATGTCCATCCCGTTCTCCTTTTCGGTAGCTTCGCCAGTCGAAGGGCGGAGCTTGAGGAAGTTACTCACAAAAATCTGGGCGATTTTACCACGGTGCGGCCGCCGGGCTCGGAAAACTTCCGAACCCGGCGACAGGGATTTCAGCGGATGGAGACCGTCAGGTTGTAGTAGTTGCGGGTGTCCGAGGCGAGGTAGACCTTCCAGGAGAAGAAGGCCTGCTGGCCGGTCCTGTTGGTCCACTCGACGATCTCCTGGTTGTTCGTGGTCCGCGAGGTGGCGAGGGGATTCCCGCCGCAGGCCGCGCCGAAGAGATCGAGGTCGACGTCGCCGTTGGCGTTGGCGAAGTTCACCCGGACGGTGACGGTCTTTCCAGGCTTGACCTTGATCTTGTACCAGTCGGGATCGAGGATTTTGACGACCCGGTTCTTGATCGTGCCGGTGCCGACCACCCGCGCCTGGGCGCAGGTATTGTTCGGCTCTGAGGCGTCGTCCCAACCCCTTCTCAAGGGGTTCTTGATCTGCTTGTAGGTGGCGGCGAAGGCGCCGTAGCAGTCGAAGAGGTCGGCCGCGTTGGCGCCGCAGAACGAGGGGCCGCCCAGGAGCTGGCCGAAGAGCTGGTGGGTGTCCGTCCGGAAGATCCCCGAACCGGACGAGCCGGGCTCGGTCACGCCGTCCGTCCAACTGATCCGGTCGAAGCTCGCGCTCGGGCAGGCCGAGCTCTCGTCCTTGAAGCCGAAGCTGATGCGCTTGAAGTCCGCTTCGGGGTGATGAATGCCCGCGGCATCGGTGCCGTTGGCGACCGCCGCCGCCGTCCAGCCGGACCAGAACAGGCCGTCCGGCAGAGCACCCTCCACCATCATCAACGTGTAGTCGGAGCCGGCGCCGGTGGAAACCAGCGTCCCCCCGGTGGAGTGCGGCACGCTGTCGAGGCTCGGCGGCGTCCCATTGCAGGTATCGGTCTGGTAGAACCAGAAAAACTCGCTGTTGGTGGCGTCCTTCTGAGTGCTGAGGCAGTGGTGCGCGGTCAGGAAGTACGGTGTGAAGTCGCCCGACTGATCGTTGAGGAGCTGGCCGGTGCAGAACTCGCTGCCGCCGGCAACGATGATGCCGAGGCCGGCGACCGCCCGGGCTTGGTCGGCCCACTCCGGAAAGCAGGTGACGTCGTTATGGCAGGGACCGGCGTCGTCCTTCTGCTGGATCAGGCTCTTCGCCAGCTTCGCCACCGGGTCGAGGTAGAGGTGCTGGAGGCTGTCCACGGCGAACGGCAGGCCCGGGCCGGTATCGGCCGGAGCCAGGTATTCGACGCGCACGCGCTCGCCCGACAGCGTGCCGGTCCAGAAGTCGGCGCGCTCGGCCTGCGCCTCCGAGCCCTGATAGCGCTCGACGGCTCGGTCGAAGCCGGGGAAACCGTTCTTGAGGGTGCCTCCGGCACCGGACGGATCGACGACCGGGTACACCGCCAGCTCGGCGCCTTCCGGCAGGTGGACGCCTTTGAAGTGGAGGCGGATGCCGAGGGCCGCGGACGAAACGACATCGCCCACCCACAGCCGCGCTCCCCCGCCGGCGTCGTACCAGTTGCCGTTGGCGTCGGCGAGCCGGACGTCGCGGGCGACGGCGAAACGCAGGGCCTTGGTCATTCCCGACCGCTCGTTTCTCGCGTCCTCCTTGAGGACGGCGTCGCGGTCGATGGGCTGGAGCCGGACCTCGGGCACCGCGCCGAGGGCGATTCCCGCCTGCTCGGACGGTGTGAGCCGGACGGGCTTCAGAGATTTGTCGACGGCTTGCGCCGGCAGCGTGATGCCGAACGTCTGCGGGGCCAGCACGGCGTCCGCGGGAAGCGTCGCTCCCCCGGCCATCGCGGCAACCCTACCCAGAGCGGCGGCGAAGCAGATTGCCGCCGCGAGCCCTCCTGTCTGCCTGGTACCCAAAAGTCTGTCCATCCTGATCTCCTATTCAGTAGCCGACACTTTTCAAGGACGGAGCTACGACATGCTCTCATAGCATCTTCAGGATCTTAGCACGGCCCTTCGACGAGCTTGCGAACCGCTCCGCCGACTCCTGCTAGAATGGCTCTCCTCCGTATGATCGCTCCCCCCTACGAGGCGCCCCGCTTCGGGCGCAACCGGCTCCTCCTCCTCGGCGCCCTGGCGCTGCTCGGGACCTGTCTCGTCTGGGAGGCGGCGACCTGGCCGAACGTGGCCTCGCTCACCGACCACCACCCCGCGACCACGGCGTTCATCGAGCACTATCGGGGCCTGGGGATCTTCGGGCCGAAGCCGAAGGTAGAGTGGAAGTGGGTGGCCTACTCGCGCATCTCGTCCCACCTCAAGCGGGCGGTGCTCGCCGGCGAGGATCTCCGCTTCTTCGGCCACCATGGCTTCGACGACGAGGAGATCAAGGCGGCTCTCCAGGACGCCTGGGACGAGAAGGAGCTTCCCCGCGGCGCTTCGACGCTCACCCAGCAACTCGCCAAGAACCTCTGGCTCTCCCCTTCCTACAACCCGTTGCGCAAGGTGAAGGAAGCGATCCTCACCCACCAGCTCGAGAGCAGCTTGAGCAAGCGGCGCATCCTGGAGCTGTACCTGAACGTCGTCGAGCTCGGCCCCGGCATCTACGGCGCCGAGGCCGCCGCCCGCCACTACTACGGCAAGTCGGCCGCCAATCTGACGGAGCGCCAGGCCGCCGAGCTGGCCGCCAGCCTGCCGGCGCCGAGAGTGTGGCACCCCGGCAGCGCCAGCCGCGGCTACCGCGCCCACACCCGCACCGTGGTGCGGCGCATGGCGCGGGCCGGCTGGCTGTGGAACGAGATCTGAAAGCTGCCCATCATCAGCGAGTCGACCGAATACAATAGGCCCGGTTCGCGAGGACCAGGAGGAGGAACGCATGCGCCTGTACGCTTTCGAGGGAATTCACTACACGCCACAGGCGGGGGAGGCCGGAGAGCTGGCCGCTCCGCCCTACGACCAGCTCAACGACGCGCTGCGCGACCGGTACCACGCCCAGTCGCCGCATCATTTCGTCCACCTCAGCAAGCCGGTGGCCCCGGAGGGTGGCGATCCCTATTCCTTCGCCGCGGCCCTGCACCGCAAGTGGCTGCGCGAGGGAGTCATCGCCCGCGATCCGCGGCCCGCCATCTATCCTTACGTCATCGAGCTCGCGGGCGGCGACGAGCACGGCGGCGAGCGCCTGGGTGTGCTTGGCCTCGTACGCTACGAAGACCCCACGGTCATCCGCCCCCACGAGCAAACACTGGACAAGCCGCTCGCCGACCGCACGGCGCTGCTCGAGGCCATGCAGGTGGACCTCGAGCCCGTGCTGCTGCTCTCGGAGGACCATGGCCAGCTCGACGCCCTGCTGCGCGAGGATCTTCAGGGCCAGCAGCCGCTGGTGCGTCACCGCGACGCCGACGGCCACGTCCACGCGATCTACCGCATCGACGACCCCGGACGCATCGAACGCTACCGCGACGTCCTGAATGTTCCGTCGGCGATCGCCGACGGCCATCACCGCTACAAGGTCGGCCAGCGCTTCGCCGCGGAGCATCGCGCCGCTCCCGACACCGCCGCCGCGGCCAAGCTCGCCGTGGTTACCAGCCTCGACTCCCCCGCGCTCACCATCGATCCCATCCACCGGGCCTTCAAGACGCCTGTCGATGTCACGCGGCTGGCCGGGGTGCCTTCTGCCGTGGAGCCGTTCGCGGGCGACAGCGGCCGGGAATTCGCCGCCGCCGTGGCGGCGGCGGCACAGCCGGCCCTGGGCGTCTGGGTCGTCGGCCGCGCGCCCGAGGTGTGGCGGTTCGATTCGCCGCGGCTCGCGGTGGAGATCTTCCAGGACACGATCCTCCCCGCCCTCAGCTTGCCGCCCGAGGCCTCCACCGACGGCACGGTCGTCTACCGCTCCGACCCGTCCGAGCTGTGGAGCCAGGTGGCCGCCGGCGACCTGGGCACCGGCGTCTGGCTCCCGCCCATGGAGCCCGCCACCTTCGCGGCCGCCATCGCGGACGGCCAGATGCTGCCCGCCAAATCGACGCGATTCCTGCCCAAGGTGATGTCCGGCCTGGTCTGGGCGGATCACGACTCGAAGCTGCTGTAAGGCAACCCAGAGGATTTCTACAGGAAGAGCAGCGCCACTCCGGACACCGCCACCAGCGCGCCCGCCACGCCGCCGAGCCCGACCCGCTCCCGGCGCAGGAGGACGACCAGGGGGATGAGGAGGATCGGAGTGAGCGCCATGATGCTCGCCGCCACTCCCGACACCGTGCGGTGAACGGAGTAGAGCGAGAGCGAGACACCGACGCAGGGACCGAAGAAGGCGCCCACGGCGGCGAAGGACAGAGCCCGGCCGTCGCGCAACGCCGGCTTCATCCGCCGCCACCAGTGGAAGAGGAGGAAGAGCACCGCATAGCCGCCGATGCCCGCCAGCACCCGTACCTGGGTGGCGGCCACGGCGTCATAGCCTCCCATGCCGAGCTTGCTCAGCACCAACCCGCCGGCCTGGCCGAGGGCGCCGCAGAAGCCGAGGAAGACTCCCGCGGCGGTGGCGCGGCGGTCTGGCGCGACGCCATCCCCCTGGCCGGGCTGCCGATCCAACACGGCCCAGGCGATGCCGGCGACCGTGAGCGCCATGCCCACCAGGTCGCGGCGGGTGAGGATCTCTCCCAGCAGCAGCCAGCCGATGATGGCGGTCAGCGGCGGCGCCAGGGACATCATCAGCATCGAGAGCCGCGGGCCGATCGCCAGGAAGGCCCGGAACAGGCAGAAGTCGCCGAAGACGAAGCCGACGAGGCCGGAGACTGCGAGCCAGGCCCAGGCGCGGGGCGGGGCGTCCACCGGCAGCGCAACGCCCCGCAGGCCCCAGGCGAGGAGCGAGAGGAAGCCGAAGGCGAGGACCAGCCGGATCGGGTTGAGGACCAGGGCACCCAGCCGGCGGGCGGCGACGTCGAACGCCAGGGCAGAGAAAGCCCAGCAGCCGGCGGCGCCGAGAGCCGCCCACTGGCCGGCGACGGCAGGATTCAAAGCGTCTCGACGAACCGCAGAGCCGCCGCCACCGCGGCGGCGAGGTTCTGGGTCTCCGTCCGTCCCGAGGAGACGCGCGGCTTGAACGAGTGGTCGCCGTCCTCCAGCCAGACGAGGCGGATGGCCGGCGACAGCTCGTAGCCGGCGACCTCGTCCCGCGAGCCCAGGGCATCGCGGGTGCCCTGCACGATGAGCGCCGGCGTCCGCAGGTTGCGCAGATGGGCCGTGCGCAGGCTTTCCGGCTTGGCCGGCGGATGGAACGGGTAGCCGAAGCAGACCAGGCCGCGGGCGCCGGCTTCGTCCGCCACCAGGCTCGCCATGCGGCCGCCCAGCGACTTGCCGCCGATCACCAGCCCCTCGCCGCCACCGAGGGCGGCGATGGCCTCGAGCCACGCCTCGCGCAGCACGGGCTCGCGGTCCGGCGGGCGCCGCTCGCCGTTCTCCCGCCGGCGGCGCATATAGGGCAGCTCGAAGCGCACCACCCGCAGGCCGCCCTCGGCCAGGCCGGCCGCGACGGCGTCCATGAACGGCGAATCCATCGGCGCTCCGGCGCCATGGGCGAGCACGATCGTCGGGCCCTTCGGCCCATCGAGCAGGAAGTGGGGTTTTGCCATCGGCGGATTCTATGCGACCGAAGCGCTTTGGTGACATGAAACGTTGACAGGCCGCGAAGCGGCGGTTTAGCCTCAAGCCCCTTGATTCCGACCTCACGGCAGTTGCAGGAGATCTCTCAGCTTCGCGAAGGCAGCCTCGCGGGCGTGCCTTTCGCGCCGCTGCTCCTCGCCCATGCCCAGCAACGCCACACGCTGGTGCTGGAGCTGCGCCGCCGGCAGGTGTGGAAACGCATCCTGCTGGAGGACGGCGTGCCGGTCGACTGCCGTTCCAACCTCGCCCACGAAACTCTCGGCCGCTACATGGTGCTGGAGGGCAAGCTCGGCGAGGAGGAGTTCACCGCCTCGCTGTCGAAGTCCGCGGCCCGCGGCGTGCCGATGGGCGAGGTGCTGCTGGAGAATGGGCTGGTGACGCCGGTCGAGCTGTTCCGCATTCTGCAGGCGAACCTGGCCAAGAAGCTTCTCGACCTGTTCACCTGGAACGAGGGCGAGCTGCGTTGGCTGGAGGAGCCGCCTCACTCCGCGTCGTCGCTCAAGGTCAAGGTGCCGCAGCTCATCCTGACCGGCGTCACCCGCTTCGCTCCCCAGGAGGAGGTGGACATGTCGGTAGGGCCGCTGGTGGGCACGCGGCTCGTCCTCAACCCCCGCCCACCCTTCCCGCTGGAGGAGATCCGCCTCAACCCGCGGCAGGCGCAGCTCGCCGAGGCACTGCGGCCCGGGCGCCGGATGGGCGAGCTCGCCGAGGCGACCGGTCTGCCGGTGGACGAGATCACGCGTCTTCTCTACGCCCTATGCGTCCTCGGCGTCGTGGTCGCCGCGGACACGGTGCCGAAAGAGCTGATCGGCGCCGCTCCGCCCCTGCGGCCCGCGCTATCGGCCACGGGCTCGATCCCGTTGCCTTCCCTCTCCGCTCCTGTGCCCCCGGAGCCCGAAAAACCGTCGGCGATCGCCGCTCTCCCGGCGGTACCGGCGGCTCCGGTGCCTCCTCCCCCTATCGCCCTTGCCGTGCCTCCTCAGGATCTGGAACGGCGGCGTAACGAGATCATGCAGGCCTACCTCTCCTACCGCCGGCTGGATGCCTTCGACCTGTTGAACGTGCCGGAAGAGGCGCCGGCCCAGGTCATCGACGAGAGGTTCCTTGCCTTCTCCCGCCGGTTCGCGCCCTGGGCTCTCGACCATCCGGAGCTGGCGGCAATGGCGGAGCGGGCGCAGGATCTGTTCCTGGCCGGCGCCCGCGCCTACGGCGAGCTCTGCGACCGGGAGCAGCGCAGCACGCTCCTCTTCCGCCGCAAGACGCTGCGCGACGAACGGGCGAAAAAGCCGGCGGCGAGCTTCGCCATCAAGACCGACCTCCTGGACGCGGAGGCCCAATACCGGAAGGGCAAGGCGCTGCTGGAAGCCGACAAGCCCCGCGAGGCCCTGGTGCTCCTGGAGTTCGCCGCCGACTGCGATCCGCAGAACGGCGTCTACGCCGCCGAGACGGCCTGGTGCCGCTTTGTGGTTTCGTCGTCCTACGCCGGCCGTTCGCTTCGCGAGCTGACCGAGACGCTGCGGCGCGACCCCAACTGTGGTCTCGCGGAGCTTTACACCGGCGAGATTCATCGCCGGCTCGGCCAGGCCGCAGAAGCCGAGCCCCATCTGCGGCGGGCCCTCAAGCTGATGAGCCCCGACCGGCGCCCCATCGATGCCCTCAAGGCCCTGACGGGCGAGCGCAAACACTGATTTGTCCCGTCTGGAGAGGGGTGAGGCACCAGATGGAGCAGAGGGGGGCTGCCGGGGCCGGCCTCTGTGTTAGCATCGGTGACCCGAAGAGAAGAACGTCGGCTCGGCCGGAATCCCGGCGCACATCCGAGCCACCATCCCGAGACAGCGAGGAGGGGACGTGAAACAAGGTGAAGTCCTGATGAAAGAAAGGGAGCGCAAGAAGCTCTCCGCCGAAGAGATGGCCGAGAAGCTGGGCGTCTCCACCGAGAAATATCGTGACGTCGAGGCCGGCAACTCGCCGGCCGAGCGTTGGGGGCCGGCGATCCGCGACTTGGCGGTGGCGCTCAACGTGCCCACCAGCCGGATGTTCGCACCCTCCGGCAAATCGGCGGACACCCGTCCCGGCCAGGCCGGGGAGCTGATCCGCAAACACCGCGAAGCCCGCCAGCTCAGCCCTGAGCAAGTGGCCGAGAAGACCGGGCTGAGCGCCGAGGAGTACAACGGAATCGAGTCCGGCAGCTCGGAGATCGAAGAGCTGGGACCGTTCTTCCTGCGCTTCGCCGAGGTGATCGAGCAGCCGGTGTTCAACCTGTTCCATCCCTTCGGCCTGCCGTTCGAGAAGCTCACCCTCGACGACTACAAGTAGAAGCGTCCCCGGGGCAGGAAGCTCTGCCCCGGGCGCCTTCTCGCCGGATCGGGTTCGTGGGATCTGCCCGGTTCGTGGGATTCGCGTAGAGATGCCCCAGACCGTTTGCGTCACCCTGTGAAGGCCAACGAGTTGAAGAAAGGAGGAGCTCTATGGTTTCGAAACCGAAGCGGCAAAACGGAGTTGACAGGCGCTCGCGAGGATGGACGGGAACAACTGCCAGCCGGTGGTCACGCAGAATCTCGACTCGGCTCCCGCATCCTGTAACTAACGCGGCCGGCCGGCGCCCGGCTGCTCTTCGATGAAGCCCGGCGTCGGCGCGCTGATCGTGGCGAACCAATCGTCTCCGGCAAAATTTGTCGATCGTCCCAGACTTCGAGCACCCTGCCGGTTCCAGGACCTTCAGGTGCTTGACGACCCGGTTCTTCCACGTCTCGTCGACATGGCTGTAGGAGATGAAGACCGTGGGGCGATCCCCGGCGGAGGGCGCGGGTGGTGTTGGGGACATTGATGAAGACTGTACTGGAGAGGTGGGGCCGCCAGGGGCGTTGGGGCTACTCCTCCAATTAAAGCGGCAGGAAGCGAACCTGACCTTCCCACTCTCCGGGCAGGCTCGCCGAAGCGAGCAATACCAGCTCCTCAATGGCCTGGCCGATCGGCAGGTCAGGATGCACTTCGAAGAGCCCGGGCATGGGTTGCCAGCGTTTTACACGTTCGTAGGCATAGTTGGCCATGGTGGAGATGTCATGGGACAAGACCACTCGCTGGTCGTCCGCAGCCCACTGGAGGACGACCGGGTCGACTGCTTGATAAAGGGCTTCCAAATCCTGCGCTCGCACGATGTCGAGTTGGGGAAGCCGCCGTAAGAGACCGCGCACAATCCGACCGTTGAAGTTCTCATCCGCGAGAAATCGGAGCATCAGGGGTTTGGTTCAGCGAAGCCGGCTCTGTAAGCGCTCGCGGAGTCCTGCGGAGGGAAACAGCGTCTGGAACTTACGGCGCACCGCGTCAGCCTGTTGCTCCCTGCGGCCCAGGTACGCTGCAACCTCGTCCTGGTGCCGCAAGTAGTAGGCGATCACAGCGTAGATGTCGGCCGTCTGGAGAGATGGGTAGTCCTGGGCGATCTGCTCCGGGGTGTCCCCTTTGCGGTAAGCGCCAATGACGGTATCCAAGGTCACCCGTGTACCTCCGACTCGGAGGACTCCCTCGGCGTCGAGGGTAAGAGGAACGGGCTCAGCGGCGGTGGCGGGCGACATGCAGCAGACTCCTTTTCGAAGCCAGTATACCGCGGTCCGTCCGACCAGGGTCTCGAAAAGACGTCCTCGGGGTTCCCCGTGGGGCGTCTCCACCTTGGGGAATGCCTTACGAGGAACGCCGGCTGGTCTCCCTCTTCTCCCGGTGAGGGCGGTGGGAGGGGGCGGGAGAAGAGGGCCGGGGTGATGAGGGTCTTGGGCGGGGGGCCGCTCCACTCCCGAGTGGAACTGGGGCATTGTGGTAGAAAGCGGAAGATCCAGAGGGGAGATCTCCGCCCATGAATTTTTCGCTCCGACGTTGCCTGTCTCTACTTCTTTTCGCGATCTCCGCGCTCGCCGCCGGCTCCGCCGCCCAAGCCGCCAAGCCCAAGCAGCCGCCGGCGCCCGCCGCCACGCCCGCCCCCGCCGTCGATCCGACCCTCTTCAAGTCCATGAAGTGGCGCGAGATCGGCCCGTACCGCGGCGGCCGGGCGGCGGCGGTCACCGGCTTGCCCGGCGACCGCAACACCTACTACTTCGGGGCAACCGGCGGCGGCGTGTGGAAGACGACCGACGCCGGCCGCTCGTGGAAGAGCGTCTCCGACGGCTCCTACGGCGGCTCGATCGGCGACGTCGCCGTCTCTGAGTGGGACCCCAACGTCGTCTACGTCGGCGGCGGCGAGGTCACGGTGCGCGGCAACGTCTCCAGCGGCGACGGCGTGTGGAAGTCCACCGACGCCGGCAAAACCTGGAAGCACTCCGGCCTCCTCGACTCGCGGCACATCCCCCGCATTCGCATCCATCCCAAGAATCCGGACCTCGTCTACGCCGCCGTCCTCGGCCACCTCTTCGGCTCCAACGAGATGCGCGGCGTCTATCGTTCGAAGGACGGCGGCGCCCACTGGGACCGCGTCCTCTACGTCAACGACAAGGTCGGCGCCGTCGACCTCGCGATGGACCCGGTCAACCCGCGGGTGCTCTATGCGTCCATGTGGAACGTGCGCCGCACGCCCTACAGCCTGGAGAGCGGCGGGCCCGGCAGCGGCCTGTGGAAGTCCACCGACGGCGGCGACACCTGGAACGAGCTGACCTTCAATCCCGGCTTTCCCAAAGGGACGCTGGGGATCATCGGCGTCACCGTCTCGCCCTCCAACCCGGAGAACGTCTACGCTCTCGTCGAGGCCAAGGACGGCGGCGTCTTCCGCTCCCGCGACGGTGGCAAGACCTGGACGAAGACCAACGGCAGCCGCGACCTGCGCCAGCGCGCCTGGTACTACAGCCGCATCTTCGCCGATCCCAAGGATGAGGACGTCGTCTACGTCCCCAACGTCCAGTTCCACCGTTCCAAGGACGGCGGCAAGACTTTCACCACCATCCGCACGCCCCACGGCGACAACCACGACCTGTGGATCGATCCCAACGATCCGCTGCGGATAATCGAGTCCAACGACGGCGGCGTCAACGTCTCGAACGACGGCGGCACGACCTGGACGCCGCAGAGCAACCAGCCCACGGCCCAGTTCTACCGCGTCTCGACCGACACCCATTTCCCCTATCGCATCCTCGGGGCGCAGCAGGACAACTCGGCGGTGCGCATCCTCTCCCGCGGCAGCGGCGGCGGCATCGGCCCAGGCGACTGGGACGTCACGGCCGGCGGCGAGAGCGGCTACATCGTGGCCGACCCGAAGAGCTCCGACGTCGTCTTCGGCGGCTCCTACGGCGGCCTGCTCACCCGCCTCAACCACGTCACGGAGGAGACGCGGGACGTCAATCCCTGGCCGGACAATCCCATGGGAGCCGCGGCGGGCGACATCCTCTACCGTTTCCAGTGGAACTTTCCCATCGTCTTCTCGCCCAACGATCCGGCCACCCTCTACACCGCGGCCCAGGTATTGTTCAAGAGCACCGACGCGGGGCAGAGCTGGAGCACCATCTCGGGCGACCTGACGCGCAACGACAAGTCCCGCCTCGGCTCCTCCGGCGGCCCGATCACCAAGGACAACACCAGTGTCGAGTATTACGGCACGATCTTCACCATCGCCGAGTCGCCCCTGGAGCCGGGAACGATCTGGGCCGGCTCGGACGACGGCCTGATCCACGTCACCCGCGACGCCGGCAAGACCTGGAAGAACGTCACTCCCAAGGGAATGCCGGAGTGGATCCAGATCAACGCCATCGACGCCAGCCCGCACGACAAGGGCGGCGCCTACGTCGCGGCGACGATGTACAAGTCCGACGACCTCCGGCCCTATCTCTACAGGACCGCCGACTACGGCGCGACCTGGACGCGGATCGACTCCGGGATCGATCCGTCCCACTTCACCCGCGTCGTGCGCGCCGACCCGGCCCGCCGCGGCCTGCTCTACGCCGGCACCGAGAACGCGGCGTACGTCTCCTTCGATGACGGCGCCCGCTGGCAGCCGCTGCAGCTCAATCTGCCGGTGGTGCCCGTCACCGATCTGACGATCAAGGACGGCGACCTCGTCGCCGCCACTCAGGGACGGGGCTTCTGGGTGCTGGACGATCTCCAGCCGCTGCGCGAGCTGGCCGGCAATGCCGCGAACGACTCCAAAGCTCGTCTCTATCCCGTGGCACCCGCCATTCGCCTGTCCTCCGCCTTCAGCTTCGGCCGGCCCCAGGGTATGGGCACCAATCCGCCCACGGGCGCCGTCGTCGACTACTACCTCAAGAAGGCGCCACCGGCCGATCAAGCCGGAAAAGTGAAGCTTGAGATCCTCACCCAGGACGGCAAGGTCATTCAGATCTTCGTGGGCAAGCCGGCCGAGGAAGGCAAGGGGAAGAAGGACGAGAAGGAAACCGTCGAGAGCGGCGAGGCGGACCAGCGTAAAGGCCCGGAGGCCGCCGAGAAGGACGAGAAAAAGGAAGAGAAGGGCGAGGCCGAGCCGGACGAGGATGACGAGCAGCCGAAGATCCCCACCGAGGTCGGGCACAACCGCTTCGTCTGGGATCTGCGCTGGCCCGCGGCCTCCAAGTTCCCTGGCATGATCCTGTGGAGCGGCGATCCGGTCCAGGCCATGGCCCTGCCCGGCCGCTACAAGGCACGCCTCACCGCGGGCGGCGAAACGCTGACTCAAGCCTTCGAGATCCGCAATGATCCGCGCTCCACCGCCGCCCAGGCGGACCTGGAGGCGCAGTTCCAATTCCTCCAGGAGGTCCACGACAAGCTAACGGAGACCCACGACGCCATCCGCCGCATCCGCGACGTGCGCGCCCAGCTCCAGGAGATCGAGAAGCGGCTGGCGAAGGACGACGCCCAGAAGCCCGTCGTGGCGGCGGCGAAGGAGATCGACAAGAAGATGACCGAGGTCGAGGAGGCGCTCTACCAGACGAAGAACCGCAGCAACGAGGACCCGCTCAACTTCCCCATCAAGCTCGACGACAAGCTCAATGCCGTGGCCAGCTCCGCCTCCCTGGGCGACTACCGACCGACCGCCCAGGCCGTGGCGGTGAAGAACCAGGTCACGGCCGCCATCGACGCCAAGCTCGCCTCGTTGCGCGCGATCTGGGAGGGCGACCTGGCCCGCTTCAACAGCCTGGCCAAGGAAAAGAGCGTTCCGGCGGTGATCCTTCCCCCACCTCGGGTAAAATGAATGGCTTACGCGGACCGGCGCCGTGCCGGTCCGCCGCACCGCAGGAAACAATGGATTCACTTCTAACCCCGGGCGACATCCCTACACGAAACGAAATGACCGTCATCACAAGATCTTTACCAAGCGCCATCCCGACCTATTCCTTGAGCGGCTGGGACCTTTCCGAACTGCTGCCGGAGCCCAGCGAGTCCATCTTCACCGCCGCGCTCGCCGACATCGACAAAGTTGCCACCGCTTTCGAAGGCCAGCGCGCGCGCCTCGATCCCAAGATGGACCCGCAGGACTTCCTCGCCATCCTCCGCCAGTACGAAGCGCTGATCAACCGCATCCAGGTGATCTCCGGCTACGCCTCGCTCTGGTTCTACTCCGACACCGGCAGCCAGGAGGCCCTCACCTTCCGCAACCGCGTGCGGCAGGCGAGCACGGCGGCGAGCAACCGCATCCTCTTCTTCACGCTCTGGTGGCGCGGCCTGCCGGACGACGAGGCCTGGCGCCTGCTGCCCAGCGAGTCCGAGCATGGCGACTATCGCCATTACCTCCAGGATCTGCGGCGCTTCAAGCCCTTCACCCTCGACGAGAAGTCCGAGCAGCTCGTCAACACCAAGGACGAGAACGGCATCGGCGCCGTCATGACCCTCTACTCCATGCTCACCAACCGCCTGGAGTTCACGCTGGAAGTGGACGGCGAGAGTCGGCGCCTCACCCGCGACGAGCTGATGAGCCACGCCTTCTCGCCCCATCCGGACCTGCGCGCCGCGGCCTACCAGGAGCTGTACCGGGTCTACGCCCAGGAGGCCAACATCCTGGGGCAGATCTACGTCAACCGGGTGCGCGACTGGTACGACGAGCAGGTCGGCGTGCGCGGCTACCCCTCCCCCATCTCCGTGCGCAACCTCGACAACGACATCCCCGACCGCGCCGTCGAGGTGCTGCTGGACGTGGCGCGGGAGAACGCTCCGCTCTTCCAGCGCTACTTCCGCCTGAAGGCCGGCTGGCTAGGGCTCGAAAGGCTCCGCCGCTACGACGTCTACGCCCCCCTCGCCACCTCGGACCGCAAGATCGAGTACGCGAACGCGGTGCGCTCGGTGCTGGAGACCTTCGAGGACTTCCACCCCGACTTCGCCACCCACGCCAACAAGGTGTTCGCCGAGAACCACCTCGACAGCGAGATCCGGCGCGGCAAGCGGGGCGGCGCCTTCTGCTTCACCGTGCTGCCGAAGTACACACCCTGGGTGCTGGTCAACTTCGCCGGCCGGGTGCGCGACGTCGCGACCCTCGCGCACGAGCTGGGCCACGCCATCCACAGCATGCTGGCGGGCGGCCATTCGAGCCTCACCCAGCACGCCTCGCTGCCGTTGGCCGAGACGGCCTCGGTGTTCGGCGAAATGCTGATGACCGACCGCCTGCTGCGCGAGGAAACGGACCCGCTCGCCCGCCGCGAGCTCCTGGCCGCGTCGGTCGACGACGTCTACGCGACCGTGCTGCGCCAGGCCTACTTCGTCCTCTTCGAGATCGAGGCCCACGCCGCCATCCGCGCCGGCCGTTCCACCGAGGAGCTCTCGGACCTCTATATGGAGAAGCTGCGCGAGCAGTTCGGCGACAGCGTCGACGTGGCGCCGGAGTTCCGCTACGAGTGGCTCTCCATCCCCCACATCTACCAGACGCCTTTCTATTGCTATGCCTACAGCTTCGGCCAGCTCCTTGTGCTAGCCCTCTACCGGCGCTTCCAGGAAGCGGGCGAAGCCTTCAAGCCCGGTTACCTGCGCCTCCTCTCCTACGGCGGCTCGGCGCGGCCGGAGCATATCCTGGCCGAGGTCGGCATCGACATGACCGACCGCTCCTTCTGGCAGGGAGGCTTCGACCTCGTCCGCGAGCGCATCGACGAGCTCGAGGGCATGAAGCTGTAGAACCGTGAAACGTTTCCCGACTCCCTTTCGTCTGGCTCTTTGAAACCGGACGAAGCCGGTTCGATCCAAGGGAGAACGACAATGAACGGCAAGAAATTTTTCGGGATGGCGCTGCTGGCGGCGGGCCTGATGAGTACGGCGCAACAGGTCGCCGCGGCGGATCTCTGGCTGCACATCGACGTCAACGGCAAAGGCGACAAGGGCGACCAGGCCAACATCAACCTTCCCCTTTCGATGGTGCGCAACATGGCCCCCATGCTGGAGGAGAAGAGCCATGGCTCGAAGCGCCTCCATGTCAGGGACAAGGACCTCTCCGTCTCCGAGCTGCGCCGGGCGTGGCGCGAGATCGCGGACGGCCCCGATGCTAACTACATCACCGTCAAGGACAAGGATTCTGACGTGCACATCGGCAAGCAGGGCGATTACCTGCGCCTGAAGGCCAAGGATCGCGGCACGGATGGCGAGGACGTCGACATCAAGGTGCCGCTCGACGTGGTGGCCGCCCTCTTCTCCAGCGACGGAGACGAGCTCAACTTCGGCGCCGCGCTGGAAGCCCTGGCCCGCCGTGGCGAAGGCGAGCTGGTGACCGTCAACGGGAACGACGAGACCGTGCGAATCTGGGTTGATTCCCGCTCCGGCGGACGGTAAATCCGAAGCAAATCCCAGGACCCCTCCCAGGGGTCCTGGGCGACTACAACCATCGCCGCACCCGTGCGCAATAGCGGCGGTATTCGTCCCCAAAAACCTCAAGAAGGCGCCCCTCCTCAACCGGAATAACGACACGATCGATGTATCCCAAAACTCCGGGGAATAGCAGGAGCGGCCAGACTTGGCCCTGAGTGTGGGCGACGCCCACGTAGATCAGCGCCAGACCTACGTACATGGGATTGCGGCTGATCCGGAAGGGCCCGGAGGTCACAAACTTGGCGGGAGTCTCGAACGGCACGGTCGTCGTGTTGGACTTGCGAAAGAGATTCCGAGCCGAGAACGCGACCAGCAAACCCAGGGCAATGATGGCGATCCCAGCCACGCGTCCTATCGAGAGAATCTCCGCCGAATGGATGGTGATCGGAACGACGAGGTTCAAAACGACGCCGACGAGATAAATGAGAACGAACACCCAGGGGACCGGAATACGCATCAGGAGAGGAACTTGCGCGGCATCCCGACTCCGCTGCCGGGACAGACGCGATTTCGCGGACCAGCGCTGGGTCAGTAACCCCCATAGCAGCACGGAGAGCAGCACGGCGACAAAGGCGATTAGAACTTTAGGCATCGATCGTCCTCAACGGGCGCGCCGATCGTCAAGCATCCTTCGCATTCGCATCCCCGCGCTGGGAGAGAGCGTGTGGATCAGCTAGAATGCCCGAGCGGGGAACGGTTCCCTGCTTTACCGGGAGGGTTATTTTATGAAAAAGAACATGAAGAAGCTGACACTGGCGAAGGAAACGCTCCACACTCTCAGCAATCTCTCCAGCGTGCGAGGCGGCCGATCGGAACTCTCCAACTGCAACAGTTGCAACCCCCTGCATACCTGCCCGAATGAGTATAGCGGCTCGGAATGCACGAACTGCTGAGGCGCTGACTTTCTGCCGGACCCCGAGCTCGAGACCGGTGGACCCACGGGTTGTTCGGTCGGCTCGTGGGTCGACTGACCGACATCGCCTTTGCCAGGGAGGTCGGCCGCGAATAGACTCCGGCGGTGCCGGCACGAAACCGCTTCGAGAGGTGGCGGATCGACCTCGGGATCGCCGTGGCGTTCGCCGTGGCGGCGTGGGCGCTCTACCACTCGGTCCTCCAGCTCTGGTGGATGTATGACGACGCCTACCATTTTCGCCACCTGATCGCCGGCAGGCCGGGGTGGTACCTGTTCGACGTCGCGGAGCTCCGGCGGCTCGAATCCAGAGTGCTGACGCCGCTGCTCTTCCTCTCCCTGGACGTGGACCGGCGGCTCTTCGGGCTCAATCCCCATCCCTTCTACGTCCATCAGCTCCTGGACCTTTCGCTCGCATCCGTAGCTCTTTACGGAGCCCTGCGACTCTGGCTGCCGCGCCTCTGGGCGGCCGTGGGGGCATGGGTTTTCCTCATCGGACCGGTGACCGCCGCGCTCGCTCCGTTCCTCTTTGTGCGCCACTACATCGCCGCGATCCTCCTCGCCGCCCTGGCGGTGATGGCCTGGGCCGAGGCCCAACGGCAGACCGGTCGAGCGGCCTGGGCGCTGGCCTGGCTCTCGGCGGCGCTCTACTTCACCGCCGCCATGGCCAAGGAGATCGCGGTGCCGCTCGCCGTCATCCTCCCCCTGCTGCCCGAGCCGGCGGGAGTGCCGCGCGTGGAACCCCCGGCACGCCTTCGCCTGGCCCTGCCGCATGCCGCGATGCTCGGCCTCTACATCGTCCTGCGCTATGTGGCGCTCGGTACGTTTCTGGGAGGGTACGGTTTCATCGTGAGCCCCGCCGGCCTGCCGGCGCTCGCCCTGGCTCTGCCGGGCAAGGCCGCGGCCGAGCTCGTGGCCGGAAGGCTGTCGCCGACAGCCCTCGTGTTCTCGGCCGCCCTCGCAGCCGGAGTCCTGGCGCTTTTGTTTCTGCGGGGCCGACGGGCCGGCTTGTTGACCGGCGCCGCCCTGCTTCTGGCCTTGCTTCCAGTCCTGCCGGTCTCGACGCAGATGGAGCCACGGTACGCGGTGCCGGTCTGGACCGTCCTGGCCCTGACCTTCGCCGCCGGCTGCCGGGCCGTGGCGGAACGGTGGCGAGAGGCCGGCTTGGCGCTGGCGGCGGTGGCCTGTATCTCGGGCCTCGGCCTGAACCGGCAGGCCTGGAGCGTCCGCTTCGCCCAAGCCGAGAGAATGAGCGCCGAGGACCGTTTTCTGACCGAGATGAAAGAAGGGGATGTCCTGCGGCAACCGCTTACACTGGCCGCGTCCATCGGCGAGCTGCAATGGATGAAGGAAAACGTCTTTCATCGTCCCCGCGGCGGTCGCTGGTTCCAGGACGACCTCTATCTCTGCCTGCATCGGGAGCCGCTGGGAAGGGTGTGGGGCTACGATCCGGCCGCGCATTCGATCACGGACGTCACGGCGCGGATTCCGGTTCTGAGAAATCAGTACTGTGCGTCGATCCGCCGGAACGCGTCCTTGAGCGCGCGCTTTCGCGCCGCCGGGGAAAATCTCTTCTGGAATCTCGGCCCCTATCGCGAAGGAACGTACTCGTTCGCTCTGGGAGACGGCGCCGCCATCTTCGCGATACCTCGGAACGCCGGATTCTCGACGCAGGGGCGCGCCCCTCTGCTCCCGCTGCGGGTGAAGTATGAATCCCCTGACGGGTGGGTTACCTATTCTCCGGAGTTGCGGGTGAGTCTGGAGGAGGGAGCGGGAGTTCGATGGGGGCGGGACCGTTAGCGGGCAATCACTGGAGCCTTGTTATTGGTTTCGAGCAGCGCCTTCAGCAGCTTTCGCTGCGCTTCGTCACCCGGTTGATCGGCCCCGGGCGCTTCGGCGCCCAAGGATACGAGCGCCAGTACCCATTCCTCAGGCTTCGTGGCGATGATTCCGAGGCTTATCGACACCATCCGCGCCGCCTCCTCGTGGGCTCCGCGCGCGTCGAGCTCCACCGCCAGGGTGCTTGCAAGGCCGGCCTTCCCTTCCGTCGGCGGCAGCACCGCAAGAAGGTCCCACCGCCGCTCCGGCGGGCTCGCCAGGATCTCCGCAGGGGACATCTGGGTGATTGCCATCGCTTTATCCGGATCCACGGACCGGTCGGCAGTCAGAAGGTCCGCACCCCGAGTACAGCTCAGCGCCGCGCAATAGATCTCGACCAACGAACGCCACGAGTAGCTGCGCCATTCAGCTGAGGGAATCGACTTGAGAGCCGCGAGGGTGCTCGCCAGGACCTCCTCGGCTCGTTTCTGCTCGCCCGCTGCTTCGAGCTCCGCCGCCACCCGCAGCCTGGCCTCCACCTGGCTGTGCAGGCTCAAAGAGCGCCAGTCCTGGCCGGCTGCGGGGGCCGCCGAGGGAGAGGGGATAGGCATCGCATCGGCTGCCCGCAAAGCGCGTTCGAGCATGGCGAGCGCCTGCGGGCGCTGGCCGATCGCTCGTTCGGCGCGCGCAATCCGTACCAGGACCTCGCAGACGATCTCCGTTCCGACCTCGGTCACATCGCCATTCTCGGGGAGGCCGCGCTCGACGGCTTTGTGTACAGCGGCCACAGCGGCCGAGTGCTTCCCCAGAGCCTCGAGGCGCTCAGCAATTCGCGACAGCAGATCGGCCGCTCCCTGCAGGTCGCCCAGGCGCTCCCGCGGCACCTCCTCGACTGCTTTTTGGGCCGCCTTCAGGTTCTCGAAAGGCCGGTCCTTGCGCGCCAGCTCGACCAACGCCTTCGCACGAGACAGGCCGGCGGTGCGATCAGGCACCGCGGAGAGAGCGTCCATCGCCGCTCGCGCCTTGCGGAGATCTCCGCGATCCACGTAGACGCCCACCAGCCGCAGCAAGACCCCTTGGCGGCCGTTGTACTCGCTCTCCCAGAAGGGACCTTGATCCGATGGGATATGCATGCTGACGGGCTCGATCTGGCGGGCCGCGCTCAGCATGTCGTCATACAGCCCGAGGGCAAAAAACGCCTCCGCACGGGCGGCCGGCTCGCGGATCTCCTTCGCGATCCGCAAGGCCTCGGCGTCGTTACCTGCCTTGTGCCGGGCGACTGCGATTTCTTTCAGCGCTCCCGGCACCGTCCACTCGTCGATCGCCTCGATGCGCTGGGTCACTGCGCGGGCGCGCGCTTCGAAACCGTCGCGGATCGCTGCCTCGACGATCGGCACGAAAGCCTCGACTTTGACGCGGTCCGGCGTATCGAGCTCATCGATCAGCTTGAGGGCCTCGTCGAACCTGCCCTCCCGGGACAAGAGAGCCGTCAGCAACTGCAGTTGACTGCCCTGCCAGGTGAGGTTCTTCTCACCGCTCATCCGCGCGAAGCCGTCTGTCTTCGCCACGGTGATCGCCGTCGACAGGATCGTCGGCAGACGAGCTCCCGTGCCGGGATCGGGGGGCGTCTCTCCGCCGCACGGCAACCCCATGCAGACCCAACAGACAACCACAACCGCCGATGCGTGTCGTGCCGGAGCGCAGGGCCACCTGATCGCCATGATGAAAACCTCCTGAGGTTCTTAGACTCCATTATGGCGAAATCGTTCCCACCTGATGCCTTGCTCAGCAGCTCGATTTCTGGGCGCCGAGGCTCACGCCATCTTCAAGACCAGGCAGCTCGCTCCCTCGCATATTCCAAAGCCTTCTCAAGCGCCGAGACAACTTGAACGCGGTTTTTCTCTTCCCGCAGATACATGGGAAGACGTTCATACCAGCGCTGCGCTTCCCAATGGCTGGCGCCTCCAATGTCCGCACGGCTGGAAGGCAAGATCTTGAGGCTGTAAAAGTCGGGGCAGGCCTGCAACTGTTCGAAGCTGTGGAACTCGAACGTAAAGCTACAAACCCGGACCCTCAAGACCTGGTGGCTTTCCAGGGTCGGAGCGATCCAATGCCGCTCCAGTCCGGGAGGAGGGCCGCCGACCTCCGACCCCATTGGACTCCGGTGGATCGACCCGCTGTAAGGTTCAAACCAGGCCTTGGGCATTTGCTTTCTCTATCGAAGCCCTACGTCATACCGCGTCCGTCATGTCCTCTTCAGACAAGCCCTCGGGATGAGAGCCGGGGCCAGAGGGACATGTTACCTATTCTACCTACCAGCATGGCACGGAACGATACCAATTGCGTCAGGGTCGGGAGTACCCTCGCCACGGCCAGTTCCGTTCCATCCGCTTACGCTTATTTTGAAATTGGGGCTTGAGATGTCTAGGGTGGGCGGCAGGTCAAAAATTATGTAAGATATTACCTTATCTAAGCTTGCCGGCGATAAGGGAATTCCAAAGAATGAAATGTAAGCTCCTCCAGTTATACTACCATTCGCCACTACCTCCGGAGGAGGTGGCACGCCAACACGTTCATCCCAGTCGACTGATACTTGGCGAGATCCATCATCAAAAAGCCACCGGCTACTCTCCCAACCGCCAGAGGGAGCGGGAGAGCCTCCGTTCCGCTCAAAAGCAATGACCTCTGTTCTTGCCAATTGTGACGCAGTCAGACCTGGCAGTAGTGTGAGCAAGTCAGGATGAAAGCCTCCTCGGAAGTCTACAAGCGTAATGGAATTGGAGCTAGATAAGGTGATAGACTGCCCGTCTGGTGGACCGAGCACCAAGCCAGGATTGGCACAGTTTGCGTAGAGAAGTGTAGTGGCCCATAAAATGATAGTTGGACCCGGCATTGCTCTTTCTCCTCTCTCGGGCTTATTTTTAATGATTAAATCTTACCCGCTGCGCCACCTCAATCTGATCTTAGTACTCTAGCCAGCGGAATGCTTGCCGACAGGCACCAAATCGTTCGATGAGGCTAACGAGTTCGTCGAATCTCTTTAATTCTCGGAGGTATAGAGATCATACGCTCGCCTCTAAAGCTCGTCAAACTTAGAGAGTCGGTCGTATAAGCCTCTAGGGTATCCAAGAACTGCCGGCCCTCAATCAGCTCTCTAAAATGGTGGCCGTCCAAGGAGGACCCTGGAAGGAGGCCAAAGAGGTTTTGGTTCTTGGCCAAACTGTCGCGGGTGATTCGCCCCGAGAATTGTGTCGTTCGCCCCAGCGTCTCCGTCATTCGCCCCACGGGTCCGATGACCTCCCAAGACTCGCCGCTCAGCGGCTCCGTGAGTTTGATCAACGGACCCGAGCGCGGGGTCAGCAGACCCACGAGTTTGATCAGTGGACTCGAGTTTGAGATCAGCGGACCCACAGGGCCACTGAGTTGACCCGCGAGTGGTGGTGTCCTAATCCAGTGTAGGCGCTACGGGGGCCGGTCGAACGCCGGCCTTCCTGAGGGTTCGCGGAGCCTCCCCGGCCCCGCCTGACGGTCCAATTCTACCAGTTCCCGCTACGCCGTTCCCGTCTTAAAGAAGTTCCCGCTTGTCTGACTTAGCGAACCTTGCGCAGGTGTCGTATCTAGCGACTTGTTTCAGAATTGCAAGACTTGTCTAATCGCTTGACGCGCCGCGGTTGCCCCTCTAGAGTAGGCCGCGGTGGTGACTACGGCCTAACCTATTGATTCCAAAGGGTTTGCTTCATTGCTTGCCGCGAAGGGAGGCGAGAGATGACCCACAGATAGCGAAAACCCCGCCGAAGCGGGGAGTTCTACCGGCCCGAGAACCTTACAGCGCAAGGGCTTGGCGACATCAGAGACCGCCATCTTACGCCGTAGGGACCTCTCGGGTCAAGGAGGTGCCTATGGCCCACTTCTATGGCGGAGCTTCACAACTCCATCGCCAGTTGAAGGGCCTCCTGCTCCCGGGCTTGCCCCGGGGGCAGATACCGGGGCGGACGGCGAGGGGCTTACCGCTTACCCTTGCCGTCCTTCAGCTCGACTCTAGCGGCCTTCAGGAGCCGGTCCCTGATCCAATTGGACAGGGGCCGGCCGTCTTGCTCTGCCGCTCTCTGAAACAGCTCCTTGTCCTCATCCGTCAGCCGCAACTCGACTCGGGAGGTTTTGGTGATTTCAGCCATACGGACAGTGTACGGAAAGATTCCGGAAGATTCAAGGCTCAAGCCTATTGACTTGTCCGTAGTTTGTCCGTACAATGACCCTGTCAGTCAGAGAACGAGCCATGAACGCCTTCCCCCAGCCCACGACCTCCCCCGAAGGAACCGCTTGCCGGTCCTGCGGCGGTCCGGTCATCAAGTGGGGCAAGGACGCGCACGGCAACCCGCGCCGCTTCTGCCGGGCCTGCAAGCTCTCTTTCAGCATCGTGCCGGCCCGTCCCCTGGGGACCATGCGCCTGGACATGGAAAAGGCCGTCCTCTGCGTCTCCCTGCTGGCGGAAGGCTCCTCCATTCGCAGCACGGAGCGCGTCACGGGCGTTCACCGCGACACGATTTGCAGGCTCCTCGTGAAGGTCGGCGCCAAGTGCGACACGCTCCTAGACCGCCTGGTCCGAAACGTGGAAGTAAAGGATATTCAGTGTGACGAGCTGTGGTCGTTCGTGACTATGAAGGAAAAGACGAAGGTTAAGAAAGGTGTGACGAATCCCGAGATCGGCGACGCCTATACCTTCCTGGCAGTTGAGCGGGATTCCAAGCTCCTCCTCGCGCACCATGTCGGACGGCGCACCTCTGAGGATGCAAACCTGTTCGCGGCCAAGCTCTCCGGAGCCGTCGGCGCGGGACGCTTCCAAGTTTCAACGGACGGTTTCGACGGATATCCCGCCGCTTTGGAATCACATTTCGGCGGCCAGATTGATTACGCCCAGCTTATTAAATCGTACTCGGGAGAGGGAATGGACAGCGAACGGCGGTATTCTCCGCCGTCCATAATAGCCACCGAGAAGCGGGTTGTTTCCGGCACTCCGGATGAGTCCAAGATTTGCACGTCGCACGTCGAAAGAATCAATCTTCACGTGCGCATGATGTCCCGCCGGTTTACGCGGCTCACGACGGGATTCAGCAAGAAGCGGGATAACCTCCGGGCGGCGGTCTCCCTGTTCGTGGCTTCCTACAACCTGACCTGGAGTCACCGCACGCTGAAGGGTTGCACTCCTGCGATGGCCGCCGGTGTCTGCCGGAAGCCCTGGACGATTCGCGAGATGCTGACGGCCTAAGCCTACTCAATGAGAGCGGCTACCAACTGGCCGAAAGCGATCAATTTGTCTTCAACGCAAAAGGTATCAAAACCCTTGAAGCCATTGGACTCCGTAGGCATGTCGTAACGCTCGTTAAGATCTTCGAGTGATGACGTACAAATGATCTTACCGGTCCCTTTGTCGAAATCAAACTTCAGCTCATGGCCGCCCCAACGAAAATAAACTTCTGTTCCGTTGGCCTTGTCGGTCTCGGCGCTATACCCTACCTGACCTAAGAATAGGTGCGCCTGCCTGAAGGTATGCAAAACCATTTTTTCGCGCACGGCCTCGACCCACTCCCGCCGCAACAGCTTAATGACTCTCCTATTGGATTGTCCTCTTGTGATGGCATCCTTGAATTTTTCTTCAAACGTGTCCATGACCCCCCTCCTTAAACCTAAACACGCTAGCAGAAGCCTGCCGCAGGAGTCAACGCGCTAAGTCTGCAAGGTTTGCCAATAGCCAAAGGGGCCGGCCCCTTGCGGAACCGGCCCCGGTATTGCCTTACGTCGTCTCCCGCTGGTATCGGTCTACCAGCGGTCCCGCCCTGGCATCGCCTTCCCCGTCACTGCGGGCGTAGACAGCCGCCAGCTCGGCGCCGAGCATGCGGCACTCCCTGGCATGCTTGAACGTCGCCACGAGGCGCTTACGGGGCAAATATACGAAGCTGTAGTGCTTCGTACAGCCCCACGGGATCGGACCGTCTGGCGTTCCGTGGTAGAACCCGAACGGCGGAGCCACCCAGCCCCGGACCTCCGGTTCTGATCCGTCCTCCAAAGTGACGCGGAATCGCCCGTGACGCCATGCCAGGGGGAGAGGCATGCCGGCCTTCAGGCGGAGCCGCAAATAGGCGTCCGCGGCCCGTGCGAGCCATGCTCCGCAGGAGGCGAAGCCTTCCGCCTCCTGCGCTCTCTTCCAGGTCGCGGACTGCGCCACGGAAGCCCTGACGGTGAACGTCGCTACCTTCAACGGTAGTCCTCCCCGTTGCGTTCCAGGAACCCCCGGACGCCTTCAATAGCTTCCTTCAGGTCTTTCTTGATAGGGAGCGGTCCGTGGGTGTAGCTGTTCGTCTCTTTGGGGATGAATGGCAGGGCGGAGACGGCAGCGTTCAGGAGGGCGCCAAGATATTTTTTCTCGACAACCCGAGTCAGCACAGGGTCTTTCTGCATCTTCTGTACGTTCTCCTCGCGGTAGTAGCGGGCCGTAAAGTCCCCGGCGTACCGAAGGAAGGCGGCGATGTTGCGCTGTGCCAGGAGGGACGCGGTAGAGCGCCAGCTCTCGTGCTGTTCGTCGGTCGCTCTGACCGTCACGGTGTGGTCGCTCAAGAGACCTCCTCCCCTCTCCAGGTTCCCAAGGTCTTTTCCAATGCGTCCGCCGCCTTGCCGATCTCGCGGGCGACCCGCACAGCCGTGCGGCATAGCGCCGCCTCATAGGGTTCATGCTCGGGGGGGTTCTCGCCCGCCGTTGCAAGGTACCCTTCCAGGTGCCGCAGATCGGCCACGGCGGCCCGGAGGTTGCTCCGGATGAAGCCCTCCGGCGGGTTCGGGAAGTGGTCGTATTCGAGTACCAGCGTGTAAAGCAGGTGTCCCACTCCGCGCAGTGCTTCGTTGTCGTGGGGCTCGGTGAAGTGGAGCAAGAACGTCTCCCGGAAGGCTACGAAGTCCTCCCAGCGCTCCGGTTCGATCTCCGGCGGGATGGCAGGAAACGGGGGCGGCTCCTCCGGAGGTGGACCGGGTGGAACTGGCGGAGACGATGCGAGGACGGCGGGAGGGACGGGGACAGGCGGCGGGGTACAATCGGGCAGCTCGCGCACAGGACTAGCTCCTTTGCTCGGGTCAGGCTCGGCGGACGTGGTGACTCACCCCGCCGGGCCGCTTGCTTCGGATGAGGGGATGCGCTCCCCCCTTCGGGGGAGTAAGCTATAGCGGAATCAAGGCGTTAGACGCGGGCCTGTACTACCTACATTCTATTAGGACACGACCCCGCGAGTCCCTTGACTTGACCCACGGGGCCGCTCACCTGACCCGCGGGTCCACTGGCCCGACCCACGGGTCCGCTGACTTGACCCACGGGGCCGCTCTCCCGACCCGCGGGTCCACTGACTCGACCCCCGGATCCGTCGAGTTGCCCCGCGGGGCCGCTCACTTGACCCGTGGGTCCACTGACTTGCCCCGTGGGTCCGCTGACTCGCCCCGCGGGTCCGTTGACTTGACCCGCGGGGCCGTTGAGTGGACCCCCGGGGCCGCTGACCTCTCTCCTGAACGCGCTGACTGGACCCGTGGGGAGAATAGCCTGAATCTCGGGTCTGGTCACCGGAACCGTGTCGCGGACGGCGCACAGGGCGGGGCTGCCGCCCCGGCGGAGACGTCCCGCCTTCCAAGGACTGCGGCCGGTATCGTGACCCCGTCGTGTCATGGTCTGCGGGCCGTGTCGTGGACGGGCTGGGATCGTCTCTACGCTCTCCCGCCAGGAATTTGGGGTGGTTGGCCCAGCGCCTCCACCGCCATCGCCGCGATCTCCTCTCCGATGCGGATCGACGCGGTGGCGGCAGGCGACGGGGCGTTGAGCACGTGAATGGCCAACTCGCCTCGAAGGATGTGAAAGTCGTCCACCAGCCTTCCTTTGGAATCCAGAGCCTGCGCCCGCACGCCGCTCCCCGCCCGGTGGAGATCCTCCGCGCGAAGCTCCGGGACCAGTCTTTGAAGATCACGGACGAAGACGCTTTTCAGCAGCGAACGCCGGACCTCGTAGGCGCCGGT
Source organism: Thermoanaerobaculia bacterium (assembly GCA_035996875.1). GTDB lineage: Bacteria > Acidobacteriota > Thermoanaerobaculia > Multivoradales > UBA5704 > DATARR01. The sequence continues at coordinate 37,514 of DASYJD010000049.1, forward strand.
GCGCCAGAAGCGGGCGGCGAGATGCCAGAAGCCCGGCCAAGCGGCGATGCCCGCCGCGTCGCGCAACGAGACATCGCGCCAGCGGTAGCCCTCGCGCTTCAAGGCCAGCACGGCGTTGGGGCCGGCCTCGACGCCGCCGTTCACCATCAGGGTCAGGTGCACTCCCAAAAAAGGGAAACGGGGATCGGGAACGGGATAGATGAGGCCACGGACGAGGCCCCGCCGCTCAGGTGTCAACTCGTAGTACTCGCCGCGGAAGGGAAGGATGCTCAAGGCCGGATCGGCGCCGCAGAGCCGGGCCACGCGGTCCGCCTGGAGACCGGCGCAGTTGACGAGGAATCCAGCCGCGAAGGCGCCGCGGGCCGTCTCCACCGCCAGGCCGTCGCCGTCGCGCCGCACACCCAGGACGCGGGCGCCTGTCGCCACCCGGCCGCCCCGGGCCTCGATGCGCCGGGCCATCGCGCGGGCGACGGCGGGATAGTCGGCGATGCCTGTCTCGGGCACGTGGAGAGCCGCGATGCCGGCGGCGTGAGGCTCGAAACTGCGGATTTCCTGCGGTCCCAGACGGCGCACCCCGATGAGGCCGTTGGCCGTTCCCCGCCGCTCCAACTCGTCGAGCCGCGGCAACTCGTCCGGCTTCGTGGCGACCACCAGCTTGCCGCAGCGCTGGTGAGCGATCTTCTCTTCCTCGCAGAAGACATAGAGCGCCCGCGCGCCTTCGACGCAGAGGCGCGCCTTGAGGGAGCCGGGCTTGTAGTAGAGGCCGGAGTGGATGACGCCGCTGTTGTGGCCGCTCTGGTGGGCGGCGACGCGGTCCTCTGCCTCCAGCACGGCCACCTTCAGGCCCCGGCCGGCGAGCGCCATGCCCGTGCCCAGGCCCACCAGGCCACCGCCCACGATGGCCACATCGCAGGAGCCGTCGAGCGAGGTCATGGAAGAGGAGGGGCGGCTCACGGGGCCAGCCGCTCGATCCTCCAACTACCCTCCGGGTGTCGTTGGTAGCGCAGGCGGTCGTGCAGCCGGCTCGGCCGTCCCTGCCAGAACTCGACGCTCTCGGGGCGGACGCGGAAGCCGCCCCAGTCCTCCGGCAGGGGAATGTCGCCGTCGGCGAAGCGCTCGGCCGCCGCCGCGACCCACTCTTCCAGCTCGTCGCGGCTTGCGATGGGACGGCTCTGGGGCGAGGCCCACGCCCCCAGGCGCGAGCCCCGCGGACGGGTGACGAAGTAGGACTCCGACTCTTCCCGAGAGGTCTTCTCGACCGTGCCCTCGATCCGCACCTGCCGTTCCAAGGCCGACCAGTAGAACACCAGCGCCGCCCGCGGATTCTCCAGCAACTCCTGCCCTTTGCGGCTTTCGTAATGGGTATAGAAGACAAGACCCCGTTCGTCGAGGCCTTTGAGCAGCACCACACGCGCCGCCGGCCAGCCGTGGCGGTCCGACGTCGCGAGGACCATGGCCGTGAAGTCCTCGGGTTGGGCCTCGCGAGCCTGGTCGAGCCAGAGCCGGAGCTGATCGATGGGATCGGCGGCGAGGTTCTCTTCGGAGAGCCCCGCCAGCGCGTACTCACGGCGGATGTCGGCGACTTTCATCGGCGTGCCGATTCTATCCGCGATGCCGCGGAAGAGAAAAGTTAAACCTTCACGCCATCTAATGCCGTTGGCGCAGAACCGATCACCGAACAACATCATGACAATCGATCAGTTGGAGCGCAGAGCCGCTATTTTACTGAGTCTGTCGCTGATATTAAACACAGATATCGATTTGACTTACGCCCTTATTACGCTTTATATTACGCCCCGGGAGAGACGAAAGAAATGGCCCAGCCCCTTGCCAGCGAAACGCTTCTGGAGATGCCGGAAATGCCGGAGATGCCGCCCAGTATGGCGGCGGGGAACGTTTCGCAGACGCTCCGGCTGCTGCGGTCGTCAATGCCCGAGGCCTTCCGGTCGCGGCTGCGCAGCGCCCGGGAGCTCGACCGGGAGACCCGCGACGCCGCGGGCGAAGGCGCCTTCGTCACCGCCGTACCGGCTCTCGACCGTCTGCTGGATGGCGGGCTCCCCCGCGGCCAACTCGTGGAGCTGGTGGGCGGGCGCAGCAGCGGCCGCTTCTCCACTCTGCTCGCGGTGCTGGCGGCGGCCACCAGTGTGGGCGAAGCCGCGGCCCTGGTGGACCTGGGCGATGGCCTCGATCCCACGGGCGTCCTGGCGCTGGGGGCGGATCTCCAGCGCCTGCTGTGGCTGCGCCCCACCACGCTCAAGGACGCTCTGGCCAGCACCGAGATGCTCCTCGCCAGCGGCTTCCCCCTCGTCGTCCTCGACCTCGGGCAGCCACCGGTGCGGGGCGGGCGCGGCGTGGAGGCGGCCTGGCTACGGCTGGCGCGGGCCGCCCGCGCCCACGACGCGGCGCTGCTGGTGGGCGCACCCTACCGGGTGAGCGGCACGGCGGCCGGCGTGGTGCTGAAGGCCGAGCGGGCACGGGCCACCTGGATGGGACAGGGCGCCTCTCCGCGGCTGCTCGCCGAATGTTCCTCGCACCTGATCCTGGAAAAACGGCGAGGCCAGCTCCCCGGCCGCACCGAGGGGTTCACCCTGGCGGCTCCGGGCGCGCCGCGGCCGGCGGTGACGGCTCCGGTCCTTCCCGAGGCTCGTCCCCGCGTGCGGGAAGAGAGGGCGCCTCTCGTCGCAGCCCCTCCCCTGCGCCGGGCGGCCGCAGGCTGATTCATGGGCTCACCCCGCACGGCCTGTCTCCTGCTCCCCCTCTTTCCCCTGGCCGCGCGGCTGCGCAGCGAGCCGGAGCTGACGCGCGAGGCGCTGGTGGTGGTGGAAGGCAACGGCAATGCCGCCCGGGTGGTGGCCGCCACCCGCGCCGCCCGCGCCGCCGGAGTGCGCCCCGGGCTCTCCCTGCCCCAGGCCCGGGCTCTCTGCCCCAAGCTGGTGGCCCGCCCGAGGGACGAGGAGTGTGAGCGGGCCGCCCAAGAGGCGCTGCTGGAGGTGGCCGAGGCGTTCTCGCCGCGCGTCGAGGACGCCGGAGAGGGGACCGCCTACCTGGATCTCGAAGGGCTGGAGCGCCACTACCCGGGCCCCACGCCGGAGCTCGACCTGGGGCGCTCGCTGATGGCCGCCGCCGATGCGGCGGGGCTGCCGGCGCGGGTGGGCATCGCCGCGAGCAAGCTCGCGGCCCGCATCGCCGCCGGCCTTCCCGATCCGCCGGTGCTGGTGCCCACGGGCGAGGAGGCGGCCTTCCTGGCGCCGCTCCCCCTCCAGCGCCTCGCCCCCGAGGTCAACGTCGCGGGCACGCTGGAGCGCTGGGGCGTGCGCTCGGTGGGCGACTTCGCGAAGCTCCCGGCGTCGCGGGTGGCGAGCCGCCTGGGCCGCACCGGCCGCGAGCTTCACGCCACGGCCCGCGGCCTCGATTCCCGCCCGTTGATCCCCCGCGAGCCGCCGCCGGCCTTTCACGAGGGGATGAGCCTGGAATGGCCGCTCGTCGCCCTGGAGCCGTTCCTGTTCGTGGGCCGGGCGGCTCTCGACCGTCTCTGCCAGCGTCTGGAGTCGAGAGGATACGCCGCCATCCGCCTGGAGCTCTCGCTACGCCTGGAGCCGGACGGCCACCAGGAGCGCGCCATCGCCCTGCCGGCGCCCACCCGCGACGTCAAGACGCTGCTCACCCTCGTCCGCCTGGAACTCGAGGCGCGGCCTCCCAGGGCGCCGGTGGCCGGCTTCAGCTTCGCCGCCCATCCCGACCGGCCGCGCGAGGCCCAGCTCTCCCTCTATGGGCCGGCGGCCCTCTCGCCGGACAAGCTGGCGACCACGCTCGCCCGCCTCTTCGCGCTTCTGGGGCCTGAGCGCGTGGGCTCGCCGCGGCCGATGGACGGCCACAGCCCGGAGCGTTTCACCCTCGTGGAGTTCGCTCCACCGCCGCCCCCGGAGGTGCGCCGCGAGCCAAGGGCCGGCCGCGGCTTGCTCGCCGTGCGGGTGCTGCGGCCGGCGCTGGAGATCGAAGTGATCACCCACGGCACCGGCCCGGCGGACTCCGCCTATCTGACACCGTTGGAGATCCGCACTCCCGCGAGCGCCGAGGCGGCGAAGCGCCCGTGCATCGAGGGCGAGGTGAAGGTGGCTTCCGGCCCCTGGGGGCTCGAAGAGGACTGGTGGGCCGAGGACCCCGTCGGCCGCGACTACTGGGACGTGGAGCTCGCCGGGCGCGGGCTCTACCGCATCTATCGCGAGCGCGCGACCGGCGTCTGGTATGCGGACGGCATCTACGACTGAAGGCGAAAAGCCGGAAGGCAACCCGCCTCAGAAGTGCCAGACGAGGCCGGCGTTGGCGCCGAAGCCGCGCAACTGCAAATCGACCTTGTCGTTGAAGCTGGTGTCGGTGCCGTTCTCGCGCACCGTGGCGTCGACGCTGCGGTAGATCGCCTCCAGCATCACTCCGAAGCCGTGGTCCGTCTTGATGTCGGCTCCCGCTTCCGCGTACCAGCCGGCTTCGTTGTCGATGCTGCCACGGTTGGTGTCGAGCAGGATGTAGGAGGCGCCGCCGCCGATGTAGGGCGAGAAGCGCTCTTCCGGAGCGAATTTGAAGACCAGGCCCGCCTCCAGGGGAGCGGCGCGGACCTTGAACCCGTCATTGTTGGGGAAGGGAGAGTTGGAGGTCACGTCGCCGAAATAGGTGGCGCGCAGCTCAAGGAAGCGGGCGAAGTCGAATTTGACGCCGCCGCCGTAGCCCCCGGCCACGTCCTTGGTGTCCCAATACGAGCCGAAAACTGAAAAATCCCCCGCCTTCGCGGGGGCCGCCAGCAATGCCAGCACCGGCACTGCACACGAAATCAATAGAAATTTCTTCATGGCACCTGCCTCCAGAGTTGCGATCGTTGATCCCGCGGCCGGAGCTCATCTCCGGCCGAGCCGTTGGCGGCGCGCCGTGGTCAAACGGCGCGCCATTCTGGAGGCGCCTAAAATGCAAAGGGTGGGCCAGGAAAACGGCCACGAGGCCGGCGGCGCGCGGGAATCTATTTCCGGCGGTTGGCGGCGAGGATCCGCTTGCGCAGCCGGAAGGAGAGCGGCGTGACCTCGACGAGCTCGTCGTCCCTGACGAACTCCAGGGCCTGCTCGAGGTTCATCAGCCGCGGCGGAATGAGTCGTACGGCGTCGTCGGAGCCCGAAGCGCGCATGTTGGTGAGCTTCTTCTCCTTGGTGATGTTGACGTCGAGGTCGTTGATCCGCGCGTGCTCGCCGACGATCATGCCCTCGTAGACCTCGGCGCCGGGAGAGAGGAAGAGCTCGCCGCGCGGCTGCAGGTTCTCAATGGCATAGGCAGTGGTGCGGCCGAAACGGTCGGCCACCAGGGCCCCGGTGGCGCGGTGCTCGATGTCGCCGTGCCACGGCTCCCAGCCGCCGAAGAGGTGGTTCATGATTCCCGTTCCCTTGGTCTGGGTGAGGAACTCGGAGCGGAAGCCGATGAGGCCGCGGGACGGCACCCGGAACTCCATGCGCACCCGGCCGGAGCCGTGGTTGATCATCTTCATCATCCGTCCCTTGCGGGCGCCCATCTGCTGGGTGACGACGCCGATGAAGTCCTCCGGGCAATCCACCAACAACATCTCCATGGGCTCGTGAAGCTGGCCGTCGATGTGGCGGGTGATCACCTCGGGCTTGCCCACCGACATCTCGTAGCCCTCGCGCCGCATGCGCTCGATGAGGATGGCGAGCTGCAGCTCGCCGCGGCCGGAGATCTGGAACGCCTCCGGCGTGTCGGTGGGCTCGATGCGGATGGCGACGTTCATCAGCGACTCCTTCTCCAGCCGCTCCTTGAGCTTGCGCGAGGTGACGTGCTTGCCCTCACGGCCGGAGAACGGTGAGTCGTTGATCGAGAAGATCATCGAGATCGTGGGCTCGTCGATTTGAATGGGCGGCAGCGGACGCGGATTGTCCCGTTCGGTCAGCGTCTCGCCGATGCTCACCTCCGCGATACCCGCCACCGCCACGATATCGCCCGGCCCGGCCTCGGCGATCTCGGTGCGCCGCAGGCCGTCATAGCCATAGAGAAAGTTCACCTTGACCGGCACCAGCGAGCCGTCGAGCCGGCTGAGGGCGATCTCCTGCCCCTTGCGGATGTTGCCGTTGAAGATCCGGCCGATGGCGAGCCGTCCCACGTAGTCGTCGTAGTCGAGCGTGATGAGCAGCAGTTGGAGCGGCATCTCGGGATCGAAACGCGGCGCCGGCACCGAGCGCACGATCTCCTCGAACAGCGGCTCGAGAGTCTCGTCCGGCCCGTCCAGGGTGCGGCGGCAGAGCCCGGCGCGGGCGTTGCAGTAGAGCACTGGAAAGTCGAGCTGGTCCTCGGTGGCGTCGAGATCGATGAAGAGGTCGAAGACCTCGTCGAGCACGGCGGCCACCCGGGCGTCCGGGCGGTCGATCTTGTTGATCACGACGATGGGAGGCAGCCCGGCCTCCAACGCCTTCTTCAGCACGAAGCGGGTCTGGGGCAGCGGCCCCTCGCTGGCGTCGACGAGCAGCATGACGCCGTCGACCATCTTCAGCGTCCGCTCGACCTCGCCGCCGAAGTCGGCGTGGCCAGGGGTGTCGACGATGTTGATGAGAGTGCCGCGAAAATGAATGGCCGTGTTCTTGGCCATGATGGTGATGCCCTTCTCGCGCTCGAGGTCGATGGAGTCCATCACCCTCTCGGCCACATGCTCGTTCTGGCGGAAGATGCCGCTCTGCCAGAGCATCGCGTCGACCAGGGTGGTCTTGCCATGGTCCACGTGGGCGATAATGGCGAGGTTACGCACGTCGTCTCGGGTCTGAAAGGTCAAAACGCTGTCTCCATTCGGGGGTTCAGGCGCGGCCAGGCACGGCCGCTCCGCAAGTGGGCCGGTGAGGATACCACAGAAGACGGGATCAGACTTGCGATAGCGCTCGCAGATCGCTGAGGGCGCGGCGGATGGCCTCCACCTCACCGGGCTCGAAGTAGGCGAGCTCGCAGCGTTTGCAGACCCAGGCGGGCACCTGAGTCCACGACAGCTTGTAACCGTTGCGCTCGACCCGCACGGGCGCCGTCCCCTTCTCCACCGATCCCTGGCAGCGCAGGCAGCGCATCGGCAGCGTCTCGGGACCCGACGACGGGTGGGACCCCTGGCCGATGGGCAGGGTCGCATCCAAATCGACTGCCGGCGGTGGCGCCGGCGGCACCACGCGCAACGGCGTGGGACGGGATGACGACGGCGCCAGCGATGTGATCGCGGACAGGATTCTCTGGGCTACGTTCGTCGGCATTTCCTCTCCCCCACAGAGTCGCAGCGACCTTCGCGCACGGTTCCTGCAATTTTCCTGCCGGAAGGCCGCGACCCCATCACACGAAGGGCTCGGCCGTTGTAGGATCGGCGAGACATGAATACGGCCTTCAAGATTCTCGTCACGGCGCCCCTCGCCACCCTCCTGCTGGCAGCGCCCGCTCCGGCGGAAGCGCCACCGGCGTCCGCTCCTCCGGTCACGGCCAATCCAGTAGTGCCGCTGCCCGCCCTCGACGTGACTCCCGGCAAGGTGGTGGACAGTGTCGCCTGCACCGGCAGCGCAGGCGAGAGCTACGCGCTCTACCTGCCCGCCGGCTATACGACGGACCGGGCCTGGCCGATCCTCTACGTGATGGACCCTCGCTCGCGGGGCGCCCTGGCCGCCGAGCGTTTTCGCCCCGGCGCAGAGGCCTTCGGCTACATCCTTGCCAGCTCCAACAGCTCGATGAGCGACGGCCCCATGGAGCCCAATCTCAACGCCATGCGGGCCATGTGGGCCGACACTCACGCCCGCTTCAGGATCGACGACCGGCGGATCTATGGCGCGGGCTTCTCGGGCACCGTGCGCTCCAACGTCGTCCTCGCCCGGTCGGCGCCCGGCAGCTTTGCCGGCATCGTCGGCGCGGGCGCCGGCTGGCCCTTCGATCAGCCGCCCGGGAAAGGCGACCGCTTCGTCTTCTACGGCACGGTGGGCGACAAGGACTTCAACTACTACGAGATGATGGACCTCGAACCGAAGCTGGCGGCGGCCGGCCTGACCTACCGGTTGGAGGTCTTCGACGGCGTTCACCAATGGCCGCCGGCGGAGATCGCCTCCCGCGCCCTGGCCTGGCTGGACCTCCAGGCCATGAAAACGGGAACGATTCCCAAGGACGCCTCCCGCATCGACGCCGCCTGGAACGAGACCGTCGGCCGGGCTCGCGCTTTCGAGAAGGCCGGCGACTTGTTCCAGGCATCGCGCACGTGGGCGGGGGCAGCCACGGACTTCATCGATTTGCGCGATACGGCGGAAGCCCAGAAGAAGGCGGCCGAGCTGGCGGCAAACCCCGCCCTCCAGCGCGAGCTCAAGGACCGGGCGCGTCGGCTGAATCACGACAAGGAGACCCTGGCTCAGGCGCCGGGTATCCTCGCCGCCGTCAATCCATCCGGCGAGCCGCGGACGGTCGCCCAGGTCGTCGCGCTGCTCAAGATCCACGAGCTGCGCAGGACGGCCGAATCGGCTCCCACCTCCGACGAGCGCCTCTCCGCCCAACGCATTCTCAACACCCTCCAGGTGCAGACCGGCTACTACCTTCCCCAGATGTATGCCGGGCGCAAGCAATATGACAGGGAGGTCTTCGTGCTTTCGATCGCCACCGAGATCGATCCCAAGAGCCCGTCCCCGTTCTACGACCGGGCCGCGGCCTATGCGAAGAAGGGCGACCGCAAGAAGGCCTTGGCCGATCTGCGCCAAGCGGCGGACAACGGTTGGAAGGACCGGACGGTGTTCGACAAGGACGCCGACTTCGACGGTGTGCGCCAGGACCCGGAATTCAAACAGCTCGTCCAGTCGCTTGGCGGCACCGCTGCGGCGGCTGCGGCGCCCGGCGGCAAACCTTGAGACCAGGAAGGATACTCGCGATTCATGAAGCTCCTACGCAAGACGACCGCATTTCTGCCGGTCCTTCTCCTTTTGCTGGCGGCCGTTCTGCCGGGAAACCGTGCCGAGGCGCTCAAGCCCGTGGCCTCGCCCGCCGCCAAAAAACCGCCTGCCGCCGCAGCAGCCGAGCCACAGGCCAAACCACCGGAAAGCCTCTCCTACGGCCGCTTTGGCCAGGTGGCGATCTATCGCTCCAGCCCGCATCCGAAGAACGTCGTTCTTTTCTTGTCGGGCGACGGCGGCTGGAATCTCGGCGTCGTGGACATGGCGCGCATCCTCTCGTCCATGGACTCGCTCGTGGTCGGCATCAACGCGCCCCAGTACGTAAAAAAGCTCAACGCCTCCAAGGAACGCTGTGTCTATCCGGCGTCCGATCTCGAATTGCTGAGCAAGTTCGTCCAGAAGACGTTCGGCTTCCCCACCTACGTGCCGCCGGTGCTTGTGGGCTACTCCTCCGGCGCCACCCTGGCCTATGCCATCCTCGCGCAGGCGCCGCCCAACACCTACCGCGGCGCCATCAGCCTGGGCTTCTGCCCGGACCTGGACCTTCAGCATCCCTTCTGCGCCGGCCACGGCATCGCCAGCGTACCGGGCCCAAAGAACAAGGGCTTGATCTTCAAACCGACGGCGACGCTCGAAGAGCCGTGGATCTCCTTCCAGGGGACCATCGATCAGGTTTGCAACAAGGACGACATGGTGCGCTACGTGTCCCAGGTCAAGAATGGAGAGATCGTTCTGCTGCCCGATGTCGGACACGGCTTTTCCAAAACTTACAAATGGGAGCCTCAGCTCCGGCAGTCGTATCAGAAAATTCTGAACAAATCGCCGATTGGGTCCCCGGCGGCGTCCGCCAATCCCGGTACGCCTGCGCCGGCCGCTGCCAAGGGCGGCGTTCCCGCCGTCAACGACCTGCCGCTGGTCGAAGTTCCGGTCAAGAGCGGCACGGCGAGCACCATGATGGCGGTCGTCGTCTCCGGCGACGGCGGCTGGGCGGGGCTCGACAAAGAGGTGGCGGGTGCGCTCTCGACGAAGGGCATTCCGGTGGTGGGAGTCAACTCGCTCCAGTACTTCTGGAAAGCGCGCACGCCTGAGGGCATTGCCAAGGATCTGGACCGTATCCTGCGTCACTATATGGCTACCTGGAACCGGCAGGAGGTGATGCTGATCGGCTATTCACTGGGCGCCGACGTGCTTCCCTTCGCGGCGAGCCGGCTTCCGGCCGACCTGCTGGGTAAAGTGAAGGTGATGGCCCTGCTCGGCCCCAGCACCAAGGCGGAATTCGAATTCCACGTCAGCAGCTGGCTCGGCGGCGGCGACTCCGAGGGACAGCCGGTGCTGCCGGAAGTGAAGAAGCTCGGCGGCCGGCCGCCTATCCTGTGCCTTCACGGCTCGAAGGAGAGCGACAGCCTCTGCCCCTCGCTGACGGCGGCTCAGGGCAAGTCCGTGGAGCTGCCCGGCGCCCACCACTTCGGCGGCGATTACGAGGCGGTCGCCAACCTTATCCTGAAGGAGGCGCAGCAGGGTAAGTAGCCCGGCTACGCGAGAGGCTCTTCGGCGCCGATCGAGAAGATCCTCTCCAGGTCGTAGCGGGAGAACGCCCGGAAGGCCAGCAGCGTTTCCGACCGCAAGATGCCTTCGATCTTCAGCATCTGGCGGGTTACCGCTTCCGCGATCCCCTCGTTGTCCTTCACCCGCGCGATGGCCACCAGATCGTACTGGCCGGCTACCGAGTAGACCTCGGTGATCCCCGGCAGGTCCACCAGCTTCTCCGCTACCTCGTTGACCTTCGCCTTCTCAACCACCAATAGAATGACCGCACTGACCATGAGATCTTCCTCCAGAATGCCTGAACTCTATATCAGTCGAAGGGGAAGAGTCCGGCCCGCCGCTCCCTGCGATACTCTCGCCGAATGGACGATCCCTCGACCGCTTTGCCCGTAGCGCTCTTCGAGAGCGCGGTCGATCTCCTGCGCGAGATAACCGCGATCTCCTCTCCCAGCGGTGACGCCGAGGGGCTCGGACGGATGGCGGAGCACCTCGCGGGCGAGTTGCGGAAGCGTGGGCTCGCGAGCGAGATCCGTGCCGAGCCGTCCGTCGAGGCGGGCCGCTCCCTGCCTGTCTTGTACGCCAGAGGTGCCGACACGTCACGAGGTCATCTTCTTCTCATCGGGCATCTCGATACCGTGCTCGCCGCCGCTCCGTCTCGCTTGGACGGAGATCGCCTCGTGGCCACCGGTGCCATCGACATGAAGGGCGGCCTGGCCACTCTCGTGGGGGCGCTGGACCTTCTGAGCCACCGAGGACAGACGCCACCGGCGGACCTCCTGCTGGTGGCGGTGCCTGACGAGGAGGTGGGCGGCGAGCTCTCTCGGGCCGCGATTCGCCGCTGGGGGGAGACCGCCCGAGCCCTCTGGGTGCTGGAGCCGGGCGAGCCTGCTGGAGATGCCGAGACGATCGTGGCCGGCCGCCGCGGGATGTTCCAATGGCGCCTGGAGGTTCGCGGCACGGCGGCGCACTCGGGGCTCCACTACTGGGACGGCCACTCGGCCCTCGCCGCCGCGGCCCGCTGGGTGACGGAGGCGGAGGCGCTCTCCCGAAAGCAGGGCGGCCCCACCGTCAACACCGGCCGCCTTGTCGCCGGAGACGCGAGCTTCGTGGACGGCCTCGCGACAGCCCACGACCTCCTCGGTACCGAGCGGCAGCTCAACGTCGTGCCGGATCGAGCCCTGGCCGAAGGCGAGGTGCGGTTCCTCAATCCTCAGGACCGCGAAAAGACACTCCAGCGCCTGCTCTCCCTCGCCGAAGAAGTAGGACGCGACACCGGCACCACCCTGATTTTCACTCCTGGACAGGTGATTCCGCCCGTCGATCCCGAGAGTCCCCACTCCGCGCTCAGCCGCCGGGCCGTCGCGCTCGCCGCCTCGCGCGGCTGGACGCTCGAAATCGAGGCCGATCGCGGCGGCATCTCCTTCCCCAACTTCCTCCCCGACCCCAACCGCATTCCGATCCTCGACGGCCTCGGCCCCGTCGGCGGCGGCATGCATACGCGGGAGGAGTTCGTCAGCTTGGAGTCGCTGCGGAGACGGATCGTGCTGCTGGCGGATTTGTTGGCGGAGGATGGGCGGAGCTGATCATTTTTTCCGCGGGAAGATCGAGGAGACCGTGAGCTTCAGACCGGGGAGTACTGCAGAAGTGACGGTCTGGCTCTCGCGGGCGCGGGCCCATTCCACGTAAACGCGCCCCTCATCCAAACGATAAATGAGGACGGCTCGAGCTAACGGGTCCACCAGCCAATATTCTGGTATCCCAGCCTCTCGATAAATCTCCATCTTGGTTCCATGATCGACCCGTCGGCTCTTCGGTGACAGCACCTCGATGACGAGGTCGGGTACTCCTTCGAAGTACTTGTCTCCGGACTGCGGCTCGTTGCCTTTACGGAAAAAGACCAGATCGGGCTCTACCGGATCAGCGAGCCTTTCGGGAAGCCGGACGTCGAAGGGTGCCACTAACAGGACGCCGAGATCCCGCTTGGTGACGAAGACGTCGAGAAAGCTGGTCAGCTTGGTGACCGGAAACTGATGATCGTAGGCTGGAGCCGGGGTCACGTAGAGCTTTCCACGCAGCACCTCATAGCGCTGGCCGTCATCCGGCAGGCGAAGGTAGTCCTCGAACGTCCAGTGCCCCGGGCCCGGCCAGAGGTCTCTGTCATCGCTGGGAGTCAAAGGGTAGGCCGGTTCGTTCATAGCAACCTCGTATCGCACTTGAGCGTACCCCAGATCGTCCCCATCGGCAACTCTCGCGCGAAGCTGTTAACCATGACGTCCCCTCCTCCGTTGATCGAGCTGGATAGTTCATTTCTGGAGGTGACCCTGATGCTCATTCTGCTCCGCGGCGGTGCCGCGATCCTGATCGCCCTACTGGCCGCCGCGTCTCCCTCTCTCGCCGCGACGGCTCCCCCGAATCCCGTCGCGGCGTCGATCGACGATCTCTTCTCCCGGCTCACGGCGCACGGTTTCTCGGGCTCGGTGCTCGTCGTGCGGCATGGCGAGACCCTGCTGCGCAAAGGCTACGGCTTGGCGGACCACAAGACCGGAGCTCCCGTCGAGCCTGAGACCGCGTTCGATCTCGGCTCCATCACCAAACAATTCACCGCCGCCGGGATCCTCCGTCTGGAAATGGACGGCAAGCTCGCGACAGCGGATCGGCTTGGAAGCTACCTCCCCTTGATCGCGAAGCATGTCGGGCTCGAGCTGGCGCCGGGCCAGACTCGGGAGGACGTGGCAAAGATCACCCTCCACCAGCTCCTCACGCACACTTCGGGCCTCGACAACTTTTACGTGGATCAGTCGCCGTCGTGGAAGGAATACCTCGCGAAGACTCTGGCCCAGCCGCTGCTCGCGGCACCAGGCCAGGAATTCCATTACTCGAACACGGGCTACGACCTGTTGGCAATGATCGTGGAGGTCGTCTCAGGCGGGCCTTACGAGCGCTATCTCCGAGAGAAGCTTTTCCTCCCGGCCGGGCTGTCCTCGACCGGTTTCGATCTGCCGGCCTGGCGGCGGGACCGCATCGCTCGCTATCAGGACTGGACGACGCGCGACTGGGCATTTCCCGTCGAGATGCCGCTGGACCGCCCGCCCCGGCTTCGCCTCTGCGGCTCCGGCGGGATGCTTTCGACGGTGGACGATCTCTATCGCTGGCACCAGGCTCTGCTCGGCGACCGCATCCTCTCCGCAGCGGCCAAGGAAAAGCTTTACCATCCAGTCCTGGACTCCTACGCCTACGGCTGGCGCATCGGCACGACGGACCGCGGAACGAAAGTCATCGCTCACGGCGGCTTCGACTCAGCGCTGGGGGTGTCCGCCGGGTTCTACCGCTTCGTGGACGATGACGTGGTGCTGATCGTCCTCGCCAATACCCACATGAACCGCCAGCTCAACATGGAGATCGTCGCCGGCTGGGTGCAGGGCCTGCTCTTCGGCGGTGTGGTGCCGATGCCGCCTCCTTCCGGCCCCGCTTCTCCACCTCGTCCCGCGCTGGCAGGCCGCTACAAGCTCCCATCGGGCGGCGAGATGGAGGTCTTCTGGCGCGGCAATCAGCTCGTCGCTGCCACAGCCGATCCGGAGGGCATGCTGCTCTTGAACCTGCCGGATTCGCTCGCGGCGGATGCTCCCGAGGACGAGGCGATGACGCGAATTTTCCGCGGCATCGACGCGGGTGACTGGGAGCCGCTTCGCTCCGCGCTCTGGGCGGATGCGTCGTTCGACGGCCTGAAGCGGCGGACCCTGGGTTGGTGGAGTGCTCAACGCAAGGAGTTGGGGAGCTTCGTCTCCGTGCGACCCGTGCACCAAGTCTGGAGGCAATTTGATGGCGCGCCGGAGCTTCAGATCTTCCTTCTCGTCCGCTTCGAGCGCGGCCTGCGGCTCGTGCGCGCTCTTCGCAACGCCGGCGGCCGCTATCTGTTCAACGTCGAGAACATCCCCGAACGCATCGAGATGACACTGGCGTCCCAAGGGCCCGACACATACAGTGCCTGGAGCCTCCGCTTCCAGACCGGAGCCAGGATGGTGTTCGACTCCGGAGCCGGCACGCTGAAGATCCTCGGTCAGCGGTCAGTTACGGTCGCCAGGCGCGACGCCACGGCAAGGAACTGAAAATCATGCACACTTATCAAGTCGACAACCTGATCCAATGGACCGGCACTCTGGCCATCCTTGGGGGCCTTACTCTGCTGGCGTACCGCTGGCTACGCAGGTCGTCCGAGCAACGGCACGAGTTGCGGCTCAAGATCCTGGAGCGCTTCAGCTCTCAGGAATTCGTCGCCCTGCTCGAGACGGAGGGAGGACGGCAATGGATGGCCGACGTTCTCTCCGGGCGCTCCGGCTCTTCCGACGCCACCGAGGAAGGCCGGCGGCGGGCCATCGTCCTCACCTGTATCGGGGCGGGGCTCATCGGCTCGGCTTTCGTCGTGCACTCCTCTCGACTGGGGGTGCTGGGAGCACTCATCCTCTCCGGGTCGATCGGGCTTTGGATCGCGATCTGGGCGACGGGCCGGCGCAGCGGTCCCCATTGATGGACTAGATGGACGAGCCGGCGTTCGAAGAGCTCTACCGGGCCACCGCGGCCGGGCTGCGGACCTATCTCTACCGGGTCTGCGGCGAGCGGCGCGTGGTGGACGACCTCGTGCAGGAAGCCTATTACCGCCTGCTGCGCTCGAAGTTCGCGAGCGAGAATCACGAGGAAGTCGTGCGCTATCTCTTTCGAATCGCCACGAATCTTCTGAAGGATCACTGGGCGGCGGCGAAAAAGGAACGGGGTGGTACCGTCAAGAGCGAACCCTTGGCCGCCGGCCCTTCTCCATCCACCCGCCTGGACGTACACTCCGCGCTGGGGGCTCTGCGGCCGGCGGACCGCGAGATCCTGTGGCTCGCCTACGCCGAGGGCTACTCTCATGCCGAGATCGCCGGCATCGCCGGCCTCAAGGCCGGCAGCGTGCGGGTGATGCTTTTCCGGGCCCGGGAGCGCCTGGTTCGTATCCTGCGGCCCAATGCGAAAGGAGAGAGTCGATGAGCGACCTCAGAGAGCACGACGCCGAGCTCGCAGAGCTTTTCGCCCAGAGCAAGCGGGAAGAAACCTGGCAGGAAGAGCCCCACGCCGCGGCCGCGATCTGGTTGCGAGCGCGGGCCGACGAGCTGATGTCCGGCGAGATCCAGAGCCGCCAGCGGCGAGCCCGCCCGTTGATGCTGGGCTGGCTCATCGCGGCGGTCTCCGTCATGGCGGCGGTCGTGCTCGGGCTCTTTCAATTCGTCCAGACGCTGCCCCAGCAGAGCCCTGAGCTGCAGGAAATGTTTGCGGGCTTGGCGTTCTCGCCACTTTCCGCCGCGCTCCTGGCGCTGGCAGCCGTGCCCGCCTTGGGCCTGCTTCAATTCTTTTGGAAGGAGACGATCCGCCGCTGAACGCCTACCGGAGGGGACCTTGCGGAATGATCTCGACAAGGGACGTGATTCCTGCCTGGTTCAAGGCTTTCGTCGCCGCGGGAATCGTCAGGTCGTCCACCAGAAGCAAGAGGCGTCCCCGCTCGGTCGCTTTCGCCGTAAAGAACTCGATTTTCGCTTGGCGGAGGGCGTTCTGGGCTCTCCCGAGCACTCGCGAGTCGATCTTCAGCCCGCGGACGTGGAAGAAGCCTGCGTTCTTCGCCCGCATGCAGGCATCGCCGGGATTGAGATAGAGATCCTGGCATTCCATGCTCTGAAAGAAGTAGCACTTCGCGGAGCCCTTGGTGCAGACGATGCTCGCCGCGAAGGATTCGGCGGCGCTTCCGCTAATCAGAATTGCGGCGAGTCCCAGGCAGGCGATTCCTTTTCTCATGATCAATCCTCGTGCTCGCCCGTTCGGCGCTCATCCGAAGGCGGTTCGAGGGCGGCTGGTGCCAACGCGGACGACAAGGGCCGTTCATCCGGCGGGAAGATCGGGGCTGGCGGCGTGGTGGCGACGGGAGCAGCGCCGCCGGGGCGGCCGAAGCTCACGATCTGTTGCCAGACGCGTTCGAGATCATCGCCAAAGATAACCAGAAGATCCCCCGGCTGGGCGGTCTCCAACGCGAGTTGGACGGCTTCCTCCTCGTCATAGACCTCAGGCGAGAGACGATCTGCCGGGAAGCCCGCGGCGAGAAGGCCTTGGCGCACCAACTCGCCCGTCTCCCCCAGCTTGCGGCCTCGGCGATTGTCATCCTCGCGCACGAAGATGAAATCGAAGGCGGGAGCGGCGGTACGGGCGAGCTCCAGGATGTCCTCGTCGCGACGGTCGCCGGCTGCGGCAATCACGCCGATGCGCCTGCCGTTGACCGTCAGCCCGCGAATGGTGCTGGCCATGGCAGCCATGCCGTGAGCGTTGTGGGCGTAGTCGAGCAGCACACGGAAGGGGTGCTCGTTATAGAAGTTCATGCGGCCCGGCGTTTGGTAGAAGTCGGTCGTGAAAGTGCGCAGGCCCTGGCGGATGTTCTCCAGGCTGATGCCCATGGCGTGCGCGATGGCCGTGGCGAACATGGCGTTCTGAACGTTGTGGATGGCGTGCCCCTCGACCGTGGCCGGAATCTGCCGCGCCCAAAGGAGGGGAATGTGCTCTTCTCCCTCGTAGAGCACGATCATGCGCCCGTTGAGTCCCTCTTCCAGCGCCACGGCCCGCCCCTTGTTGCGGATGTGCCGGCGCACCAGCTCGTTCTCCCGCTGCATCGTGACGAAAATCGGTTTGCCCGGGCTCTCCGCGGCCATCGCCGCCACCCGCTCGTCGTCGGCGTTCAGCACGCACCAGTCCTGAGCCACTTCGACGACCACCTGCTTGACCTCGGCAAGCTCATCCAGGCTGGAGATGCCGCCCATTCCCAGGTGATCCGAGGCGACGTTGAGCACCGCGCCCACTTTGCATTTGCGCCAGCCGAGGCCCGCGCGCACGATACCGCCGCGCGCCGTTTCCAGCACAGCGGCGTCGACCGACGGATCGCGCAGCACCAAATGGCTCGCCCACGGGCCCGTCATGTCCCCCGACACCGTCAGCTCGCCGTCGATGTAGACGCCGTCGCTGGTGGTCATGCCCACGCAGTAGCCGGAGAGCTTGAGGATGTGCCCGACCATGCGCGTGGTGGTGGTCTTGCCGTTGGTACCGGTGATGGCGGCGATGGGAATGCGGTACGGCGTCCCCGAAGGAAAGAGCATGTCGATCACCGGTCCGGCCACGTCCCGCGGCTTCCCCTCGGTGGGCGAGCTGTGCATGCGGAAGCCTGGAGCGGCGTTGATCTCCACGATGGCGCCGCCCGCCTCCGTATAGCTGCGGGTGATGTCCGGACCGATGAAGTCTACGCCGCCCACGTCGAGACCGATCGCTTTGACGGCCCGCTCGGCCATTACGCGGTTGTCATAGTGGGTGACGTCCGTCTTGTCCACGGACGTGCCGCCGGTCGAAAGGTTCCCGGTCGAGCGCAGATAGAAAATCTGCCCTTCAGCGAGCACGGACTCGGCGGTGAGCCCGGCCTCTTCGATCAGGCGCTCGGCTTGATGATCGAGCTCCAGGCGGGTGAGCACCTTTTCGTGGCCGATGCCGCGCCGCGGATCTTGATTGACGATCTCCACCAGCTCGGCCACCGTGTGCCGGCCATCGCCCACCACGTGCCCCGGGACGCGCTGCGCCACCGCCATCACCTTGCCGTTGACCACGAGGATGCGGTAGTCGTGGCCTTCCTGGAAGGTCTCGACGATCACCACCGAGGAGTATTCATAGGCCAGCTCGAACGCCGCTCGTACCTGTTCGGGAGTCTTGAGGTTGATCGACACGCCCTTGCCGTGATTGCCGTCTAGTGGCTTGACCACCACGGGATAGCCGATCCGCTCGGCGGCCTCGACTGCGTCGTTCGGGCCGCTCACCCGCACCTGCCGGGGCACGGGGAGCCCCAGATCGGAGAGGATCTGATTGGTCAATCGCTTATCGGAGGCGATCTCGACAGCGGTGTGGCGGGTCTCGCTGGTGACGGTCGCCTGAATGCGGCGCTGGTACTTGCCGTGGCCGAGCTGAACCAGGGACCGGTCGTTGAGGCGGATCCAGGGGATCTCCCGCTCTTCCGCGGCCCGCACCAGAGCACCCGTCGAGGGGCCGAAGGCGCGGCGCTGAGCGAGGCGGACGAGATCCTCCAGCTCCGTTTTGAAATCGTAGCCGCCATCCAGGTAGGCCTCTCGCTCCGGCGGCAGCAGGTGGCGGATGAGGCGCACGCCCAACTCGGCGGCCTCGAGGCCCACCACCTCCTCCTCGTAGCTGTAGATGACGTGGTACTGGCCCTTCGGGAGATCGTGGCCGCGCGTCTTGCCGTAGGCGACCGGTGTGCCGGCGAGGCACTGCAACTCGATGGCGACGTGCTCCAGCACGTGGCCGAGCCAGGTGCCCTCGTCCTCCATCATGCGGCGCACGAAGCCGCCGGGCTCGCCATAGGAGCAGGTGTGCTCCTGCAAACTGGGGATCGCGGCCAGGAGGCGGTCGACGAAGCCGGGCAGCTTGCCGGTCGGAAATTCCTCGAGCTCGCCGAGGTCGACGCGCAGGCGAATGACCTTGCGCAGGGCGTAGAGGTTGGGGCCGCGATAGACGCGAGTGTCCAGAATTTTCATCGGTCGAATCTCATCCATCGGAAAAGTCCGGGAATCCTAGCATGGACCTCAAGGGCGGCTCGTCTCTGACGTCGGCCTTTCACTGTTTTAGCGCTATTATGATGAGAGTTGGTGGAGGGCCGTCCCGCGAGCGCTCCCCGGGTGTGCCGGAGGGTGCTGGATGGGCGGAAGGAACCACCTGCCGCGGGCGGCCCGCGGCTTTGGCTCAGGAGGTGAGCGATGCAAGTACGATGTCGCAAGTCCCTGGTCTGGATTAGTCCTCTCATTCTGCTGGTGCTCGCGATGTGGGGTGGAGCGTGGCGCGCGGAGGCGAAGGCCTTGGATGCCTCAGATCTGTCCTGGTTGCAGGACGATGCGTGCGCCGGCGGGGCGACGTTCGCGGCCCTGGAGACTCCCGACTGGATGGAAGCGGCGGAGCCGGCTGCCGACGCCTCCCCCATGGGCGACAAGGAGTGCGCGGACAACAAGCAGTGCAAGGGCAAACAGTACTGTGCCAAGAGCGTGGGAGACTGCAAGGGCAAAGGAAAGTGCACCGCCCAGCCCGACGTCTGCACCGATGAGTTCAAGCCCGTCTGCGGCTGCAACGGCAAGACCTATAGCAATGCCTGCTTCGCCGCCGCCGCAGGAGTCAACGTCGCCGCCGAAGGCGCCTGCAAGACGGGCTCATATGCCAAGGCCTGCAAGACCAACAAGCAGTGTGGGGCGAGCGATTACTGCGCCAAGGACACCGGCAAATGCGACGACGATGGGATGTGCGCCGTGCGTCCTCACTTCTGCCCGACGATCGTGGCCCCTGTCTGCGGCTGCAACAAAAAGACCTTCAACAATGCCTGCGAGGCTCATCGAGCCGGAGTGAACGTCAAGCACGACGGTAAGTGCGAGAAGTAGCTCTGCCACTTCTGCTAGCACGCCGGGAGGGCCCCTGGGCCTTCCCGGCGCTCACAGCCCTCAGCCGTCAAAAGCGTCCAGCGTGGCTTTCGACCGCGAGAGAGTCGGCCGTGGGGCCGGCGACCGCGCCTTGCGGGGCCAGAGCCACCCGGCTACGGGTATCGTAGCGGCATCCCGTGGTGAGGAAATCGACCTTGAGACCCAGCATCGCGACCGGCTGGCCGCGGTGGACGGCGTGACTGTCGGTGAAGCGAAGGCCCGAGGCGTCCACGACCGTGACGGCGCCGGCGCCGACAACCGTGAGCACGCCGTCCGCGCTCACCATGGCCGCGGTATCCTCGTCGACGCCCACGCCCAGCGGGTCGGGATTGTAGGAAAGGGCCGTGACGAGCCTGCCCATGCGGTCGCGGCGGCGGAAGTGTTGGTCGATGAGGAGATCGGGAGCGAAGCCGAGGCCCTGGGCCATCTGGACGAGCCGCCGGCGCGGTGTGCCGCCGCTCTCCCCCATCGAGATCATGTGCCGCGAGAGGACGGCCGCGCCGGCACTGGTGCCGGCCACCACCATCCCCTCGGCGTGGCGGCGGCGCAGCAGGGCGGTGAGAGGAGTGCCGCCCAAGGCCGAGGAGATGCGGAGCTGACTGCCGCCGGTCATGAAGAAGCCGCTTGCGCCCTCCAGAGCGTCGAGAGCCTCAGGCCCAGCGTCCAGTGCATCCTCGCGAGTGCGAATGCGCAGCACCTCGACGCGCCCGGCGTCCAGCCCGTAGAAGAGATCTGCGTAGCGCTCCCCCGTCTCCGGCATCTCCGACGCCGTGGCGAGGACGACGATGCTGGCGTCGGGACCTCCGGCCTCCGCCACGAAACGGCGCAGGACGATCTTCTCCCGAACCTTGTCCTCGGCCCCGCCGATGGCCATCACCAGCCCCGGCCGGTTCGCCGCAGTCGAACCCGTCGTCATGCACTCTCCTCCGTCCCCACGCCCTACGGCGCGCGGCCCTGTGCTTCAGGGATTCAGGTGCCAGAAGGCGGGCGGAATCGTAGCATGGGCGAGGGGGCGGCTTCCCCTCCGTATCCAAGGGGTATGCAGTGCTCTATTTCGGCGCAGGGGGAAACGGCTCGCAGAGGACGAAGAGTCCATGCGTCCAGGGTGGATCGAAGTCGTTCGTCGCCTGTGCGAGGTCGAACCAGAGATCCCAGGCGAGGTCGAGCTCCTCGGGGTTCATGTCCTTGAGGTTGAGATCATCCTCACTCAGCATTTCCATGAGTCAGGTCTCCAGTAGCCAGTGGATCGCGCAGCAGACAACGCTCGGCAAGCCGCCTGCCGGAGGCGAGAGCCGCTATCGGCCCGCCCTCGTTCAGCTCTTGCGTCAGATTAAAGTAAAGGTTGCCCATCTTGGGATGATGGCTCAGGACTCTGACGTAACCTCGGAGGCGGAAGAGGCTTGCAGGGCCCGCACCAGCCACCGGTCCAGCCGAGCGAGGTCGGTACAGCTCAAGATCTCCTGCTGCTGTTCCTCGCTTACCGTGACGGCGCGCGCTGCCAGGATCTTGAGAACGGCCTCCGCCTTCCCTTTGGCTTCTGCCGCCGCTTCCCGCCTCTGGAGCTCCGGGTTGCCCTGGGCAGCCAGGCCCTTCACCACTGCGATTGCGGCCGCCCCGGCATCGAGCAGCGCCGCCACCGGCAGCAGCGTCGCCAAGCACGGATCCGCGATCTGCGAGTCGCGATCCAGCGTTCGCCAGCCCTGGCTCTCGGCCGACCACTCGCAGACCCGCGGACGCTTGAGGAAGATCGCGAAGATTCGCCGCACGCCCCGGCGGTTCATCCGCTCGGCCTTCTCCGTCACGTCCCCCACGTTCTGTTCCGAGACCACCTCGAAAGCGATCTCCTCCAGGTACCGCGCGCCCGTCTCGGGATCGACGCCGTCCCGGCGCACGCAGACATCGGTGGCGAAGTCCGAATCCTCGTCGACGCGAGTGAGCAGCTCCGCCGCCGCCGTGTAGCCGGGGGCCGCGCAAGACCCGATGACACGATCGACGGTGCTCTGCCGGTCGGCGTGAGGCGGGAGGGCAGGCATGGCGATCACCCGGCGGCCGCCGATGATCTCGTCGCGCGTGATCTCCGGCTCCACCAGATGGTCGTCAACCCGAGGGAAAGAGCCACGGCCCGGCAGGCGCTGGGGGCTGCCTCCCCCCCGGCCCGGAGCTTTGAGGCTGTAGCGCGTGCGGTTCTCGTCCATCCACCACCAGCATATCAGGGAACCAGGATCACTCTGTGCCTGGTTCGGAAGGGTAGCGGCGATGATCGCTGCTCCGGCGAGCGGCCGCCTCTCCCACTCGGGGCATAGGCGCTAACTTAACGTCGTCTTGGAGGTTCCCCCGCCCAAGACCCTCATCACCCCGGCCCTCTTCTCCCGCCCCCTCCGCACCCCCCTCACCGGGAGAAGAGGGAGCAAGGCAAAAACGCCCCAGGGGTACCCCTCTCCCGGTGAGGGGGGTTGGGCGGGGGCGGGAG
>DASYJD010000050.1:0-54285 GCA_035996875.1 Thermoanaerobaculia bacterium
TAGAGCCCGCGATCGGCGGCTTGGCCCCAGGTCACGACTCAAAGAAGGCGCAGTCCGCTTGGAGTGAAGCCCTCACACCAAGGTGGGGTTGGTTTGTCTCTGATGGGCCCAAGAGAGACAGCGAGAGCCCCTTCGGAGGAAATTGAGGGAGTTGCCTGGCGAATGACGGAGATCTGGCCAGCGTGCCTCTACGCCCGGGTACCGCCGACGGCACCTCTCTTGAGGTGGTGGTCTGACAAAGTAGAACTAAGCATCCCGAGCTAGGGCTTCCCGAAGACGTATTCAAGAAGGTCAATTATTTTTGCATCATCGACGTCTCTGTCGACCGTCTCGAGGTCACCGCCTATCAGGCTGACCTCACGAAGCTCGATCGGCTCAAGGTGGTGGTGGGGAAGTAGTGCGGGCCGGTCTGCTCGCCGTTCGTTGACGAGTCTTAGAAAGAGGTGTAGGCTTCGAATTACGTGGAATGAACAGATTATACCCGGGAGTCTTGCCAGATGGAACGAGTCCGACGCCAAGCACTCCTGATGAAGGGCGATGGCTTAGGTCGCCAGAAGCAATCACAATGATTAATTCTCGGAGAATTCGTATTGAGGTGCATCAGGGCGATGTCCTGAGATTTCCTGCTGATGTACTTGCCCTTAAATATGCGCAGGCTCTTTATGGTGCCGATCGGGCTGTGTACGAGAAACTCTCCGACACAGGACACCAACCAGATCCTCTTCCGGAGGTCGCCAGATTCAAACTTGTACGCACTCAAGGAGCCATTGCCGCAAAGACTGTCTTGTTCGTCGGCGTCGTGCGTTTGAGTCAGTTTGGTTACCAGCAGATTCGAGAGTTTGGCCGCAATGTGCTTGTTTCTCTTGCGGGTCAAGAACCCCTTATCGAACATCTGGCACTCACAATTCACGGGCCCGGCTACGGGTTGGATGAAGTCGAGGCATTTGAGTCGGAAGTAGCCGGTGTGGTCGATGCGATCGTCACGCATGATTGCCCATCAAATCTCAAACAGGTGTCTTTCGTAGAGCGTAATCCGGGTCGCGCCGAGCGCTTACGAGAGGTGCTTGCTGAGCTGATTCCTGGAGGCATGCTGGGCAGCCGAGGAGTCGTACTTGAAAGTCTCGCGGAACAACCAAGAGAAACGCTCCGTACCGCCGGATATACCTCTGCAGCCAAACCGAGCATTTTTGTCGCGATGCCCTCTGCGGAGTCCATGGATGATGTCTTTCATTATGGGATACAGGGAGCCGTAAAGTCTGCTGGTTTCCTTTGCGAAAGAGCTGATTTGACGAGCTTCGTTGGGGATGTAATGGAGTGGGTGAAGCAGCGGATATGCGGTGCAACTTTTGTTATTGCTGATCTAACGACCGCAAACCCCAATGTATATCTGGAGGTGGGGTACGCTTGGGGCTGTGATCGGCCAACTATCCTCCTTGTGCGGGATGGCGCCGATCTGAAGTTTGATGTCAAAGGGCAGAGATGTCTTGTGTACAAGTCCATTAAGCAGCTTGAGGAGATTCTTGGAAGGGAGCTCGAAGCGCTCGCAGCTCTGCAGCAGGGCAACCGTGAGGCTGGGTTGGTCTAACGCGAAATACTTCGATGTTTTGTGCCGACGTCTTAGCCCTTGTCGTGAACAAGGCTGTGCCGGTCAATGGGAAGCAGAATAGGCTTTGGGCTATTCTGGATTCGTTCGGTGCCCAAGGCATTGACGAGGTTAAGGCGTTGGCGTACCATCAGGACCATGATAAAACTGACTTTGATCATGGGAATATTCGTTGGGGTCTTAGGATTTATTGATTATAACAGCAAGACGACTGACAAGGCATCTGCCTTGAGTCAGGGCATCGCCGGCGATAACCGTTTAACCACGGGCGGACAACCCAAAATTATAAAGACCCAAGGTACGAGCCAATATGCCAATGTTCATTGCGGGTTGCAAGATAAAGCTGGAAATCTTTGGTTCGGCACCACGGGAGAGGGGGTCTATCGCTACGATGGAAAATCGTTTACCAATTTCACAGAGAAGGATGGGTTGAGTAGTAATGATGTTTGGTCGATTTACGAAGATAAGGTCGGGAACCTTTTGTTCGGCACGGGAGACGGTGTCTGTCGCTACGATTCTTCCGCTTCGCTTAAGACAGGTTCAAAAACCTTTACCGCTCTGCGAATGACAGAGGCTTCTGAGAACAATTTTGATCCCATTAATCCTGGGAATAGTAACCGATCCCCCCAAAGCGCTGTTTGGAGTATTTTACAGGATAAGGCCGGCAATTTTTGGTTCGGAACTGATGAAGGAGTCTTTCGCTACAACGGGACGTCCTTTACTCGTTTTTTGCATAACGGCAGTGTCATAAATAACAGCGGTCTTCATCTTAAGTCTATATCTTCTATCGTAGAAGATAAAAGCGGAAACATTTGGTTCGCCTCCTGGCTCCGTGAGGGGGTGTGCCGTTACGATGGTAAAACCTTGACCAGTTTTAAACCGAATGGCGATGACATGGTTCATTCTATCTTAGAAGACAAAAACGGAAATCTTTGGTTCGGCACCAGAGACCATGGCGCATGCCGTTATGATGAAAAGAACTTTACCAGTTTTGCGGATGTGAAAATCTTCAGCACAAGTACTGTTTATTCTATGGCAGAAGATAAATCGGGAAAGATTTGGTTCGCCACCGAGAACGGGAGCGGGGAAGAGGGCGAAGATGGAGGCGTGTGGCGTTACGATGGAAAATCCTTTGCCAGGTTTACAAAGAAAGAAGGCCTGAGCCATAATGGTGTCTTTTGTGTTGTAGAAGATAAGTCCGGAAGCCTTTGGTTCGGCACCAGGGGCATGGGGCTGTGCCGTTACGATGGGAAAAATTTTACTGATTTTATGGAGGAAAAGCCTAGAAAATAATGCGGATCGGCACGCATGGTAGGGGCTATCGTTATGATGGACTATCCCAAGCACCCGGGCGCGCTGATCTTGATCTGCGGTACTATCCAAAGATGAAGACCCTCCATCGCTTCCTGCCGCCGGCTGCAATCCTCCTTGTCCTATTTTCGTCCTCGTGCCAGTACGCCGTGACCGTGGCGTCGACAACCCCCGCACCCTGGTCTTACGTCGAAGACGCTTGGGGTGGAATCGCGTCGGAGAATCCGACGATCGAATCCGACCGGGTGGCGCTGCCGGTCAGACTCGATCTGCATTCTGCAAAGCGCATCGACTCCGCCATCTGTATACGCCGGGTGAATGGCCGCGTCGACGCGGGCCGTGTCTTCGTCCGAGTGGATAAGTGTCTTTGCCATAGCGGAACCCAGGGGGAGGGGCCGGACATGGTTGCGCGCTTCGGCAAACCCGCGCCCGGGAAATACGCCGTGGTCTACGATGATGCGAGCGCAGGTTTTCCGAAGATCGGCGAAATTGAGGTTCGCTGAACGAAGAGCTGGTGCACCCGCGGCTCCGGGAAGGCGAGGACAGAAAAGGACATACACGGACACCAAGGACGCGAAATCGCGGCATCCTGGCCCTCGCGGGGATCACGGCAGCCTGCTATCCTTCCTCTATGAGAAGAAGCTCTTCCCAGCCGAATTCGCAGGGGCCTTTCCGCGCCGACCAACTTCGTCCAGGCGATCCCTACGAGCTGTCGCACGGTCATCCGATTCAGTGCTTTCCCACGGGTGGCCGGGGTTCTAAGGCCACGGGTGCTGGCGCCGCCGTTCTCGTCAGCGATCCGGCAGTTCGGGACATGGGTGTGGACACGGGCTTCTCCTCGGCGCCGGATATGCTGCGGGCTCCCGATCTCTCCGTGGGGGAGATCCCCGAACAGCCGGGCTGGGTGCAGGGGACGCCGCCTTTGGCGGTGGAGTACGCGGACACCGGCCAGGACGAAGGAGAGCTGGCAGCCAAGATCCAGGAGCTCCTCGCGGCCGGCACCCGCTTCATCTGGGTGGTGCGTCTGACGGGTCCGCGGCGAGTCGAGGTGCACCAGCCGGACAAGGCTATGAGCATCGCCAATCCCGGCGAAGAGCTTCTGGCACCGGGAATCCTCGCCAATCCGGTCCGGGTGGAGGCTCTCTACGATCGTAATGCGGCCCTGGAGGCGACCTTACGGAATCTCCTGCAGCGCCAGGGTTACGACAGCCTCGAAGCCGTCCAGGCTGAGGGCGAGGCCCGCGGTCGCTTGGCGGAATTACAGGCAGCAATCCTCGAGATCCTGGCGGGCCGGGGTATCGGCGTAGATGGCGCCTTCCGGGCCGCTCTCGCGGCGGAAGGGGACCTGGAGGTTCTCAGGGCCTTTTTACGCAGAGCGGCGACGGCGGCTTCGGCGGTCGAGGTCCTGTCCAGCCAGCCCTCACCCCCGCGTTGACAGCGTCCCCTCCCTTTGCTACCCTCTCCCTCCCTTGGGAACCGAGGAGTCGGCCGAGGAAATTCAGGCCCGTAGCTCAGTTGGTTAGAGCGCTACGTTGACATCGTAGAGGTCAGCGGTTCGAATCCGCTCGGGCCTACCAGGGTCTCTTCAGGAGTCGGAAATCGGAGCCAGAACGAGCGATACACAGAGCTGTACCGGGGTGTTCAGCCTCACTGGTGAGCCGACTTCCAGCCTCATGCCCAGGCGCTTAGCTCAGCTGGTTAGAGCGCTACCTTCACACGGTAGAGGTCAGCGGTTCGAGTCCGCTAGCGCCTACCATCCCCCTTTCTCGTGACTTCCGCCGGCCTGGGCCGCGGCCCGAGATTCAACCCGCGTATTGATTTTGTCGCCTTGTAGAGGCGACCGGTGCCCCATGGAGACGACCACCGAAGCCGTGCATCTGACCTTACCCGATGGATCCGTGCGTACGGTTCCCGCGGGCACCACGCCGCTCGAGGTGGCCGCCTCGATCGGGCCGCGCCTGGCGAAGGACTCCGTCGGCGCCGAGCTGGACGGCCGTAAGGTCGACTTGCGCCTGCCGCTCACCGCGGGAGGCAAGTTCCGCATCTTCACCGTCAAGAGCCCGGAGGCCGGCGAGTTCATCCGCCACAGCGCCGAGCACGTGCTGGCCGACGCCGTCAAGCGGCTGTGGCCGGAGGCGGAGTACGACGCGGGGCGCCAGGATCACAGCGAGAAGTTCCAGTACGACTTCCGCTTCCCGCGCCCCTTCACCCCGGACGACCTGGTGAAGATCGAGGACAAGATGCGCGAGGTGCTCGCCGAGAAGAGCGGCTTCGAGCGCGTCGAGGTCAGCCGCGAGGAGGCGGAGCGCATCTTCCGCGAGATGGGCGAGTCGCTGAAGGTGGAGCGGCTGAAGGACATCCCCGAGGGGGAGACCATCACCCTCTACCGCGACGGCCGGTTCACCGACCTATGCCGGGGGCCGCACGTACAGAGCCTCGCCCAGGTCGGGGCGGTGAAGCTGCTGGAGGCCTCCAGCGTCTACTTCAAGGGCGACGAGAGAAATGAGCGGCTGCAGCGCATCTACGGCACGGCCTTCGGCTCCGAGAAGGAGCTGGCGGAGTACCTGGAGCAGATGGAGCTCACCCGCGCCCGCGACCACCGCCGGCTCGGCCAGGAGCTGGACCTCTTCAGCTTCAACCCGCTGGCGCCGGCCATGCCATTCCTCCACCCGAAGGGCGCGGTGATCTACAACGCCCTCATCGACTATGTGCGCGACCTCTATGCGCGCTACGGCTACGGCGAGGTGGTCACGCCGCAGATCCTCGACGTCGAGCTGTGGAAAACGTCGGGGCACTACGACAACTATCGCGAGAACATGTTCTTCACCGAGGCGGACGAGCGCCAGATGGCGGTGAAGCCCATGAACTGCCCCTCGCATTGCCTGATCTTCGCCACCCGGCTGCGCTCGTATCGCGACCTGCCGGTCCGCTACGCGGACTTCGGCCGGCTGCACCGCTACGAGAGGAGCGGCGTCACCAACGGCATGTTCCGGGTGCGCTCGTTCTCGCAGGACGACGCCCACATCTTCTGCACCGAGGAGCAGATCGAGTCCGAGGTGCTGGCGGTGACGGAGATGATCCTGGAGGTCTACAGGACGTTCGGCTTCGACGAGGCGCGGATCGAGCTGTCGACCCGACCGGCGAAGCGGATCGGCTCGGACGAGCTTTGGGACAAGGCCGAAGCGTCTCTGGCCCGGGCGCTGGAGAGACGGGGGATCGCCTATCAGGTCAATCCGGGCGACGGCGCGTTCTATGGGCCGAAGATCGACTTTCACGTCAAGGACGCGCTGGGCCGGAGCTGGCAGCTCGGCACGGTGCAGCTCGACTACCAGATGCCGCAGCGCTTCGGCCTCAGCTACGTGGCGGCGGACGGCGCCGAGCACCAGCCGGTGATGATCCACCGTGCCATGCTGGGCTCCGTCGAGCGCTTCCTGGCCATCCTCATCGAGCAGACCGCGGGAGCGTTCCCCCTATGGCTGGCACCGGTGCAGGCGGTGGTGCTGCCGGTGTCCGAGAAGTTCGTGGAATACGGGGAGAAGGTGCGGGCGGAGCTGGCCGTGGCGGGAGTGCGGGTGGAGCTGGACGGCCGCAACGAGAAGCTGGGCTATAAGATCCGGGAAGCCCAGGTTTTGAAGGTGCCCTACATGCTGGTGGTGGGGGCTCGCGAGCAGGAGGACGGCACCGTCGCGGTGCGCCGCCGGGCGGGCGAGGATCTGGGCGCTCTGGCGGTGGAGGCGTTTCTGGCCCGGGTGGGCGAGCAGGTCTCGTCCCGCAGCCGGGAGCTTTGAGCACTCTAGGATACAAACGCAACTGACTTAAAGGAGATACGATCTGAACACTAAATTCCGGGCGAAGGTCCGGCGCTCTCAGGGGGTGAGCTGACATCGACAAGGCAACGCGGATCAACGAGCGCATCCGGGTACGTGAGGTGCGCCTGGTCGAAGCCGACGGCTCGCAGGCCGGTATCGTGCCGATCGAAGAGGCGCTGAAGCGGGCACAGGAGCAGCTTCTCGACCTCGTGGAGGTGGCGCCGACGGCCAAGCCGCCGGTGTGCCGCATCATGGACTTCGGCAAGTTCCTCTACGAGCAGAAGAAGAAGGCTCACATCTCGAAGAAGAAGCAGAAGATCATCCACCTCAAAGAGGTCAAGTTCCGGCCGAACATCGACGAGCACGACTACGATTTCAAGCTCAAGAACGCCATCCGGTTCCTCGGCGAAGGGGACAAGGTGAAGGCCACCGTCCAGTTCCGGGGCCGTGAAATGGCGCGGCAGGACCTCGGCCACAAGCTGCTGAAGCGCTTTGCGGAAGACTTGGGGGAGCATGGAGTGCTAGAATCGTCCCCCGAAATGGCGGGCAACCGGATGCACGTGATCTTCGGTGGGCCACGCCACGGTACGAAGCCGAAGCCGACCTCCTGAGCCCGAAAGGGCTGAAGAGTCGAAGCTCCGGGAGGGGTTGGTGCCCTTCCTCGGGGTCTTGTTTGTTTTGCAGGACGCTTTTACGAGATCAATCTCTAGAAAGGAGCCACCCTTGCCCAAGCAAAAGACGCACAAGGGGGCTGCGAAGCGGTTCAAGATTACAGGCACCGGCAAGGTGGTCCGTCACCAGTCGATGAAGAGCCACATCTTGACCAAGAAGACGACCAAGCGGAAGCGCCACCTGCGCAAGTCCGTGGAGGTCTCTCCCGCGTTCTCAGCCATTCTCACCGGAATGCTGCACAAC
Source organism: Thermoanaerobaculia bacterium (assembly GCA_035996875.1). GTDB lineage: Bacteria > Acidobacteriota > Thermoanaerobaculia > Multivoradales > UBA5704 > DATARR01. Next base: position 7,639 of record DASYJD010000050.1, read on the forward strand.
TAGGACGGCCCGCGGCCGCCCGCCAATGAATTTTCGGCGCTCGGAGGGACGGACCTGCCCCCCGAAGCCGCGGCCCCCGGTGCTTTCAAGGCGACTCAACGCCGCGCCGTGCGGGTCACCTGACCGCTCCCCCTCCGAGGCGTGGAGCAGAAACGAGGTTCGGTAGATGGCACGTGTCAAACGTGGAAATAAGCGGCTGCTGAAGCGCAAAAAGATTCTCAAGCGCGCCAGCGGCTTTTACGGCACCAAATCGAAGGCTCACCGCGTCGCCAAGCTGGCGGTCGACAAGGCTCTGGGTTATGCCTATCGCGACCGGCGGCAGAAGAAGCGGCACATGCGCAGCCTCTGGATCGTCCGCATCAACGCCGCCGCCCGCCTGAGCGGCCTCTCCTACAGCCGCCTCATCGCCGGCCTCAAGCTCGCCGGCTCCGAGCTGGACCGCAAGGTGCTGGCCGAGATGGCCGTCGCCGATCTCCAGGGATTCGCGGCGATCGCCGAGTTGGCGAAGAAGGCGCTGGGGGACAGCGAGGGCGCCTCCGCGCCCGCCGCGGGAGGCTAGGGTGACTGCCGGCGGCGAGCACACGATTTCGGGAGAGCAACCGGATCAGCCGGCGCTCGCCGCCCGGACCGAGGAGTTCGAAGCCGCGGCCCGCGAGGTGCGGGATCGCGACGCCTGGGAGGCCCTGCGCGTTCAGTGGGTGGGACGCAAGCAGGGCCTTCTGCGCACTCTCCTGGACGACATCAAGAAGGTCGATCCCGTTGGCCGCCGCGCCTACGGCGAAGCGGTCAACCGTCTCAAGGTGCTGGTGGAGGGCCGCCTTGCCGAGCTCGACGAGGAGCTCACCGCCCGCGAGCGCGAGGCCTCCCGTCGCGCCGCCGCCGTGGACGTCACTCTCCCCGGCCGGCGCCCCCTGCTCGGCAGCATCCACCCGGTGGCCCTGGTCATCGCGGAGATGGAGCAGATCTTCGCCGAGATGGGCTACAGCGTCGCCGAGGGACCCGAGGTCGAGGACGACTACCACAACTTCGAGGCGCTCAACTTCCCCAAGGATCACCCGGCGCGCGACACGCAGGACACCTTCTTCCTGGAGGACGGCCTGCTGCTGCGCACCCACACCTCGCCGGTGCAGATCCGCACCATGCTGTCGCGCAAGCCACCCATCCGGGTCATCTGCCCGGGGCGGGTGTTCCGCAACGACAACGACCTGCGCCACTCGCCCATGTTCCACCAAGTGGAGGGGCTGGCCGTGGCGGAGGGGATCACCGTCGGGCATCTCAAGGGGACGATCCTGGCCTTCATGCGCCGGCTGTTTTCGTCCACGACGGAGATCCGCATGCGGCCCAGCTTCTTCCCCTTCACCGAGCCCTCGGCCGAGGTGGACGTCACCTGCCAGAATTGCCAGGGCCAGGGCTGCGAGGTCTGCTCCGGCACCGGGTGGATGGAGATCCTCGGCTGCGGCATGGTGGATCCGCGGGTGCTCCACAACTGCGGCATCGATCCGGACGTCTACTCCGGGTTCGCCTTCGGCATGGGAGTCGACCGCGTGGCCATGAACCGCTACGGCATTCCGAACATCCGGCTGCTCTTCGACAACGACGAGCGGCTGCTGCGGCAGGTGCGGGGCTGATGGAATTCTCCTGCGACTGGCTCGCCCAATATGTCGACCTGCCGGCCCATCCCCAGGAGCTGGCGAAAGCGCTCACCGCCGCGGGGCTCGCCGTCGAGGGCGAGTCTGCTCACGGCGACGACACCGTGCTGGACATCGACGTCACCACCAACCGGCCGGACTGCATGAACCACTTCGGCCTGGCGCGGGAGATCGCGGTGCTCTACGGCACGCCCCTGCGCCGGCCGCCGGCCTCGCCCACGGAAGATGCGGAGAAGAACGCCGACGCCGCGCGGGTGACGATCGACGATCTGGAAGGCTGCCCCCGGTTCACCGGGCGCGTGGTGCGCGGGGTGACGATTGGTCCCAGCCCCGAGTGGCTGCGCCGGCGGCTGGAGTCGATCGGCCTGCGGCCCATCAACAATGTGGTGGACGTCACCAACTTCATCCTCTGGGAGCTGGGCCAGCCACTCCACGCCTACGACTTCGCGAAGCTCGCTGGCGGCCAGCTCATCGTGCGCCGGGCGCGGGCGGGCGAGAAATTGATCACCCTGGACGGGGTGGACCGGGAGCTCGATCCCGAGATCCTGGTGATCGCCGACGCCGAGCGCCCCGTGGGGCTGGGCGGCGTCATGGGCGGCCTGGAGAGCGAGGTCACGGCGGAGACGCGCGACATCTTCATCGAAGGCGCGCATTTCGACCGGAAACGGGTGCGGGCGACGGCCAAGCGGCAGGGCATGCACACCGACGCCAGCCACCGCTTCGAGCGCGGCGCCGATCCGGAGATCTGCGACGAGGCGGTGAGCCGCGCCGCCCTGCTGATCGCCGAGATCGCGGGCGGCACGGTGCTCGCCGGAGTCCTCGACGAGCGAGATCCGGCGAAGACCTGGAGCCGCCAGGGCCGGCTGGATCTCAAGAAGCTGGACGCCTTCGCCGGTGCCGCGATCGACCCGGCGGACTCCGAGCGCTGGCTGACCGGCCTCGGCTTCGGCGTCGACCGGTCGGAGGGGGGCGTCTGGGGCATCACCGTTCCCTCCTGGCGGTACTTCGATTTTCAGCCGCGCCCCGAGCCGCCGCACGAGGTCTATCCGCAGGACGTCTATGAAGAGGTGCTGCGGGTCTTCGGTCTGGACCGGATTCCCGCGGCGCTGCCCGGGATTCCGGGAGCCGACGCGCCGCGGGCGGAGACGCTCATCCGCCGCGACCGGATTCGGCGGCAGCTCGCGGCGTCGGGCTACACCGAGGCGGTGCACTTCGCCTTCCTCGATCCGGCCCGTGACGCCGCGTTCCCCAGCCTGAAGCCGGAGGCGAAGCCCATCCGCCTCGCCAATCCGATCTCGGAGCAGCTCTCCGTGCTGCGCCGGTCGCTGGTGCCGAGCCTGGTGGACACGGCCCGCTTCAACCAGCGCCGGGGCCTCGCCGCGGTGCGCATGTTCGAGATCGCCAACGCCTTCTACGAGCGGCCGGAGGGGGGGATTCCCGACCAGCCGGAGCACGTGAGCCTCGTCTGCGGCGGCCGGCTGGGCAGCCCCTGGGAGCGGGAGGTCGAGCTCGACCTGTTCGATCTCAAGGGGGCGCTCGATGCGCTCTTCGACGCCTTCGGCGTCCGGCTGGAGGCGCGGCCGGCGGAGCTGGTGGGCGTCCTGCCGGGCAACTCCGCCGAGCTGTTGCGGGGCGGCGAGGTCGTCGGGTGGTTCGGCCGGGTGGCGGAGGAGGAGGGCTATCCTCTCTACGCGGCGGAGATCGCCACGGCGGCGCTGGCCGGCGGCGACATCAGCCTGCAGGTGGATCCACCGTCGCGGTATCCCGGCGTTTCGGCCGACTTCACCTTCACCCAAAGCCTGGAGACGCCGTGGGCGGAGATCGAGGGGCTCATCCGTGAGCTGGCGCCGCCGGACCTCGTCTCCTGGCAGCTCAAGGACCGTTACCGCGGCTCCGGCGTGCCGGAGGGCGCGGTCAACACCACCCTCTCGTTCCACTACAACGCCAGGGAGCGCTCGCTCACCCAGGAGGAGGTCAACGCCCGTCAGGGCGCCCTCAACCAGGAGCTCGAGCGCCGCTTTGGCTGGAAGGGGTAGCCGCTTTGCAGATCGATTGGTTGGAGGGTCTCGAAACCCGCGTGCACGACGCCGTCGAGCAGCTCGGCGAGCTGCGCGAGGAGAACCGCACGCTTCGCGAGACGGTGCAGAACCTCGAAACCCGGCTAGCCGGATCGGCCGGTCAGGTTCCCGCGCCCTGGGAGGATGAGGGTGGGGAAGAAGTGGAAGTGCTCCAGGGCCGCGTGCAGGATCTGGAGCGCCAGCTCGCCGACGCCGACGCGGTGGCGAAGACCTGGGAGGCGGAGCGCGAGGAGGTGCGGCGGCGGGTGGAGGCGCTGACGGCGCGGCTGGAGGGGCTGGCGGCGGGGTAGGAGTTTCACCCTGCCGAGCTTTCCCCCGCCCAATCCCCTCACTCCCCCAACCCCCTCTCTCCCATCGCCCTCCCCCCGACCGGGAGAAGAGGGGGCCGCGGCTGAAGCGCTCTTGCTTGTCTCCCTCTTCTCCCGGTCGGGGGGAGGGCGATGGGAGAGAGGGCCGGGGGTGATGAGGGGTCTACCGCCCCGCTCCGACGACCTCCGCAATCCCCTTCACCCCATCCCTCTTCATCAGCGCCAAAAGCTCCTCGTTGATCCGCCGCGGCAGCCCCGGCCCCTCGTAGATCAGCGCCGTGTAGATCTGCACCAACGAGGCGCCGGCTCGCAGACGGCGGTAGGCCTCGGCGCCGGAATCGATTCCCCCGACGCTGATCAGGATGGTTTTCCCGAAGACGGCCCGGGCCACCTCCTCGAAGACCTGGAAGCTCTTCTCCTTGAGCGCTCGCCCCGAGATCCCCCCGAAGTCCCTGGCTCCCGGCACGAGGGAGTAGTCGATCGTCGTATTGGTGGCGATGATCCCCGCGGCGCCGGCCGCCACGGCGGTCTCGGCCAGGGCGGCGGCTTGGCCCGGCGCGAGGTCGGGGGCGATCTTCACCAGCACCGGTTTCGCCGTGATGCCTGCCGCCAGCCCCAAGATCTCGCGCACAAAGGCGTCGTTCTGGAGGTCGCGCAGCCCCGGCGTATTGGGCGAGGAGAGGTTGACCACCAGGTAGTCGCAGAAGGGGTGGAGGCCGCGGATCAGGGTCTCGTAATCCTGGATCGCAAGCTCAGGGGGCGTCGCCTTGTTCTTGCCGACGTTGACGCCCAGGGGGAGGATGGCCGGATAGGCTTGGCTCAGGCGCTCCCGCATTGCCGCCATGCCGCCGTTGTTGAAGCCTAGGGCGTTCTGGAGGCTGCCTTCGGCCGAGTGGCGGAAGAGGCGCGGCTTCGGGTTTCCCGGCTGGGGAAGGGGAGTGACGGTACCCACCTCGGCGAAGCCGAAGCCGAGGGTGGGTATAGCCCGCACCACGGCGGCGTCCTTGTCGAAGCCGGCGGCGAGGCCTATCGGGTTGGGAAACTCGCGGCCGAAGAGAGTCTGGCGTAGCGGCGCCGAATCCACGAGGTTGCGCCGGGCCAGGACGGCGGCCAGCCCGGGGACGCCTTGAGCCAGCCGCAGGGCGGCCATTCCGGCGCCATGGGCGGCTTCCGGGTCGAGACGGAAGAGAAGGGGCCGCAGAACGGGGTAGACTTGCACGGTCGGGTCATCATAGACGACTGTGTTATAGTGTGCCTCGCCAAACCGCTGGCATCACGTAACTTGCCGGCGTAGGGAGGCATTCTGACACCGGACGGGGAGACCATGCCTTCAACCACCACACCGGTTGAGATTTTCGGCGAGGTGTACCACGTCCGGGGAGACGATGAGAATGGGTACCTCCAGACTCTGGCCGACCTCGTGGATCGTAAGATGCGAGAGGTGGCATTGCACGTGAAGACGGGCGATACGGCCCGCATAGCGATCCTGGTGGCGCTCAATCTGGCGGACGAGCTGTTCCAGAATCAGAGCCGGCAAGAAGGGGAACGGGTCGAGATCAGGGAGAAGGTGACGGCGCTCACGGAGGAATTAACGCAGGCCCTCGAAGGTTGAGAGCCTTTGCAGTGACGGCGTCAACTCAAGATATGATGGAACAAGGGTTAGCATCCCCTGCGTGGTTCGTGGGTACTACGGTTGTAGGACCAACATTCATACCAAGGGAGTCTTTTACCCGTGTGGCCCGTGCCAGCCTCGCATGTACGAGGACGCTGAAGGCTCACGGAGCGGACACCCACCTGGCGCGTCAGGTTCTAAACGCACGGCACTCACGGCTGCGCGGGGGATGCCCTTTACTTCTCGCTTCGAGAGGACCTTCCTGATCCACCCCGGTCCCCGTCCTGTTCGGACAAGGGGTTAACCGGTGACTACCGAAATCATCATGCTGGCCGCGTCGATCTTTTTCGCCGCGGTCGCGGTTCTCGTCCTGGTCTTCGGATGGCGCTCCATCCGCCAGGAGGGGCAGCGCATTCGCGAGCAGGCGCAAGTTGACGCTGCCAAGGTCCTCGACGACGCCAAGCGCCAGGGCGAGGCCCAGATGCGCGAGGTCGAGGTGGCCGCGCGCGAAAAGCTCCTCCAGGCCCGCAGTGAGTTCGAGAAGGTCTCGCGCAAGAGCCGCTCGGAGCTCGAGGCCCAGGAGCGCCGCCTCACCCAGAAGCAGGACGGCATCGACAAGAAGGGTGACGAGCTCGCCCGGCGCGACAAGGAGCTCAACCAGCTCGACCGTTCTGTGACCGGCCGCGAAAAGAGCGTGGAGAAGCGCGAGGTCGAGGTCGAGCGGATGTTCGAGGAGGAGCGCGGCAAGCTCGAGCAGATCGCCGGCCTCACCGCCCAGCAGGCGCGGGAGGAACTGGTGCGAGTGATGGAGGACGACGCCAAGATCGAGGCCGCCCACATCGTCAAGCGCATTGAGGACGAGGCCCGCGAGCAGGCCGGCCGGCAGGCCCAGCGCATCATCGGCATGGCCATCCAGCGCTCGGCCTCGGACTATGTCTCCGAGACCACGGTCTCCGTGGTCATGCTGCCCAATGACGAGATGAAGGGGCGGATCATCGGCCGCGAGGGCCGCAACATCCGCGCCCTGGAGATGGCGACGGGCGTCGACCTCATCGTCGACGACACGCCGGAGGCGGTGATCCTCTCCGGCTTCGATCCGTTCCGCCGCGAGGTGGCCCGCGTCGCGCTGGAGCGGCTGATCGTCGACGGCCGCATCCATCCGGCGCGCATCGAGGAGATTGTCGAGAAGGTGAAGGCCGAGTTCGAGCAGAAGATCCTCCAGGAAGGCGAGGCGGCGCTGCTGGAGCTGGGCATCCCCGGCATGCACCCCGAGCTGGTGAAGCTCCTCGGGCGCCTGCGCTACCGCACCTCCTACGGCCAGAACGTCCTTCAGCACAGCAAAGAGGTGGCCTTTCTCGCCGGCACCATGGCCGCCGAGCTGCGGGCCAACGTCGCCATCGCCCGCCGCGGCGGCCTCGTGCACGACATCGGCAAGGCCATCGACCGCGAGATGGACGGCACTCATCTCCAGATCGGTATCGACCTGCTGCGCAAGTACGGCGAGACCGAGGAAGTGGTCCACGCCATGGCCTGCCACCACGGCGACTACGATCCGCAGACCGTGGAGGCCGTGCTGGTCACCGCCGCCGACGCCCTCTCGGCCGCCCGCCCCGGCGCCCGGCGCGAGGTGCTGGAGACCTACGTCAAGCGGTTGGAGAAGCTCGAGGAGATCGCCTCCAGCTTCAAGGGCGTGCAGAAGACGTTCGCCATCCAGGCGGGCCGCGAGGTGCGCATCATCGTCGACAGCGGCAAGATCGGTGACGAGCAGGCCCTTTGGCTGTCGAAGGACATCGCCCGGCGCATCGAGCAGGAGCTGACCTATCCGGGCCAGATCAAGGTCACGGTGATCCGCGAGACCCGGTCCGTCGAGTACGCAAGATGAAGGGGATTGATTGAAGCTGCTCTTCGTCGGCGACGTCATCGGCAAGCCCGGCCGCCGGGCGCTCCAGAACCTCCTGCCCCGCCTGGTGGACCACCATCGGGTGGACTACGTGGTGGTCAACGTCGAAAACTCGGCCGGTGGCTTCGGCGTCACGCCGGACGTGCTGGCGGAGATCGCCAATCTGCCGATCGACGTCTACACGACGGGCAATCACATGTGGGACAAGAAGGAAGGCGTCGCGATGCTCGGCCACGAGCCCCGGCTGCTGCGCCCGCACAACTACCCGGCGGGGAATCCAGGATCAGGGCTGCACGTGGGGGAGACGGCGGCCGGCGTGCCGGTGGCCGTGATCAACCTCGAGGGGCGGGTGTTCATGCACCACCTCGACTCCCCCTTCCTCGTCGCCGATCAACTGCTCGCCGGGCTCGATCCCAAGGTGAAGGCGATCTTCGTCGACTTCCACGCCGAGGCGACGAGCGAGAAGCAGGCCCTGGGCTTCTACCTCGACGGCCGGGTGAGCGCCGTGGTGGGCACCCACACCCACGTCCCCACGGCCGACGAGCGGGTGCTGCCCGAGGGCACGGCCCTGCTGACCGACGTCGGCATGACCGGCCCCTACGAGTCGGTGATCGGCATGCGCCCGGACAAGGTGCTCAAGCGCTTCCTCCTCCAGACCCCCGCCTCCTTCGAGGTCGCCAAGCGGGACGTGCGGCTGGCCGCCGTCCTCGTTGACATCGACGAGGAGACCGGCAAGGCCCGGGGCATCGAGCGCCTGCTGGTGTCGGACCCGCAACCCTAGCCCTCGCCCGCCTCCTTCGCCGGCCCGCGGACATCGCGGTGAATGAACCACAGGTTGCGGCTGTAGATGAAGAAGCCCGTGGCCTGTCCCACGATGAAGACCGGGTCGCGCTGGTGGATGGAGTAGATCAGCAGCACGGTGCCGCCGGCCAGGCTCAGATACCAGAAGGATCGCGGGATGACGCTCTTCTTGCTGCGCTCGGAGGCGATCCACTGCACGAAGAAGCGGCCGAAGAAGAGGGCCTGACCGAGGAGGCCGACGGCGATCCAGAGGTAGTGGGCGTTGAGTGGCAAGGGTCGATCTCCTCAGGCGCGCGGCGGTCGATCCAGCGCCTCTGCATCCAGCGCACGGCAAAGAGATCGGCCAGCGACCGCCAGATGCGGTTGCGGATGTTGTACTTGGATTGGCCGTGCTGCCGGGGCCGGTGGTGGACGGGCACTTCCGTGATCCGCGCCCCCTCCAGCTTGAGTAGCGTCGGCAGGAAGCGGTGCATCCCTGAGAACAGGGGGATGGGCCGCAGGAATTCGGCGCGGTAGGCGCGCAGGGTGCAGCCGGCGTCCGCGACCGGATCACGGGTCAGCCGGTTGCGCACGCCGCCGGCGATGCGCGAGGAGGCTTTGCGCAGCCAGGAGTCCTGCCGGTCGGTGCGCACGCCGCAGACCACGTCGCAACCTTCCAAATGGTCGAGAAGCTTGGGGATGTCCGCCGGGTCGTTCTGCAGGTCGGCGTCGAGGGTGACGACGAGGCCGCCACGGGCCGCGCGGAACCCCGCGGCGAGGGCCGCCGACTGGCCCGCGTTGCCCGTCAGGCGGACGATCCGCACCGTCGGGTCTGACCGGCCGAGCCGGCGGAGCGCTTCGAGACTGCCGTCGGTGCTGCCGTCGTCGACGAAGATCACCTCGTAGGGCCGGTCGAGGGAGAGCAGGACGCCCCGAAGCTCGGCGGCGAGTAGGGGCAGGTTCTCCTCCTCGTTGAACACCGGGACGACGACGGAGATCTCGGGGCACGGCACGAGGGGTATCTTACCGCCCCCCTCCCAGGTGATGAGGGCCTCGGCGGCACCGCGCCGGTGTAAACTCTCATCGAGAGGTATGAGATGAGGGACACGGCCCTGAGAGAGCATTTGGATTTTCTCGTCACCCGGAAAGGGGAGGACGAGGCCACGGTGATCGCCCAGGCCTTGCGAGCCGGAGTCGAAGCCCTTTACCAGGAAGCTCTCACCGAGGCGTACCTCCTGGGGCAAGTTTCCCGAGTTACTGCCCTTGAAGAGTTGGGCCCGGAACGGCTCGAAGAGATCGAATACCAGAGAGACGCCCTGCGCCGCGATTTCGAGTGGGGCCTGGAGGGTGCCTGAGGCGATCTCGGATACCGGACCGGTTCTTCATCTCCAAGAAATCGGAAAACTGGCGACGCTCGCCGTAGTGGAGCCGCTGGTCCTTCCAGATCTCGTCGCGCAAGAGCTCGAGGATCGGCATTCGGGCGCCGATTCCCTGCAAGAGGTAGGCGTAAAGTTCAAGATCTCCCGAGTCGAGACTTCAGAGTGGCAGGAAGTCCTGCGCACGGTCGGGGCCAAGATCCAGCCGGCGGACGCACAGGTCTTTGTTCTGGCAAGAGCTGGCGCGTTTCAATCGCTCACCTTGACGGACGACCTCGCTCTGCGCCAAGTTCTGGAGCGTCATGGAGGCAAGGTCGCGGGATCCGTGGGAATACTCGTGCGTGCCTATGTGTCGGGCAGTCTCTCGCGAGACGACTTGGCGAATTCGTTTGACGCCCTCACTCGCGACAGCACCCTGCATCTCAGTTGGTCCTTCAGGAACTATCTCAAAACGCTCCTGAACGGGTTGCCATAATTGCCATCCCGGGTCTTGCGTGTCTCTTGAGCCCAGGGGGCGTCCAGTGCTATACCGGCTGCCGTGAGAACCTCCCGATATACCGTCCCTATCCTCTTCCTCCTTGTCCTCTGCGCCGCCGCGCCCGTCCGGGCACTCGACGAGGTCGCGGCGAGCGCCGGACGCTTCCGGGTCTCGGACAACGATCACATCAGCGAGGGCGGGCTGGAGGTGCGCCTTGCACCGCACCGCTTCCGGTGGCTCCCCCAGCGGGTCCTCTTCGTGCCGGCCTTCGGCGCCATGGTGAACTCGGACTCCTCCTACTACGGCTATGGCAGCTTCCGCTTCGAGGTTCCCTTGGGCGAGCGCTGGCAGATCACGCCGCAGCTCGGCTACGGCCTCTACGACCGCAACGGCGGTTTCAACCTCGGGGGCCAGGTGGAGTTCCGCTCCGGCCTGGAGGTGACGCGGCAGATCGGCGAGCGTTATCGGCTGGGGCTGATCTACTATCACCTCTCCAACGCCGGCATCTACGTCCACAACCCGGGGTCCGAGTCGCTGGTGCTGTCCTTCGCCTACCGGCTGTGAGCGTGCTATCCTCCGCAAACTATGGCTGTCGATCCTGAGCTGCTGGAGATCCTCGTCTGCCCGAAGTCGAAGGGCGAATTGGAGCTGATCGAGCTGCCGCGTGAGGTTCGCGGCGGCCTGGTGGAGAAGTACCGGGAGCATTTCCGGGATGAGGAGCCGGTGGTGGAGCAGGGCCTGTACTGCGCCGCCTCGGGTCTCGTCTACCCCATCGTTTCCGACATCCCCATCATGCTCATCGAGGAGGCGCTCCCCTCCTCCGCCGTCGGGCGCTGACGCCCGGCCGTGGCCAGCCCTGCCGAGGTCTCCGAGCGCCGCCGCGAGCGCATCGGATTCTGGCTCTACGCCGCGAGCGTGGCATCAATCTTCAGCCTGGCCATTTCGAACGTCATCCTCGGCCTGACCCTGCTGGCCCTCCCCTGGACCCACCGCCGCCCCGTGCCGTGGGGCCGGACTCCGTGGCTCTGGTTTTTCCTCGGCCTCTACGTGCTGCTCTACGGCAGCGCCATCCTCGCCTCCTACGAGCTCAAGGTCAGCGCGAGCGGCGCCACCGAGGTCTTCACCCTCTCGTCGCTCTTCATGGCGCTGCTCCTGCTGCGCCGCGAGCGCCAGGTACGGCGAGTGGTGGACGCCCTGGTGGTGGTGGCCACCCTGCTGGCCTGTCAGGGTTTGTCGCAGTACCTGTTCGGTTTTGGTGACATCGACCGCCGGATCCGCGGCCCGTTCGCCACCTACATGACCTTCTCGGGGTTCCTGCTGATCTGCGATCTGCTGCTCGTCACCACGATGGTGTACACCCGGCGCTGGCGGAGCCTCTGGCGGTGGGGGGCTCTGCTGGTGATCAACGCGGCGCTGCTCGGCAGCTACACCCGCAACGCCTGGGTGGGCCTGATGGTGGCGCTGACGGTGCTGGCGCTGATCCGCGCGCCGCGGCTGCTGCTGGCCTTCGCGCCGGTGGCGGTGGTCTTCATCATCCTGGCGCCGGTGCCGCTGGTCCACCGGGTGACCTCGATCTTCAATCCGCGCGACATCTCCAACTACGACCGCCTCTGCATGCTCAAGGCGGGGCTGACCATGGTGCGGGAGAGCCCCGTGTTCGGCATCGGCCCGGACATCGTGCGCCATCGCTACGCCCTCTACCGGCCGCCCTCGGCGCCGCGCTACAACGTGCCGCACCTCCACAACAGCCTGCTGCAGCTTGCGGCGGAGCGGGGGCTGCCGGCGCTCGCGTCCTATCTCGGGCTCACTCTCGCGGCCATGGCTCTCGCCTGGCGCCGCTTCCGGCAGGAGGGTGGCATCCGCGGAGCGCGGGCCGACCTGTGGACCGGCGCCCTGCTCGCCATTCTCGCCTTCAACGTCGCCGGCCTGTTCGAGAACAACTGGGGGGACGCCGAGGTGCAGCGGACGGCGCTGTTCGCGCTGGCAATCCCCTTCTGCCTCGAAGCGGCGGAGCCCGATGAAGAAGGCCGGCGAACGGGTGATATATAGACAGCACCGGAGATAAGTCGGGCACAGCCATTGCACCACTGCCGGACTCGGCGGAATCACCCCGGGGAAACGATGCCGTTTTGACGCCGATCGACGACCGAAAAAAGGGACGGGAGACGGCTTCCTTGCGCCTCGATCAACTGCTCGTCCAGCGCGGCCTGTTCGCCAGCCGGGAGGCTGCGCGGCGTGCCGTGATGGCGGGCGGCGTCGAGGTGGAGGGGCGGCGGGTGGACAAGCCGGGCACCGCCGTGCGCGAGGAGGTCCGGATCGAGGTCGCCGCCCGCGAGCCGTTCGCCTCGCGGGCCGGCCGGAAGCTGGCCGCGGCCCTGGATCATTTCGCAGTGGATCCGACCGGTCTCGTCTGCCTCGACGTCGGCGCCTCGACAGGCGGCTTCACCGACTGCCTGCTGCAACGCGGGGCCGCCCGTGTCTACGCCGTCGACGTCGGCTACGGCCAGCTCGATCAGCGCCTGCGCTGCGATCCCAGGGTGGTGGTGATGGACCGCGTCAACGCCCGCCTGCTGCCGCCGGACGCCCTGCCGGAGCCGTGCAGCCTGATCACCGTCGACGTCTCCTTCATCTCGCTGCTCAAGGTGGTGCCGGCGCTGCTGCCTCATTTATCGGCGGGGGCTCCCGCAGGGCTGTTGCTGCCGATGATCAAGCCGCAGTTCGAGGCCGGGCGGGGCGCCGTGGGCAAAGGGGGAATCCTGCGCGACGAAGCGGTGCGCCAGCGGGTGATCCAGGAGTGCGCGGCCGGCATCGCCGCCCTGGGTGTGATGCCGCTGGGCGTCTTCGACTCGCCGGTCGCCGGGACCGGGGGGAACCGGGAGGCCTTCGCTCTGTTCCGCCGGGGGAACGCATGAGCCGCAAACGGAACCATCACAGCCAGTTCCAAAGCATCGGCATCGTCGCCAAGGCGGGGAGCCGCGATGCCCTCGACACCGCCCAGGAACTAGCCGAGTGGCTGCGCCGCCGCGGCCTCGCCGCGGCTCTCGACGAGACCAGCCTACGGGCCCGCGGCGGGGAGGGAGAGGGCCCGTCCGTGCCTGCCATGACCTACGACCTGGTGGTGGTGCTGGGCGGTGACGGCACGCTGCTGGCCGCGGCGAGGACTCTTGAGGCCGGTACCCCCATTCTCGGTGTCAACCTCGGCAACCTGGGCTTCCTTACCGAGATCAACCGCGGCGAGCTCTACCCGGTGCTGGTCGAGATGCTGGAGGGGCGGTTCAGCACCGAGGAGCGCTCGCTGTTCGACGTCGAGCTGCGGCGCCGGAGCGGCTCGCCGTCCCGTTTCCGGGTGCTCAACGACGCGGTGATCACCAAGAGCGCTCTCGCCCGTATCATCGAGCTGACCCTGCAGGTGGACGGCCACCTCATCGCCCGCTTCCGCGCCGACGGCCTCATCATCTCCACTCCCACCGGCTCTACGGCCTACAACCTTTCGGCCGGCGGCCCCATCGTCAACCCGCTGCTGCCGGTGGCCGTGCTCACCCCCATCTGCCCGCACGCGCTATCCATGCGTCCCATCGTGGTGCCCGACGCCGCGCCCATCGAGGTCACCCTGGAGACCCGGCACGAACAGGTGTACCTGACTCTCGACGGCCAGGAAGGCACCCCGCTGAGCTTCGGCGACACCGTGAGCATCACCCGCAGCGCCGCCACCGTGCGGCTGGCCAAGGTCAGCGGCCGGAGGTTCTACGAGAGCCTGCGGGGGAAGCTGCGCTGGGGCGGCCTGGCCGGGGAGACGGAGGTCCCTTCCGGCGGTGAGAGCGGAGGAGGCTCTCCGTGAGCGAGCCGACCTCTCCTGAGGCAACCCCGCCGGCGCCCATGCCGAAGCGCCCCGGCCGGATGCGGCGCTGGGTGGTGCGTCCCTTCGTCTGGGGGCTGCTGCTGGTGGTCGCCTTGCTGGCCGCCGGCCTGCTGCTGATACAGAGCCGCTTCGCCCACGAGCAGGCCCTGGCCCGGCTGGTAACTCTCGGCACGACGTTCTTCGGCGGCCGGAAGATCCAGGTCGGCAGCGTGGATTACTCCTTCTTCCCTCCGGCCCTGGAGCTCACGAACGTGGTGATCCCCGGTCCGCATCCGGGAGATACGCCGGTGCTTCGCGCCCCGTACGCCCGCGTCGAGCTCGCCGTCCATGACCTGCGGGGGAGGGTCTTCGATCTCGAGCAGATCGAGGCGATACGGCCTGAGGTCTACCTCCGGACCAACGCCGACGGCAGCACCAACCTGCCGAATTTCGTCCTTCCCCAAGGGGGAGGAGGGCGCAAACAGCTCGACGTCCGCATCGGCCACATCCTGGTGCAGGACGGAATCTTCCGGCTCAACGAGCGCCATTCGCCGCTCACCCTGGACGCGAAAGCCATCTGGGGGCGCCTGACCGGGCGCGCCGACCGACATGGCGAAGGGGGCAACCGGCTCGACTACCTGGTGACCGCCCAGGAAGTCGCGACGACGCTGCCGCACGCCCTTCCCTACAAGTTCACGGCCTCGGTGCGCGGCAGCATCGTGCCGGAGAAGGGACGGGTGGCGCTCGCCACCGCTCGCATCGCCGGCCCCGACGTCTCTCTGCGCGCCGACGGCTTCGTCGACTACCTGGAGAAGAATCGCCGCGTCGAGATTCACTACACCGGCCAGGGAGCCACGCACCTCGTCAACCGGCTGGGCTACATGACCAATCCCATCGCCGGCCCCTTCGCCGTGCGCGGTCGCTTTGACTGGACCAACGACGCCTGGTCCTACTCGGGAACCGCCACCTCGCCCCGCGTCGCCACCTTCGGCCGCGTCTTCGAGGACGCTGCTGCCACCTATCTCGGCGGCCTCAACCGCATCGACGTCAAGATCGACCACGCGCGCCATGCCGGCGGCAGCGTGTCCGGGCAGGTCGGCGTCGAGTACTCGAAGGAGACGCGCGAGGGGATTCCGGTCGCCTTGGACCTCGACGTTTCCGGCCTGGAGATCCAGAAGCTGATCGCCGACCAATTTCCCGGCCAGGACCTGCCCATCGTCGGCGGCCTCGTCGGGCGCGCCGAGGGCAAGCTCAAGTATCAGTTCGGCCACCTGGCGATCACCACCGGCACCGGCCGCGCCGACCTCCACGTCAAGGGGGAGAGCGGCGGCGGCCTGCCGCTGGAAGGCGACCTGCCTGTCGCTCTCGACCGCGGCGTGGTCTCGGCGACCCAGCTTCATCTCGTCTCGCCGGGTCAGGACATCACCTCCACCGGCTTCACCTACGACATTCCTCACCAACGCGGCCAGCTCGATTTCCAACTGGTGAGCCAGGACGTGAGCCCCCTCAATCCGGTCCTCGCCGGCCATCCGAAGCCCGGCGAGCCGCCCGCCCTGTGGCTGCCCACCGAAGGGAGAGGAACGGCTGCGGGGACCTACACCTTCGACCACGCCGACTACAACCTCCGCCTCGCCCTCGACCTCCACGATGCGGTGGCGCCCGTGACCCGCGCCGACTCCGTCCACGGCTCCCTCACGCTCAACCCGCGGGCGGTGGACGATCTGCGCCTGGAGCTCACCCGCGAGGGCGGCGCCGTCATGGTCACCGGCCGCGTGCCGCTGCCGCCGACGGGGAGGACCACGGCCACAGAGCCGATCGCGCTCGCCGTCGACGCCGTGCAGTGGCCGGCCGACGGCCTTGGCTACTTCCTGCCGCCGCAGATGGCCAGCCTCGTCAAGGGGCAGCTTTCCGGCCGCGTCGACCTCTCCGGCCCCGTCGAGCAGCCCGACGCCCGCGTCGACGCCCAGGCTCAGAACCTGGAAGTCCAGGGCTTCGCCGTCGGCAAGGCGAAGGTCGTGGCAACGTACGCGAACGGGCATTTCGCCGTGCAGGAGGGGCAGGTGGAGATGCCCGCCGGTATCGCCGTCGTCCGCGGCAGCTTCGACCAGGCGACGCGCGCTTTCGACGCCACGCTCACGGCTCCCGGGCTGTCGCTGGCGGCGGCGCCTTTCCGCGATCCTCTCGGCGGTTCGCTGACCGGCCGGGTGTCGGTGGACGCCGCGGCCTCCGGGACTCTCGATCAGCCGAAGGCGATGGTCTCCATCCGCGGCCGGGAGCTCGCTCTCGACGGCCACGCGGTGGGTCAGCAGGCCGATACGCAGGTGGTGGCCACCTGGACGGGAGAGCGTCTTGACGTGCAGGGATCGCTCCTCGGTCTGGCCTCCTTCCAGGGCGGCGGACGCCTCGACCGCAAGGGCGCCGACTTGGGGATCGACGTGCGCAGCGACAACCTTGGCATGCTCGCCCGCGCCTTCTCGCCGCGGCCGCTGCCGGATCTCAACGGCTCGCTGGTGGGCACCGTGGGTTTGGGCGCGAACTTCGGCTCCAACGTCTACAAGGGGGCCATCCGCCTCTCGGACCTCCGTCTTCAATACCAGGGGCACAACATCTCCAGCCGCGAGCCGGTGGTGGCTGAGGTGACTCCGGAGCGCGTGACCCTTCGCTCGTTCTATCTCGGCGAGCCGGATACCGAGAACGAGCTGATCGTCTCCGGTGGCTTCGGCTTGAAGCCCGGCGTGCCGCTCGACCTGCGCTTTCAGAGCACGCTCGCCGCCTCCTGGGCCGAGCTGTTCCTGCCCGGCGCGAAGGTGCAGGGAGCTCTCGAAGTCCTGGGCAGCGTGCGCGGCACCGCCGCCAACCCGCTGCTCAGCGGCCAGGGAGAGATCCGCAACGGCCAGCTCATCGCCCCCGGTCTGGCGCAGGCCTTTGAGAACGTCACCGGCACGATGAGCTTCGACCGCGACCGCATCATCCTCGACGAGCTGAATGCCCGTTTCGGGGGCGGCACCCTGAGAGCGTCGGGCTCGTTCTCCCTGCCCGGCGGAAGCCGGGAGACGGCCTACCGCTTCGACGTCTCGGCGAACGACATCTCCCTGCGGTATCCCGAATTTCTCCTCAACCGCGGCAACGCCGAGCTGTCGCTGATCTCCAATGGCAATGGCGGCGGCCGGCAGGTCGTGGGCCAGATCGACGTCCAGCGCTCCCTCTACGTCGAGGACATCACAGTCGATCCGCTCCTGCTGCTGCAACGGCTGATCCTCCAGCGCCAGCGTCTCTTGGCGCCGGAGACGGACGATTTCCAATCCACTACCCAACTCGCCATCACCGTCACCGGCCCGGATGCCCTGCGCGTCCGCAACAACCTCGCCAACCTCTCGGGAGACGTGGAGCTGACCATCCGCGGCAGCGTCGCGCGGCCGGTGGTCTTCGGCAAGGTGACCGTCAACCCGGGCGGCAGCCTGGTGTTCAGCGACAACAAATACGAGGTGCTGCGGGGCAACCTGTCGTTCGACAACGCCACCAAGATCGATCCGGTGATCGATCTCGTGGCGCAGACGGAGATCCAGGGTTTCACCGTCACCCTCAACCTCGGCGGGACGTTCGAGAAGCCCGACGTCCACTTCGCTTCCGACACCAACCTCGCGGACCTGGAGATCTTTTCCCTGGTCGCCACCGGCCAGCGCCCCTCGGCCGAGGCGGGATATACGCCGCCTCCCACCGCCGACCAGCAGACCGCACCTGGCGACGTGGCGCGGCAGTTCCTCTACGGACAGGCGGCCTCGGCCCTCACCAAGCGGGTGGGCACGCTCTTCGGCTTCGACCGCTTCCGCATCGATCCCCTGACCTCGGCCGGCCAGCCCGTCTCGGGTGTCGGCTTCACGGTCGGCAAGCGGTTGTCGAAAGACATCTTCGTCACCTATTCCTACGATCCCACCAACAACCGCCAGTCCATCGTCCAGGTGGAATGGCAGCTCAGGAAGAACGTCACCCTGGTGCTGACCCAGGTCGGCGACGGCACCTACACCGTCGACGCGCAATGGGAGCGGCGGTTCTGAGCCGGCTCGCGCCGCGAGGTGCGGCCGCGGCGTTCCTCCTGATCCTGCTGGCGTCCGGCGCCTGGGGACAGACAGGCCAGACGCCCACGACCGCGCCTCCTCAGGTCGAAGACATCGTCGCGCCGGCGACGCCCGAAGCGGCGGTGGAGGAGACCCCGGGTCCGATCGTCACCGCCGTCGAAGTGCGCAGCGATGCGCCGCTCGACGAATCGCTCAACCTCGAAGACCTGATCGAGGTCGAAGTCGGCAAGCCCCTTTCCGATCTCGCCGTCCGCCATACGCTGCGCAACCTCCAGGCGACCGGCGATGCCTCGGAGCTCGAGCTCTACACCCGCGACGATCCAGCCGGCGGAGGCGTGGTGGTGGTCGTCGTGTTCCGCGCCGTGGTGCAGGTGGACGAGGTCCGCATCGCCGGCAAGCTGGGTTTGAGCCTCGACGATCTGCGGCGGGTGGTGCCTCAGGGAGTGGCCCAGCCTCTTTCCGAGGAGCGGGTGGTGCGGGGCGTCTTCGCGCTTCAGGACCTGTATGAGACCAACGGCTATTTCAAATCCCGGGTGCGCGTCTCGGTCGCCACCAACCCGGTGCGCCGGCGGGCCGTGATCACCTACCAGGTCAACAGCGGCCCCCGCGCCGTCGTGCAGGCGATCGAGTTCGATCACCCGGTGAAGCCGTTCGAGACGGCGGCCTTGATCAAGCAGCTCCGGCTCAAGCTCCGCGACGGCTTCAGCCGCCGGGAGGCGCGGGAGGCCGCCGACCGCCTCCAGCAGTGGCTGATCGGCCAGCACTATGGCGCGGCCCGCGTCGATTCCCCCAAAGAGGAGATCGACCGCAAGGCCGACACCGTCAAGCTCACCTATCCCATCGAGATCGGCCCGAAGATCGTCCTCAAAGTCGTCGGCGCCGAAGAGAAGACGCTGCGCCGCAAGGGACTCCTCCCCTTCCTCGGCGAGGCCGGGTATGACGAGGCCCTCGTCCAGCAGGCGGTGGGGCGGCTCAAGAGCTACTACCAGCAGCAGGGGCACTACGACGTCAAGGTCACGACCGAGGAGAGCAAGAGCGAAGGCGAGCTCCAGCTCACCTTTCGCATCGAGGCTGGGCGCGTCTACAGGCTCAAGGAGATCGCTTTCGAGGGCAACGAGCAGCTCGAGACCCCGGAGCTGATGCAGCACATGAACACCACCCGCCGCACCCTGCTGCGCCCGGGCAGCGGCCGGCTGGTGGATTCGGAGCTGCATGACGACCTCGACAACCTGCGGCGCTTCTACGCCCTCTCGGGCTTCCCCAGCGTCAAGGTGGGCCCCTCGTCGGTCGAGCGGAATGGGGACGACCTCAAGCTCGTCATCCCGATCAAGGAGGGGCTGCACCAGCGGGTGGCAAAACTCGAGCTCCAGGGCTTGGAGAGCCTCGACCTGAAGGCCCTGCAGCCCAATCTCGCCCTCAAGGCGACCGGTCCCTTCCATACCGCCCTCCTCGACCTGACGCTGGATGCCATCCGGGCGGCGTTCGCCGCCAAGGGCTATCCCCAGGCCCAGGTCTCGGCCCGCCAGGACTGGAATCCCGACCATACGCTGGTGGACGTGACCATTGAGGCCCTTGAAGGGCAGCGGCGGCTGGCGGATCGCATCATCGTGCGGGGCAATCGGAAAACTCAGGAGGACGTCATCCGCCGCACGCTCGACCTCAAGCGCGGCGACCCGATCAGCGACACGAAGCTGCTGGAGGTCGAGCGCAACCTCTACCGCCTCGGTATCTTCTCCCGGGTGGACGTCGAGCTCGTCCAAGCCGGGCTCGACGCCTCGGAGCGGGACGTCCTGATCCGCGTCGAGGAAGGGAAGTCCCGATCCCTCACTTACGGCCTCGGCTGGGACTCCGAGTCCGGCCTGCGCGGCCTCTTCGGCTACTCCGACAACAATGTCTTTGGCCAAGCCTACAGCCTGCGCACCGACGTGCGCTGGAGCCAGCGGGACAAGCGCTTCCGCTTCATCTTCAATCAGCCCACCCTTTTCGACCAGCCGGTCACCCTGACCTCCACCGTCTTCTACGAGGACGCGGCGGAGATCAACCTCCCCTTCGAGGTCACGCGCTATGGCGCCCGCAGCGAGGCCGTGCGCGTCTTCGGGAACCGGCGGTTGAGCTTGGCGCTCGACTACCGCATCGTCAAGCTGCAGGTGAACCCGGGCGTCGTCGCCAACGACCTCGAAAGGAACGACCAGCCGTATCAGATTACTAGCCTGGTGCCGAGCTTCTTCTGGGACCGGCGGGACGACCCCATCGCCACGACCAAGGGTTGGAGCACGCTGGTGCAGCTCCAATATGCCTTCCCGGCCTTCCGGACGGACACCGAGTTCGTGAAGCTCTTCATGCAGCAGACCGGGTTCTTCAACCTCGGGAAGCCTGGGGTGATCGCGGCCAGCGTTCGCGTGGGCGGCATTCAGCCCTACTTGTCGTTGACTGCCAATGCCGACGATCCATTGCGGAACTTTCCGAGCCGCGACGTGCCGATTGCCGAGCGCTTCTTCGCCGGTGGCGACTCCACGAACCGCGCCTACGGCCGCGACGAGCTCGGCATCCCGGGCGAGACCCAGATCCTCAAGACGAGCGGCTCGGGCTACCTGCCGGTGGGAGGCGATGGCCTGCTGCTCTTCAACCTTGAGTACCGCTTCCCCGTCTACGGCGATTTCGGCGGGACGCTCTTCTACGACGCCGGCAACGTCTGGGCCGACTGGCGCTCGATCCGCCCGGGGGACGTGAAGAACGGCGTCGGCCTGGGAGCGCGCTACCTCTCCCCCATCGGCCCCATCCGCGCCGGCATCGGCTGGAAGCTCAACCGCGAGAAGGGCGAGTCCGGCTACCAGTTGTTCTTCAATATCGGGAACCCGTTCTAGGGTAGGCTGCTGACCATGGACGCTTCCCCTGAAATCGTCGTCGTTGATAAACGTCTCGACCGTGGGGAGTTGGCCCGGCTGGTCAAGCTTTTCTTCGAGGACATGGTGAAGTACGTCGTGGATGTCGAGCGGAGAATCGCCGCTGTCGGGGGAGAGCTCCATGCCGATGCGGAGCGACTCCTCCTGGAGTCAGGCAGCCGCCAAGTCGACCTCTGGGGAGCCAATTATCTTCCGGGCAAGGGACCCGACGCCTGTATTGAGTACACCTCTCTGATCAACATCCGCCCTTCTCAGGGAAATCGAGTCATGCTGATCCTGGATCCTGCCATTCGTGACCGAGTTCGGGAAATTACTTTCGCGTTGATCGGTGAAGGGGCGCCTCTCGAATGACCCAGCATGCCGCCTTGTCTCCCGAACGTTGGGCGCAGTTCAGCCTTGACCAGCAGATCCTCATGATCGGCAACGAGATGAACCGTGGAAAGGGCTCGCTCAAAATGCGGGATCTGGCGGGCCTCCGACTCTCGTACGAACGAGTCCTGCGACTGGTGGATCTTACGGTTGAGATTCAGAACGGCTCATCTTTTCGACGCGAGCTGTTGCGATGGCGCGATCTCATCGCGGAGCTGTATATCAGTCCGGAGCCTAGCGCTGAAGAACATCGAGACGCCTTTCGCTGTCTTCTGCTCTTCACGCCGGTCGCGGCACAGCAGATCCCGTATGTCCTGACCTGAGTAGGAGAGCGATCCCGCCCCAGTTGACCGCCCCCCGGCGGCAACGTAGACTGGATTCCAGATCGCCTGCGCGGTCCAATCCTCTCCCTGCGCTCCGGGGCGGCGCGACCGGCTCCGGGCGAGAAAGTCTGAGCGCAATGTCCAACGAAAATCCCTTCGCTTCCATCGAGGAGGCGATCGAGCGCTTCCGCCGGGGCGAGATCGTCATCATCTGCGACGACGAGGACCGCGAGAACGAGGGTGACTTCGCCATCGCGGCCGAGAAAGTTACCCCGGCGGCCATCAACTTCATGGCCAAGTTTGGCCGCGGCCTCATCTGCCTGGCCCTCACCGAGGAGCGCTGCCGCGATCTGGACCTCCCCCTGATGGTGGAGGCCAACAGCTCGCCGTTCGGCACCGCCTTCACGGTGTCCATCGAGGCCCGCGGCAAGATCACCACCGGCATCTCCGCCGCCGACCGCGCCGCCACCGTCCTCACCGCCATCGACCCGGCGACCCGGCCGGAGGATCTGCTCCGCCCAGGCCACGTCTTCCCCCTGCGGGCCAAGCGCGGCGGCGTGCTGAAGCGTGCCGGACAGACGGAGGCCTCCGTCGATCTCGCCAAGCTGGCCGGCCTCAAGCCCGCCGGTGTGATCTGCGAGATCATGAACGACGACGGCACCATGGCGCGTGTGCCCGACCTCGTGAAGGTGGCCGAGGAGCACGGCGTGCTCATGATCACCGTCTCCGACCTCATCAGTCACCGGCTGCGCCATGAGACGCTGGTGAGCAAGGTCGCCTCGCCCAATCTGCCCACCGTCTACGGCGACTTCCGTATCCACGCCTACCGCTCGGACGAGACGGGCGATGAGAACGTGGCGCTGGTGATGGGCGAGATCCACCCCGAGGAGCCGACCCTGGTGCGGGTTCACAGCCAGTGCCTGACGGGCGACATCTTCGGCTCGTGCCGCTGCGACTGCGGCCCGCAGCTCGAGCAGGCGCTGAACCGTATCGCCGAGGAGGGCAAGGGTATCCTTCTCTACCTCCTCCAAGAGGGACGGGGCATCGGCCTGATGAACAAGCTGCGAGCCTATGAGCTTCAGGAGCAGGGCCACGACACCGTGGAGGCGAACGAGCGGCTGGGCTTCCGCCCCGACCAGCGGGACTACGGCATCGGCGCCCAGATCCTCGTCGATCTCGGTGTGCGCAAGATGCGGCTGATGACCAACAATCCCAGCAAGTACGTCGGCCTCCACGGCTACGGCCTGGAGATCGTCGAGCGCCTGCCCCTCGAAGTGCCGCCCACCGAGACCACTCGAGCCTACCTGCGAACGAAGCGCGAGAAGCTTGGGCATCTGCTGAAGCTCGTCTAGAGATCCGTGCTGGCGAGGTCCAGGCCCTCGCCCTTCCGCCATGAAGATCCTCTACGTCACCTCCCGCTATCCCTGGCCACCAAGGCGGGGCGATCAGATGCGGGCGCTCCAACTGGTGGACTTCCTCTCCGGCGAGCACGAGGTGACGCTGCTCACGCCCGCTCCGGCCCCGGACCAGCCCCCGGCGCCAGCCGGGCTGGCCTACCGAGTGGAGACTTACCAGCCGGAAGGCGGCCTCGTCTTCCTTTCCGGGATGGTGCGGGCGCTATTCAGGGGCTTACCCCTCCAGACCGGGCTTTTCTATCAGCCGGATCTCGGCTGCCGGCTGCGGGGGCTTAAGTCCCGGCATGACCTGGTAATCCTCCAACTCGTGCGTCTCGCCATCCACGTCAACGACTTGGGCGAGACACCTTTCGTCGTCGACCTCATCGACAGCTTGGCGCTCAACGTCTCGCGGCGGGCGGAGGTGGACCGGTGGTGGCTGGTGCCGGCGCTCAAGCTGGAGGCGCGGCTGCTGGCCTCGGCCGAGCGCCGGCTGGCCGAGCGGGCGATGCGCCTGCTCGTGGTCTGCGAACGCGACCGCCAGGCGATGGCCGATCGCCTGCCGCCGGACCTCGCCGCGAAAGTCGCCGTCGTGCGCCTCTCGGTGCGGGAGCGGAAGGTGGATCCGGCGGAGGAGGGGGAGAAGCTCTGGCGGGAGGGGGACAAGGGGCCCGTCCTCGCGATGACGGGCAATCTTGGCTACTTCGTGAACGCGGACGCCGCGACCTGGTGGCTGCGCGACGTCTGGCCTGTGCTCCGGCGCGCGCGGCCGGACGTGCGGCTGGTGATCGCCGGCGACCGGCCCTCGCGCTCGTTGCGGCAGGCGATCGAGAAAGCCGGGGCACGCCTCATGGAGTCGCCGCGGGACCTGCGCGCGATCATCGCCCAGGCGACCATCTCGATCGCGCCGATGCGCTGCGGCTCCGGAGTGCCGGTCAAGGTGCTGGAGGCCTGGGTCGTGGGCACGCCCGTCCTGGCCTCTACCTGGGCCGGAGCGGGAACGTCCGGACGGCAGGACGAGGATTTCAGGCTTCTCGGCCAGGACCCCGGTGACTGGGTGGCCGCCGTCACCGACCTCCTGGACCATCCCGAAGCCCGCCGTCTGCTCGTGGAAGGCGGCCGCCGGCGCCTCGCCGCCGACTACTCCCGCGACGAGGTGCGCCGACAGTTGCAGGACGTCATTCGGGGACTGGCGCCGCTTCCCTCGCGGCCGATGTCCTCGGACGAAGTAATCGGCGCGATGGCGTCGCCGTCATCCTGATCCTTCACCCTCACTTCCGCGCCTCGTCCGGGGCGCACGCCCGGCCTGCTTCAAGGCGCGCGCCAGAATGAAGTCGATCTGCGCATTGACGCTGCGCATCTCATCGTCGGCCCACTTGCGGAGAGCCTCGTAGACCTCCGGATCGAGCCGTAGCGGGTAGTTTTTCCGCTCCGCCATGGTCCCGACGCTAGTAGAGGCTCCCGGCGTTGATCACCGGCTGCACGTGGCGGTCGCCGCAGAGCACCACCAGCAGGTTGCTCACCATGGCGGCCTTGCGCTCGTCGTCGAGCTGGACGACTCCCTTTTCCGCGAGCATCTGCAGGGCGTGCTCCACCATGCCCACCGCACCCTCGACGATCTTCGACCGCGCGGCCACCACGGCGCTCGCCTGCTGGCGCTGGAGCATCGCGGAGGCGATCTCGGGCGAGTAGGCGAGATGGCTGATGCGGGCCTCGGTGACCTTCACGCCGGCCTGCTCCAACCGCTCCTGGATCTCCGCCGAGAGGCCGATGGACATCTCCGAAGTGTGGCTGGAGAGGGCCATCTCCCCCTCGTGGTCGGCGACGTAGGGAAAGTGGGTGGCGAGGTTGCGCAGGGCCGACTCGCTCTGGACGTGAACGAAGTTGATGTAATCATCAACATTGAACAGGGCCTCGGCCGTGTCCACCACCTTCCAGACGACGACCGCCGCGATCTCGATGGGGTTGCCGCTCTTGTCGTTGACCTTGAGCTTGCCCGTCTCGAAGTTGCGGGTGCGCACCGAGATCGCCTTCTTGGAGAAGAAGGGATTGGCCCACCGCAGCCCGGCGTTGCGCGCCGTTCCACGGTAGTCGCCGAATAGTTGTAAAACCTTGGCCTGGTTGGGGTTGACCACGAACAACCCTGCCAATCCGAAGATCGACACGAACAACGCCAGAGCCGAGCCCAACACCCCAACTCCCGACCCTAGGGCTGCGGATTTAAACAGCCCGAAGCCCGAAGCAAAGAACAGAACGAGAAACACCAGCAGCACCCCGAGACCGGAACCGCCGTGGTACTCCCTTTCGCGAATCATGGTGACGTATCTCCTTTTCTTGGATACCAGAGTGATATCACTCTGATGCCAGATACGCAAGGGAGCAGGGAAGGTTGCGCGCTCAGCCGAACCAGGGTTCGACGATGGGCCGCACGACGTGCACGATGATGTCGATCGCGAAGTGGGAGAGGATCACCGCCTCCAGGCCGCGGCGAAAGTAGAGCCAGCCAAAGGCGAGGCCTACGGGCACGATGATCAGCATCGTTCTCAGCGCGACGATCAGCGGCACCGACGCGGCGAAGAGCTGCTCGTTGCTGATGTGATACCAACCGAAGAAGAAGGCCGTCAGGACGTTGGCGCTCCAGAGCGCGACCTTGCGGCCCCGTCCGTCGCCCGAGACGCGGAAGAGCTTCATCCCCAGCCAGGCGAGGAGCGAGAGCAGGAAGAGCCGGTCGAGAACCTCCTCCGCGAACGGCGCCCAGAAGCTCGCCAGTCCGCTGCACCACCAGGCGACGTGGATGCGGGCGTGGATCTCGGGGGCCGGGAAGGTGACCCTGAACCCGTGCAGGAAGATGGCGTCGACGCCGAAGGCCACGAGGGCCGTGACCCCCGCCCAGAAGAGCGCCGGCTTCACGATCGACGTCCATGGCTCGGCCGGCCGTGGCCCCCGATCGAGCCAGCTCTCCAGGTAAGGCGCGCCGAGACCGATCTGGCGCGCCACGAGAAGGCCGAGGCCCGCGGCAGGAGCGAGGATCAAGAGGTTACGAAGCAGCGCGCCCAACACCAGCGAGCCCAGCGAAATCGACTCCGGCGTGACGAGAGCCGTGGCTTCCAGGCCCAGGGCATAAGGAAGGACGAGCGGCCCGGTGAGCGTGCACGCGGCCGATAGGACAGCGAACGTCTTCCAGGGGTACGGCCTCAACGCGGGGCTCATGGCGTCCCCTATTGTAGGAGACTCTCCGGGAACCCGGCCATGGCACTACCGCGGCGGGCTCCCGTACAACTCGGCGCCGGGAAAGAACGCAGTCCAGCCGGCCCAGAAGGCCTGGTGGCCGGGCAAACGAGGCAGCGGTGCGGCCGTGGGAGTGGCGGCGGGCAGCAGAGCGTCCTCGCCCACCGTCCAGCGGCGCCCCTCGCCGTCCACCAATTCGCCCGCCCCGGAGCCGCGCGCGAACCTGCGCTCGCCGCGGCGGTAGGCCCGCACCGCTCCGGAGTCCGGATCGGCTACCAATACCACAGGCTCGTCGCCCAGCCGGTCGTTGACCACCCCTTCCGCCAGGAGCTTCGTCATCGGGTACGCTTTGGCGCGGTCGCCCAGGCGCAGGGCATAGACCTCGGCCCCGGGATCGAGGGCGGCGCTGCGCCGGGAGCCGGCCGGGCCGGTGGGGAAGTGGACGCCGGCCCGCTTGCGCGCCGCCGCCCCCGGCTGGTACTGGAAGCCGAAGCGCTGCTCCATGTCGTGATCGAGGGCGAGCACGGTCGTCTCCGGATGACGGCGCCGCCAGTCCTGCCATGTGGTCAGCGTCACCGGCAGCACGGCGAGCCGTGGAACGGGCGGCGGGACGCCCGCGAGGCGCCCGATCACGGGCTCGCCGGTGAGGTTGCACCACAGCGAACCGGTCTGGCGGTCCACCATCAACTTGTTGGAGCGGTAGAGCAGGCCGGAGGTGCCGAAGGTGTATGCCTCACCCGGCGCCGAGCGCGTGGAGAAGAGGACGCCCGAGCCGCAGAGGGTGCAGTAGGAGAGGGTGACCGGCTCGCCGCCCACCGCGTCGTTGACCACCTCGTGCCAGTCGAGGATGCGCAGGGGATAGGCGCGGGTCTCTCCCCCCAGGCTGACCCCGAAGACGAGCTCGCCGCCGGTGAGATAGCCGGCCTGCGCGGCCTGCACGTGGGCTGGCCGGTCGAGCGCCGGGATCCCCTCGACCGGGACGCCCCCCCAGACCACCTCCTCGAGGCGGATGCGCACCGGAGCGCCCTCGTAGAGCAGCGTCGGATAGCGGGGATCGATGCGGGCGAGGAGGCCGGCTTTCCAGGCGAGGTATCCGGGCCGCGCGGCGAGGTCCGGCCGGCGCGCCAGCAGCGCCGCCCAGTCGTGATAGCGGTCGCCCGCCTTCTCTCCGCTCAGGGCGGCGAGCACCGCCAGGGCCTCCTCCCGCTGATCGCGCGGCAGGAAGAAATAGGCGTCGACGAGACCTGGGACGAGCGAGGCGTCACCCGATTCCACGAGCCGGCGTGCGGCGGCGTGCCGCTCTCCATCCGAACCCGACATCAGCCGCGCCAGCAGGCCGTAACCGTCTGCGGTGGCGACGTCCGCCGCGAGGGCGTTGGAGCCGGCGGGCAGGGCGAGGAGCAGCAGAACCGGCAGAAGCCGGGAGAAGGGGCAGTTACTGATCAGTCGAAACGAGCTCATCGCGGCTTCACGATTGTACCTGGACGACCGAGTAGAGGGCTACTCCCCGTCGAGCCAGTGCCCGGGCACCCGCGCGCCAGCGTTTGCAACAGATTCTGCCGGCAACCTCTTTCAGGAGATCCAACTCAGTTTTGACGGCGAAGAAGGTTTACCGGTCGCGGAACCCCTGCCGGTACGCCCCTGGGAGCACTGGCTTCCCGCCGGCCTGCTTACTCCGTTAGCATTCGTGCTGGCTTCCTGTTCTCGGCTCGCGTGCGCAAACTCGGTCCATCCCTTCGCGGCCTCCTCCTACACCGGCTGGCCTATGAATTGCCAGGCGTCAGACCGGAGGTCCAGCAGCGCCCGAAACGACGGCTAAGCAGCCCGACCGTGGAGCGAAACTCTGGAGACTCATACGACACAGTGAATGACTTTGACGAAAAGTCTGAAGCGATGTAGAGTCACTCTATCTTCAAGAGTTCAAGGAGGTTAGCTTGATGTGGACCGAGGTTGTCGATGCTCCTGGAGGAATGGAAGCGACGCTATGGCCGGAGGTTCTTGTGTCGAACGGCGAATCCTAATTGGGCAAAAGACAGGCGCGAGACTCAAATAAGGGTCGCGAGAGAACAGCATGAGAGAGTACGTCCTAATTTGGCGCGCCCTGCCGAAATTTTGTATTGGGACAGCTTTTGCCGTTGAGCTTCTGGTGGCATTATTCGGCAGAGGGTCTTTGGTGAGCTTGCTGGAAGCGGCAAAGTCTATCACTAAAGCGCTCTTCTCGGGCGCAACTTTGCTGATAGCATTAATCTTACTGCTTGTAATTGTGGCGGGTTTAGGACTACTTCTCCTTGATGTTTTATCGACTCTCATCAGGAGAGCCGTGAAGAAAGCGTCCCTGCTGCTCCCTAGAGGTTGGTTGGTTTCTGTAGCCTTCGGAAAGCTAATATCGAATCCTTACACCATAGCGATGGAAATATTTAAGGACAGGGGGGAATTCTATCTCGACTATTTGTCGCTTAAGAGCACGTCAGTAGGATTAGAAAACCTCGAAAAATCTACTGAGATTCGAGGCTATACAAGCCTTGTTAATTTGCATCTCAAAAATGCCCGACCAACCGACATCGAATCGATGAATTTTTACGGAATGTTGGAGCAGGACAGGCGTGTCATCGAGATAATTTTGGACGAAATTCAGATGCTGGAAAACCTCGTGATCGTTCTGCTGCTTGCGCCTATTCTGTTAAGGTCGATATTTGATACGCCGGCGGAGCTGCTTAGCATGAGTATCGGCCTCGGCGCTGGGTTCTTGCTCTTACCAGAGATCGCGGATAGGAAGTTGTTTTTGGGAGGTGTTTTGCTTACATCGTATCTAGATTATTTTGTGATTCACGAAGGGGTGGAGGTTGCTGACAGAGAGGGAGAGCCTCGTCTTTAAGGGGGTGCGAGGACGCGAGGGATCCAGTCCTGGCTTGGTATCGCCATACCCTGAATGCGGACTGGGCATCGCCGACCGAAGTGAAGGCCGACTTTGGCAGTGCGAGTATTCTCAGAGACGGCCGAGTGGTGTTCAACATCGCGGGGAACAAGTATCGGCTGGTCGTATGGATCAACTACGGCTATCGGGTCGTCTACATCCGTTTCCTCGGCACCCACTCTCAATACGACCGGATCGATGCGCAGACGATCTGAGGGAGAGCCAATGGACGTCAAACCAATCAAGACCGAAGAGGACTATCGGGCGACTCTGCGTGAAATCGAGTCGTTGATGAGCGCTGCGACCGACTCACCCGAGGGAGCGGCTCGACGTTCTGGTAACGCTCGTCGAAGCCTACGAGCGCCGGCATTTCCCTTTGGATCTTCCTGACCCGTTTGAGGCCGTCAAGTTCGTGATGAACCAACGCGGGCTGACGGTGAAGGATCTCGAACCAATGATCGGCCACTCCAACCGCGTGTACGAGATCCTCAGCCACAAGCGGCCTCTCACGCTCAAAATGATCCGGAACCTGCACACGCGGCTCGGCATCCCGGCAGAATGCTTGATCAAGCAGCCTGACAAGCCGCGGCCGCCTGAGTACCAACACGCCAGCGCTCCCAGGGGCGCTTTGGGATAGGGCTTGCCTGCCGGTGACAACTGTCACCCCAAACTCCTGACATCTCACCCTGGGGTCCTACGGACGAATCTCCCAGAATGACTTTGGAAGATTCGAACGGAGGATGCCGTGACCAGTCAAAGACAGATGGACGATGACCGGCCGCTCGCGGAGCTGTGCGGGACGGTCAAGAAGTACGGGGCGGTCACCGCTCTGGCGGGGGTCGACTTCGCGGTTCAGCCCGGCGAGGTGGTGGCCCTGCTGGGACCCAATGGCGCCGGCAAGACGACGGCGGTGCAACTCCTTTTGGGACTCATCCGGCCGAGCGGCGGCGAGGTGCGGCTTTTCGGTCAGGACCCGCGCAGCACGGCGGCCCGCGTGCGGGTGGGCGCCATGCTCCAGGTCTCCAAGGTGCCGGAGACTCTCAAGGTGAGCGAGCACGTCAACCTCATCTCCAGTTATTACCCCAATCCCCTTCCCGCGGCGGAAGTGATGGCGGCGGCCGGGCTCCTGGGATTGGAGAACCGGTTGTTCGGCAAGCTCTCCTGTGGCCAGCGCCAGCGGGTGCTCTTCGCCCTCGCCCTGTGCGGCGACCCCGATCTACTGTTCCTCGATGAACCCACGGTCGGCCTCGACGTCGAGGCCCGGCGCGCCTTCTGGTCGGTGATCGAGGGCAAGGCTGCCGAGGGGCGGTCGGTGCTCCTCACCACGCACTACCTGGAGGAGGCGGACGCCCTGGCGGACCGCATCGTCCTCATCAGCCGCGGCCGCATCGTGGCCGAGGGAACTCCGGCGGAGATCAAGGCTCGCGTCGCAGGGCGGAAGATCCGCTGCCGCACGGCGCTGACGCTCGCGGAGGCGTCCGCTCTGCCGGGCGTTCGCGCCGCGCGGCGGGAGGGCGAGCTGACGGAGGTGTTCACCAACGATGCGGACCGCGCCGTGCGCGAGCTGCTGCAGCGGGACCCGGCTCTCTCCGGCCTCGAAGTCGAGGGAGCCGACCTGGAAGAAGCATTTCTCGCCCTCACCGGGGCGGATTCGAACGAGGAGGTGGCAGCATGAGCACCACGACGACAGCCCCGACGACGATGACCGCAATGACGGCGGCGGCCCCACCGAGCCGGCGCAATGTCGCCCGGATCTTCACCCTCGAAGCGCGGTACGAGTTCCTGAAGCTGCTGAGGATGCCGGCCTACGTGATCCCGACGCTCGCCTTCCCGCTGGTCTTCTACCTGCTCTTCGGCGTGGCCCTCAGGCAGGGTCCCGCCAGCACCTACAATTTTCCCA
Organism: Thermoanaerobaculia bacterium; assembly: GCA_035996875.1. GTDB lineage: Bacteria > Acidobacteriota > Thermoanaerobaculia > Multivoradales > UBA5704 > DATARR01. The sequence goes on from DASYJD010000050.1 coordinate 38,765, forward strand.
CGTATCTAATTGCCACCTACGGCGCCTTCGGGGTGATGAACGCGGCCCTCTTCGGCCTTGGCGTCGGCTTGGCGGTGGAGCGCGGCCAGGGGTGGCTGCTTTTCAAGCGGGCAACGCCCATGCCGCCGCTCGCCCCTTATGTGGGCAAGCTCGCGATGTGCATGCTGTTCGGCGCGATCATGGTGGGCTGGCTTTTCACCCTGGGCGCCACGGCCGGCGGCGTGCGGCTGCCGCTCACCGTCTGGCTGTCCCTCGCGGGCGTGCAGATCGTGGGGGCCGTGCCCTTCGCCGCCTTTGGTCTCGCGATCGGCTACTGGGCGGGACCGAACTCGGCGCCGGCCATCATCAACCTCATCTCCCTGCCCGCCGCCTTCGGCTCCGGCATGTGGATTCCCATTCAGATGATGCCGGGCGTGGTGAGGCGCATCGCCCCGTTCCTCCCCTCCTACCATTTCGCCCAACTCGCGTTGAAGACGATCGGCATGGACGACCACCGCGAGTCGGCGGGGCAGGGCGTGACCGTGCTGGCCGTCTTCACTCTCCTTTCGCTGGCCGCGGCCTGGATCGGCTGGCGCCGGGACGAGGGGAAGACGTTCGGATAGGATGGAAGGGAACCCAATGCGCCTGCGCCCGCTCCCCGAAGACTCCGAAAAGGGCTGGACTGCCTATGTCTGGCTGGTCTACCTCTCGTTCGTGTTCATTCAGCCGGTCATGGCGAGGGCCTCGGTCCTCCAGTGGGGGCTGACGATCGCGGGAGCGGTCGTCTTCCTCGTCCTCTACTTCATGGCGCACTGGCTGCACGACCGCCGGATCTGGTGGTGCATCGCCGGCATCCTTCTGCTGGGGATCGGGTTCGCGCCGTTCAACCCGGGGGCCAGCACCTACTTCATCTACGCCGCCAGCTTCGTCGGCTACACGGGACCGCCCCGGATCGCGCTACGGGGCCTCGTCCTCATTCTGGCTGTGGGGGCGCTGGAGACCTGGTTCCTTCATCTCCCTTCGTTCTTCTGGTTTCCGGCGGCCCTGTTCTCGCTCCTGGTGGGCGGCGCCAACATCCACCAGGCCGAGGCCTCGCGGACCAACGCCAAGCTGCGCCGGGCGCAGGAGGAGGTCGAGCTGCTGGCCAAGACGGCGGAGCGCGAGCGCATCGCCCGCGACCTCCACGATCTGCTCGGCCACACGCTGTCGCTCATCACCCTCAAGGCCGAGCTGGCCGGCAAGCTCGTCGAGCGCGATCCGGAGCGGGCCGGCCGCGAGATCCGGGAGGTGGAGCGAATCTCCCGCGAGGCGCTGCGCGAGGTGCGTACGGCCGTGGCCGGCTATCGCTCTCAAGGGCTGCCGGCGGTGCTGGCCCAGGCGCGGCTCGCCCTGGAGGCGGCCGGCGTCACCCTCGAGTATTTCGCCGAGCCCGTGGAGCTGGAGCCTGCCCAGGAGACGGTGCTCGCCCTCGCCCTGCGCGAGGCGGTGACCAACATCATCCGCCATGCCGGGGCCTCGACCTGCCACATCACGCTGGAGCAGACGCGGGTGGAGACCCGCCTGGAGGTGGGCGATGATGGCCGCGGCGGCTCGGCGCCGGAAGGGATCGGCCTCGCCTCCATGCGCGAGCGGGTGGAGGGCTTAAGCGGCCGGCTGGAGCGGCGGGCCGGGACGGGCACGTCGCTGCTGATCACCCTGCCACGCCGGCCGGCGGAAAGGCAGACGGACCTGAGGATCAAGGAGACGGCATGATCCGCGTCCTGCTCGCCGAGGATCAGTCCATGGTGCTGGGAGCGCTCGCCGCCCTCCTCGATCTGGAGCCGGACATCGAGGTCGTGGGCCGCGCTCACGATGGCCGCGAGGCCCTGGACCTCCTGGAGACGGCGCGGCCGGACGTGGTGCTCACCGACATCGAGATGCCGAACCTCACGGGACTCGAGCTCGCCGCCGAGCTGAAGCGGCGGGGGAGCCCGGCGCGGGTAGTCATCCTGACCACCTTTGGCCGCAGTGGCTACCTGCGCCGTGCCCTGGATGCCGGTGCCGCCGGGTATCTGCTGAAGGACGCGCCGTCCGAGCGGCTGGCCGAGGCCGTGCGCCGCGTCCACGCCGGCCTGCGGGCCATCGATCCGGACCTGGCGGCCGCCGCCTGGGACGACGAGGCAGATCCGCTGACCGACCGCGAGCGCCAGGTGCTCCGCTTGGCCGCCGACGGGCAGCCGAGCTCCCGCATCGCCGCCGAGCTCCATCTCTCCGAGGGCACGGTGCGCAACTACCTCTCCGAGGCCATCAGCAAGCTCGGCGCCGAGAACCGCGTCGACGCCGCCCGCATCGCCCGCCAGAAGGGCTGGCTGTAACGACGCCGTCCTTGTTAATTTTCTGTAAATTCTGGGTGAATTTTAGTCTTGACGGCCCATCACCGATTCGAGTACCCTCTCCCGCAAGCCTTTGACCAGCAGCTGTGCCTCGGTCGTTTTTTGGGAAGTCTCGCGGGATCTCGGGCCGTTTCGGGCCTAAGGAGTCACGCCAGGTTTGAGTCGCCACCTCTGCCGCAATTCAAGTCACACCGGGAGGAAAAAAATGTTCGATGAGCGCTATCTGAACGTGTCTCCAAGTGGGCCACGAGCTATGGGCCTGACCGCCCTCCTGCTCGCCTGCCTCGCATCCGTCGCCCTCGCCCCAGCGGCCATAGGAGCGCCGCCGCGAACCTTGGAGCCGGCTCCCGAGGTCGAGCTCCAGACGCCTGCGCAGGGAGAAGCCATGAACGTGGCCGCGGGCGGGTTCGAGCACGCGCTGCGCACCGACGATGGCCGCATTCAGGTCATGGTCGAGCTCGAAGATCCGTCGGCGGCCGTCGTCTTCGCCGAAGCCATGCAGGGAGCCTCGCCGAACGACAAGCGGGCACGGGAGATCGCCGGCGCGGCTTCCAAGGCCCAGGTGCTGAAGATCGAGGCGGCTCAGGAGAGCGTGGCGAGAGCGCTCACTGCTCCGTCCGTCGATGCGCGCGAGGTGTTCCGCGTCTCCAAGGTGATGAACGCCATCTCCGTCGCCATCGACGCCAGGAACCTGCGTAATCTTCAGAAGATCAAGGGTGTCAAACGGGTTCTGCCGGTCTATCCGGAGCACCCCACCAGCGCGACCAGCGTTCCCTTCCTCGGCACGCCGAACGTCTGGGGCAACACCACCACGCCTCCGCTGGCCGTGGGCGCCGATGGCACCGGCATCCGGATCGGCGTGATCGACACCGGCCTCGACTACATCCACGCCAACTTCGGCGGTGCGGGAACCCAGGCCGCCTACGATGCGGAGAAGCTGGCCAGCGCGGGCTACACCACGGCCGGCACCTTCCCGCCCAATACGCTTCCCACCGGCAAGGTGGTGGGCGGCACCGACTTCGCGGGCGACGCTTACACCGGCGCCAACGCCCCGGTGCCGGATGCCAATCCGATGGACTGCAACGGTCACGGTAGCCACGTCGCCGGCTCGGCGGCCGGCTTCGGCGTGACCTCCGCCGGCGCCACCTACGGTGGACCCTACGACAATACGGCGCCCTTCGGCAGCCTGCGCATCAACCCCGGCACGGCACCCAAGGCGTCGCTTTATTCTCTGCGCGTCTTCGGTTGCGGCGGCAGCACCGGCTTGACCGTCCAGGCCATCAACTGGGCCATGGACCCGAACGGCGACAGCAACCTCTCCGATCACCTCGACGTCATCAACATGTCGCTGGGCTCGGACTTCGGCGCGGACAACAACCCCACCTCGGTGGCTTCGAACAACGCGGCTCTCGCCGGCGTGATCGTCGTCACCTCGGCCGGTAACGCGGCCGATACGTTCTTCATCGCCGGCGCCCCGGGTGTCGCCACGCGAGCCATCGCCACGGCCGCCTCAGTCGACTCCGGCGAGGCCTTCGAGTCGGTCCGGGTGAATGCTCCGGCCGCGATTGCCGGCAGCTACTTCGGCGGCAGCGCGGCCTTCGGCCCCGCCCCGAGCGGTCAAACGGCCAACGCGGTGATCGCCGTCGATCCGACGAACACGACTCCGACTCCGGGGTGCGGAGCGGACCCGAACGACGGCTGCTGCGCGCTGACCAATGCCGCCGCCATGGCCGGTAACGTCTGCATCGTCAACCGCGGCACCTGCTCGTTCAAGACCAAAGCGCTGAACTGCCAGAACGCCGGCGCGATCGGCGTCATCGTCGTCAACAATGCGCCCGGCTCGCCGCCGCCCGGCATGGCCGACGACGCCACGATCGTCACCCCGATCACCATTCCCAGCGAGTTGGTGACGATCGTGGACGGCAACTCCTTCAAGGCCAACATCGCGGCCCCTCTCAACGTCACCCTGCTGGGTCAGCCCGGCGGCGACACCCTGGCGAGCTTCTCCTCGCGCGGGCCGCGTCGCATCTTCGGCTCTCCCCTCCGCCTGAAGCCGGACATCTCGGCGCCGGGGCTCAACATCACCTCGACACAGACGGGCGTCACCTGCAACGGCGTGGCCTTCCCCGCCGGCACGGGTGCCGGCTGCCTCGTGCCCAACGCCAGCGGCAACATCCCCGGCAGCCAGTTGCTGATCATCTCCGGCACCTCGATGGCCAGTCCTCACATGGCCGGCATCATGGCCCTGCTCCGGGAGCTCAAGCCCGACTGGTCCGTGGAGGAGCTGAAGGCGCTGGCTATGAACTATGCCACTCACGACGTGACCCAGTTCCCGAGCGCCACGCCGCCGCGGTACGGCCCGTCGCGCATCGGCGCCGGCCGCGTCGATCCCTCACAGGCGGCGGTTGGCGACGTCATCGCCATGAACGCCGACGATCCGGGTCTGGTCAGCGTCACCTTCGAGCCCGAAGTGGTCGGCGTGGTCACGCAGACCAAGAAGATCCGGGTGGTCAACAAGGGGACGACTCCGCAGACCTACGACCTGGCCTTCGACAACGTCGTCAACTCCCCCGGAGTCACCTTCTCCGTAGTGGAGGGAAGCCCGGTCGTGGTCGGCGCAGGGCAGACCATGGAGCTGAACATCCGGATGTCGGCCGACGCCTCGCTGATGGATCACACGATCGATCCCTCGCTCTTCGCGACCCAGGGCATCCAGGCCAACTTCGGCGACCAGCCGCGCAACTTCCTCACCGAGCATGAGTCGTACCTCACCTTCAGTCAGAGCGCCAGCCTCAAGTTCCGGCTGCCGGTCTACATGGCCGAGAGGCCGTCGTCGATGATGTCCGCCCAGGACACCATCGTCACCGGCGGCGCTCCGACCGGCTCGACCACCATCTCGCTCACCGGAACCGGCCTCTGTACCGGCACGCTGGGTGCGGGCCCGAGCTGCTCCGGGACCTTCCCCACCGACGTCGAGTCCGTGGTCTCGCCGTTCGAGCTGCAGGTGGTCTCGCCGCTCGATCCGGTCAACTCCAACGATTACGCCGACATTCATTACGCGGGCGTTTCCTTCCTTCCCGGAGCGGGAAGCCCGAGCCTCACCAACGACCTCATCATGTTCGGCGTCGCGAGCTGGGGCGACTGGTCGACGCTCACCGACGTCGCCTACAACATCTGCATCGACAACAACAACGACGGCATCTACGAGAAGATCATCTACAACTCCGATCCGTCGATCTTCGTCGCCAACGCCTCGCACAACGACAACTTCGTGCGCATCGTCCGCGATACCGCCACGAACGGCAACACCATCCTCGGACTGGGCTCGTTCGTGAACCTGGTGGCGCCGTCGGTCTTCGACTCCGCCCTGCACCTCAACAACGTGATGATCCTCGGCGCGACGCCCTCCCAGCTTGGCTATACCTCGACGGCCAACACGACGCTGCGCTACAAGATCGTCACCTGCCCGGGCAGCAACTCCGGCTGCGCGCGGACGACGACCGGCGACCACTGCTCGCCGGCGGCCGGTACATTCTTCGACATCGCCACCGGGCCCTACGTCTACAACTGGGGCGCCCAGGGCCTCAACTTCGGCGGTGACTTCCTGGACGACGACCTCAACGGCTCTGCCCTGAACGTGAGCTGGAACACGGCCAACATGACGACCAACGGCTCGCTCGGCGCCCTGCTGCTGCACCACCACAACGGCGCCGGCAAACGAGCGGAGGTCGTGCTTCTCGACACTGCGCAGCAGGCGAACCTCGCGATCACCAAGTCGGTGAACAATGCAACGCCCGCCGTCGGCGCCAACGTCGTCTTCACCATCACGGTGACCAACAACGGCCCGAACAACGCGACCGGAGTGGTCGTCAACGACTTCCTGCCGGACGGCATGACCTATGTGTCGGACGACGGCGCCGGCGCCTACGACCCCAGCACTGGCCTGTGGACCATTCCGGGCACGATCAACAACGGATCCTCGGTCACGTTGCACATCACGGGCTCGGTCGACCTGTCGGGCCAGATCTGCAACATGGCCCAGATTACCGCGGGCTCGCCGCTCGATCCCAACCCGGCCAACAATCAGGCGACGTCCTGCATCAACGCGCCGCGCACGGCGGACCTCGCGATCACCGTCACCGCGGGCCCCCCGACCGTGAACGTCGGCGGGACGATCACCTACACCATCACTCTCACCAACAACGGCGACGATCCGGCGTACAACCTGATCACGACGGCGACCTTCAGCCCGGTTGCCATCAACGCGTTCAGCAACATCACTCCGGCGACGAGGGTCTTCAACGCGGGCATCTGGAACCTGTCCAGCCTGGACGTGGGCGCCTCCGCGACACTCCAGTTCTCGATCGCCGCACCCAACATCGCGGGTCCCTTGACCCTCACCGTCTCAACGGTGTCGACCAAGTCCTTGCGCGTCACCAGGACCACCAAGGCCTTCGACCCCGACAACGGGGACAACTCGGCGAACGTGGCGGTGACGGTGCTCTCGCCGGCCGCGATCGGCACGCACAGCAAGACCGTCTCCGGAAGCTTCCAGGAAGGCGGCGCCATCACCTACACCGTGACGATCTCCAACACCAGCACCTTCGACCAGCAGGACAACCCGGGTGACGAGTTCACCGACGTCCTGCCGGCCGGGCTGACTCTGGTCAGCGCGACCGCCTCCACCGGCACGGCTACGGTCGCCATCCCCGCCCGCACCGTGCACTGGAACGGCACAATCGTGGCGGGCGGCACGGTGACGATCACCATCCATGCGACCATCAACAGCAGCACCGCCGGCACGACACTCAGCAACCAGGGCACCATCTTCTTCGACGCCGATGGCAACGGCACCAACGAGTCGTCGGTCCTCACCGACGATCCGAACGTGGGTGGTGCCACCGACCCGACGAGCTTCGTGGTCGCCATCGTCACTCAGATCCCGACGCTGTCCACGGTCGGCCTGGCTCTGCTGGCATTCCTCCTGATGAGCGGCGCACTGCTCATCCTCCGGAAGCGGCAGGCCTAGGGAAGTCCCTCGACACCGGGCGGGGCTTGCCCCCGCCCGGTGCCTCACTCCCCGTAGCAAAACTCCCTATTTAAGGTTTTTTCGCGCTGACCGGACCCACCGTGAGGTGGGTTATCTGGCGGACCCAGCGTGCGGGGCGTTTTTCGTCGGGCACGACGAGACGCAGGGGCGCTTCGTTGGGCGGTAGTGGTTTGCCGTCTCGCGTGTCGGCGAGCAGCACGAGGCGGTCGGTGAATGCGGGATCGAGCTCGGCCAACGCGAAGACGGCCCGGTAGCCGTCGGCCGCGTCGACGATGACCACCCACGAAAGAAATTGGCCGCGGATGTCGGTTCCGGCCGGCACCTTGGCCTCCGAGAGGAGGTCGCGAAGCCGGACGCCTTCGAAGGAGGCCGCACCGCCATGCTCGCTCGCAGGAATGGAGACCTGCTTTCTCGGCAGACGGTGAAGGAGGTCCGGCGTCAGCTTGAGGGGAGCCGGCGAACCGGCGACCTCGAGGACCGGCGGTCCGGGAACCGGCGGAGTTGCGGTCGGGGCTGGGACTTCGGCAAAGAGGAGGAGCGCAGGAATCAGGATCTTCAGCATGGGCAGGGTTCTCCGGTGTTCCGGCAGACGGTTAATGGGTCTTTCAGGTCTTCACCCCGTCGAGCGTCCGCCGCAGGAACGCTTCGCCGCACCAGACGGCGACGAAGGCGATTCCCACGGCCCAGGCGAGGAGGCGGTAGGCGTCGTCGTCCTTGCCGAGCTGGACGAGGTTGTAGATGGCGAGAGATAGGGTGGTGGTGCGGCCGGGGATGTTGCCGGCCAACAGGATGGTGGCGCCGAACTCTCCCAGGGCGCGGGCGAAGGCGAGGAGGGTGCCGGCCGCCACACCGCCGCTCGCCAGCGGCAGGGTGATGCGGAAGAACACCCGCAGCCGGCCCGCCCCCAGCGTCCGCGCGCTTTTCTCCAGCAGCGGGTCCACCTTTTCGAATGCCACGCGCGCCGTGCGCACCAGCAGGGGGAACGACATCACGGCGCTGGCGATGACCACCGCCCGCCAGGTGAAGACGATGTCAAAGTCGAGCCGCTCGTGAAGGAAGCCTCCGACGACTCCCCGCCGCCCCAGGAGCTTGAGCAGGATCAAGCCGGTGGCCACCGGCGGCATCACCAGCGGCAGGGACAGGATCGTCTCCACTACACTCTTGCCCGGGAAGCGGCGACGTGCCAGGAGCCAGGCGAAGGCGATGCCCGGCGGCAGGATGAGGAGGACGGCCAGGGCTGCGACGGCCGCGGTGAAGACGACGATCCAGCCCTCTCCCTCCGCCATAGGGTCAGGGTGTGCCCGGTGCCGTAGCCGGAACGAGGAAACCGTACCGGCGGAAGACGTCGAGCGCCGCCGCCGACTCCAGATAGGCCAGGAGCTTGCGGGCGGCGTCCTGATGCTTCGAAGCGGCGATCACCGCCAGAGGATAGGAGATCTTGGGCCCGCCGGCGGCGGGGACCTCGTAGGCGATCTTCACCTTCTTCGAGATCCCGGCGTCCGTTTTGTAGACGATCCCGGCGTCGGCGTTGCCCGACTCGACGGCGGCCAGGGCCGCGCGCACGTTCTCCGTGGGGACGACCTTGTCGATCACCCGGCGCCACAGCTTCTGCGACTTGAGCCACTCCTTGGCGTAGATGCCGGCCGGCACGCTCTGCGGCTCGGCGAGCGCCAGCACCCTCACTTTCGAGGTGGCGAGGTCCGCCGGAGAGGCGATGGTCAACTTGGAGTCCGCCGGCACCACGATCACGAGCGTGTTGGACAGCAGGCTCTGGCGCGTCCCCTTCGCCACCAGGCCGTGCTTCTCCAAGCCGTCCATCTTGGCCTCGTCGGCGGAGAAGAACAGGTCCGCCGGCGCTCCCTCCTGGATCTGGCGGGCCAGGGTGCTCGACGCGCCGAAGTTGAACACCAGCTTGTCGCCCGAGGAGCCCTCGTAGGCGGCGGCGATCTCCTTCATGGCGTCCGTCAGGCTGGCGGCGGCGAAAACGTTGACTTCCGCGGCGGCGGCCGGCAGGGCGGCAGCCACCCCGAAGACCAGGGCGAGGATCGTAAGGATCGTCTGTGCTCTTCTCATGGCACCTCCTAGAAAATTACCTGCAGACGGGCGATGACCTTGTCCTGCTTGTCCTGCGAGCCCGGCAGGTCAGTGCGCAGGTAGTTCACCATCAGCTTGAGGTCGTGCCCCTTGAAGAAGATGTTGGCGCCGAGCGTCGCGGTGTTCGTCTCGTCCGCGTTCTTCCGGTCGTTGGGATCGAAAGTCTCGTACTTGACGACGATCTGGAAACGGTCCGGCACCAGGTAAACCGCGGCCTGGCCGTACCAGCCGTCGGAGTCGAAGCTGGCGCGGGGGATCTTCGAGTCCGGCTTGAAGTGCTCGCGCAGGAGCTCGCCCCAAAGCTCGAAGGGACCGGCCACGAACTGGCTGTCCACTCCGGAGCCCCGGCGATTGCCGGTGAAAAGGCCGTCCTTGTCCGCCGTCGTCGGCGTGGAGTCGAGCCCCAGGTCGGAGAGGGCGAGGGCCGTGTCCTTCGAGGTGAAGCCGTTGGCACCCACCGACCACTTGGCCGGAGCGCTGCCGAGGTTTCCCTGCCAGGGCACGGCCGTGACTCGACCGACGGTCTGGAGGGAGTTGTTGTCGTTGAAGTCGTTGTTGGCGCCGTTGCCGTTGAAGGAGCCGATGGCGTAACCCAGCCGCTTCTCGAAAAAGTCGCCGCCCACCTGGATGCCGAGCTGGCGATTCAGCGTCAACCGGTCGTTGACCAGGGTGCGCTCGATGGTGAACAGCCGCGGATCGCCGTAGAGCTGCTCGAAGCCGAAGGGCGTCTTGAACTGCCCCACGCGGATATTGGCTTCCGAATAGCGGTTCCAGGTGATGTAGCCGTCCGTCATCTGCGCCCGCAGGCCCGTGGTGTTCGCCAGGGTCCCGGACAGGTCCATCTCCAGGCGGAAATCGAACTCCTCCAGGAAGCGGCCCGAGGCGTTGAGACGGGCGCGGCGCAGGTAGAAGCGGTCGTTGTCGTTGGCGAAGCGGCTGTCGCCCTTGTCGCCGGCGTCGAACTGGACCTGAAGCAGGCCGCCGATCGTCAGCGACGGCTCTTTCCCTGCGGGTTTGACCTCGCCCAGCGTCTGGGCTCCGGCGAGCGCAGGCAGTCCGATCGCCAAGACGAGCACAGCATGGATGGTGTAGCGCATCTCTCCCCCCTCTTGGATAAATTTCGGAAGAGAGGCTAACAGCGTCGTTATATTCCGTCAAGTATAACGATCTTCACTCCGCCAGGAGTTTCTGCATCTCCTCCCAGGCGGGTTCCATCGCCTTCCGGCTCTCCGCCTCCATGCGCCGGTAGAGGGCGAGAGCGGTACGTCCGGTTTCCGTGAGGACGGCGCCGCCGTGCACGGAGCCGCCCCGGACGGTGGTGACGAGCGGCTCGCGGAAGCAGGCGTTCATCGTTTGCAGGAGCTTCCAGGCTCGCATGTAGGACATGTCGAGGAGCTTCGCGGCCTCGGCCAGCGTGCCGGCGCGCTCGATGGCTTCCAGGAGGTCGGCCTTGCCGGGCCCCAGGGCGATCCCCTCGCCATGGAGGATGCGCAACCGGGGGCGGAGGGTGTTCTCAGGCATCCTGAAAGAGGATACCCCGAAATGGAAACGGAGGCCCGAAGGCCCCCGTCTCGCAAAAGCCGCTGCGGAGCGGTCTAGTAGAGATCGTTGATACCGGCGCGGTCGTCCGCCTCGATGCTGGCGGGGCCGTTGTTGCAGAAGCTGACCGTGGGGAACATCGTGGATCCCGAGACGGTGCTGTGGGCGAGGCCCAGCAGATGGCCCGTCTCGTGCACGAAGACGCCCTCGGCGAAGATCTCGCTCCCCGAGCACGCCTCACCCGCCGTGGCCCAGTCGAAGCCATTGTAGTGGGTGACCATGTCGGCGTCCGTGATGCGGTTGGTGCCGTTGCCGCGGGACTGGAAGAAACCGGTGAAGGTGGCGGCCAGGCAGTTGCCGGTGCAGGCCCCCACGGGGTCACGGAAGTTGAGCATCGGAATGCCGTCGCCCATGCGCCACGACGACACGGAGCCGACGGTGGCGTTGATGCGGGTGCCGGTGCCGGCGCCGTTCCAGGCTGCGCTGGCAACGATGGCATTGCGGATGCGGGTGCGCCCGAGGTCGCCGTCGGCGATGCTGGGGATGCCGCGGTTGTCGACGATCAGGGTCGGCGGGCTGTCCCAGGTACGCCGGGGGCTCAGCAGGACGTAGGAAAACACGCTGCTCGCGCCGAGGCAGGCGAGGACGGTGAGGGTCGCGACTTTCGACTGAATCTTCATGGTCCGAGTCTCCTTGGAAGCGAGCGGTTAGTTCTCAAGGCGGCCGGCGCGGCGCGCCTCGCCACGGATGGATTCCTTGAGCAGGTCGAGGCGCATGGCCTTGGCCGGTGCCGCCACGTGCCCGTCCCGAGTCAACACGCTCGCATCGTCCGTGGTCGCCGGAATCGCCATCTCCACACCGCCCTGCCGCACGACGTGGAACTGACCCTGCTGGTAACCGGCCACACGCGTCACGCCGTCCTTCTCGGGCTCGAGATAGAGCAGGAGCCGGTCATTGACGCGGAACTTCGGGAAGCCGTGAGCCTCGACCGTGAAGTCGCCCACCGTGCCGCCGAAGGTGCGGACCACGACGACCGTCGGCGCCTCGCCGTAGATCTTCTCCTCCACTCTCACCATCGCCTCCGTCACGATGATCCGGCCAGTGGGCTCCCAGAAAGAGCTCACCTTGAGAACCTGCCCCTGGATCACCGCCCCCGAGTTGTGGACCAGATCCTTCTGGGACATCGCGAGGAACGTCGAGGCGCCTGCGGGAACCGCCGCCACGCTCAGGAGCAAGAGTCCGATCGACATCAAACGCTTCATGCACGTCTCCTTCGTCCTTTGGGGACAGTAGGAACGGCCGCCGACCATCGGCAGTCGCGAAGATCCTGCTCTTCCTAAAAGACCCTCTATCTCTTCAGGTACAGCAGAAGGGGAAAAGGAGACAAGCTGGGTCAAGAATCCCCGTGCTAAGCTCGCTTGGCCATGGCCGGACTGACTCGTTTCCTCGTGTTCCTGACGATCCTCGTGCCGGTGGCCGGCTGCGCCACCGCTCCCGCGCCCACTCCGGCGCCAAAGGGCTCTTTCGCCATGAATCGTGCCGCCGAAACCTACGTCAAGCTGGTGCTCGCCGTCGGCCAGCACGATGCCGACTACGTGGACGCCTACTACGGGCCGCCGGAGTGGCGCGCCGCGGCTGAAGCGCACAAGCGGCCGCTTTCCGAGATCCGCGCCGAGGCCGAGGCGCTGATCGGCGAGGTCGCGGCGCACCCGGCAGGGAAGGATTCAGGGGATGAGCTCGAGCGCCTGCGGCACGCCTATCTGCTGCGGCAGCTCCAGTCCATGGTGGCGCGGATCGATCTCGTGTCGGGCAAGAAGATGACTTTCGACGAGGAGTCGAAAGCGCTCTACGACGCGGTGGCGCCGACCTACGACGCGGCGCATTTCCAGCAGATTCTCGACCGGCTTGAAAAGCTGGTGCCGGGTCAGGGCTCGCTGCCGGACCGGGTGGAGAAATTCCGGCAGCGCTTCGTCATTCCGCGGGAGCGGCTGGACGCCGTGTTCAACGCCGCGGTCGCCGAATGCCGGCGGCGCACGGCGCAGCACATCGAGCTGCCGGCCGGCGAGAGCTTCGTCGTCGAGTACGTCACCAACAAGTCGTGGAGCGGCTACAACTGGTACAAGGGCGGATTCCACAGCCTCATTCAAGTCAACACGGACCTGCCGATCTTCATCGACCGCGCGGTAGACCTGGCCTGCCACGAGGGATATCCGGGGCACCACGTCTACAACGCCTTGCTCGAGCAGCATCTGGGGCGCGGCCGCGGCTGGCCCGAGTTCTCCGTCTATCCGCTCTTCTCGCCGCAATCGCTGATCGCCGAGGGAACGGCCAACTTTGGCATCGACGTCGCCTTCCCCGGCGCGGAACGGACGGCCTTCGAGCGCGAGACGCTCTATCCGCTGGCCGGTCTCGATCCCTCCACGGCACAGGGCTATGCCGAGGTGCGGGACCTTCTCCAGCAGCTCGGCTACGCCGGCAACGAAGCGGCCCGCGGCTTTCTCGACGGCAAAATCTCCCGTCAGGACGCCGAAGCCTGGCTGGTGCGCTACGGCCTCATGTCTCCCGAGCGCGCCGCGCAGCGGGTGCGCTTCATCGAGCAGTACCGGAGCTATGTCATCAACTACAACCTGGGGCAGGACCTGGTACACGAGTACATCGAAAAGCGCGGCGGCACCGCCGAGTATCCGCAACAACGCTGGGACGAGTTCGCGAAGCTCATCTCCTCACCGCGGCTGCCTTCGGGGCTGCGGTAGGGTGGCTGCCTTGACCCGCATTCCTACCGGGTTATACTTCTCTCCATGAAGACCGCCGTCTCTGTCGCTGACCCGATTTTCCGAGCTGGCGAACGCTTTGCCAAGCGCCTTGGCATCTCCAGAAGTCACCTGTACTCCAAGGCCCTTCGTGAGTACCTGGAGCGACACGACGAAGACGAAATAACGCGGCGCCTCAACGAGGTCTATGAGACTGAGTCCTCGGAGCCAGATCCCGTGGTCACAAAGATCGCCGCGCGGTCCCTTCCCAAGGAGTCATGGAAGTAGCTCGTGGAGAAGTCTGGTGGGCCGACCTTCCAGATGCTGCCGATTCATCGCCGGCAGGTACGCGGCCGGTTCTCGTCATCCAGTCCAAGGCGTTCAATCGCAGCAGGCTCCAAACAGTGATCACTGCAGTCGTCACGAGCAACTTGGCGCTGGCCTACGCCCCAGGAAACGTTGAGGTGGGCCCGCGGGAATCTGGCTTGCCGAAGCCATCGGTCATCAACGTTTCTCAGCTCTTCACCATCGATAAGCATTCCTTGCGGTCCCGAGCAGGTCGCCTTCGTCCGACCACGATGGATGCCGTCAGCGAGGGACTGCGGATCGCAATGGCACTCTGAGCCGCGGTCTACCGGGACTACCAGCGCTGGCGCAGGACACCCAAAGTCAGGACTCTCAGGACCTTGCGGTCGCGGCGGCAAAGTCTGCGGCCGTCGCGGCGCCGGTCTTTTCTCCCAAGCCCGGGGCCTATCTGGCGCCGATCGGCGGCACCGCCGATCATCCCCAGCAGCGCTGGGACGAGTTCGCGAAGCTCATCTCCTCGCCGCGGTTGCCCTCGGGGCTGCGGTAGGGGGTCTTTTTACGCGGCGACTCTGCGCCGCCACATCCCAACCCGACAGCACCATCGATGTTGACGAAGAGTAGATAAATCGTTATACAATCTATGCGCTAAATAGAATAAATGCTATGCATCAAAGAGACGCGCGGTTAACACTGTCGCATTGAGGAGGATGAGACCATGAGCAACCCGGTAGTGACTGCAAAGAACAACACGAGCCGTGATCTTTACGTGGCCGGCGATCCCAATTGGGACGATCAACAATTGATGGTCAACGGCAATGTCATCACAGAGCCCTATACCTTGACCAAGGGCTCGACGGCTATGGTCAGCGTGGGTTGGGAAGGCCCCGGAGAGGAGTTAATGATGGGTGTGATCTTCTCGGAAGCAGCGAACTATGACGGTCCCGGCGTCGGTTTTTATCAGTTGTCGGTGGGCCAGGATCCCAAGACGGGGAACCTGGCGGTCACCGAGGGCGGTCCGAACGGCGGTACATTGCACATTCAGTACACCCTCAGCGATCAGACCCCGTGGACCATGAAGATGGACTTTACGGACGCTGAGTAGCCGGAGAAGTGGACGGCCGGAGACATGGGTAACACTTCAGACCGGAGACATAGGTAACACTCCACGAGGGAGTCGTTAATAGTCCCGGCCGCGGAAAGGGGGGCGGCGGCTCCGCAGGGAAGCCCGAAGGGCGACCGCAGGAGCCGCCGCCGCACGGCCGATTACCCATACAGCTTGCGTTCCCGTTGATCGAACCGAGCCAGACGATGGCCGGCAAAGTAGACGGCCCACAAGCCGTCGTCGTACTCCTCAAGCCCAACGCGTTCGCCGCCCAGCGCCTCGCTGAGGAACAAGTATCTCCCTTGCCACTTGATCTCGCCACCCGGATG
>DASYJD010000051.1:0-167594 GCA_035996875.1 Thermoanaerobaculia bacterium
CCAAGAGAGACAGCGAGAGCCCCTTCGGAGGAATTGAGGGAGTTGCCTGGCGAATGACGGAGATCTGGCCAGCGTGCCTCTACGCCCGGGTACCGCCGACGGCACCTCTCTTGAGGTGGTGGTCTGACAAAGTAGAATTAGGACGAACCCGGCCCTGGTGGGGGTACGCCCAGGGCCGCCAACGTCTCCGGCAGCGCCAGCTTCGCCCATTCCCCATACATTCCACCCGCAGGGTGAAGACCGTCCGGCGCCAGCAGGGAGCGGTCGGCGGCGGCCTTGCGGGACGACGGCGTGACGTCCACCCAGCGCGCTCCCGCCCTCGCCGTCTCCTCGCGATCGACCCGATTGAACTGCTCGATCTCCGCCGCCGTCCGTGTCCGGTCCCGCCCGGTCTCGCCGGCGAAAGGGGTGACGCTCCAGTCGGGGATCGAGAGGACGACCACCCTTTTTGGGCTGCCGCCGGCAAGCGCGATGGCCCGCTTCAGCAGCGCGGCGAAGGTGGGCCGATAGCGCACCGGGTCCACGCCTTGATACTGGTCATTCACGCCGATCTGTAGGGTCACCAGGTCGAATGGCCCCTGGGGCCGGGCTTCGGTGACGGCGCCGGCAAGGTCCGGGACCGTCCAGCCAGTGCGGGCGATGATCTGCGGCTCATCCGTCGCCACGCCTTTCTGCCGCAGCAGCGCCGCGAGCTGAACCGGCCAGCGCTGCGCCGGGACCAACCCTTCGCCGATGGTGTACGAATCGCCCAGGGCCAAGAAGCGCGCGGGCTTGTGGGGTGCGGGACCCGGTTCGGGAGCCGCGGCCCCGGCCAAGGTCACGAAGGCAGCGAGAGCGAGGGATTTCATCGGTCTTTCTCCGTGATGCTTGACATGTCAACTATTGATACAGTATTCTTTCGCTGTGTCGAAGACGAGTGCTCTGCAAACTGAGATCCAGCAGTCCAAGCCGTTCCGCTCGCTCGGGCAGGAGCTGGTCGTCGGGCTGCTGCGCACGGCGGATCTCGTCCGCCGGGCGGTGGACCGGACTCTGGCGCCGTACGGCGTCACGCCGCAACAGTACAACGTGCTGCGCATCCTGCGGGGAGCCGGCGAGGCGGGACTGCCGACGCTGGAGATCGGCGGCCGGATGCTCGAGCAGGCGCCCGGCATCACCCGCCTGCTCGACCGCTTGGAGGCCAAGGGGTGGGTGCGCCGCGAGCGCTGCCCGCAGGACCGCCGGCAGGTGCTGTGCTGGCTCACCCCGCCGGGCCGCTCGCTCGTCGAGAAGCTCGACGATCCGGTCGACGACGCCGACCGGGAAGCCGTCGCCATGCTTTCCGCGGCTGACCAGGAGCGGCTCCTCCACTTGCTGGAGGCGGTCCGCGCCGGGCACCGCTGACTTTCTTAGTCGTACAAACAGCTCTGGACCCGACTTCAGGTCCCAACCAAGGAGATCTCTTTCATGAACCGCAAATTTTTTGCCGTCGCCGCTCTCGCCACTCTCGCCGCCTTGCCCCTGGCCGCCGAGACCTACTCGGTCGACCCCGGCCACTCGGAGGTCGGCTTCACCGTCCGCCACCTGGTCAGCAACGTCCGGGGCCGCTTCAACGACTTCTCGGGCAAGGTCAACATGGACTCCAAGAACCTGCCGGCCTCCTCGGTGGAGTTCCACATCAAGACGACGAGCATCGACACCGCAGTGCCCGACCGCGACAAGCACCTGCGCACGGCTGACTTCTTCGACGTCGAGAAGTACCCGGAGATCAGCTTCAAGAGCGACTCGATCAAGGCCACCGGCAAGGACAAGTACGACGTCACCGGTACCCTGACCATGCACGGCGTCAGCAAGAAGGTCACGCTGCCCGTCTCCTTCCTGGGCCAGGCCAAGGATCCCTGGGGCGGCACCCGGGCCGGCTTCGAGACCTCGACGACCCTCAACCGCAAGGACTACGGCATCGTCTGGAACAAGGCGGTCGACAACGGCGGCGTGCTGCTCGGCGACGACGTGAAGGTCGACATCAACATCGAAGCCAAAGTGGACGCTCCGGCGGCTGAGAAGAAGGGTAAGTAAGCTCCTCTCGCCCGGAGGGAAGAGGGGCTGGGTGATGACATGAAGACCAACGCCGCCCGGCTCCTCGACTCCCTCGGCATCGCCTACGAGCTGCGCGACTACGAGGTCGACCCCGAGGACCTCTCGGCGGAGACCGTGGCGCGCAAGATCGGCCTTCCTCCCGAGCAGGTGTTCAAGACTCTGGTGGCGCGCGGCGACCGCACGGGCGTGCTGCTCGCCGTAGTGCCCGGCGACGCCGAGCTGGACCCCAAGGCCTTGGCGCGGGTCTCGGGCGACCGCAAGGTGGAGGTGGTTCCCCTGCGCGAGGTGACGCCCCTCACCGGCTACGTGCGAGGCGGCGTGACGGCGCTCGCCGGCAAGAAGGACTATCCCGTCTTCGTGGACGAAACCCTCGAGCTGTTCGACGCCGTCTCCGTCTCCTCTGGGTCGCGGGGCACACAGCTCGTGCTCGGCCCTGCCGACTATCTGCGTGCCGTGCGCGGCACCGTGGGGGCGATCTCGAAGCCCAAGAGTTAGAATGGCGGCAGGGCCCTCTGCTTCCATGTCCGAATCGACTCGCACTCCCGCCGCCGAGCTCATGCGGCAGCTCGGGTTCCGGTTTCCAGCGCCGGCGACCTCCCGCAACGCCGCCTTGGCGGTCGTCGACGGAGCGCGCCCGGCCGCAGCCCGGAAGTACCTGCACGTCACCAATGGCGACGTGGCGGCGGAGATCCTCCGGCAGTCCGGCGCCGGCGGCATCGTCACCGTCACGGCGGACGTGCTGCACGAGGGTCCAGCTCCCGGCGGGCTCGCTCCCGAGCGGTGGCGCAAGGTGCGCGCCCGCTACCTCGCCGAGAGCGGCTACGGCGACTACGACTCCTGCCTCGCCCAGCTCACACGGTGGGACCGCACGCTGGAGGACTTCCGTCCCTACGAGGAGATCGTCCTCTGGTTCGAGCACGACCTGTTCGACCAGCTCCTGCTCATCCGCGTGCTCCATGGCTTCGCCGGCCGCAACCTCGGCGGCACCGAGCTGTCGCTGATCTGCATCGGCGAGATGCCGGGGATCGTCCCCTTCCATGGTCTGGGGCAGCTCTCGCCGCCGCAGATGGCGAGCCTGCTCGACCGCCGGCAGAGGGTCAACGAGGGCC
This sequence comes from Thermoanaerobaculia bacterium, assembly GCA_035996875.1. Taxonomy (GTDB): domain Bacteria; phylum Acidobacteriota; class Thermoanaerobaculia; order Multivoradales; family UBA5704; genus DATARR01. The sequence continues at coordinate 3,183 of DASYJD010000051.1, forward strand.
AGAAGCTCCTCGGCCGCGACGCCTGGCGGGCCTTCTGCGCCGCCGATCCCACGGGGCTCGAAGCGTTGCTGCGGCAGGACCTCTCACCTCTTCCGTTCCTCGCCGGCGCCCTGCGCCGCCACCTGGAGGAGTTCCCTTCGACCTTCAATGGCCTCTCCCGTAGCGAGCGGCAGATCCTCCGTGTCCTGGCGGACGGCGCCGTCGCTTTCGAGGAGGTGTTCCGCACCACGCAACGTCTGGAGGAGCGGGTCTACATGGGCGACTCCTCGGTCCTGCGGGTGCTGCGCGAGCTCGCGTCGTCGCCCCGCCCGCTCGTGCGCCTGGAGCCGGCCGCCACCGGCTCGCCCTATCCCCAACGGATCGCCATCACCACCACGGGTCGCGACGTCCTCGACGGCCGCGACGACTGGGTGCGCATCCGCGGCATCGACCGCTGGCTGGGCGGCGTCCACCTCCAGGGGCACGACGCCGCCTGGCGGTGGTACGAGGCCGGCCGCCGGCTGGTGCGGACCGCTTAAAGGCCACCGTCTTACGCAGAGGACGCGCCGTCTGGTCAAGCGTTCACTCCAGAGGTCGCTTTCGCGTCAAAAGGCCCGTTTTACGGGGCTTTTAGCCATGGCATCCGCTTTGCTCCCTGGTATTGGTGGACACGGTTTCACCCACCCACCCGCGGCAGTCCGCTGTGCGCCGCGCGGTCTCCCGGGGGAAGCCGGGCTTCACCGCTCGGCTTCCCTTCCCTCCTCTCCCTTCGCCTGCGGCAGGGTCTGGACCCCTTGACGGCTCGCTGACCGAATGCAAGGATCTCCTCCATTCATGTCTGAACTACTCCGCAGCTTCGTCGAGGAACTTCAGTGGCGTGGGCTCCTCAGCGATGTCACGCCGGGGGTGGACGTCGCCATGCGTAGCGAGCCGGTCGTTGGGTACATCGGCTTCGATCCGTCGGCCTCCAGCCTGCACGTAGGCAGCCTCGTCCCCGTCATGGCCCTTGCCCGCATGCAGCGGTGCGGCCACTCGCCCATCGCTATCGCTGGGGGCGGAACCGGTCTGATCGGCGATCCGGCCGGCAAGAAGACCGAGCGGCCGCTCCTGACTCCGGAGCAGGTGGAGATCAATCTGCTGGGCATCAAGCGGCAACTCAGCCGGTTCCTCGATTTTGATCGGCCAGGCAACGCCGCCCGTATCATCAACAACGCCGACTGGCTGACAAGGACGCCGCTCACCGACTTCCTGCGCGACGTCGGCAAGCACTTCAGGGTCAACGTCATGCTGAGCCGCGAGTCGGTGCGGCGCCGGCTGGAGTCCGAGGAGGGGATCTCCTTTACCGAGTTCAGCTACATGCTCCTCCAGGCTTACGATTTCCTGGTGCTCTACCAGAAATATCGCTGCACCTTGCAGATGGGGGGCAGCGACCAGTGGGGTAACATCGTCGCCGGGGTTGACCTGATCGGCCGCGTCGAGGGCGCGAAGGCCCACGGCATCGTCTTCCCCCTAGTCACGAGCGCCAGCGGTGAGAAGTTCGGCAAAACCGAAGACGGCACGATCTGGCTCGACCCGGAGCGTACCTCGCCGTACCACTTCTACCAGTTCTGGCTGCGCACCGACGACCGGGACGCGATCAGGTACCTCAAGTACTTCACCTGGCTCGAGGCCGAAGAGATCGGGGAGTTGGAGCGCCAGTTCCAGGCCGCACCCGAGGCGCGCGAGGCCCAGAGGCGGCTCGCCGAGGAGGTGACCCGCATGATCCATGGCGACGAGGCTCTCGCGCACGCCCAGCGGACGTCCCAGCTTTTCTTCAGCGAGGACGTCGCGGCCCTCTCCGCGGATGAGATCCTCCAGGTGGTGGATGAGGCCCCTGCAACCGATCTGCCGGCCTCCAAGATCGCCGGCGCCGGCATCCCGCTCTCCGACCTCCTTGTCCATACCGGTCTCGCGGCTTCGAAGAACGAGGCCCGCCGCTTCATCGAGGCGGGCAGCATCTATCTGAGCAACCGGCCACTCACCGACCCACGCCGTGCCATCGGGCTGGCGGACTGCATCGACGGGAAGATCCTGCTGCTGCGCCGGGGCAAGAGCAACTATCACTTGGTCAAGATCGTCCCCTGAGGTCGGGAATGGGCGAACGTGAACCTCCTCGCGGCGCGGGCGGTCCTGGCGTTGCCCATCTCCTGGAAGAGCCTGTGTCAGAAGCAAAATCCCGCTTCATATGAGCCCCCCAATCCCCTCTCCACCCTGCGCGACTCGCTCGCTGAGATCAACCGCGCTCTGCTCGAGCTGCTACGGTAAGATCATAAGACCACCCACCGAGATGAGCTTGAAGGGGGTATGATTCACCGTAAATGCTGCGGCAGCGTATTGCCCATAAAAGCCAGCGATCTCTTCGGATGATGGGAATTCTTGAGAGCCCAAGAGAGTGCCGATCACCGGGTGTCCTCCGACGTTCTTGCCAGCGAGGTCCGGGGTATTCGACGCGATCACGACACGGCGCTGATCAACCAGGAGAAGTTGGGCGTCCGTTCGGGTCGGCGGATTCATGACAACCGGCTGAATGACTGCATCGAGCGGCGATGCGTAAATATCCAGAACCGCATCCAGGATCCCAAGGAACGTCCCGTTGGAATCAAACCTGGGCACGGCCACCACGACTATGGGCTGCTCTCTGTTCGCAGAGTCGAAACTATTGGATACCACGCTCTTGAGGCGACTCTTGCAGAGGCGGAAGTATTCCCGGTGCCCGTATTTCTCCCCTCGGATATCGGGGGATGAGCTCAAGACTTTTCCATTCTCATCCAGTATATAGACGCCCCCGCTGAATTCCTGCAGAACCGTGGCGATCTTGCTCAGGGCGCTTTCGTGTCCCGCAACGTCGTTCCTCTGAAGCTCGGGCCACTCTGCAATCGCCTCCAGGACGCCAAGCCTCGCCGAGAACCAATCGGCCACCCTGAGAGCTCCAACACGCCCGATCTGCTTCATCCGGTCGACTTCTCCCATCTGGTTGCGGTTACGGGCGTCCAAGAGCTCCCGGACCGATTTCTGCAGTTTGAGGGAAAGAGAGCTCAGGCCAGCCGAGGAAGCTTCATACTCCAAGCATCGCAGGTGCTGCACATCAAATGGAAGATCTTCCCCTTTCTGTGAAATCAGGATAACGTCGTCCTTCGCGACATGGCAGATGCCCAATTCATAGAAAACATTCGGTTTCTGCCATGTGAGATCGGCGATGACGAGGTCAGCGTTCGCAATTCCGTCTAGGATATCCGCGATGATGGCGTTACCGATCGTCGGGTTGTCCGCGCGTGTGACTTTGATGGAGGAGGGAAGCTGGAGCAAGGCTTCTCTAATGGTAGCAAAGACATCCAGGAAAGCTTCATCGAACGGCATGAGAACAAAGCACGTTGCCTCAACAGGTGCTCCGCACCGTTGCAGGTAGGTCTTAGGGTGTAGAGGGTGCATATCTATTTCGAGAGCACGAGCGGGAGATCGAAAACGCGGGCAGCCAAGCCGGATAGGTCATCGTTCGAGTCACCGAGCATCTCGCGGAGAGCTCCCTGCACGGCGGAAAAGCTTTCCGCTTGTCCCGAGTCTACGAGTCGCTGAAACTCTCCGGCTCCCGCAACGACGGCCGACCGGGCCGCCACCGCTTCAGGATTTTCTCTTTGGACCTGCCAATAGATCTCTGGAGCTCCGTTGACAATACGTGCCAATAAGGCGAGCAGAGTGCGATGAACGGGCGACGAGATGGGCAGCACCTCGGGAAGACGATAGTCCATTGCCTTCAAGGCCATGCCAAACGAAATGATGGCAGCGTGAGTTGCCACCTGTACGGCAGCCGTGCCGCGATCATGTTGCTCTGCCGTGAGGTGGTGGATGTGAGCTCCCCACTCTGCCAGCAGCGACTCAATGCGATCAGAATGCCGCCCTCCCCGGACCCTCACGACCACCACGTTCTGCCGGGAAAAGCCCAACGAAGGAGCAAACATGGGGTGAATGCTGAGGCATTCGATGTCGAATCTTGCAGCACTCATCAGAGAGCAGATCGGAGTCTTCACCGAGAGAATGTCGAGAAACAACGCCCCACTCCGCATGCGAGATGCAAGCCTCGGGAAGGCGTCCAACGTCGCGTCGTTGGACATGCAGGAGATGACCCAGTCAGCGCCAGCTACGGCCTCAAGGGCTGCTGAACCAGGGAGTGCGGCGTCAGCAAGAATGAAACCTGCAAGCCGCTCGGCTGCTACTTTTCCGGGCGTGACGACATCAATTCCGTTGAGGATGCGCTCGTCGGAGGAAAGGAGTGAGGCAAGCAGAGTTCCGAAACCTCCACCCGCTCCAAGAATCAACACATTGGTTTTGCTCATGGAAAATCTCCCCGGGTCCCGGCGGTCCAAATTCATTGGGCTTGCCGTCGGCTCAACACTGGCCAGTTTCCGAAGCCGCAGATCCAGCTCAACCGATTCTATAATAACTCCGGTCGCATCAAAGCTCCTTGCAAGATAAGCTACGCTGCCCCCAGCGCCTGAGCCAGATCCGCGATCAGATCCTCCGCGTGCTCCAGGCCGATCGAAACGCGCAGCAGGTCCTGGGGCGTCCGCGAATTGGGGCCTTCGCTGGTGGCGCGGTGCTCGATGAGGCTCTCGACTCCGCCCAGCGAGGTGGCGCGGGTGAACAGGCGCACCCGGCTCACCGTCCGCAGGGCCGCTTCCCGCCCCCCCTCCGCTCGGAAGGAGAGCATGGCCCCGAAGGCCGTCATCTGGCGCCGGGCGATCTCGTGCCGGGGGTGCGATTCGAGCCCTGGATAGTGGACGGCGGAAACCGCTGGCGAGGCTTCCAGGGCCCGGGCCACCGCCAGCGCCGTCGCGCTCTGCGCCGCCACCCGGCAGGCCAGGGTCCGCATCCCCCGCAGCACCAGCCAGGAGTTGAAGGGCGAGGCCACGGCTCCCAGGATGTGGCGCTGGTGGTGCACCTTGTCGTACACCCCGCCGCGGCGAGCGAAGATCAGCGCCCCTCCCTGCACGTCGCTGTGCCCGCCCAGGTACTTGGTCGTCGAATGGAGGACGACGTCCGCCCCCAGTTCCAGGGGGCGTTGCAACACCGGGGTGGCGAAGGTGTTGTCCACCACCGCCAGGGCGCCGGCCTTGCGCGCCAGCCCGGCCGCCGCCGCCAAGTCCACCACCTTCAGCAGGGGATTCGAGGGGCTCTCCAGCCAGACGACGCGGGTTTCGGGGCGGATCGCCGCCGCCAGGGCGCCGAGGTCCTCCATGGCCACGAAATCGGAGCGAATCCCCCAGTTGGGGCAGACCTCCTCCGCGGCCTCTCTGATCCCGTAATAGACGTCGTCGGGAAAAACGACGTGCGAGCCCGGCGGCAGCGTCTGCAAGAGGCCTACGCTCGCCGCCATCCCCGAGGCGAAAACGAGGGCCGCCTCGCCGCCTTCGAGCGGAGCGAGCGCCGCCTCGAGCTGATCCTGATTGGGATTCGACTCACGGATGTAGGTGTGCCCACCGAGGGGAATCCCCCCGGTATCGCGGGCAAACGTGGTGGACAGGATGATGGGAGGAGCGACCGCGCCCGTGGCGGGATCGATGCGATGCCCCGCATGAACGACGCGAGTCTCGAATTTCATCTCCGGAGCCTATCGCGCCGTCAGGCTCCGGCAAAGAGCAACAAAAAGGGCCGGCGCCTCGCGGCGCCGGCCCTGGCATCCGGCGGCAGACCATCCTGCCCCGGAGATCGATCACTACCGTTTGGAGTTGTTGGCGACCACGACCTCGACGGGCGCGGTGGGCTGGCGGCGGGCAGCTTCCTGGCGAGCCCGGGCCAGCAGTGCGTCGGCGAGTTGGGCGCTCACCTCGGAGGCCATCCTGGCGTCCAGCGCGACGGCCTGGCGGAAGGCCTGATCAGACTCGGCGGCCTTGGCACCGCTGCGCACCAGGAACGAGCCGAGCTGCACGTAGGCCTTCGCCTGATCCGTGGGCGAGGAGGCGAAAAGCGGAATGGCCATGCGCGTCACCTGAATGGCCGAGGTGAGCTGGCCGGCCCCTGCATAAGCGCGGGCAACGCCCAGCAGGCATTCGGGGCAGGGCCCTTGCGCGAGCTGGCTGGCGCGGTCACAGAGAGCCGCCGCCTCTTTGTAGTTTCCGGTCTCGATGAGCTGCTCGGCTTTCTGCAACGCGGCGGTGGTGTCCCCGGTATTCCCGGAAGAAGCAGCGACGGCCATGACGGCGGAGCTCAGGGCCAGGATGCCGGCGATCGGCAGTGCGAAGAGTAGGGCTCGTGCTTTCATGGTGCCGCTCCTTAGTGGGAAGAGCCTCTGGTTTTCTCTCAAGCTATTTCGATTCAATAACTTCTGTCGACCGTGCCCGGGGTGCTGCTGCCGGACGATTTGAACTAAAGCAATGAGCGTGCCAAGCTCTGCTTCCGCTACTCTCCAGAGACTGGTCAGGAAAGTGGCACTCCTTTTGCTCCCTTTTTAGGGTGGGCGCCCAAGGTACTCAACTCGAAGCGGCGCTCCTCCACACAAGCTGCACGATTTTCGATGGACCTAAGGAGATACGCACCATGAACGTGAAGAAACCTCTGATCGCGACCGCCGCTCTCGTCGGAATTCTGGCTCTGGTTCCCGCCTTCGCCCAGACGACCTCGACCAGCACCTCCACGACCAAGAAGACCACCGCCAGCACTTCCACCTCGGGGCTCAGCGCCGCCGATCGCCAGTTCATGACCACCGCCTCGCAAGCCGGCATGATGGAGGTCGAGCTCGGCAAGGTCGCGGCGGAGAAGGGCACCAACCCGGACGTCAAGGCCTACGGCCAGCGCATGGTGGACGATCACACGAAGGCCGGCGATCAGCTCAAGCAGCTCGCCTCGCAGAAGAACGTGAAGCTGTCCGACAAGCTCTCCCCCGCGAAGCAGAAGGACGTGGACAAGCTCAGCAAGCTCTCGGGCGCCGCGTTCGACAGCTCGTACATGAGCCACATGGTTTCCGGTCACAAGCCGGTCGTGGCCGCGTTCGAGAAGGAGTCCAAGTCGGGCAAGGACGCCGACGTGAAGTCCTGGGCCCAGACGACCCTGCCCACCCTCCAGGACCATCTGAAATCGGCGCAGGACATCAACTCGAAGCTCCACAGCAAGAAGTAGACGCATTTCCCCAGTCTGCTGACCTGAGGACGCCCCGCGGTGGGGCGTCTTTGTTTTTACGCCCGGTACAATCCCATGCCATGACCGACTCTCTGGAAAAGCTTCCCCGCACCCGGCGGGCTATCGAGGAGGGCATCCGCGACCGGCTCCATCTCGGAGCCCAGGTCTACGTCTCCCTCTATGGAGAGCCCCAGGCGGACGGCGCGGTGGGCGAGAACCGCCCGGGCGAGCCGCTGACGGCGGATCACCTGATGCTCTGGCTCTCCTCGACCAAGCCCGTGGCGGCGGTCGCCCTCGCCCAGCTCTGGGAACGGGGCCGGCTGGAGCTCGACGATCCGGTGGCCGCCCACATCCCGGAGTTCGGCGTCCACGGCAAGGAGCGGATCACCCTGCGCCACCTCCTCACTCACACGGCCGGCATCCGCATGCTGGACGTGGGCTGGCCGGATCATTCGTGGGAGGAGATCCTGGCGCGGATCTGCGGCATGCGGCCCGAGCCGCGCTGGGTGCCGGGCGAGAAAGCCGGCTATCACACCGCGTCGAGCTGGTTCGTGCTGGGCGAGGTCATCCGGCGGCTGGACGGCCGTCCGTTCGACCGTTTTGTGCGGGAGGAGGTCTTCGAGCCGCTCGGTTTGCACGACTCCTGGGTGGGAATGCCGCCGGAACGCTACCTTTTTTACAAAACAGCCGGCCGGCTCGGCGCGATGTGGATGTCTGAGGGGAGCGAAGGCCCGGAAATCAAGGATCACGGCTGGGACAGCGAGGCCCGTTGCGTCCGCTGCAACCCCGGCGGGAACGGCTACGGCCCGGTTCGCGAGCTCGGCCGCTTCTACGAGATGCTGCTGGCGCGGGGATCGCTCGCGGGCCGCCGCGTCCTGTCGCCGCAGACCGTCGAGGCGCTCACGGCGCGCCACCGGACGGGGATGATGGACGCTACCTTCAAGCACGTCCTGGATTGGGGGTTGGGCTTCATCGTCAACTCGGCCCGGTATGGAGTGGAGACCGTGCCCTACGGCTACGGCCACCACGCCTCGGCCCGCACCTTCGGCCACAGCGGCTACCGCTCCTCGGCCGGCTTCGCCGATCCGGAGCGCGGGCTCGCCGTGGCCTTGGCCTTCAACGGCACGCCAGGCAACGAGCGGCACGAGGCGCGTGTCCGCTCGGTGCTCGACGCGATCTACGAGGATCTGGGACTGGCCGGCCCGGCAGGGCCGGCCTGAAGATCTGAAGAACAGGACGCTTGCGAGAGCCTACTGGACCGGCTTGGGGCACTCGCCCTGCGACTTCAGGGAGACGCCCGCCGTCTGGCGCTGGCAGTCGTTGGGATAGGTCTTGCCGTCGCAGCCGCAGACGGGCTTGACGATCTGAGGGCAGATCTCCGGCTTGACCGTACACATGCCGGGCGGCTTGCAGGTGCCGGCCTTGTCCTGGCAGAACTGCTTGTCCTTGCAGTCCGCGTCGGTCTTGCAGGTGGCGCCCCCACCGCCGCTGGTGTAGGTGCTGCAGGCGCCCTTATGATCCTCCTTCACGCCGGCCTTCAGCAGCTCGCACGCGTTGTCATAGGTCGTGCCATCGCAACCGCAAACGGGGGCATGGATCTTGGGGCAGGCCTCCGGCGTCTTTACACAGACGCCCGACAGGTCTGCGACGTTGCACTTGCCGATGGGATACTTGCAGGACTGGCCGTCCGGGCACTTCAGGCCCGCAATTCCGCCGCACATCGCTGGCGCCGGCTTCACCGTCTTGGTGGTGGTCGTCGTCTTCTTGGTCTCGGTCGTCGAGGTCGTCTGGGCATTCCCCGCTCCCGCAACGAGCAGGAGCAGAGCGAAGCTCGTACACACGCAGATCAGCGTTCTACGGACCATGGTTCAACTCCTTGTGTCTGCGCCGCAGGGACCTCCCGCGGCAAGGTTTATAGAACAAATTTTAGCAGCAAAATCCAGGCCAGGAGCAACTACTGCTTGAGAACGTAGGCGAGCCCCTGCCAGATCCACCACAACCCCACCAGGCGGAAGATCCAGAGGAGGATGCGCACGCCCAGGAGGAAGAAGTTGTGGACCGGGAAGGGGACGTCGAGCCGGCTGTCCTCCCGGGAGAAAAAGTAGCCGAGGGCCGCGAGGTTGACGGTGAGGCCCACCACCAGCTTGAACCACGCGGTGGCGAGCTCGACGGGCGCCGGCTGCCCCGCCGCCGCGGCCGCGAGGGACGTGAGCAGAAAGAGAAGGGGAACGAAGATCCCCAGCCGCAACGGCCAGCGCCAAGCGTGAAGGAAGGTGAAGAACTTCGTCGCCGGCCGGCGGTGGACGGCGCAGCACCGGGCCGCGACGACCCCGCCACCCGATTGCAGCTCCAGGACGGAGACCTCTCCCGCCCGCTTGCCCTCCGGAGCGCTGACAAGAACGCGGTTGCACCACACGCACTTTACCGGCGCCACCCATGCCATATAAGGCCGCGCCAAGAGCCGGTGCCCCACGATCAGCAGCACCCCCACCCCCAGGCTCACCCCCACCGGCGCCGGGTGGCGGACGAAAAGAAAGAGCACGAGCGGAATGAAGAGGAACAAGACCACGCCCGTCCCCAGGATGAGGAAATGGTTGGGAACGGTATCTTCAATTCTCTTCATCAGGCTCCAGTCCCAGGCGAATCATCAGGTTTTGCAAAATCCGAGCGGTCAATCCCCAGATCCGCCGGTTGCCGATGTGGTAGATGCGCAGGTTGCGGCGGACGCCGTTGATCAGCACATCCTGCTCCTCGACCAGCTTGGGATTGGAAAAGTAGGAGAGGGGAAGGCTGAAGATTTCGGCGATCTCGGCGGCGTTGCGCTCCACCTTGTAGGGAAAGGGAATCGCTCCCACACAGGGGATCACCCGGAAGCCGGCGGGGCTTTCGACCTCGTCGAGCTCGCCGAGGCGCAACACTTTCTTTGGGTCGAGGCCGATCTCTTCCTGCGTCTCGCGCAGCGCGGCGGCCCAAGCGTCCTCCTTGAGCTCCTTGCCACCGCCGGGGAAGGCGATCTGGCTGCGATGGCTCGGCAGGGTATCGGTACGCACGGTGAGCACCGTCCACAGCTCGCCCGCGTCGACGTAGAGCGGCACCAGCACCGAGGCCTGCCGAAAATCGCTCGCCGCCAGACGACGAGGCGGAGGCGAGGCGAGACGCTCCCGCAGGGCGATAATCCAACTGTGGAGGGCTCTCTCCTGATTTTCGCTGTCCTGGCTTTCGATATCCATCAATTTCCTCGGTGAATTCTGATCAGGTCGCCTCGCGGCCGGATGCGCAGCCCGATGGGCTCGGTCTGCGCGCCGGGGAGGAAGAAGTGCAACGCATACAAGTGGACGTCGTAGGCAGTCCACCCAAGGGGGTGCACGGCCCGTTCCGTCCCCAGCCGCACCTCGAAGATCTCGGAGCCGTTGGCGAGCAGCATCAATGGGCGCAGATCGTCGTCGCCGATCCGAAGCTGGGTGGGAGCATTCCCGTCGAGCTCGAAGTCAACGGAGCTCAGCGGTTGCGGGCTCCCCAGGAGCAGGTCGACCGGAGCGCCGCCCGCGATCCGCAGGCCCTGGGTCCGTCCGGAGTGCCAGGCGTTGTGGTTGAGCAGCTTCACCCAGAGCCCGCCCTCCATCGCCACCCGATCGCCCGGTAGGCCGGCCTGGGTCGTCTCGAAAGGCAGCCATCGCCGCGCGATGCTCGACACGTGATGGGGCTGGCCGTCCGGCCCCAGGGGATAGCCGGTGGGATCGTTCCACAGCGGCCCCAGGAAGGGAGAGGCCAGCAACAGCACCACAAGCGGCGCCCACGCTGCCCTCCACGGCCGAACCGGGCGCGCGGCGAGGAACCAAAGGGCTGGATAGAGCGGCAGGAAGTAGCGGTTGGTCAGCGCTCCCCCGCCGTAGAAATTGAAGGGCAGGAGCACCAGGAAGACGATGAGGGCGGCCCCCACGGCGAGCGGCAGGGCCCAGCGCCCGCGGTCCCGCTGGAAAGCCAGGAAGCCGAGGAGCAGCGGCAGGAAGTACGGCAGGATTCCCACGTTGCGCCCGACGAGCACGTAGATCAGGTTCCAGCCCGCGAGGTTCAGGGAGAGCTGTGGCTGCAGGACTCGGCGCTGGAGCCAGGAGGCGTTGCCGTGGCGCGCCACCCGCTGGGACCAGCCGGCCGTGGGATATTGCACCTCCGGGTAGCCCTGCTGGCCGTAGATGCCCTGGCGCTGGCCGCCATAGGCCGTGGGATCGCCGCCGGCCAGCCACTGGATGCCCATCGACAGGACCGCCACCGCCAGCGCTCCGAGGACGAGCCCGGCCACCGCGGCGCGGCGGCGGCGAGGCGGCCCCTCCCATGCCGCCACGATCGCCGGCAGGAACAGCGTCAAATAGACCGGGCGGTAGACGACCGTCACGCCGAGGAGCGCTCCGGCCCCGCACCACCGCGCAATGGACGCGATGGAGCGGTGCTCGGGCTCCGTGTCCTCGCCGCCGTAGATCTGCGGCGGCGGCTCGTCCCCCGGCAGGAACCGCCGGTCCTCCCAGTAGACGAGAGCGAAACCGACCGCCGTGCACGCCAGGAGAAAGAGATCCGCATCTCCCCAGAAGACATAGACGAACGCGGTGGAGGCAAAGACGAAGGCCGACATCCAGTAGGGAGCCGCCTGGCCCAGGCGGCGGCGCAGTGCCAGAGCCGCGAGGAAGGCCGCCGCCGCCAGCATCAGGGCGTTGGCCACCACCGGCCCGCGCACCGGCGCCACCCGCACGAACGGAGCAAGGATCAGGGCGTAGAGGGGCGGCTTGGCAAACACCAGCCGGTCGCTTCCCGCCCGGCTCTGGAGAACGAGCCCGTGAGGCGGCAGGCCCCACTGGGCGACGAAGCGGTCGTAGTCCTGCCGGGTGTAGGCAAGGTCGAAGTCCCAGGCGAGGCTCGCCGCCTGCATGGCGTAAGTCGCCTCGTCTCCGATCAGGAGGTGATGGGCACGGTCGAGGCGCACGGCGCCGATCAAAGTCAGGACGAGGAGGAAGGCCAGGATGGCCCAACCCGCGGCCTCCAGCGGATGGCGCCTCAGATCCACCGGTCCCAGTCCGGGCCGCCGAGGTTGGAGAGGCTTACGCCGCCGAAGAGGTGGGGCTCGATCCACAGCCGGGCCGGCCCTGGCGGCCGGCGCACGTCGGTCTCCAGCACCACCTCCTCGCCCGGCGCCAGGTCCCGCGGCAGGGGAAGCCAGTGGCCGCCGTCGAACAGGTCCGTGCCCCACAGGCGGTCCTCGCCGCCGTCGGTCAGCAGCTTGACCACCACGCTCATTCCCCCCGGCCCCCGCTCGCCGGCCAGCCAGCGCGCGTAGCCGGTGTTGTGCAGCCGGATGCGCAACCGCCGCCGCTCGCCCTCCGGCCACGGCAGGTTCGCGCCGTCCACTTCGAGCTCCCCGGGGAGGGGCTCCCAGATGAGGCTCGAAGGCCGCGGCACCTCGCGGCGTCCGTCCGGATCCTCCCCGACCGGCGGCAGCTCCGCCCACTCCTCGCAGGCCGCGACCACGGCCGCCGCCGAGCGGGCCGGATCGTGGCATTGGCGCACGTGCTCCCGGGCAGCCCGGCCCATGGCCGCCAAGCGGCCAGGGTCGGCCAGCAATTCCCGAAGCAGCGCCGCCAGGGCCGCCGGCTCCTCGTCGCCGAGCGGCACCCGCAAAGCCACCTCCGCCGGCAGCTCGGCGAACTGTGCGTAATCGGAAACGATCGCCGGCCGGCCCGCGGCCAGCACCCGCAACAGCGAAGCCGAGGTCTCCCCCGCCGTGGGATAGCGCAGGTTGAGGCAGAGATCGACGGCGGCAATCGACGCCTCGAAGTCCTCGAACGGCAGGAAGCCCAGGATGTGGACCCGATCGGCGACACCGATCCGGTGCGCCTCGCCTTCGAGGTCCATGGCCGGCGATGCCTGACCGACGATGACGAGGTGGACCCGCTCCAGCCCCGGCGCCGCCAGCGCCCGCACGGCGGAAAGCGTGCGCTTGATCGGCGTCTGGAAGCCGAAGGAGCCGATCACCGGCCCCTCTTCGGGCAGGCCGAAGCGGCGGCGCAGGGCACGCCCGGCCGCTTCGTCCGCCGCGGGCGGCAGCGGCACGCCCATGGGAATGGCGCGCACGGGCACGCCCACCTCTTCGTCCTGAAGGTGCTCCGCCGCCCACCGGCTGTGCACCAGCACGCCCCGCTGGCGGCGCAACAGGGTGCGGTGAGCCGGCAGAGAGAAGAGCGGCGCCTCGCCCCAGGCGTTCCAGCGCTTGGCGAGCGCCGCCGCCTCGCCGATCCAGCCGTGGTCGCGGGTCAGCGCCGCCTTGTAGTCCGGAAATCCTTGAGGATCGTGGCGGCCGAGGGTGATGTCCTGCAAGAGGTGATGGAGGACGACGTCGTGCAGCGTCAGCACGCCGGGGATCCGCAGTGCGAGGTCCCGCACGCCCTGGTGATAGCGGTTGTTCCCCATCTGATAGAGCGGCAGCCGGCCGCCCGCGCCCGTCTCCTCCGCCGGTGCCAGCGGCCACGCCCGCTCGATGTCGGGAGACACCGGCAGCTCCGGCAGGCGGATCAGCCGCACGTCCGCCAGAGCCGCCAGCGCCGGCAACAGGTCGACGCTGTAGTCGGCGATGCCGGAGCGGACCGGCGGCAGGGGGGAGACGTAGTCGAGCGCTATCACTCGCTCAGCCTCCTTGATGCCGTTCTTTTCCCCCGCCCAAGACCCTCATCACCCCGGCCCTCTTCTCCCGACCCCCGCCGCCCCCTCACCGGGAGAAAAGGGAGAACAGCCAGACCACCCCAACCGAGCACCCCTCTCCCGGGGCGGGGGATGGGGTGGTCGGGAGAGGGGCAGGGGTGAGGGTCTTGGGCGGGGGAAACTCTGAGACACGTTAAGTTAGCGCCTATGGGGAGGGCGATGAGAGAAGAGGGCCGGGGTGATGAGGGGCCAGGGCGGGACATCGGGCTCTCCCTAGACCACGTCGTCCTTGTCCGTCGCCATCTGCCCCTTGAGATAGGCCTCGATGAAGGGATCGAGCCCGCCGTCGAGCACCTTGTCGGCGTCGCCCACCGAGGCGCCGGTGCGGTGGTCCTTCACTAGCCGGTACGGGTGGAGGACGTAGCTGCGGATCTGGCTGCCCCAGGAGTTGTCCATCTTCTTGCCCTCCCGCTCGGCCTGCTCGGCTGCCCGCTTCTGCATCTCCCGGTCATAGAGTCGCGAGCGCAGGACCTTCATCGCCATGGCGCGGTTCTTGATCTGGCTGCGCTCGTTCTGGCAGGAGACCACGATGCCGCTCGGCAGATGGGTCAGGCGCACCGCCGACTCCGTCTTGTTGACGTGCTGGCCGCCGGCACCCGACGAGCGGAAGACGTCGACCCTCAAGTCCTTGTCGTTGATCTCGATCACCACGTCGTCGTCGACCTCGGGGAGCACGTCGACCGAGGCGAACGAAGTGTGGCGCCGGGCCTGGAAGTCGTAGGGGCTGATGCGCACCAGCCGGTGTACACCGTGCTCGCTCTTGAGATAGCCGTAGGCGTGGGGCCCGCGCACGGCGAGGGTGGCGCTCTTGAGGCCCGCTTCCTCCCCGTCCTGGCGGTCGAGCAGCTCGATCTCGAAGCCGTGCTGCTCGGCGTAGCGGAGGTACATGCGCAGCAGCATCTCCGCCCAGTCCTGGGACTCGGTGCCGCCGGCGCCGGGATGGATCGCCAGCAGGGCGTTCTTGTCGTCGTCCGGCCCCGAGAGCTTGAAGTCCAGCTCGAGCTTGCCGAGCTCCCCTGAGAGACGGTCGATGAAGCGGTCGAACTCGGGATCGGCTTCGCCTTCGCTCAGCAGCTCGCGCCAGGTGGCGAGCTCGTCTGCGTCGGCGCGGAGGCGGTTCAGGGTTTCGAGGCGCCGCTCGATATCGCGGCGTTTCTGCAGGATCGAGGCGTTCTTGGCCGGGTTGTCCCAGAAACCGGCCGCCTGCATCTGGTGGTCGATTTCGGACAGCTCACGCTCCAGCTCTCCCTGCTCAAAGATACCCCCGGAGGTTGGCGAGCTGCTCGGCGAGCGTATCGATTCGTTGCTGCGTTTCGTAAGCAATCATTGGAAGCTCCTTTTCTCTCGGGCCGCAGTGTATCCAACTACCCAGGCAAGCGCCACGAGCGTCGAGAGCAGCGGTACCAGCCACGGCGCGCGGCTGAATAGAGTGAGGCGCCGCTCGCCCAGCACGCGGGCGCGCAGAATCCCCTCGCGGAATACGCCGATCTCGGCCAGGACCGAGCCGTCCGGAGCCACGAAGGCGGTGACGCCCGTAATCGCGGCCCGCAACAGCGGCCGGCGGTTCTCCGCGGCGCGGAACCGCGCCGCCCGGAAGTGTTGCCACGGCGCCGAGGTGTCGCCATACCAGGCGTCGTTGGTGATCGTCATCAGCACCGTCGCTCCCTGGCGGACGAGTTGCGCCACCTCGGAAGGAAAAACCACTTCGTAGCAGATGGACATTCCAATCTGCTCGCCGTTCCACGGCAGCAGCACCGTCTGATCCGCCGGCCGGAACTCGCCGGCGTCGCGGGCCAGCTTGTCCATCCAGCCGAAGACGCCGCGAAATGGCACGTACTCGCCGAATGGCACGAGGTGGCGCTTGTCATAGCGTGGGATGGGCTGCGGTGTCCCCGATGACTGCGACGGCGAGAGCAGGAAGGCGGAGTTGTAGAACGAGTTGCCGACCGGCGTGCCGGAGTTGAAGATCACCGTGCAGCCGCGCTCGACCATGGCGTGGAGATCCTGGTCGAACTGCGGGTCGCGGCGAAACTCGAGGGGCCATGCCGCGCTCTCCGGCCAAACCACCAGGGAGCCCGGCTGGCAGGCTTCCGCCGACTGGTCGAGCACCTTGCGGTAGTTGCGGGCGACCATCACCGGGTCGTAGGCGACCAGATTGGGGATGTTGGGCTGCAGCAGGCGCACGGGCTTGCCGAGGCCGCCGGCCTCCCGAATCTCCCGGGGACTCTCGCGCAGGCTCCAGCGCGCCGCGAGAGGCAGGAGCAACAGCGGGATCAGGAGCCCCACGGCTGCCGGCTCCCAACGCCGCTCCGAGATCGAGGCCGCCAGCGCGACGCTGGTGAGCACCACCAGAAACGAGATGCCATAGGCACCACACCACGCCGAGAGCGGTAGCGCGCCCGGCACGTCCACCCAGGCGTAGCCTGCGAGGTTCCAGGGAAAGCCGCCGCCGAGATAGGTGCGCAGCCACTCCAGGGCCACCCACAGGGCCGGTAGCGTCAGCAGGCGAAGCATTCCGCCGCGGCGCCACATCTTCGACCCGAGCCAGGCGAACACGGCGTGGAAGAGGGCGAGATAGCCGGAGAGCAAGCCGGTGAGGAAAATCCCCAGAGGCACGGCGATGTGACCGTAGGTCTGAAGCGTCGGGACGATCCAATAAAGCCCCGTCATCCACGTGGCGAGGCCGTGAATCCAACCCAGCCGGCCGGCCCTGGGCCACGAGAGCATCGCGGCCAGCGGTGCGAGGGCGCACCACGATGCCAAGGACAACGGCTCGTGGCTGAAGCAGAGGCCCCACAGCACGCCGCCGCCGGCGGCGAAGAGGATCCTCATAACCCCAGCCCCGAAGGGGCGCCTCCTCACTCCGTGACCCACGTATCCATCGTGTAGACCTTCCGCACTTTTTCCGCCACCTTTTGGGCGTCCGAGCGGGAGGTGAAGGGGCCGATGCGAACTCTGTACATGGTGTGGCCCGCCACGTCCACGGGCGAGAGGAAGGCCTTCTGGCCGCCGCTGGAGAGCTTCTTGCGAATGCGGTCCGCCTGCGCCCGGTCCTGGGAAGAGAAAACCTGGATGACCACCGCGCCCTTGGGAACGGTGGGCTCCGCGATCTCCGACGGCTTGGCCGGACGGACGGGGGAGGCCGAATCGTCCGCCGCCGTCGGAGTCGTCGCGGCGGCGGCGCCCTTGCGTCCCTTGCCCCTGCGGTCCGACGCCGGCACCGGCGTCGGAGAGACGGCAATGGGGGCCGGCACGGGAGCGGCCTGAACCGGGGGCTCGGCCGCCGGCGGCTCAGGCTCTTTGGCGGCGGGCGCGGGCGGAGTGGGCTTGGGCGTGCCTCGAGGCTGGGCCTCGTCCTGCGCCTTCCCCTCGTGCTTCTTACCGGACTTGTTCTCTTTCGAGTCAAAGAACTCGAGGTTCTCCAGGTTCTGCCCTTCCGTCTTCGGCGAGGCTTCAGGTGGCGGCGAATTGCGGGCGATCTGCTCCTGAGCCCGGACCGTGCTCTCGCGGCCGATCCAGACCCCCGAGAAAAACGCGGACAACAGGCAGACAAGGAGGATCACGAACGCGACGACCACTTGGCGGTTGGTCAGCGCGATCTCGTAATAGCTGGGCTCGTGCGGTTCGGACACTTCGTTTCAAACTCCGATCTAGGGGTTCTTGATGAAGGCCTTGATGAGATCGATCGGGAACGGGAAGATGATCGTGGAGTTCTTCTCCGCCGAAATCTCGGTCAACGTCTGCAGATAGCGGAGCTGCAAGGTCACCGGGTTCGTCGAGACGATCGCGCCCGCCTCGGCCAGCTTCACCGAGGCCTGCAGCTCGCCTTCGGCGTGGATGATCTTAGCGCGCTTTTCGCGCTCCGCCTCGGCCTGCTTCGCCATCGCCCGCTGCATCTCCTGCGGCAGGTCGATGTTCTTGAGCTCCACCATCGACACCTTGATCCCCCAGGGCTCGGTATGCTGATCGATGATCACCTGAAGCTTGGCGTTGAGCTTGTCGCGCTCGGCGAGCAGGTCGTCCAGCTCCGCCTGGCCCAGCACCGAGCGCAGCGTCGTCTGGGCGAGCTGGCTGGTGGCCTGCAGGTAGTTCTGCACCTCGACGATGGCCCGCTGCGGATCGACCACCCGGA
This sequence comes from Thermoanaerobaculia bacterium, assembly GCA_035996875.1. Classification (GTDB taxonomy): domain Bacteria; phylum Acidobacteriota; class Thermoanaerobaculia; order Multivoradales; family UBA5704; genus DATARR01. The sequence continues at coordinate 21,187 of DASYJD010000051.1, forward strand.
AGTAGACGATGGCGTTGACCTTCACCGACACGTTGTCGCGGGTGATGATGTCCTGCGGCGGCACGTCGTGGACGATGGTCTGCATCGAGACCTTCACCATGGTCTCGAACGGCCAGAAGATGAGCACGAGGCCGGGCCCCTTCGGCTTGGCCGACAGCCGGCCGAGCCAGAAGGTGACGGCCCGCTCGTACTCCTTGAGAACGTTCACCCAGCGGGAGAACAGGAAAATACCGATGAAGATGATGAAAAAAATTCCGCCGATTCCGAATGGCATGGGTCGAACCCCTTCCGTTGATTTACGTTGCTCTCCGGCGATGCGGACGCACCGTCAGCAGGAGGTGCTTCACGGCCACGATCTCGACCTCTTCACCGGCGGCCACGGCCTCGTCCGCCTCGGCGTCCCAAAGCTCGCCATGGACGAAGACTTTGCCCCGCGGCGCGAGCTCCGAACGGGCCACTCCCGTCTCCCGAATCAGCCCTTCCGCCCCCGTTCGCACCGGCAGCCGCCGGGCGCGCAGCGACATCCAGACGAGGAAACCGACGACCAGGACCGTGAAGGCCGTCAACATGGCGATCAATTCAAGGCTCACCCGCAGCGCCGGCTCCGGTGTGTTGAACAGCATCAGCGATCCCAGGACGAGGCAGATCACCCCGGCCACGGCGAGGCCGCCGTAGCTGGTGACCTTGATCTCCAGGATGAAAAAGATCATCGCCAGCACCAGGAGGGCGAGGCCCGCGTAGCTGACGGGCAGCACCGAGAGGCCGTAGAACGCCAGGATCAGGCAGATGGCTCCGACCACGCCGGGCAGGATGGCTCCCGGGTGCATCAGCTCGAAGAGCATGCCCAGCGAACCAAGGCCCAGCAGCAGGTAGGTGATGTTGGGATCGGCCAGCACGCCGAGGAACGAGCGCATGGGCGAGATCTCGAAATTCCGCACCGCCGAGCCTCCTGTGTGCAGGGTCACTGTCGTCGCTCCCCTTTTGACCGTGCGGCCGTCGAGGGCCTTCACCAGCGCCGGGATGTCGGGTGCCACGAGGTCGATGAGCTTGCCGTCGAGAGCCTCCTGGGCCGAGAACGACCGGCTCTGCACCACCGCCGCCTCGGCGAGCTTGAGGTCGCGGCCGTTGCGCAACGCCAGCGAGCGGATGTTCGCCGCCGAGTCCTCCTCCACCTTCTTGCCCATGATGCCGGGGATGTCCTCTCCCTGCCCGCCCACCGGGTGGGCCGCGCCGGTGTTGGTGCCGGGCGCCATGGCGGCCACGTCGGCGGACATCAGGATGTAGAACCCGGCCGAGGCCGCCCGTGCGCCGCTGGGGGCGACGTAGACCACCACCGGCGTCCGCGCCCCCAGAATGGCGGTCGTGATGTCGCGCGTCGAGGTCATCAGGCCGCCGGCGGTGTCCAGCTCGACGATTACCGCCGCCGCACCCGCGCGGTCCGCCTCCTTGATGGCATCCGCGATGACCTCCGCCGACACCGGATGGATGGCCGACTTCACCGTCACCACCAGCACCTCGGGAGCGGCGGGAGCGACAGGGATCGCCGGCAAGGCGACCAGCGGCGCCAGCAGCGCGAGAAGGCCGAGAATGAGGATCGGGACGGCTGCGGAGTGGGCGACTGGACGGAGAGAGCTGGGGCGGAGCATAGTAATTTCAAGAGTATAGCAGGGGCCTCATCCCGCCGGTTCCGACACCGCCGAGAGTCCAATGGCCACCGCCAGGAACACCCCGTTCATCGCCGCCACCGTCCACGCGAGCTCCAACGCCGAGCTGCGGAACACGGCCAGGGCCGCGGCCTCTAGCGGAATCAGCAGCGGCAGGGCGCCCCAGAAGCGCAGCCCGCCGGTCGACAGGCGGTAGAGGAGCAGGGCGTTGCTGAAGGACATGAGGACCATGGCGATCCCCAAGGGAAGCACGAGCTCTACCGCGCCCTGGTAGCTCTTTCCCCCCATCCCCCGCACGAGGAGTCCCGGAATCAGCGCGAAGGCGATGAGGACCGGAGTGACGCAGGCGGCCAGGATGCCGAGCGTGCCGGCGAGGAGCCGCCGGGAGCCGCCGTCCCGCCTCTCCGCGGCTTCCGCGGTCAACGGGAACATGGCCTTCGTCACCGGCGCCGTGCCCAGCAGGACCGACTTGCCCAGGAACGAGGCCACGGCGTAGCCGCCGGCCACTGCCTCGGGTAAGAAAGCGCGGGCCAGCAGCACGTCCAGGCTGTAGAAGCCCATCACCGTCGCCGTCACCACGAACACCGGCAGGCTGTAGCGATAGAGGTCCGGCGCCTCGGCCCGCGAGACCGGCGTGCGGTAGACGTCCTTCAGCGGGAGGCGGGAGAGGGCGAAGGCGACGCAGAAGCCCAGGCTCACCCCGGCCACGGCGCCGTACTCCCGGGCGCCGAGCCACACCAGGCCGACGCCGAGGACGAGCTTCGCCAGCACCTCCCAGATCATGTTCTCGCCCAACGCCCGGAACCGCTTCCATCCCTGGAGGGCTCCGCGGTGGATGGGCAGAAGGCCCACGCCGATCATGGAGAGGGCGAAGAGCGCCATCAACGGATAGGGAATGCGCAGCCAGATCCCCAGAGGAATCGATGCCACCAGGAAGACCGCCGTCATCGCCAGCGTCGCCCGGCCTCCTTTGCGCAGAGCCCTGCGGAGGAGATCATGCAATCGGCCGGGGTCCGGCTCGCGGGAAGCGTAGCGGGTGATGATCGTCTGCACCGACTCGGCGAAGACGTTCAGCACGTAGAGGATGGCCAGCAGCGCCGCCAGCGCGCCGTAGCCCGCGGGACCCAGCATCCGCGCCATGGCGATGTGGAAGGCGAAGTGCAGCGCGTTGGCGACGTTGAGCGTCACCAGCAGCAGGACGCTCCCGCCGAGCAGGCCCGTCGACCTCTTCAAGGGCTCGCCGCGGCCGGCGCCGCCGGGCGCCAACGGTAGATCGTGAGGCGGAAGTCTCCGGATTCGTCCTCGGGATCGGCGTCGATGCGCACCTCGCTCTCCCCTCCGGCCAGCTCGAAACGCGGACTGGTCCGGAAGAATCGGTTGCGGTGCCGACCGGTCTCGCCGAGGCGGATCGTCCGGTCGCCGGGACCGAGCTTCGCGGAGTCCAGATCCTCGTCCGCCGCCGCCTTGGGCACAACGAGCTGGATCGAGAGAATGTCTCCCGGCTTGAAGCGCCCCGCCGGCAGGCGGCCGACGAGGAACGGTGGAGTTGGGCTCCCGTCAGGCCGAACCAGATCGATCTCGGTCTCGCTTTCGAGATTCCAAGGATGGCGCACCACGGCCACCGCCTCGCCCCGGCGGCGAAGGAAGCGGCTGTCCATGGTTTCCACCTGGGTCTTGGAAACCCGGTCCAGACGGCTACGGTAGAAGGCGGCGTCCGGCCCCTCCATCTCGCTGTGGGAAAAAACCTCCACGTCCGCGAGATCCATGAAACGCGGATTCTGCCCGGCCAGACGGTCCACCCGGCTCAGGAGGGGCCGGCGAGACGCCTCGCCCCAATCGAAGCGTCCCAGGCGGGACTCGAAGACCACGTGGCGGAGCCCCGGCGGCTCCAGGCCGGAGAGCAGCGAGTCGTTGACCGCTGCGAACGTCGTGGGCACCACGCGGTCGTAGACGACGCTCGCCTCCTGCGCCACCAGAGCCCCGCAAACGCCGATCCCCAGCAGGGCGGCCACAGGCTGCCAGCTCAGCCGGGAGATACGCAGCGACAGCAACCGCCACGTTTCCACCATTGCCCACGCTGCGGCGAGCGAGGAAAAAGGCACTACCGGCAGATAGTTCTGGCTGCGGAAGAGCGTCATTCCCAGCGAATGGACCACGGAATAGCCGAGGAGGACGGAGAGGACCAGCATCGAGCCGAGCCGCCTCTCTTCACCGTCCTCCGGAGCGGGCCGGTAGATCCGCCACAACAGCCCCACGATTCCCAGCAGCACGAAGAGGGCGACCACCGGCCCGTGATTCCTGATCAGGAAGTCCACCTGGCGCTCGAACACCACCCAGTGGTTGCTCTGCTCCTCGACTCCCTTGGCGGCGTAGCCATGCACCAGGATGGGAATGAATTGGAAGACCACGTCGAGGAACGGGTTGAGCGCCAAAAAGGTGAGGATCGAAGCCAGGCCCGCCAGCACCAGCCACAGCCATTGCCGCCGGTCACGCCAGCCGTTCTTGAGCACCGCGGCGGTGATGGGAATGGCGGAGGCGATCCCTGTGTACTTGGTCGACACGGCGAGGCCCACGCTCAATCCCACGCGCAGGAACCGGCCCAGGGAAGGCCGGGACGCGGCGGAGAGCGTCCAGTAGAAAGTGACCAGCGTCAGAAGGATGACCAGGATGTCCGGCTTGAACTCCGTCGAGCTCGTCAGATGGCGCGGCACCGCCGCCAGCACGGCCGCCGCCAGCAAACCCGCCTCGGGCGAATAAAGACGGCGGCCGACGAGGAAGAGGACCCACAGGCTCAACGTGCCGTAGACGACGTTGACCATGCGGGCCAGCCAGTAGGCGGTCGCGGAGTTGCCGTCCCTGGACTCGCCGAAGATGGAGAAAGGCTCATAGTCCGTCACCCGGTACAGGGCGTCGCTCGCCGCCAGCACGACCGTCTGCGGCAGATACGAGAGACTCAGATAGAAGGCGTGCCGCGGCTTGTACTCGCCGTGCTTGAGGATGGCCGAGACGTTTTTGAAGGTGAAGCGCTCGTCGAAATGGCGTCCGGCGTAGAGCCCGAAGCTGGCGTCCCAGGTCCGCACGGCGAAGCTTGCGAGGAGCACGGCGGCGAGGGCCAATCCGACCCAGCGCGGAGTTGCTGGGGTGGCGGGTCTCGGAGCGGGAGAATCCATGGCGGAGATCGGCGGGTTTGTTCTGGCGGCGCCCGGGGTTGTCCGGCTTCGGGGGCGGATGCTAGCATGCGGCTCTTCCTGTGCAGCCACCTCCGACCATGCAGCACGATCGAGACGGCAAGCCCAGCATCCTCATCTGCCTGCTGTATTACGTGCCGCACCGCACCGGCCTGACGCTCTACGTCCAACAGCTCGCCGAGGGCTTGGCGGCCCGGGGCCATCGTGTGACCGTGCTCTGCGCCCACCATTCGCCGCAGACGCCGCTGGGGGAATCGATCGAGAACGGCGTCCGAGTGGTCCGCCTGAAGCCCCTTCCTATCGCGATCAGCCGCGGCATGGTGATGCCGAGCTATCCCCGGGCGATCCTCCGCCTCGTCCGCGAGCACGACGTGGTGAGCCTCCACACGCCGATCCTGGAAACGGCCCTGGTGAGCCTCGCGGCGCGGCTGACGGGCCGCAAGATCGTAGTGACGCACCACGGCGACCTGGTGCTGCCGGCCGGAGCCTTCAATCGCTTCATCACCGCCACCATGCTGGGTCTCTACCGCTTCATGGCGAGCGCGGCGCCGGCCCTCGTGTGCCACACCGAGGACTACGCCCGCCATTCTCGCTATCTCAGCCCGTATCTCGAAAAGGTGGTGGTCATCCCGCCCTTCGTCGACGTCCCGCGCCCCAACCCGGAGCGGGTGCGCGAGCTGCGCCGCGCCTGGTCGCCGGACGGCGGCCCGATCCTCGGCTTCGCCGGCCGCTTCGTCGAGGAGAAGCGTCCCGACCTGCTGATCCACTCCTTGGAAGTGGTGAACCGCACCTTTCCAACCGCCCGGGTCGTCTTCGCCGGCCAGCACCAGATTCCCTACGAGTCCTACTGGCCCCGTCACCAGGATCTAGTCGAGCGGTATCGGGATCAGCTCGTCTTCCTCGGAGTCGTGCCCACGCCCCAGGACATGGCGGACTTCTACGCCGCCTGCGACCTCCTGGCCTTGCCGAGCGATACCGAGTGCTTCGCGCTGGTGCAAGTGGAAGCCATGCTCTGCGGCACCCCGGTGGTGATGACGGACACCCCCGGCGGCCGCGTCCCCGTGCAGCTCACCGGCATGGGAAAAATCGTCCCCTGCAACGACTGGCAGGCCCTGGGCGAGGCCATCGTGGAGATCCTTGGGGACCGTTCACGTTTCGTGAAGCCAGAAGACGAGATCGGCCGGCACTTTTCGGTGGAGGGGACGATGGCTCGCTATGAGGAGCTCTTCGCGCGGTATGCGGCAAATGTGGCTGTCAAGGCGCCTCGTCCCAGATTCAACTCTTCCGCGCCTTCAAGCACAGATTGACCGTCGACCGTCCGGGGGGCTCGTTCATTGAGTTCCGGCGATCGATCCAGCTCAGCATCCGGAGACCCAGGTTTACGGGATGAAGGTAGTTGCCGCCGCCGTCGCGGTCGAAGCTGCCGCGGTCGGCCACGTCGGCGAGGCCGCGACCGAAAAGCCCGGATTCGAGGAGCGGCTTGCCGAGACCATAGAGGAGGTTATGGACGAAGGGGAAGCTATGGTGGGTGAAGGAGCGTTCCTCCTCGACCTGGAACCCCGCCCCCAGCGCCGCCTCGCGCAGCTTCTCCGGCGTGTAGAGGCGGACATGGAAGGCCCATATTCCGGCCAGCGGGCCACGGCCGATGTGCGTGCCGAGGAGCGTCTCGAGCGTCTTGTTGATCGGGTCCCACCAGAATGGATAGTCGGCATGGGGAACGGTGACGAGGGCGAGCCCGCCTGGTTTGAGCACCCGGCGGACCTCCCGGAGGGCATCCACGTCGCGGTCCACGTGCTCCAGAATTTCCGACAGAAGAACGGCGTCGAAGGTCGCGTCCGGAAAGGGGAGATCGTAGATCGAGGCATTACTCACCAGCACGGCCGGCAGATCGGCGGTGTTTTTCCGCGCCTTCCGCAGATAGGGAAGCTCCAAGTCGATGCCGAAGAGCCGGGCGGTGCCCAAGTGACGCAGCATCTTGAGATAGAACCCGCGCCCGCACCCGCAATCGAGGATCGTCTGGCCGTCCGTGGGCCCTAGCCACTCGAAGATCGTCCACGCCCGCCGCTTGAAAGCCATGTCGGCCTCCTTGCGGGTGAGATAGCCGTAGACCTCGGCGGGGTCGGTCGGCGGTGGCGGAGAGGGGGCGGGCATGGGGCGGGATCTTAACCCAGGGCCCGTGCTACGATTTTCAGAGCCTTGACTCCCCTCCCCCTCTTCGGCCTCATCCCCGCCGCCGGCCGTGCCGTTCGGCTCGGCCCTCTGCCGTGCAGCAAGGAGCTGTTGCCCATCGGGTTCCGGGAGACTCCTTCCGGCCTGGTTCCCAAGGTCGCGGGCCATTATCTGCTGGAGCGGTTCCGGGCGGGCGGCGTGCGCCGGATCTTCATGGTGCTCCATGAGTCAAAGTCGGACGTTCCCCGCTACTTCGGCACCGGAGAGATGGCGGATGTGGATCTCGCCTATCTCTCGATTCCCGGCTCCCGCAGCGTCCCCGAGACCCTGGACCATGCTTTCCCCTTCGTCGCGGACGCGATCGTCGCTCTCGGCTTTCCGGACGTGATCTTCCAGCCGGTCGACGCCTATGCGCGGCTGATCGAGCGGCAGGCAGCGACGGGGGCCGATCTCGTCCTCGGGATGTTTCCCGCCGAACGCTGCCATTCCACGGACATGGTCGAGCTGGCACCGGACGGCCGGGTGGTCCGCGTGGAGATCCGTCCCGCGCGTACGACGCTGCGATACAACTGGTTGATCGCCGTCTGGAGCCCGGCGTTCAGCCGCTTCCTGCGGGAGGCGGTGCGGAGCGCTCCGGCGGTTGAGGCCGAGCTCCAGATCGGCGCCGTGGTGCAGTCGGCGGTCGCCGCCGGTCTCCGCGTCGAGGGTGTCGAGTTTCCGGCGGGCTCCTACCGCGACATCGGCACGCCCGCCGAGTTGGCGGCGGCTCTCCGCGAGAACGCCGCAATCCCTCCCGAGCGGTAGCGTCAGTGAATCTGGGTCATCCGCCGCCGGGCCTCCGCCAGCAGCTTCTCGACGGCCTCGGCGTCCGGAGCTTCGGGCTCAAGATCGAGATAGCGCTCCAGATCCTCGATGCCCCGCTGCGGATCGCCCCAGCGCAGGGAGAGCAGACCGCGGTCGCGGCGGGCGCCGACGTCGTCGGAATCGAGCAGCACCACGCGGTCGAGCACGCCGATCACCCGCAGGGGCTCGTTGCGGTTCAGGTAGATTCCCCGCAGGTTGTTGAGCATGCGCACCAGAATCTGCCGCGGGCTGGACGGCTTCAGCAAACGGGCGTCGAAGGGCAGCGAGCCGCCGCTCAACCGCTCCAGCATCTGCCGGCAGTCCCCTTCGGTCAGCAGCCGGCCGCCCTCGAAAGGATCGAGCAGGAGGCTCGGGTGCACCGAGTGCCGCAGCAGGAAATGGCCGGGGAAGCCCACGCCCACCAGCGGCACTCCCGCCCGCCGCCCCACTTCCATGTACACCAGGGCCAGCGTGATGGGGATGCCCAACCGCCGGGCGAGCACCTCGTTGAGGAAGCTGTTGCGGGGATCGTAGTAGTCCACCGCGTTGCCCCGCAGGCCGACCTCATCGGAAAGGAAGCCGGCCAGCAACTCGACCCGGCCCAGCTCGGTCGTCACCCCGGTCAGACGGGAGCGCAGGCGCTCGCCCATCTCGTCCAGCCGGGCCAGCCAGGGGGCCGGCTCGACCCCCGGCTGCTCTTCGGCCGCGATCCACAGGGCGGCCTCCGCGAGATCGATCCGCTCGTCCGGAAGGCCGGCGATGGCCGCGAAGTGGTGGCGAGGCGTTGCCATATCCATCCCCTAAGGATACCGGAACGCCGGCCGGCCGGGGGCAAGCCTAGGGTTGAACCCACTTGTCTCCCCAGATCACTGTACCGGAGGCGGGCTCGCGCAGGGTGAAGATCAACCGGTGGCGGCCGGTCGAGAGCGGGAGGCTGAGCTTGAAATGGGCGGTGCCTCCGGTCGGCTCGGGCGACACGTGGATGGGGGTATCGGGGAACCGCGTTCGGTTACCGGAGTCGTCCTCGGTCTGGACGGCGAGCACGAGCTCGTTGACAGACCGGCCTTCCCGCCCGCCGGCGAAAGCCGCGAGGGGAATCACCAGGACAAAGGGGAACCGCTGGCGGCGCGCCGACAGCTTCTGCGGAGTTTCGGCCTCCACGCCGAGCTGCTTGCCCGCCGGGTCGCCGCCGAAGAAGAGGACGTCCTCGGCGCCGAGCTTCGCCCGGGTGGCCTGGGAGAAGTCGGCGAAGCTGCGGCGCGAGCGGATCTGGAGCCCTGGACGGCTGACTTCCACCTGGATGCGGTGGCTGCGGTCGTCGCCCGTCCAGTGCGGGGTGAAGCTCATCCAGTAATACGAGCGGGTATCCTCCAGTATGCGCGGCAGTGCGTCCAGGCGGGCACTGTCGATCGATGCCTTGCCGCCTGTGGCCTTTGCCATAACCTCCAGGGCGTACTCGGAATTCGACTCCCAAGCGTCCTTCGTATGGCCCACGGGACTCGACCCGGCGTACGAGGCGTCGTTGGCCAGGAAGGTTGTGTCCACTCCCGTTACGTCCACCGGATAGAGTGTGTAACCCAGCCGGTTGGCCTCGCCGACGACCGGCATGCCGACCGAGAGACTGGGCCAGCCGCCTGAAAGGAGCAGCATGAGCTTGCGCCCCGGAGCGTTGGCGAAAGCTCGCATTGCCGCAGTGAGGGCGGTCGGCATGCGGCCGAGGTGCGCCGACATGGCCTCGTCCACGAGGCCGCCGAGCGACGGCCCGACCGGCTGCTCGGCTCCACTACTGCCCTCGCCTTCGCCGGACAGGTTGAGGTCGCTATTGACCATCGCCATGAGGTCGATGTCGTCCTGCTTCGCCCGCCGCGACGCCACCGCGGCAATGCCATTCGCCGGGCGGAGCTGAGCCCTCGCGAAAATGTCAGAGAGAACGGCGCGGTCGTCCGTCCAGTCGCAGAGCACGGACATCCGTGTGCCATCGAAGGCCACCACCGCCACCCGGTCGGCCGCTTCGAGCTGCCCGAGCTGGATCGCGAGCTTCTTGAGCACGATGTCGCGATGGCTCTTGACGGCAAAGCTCTCGTCGATGAACACCACCAGGCTCCGCCCCTGTGGCGGTGCGGCGGCCTCGGAGGGCCCCGCGGAGCCGGCCGGGCCGGCGCTCGCGGCAGGGGCAGCAGCCACAGCGGCCTTCCCTCCGCCGACCTCGGCGAAGGAGTCGATCGGCATCTCCTTGCCGTCGACCCGCAGGTGGAAGTCCTTCGCCGTCAGACCCGAGACGCGCTGGCCGCGGTGGTCGGTCACCACCGCCTCGACGTTGACCACGCGCACGTCGATCGAGCCGCTGAAGGTTTCGGGAGGGGGAACGGGCGCGGGATTCTGCGCCGCCAGCGGCAGAGCAGCGGCAAGAAAAACCAGCATGCGGAAGACAGGAGACATCGCGGTACTCTTCTCCACTCTCGACCCGCGGCCGGGAATTCGACCCGAGCGTCCTTCAACTCATCATCGCATCTTGCCCTCGCAAGAGCGGTGCCGGGGTACCCGACCCTATGCCGAGAAGTGTATCCCCTTGGAGCGCCTCAACTTGTGGAATGCGGCCGGGCGGCGACGACGAGGTGACGCTGTCCCTCAAAGGAGACGTTCCTGCCGCTGGCAGGGGAATGGAATCGGGCCCTGAGCCTCGGCGAGATCTCTTGAGCCCACGGCACCCTGAGTGTTGGCCTATCAAATTCTTCAGCCCTGCCCCTTTTCATTTTCGGCCTCTCGCGCTACCATCGATGCAAGGCTGAGCGTCAAGCACGCAGGTCTTGGAATGCAGGGTCCCGGGTTCTGGTTGTTCCGGGGTACGAGACCGCAAGCCAGCAAGGCGGTGCGGTTGCAAGGAGATCGAGATGAACGAACGATTGACTCTTCCTGTCCTTCCGCTGAGGGAGTTCGTGCTGTTCCCCGGCGTCACGGCGCCGATCAACGCCGGCAAGCCGGCCACCCTGCGGGCCATTGAGGCCGCACTGAAGACGCCGGACCGCCTCGTCTTCGCGGTATCGCAGCGCGAGGACGACCAGGAAGTCACCCCCGAATCGCTGCACACCATCGGCACCGTGGCCCGCATCGGCCAGCTTCAGCGGGGCCTCGCGGGCATGCAGCTCCTGCTGCACGGCGAGCACCGGGGAATCGCGATGAGGGTCACCGAGCAGAACGGCCATTTCGTGGCCGTGCTGCGTGAAGCCGAGGAGATGCAACCCCTCAATCCGCAGGATCCGGCCTTTGTCGGCCTCTTCCGCGAGCTGCGGGAGCGGGCAGGCGAGCTGGGAGCGAAGTCGGGGCTTCCCGAGGAGGTCGTGCAGCAGGTCCTCGAGGGAGTTGACGATCCGGGCCGCCTCTCCGACCTCGTCGCCGGCTATACCGACATCACCAAGGCGCAGCGCCAAAGCCTGCTCGAGACCCTCTCGGTCGAGGAGCGGATGCGCCGCGTGCTGATCCACGTCCAGCGCCAGCTCAGCGTGCTGGATGCCCAGCAGGACATCAAGAGCAAGGTGCAGGAGGAGCTGGGCGACCGCCAGCGCGAAATGTTCCTGCGCGAGCAGCTCAAGGCCATTCAGAAAGAGCTGGGCGAGGGCGAGGGAGGCAATGAGACCGACGAGCTGCGCGAGAAGCTCGCCAAGCTCGACCTTCCCGAGGAGGCGCGCAAGGAAGTGGATCGCGAGTTGGGGCGCCTGGCCCGCATGGGCCGCGAGGCCATGGAGGGGCAGGTCATCCGCACCTACCTGGAGACCCTCGCCGAGCTGCCCTGGAACACGCGCAGCGACGAGCACCTGGACATCCCTCAGGCCGCCGAGATCCTGGAGACGGACCACTACGCCCTGGGCGACGTGAAGGACCGCGTGCTGGAGTTCCTGGCCGTGCGCCAGCTCCGGCAGGCCAACGCCGACGCCCTCAAGGCCGAGCAGGAAGCGGAGGCCCGGGAGGACGCCGAGGCGGGCGAGCCCAGTGAAGCGAGCCCGCTCCCGAAGGAAGCGGTGCCCGGCAATCCCGACGACAAGATGGCCAAAGGTCCGATCCTTCTCTTCGTCGGCCCTCCCGGCGTGGGCAAGACCTCGGTGGCCAAGTCCATCGCCCGCTCCATGGGGCGCAAGTACGTCCGCATCTCGCTCGGCGGCGTGCGCGACGAGGCCGACATCCGCGGCCACCGGCGCACCTACGTCGGGGCCATGGCCGGCCGCATCATCCAGGGGATGAGGCACGCCGGCACCAAGAACCCGGTCTTCCTCCTCGACGAGGTCGACAAGCTGGGCGTCTCGTTCCAGGGCGATCCGGCGAGCGCTCTCCTGGAGGTCCTGGATCCGGCGCAGAACGACACCTTCACCGATCACTACATCGGAGTGCCATTCGACCTGTCGGAGGTGCTGTTCATCGCCACGGCGAACTTCATCCAGAACATCCCGGGGCCACTGCTCGACCGCATGGAGGTGGTGGAGTTCTCCGGCTATACCGAGCGCGAGAAGCTCACCATCGCCCAGCGCTACCTGGTCCCCCGGCAGCTCAAGGAGAACGGTCTCAGCCTGGAGCGCATCGCCATCACTGACGAGGCGCTGCAGGAGGTGATCAGCGGCTACACTCGGGAAGCCGGCGTGCGGCAGCTCGAACGCCAGATCGGCAAGGTGGGCCGCAAGGTGGCACGCAAGATCGCCGGCCGCGAGGCCGAGAGGGTGGACGTCGACGCGACCAAGGTGCGCGAGCTCCTCGGCCGGCCCAGGGTGCATCCCGAGCGGGCGGCCCGCGCCGACCAGGTGGGCGTCTCCACGGGCATGTACTACACCCCGATGGGCGGCGACATCATGTTCGTCGAGGCGTCGACCATGAGGGGGAAAGGCGAGCTGGTGCTCACCGGCCAGCTCGGCGACGTGATGAAGGAGTCCGCCCGGGCGGCCTGGACCTACGCCCGGTCGCACGCCGAGTCGCTGGGTATTCCGGGCGAGTGCTTCGAGCGCGATCTGCACGTCCACGTCCCCGCGGGCGCCATCCCCAAGGATGGTCCCTCGGCCGGCGTGGCGCTGGCGACCGCCATGGTCTCGGCCCTCTCCGGCCGGCCGGCGCGGCACGACATCGCCATGACGGGTGAGATCACCCTCTCCGGGCGCGTGCTGCCCATCGGCGGTGTCAAGGAGAAGGTGCTGGGCGCGGTGCGCAGCGGCATCAACGAGATCCTGGTGCCCAAGGACAACGAGGCCGATCTGGACGACCTGCCGAAGGAGGTGCGCGACAGCCTCCAGATCCACCTCGCCGCGGATCTGGGCGATGCCCTCGCCCTCACCCTGCGGGGCGCTTCCTACCGCGAGGGCCGTCTGCTCTTCGAGACGCCTCTCGAGGCTTCCACGTTCTCCCAGATCCCGCACTGAGCTTCCATCGAAGCGCGGGGATCCGAGCTTCAATAAAAAAGGCCGCCGCCTCTTCCGAGGTGACGGCCTTTTTCTTTTGTCCGGAGCGGTCTACAGGGTCCAGGAAACGCCGCCGGCGATCTCACGGCCGCCGAGGTCGATCTTGCCGGAGCCGTCGAAGTCCTTGTTGAGGTCGTCGTCGACGCGGGTCCAGCGGCCCTCGGCGAAGAGGTTGACGCGGCGGGAGATCGGCACTTCCAGGCCGACCACTCCAAAGTAGCCGAAGGCGGTGCCGTCCGCCTTGAAGTCCGCCGAGAAGACGTTGAGGGTGGAGGTGTGGAGGTTGATGAAGTCGCCCGACTCCTTCAGCCGCCACGGGTAGATGCCGCCACCGGCGCCGATGTAGGGCTGGATGGGGGCGTTGCGGGGTGCCAGGTGGACCAGCAGGCCGGCGGTCAGCGAGGCGATGTCGAGCGTCGTGTCGTGCCGGATGCGGTCGTCGAAGTTGTCCGCAAAGTGGCGATAGGAGTTCGTGGAGGTCCCCTGGTAGACGGAGCCCGAGAACATCAGGGCGAGGGGGCCGTTGAGGGGCAGAAGGTAGTCGATGCCGAAGTTGGGAGCCTGGAAGTCGCGCGTCGAGGAGCCGGTGAAGTCTCTGCGGATGCCGTCCCAGTAGGACGAGTCGCCGTCCGGCTCGAAGGCGCCGACACGAAGGCGGAACTCGCCGTCCCAGTTGGAGCCGTAGCCATGATGGCGGTACTGGGCAGAGGCCGGCAGGGCCACGACAGCCAGAAGCCCGAACAGGGCAAAGATGACGGGTGCGGTTTTGGAAGTCATATCTCTCTCCTTTGCAAACCTGACCCTATTTTAAGAGCAACCTGGATGCCAAGACCTCTTTCCAGGGTCGGCGCGAGGGTCGAATCGCGATCCGGGAGACGAGGTGTAACCCTTGCCATACACCTGTCAGCTCGCCGGGGAACGTGGGGCTCGCTTACACTTCCTGGAAAAGGAGATCTTTATGAGCCAACGCAACGCGTGGGTGAGAACGCTGGGAACCCTCACCATGGCCGTGCTCGCCATAGCCTCGGTCCAGGCCCAGACCCCTGCACCGCCTGCGGCCACCGAGCGGCTCGTCCACGTCGTGAAGCTTTGGGGCCAGGTGCGCTACCTTCACCCCTGGCTCGCTTACAAAGATATCGACTGGGATGCGGCCCTGGTTCAGGCCATCCCCAAGGTGCGCGCGGCAGCGACGGCGGAACAGTATTCCACCGCCGTCCAGGGGATGCTGGACGCGCTCGGCGATCCCGCCACCCTGGTGCGGAAGGCACAGCCCGAGCCGGAGCCGGCCAAGACCGAACCCCCCGCTCCCTTCAAGTGGATCGAGGACGGAGTGCTCTCGGTCTACCTGCGGCCCGACGCGTTCCGCGGTTTCATGGAGCTCAGGACCGTGTTGCAGGCGCTGGCCAAGGAGTTGCCGAAGGCCAAGGCGGTGGTGATCGACCTGCGCGCCCGTCCCGGCGAGACCTATCAGCCCGAGTCCGTCGTCAACGAGATCAACGAGCTGCTCGTCAGCCGGCCGCTGCGCCTGCCGGCGCATCGCTACCTCGTGCACTCGGGATACCGCGGCCAGACGTTCAAGGGCTCGGGCGGCTACTTTTCTGGCTTCATGACCCCGCAGACGGAATTGCTCGAACCGCCCGCCACGCCGGAAACACCGAAACCCAAGCGCGTGGTCTTTCTGGTCAATTCGGGCACCGAGGTGCCGCCGGTGGCCCTGGCGCTCCAGGCCGCCGGCGACGGCGCCATCGTAGCCGAGGGAAAAATCGTGGGCGAGAGCGGCACCGGCCAGCACGCCGAGGACCTCGGAGAAGGCTACGAAGCCCTGGTGCGGACGACCGAGCTCGTCCCTTTCCCCGGCTGGAAGGGGATTCACGCCGACGCCGAGGTGCCCGTACCCGGGCCACCGGACGCCGCCTTTGCCGCGGCCCTCCGCCTGGCGAAAGAGGCGGCCCCGGCTTCCCCGGCCGCCGCGACAGCCTCCCCAACCGTGCTGCCGGAGGCCGTCTGGCGCGCCGACAAGACCTATCCGGAGATGAAGGACCCGTCGCCGGAATACCGGCTGCTGGCCGTGGCCCGAATGTGGAACGTCATCCACTTCTTCTATCCCTACAAGCACCTGATCGGCGACTGGGACGCCGTCCTCCCCGAGTCGATTGCCAAGATGGAGGCGTCTCCCAAGGGCGCCCGCGGCTATGCCCTCGCATTGGCGGAGATGGCCGCCCATGTGGTGGATGGACACACCAGCCTCTCCGGTCTTCCGGAGCTCAGAAAGCTGCTCGGCGAGGAGTGGGCGCCGGTCTCCGTGCGCTGGATCGAAGGCGCCTGCGTGATCACCACGGTGTACGACGATCCCGCCGTGAAGGCGGCCGGGATCGCTCCCGGCGACGTCGTCCTGAGCGTGGATGGCAAGACCGTGGCGGAGCGGTTCGCCGAATTTCGGCCCTACGTGACGGCCGCCACCGAGGGCGCATTGCAGGGGAAGCTCTGTACCGCCGCCCTCGCCGGGACCAAGGGCTCGACCGCGGTGCTCACCGTGCGGGGCCGGGAGGACAAACCGAAGGAGATCAAGCTCCAGCGCGGGCCCTGGAAAGAGCCCGGAGGCGGCGACGTCGTCCGCCTCCTTCCCGGCGGTCTGTCTGGCGATATTGGCTATGTCGACCTCACCCGGCTGACGGTGCCCGACGTGGACGGCATGTTCGAGAAGCTCAAGGCGACCCGCGGCATCGTTTTCGACATGCGCGGCTACCCGCGCGGCACGGCGTGGTCCATCGCCCCGCGCATCAACACCCGCGGCGCCATCTACGGCGCCACCTTCCGGCGGGCGGAGGTCTCGGCGGTCTTCGACGCCGACCTCTCCGACACCGGCTTCTTCTTCTCGCAGCCCCTGCCCGTCTCCACCAAGTGGAAATACACCGGCAAGACCGTGATGCTGATCGACGAGCGGGCCATCAGCCAGTCCGAGCACAGCGGCCTCTTCTACGAGGCGGCGAATGGCACGAAGTTCGTGGGCACCCCTTCGGCCGGGGCCAACGGCGACGTCACCGATCTCCTGCTGCCCGGCGGCGCCAGGATGTTCTTCACCGGCCACGACGTGCGCCACGCCGACGGCCGCCAGCTCCAGCGCGTCGGCCTGGTGCCGGACGTCCTCGTCGCCCCCACCATCCAGGGACTGCGCGACGGCAAGGACGAAGTGCTCGACCGGGCGATGGAGTTTCTCAACCAGGAGCTGGGGGCTCAGGGGCATAGGCGCTAACTTAACTCGTCTGAGAGTTTCCCCCACCCGAAGACCCTCACCCCTGCCCCTCTCCCGCCCCCTCCCAACCCCCCTCACCGGGAGAGGGGTACCCCTGGGGGCGTTTTTGCCTTGCTCCCTCTTCTCCCGGTTGGGGGGAGGGCGATGGGAGAAGAGGGCTGGGGTAATGAGGTCTTGGCTGTTCTCCCTCTTCTCCCGGTGAGGGGGGTGCGGAGGGGGCGGGAGAAGAGGGCCGGGGTGATGAGGGTCTTGGGTGGGGGCGCTCCCCGAGACGTCAAAGTCAGTGCCTATGGGGGCTCAGGGGGAGGCGCGATCACCCGCAGATCCCCCACGCGCTTCCGGAAAAGCAGGGGGGACCTCAGCGTACTGACCTCGCCGTCGAAGGAGACCGGAATCGCCCGTGTCTGCCGGATGTCGACCCTGAGCTCGCGCAGCTTCCAGTCCTCGACGCTCCGGGTCTGCTTGACGTCGCGAAACAGGCCCGCCAGCGCCAGGCCGAAGAGGGCCAGCCGGCTCCCGGTGTGCGCAACGTACACACAGAGGAAGCCGTCGCCTTCCAGGCGGCCGGGAGCGCCATGATCCAGGGCGCTCATCCGGTACTCGCTGTTGCCGACGAAGAGAACCTCGGTTTTCCGGTCGACCTGCCAGTCTCCGGACGAGATCCGCAGATGGAGGGGTGAGAGCTTCGGCATCAGCTTGAACGTGGCCACAGCCATGGCCACCCACTTGTTGAGCTTGGAGTGCCGCATCTCCTGATCGCGCGCCTGGACGATGGGCGGATAGAACCCGATCGACGAGTTGTTGAGGAAGATCTCGCCATTGACCTCGCCGACGTCGATGGCTTGGGCGCTCCCCTCCGCGATCACCTTGACGGCGCCCGCGAGATCGTTGGGAATCTTCAGGTCCACGGCGAAGTGGTTCATCGTACCGAGCGGCAGCACTCCCAGCGGGACCTTGCCGCCGATCAGCACCGCGGCCACACTGCGAATCGTGCCGTCCCCGCCGCCGGCCACCACCGCCTCGGTTCCCTCCTTCACCGCATCGCGCGCGGCTTCCTGGATCTGCCGGCCGGGAAGAAGCCGGACGTCCGCCTCGACTCCGGCCTCGCGGAACATCTCTCGCAGGCTCTGGGCGGTCAGCTTCTTCTTCTTGACCGTACCCGAGCCGCGGTTCACCAGCACCGTCACGCGCATCGTTCGTCTCGCTTCCTGAAACCACGTTCGCCGGGGAACAAGCAATCGGCGGACCACGTTTAGAGTTCCTGCATGCCGATCGCCGCGATCCTCCTCCTGTTTTTCGCCGCCCGGGCCGCGGAGAATTTCCCGGCGATGGGTCCGCCGTCGCCGGATCAGGTGCGCCAGGAGTTCCTCGCCCGCCTGAACGAGGCACGGTCGGCGGCGGGAGCCCGGCCGCTCGTGCTGGCGGAGCCCTTGAACCGGGTGGCGCAGCAGAACGCCGAAGAGGTGCGCGATGCCGGCGGCGCCGTCCATTATGACGAGCAGGCCATTCCCCGCATCCATCAGCGGCTGCGCAAGGTTGGATACGTCGCCCACGGCTGGCACCAGGAGTTCGCCGCGGCGCCGGGGGATGCCGGCGAGGTGCTGGCCTGGATCAAGAGCGATCTGCCGGCGAGCTTCCAGGCCCTCCTCGAACCCAACTATCAGGAGCTGGGCGTCGGCATCAGCGACCTGCGGGGGTCCCCGCTCTACACCTTCTTCCTGGCCTGGCGCGAGAGCGAGTCGTTCGCCCGGCAGACGGCGGCCCTGGGCAATCTGGAGGGGGTGCGCGCCGAGATGCTAGCCCGAGTGAACGCCGAGCGCGCCGCGGCAGGCGCTCACCCGCTCCTTCCCGATCCGCGGCTCGACGCCGCCGCCCAGCGCCATGCCGAGGACATGCTGGTGCGCTCCTACTACAGTCACACGTCACCCGACGGCACGAGCCCCGCAAGCCGCACGCGCAAAAGCGGCTATGCCGGCCGCATCGTAGGAGAGAACATCGCGCGCGGCCCCTTCGCCGTCCAGGAGGTGATGAACAACTGGATGGCGAGCTCCGAGCATCGCCGCAACCTCCTCCTCCCTGCCTTTGCTCACCTCGGCGTCGGCGTCGTCGTCGGGCATAATGCAGCCATGGGCGACACGGTGATTTGGGTGCAGGACTTCGGCAGTCCGGCGGCGCCATGAGCGGTTCGCCCGAACGCGTTCCCATCCTGATCGCCGGCGGTGGCACGGTCGGCCTGTCGGCCGCCCTGTTCCTCGCCCAACACGGCGTACCGGCCCTCGCCGTCGAGCGCCGGGCGACCCCCTCGATCCACCCCCGGGCTCTCGGCATCGGCGTCCGCACGGTCGAGATCTTCCGGGAGCTGGGGCTCGACGAGGCGGTGCGGGCCGCGGGCGGGCGATTGACGCCCGGCATGGGCCGGATCACGGTCAAGACCCTGGCCAGCGCCGATTGGAACGCCTTCTCCTCGGAGGCTTCGCGCGGGACCGATCCGGCAGCGAGCCTGAGCCCGGTCCAGGGCGGCCGCTGCAGCCAGGACCTCCTCGACGAGATCCTGCTCCGCGCCGCCCGGGAGCGAGGGGCCGAGGTCCGATTCGGCACCGAGGTGGTCGCTGTCGAGCAGGACGAGGCGGGCGTGACGGCGACGCTTTCCGAAAAGGACGGCAGCCGGCGTTCGACCCTTCGGGCCGACTACCTCATCGTCGCCGACGGCTCCGGCGGCCTCCTCCGCGAAGCTCTCGGCGTCCCCGCCACGGGGCCGGGGCCTCTCGGCGGCCCCATCGTCAACATCCTGTTCCGGGCGGACCTGCGGGAGATTACCCACGGCCGCGAGCTGCTTCTCTGCATCGTCGAAAACGACGAGCTTCAACCCGGATTGTTGATGGCCATCGACGGCCACGACCGCTGGGTCCTCCACGTCCCTTACGACCCGGCGCGGGGAGAGACCGCGGAAGACTTCACTCCGGAGCGCTGCCGCGACGTGGTGGCACGGGCCGCCATCGGCGTGCCGGATCTGCCGGTGGAGATCCTCAGCGTCCTCCCCTGGCGCGTCACCGCCCGCCTCGCCGACCGCTTCCGCGAAGGTCGCGCCTTCCTGGCGGGGGACGCCGCCCACGTGGTGCCGCCGCTCGGAGGCTTCGGCCTGAACACCGGGATCGCGGACGCGCACAACCTGGCCTGGAAGCTGGGGATGACCATCCGCGGCGAGGCCGGCCCTGCCCTGCTCGACAGCTACGACGCCGAGCGCCGGCCCGTCGCCCGCTTCACCATGGAGCAATCGCTGCTCCGCCTCAAAAGGCCGGACCTTCACTGGGACCCGTCCCGCACCGCCGAGCGAGAAGAGCTGGGCATCGCCAACGACGCCGTGGTCCACCTTGGATACCATTACGATTCCTCCGCCATCTGTGGTGGACAACCGGCGCCTTCGCTCCACGATCTCGCGAAAAATCTCGACGGCGCTCCCGGCTCGCGAGTGCCGCACGCCTGGCTGCAGCAGGCCGGCCGGCGCCTCTCGACCCTCGATCTCGCCGGTCCCGGTTTCGCGCTCCTCGCCGGTCCCGCCGCCCAAGACTGGTGCACCGCTGCCAGCGCCACAGCAACCCACCTGGACCTCGACCTGAAAACCTTCCGAATCGGCCCCGACGGCGACGCGAGCGACACGGAAGGAACGTGGGCCGGCACCGCCGGCATAGGAGACCGCGGCGCCCTGCTTGTCCGGCCGGACGGTTTCGTGGCCTGGCGCACCCAAGAGCCGGCGGTGGACGGGGAGGCGGTGCTGGAGGGCGTGCTGCGCGAGATTTGCTGAACTTTGCTGACGCGCATTCCAAGAGGACTCGATTCGCGGTAAACTTTCCCCGCCATGACCAAACTTCTCGAAAAGGCCTTCAAAGAGGCCGGCAGACTCCCAGAACTGGACCAGGACGTCTTCGCCAAATGGCTCCTGACAGAGCTCGGCTCCGAGCGGGCCTGGCAGGAATCGTTCGCCCGGTCGGGCAACGTTTTGAAGCAGTTGGCCGATGAGGCCCTTGATGAGCACCTCCGAGGTGAGACCGAGGACCTCGATCCGGACCTTCTGTGAAATCGAAGACCTCGAAGCGGTTTCGAGTCGCAGTTCAGACACTCCCCGAGTCAATCCAAAAACAGGCCCGAGACTCCTATCGGCTCTTCCGACAAAACCCTTACCATCCCAGCCTGAATTTCAAACTGGTGATTCCTGCCGAGCGGATCTACTCCGTGCGAGTTGGCCTCCACTACCGCGCTTTGGGCCGGTGGATTGGCGACGAGGTCGTTTGGTTCTGGATTGGATCGCACGCCGAGTATGACAAGTTCCTGTGAGCAAGTCGCAACGCTTGAGGCTATAAGTCATGGTTGTCACGAGGTTTGATGCTCGATCTCAAGCCCCGCTTCGTCGGCGGCCAAGCCAAGGAACTGCCACAGCGCCTTGACACCCTCCCTATACTCGTTCTGGATCCGTTGGTGATCCACCAGCGAATAACCATGGGCGATCAGATTGCGAAGGCCTACGGCACCTCTCAGCTTTTCGGCAAGATCCCGACGGATGGCACGACGGTCAGCTAGAACTTCGAACATACCTCCGGCGTCGTCAGGCGATCCCCAGCGGGCATCAGCGACCCAATGCGCCGCGAGGTCAATGCACTCTTGAATGGCCAGAAAAAGGTAGAAGGTCGCCACATCTCTGCTCCTCTTATCAGAAAGGAACTTTTCGGCAGGCCAGGACAGAATCTCCTCGGCCTCACGGAGCCAATTCGTGGCCCGAGCCAGCTTTTTGCCGACCACCTCAGGTTTAACCATCTCTCAACCTCTCTCTAATGCCTGCAACCGCCGCTCTGGTAAACAACCTTGAGTACGGGGCCCAGTCCCACCAATCCACCATTGCCCGGACCTTGACAGCGGTCCAGAGACCATCTTCCTTCTCGAAAAGCAGCATGCCGTCGCGGGAGATTTCGAATCGCAACAGGGGCGGCGCCTCGGCGAGGAAGATCACGTCGACCTCGCGCTCGGCGGCCCGTCCGAGCTCTGCCTCGACCTGGCAACGCAGGACCGGCACATCGGGATCGAGGAGGACGCCGACATCGACATCGCTCCGCGGTCTCGCCTCTCCCCGGGCAGTCGAGCCGAAGAGGACGGCCAGCCGCACGGCCGGGAGCGACGAGATCCTGCTGCGAAGGCGGTCCACGAGATCCATGGGAGGCATCTTATCGCCCACCTACTCCTTTCGGCATAGGCAGCCGCTCGCGCAGGGGCAGTACAATCCCGCCTCGCAAAGGAGACGCCATGATTCCGAACCCCCGTCTGCGCCTTGCTCTTCTGTCCCTGGTGGCTGCCCTGCTCGCCCTCTCCCCGGCTCGCGGAGAAGAGTCCGCGCCGAAACGCACGGAGGGGGATCTAGCCATGGCGGACGGCGCCAAGATCCACTACGTCGAGGCCGGCCGGGGCTCCGCCTTGGTGCTTATCCCGGGCTGGACGATCCCGGCGGAGATCTGGGAGCCCCAGATTGCCCACTTCTCCAAGTCCCACCGCGTCGTGGCGTTCGATCCCCGGAGCCAGGGCCGCTCGTCCAAGACGGCCGACAGCGGCTACCCGGCCGCCCGCGCCCGCGATCTCGAATCCATCCTCGATCAGCTCCACCTGGCGCCCGCGACCCTCGTCTGCTGGTCCATGGCGGTCTCGGAGTGCCTTCGCTACGTCGATCTCTTCGGCACCGCCAAGATCTCCGCCCTGGTGCTCGTGGATGGTTTCGGCGGCGACGCGATTCCGCCCGAGAGGATGGCGGGCATGGTGAAATTTCTCGGCGGACTTCAGCAGGACCGGAGGAAGTTTACCGACGGCTTCATCCGCTCCATGTACCGCAAGCCGCAGAGCGAGGAGTACCTGAAGAAGATGATCGACGCCTCGCTCGCCACCCCGACCGATACCGCGATCGCGCTCCAGGTGGGGATTCTCAACCAGGACAACAGCAAGATCTTCGGGAAGGTCGACAAGCCGACCCTTCTCGCCATCGCCACGACCGGGTTCATGGATTTCTTCAAGAAGATGCAGGCCGGCATCCCCGGCTCGAAGCTGGAGGTCTTCGACGCCGGCCACGCCCTGTTCGTGGACGACGCCGACCATTTCAACCAGGTGGTGGATGATTTTCTGGCGACGGTGAAACCCGCTGGCGGCGGGAAGTGAGCGTTCCCATCGTGCCGCCTCGCGCCGATGTCTGACCCTCTTCCCACCGTCATCCTCGGAGCCGGCGCCGCCGGGCTCATGGCGGCGATCTTCGCGGCCGGGCGGGGCCGGCGGGTCGTGGTCCTCGAACGGACTCGGGACGGTGGACGCAAGATCCTGGTCAGCGGGGGCGGGCGGTGCAACATCCTGCCGTCCGTGGCCGAGGCCTCGCGGTTCGTCACCGACTCCTCGCCCAATACCCTGCGCAAAATCCTCACCTCGTGGCCGCTCGACGAGCAGCGGCGCTTCTTCGAGGACGAGGCAGGGATTCCCCTGGCGCTGGAGGCGGAGACCGGCAAGCTCTTCCCAACCTCCAACAGCGCTCGCCAGGTTCGCGATCAGCTCCTCGCCCTGGCCCGCCGCCGCGGCGCCGAGATCCGCTTCGACGCCCTGGTGACCGACTTATTGCCGCCGGACGGCTCAGAGCCATGGAAAGTCCGGCTCGCGAACAGCGAAGAAATCGCTGCCGCAGCCGTCGTCCTCGCCACCGGCGGTCTCTCTCTGCCCGGCACGGGGAGCGACGGCACGGGCCTCGGCATCGTCCGCCGGCTGGGCCACACGATTCACGAGACCTATCCCGCCCTCACGCCGCTGACTCTGGACCCGCCGCGCTACGCACCCCTCGCCGGGATCTCACGCACGGTGACCCTCCGCGCGCCAGGACCCAAGAGAACCTTCTCCACACAGGACGGCTTTCTCTTCACCCATCGCGGCTACAGTGGTCCGGCGGTGCTGGACGTCTCGCATCTGGCCGTACGCTCCCGTCTGGCCGGCGGACCGCCGCAGCCGATCCGCGTGCAGTGGACCGCGCTGGACGCCGGCGCCTGGGATCGCCTCCTCCGGGAGACTCCCGGCACCGCCTTCGGGCTCCTCCGCCGCCATCTCCCAGACCGGCTGGCCGAGGCCCTCCTCACCGACGCGGGCGTCGAGACCGATCGGGCCCTCCCCCAGCTCCGCCGCGAGGAGCGCCGCCGCCTCGTCGAGGCCCTCGCCGACCATCCCCTTCCCTGGACAGGAGACGAGGGCTATCCCAAAGCCGAGGTCACCGGAGGCGGCGTGGCCCTCTCGGAAATCGATCCCCGCACCCTGGAGAGCCGCCTCCGCCCCGGCCTCTTCCTCTGCGGCGAGATCCTCGACGCCTTCGGCCCCATCGGCGGCCACAACTTCCTCTGGGCCTGGGCCACGGGAAGGGCGGCGGGGCTGGGCGCGGTACCGAAATAAGGACATCAAGGACACCAGGGACTTCAAGGACAGGACATCTGCCGTCCCTGGAGTCCCTGCTGTCCTTGAAGTCCCTCCTTTCTCATACACTCCCCTCAGAACTCAGGAGGAGCCCCAGATGACATCTTCCAGTTTCCGCAGGCCTGCCGCGCTCGCACTCGCAGCCGTGATCCTCGTCGCTGTCTTCATCGCCGAACCCGTCTCCGCCCGCACGGCCAAGCCGCCGCTCCATGGCCGCCACTGGATGGCCGTCACCGGCAAGCCCCTGGCGGCGACCGCCGGGGCCATGATGTTCCAGAAGGGCGGCAACGCCGTCGACGCGACCTGCGCCATGCTCGCCGCCGTCTGCACCATGTGGGACACGCTCGGCTGGGGCGGCGAGACCCAGGCCCTCATCTGGAATCCCAAGACCGGCAAGGTGATCGCCATCGACGCGCTGGGCGTCGCTCCCACCGGCGCGACTCCCGAGTTCTTCCACGCCAAAGGCATGGAGTATCCGCCCGAGTTCGGCCCCCTGGCCGCGGTGACGCCCGGCACGCCCGGCGGCCTGCTGGTGATGCTCGCCGAATATGGCAAATTGAGCCTCGCGGACGTCCTCGGCCCGGCCCTCCAGATGGCGGACGGCTACCCGATCGAGGCGCAGCTCGCCAACACCATCGAGCACGAGAAGGCCCACATCAAGGAATGGCCGGCCTCCCGTGCCACCCTGCTTCCTCACCTCGGAGAAGCGTGGGAAGCGCCGCACGCCGGCGAGGTCTTCCGCCAGCCGGACCTTCTCGCGACGTTACGCAAGCTGGTGGAGGCCGAGCACCAGGCCCTCGCCGCCGGCAAGAACCGCAAAGAGGCGATCCTCGTCGCCTACGATCGCTTCTACAAGGGCGACATCGCCGCCGAGCTGGCCCGCGGCACCCGCGAGCAGGGCGGCCTCATCACTCCAGAGGACCTGGCGCATTGGCAGGTGCGCATCGAAGAGCCGGTCAAGACCAACTACAAGGGGACCGACGTTTACAAGCTCACGAGCTGGACTCAGGGCCCCGCCATGCTCGAGTCGCTCAACCTCCTCGAGCCCATGGACCTGCGCGGCATGGGCTTCAACAGCGCGCGCTACATCCACACCCTCTACCAGGTGATGAACCTCGCCTTCGCAGACCGCGACTTTTACTACGGCGATCCCTACTTCCCGCCCGAGCAGCCGCTCCAGACCCTCCTTTCCAAAGGCTACGCCGACGCACGGCGCAAGGAGATCAACAGGAAGCGCAACAATCCGGCCGTGAAGCCCGGCGATCCCTATGCGTTCGCGGGGAAGGAAAACCCTACAAGAGCCTGCTGGAAAAATGGGGAACGCCCGCCGCGGCGAAGAAATATACGCAGCCACAGAATTCATCCATGACCTTCGACGAAAGCTTCCGCGCCGGCACCACCTCCATCATCGCCGCCGACGAAGAGGGCTGGGTCGTCTCCGCCACGCCGAGCGGCGGCTGGACACCCGCCTTCATCGCCGGCAATACGGGAGTCGGCCTCTCACAAAGGATGCAGAGCTTCGTGCTCGACGAAGCCCAGAGCCCCTTCAACGTCCTGATGCCCGGTAAGAAGCCGCGAGTGACCCTGACGCCCACCCTGGCCGTGAAGGACGGCAAACCCTGGCTGGCTGCCGCGGTCCAGGGAGGAGACACCCAGGATCAGAACCTCCTCCAGCTTTTCCTCGACATCACGGAGTTCGGCATGACCGTCCAGGAGGCGACCGAAGCCCCCAACATCAACAGCTACCAGATGCACAGCTCCTTCGGAAACCACGAGTCCATCCCCGGAAGGATCACCGTCCACGCCAGCACGCCCCCCTGGGTACGCCAGGAGCTTCAGAAGATGGGCTACAAAGTCGAAGTCGAAGACCGAACCTCCGGCCCCATCAACGCCATCCTCCTCGACCACGAGCACGGCACCCTCTGGGGCGGCTCCAGCGACTATGGGGAGGATTACGGGATTGGGTGGTGAGGGGGAGTGTTTAGGCTGTTCTGGAGATTGCGCTCCGGCAGACCGTTATGAACGTACTTGAGGCTCGCGCAGTTAGCTTGGACAACTCAGGTTGACACATCTGCGATACCGCCAGCCTGAATGGCGCTAGAATACAAAGGATTGACGCGATGTCATATGACTTCACCTCCCTCTCTCCTAGCGACTTCGAAGATCTCTCACGCGACCTTTTGCAGGCCGAACTCAATGTTCACCTAGAATCCTTTACATCGGGTAGAGATGGAGGGGTGGATCTACGCTACTCTCGCTTACGTGGGCAAGGATGGATTATTCAATGCAAACACTTCTACAAGTCAGGATGGAAGCTTCTTTTCTCAAACCTGAAGACGGAGGTTGAAAAGGTAAAAAAACTCACTCCGGAGCGATACTTCCTGACCACATCCCTGGGCCTTACGCCCGCCAACAAAGAAGACATCTGCACGCTTTTCAATCCATACATAAAGTCTACCGCGGACGTTATCGGCTCCAATGATCTTAACAATCTTCTGGGCAAGCATCCACGAGTAGAGCGGGCCCACTTTAAGCTGTGGCTCGCAAGCTCCGCTGTTCTGGACCGTATTCTCAATAGTGCAACCTTTGCCCGGACGGATCAAATCGTCACAGATCTTCAACGGCAAGTCCGGCTATACGTTTCGAACGAGAGCTTTACGCGTGCCTTAGATATTCTCACGAGCAAGCACGTCTGCATAGTGGCTGGAATTCCCGGTATAGGCAAGACCTTCCTAGCCCGAATGCTTATGCTCCATCATCTCAATCAAGAGTACGAAGCCGTCGTTATATCAGCCGACATAGAAGAAGCAAACCGCGTGTATGATTCTTCTAGGCATCAGTTTTTTTACTACGACGACTTCCTCGGAACGTCATTTGACGAAAACTTGCCCAAGAATGAGGACGCTCGGCTTGTTGAATTCATACAACGGGTCTCGCGGTCACCCAACAAGCGCCTCATCTTAACTACACGCGAATACATTCTGCGCAGAGCAACCTCTCGATACGAACGCCTGGCGCATGCACTGGACTATGACCTCAAGTGCGTCATTCAATTAGAGGACTATACCCGCCTCGCCAGAGGAAGAATTATTTACAATCATTTATTTTTTTCTGAACTCCCTCGCACAACAATTGCCGGATTCTGCAGCGACCGTAACTACAAGGACGTCATTCGCCATGACAATTTCAGCCCTCGCCTACTGGAATTTGCCATCAACCAAGCAGCCACCAAAAAAATGACGCAGAAGGAGTTTCCGAATTTTCTTTTTGGGATCTTGGATCATCCCGAGCGGCTTTGGGATCATGCGTTCCGTCATCAACTCTCACCTCTGGCTCAATCTTTACTCTTAGCGCTTCTTTTCCTCCCGAAGACGTCTGCTATTCAAGATTTGTCCTCAGCCACGGCAGCTCTAGCCGTTAAGCGAAACAAATCGACACTTTCAGGAATTGACTTCTCCGATTGTCTCAAGAATCTTGAAGGTACGTTCTTGACAATTGAGGCTACTGCAGCATCTTCCCGTCGTGCTCGCTTTTTTAGCCCCGCGATCACAGACTATCTCCTCCGCCTAATCGATCAAGACCCGCTCGAGGTGACTCATCTAGCAACAAGTGCAATCTTTTTCGAACAGGTAAAGGCTCTTTGGAGTGCGTCACAGAGTAGCGATAACTTGGGCGACTTGGGTACACAGTTTCGCTTCCCAGGTCTAAGAGCTTGGCTTCGGAATAACCTCTCGGTATTTGTAGATTCTGTGCAACGCACATTCTCAACGGAATCCTGTCTTTGGCAGGATTTCGATCGCTTTTCGAATAAACAGCCAATCCGGCTGACGCTGAGCGCAGAGGCCCGTTTATTGGAAGTGCTAGATCTGGCCGATTCCCTTGAGTCGAAGGATCTTCGAAATTGGGCTGTAGCCGAAGTGACGACGCTCTCCCACCGTTGGTCTCAACGGGTCGGAAGTCGCGCCGCTGCCGCGTCACTCCTAGGCGCAGTTAAGGTGCCTGAGGACGCACGAACCGCGCTCAAAGAGTGGGCCTTGGAAGACATTGAGGCAGCCGACGATTTCGATGCTGCTCTTCGAATGCTCGAGACGGCATCTGATATAGTTGATGAAAAATTCCGAGAAACTCTTTTGGATCAATTTGTTCTGTTTGTCCAGAGCGAGTCAGATTATATACTAGAGGAGGAGGTAGATCCTAGTTCCGCCGAAACCACCATGGATAACATCGAACAAATCGCTGCCGCATTAGGTGTCTCACCCGAATGGGATGAAGAATATCTCAGAGAACATATTGATGATCTCCGCCGTCGCGAAGACGACTTTGATGCGGACCTTGCTCGGGAAGCTCATGCTACAGGCTCGGAGAGCGGGAACAAATACGACTTCCTCGATGAGGCCAAAATCGATATTCTATTCGATTCTCTGGCGAGGTCTGTGGAAGGGGAATAAAAATAACTCGCACCGACGTTGAGATTCGACGGTCCCTGGATCAGGAACACACCGGAAAAACTGCTCGATCGTTCTCTCATTGGTTGAGATCCTCTCGCGTCTTCCGAAAGTCGCTCCAGCATAAGCCCCATGCAAGGCAGGGCATCCGGCCTCTGTTGTCACCTACAACGCGCTTCACCAAAGTGCCGCCGATTACCTCGACTAATGGGCTCATCCAAGATCCTCACGGCAGTTGCAGGTTTCGGCAAGTATACCCTGACGGGAAACCATCGGTTGCGGGCCATCGTAGGCCCTGAAGAGCCCCCGGAGTATCTCGGAAAGGAGTCCTCTCTATGTCTGCCGACGCGAAGGTCGTTGCGCTCTGCCTGGGAGCCGTAATCCTCTCTCTCCTGCTGGTGGGAGTCGTTAGCTCGACGCTGCTCCGCCACGCCGTTCAGGTGATACCGCTCGTTCTCGCCCTGGTGGCTGTCGCGTGGCACAGCGCGCTCGCCGTAGGCTTCTTTGTCTTCCAGTATCTCCCAGCCTTCCCTCACGGCTGAGCAGAGGCATCACGGTTGGTTACAGATTCAGGACGTAAGGTTCCGGAGCTAACACGGAAGGCTAAGGAGCCGGGACCGAGGGTTACGGAGCCAGCTCGTAAGGTTCGGAGGTCAACGCGGAAGGTTCCAGATTCTCGACGGAGCGTTACGGGGTCAACACGGAAGGTTACGGACTCAGTTCGTAAGCCTACGGAGTCAACCCGGAAGGCTACGAGGCCAGGACCGAAGGTTACGGAGTCAGCTTGTAAGGTTCGGAGGTCAACACGGAAGGTTCCAGAGTCTCGACGGAGCGTTACGGAGTCAACACGGAAGGTACCGCAGCCAGGACGGAAGGCTACGGAGTCAGGTCGGAACGTCCAGAGGCTTCACGGACGACTACGGAGTCAGGACGTAAGGTTCCGGAGTCAGGACGTAAGGTTCCGGAGTCAGCACGGAAAGCTACGGAGTGAGGACGGAAGGTTCCAGGCTCACAACGGAATGTTTCGGAGTCAGGCCGGAACCTTCCGGATTCAACACGGAGGGTTGAGGGATCAGGACAGACGGTTCCAAAATCTCGGCGGACGGTTCCGGAGTCATCACGGAAGGTTCAGGGGTCCTGACAGAGGGTACGGTCTCACAACGGAACGTTCGGAGTCTCGACGGAAGGTTACGGACTCGCAGCGGAAGGTTACGGAGTCATGCTGGAAGGTTCCCCAATCACCGAGCTCCGTTACTCATACCGCAGCGTAACCACCGGGTCCACCCGTGAGCCCCGCCGCGCGGGCAGGTAGCTCGCCGTGAGGGCGACGGCGGTCAGCAGAAGAACGATTGCCGCGAACATCATCGGATCGCCCGGCTGCACGCTGG
The DNA here is from genome assembly GCA_035996875.1 of Thermoanaerobaculia bacterium. Lineage (GTDB taxonomy): Bacteria > Acidobacteriota > Thermoanaerobaculia > Multivoradales > UBA5704 > DATARR01. The sequence continues at coordinate 51,042 of DASYJD010000051.1, forward strand.
GCAAGGCGTGGGTGAGGAGCTGCGTCACGGCCAGCCCTCCGGCGAGGCCAATCACCGTCCCAGCCAGCGTGAGGCTCAGCCCTTGGCGCAATACCAGGCGGACGACGTCCCCCCGCTCGGCGCCGAGCGCCATGCGGATTCCGAGCTCGTGCAGCCTCTGCGTCACCGTGTACGAAACGACGCCATAGGGCCCGACGGCGGCCAGGACCAACGCGAGCGCGGCGAAAAAGCCCAGCAACAGCGTGTAGACACGCGGCTGCGCAAGGGTTCCGGAAAGGACATCGTCCATGGTCCGCGCCTGGATCAACGGCACGTCGCGGTCGACCGACTGCGCCAAGCTCCGGATCGCACTGCTCAACGCCTCCGGCTCGCCGGCCGTGCGTACCACCAGGACGAGCCACGGCCATGCCGGTCCCGGCTGCGCGTAGTTGAGGAAAATTTCGGGCTGGGATGCTCTGCCGAGGCTGGTCTGGCGCACATCGCCGGTGACGCCCACGACGGTGAGCACGCCCTTCGGACCCTCGTCTGGCACGGTGATCTGTTTTCCGAGTGCATCCCCACGCGGCCAGAACATCCGCGCCGCGGTCTCGTTGACGACGATCACCCCTTGAGAGCTCGCCGAGTCCTGCGCCGTAAATTCACGTCCCGCACGGACCGGGATCGACATGGTTTTGAAATAGCCAGCGCTGACGATGTTGAAGCTCGCAGTGAAGCCATCCGGGGGGTCCGGACGTCCAGCGATATGAAATCCGAGAGAATCCTCACCGCCTCCCAACGGCAGATCGGCCACCAGCGCCGCGGAGCGCACTCCCGGGAGAGCCGCGACGCGCACCAGCACGTTGGTGAAGAACGACGATCGTTCGGTAGCATTGCCGTACTTGGTCTTGGGCAGCGAAAAATCCACCGTCAGAAGGTTTTCCGTAGCGAATCCCGGCGCCGTGCTGCGCAGCACGAGGAGACTCTTCAGCAGCAGGCCCGCGGCGGAGAGCAATACCAACGCCAGGGACACTTCCGCGATCACCAGGAAGGAACGCGCGCGCCGGCCGCCGGCGCCCCCGGTGGCCGTGCGGCTCGATTCACGAAGGACTTCGTTCAGATCCGGCGACGCCGCGGGAACGGCGAGCACGGAGCCGAAAAGGATGCCCGTCGCGAGCGAAAGCACCAGGGTGAACAACAGCACCCAGCCGTCGATGTGAGTGTTTTCGAGCCGGGGAATGGGGAAGCTCTGCGCCAGCAGCGCCACGAGCAGCCGGATGCCCCAGCTTGCCAGAAGCAGGCCGAGCAGGCCGCCGGTGAGCGACAGCAGCGTGCTTTCGGTCAGCAATTGTTGCAGCAGCCGCTTGCGGCCTGCACCGAGCGCCGAACGCACGGTCAGCTCTCTCTGGCGCGTTGCGGAGCGCGCCGACATCAAGGCCGCCACGTTGATACAGGCGATCACCAGCACCACCGCCACGACGCTGAGGAAAATCAGCAAACCGGTGCGCCCCTTCCCCACCATCGCCTTGACCAACGGCACGACCCGCGCGCCGACTCCGTCGTTCGTCTTTGGGTACTCTTTCGCCAAACGGGCCGCGATGACGTTCATTTCCGCCTGCGCCCCGGTCAGGGGAACGTGCGGGCGCAATCGGCCCAGAACGCGCAGGAAGCCGTGACTCCGGCTGGGATCGCGAACCAGCGGCGTGTAGATCTGCTCCTCGGCATCCGGGGAAAACTTGACTCCCGGCGGCATGACGCCGATGACGGTGCAGGCTGCCTCGTTGACACGGAGCGTTTGTCCCACGATGTCCGGCCGTCCCGCGAAACGGCTTTTCCAGGCGCCGTCGCTCAGCAGGGCGACATGGGCCGCTCCCGCTTCCGCCTCTTCGGGCCGGAACGTCCGCCCCAAAGCGGGCTGGATTTTCAAGGTTTCCAAAAAGCCGGGCGTCACCTGGAGGCCGGCCAAGCTTTCCGATTGATCGGTACCTTCCAGGATCACGCCGCGCGTGGTGAACGCCGCCATGCTTTCGAAGCTCCGGCCATGCGCTTTCCAATCCTCGAAATTCGGATACGAGGCCACATCCTCGGACCGATCGGCTCTCGTCGCCCAGACCAGGACGAGGTTCTCGGCCTGGGGAAACGGCAGGGGACGCAGGAGCACGGCATTGACGACGCTGAAAATTGCCGTGTTGGCGCCGATGCCGAGGGCGAGGGTCAGCACGGCGATGGCGGTGAAGCTGAGATCCTTCCTCAGCATGCGAACGCCGAAACGGAGATCCTGCGCGAGATGCTCGAGCACGGGAATGCCGCGGCGCTCCCGCACCTGCTCCTTGACCGATTCGACGCCGCCGAGCTTGAGCACCGCGTCCCGGCGCGCCGCTTCGGGCGTCATGCCCGCCCGCAGGTTGTCCTCGACGTGCAGCGCAAGGTGGCTCTCGAGCTCCTCGGCGAGCTCGCGGTCCCGCCGCTCGCGATGGAACATTCCACTCATGCGCAAGGCTCCCGCGCGCAGGTGCCGTGTCATGAGGAGCCCCCCTCGGGAACGAAGAACCGGGCGATGATGCCGGTCGTCCGCTCCCATTCGTGCGCCTGCTTCTCGAGCTGTTTCGAGCCCGCGCGTGTCAGCTTGTAGAACTTGGCCTTGCGGTTGTTGTCCGACACGCCCCACTCGGACTCGATGGCCCCCTCCTGCTCCAGTTTGAGCAGCGCCGGGTACAACGTTCCATAGTTGACGGACAGCAGGTCGCCGCTCGTCTGCTCGATCCGCCGCGCGATGCCGTAGCCGTGCAGGGGACCCAGCGCCTCGAGGGTCTTCAACACCATCAACGCCAAGGTGCCTTGCCAGACGTCTGCCTTCGGTTCTTCACCTCTCATATGGGATACCAATATCACGACTCCTATGGGAAGGCAATAGGGAAAGGCACGATGCCGCCCGAAACGTTTCGCCGCGTCCTTGCATTAGAATTGGAAGCGTCGTAGATCGAGCACCCTGAAGGAGGGCAGCACCATGACGAGCCGGGCGGTTCAACTTTTCGGCAGCATCTCGATGATGGCCATCTGTCTCTGCGTCTCTCCCGTGTGGGGCGAGGCGATCCATTCCGCGGATGGCGTCATGACGCTCCAGGGATTCCCGCGGCCAAAAGATGCCATTGCGCCGGCGCAGCGCGCGCACATCCAGGCCGCCATCGCGGCTTATGAGAAGGACAAGGCGGCGCGCGGCGTCCGGGAGAAGGCTGAGGGTCCCTATCGATATCCCTTCTTTCCTCAGGCCGGAATCCAGGGCCAGGATCTGTACCTCTCCAATTTCACCGATCTCGATCCGCGCTCGGGCGACACCATGATCCGCGACTGGGACTGTACCGACTACACCTACGACGGCCACAGCGGCCACGATTCGCTGATTCGCAGCTTCCGCGAGCAGGCCATCGGCGTGCCGGTCTTCGCCGCGCTCGGCGGCGTGGTGGTGGAAGCCCACGACGGCGAGCCGGACATGAACACGGTCTGGTCCCCCGACAATATGGCCAATTACGCGATCATCGATCACGGCAGCGGATTTTTCGGCGTGTACTTCCACTTTCGCAGGGGCAGCCTCGCGGTCGCCCCGGGGCAGACGGTGACCTCCGGCACGCAGATCGGACTGACCGGCAGCAGCGGCTTCAGCAACTGGCCGCACCTCCACTTCGAGACCGATACGGCCACCAACTGGGTGGAGCCCTCGACCGGTCCGTGCAACCCCGGCGAAAGCCTCTGGGTCTCGCAGCCGCCGGTCGACCGGGCCTTCGGCGCGAACGAGTTCTACCTGTCCCCCGGCACGATCTCGGTCCCGGACCGCGACACCTGGCTCCTCGACCCCTTCCCGCGCACGTCGACGTTCGTCAAGGGATTTCAGACCGTAGGCTCGCTCATGGACCTGCACAACCTGCCCGCGAACGCCGACTACGACGTCCGGGTGCTGAACCCGCACGGCCAGGTCGTGGGCGAATTCTCAGGCCCCTTCGGCAACAGTGAGCTGTTCGAGCTCGCCTTCCTGTTCTTCAACTTCAGGCTCGACCTGAATATAGTGGGCAACTGGCGCTACCAGATGGCGATCAACGACAGCTTCGTCGTCGACGCGCCGTTCAAAGTGGTCGCCACCTCGCGGCAGGTCGTCAACCGGCCGCCCAACAGGATCACGGCGCGCCTCTCGCCGCCGCATCCGGTCGAGGGGCAGGCTGTGACCTGCGTGGTCCAGAGCGGTCTCCTGCTTCGCGACCCGGACTTCGACATTGTCAGCTATCGCTATGAATGGCGGGTCAACAATCGGCTGGTGCGAGCCGTCACCAGCGCCGGGCTGACGGACCTTCTCGCCGCCGGCGTGGCCCACTCGAAAAACAAGGTGAGCTGCCGCGTCACGCCGACGGACGGCAAGAAGGCAGGCCCGGCGACGACGGTGAACGGAACCGCCGTGGCGCCATAACCACGCGCTCTTTTCTCCCTCTTTGATGAGGGTCTTAATCCGCCCGCAGCGCCACCATCGGGTCCACCTGGGTGGCCCAATGGCCGGGCACCCATGCCGCGACGAGCGATACCGCGCCGAGAGCCAAGGCTACGGCCACGAAGGTCGCGGGGTCGTTCGCCGGCACGCCGAAGAGGAGGCTCGCCATTACCCGCGTGGCTCCGAAGGCCAGGGCGAGCCCCGCGGCGAGGCCGACGCCCGCCAGGGCTCCGGCCTCCTTCAGCACCATCCACAGAACCGTGCCCGGCAGGGCGCCAAGGGCCATGCGCAGGCCCATCTCCCGCGTCCTCTGGGACACGGAGTACGAGGTGATGCCAAAGATCCCCACCGCCGCGAGCGCCAGGGCGAGAGCGGCGAAGGCCCCCAACAACACCATGTTGAAACGCTGGCCGGCCACGGACTCGGTGACCACCTGCTCCATGGTGGCAAGATTTTCGACCGGCTGATCCGGGTCGACCCCGTGGACGGCCTGCCGGACGTCGCCGAAGAGATCTTTCGGAGCGCCGCCCTTCGTGCGCACCACGAGACTCATTTCACTGCGCGGGCTCTGAGCGAAGGGCAGGTAGAACTGCGGGCGGGGATCGATGCGCAGCCCCGAGTGACGGACGTTTCGCACCACTCCGACCACCGTCACCCAACTCGCCGTTTTCTCTTCAGGCCGGTTCAGGTTGAACCGCTTGCCCAGGGGATCGGCGCCCGGCCAGTAGGCATGGGCCATCACCTCGTCGATCAGCGTCACCGGTGCCGACTTCGGGGCGTCGTGGGCGTCGAACAGGCGGCCTTGAAGGAGCGGGATGCCGAGCGCCGGGAAGTAGCCGGGCGTGGCGGACCGCCGGTCCGCCAGCGGCTCCTTGCCCCGCTCGGGCAATGGACGGCCCTCGATGTACACGAGCGAGATGTTTTCGCCACCCCTCAACGGCAGGCTGGAAACCCCGCCCACCGCCGCCACTCCGGGCAGCGCGTTCAGGCGTTCGAGCGCCGCGTCGAAGAACCCGTTCAGGCGCGCCGCACTGTCGTATTTCGCTTCGGGAAGGAGCACGTCCAGGGCGAGCACGCCGTGGGGCCGGAAACCGGGATCGACGGCCGTCAGCCGCCAGAAGCTGCGCACCAGCAGGCCCGCGCCCACCACCAGCAGCACGGCGAGGGCGGTCTCGGCCACGACCAGAGCACCTCGGGTGCGCCGGCCACCCGCCGTGCCGCTGCCCGCCCGGGTGCCGTCGCGCAGCGTGCCGGCGAGGTCCGGCCGCGTACTGTGAAGAGTCGGCGCCAGCCCCGCCACGACGCCCGCGAGCACCGTGAGCCCCAGAGTGAAAAGCAGCACCGGCAAATTCAGGGTGAACCCCGCGGAGCGCGCTAGGCTCGGAGGTAACCAGGCGGCGAACGCCCGCAGCGCCCAGAAGGCGCCCAGCAGCCCGAGAGCACCGCCGACCAGCGAGAGAGCCAGGCTCTCGGTGAGGAGCTGGCGCGCCATGCGGCCGCGGGCGGCCCCCAGGGCGGTGCGGATGGCGACCTCCTTCTGGCGCGAGGCCGCCTGGGCCAGCAGGAGATTGGTGACGTTGACGCAGGCGATGAGCAGCACGACCCCGACCGCACCGAGGAGGATGAGGAGGGCCGGCCGCACGTCGCCCACGAGTTGCTCGCGCAACGGGATCAGCTTGGCGCGCCACCCCTTGTCGAGAGGATTGGCCTGTTCGAGACGGTCCGAGATTCCCGCCATTTCCGCCCGCGCCGCGGTGAGGCTCGCCCCCGCCCGCAGCCGGCCGATTCCGGCGTAGCTGTGATTGTCGCGATCCTGCCGGTCCTTGGGGCTCAAACCGTTGGGCGTCCAGACGTCCGGCTCGGCGGCAAAGCCGAAGCCGTTGGGCATCTCGGCGCCGCGCGGGAACGCGAAGCCGGCGGGCATGACGCCCACCACGGTCACCGGCTGGCCGCCCAGGCTCAGGGTCCTGCCGATCACCTTGGGATCGCCGCCGAACTGGCGCTGCCAAAGCTTGTGGGAGAGCACCACGGTGGTGGCCTTCCCCTGCTCGTCGTCCGCCGGCTGGAGCGTGCGGCCAGCCTCGGCGGCCGTGCCCAGCACGCTGAAGAAGTCGCCCGAGACCGACACCGCGCCGAGGAGCTCGGGCTCGCCCTGGCCAGTTAAGCTGATGCGGCCCGAGGTGAAGATCGCGAGCTTGTCGAAGGTCCGGCTCTGGCGCTGCCAGTCGGTAAACATGCCTGGCGAGATCGGCAGCTTGTCGGGGAGGCCGGCCAAATGGGCGAGGGTCGGATTCGAGCACCACGCCATTACCAGCCGTTCAGGCTGCTGGAACGGCAGGTGACCCAGCAGCACCGCGTCGACCACGGTGAACAAAGCCGTATTGGCGCCAATCCCCAGCGCCAGAGTCAGCACCGCCACCGCCGTAAAAGCGGGACGGCGCGCGAGTGTCCGCAGAGCGAAGCGAAGGTCTTGTAGCAGAGTCTCCATGGGTCCTCCTACCCTGTTGCAAGACTCCCTACGGAAATGGGGAGGAAGACGTTTCAGGCGGGTAGTCCGTAAGAGTCTTGCGGACGCACCCCTATCTCGGGGGGCGATGGCGAAAAGGGGGTCTCCATGTCACGAAGGGTCCCGGTCCTGCTGCTCGTTCCTGCCTTCCTCGGCCTGTCCGGAGCTGCTGCCAGCTCGGCCGCGGCGCCGGCCACCCACAGTTTGATCCAGGTCGGAGAGGATTTGCCGGTCGCCATCGGCGCCACCGGGCTCGCAGCCGTCGAGCCCTATCTCGCCGCCGATCCGCGAGACGCCAGCCACTTGGTAGCCGGCGTCATCCTGGTCGCCAACCTCGGTGATCCCCGCCAGGAAGCCTCCCCTAAGGACGAAAGTTTGACCTGCGCAGCCCTCGCTTCCTTCGATGCCGGCCGGACGTGGATGAGACACGACTTCCCGGTCAAGGAGTGCCTCGATCCGTGGGTAGCGGTCCTCGCGGACGGCAGTGCCCTCTTTCTCGCGCTCGGGCCCGAGCTACTGGCCTTCCGCTCGCCCGACGGCGGGCGGACATGGAACGAACCGCCAGTGAGCCTGGGCCGCAGGCACGACCACGGAACTCTTACCGTCGACAGGACAGAGGGACCGTTCGCCGGCAGTGTCTACGTCGCCTCCCACCAGGGGCAACCCGGCAAGCCCCTTCGGGACGCGGCTTTCATCGCGCGTTCAGCCGACAAGGGGACCTCCTTCCACGCGCCGGCTAAGATCGTCTCCTCGAACCTCTCCGCTTTCGCCATGAACCCGGCCGTTCTTTCCGACGGCACGCTGGTCGTACCGATCGTCAACTTTGCGCGCACCACGGCGAACGGCGAGCACGACCTCTTCGACCGTGCGCCAAGCTGGGTGATCACCTCCGCAGACGGCGGAAAAACCTTTTCCATCCCATTGTTCGTGACCGACGTCTGCGCCCGGGGCTTCCCGGAGCTCGCGGCGGACGCGTCGGGCGGCCCGTATCGAGACCGGCTGTACTGGATCTGCCGCGATCGCGACCACGAACATATCTATCTGACGTCGTCCAGCGACCACGGCGAGAGTTGGACCGAGCCTACGGTGGTGAATCAGGGCTCTGGCCGGAGCCCCTCCGCTCAGAACGCGGTGATCGCCGTCAACCGCGAGGGCGTGCTGGGCATCTCGTGGTATGACGCACGCAACGATCCGCGCGGCTACCGGGAAATTTTCCGCTGCCAGGAAGTCTTCTTCACCGCCTCCCTCGACGGCGGGCGCACTTTCCTGCCCGAGGTCAAGGTGTCCACAGGCGAGAACTGTCCGGACACGCCGGCAAACGGAGAGGCTGGGAGACGATGGCTGGAGGGCGGGGAGTACCACGGTCTCACGGCGACTGCCGACGGGAGGTTCCAGGTGCTCTGGGCCGATAGCCGCGAAGGCATCTATCAGTTGCGCACGGCGACGATCCAGGTGGATGGAAAAGCGATCGGTCGCTAGCCCTCCCGCACCGCCAGCCCTGGTGGCTGGCAGGACGGGATGGCATCTGGTCTCGCTCGCCTAGGCGCGCAGGCAGACGCAGTTTACGAAGTCGTACTCGGCGCAATTGCCCGGATCCCGGCACTGCTCCACGATCGTGCAGCCGCAGGTCGAAGCGTCCCAACTGCCGCCATTGGCGTAGCAGGTATTCTCTTCATTGGGGTCGCAAACCGGCGGCGGGGGTGGCGGCGAAGAGAGCCAACCGTGGCCCGGGTAGCACTGCTTCTTGCCGCCGTCGAGCGTGCAGACGTAGTCCTGCGTGCCGTCGCACGGCACGTCCGCGCAGGTTTGGGCAGGATGGCCGAGCAGATAACCCCAGGAGGTCTTCGCCTCGCAGGTGCCGCAACCGCCGCACCACTGCCGCTCGCAGCCCGCGGGAGCCCACTCGAAGTCGGGCCCGGCGAAGGAACCCGCGAGATAAGGGTGCTGGCGGGCATAGATCATCCGGCCCGGCCCGCTGGAGAAACTCGCACGGTCACCCGCCGAATGGCACGTGTCGCAGCCGCCGGTGTCGTAGCTGCACTCGGTGCTCGACGGATGGTTCCAGTCGTAATCCTGATCGATCTCCATGATGTTGTAGTCCACGATGCCGTTGACGCCGGTCCGGTAAACGGGTGGCGTCGAGAAAGCGCGGCTGGAGCTCCAGAACTGGTTCTGCCCTCGCGGATGGCCGTACGCGGTCTCATCGCTCATGTCGAAGGGAGGGTGGGGACCAGCTCCGTCGCCACTCGCCTTCCAATAGTTATTGCCGTTCTGATCGATCGTCATGGTGTAGCCGTAGTTGGCGTAGAGCATCGCATTGTGAAGAGTGCCATCCATGGACACGTAAATGCGGTGGTAATCCATTCCGCCGCAGCCCGTGCTTCCCGCCTGGTCGCCGAGAATGGCGTAGCAACCGTTCACGTGATCCAAAGGAGTGGTGGGGGTGGCACTGCCATCCGGCAGGACGGAGACCTGAAGCCGGTGAGTGAGAGTCAGGAAGGATCCCTTGGCGGAACAGCTCATCGTCTGCCAGGCCTGGCAGAGATTACCGGACTGCCCATTGCGTGCGGCCCAGTCAGAGAAAAGCCGGTTGCGGTTGGCGTCCAGCGAACGGCTGTAGGGAGTATTGGTAAACCGGCCGCGATACCGCTCGTCGTTGACGAACGACCGGATCACCGAGTCGTAGTCAGCATTAGGAAGGCCCGCGTTGAGAGCGTTCACATAGGTATCCCAGGCAGGCAGCGGCATCCGCCAGTAGCGGCGATAGGCGGCGTCCACCAGAGCCTGGTTGTAATCCGTGGTGTTGCGGGCGCTGGGATCCAGCCGCCGCCGGCCGTAAAGGTCGTGGCTCTGCTCGATATTGATGAGCTCGTCCGAGAAGAAGAAGGCTTTCGCGACGTCGATTCGCTTCTGGGCGACGCAGGTCGCGTCCGCACCACACTGCGTGATCTGGCCGGCCCAGAACGCCTCGCCGCCGGAATCAGCGGTCCGCTCCAGAAAATCGAGATAGTGCTGCTTGACGAAGAAATCCGCATCGTCGATCGAATTGGCCGCCAGAGCGGGGGCCGCGCTTAAGGGTATGGCTGCGAGAAGAACGGCATGCAGCGCATGCTTGTAGAGCTTCGAGATCATCCTGGGGTCTCCTTGTACGAGGGTTTGGCGGCCGAATCCCACAGAGCTTCCCGGCGAAGAACACAGTTCTTCCTCTCGGAGCTCGACGCTTCGCCGGGGGGAATTCGTTGCCTTGGGTTTATCTACGTCACTCGAAGTTGAGAAAAGTCCGAGCGCGTGTCATAACCATTCGAATCTAAGAGAAATTTCAAGGCCGCGCAGAAAGGACCCAATGGCGCCCGGCGCTGGCACCGACGGAGCTTCCGGCAGAGATGAGCCAGTGGACGGCTGGGGAATATCCCCTCTGGACGTCGATCAGGATGTCGGTGTCCAGCAGGTACACGATCAGGCACCGCGGCGACGTTCCGCCTGCTCCCGAAGACGGCGGGCATGCGCCGGGCTATCCGCGATCTCGGGACGGGTGCCAATCAAATTCTCTCGTCTCCAGTATGTGACCAGGTCGGTTCCGGTTCGGGGGAGATCTCCGGCCGGACGCCTCAGCCGGAGGAGTTGCAGCGTATAGTCGGAGAGCGACAGCCCCAGATGTTCGGCCTCGGTCACCAGCTCTGTCTTAAGTTCCTCAGGTATCTCAATACTGAGCGTCATTTTCTTCTCCCCCTGGGACGCCATTCAGGAGAATAATCTACACCCGTAGATGAGGCCGGTGAGAACGCCGGTCCGTCCGGCGCGGCAGCGCCTCACTCCCATGAAGTCTCCCCATGCTACACTCCCGCGCTCCCTTCCCCGGGAAGGTCAAGGGACTCTTTCGTGTTCACCACGGAGGAGTCTCCCCCGCCGGGCCAGCCCGCCCGGCCGAATCTGGAGCGTACGCACCCAATGGACACGCTGACCGACGCGGTTTCCCGACGGCGGACCTTCGCCATCATCTCGCACCCCGATGCGGGCAAGACGACCCTCACCGAGAAGCTGCTGCTGTTCGGCGGCGCCATCAACCTGGCCGGCGCCGTCAAGGCGCGGGGCGAGGCGCGGCGCGCCCGCTCGGACTGGATGAAGGTCGAGCAGGAGCGCGGCATCTCCGTCGCCTCCTCCGTCATGACCTTCGAGTACGAGGGCTGCACCTTCAACCTGCTCGACACCCCCGGCCACGAGGACTTCAGCGAGGACACTTACCGCACCCTCACCGCCGTGGACTCGGCCGTCATGGTCATCGACGCCGCCAAGGGCATCGAGACGCAGACCCGCAAGCTGTTCGAGGTCTGCCGGCTGCGCAATGTGCCGATCATCACCTTCATCAACAAGCTCGACCGCGAGGGGCGCGACCCGTTCGACCTGATGAGCGAGATCGAGCAGGACCTCCAGCTCCACGTCACACCTGCCGCCTGGCCCATCGGCATGGGCCACAATTTCCTCGGCTGCTACGACCTTCTCCACGAGCGGCTGATCCTGCTCGCCAAGGGGCGCAACCAGGTGGTCACGGAGGGCGAGGTCTGCGAGGGCCTCGATGATCCCAAGCTGGACGAGCGCCTGCCCGACACCTCCGTCGCCCGGCTGCGCGAGGAGGTGGAGATGGCCCGCGGCCTCTGCCCGCCTTTCGAGCTCACGGCCTACACCGAGGGGCACCTGACACCCGTCTTCTTCGGCAGCGCGATCAACAACTTTGGCGTCCGCGAGCTGCTTCAGGGCCTCGTGGAGCTGGCGCCGCCGCCGCGCCGGCAGCCGGCGGTGACGCGCGAGGTCGAGCCCACCGAGCAGAACGTCTCGGGCTTCGTCTTCAAGATCCAGGCGAACATGGACCCCAAGCACCGCGACCGCGTGGCCTTCGTGCGCCTCTGCTCCGGCCGCTTCGAGCGCGGCATGAAGCTCCTCCACGTGCGCTCCGGCAAGACCCTGCCGATCCACAATCCCATGCTCTTCCTGGCCCGCGAGCGCGAGCTGGCCGAGGAGGCCTTCGCCGGGGACATCCTCGGCATCCCCAACCATGGCAACCTGCGCATCGGCGATGCGCTCACCGAGGGCGAGGAGCTGCGCTTCACGGGCATTCCCAGCTTCGCGCCGGAGTTGCTCAAGAAGGTGCGCCCGGAAGATCCCATGCGCGCCAAGCACCTCGGCCGGGCCCTTCTCCAACTCGCCGAGGAGGGGGCGGCCCAGGTCTTCCGGCCCAACTTCGGCAACGACTGGATCGTGGGCGTCGCCGGCGCGCTGCAGTTCGACGTCCTCGCCGACCGCATCCGCACCGAGTACAACATTCCTGTGCACTTCGAGGGCACGACCCTCTACACCGCCCGTTGGATCGAAGCGCCGGACCACCTCGCTCTCAAGAAGTTCACCAACGCCAACAACGCCGCCATGGCCGAGGACCACAACGGCTCGCCGGTCTTCCTGGCGCGCAACGCCTGGCACCTGAAGACCACCGGCGAGGAGTGGCCCGGGTTGAAGTTTTTGAAGACCAAAGAGCAAGTGCAGTAGAACGAAGTTCCACCAAAATCGACGGAAGACCCTGCGAGCCGAGCCGACAGGCGTATGATGGCCGGCCTGGGTGGTCCCCTCCCCGGCTGCCCGCCCGCTCCGACAAGGAGAATGCATGGCAGCCAGGACCGCGTTCGGGATCGTCGTTCCCTTCCTCCTCTTCGCCCTGACGCTGCCTGCCGCCGCCCGGCCTCCATCGTTTGCGTCCTCCCGCTTGGCGGCGATCGCCGATCCCGTGGTGCAAGAGGCCATGGGCCTCCACAACACGCCCGGGTTGATGCTCGCCGTCGTCGACAATGGACGGCTGGTTTTCCAGAAGGGTTACGGCGTACGCTCGCTGCCCTCGGGCTCGACGCCGGGGCCCGACACAGTCTTTGCCATCGGCTCCATCTCCAAAGCGGTCACCGCCGTCGGCGCCCTGTTGCTGGTGCAGGACGGCAAGCTGCGGCTGAACGATCCCGCGGCGAAATACCTCTCCGGCCTGCCCGAGAGTTGGCGCCGCATCACCGTCCGGCAGTTCATGACCCACACCAGCGGCATCCCGCGGATCGTCGGCGCCCCCACCTTCGCCACCGCCCTGAAGCGAGCGGCCGGCGTGCCCCTGAGCTTCAAGCCCGGCTCCGATCAGGAGTACAACAACTTCAACTTCGCGGTGATCGGCAAGGTCGTCGAGGCGGTCAGCGGCCAGCCGTACCTCGATTTCATGCACCGGCGGGTCTTCGTCCCGCTGCACATGGACTCGACGGGCGTCGGCGTCGATAGCCTCGACCGGGCCACCGGCTACGTGGCGGGAGCGGGTGGGCTGCATTCGGCCGATCCGGGCTTGGCGGCGGGCGACTACGGCGTCCCCGCGGGCGGGCTGGAGTCGACCGCCGGCGATCTGCTGAAGCTCGAAGCGGCCCTGCGCGAAGGGCGCCTCCTGGAACCGGACGCCACCTGCCAGATGTGGACTCCCGCCGTTCCTCCCGGCACCCACTACGCCTGGAACTTCACTCCCGGCTGGCAGCGGCGGGTGTCCAACGGCACGCTGGTGATCGCCAAGAACGGCGCGGTGACGGGCTTCACCAGCATGATTCAGATGGTGCCGAGCCGCGGCGAGGCGGTGATCCTGCTGTGGAACCTCAAGCACCGGGGCAATGATTTCTGGGCCGCCAGCGCCAATCTCCTCCTGCGCGCCTTCGGTATCCCCCGGCCCGCCCCGGGCGACGGCGGCGGCGAATAAGAAGATTGGATCGCTGCCAAGAGCACCAGACCGGCGAGAAAACCGGCCTGGCGACTCGTCATCGGTTATTTTCGCGAATTTTACTCCGTCGCGCCGCCGTAGGGGACGCAGCCGGTGGCGCAGGCGAGATAGGCGAAGCAGCTGTTGCCGTAGACGATACCATTCGAGCAGATCACCGGCTGGTAGACCTCGATACAGTTGCCGTGGTGGTCGCAGCCACCGATCGGACCACTGAGCGCCTTCGACGGCGCCGGGATCGCCAAGGCGCCGATCATCAACGCGGCGGCAAACAGCAACTTCAGGGAAGCCTTCTTCATCTCAATACTCCTTTCAAAAGGTGATGAGAAGGCCGGGAGGCTCCACGGTGGGACCCACAGGCATTCTCATTTATACATTGTAATGAATCTTTTGCAGTGGCGACAGACTTGGCTTCAGTTCACCTTGCCGTCACCGTCTTGACGCTTCGAAGGATTCGAAATCACAGGCGTTCTCGTGGTATCCTCTAAATCTGTCAAACAAAGCTTCGACAGCTTCCCCGGCCGGCGTGGTCGATCCCCAGCAACCGATGGAAAATCTCAACCAAGGAGAGACGATGGCCAACGATCCCGAGACCCCTCCCAAGGACCTGCACATCTCCATCACCGAGTTGCACTCGGCGGTGAGCGCCCTGTCCGACAAGTTGGACAAGCACCTCACTCCTACCCGTGTCATCTGCGCCGAATGCTCCTGCGGTCCCTGCTCGAACTGCTCGGCGTGTCACATCTGCACCGTCTGCCATGCGTGCACCGTCTGCCAGGTCTGTCATGTTTGCCAGGTCTGCGGACCTTGCCAGGTCCAGCACCTCCAGCCGATGTGTACGCCCTGTACGAACTGCGTTCTGTGCGTGCAGCCCCTGTGCACGCCGTGCGCGCAGCCGCAGTGTACACCGTGCGCTGCTCAATGCACGCCATGCGCCGTTCAGTGCACGCCGTGCGCTGCCCAGTGCACGCCATGCGCACAGTGCGCTCAGTGTTACAAGTGCGCCCAGTGCGGCTGACCGGCGGGGGCGGTCCGGGCGTGCCATAATCCGCTTGAGACCGCCTCCGCGCGCAGGCTCTACAGAAGACGTCGATTCCAGGCAACGAAAAACTCGGCTGCGCCGGCCCGGTTTCCGTTTGAGATCTATGACTCGAATCCGCCTGAGCCCCTCCGCCAGCGTCACCCCCACCACTGCGGGCGTCGTCCTGCGCTCCGACCTGGGCGCCTTCCAGCTCGACGGCGAGGACGTCCGCCTTTTCGTGACTGAAATGCTTCCCCTTCTCGACGGCAGCCGCGACGCCGAGGGGGTGGCCGATGCCCTCCCCCGAACGTCGCGAACGAGCGTCGTGGGCTTCCTCGAGCTGCTGCGGCAGCGGGGCTTGATCGAGGACGTCCCCGAGGTTCCGGACGCGGCCGGCGAGGCCCGGCAGGTGCAGGAACGATTTTTCCAAAAGTGCGGGCTTGGCCCCGGCGAAGGCACCGCCCGGCTACGGGCCGCCCGCGTAGTGATCGCCGGCCTCGAACCGTGGGGAGCGGTGGCAGCCCAGGAGCTCGCGGCGGCTGGCGCCGGCGCCCTCCACCTCCTCGACGACCAGTGGGTGACCGCCGGCGACCTGCTCGCCGTGCGGACCTGGGACGCTTCCCACCTCGGCCAGCCCCGGCGCGAGGCCCTGAAGGCGGCCATCACCAAAGTGGCGCCCGACTGCGTGGTGACGACGGCGCCGCTCGCTCCTCAGGACGGCGGCGAGATCGCGATTGAAGGAGGATCCTGGGATCTCCTGATCACCGGCCTCACCGCCGACGACCTTTTTCTCCTCACGCGGCTGGCGCGCTTCGCTCAAGCGGCGGGCCTGCGCTCCGTCTACGCCCATCTCGACGGCGTCGAAGCCTGGATCGGCCCCGCCGTGGTGCCGGGCGAGACGGCCTGCTGGAACTGCTTCCGCCTGCGCCGGCTGGCCAATACCGGCTTCGAGACCACATCGCACGAGGTCGAGGGCTCGCTGCTGGCCGCTCCGGCGCCGCCGCGGGCCCGAGGCTATCTTGCGCCCATGGCCCCGGCGGCCGGGCAGCTTCTCGCCCTGGAGGCCATCAAGCTGCTGACCGGCTACACCGCGTCGCGGCTGCCCGGCCGCTTCCTCGTTCAGAACCTGGTGAGCGGCGAGGGCGCCTGGCACGGCGTCGTCCGCATGCCCTGGTGCGAGCTGTGCGGCGGGGCTGCCGTGGCCGCGGCATCGCCGAATCCCGGCGGCGCGGTGCCGGGCGGCGGCGCGGGCGGCGGCCTGGGCTCCGTGCGCGATACCGAGGGCCTGCGCGAGCTGCTCTCCGGCTGGGTGGACGACCGGGTCGGCATCATCCGCTCGCTGGTCACCGCCCAGGGCAGCGCCGACGACGCCGGCCTCGAGCTGCCGGTGGCGGCCACGGCCTACCTCGCGAGCTACACGGAGGGACGGCTGCGCCACGTCCACGATCCGCAGGTGGCCTCCGGCAAGGGGCTCACCGCCGTCGACGCCCTCATCGGCGCCGTGGGCGAGGCGATCGAGCGCTACTCCGCCGCCCGCTACCGGCGGGAGGATCTGCGGCTCGCCTCCTGGAACGGCCTCGGCGAGGAGGGCTTCGACCCGCGCCAGCTCTGCCTCTACGACGAGGAGCAATACCGCGAGCCGGGCTTCCCTTTTGCGCCCTTCGATCCGGACCGCCCCATTCACTGGCTGCGCGGCTCCTGGCTGGGCAGCGGCGAGCCGGTGTGGGTGCCGGCCCTCACCTCCTTCTTCAACTTCATGGCCGATCCCGGCGAGCACTTCTGCCAGGTCTCCTCCAACGGCCTGGCAGCCGGCGGCGGCCTGGAGGACGCCGCGCTGCGCGCCCTCTTCGAGCTGGTCGAGCGCGACGCCTTCATGCTCACCTGGCTCTGCCGGCTCCCCGCCCGGCGCATCGTTCCCGACGGCGCCCTGGAGCCCGGCGTGCGCGAGATCGTGCGCCAGCTCGGCGAGCGCGGCGCGGCCGTGGAGCTCTATCTGCTCGACGCCGGCACCGGCATTCCCACCGCCCTCTGCCTGGGCGTGGGCGACGGCGAGCGCTGGCCGGCGGTCACCGTGGCGCTCGCCTGCCACACCGACCTGCGGACGGCGGTGCGCAAGGCGATTCTCGAACAGGGGCACGTCGGCCCCTACATCCAGCGCCTGATGCGCGAGAGCAAGGTGCCCGCCACTCCCGAAGAGGTGCTGTCGCTGGAAGACCACGCGCTCTACTACGTGACGCCCGAGCGGATGGGGGCCTTCGATTTCCTGCGGCGGCCTGGCGATGCCGATCAGGACGCCGTGATCCTCGCCGATGTGGCACCGGCCCCGTCGCCCACCGCCGCGAGCTGCGCCGAGCGCCTGAGCGCCGCCGGGCTGCGGGTAGCGATCGCCGACGTCACCTCGCCCGACGTGACGGCGAGCCCGTTCCGCGTCGCTCGCGCCCTGGGCACCAACATGCAGCCCATCCACTTCGGCGAGCGTTTCCGCCGGCTGGCCAACCCCCGCCTCCAGGCGCACCTGACGTCGCGCGGCGTCAATCCCGATCCCCATCCCGTGGCCTGAAGAATCGCGCATGGCCAGGACCCGCGAGCCGGACCTCGCCCGCCTCTATCACCTGAACTCCTCGAACGTCCGGGTGAAGCTGCCGGACCTCTCGGTGGAGATGGACCGCAAGCCCGCGAAGCGGCGGATTTATCTGGGCTCCGAGCGGACGCCGCTACCCGGGCGCGACTTCGCCCTGCCGCCGCTCACCCTCGGCGAGGCGCTGGCGCGGCGGCGGTCGGTGCGCGAGTTTGTTCTCTCGCCACTGCCTCTGGAAACGCTCGGCCGGCTCCTCTATGCATGCTACGGCATTCAGGGCACCCGGTTGATCGACGGTCAGATCGTGCCCGAGCGGCCGGCCCCTTCGGGCGGCGGGCTCTATCCGCTGGAGCTTTACGTCGCGGCGCAGGAAGTGGCGGGGCTCGCCGACGGCCTCTATCACTACGACGCCTGGGCTCACGAGCTGGAGCTGCGCCGAACCGGCACTTTTCACACCCAGCTCGCCGGCATGACCCTGGGCCAGGAGATGCTGCGCGATGCCAACCTGGTGATCTGCATCACGGCGGTTTTCGCGCGCACCCAATGGAAATACGGCCCGCGTGGCTACCGCTACGTCTGGCTGGAGGCGGGGCACGTGGGACAAAACCTTTATTTGGTGGCGGACGCGCTCGGCCTCGGACCGGTCACCATCGGCGGCTTCTTCGACTCTGAGATGAACCGGCTGTTCGACCTGCCGGCGGGCGAGGAAGAGGCCATCTACCTCTTCTGCGCCGGCCAGCCACGGACCTGAAGCCGTGCGCGTCATCGTCTGCGGCACCCGATACGGCTCCGCCTATGTTCAGGCGCTGTGGGAGCACGACGCCGGTCTGCGGCTGGTGGGCATCGTCGCCCGCGGCAGCGGCCGCTCGCGCGAGCTCGCCGCCCGGTACGGTGTGCCGCTCTATCGCGCCGAGAGCGAAGTGCCGAAAAACGGGGTGGACCTCGCCTGCGTGGCGGTGCCCGGTGTTGCGGGGACGGAGCTGGCGATGGATTTCCTGCGGCGCGGCGTGCACGTCCTCGCCGAGCATCCGGCCGAGCCGGCGGACCTGTCGGCGGCGCTCGCCGAGGCGCGGAGCCGCGGCCTCGTCTACCATCTCAACGCGCACTTCGCGGACCTCGAAACTACGTGGCCCTTCTTCGCCGTCTGCGCCCGCGCCACGGAGCGCCCCCTGTTCCTCACCGCCGCCACCAACCCGCGGGCCCTCTACTCCTGCCTCGACCTCGTGGGCCGGGCGCTCGGCGGCCTTTCGCCGTTCGAGGTACACGGCGCCCTCACCGGCGACGGTCCACTGGCCGCCATCCACGGTACCGCCGCGGGAGTTCCCTTCTCCATCCAATGCCAGACGGCTCTCACCGAGCGCGACGACGGCCGGGAAACCTGGGTGAGCCACCGCCTGGCACTTACGTGGGAGACCGGCACCCTCCACCTCGTCGAGGCCGCGGGTCCGGTGCTCTGGGTGCCGGTGGCGGGACCGGTCGAAGAGCTGCCGCCC
Organism: Thermoanaerobaculia bacterium; assembly: GCA_035996875.1. GTDB lineage: Bacteria > Acidobacteriota > Thermoanaerobaculia > Multivoradales > UBA5704 > DATARR01. The sequence continues at coordinate 69,868 of DASYJD010000051.1, forward strand.
CCGGAAGCCGCCGCCATCTTCGCCAAGCCGGCCTGGAGTCTGCTCTCTCCGCCCGTGCCGCCGACCCTGAGAGAGCACCTCGCCGACCACCGCGACCGCGCCAACCGCCTCGCCCTCCGCCGCCTCGCCGCCGAGGTCAGAACGGGCCACCGTGCCCCGGAGCAGGCCCCCGCGCACCTCCTCGCCGTCAGCCGCGCTTGGCGGCAGGTGTGCGATGCGATGTCCGGCATAGGATACCGTCATGGAGCCTAAGACATCAGACCGGGAGCGGCAGGTCTATCGCATTCTCTTTTTCCTCGTCGCCCTGTTCTGCGTCGGCTATCTCGTCTTCGAGGTGCTCAAGCCGTTCTTTGCCGCGCTCGCCTGGGCGGTGATCCTGGCGGTCGTCTTCGCGGCGCCGTGGCAGGCGCTCGCCCGCCGCATGCCAAAGCGGCGGGGTCTGGCGGCGGGCCTCCTCACCGTGGCGATCGGGCTGGTCGTGCTGCTGCCGGCGGGGCTCTTCGTCGGTGTCTTGACGACCCAGGCGGTGAGAGCCGCCGGCCAACTCGTGGACGCCCTCCACAGCCGCAACATCTCCTCGTTCTCCGACATCGTCGCCATGCCCGAGGCGGCCCGGTTCCTTGACGCCGCAAAGACCCGCCTCGGCATCGAGCCCGCCGACTTTCAGAAGTTCGCCACCGATTCTGTGACGAAGGCGTCGGCGTTCGTCGCGGCGGCGAGCGGCAGCCTGGTGCTCGGGTTTTTCGACGCGCTCCTCACCTTCTTCACCACGCTTTTCCTGCTTTTCTTCTTTTTCCACGACGACGAGGAGCTGACCGCGGCGGCGCTCGGTCTGCTGCCTACCGACGCGGCAGGGCGCCAGGAGGTGCGGCATTCGCTGGGCAAGATGGTGCGGGCCATTTTCCGCGGCTCGCTGCTCCTCGCCCTGATTCAAGGCACCTTCGGCGGCATCGGCTGGTGGCTCGCCGGGCTTGGCTCGCCGGTTCTCGCCGGTGCGACGATGGCGGTGCTGTCGCTGTTGCCCATTGGGGGCTCAGCGATCGTCTGGCTGCCGGGCAGCCTCTGGATCTGGACCACCGGCCATCACGGCGCCGCCATCTTCCTCTTCCTGTGGGGGACGTTGGTGACTTCGTTCCTCTGCGACAACGTGCTGCGGCCGTTGCTCATCCGCGGCGCCGAGGAGCTGAGCACCGTCGTCGTCTTCCTCGGCGTCTTCGGAGGCCTCGCCACCTTCGGCCTGCTCGGAATCTTCATCGGCCCGATGGCGCTCGCCACCTTAGCCTCGCTGCTCGGTGCGCTGCGTCGGCGGGCCCACCCGGGCGTCGACGAGATCATCGAAGAGGCGCCCAAGGGTTGACAGCCCTCCTCCCGACCGGGAGACGAGGGAGAAAAGCAATGGGTTGGCGGAGAGCATCTCGCCCGATCAGCCGATCCGCTTGAAGACGCGTTACCGATGCCAGCCACTGTAGAGACGCCCGCGGGGAACCCCGCGGGGCGTCTCCTCGGAGCGAAGATCCTCAAAGCCTCCTGGAAGATTTGAAGATCAACGAAATCACCGCTGCAGACCGTTCCGGAAACGGCGAGGGCGAATCCTTCGAATGAGACGCCCCACGGGGTTCCCCGCGGGCGTCTCTACAGTGGCTGGCGTGGGTATTGAGACCTCATGAGGTGTCTCTCCAGTCCCATGGTACAGTTGATGAAACTGTGAGCCAGGTCTTCCTGAGTTACCGGCACGTCCCCCCGGACGAACAGCTCGCGGAGGGGCTTTGCGCCTTCCTACAAGAGCGCGGGCTCCGCGTGTTCCTCGACAAACAGATGGAGATCGGCCTTGTTTGGGCGGCGGAAATCGACCGCCAGCTTCGCGCGTCGGATTCCTTCGTCGTCCTCCTCTCCGAGGACTCGATTCGAAGTGCCATGGTGCGCCAGGAGATCGAGACCGCCCATGAGCTCCGGCAGGCGGGGAAAATGAAAATCTTCCCCGTCCGACTGGGATTCGAGGGAAAGCTTCCCTACGACTTGGGCAGTTATCTAAATGATCTGCATTACGCTCTTTGGAATCCGGGTGATTCCAAGGAGGGGCTGTTCGCCCGTCTTTACACCGCGATCACGGGAGGTGCGGCTCTCCCGGTGAGATCGTCGTCTGAAGACACTGCGGTCCTCTCCCTCAAGGATCTATCGGTCGCAGCCGAGACGAAAGGGGCACCTCACGGGGAGTACGATTATTGTCAAGGGGCCACGGCAGAGCGGCAAGAGCTCCCTTCTGGCCCGGGTCCACGCGCTGTCGAAGCGGGCGGAGCGGCGCTCGGTTTATTTGGACTTCCAGACCTTCGATGAGCCCCAACTCGTCAGCCTGCACACTATCCTCCTGACGCTCGCCCGGCGGATCGCACGCACGCTCAAAACCACCTTGCAGCCGGACGACGTTTGGGACTCGGATCTCCTCGGGGAGAAGGCGAGCTTCGCGGAGTTCCTGTTTAGGGCCGTTCTCGACGGATCTTCCTCCCCGGTCGTCCTCATTCTCGACGAGGTGGACCGCCTGTTCGATCGTCCCTATCGCGGCGACTTCTTCGCCGCCGTCCGCGGCTGGCACAACAACGGGGCGACGGAAGAGTCCTGGGACAACCTCCACCTCGTCCTCGGCCATGCCACGGACCCAACGCTGTGGATCGAGGATTTGAACCAGTCGCCTTTCAACGTCGGCGACCGGCTTCGCCTGGGAGACTTCAACAGCGATCAGGTGGCGGACCTCAACGAACGCCATGGGCGCCCGTTGCGCAGCCCCAAGGAGATCGCCGGCCTGGTGGAACTGGTCGGCGGGCATCCCTACCTCGTTCGGCAGGCGCTCTACGTCCTTGCGACCGAACGCTGGTCCCTGACCCGGCTTAGCGAGGAGGCCGGCAAGGACACCGGCCCCTTCGGGGACCACCTTCGGCGGCATCTCTGGGCGTTGCTACAAAGTGATCGCCTGCGTGTCGCGGTCGCCCGGCTCGCGAGGGGCGAAGGCTGCGACGACGAAGGGCTCTTCCAGCGTCTCTCGGCCTCAGGGCTGGTTGCCGGGGAGACTTGCTCCACCGCGCGCCTGCGCTGCGCGCTTTACCAGCAGTATTTCTCGCGGCACCTTTCAGTGTGAGCGAGCCCGCGACTCCAGCCCGCCCGTTCTACGTCACCGGGGGCACCCTGAAACCCGGGGAGCCCAGCTACATCGAACGGCGAGCCGACACAGAGCTCTTTGAGAGTCTCCTGGCCGGAGAACTCTGCTACGTCCTCACCGCACGGCAGATGGGCAAGTCCAGCCTAATGGCGCGGACTGCGGTGCGACTGGAGCAGGCCGGCGTCGCCTCGGCCATCGTGGATCTCACCCAAATCGGGAGCGAGCGGGGAGCCCAGGCGGCGACGCAGTGGTATTTCGGGATCGCCAACAAGATCCACCAGCAACTCAAAATCGCCGCTCCGCTGCGCCCTTGGTGGCAGGAACGGGCGGACCTGCCGCCAGTCCAGCGCCTCACCGATTTCTTCCGCGAACTCGTGCTGACACACCGCCCTGGCCGTGTCGTGATCTTCGTGGACGAGATCGATTCGACGATCGGGCTCCCGTTCGCGGACGATTTCTTCGCAGCCCTCCGCGCCTGCTTCAACGCCCGGGCCACTGAGCCCGACTTCGAGCGCTTGACCTTCGTGCTGCTTGGCGTCGCGACACCGGACCAACTCATCCAGGACCCCACTCGCACGCCCTTCAACATCGGGAAGAGGATCGATCTCACTGACTTCAGTCTGGACGAAGCCCGAACTCTTGCGCCTGGACTGCACGTTGATCCCGACGAGGCGGACCGAAGGCTGGAGCGCATCCTTTATTGGACCGGAGGACATCCCTACCTATCCCAGGCGCTCTGTCGTGCTGTCCGGGAACGGGCCACGGACACCGAAGGGGAGAAGGCCGTCGATTCGCAAGTCGAGGAACTGTTCCTCTCCTCGAGAGCGCAGCGGGAAGAGACGAACCTTAAGCATGCACGGGCTCGCCTTGAGAAGCCCGGTCCCGAAGGTCGCCGTCTCCTCCAACTCTATCGCCGCGTACGCCAGGGAAAGCCGGTCCCGGACCAGCCCACCTCGCCCCTCTTCGCCCAACTCAAACTCGCGGGAGTCGTCAAGGCCACGGACGAAGGACGGCTCACCGTGCGAAATCGCATCTACGAGACGGTCTTTACGCCGGCGTGGGCGAAGTCCGCGATGCCCACAGATCGCGGGCGACAGCTCGCGGCCACAACTTTGGCGGCGTCTCTGGGGAGCGTCCTCGTCTGGTACGCGGTTTTCCAGCCGCGCCCCTACGAAAAAGCGTTCCAAACTGCCATTGAAGACAATGGCTACAACAGCGCTTTGGGGGCATATACGGCCCTCCACGCCAACCCTTTCTCCCGATTGCGGGCTACCGAGCTGATGCAGCAGTTCTGGGAACATCGAGCTCTGCAGTATGCCTTGGTCGGCAACAGGGATGAGAGCCTTCTAAGTTACCTTCAGGGATTGAACTTGAAAGACAGCGAAAGGCTCAGAAGGCGAGTTGGAAATCTTGTAGGACCGAGTTATGAGTCGCTACGGCTTACACTTCAGCATGCAGATATTGTAAGAGCCGTGGCCTTCAGCCCTAATGGGGGAATTGTCCTGACAGGAGCCGACGACGGTACCGCCCGTCTCTGGGACACTCGCTCTGGAACGCCACTCTCCCCGCCATTGCAGCATCAGGGCACTGTCTACGCCGTGGCCTTCAGCTCCGATGGCGGGACCGTCCTGACGGGGTCCTCGGATACCACCGCTCGGCTCTGGGATGCTCGCTCCGGAAAGCCGCTCTTGCGGCCATTGCAACATCGGGCACCAGTCTTGTCCGTGGCCTTGAGCCCTGATAATAGAACCGTTCTAACAGGGTCTGGGGACAGTACCGCTCGGCTCTGGGACACTCTCTCTGGAAAGCTGCTTTCCCCTACCTTCCATCATGAGGGACCCGTCCTCTCCGTAGCCTTTAGCTCTGACGGCAGGACCATCCTGACGGGATCCTCGGATCACACCGCTCGGCTCTGGAACGCTCGCTCTGGAAAACCAATCTCCCCGCCATTGCAGCATCAGGCACCCGTCTTCTCCGCGGTCTTCAGCCCTGATGGCAGGACCATCCTAACGGGGTGCTGGGACCACACCGCTCGGCTCTGGGACGTTCGCTCTGGAAAACCGCTCTTCCCGCCGTTGCAGCATCAGGCCGCTGTCCTCTCTGTGGCCTTTAGCCCTGATGGCGGGACCGTCTTGACGGGGTCCTCGGACCAAACCGCTCGTTTTTGGGACGCTCGCTCCGGAAAACCGCTTTCCCCACTATTGCAGCATCAGAATACTGTCTACGCTGTGGCCTTCAGCCCCGATGGCGGGACTGTCCTGACAGGTTCAGGTGATAGCGCCGCCCGTCTCTGGGACGCTCGTTTCGGAAAGCCACTTTTCCCGACCTTCCAGCATCGGGAAGCCGTCACCGCCGTGACCTTTAGCCTTGATGGCGATACTGTCCTGACGGGGTCTTGGGACAATTCAGCTCGGCTTTGGAACGCTCGCTCCGGAAAGCCGCTCCCCCCAACCTTTCATCATCAGGGTCCTATCGAGGCCGTGGCCTTCAGCCCCGACGGCAGGATTGTCCTAACGGGGTCCTGGGACAGCACCGCGCAGCTCTGGGACGCTCGCTCCGGAAAGCTTCTCTCCTCGCCCTTGCAACATCAGGCACCCGTCCTTGCCGTGGCCTTCAACCCCGATGGTCGGATCGTCGCCACAGGGACGGGGAACGACACCGATCATTTCTTGGACGCTCGCTCCGGAAAGTCGCTCACGCCGCCCTTACAGCATCGGGCACCCGTTATTACCGTAGCCTTCAGCCCCAATCGCCGGATCGTCGCCACGGGAATAAGGCTCATCTCAAGAGGCTCCGCTTGGCTCTGGGACACCGTCACTGGCAAGCCACTGGCGCCTCCCCTACAGCATGAGACACCCGTCCTTGCCGTGGCCTTCAGCCCCAATGGCCAGACCCTCGCAACTGGGGCCTATGATCGCATCGTCCGTCTCTGGGACGCAGTCACTGGCAGATCTCTTACAAATACCCCGCCTCTTCAGGGCTATCCTCGGACCGTAGCCTTCTTCCCAAATGGAAAGGCTTTTTTGGTGGCCACAAACCGCTGGCTGAACACCTACTCGTGGGACGGCAAAAGAGCTCTCCCTCGAAGCAGCCAGTTGCTCCATGGATCCTGGACGAAGGGCTTCCGCTTCCCCTCCGACTGCGAGGGCTGCATCCAGGTAGCGTTGGGGGATACCGGCAATTCCTTCCACCTCGAAACCCTTCGCCTCGGCGAGCCCGCCGATCCTCCAATCAAGGGAGACCCGAGAGAGCTCCTTGAAAAGTGGAAGGGCCGCTTGGGACTGAAGTTTGACGAACAAATGAAGCCGGTTCCGGCGGTGGACCTTTTGGGAGAGCCGGAGGGGGCGCGCTCACCGGGAGCTCGACCGAGATAGGAAGGTGTCTGGAAAGGCGGATCGTGCGAAGCCGCATCTGCTCGCCGGCACTCGCCCTTCGACAAAACATGACGCGAGTGGCCGTACCGCCGGCCCAAGGGGCCGGGAGAACGGAGCCCAGGGCCGAGGCCGCAGGCCGATGCCCTGGGTGGAGAGATTAATAACACGGTGCGGCCTGGAAGGCCGCGAGACCGTTGACCCGGCGTTTTAGGGTGCGGTTGCAGCCAGTCGTTCGAGTTCTTTTTGAGGTAGCCGACGACGTTGCTCAGCGCTTCGGCCCGTGCGAGACGAAACAAGGCGTGCAAGGTTCCCGCGGCCATTCAGGCCGCAAGCGTAGAGTCCCTTTTTCCCCAGGGCATTCGGCCTTCGGCCTCAGATGCCCTGGGCTGGGATCTCCCGACCCGTTGGGCCGGCGGGGCGTGGGCCGAAGCGGCGGGTATGGGGAGAACCGACCCACCGGAACCAGATCTGGGTCTCCGGGTTGCGAGCGAGCAGCCGATGCGAGGCGGCAATCTCGTCTGCGTCGGTCTCGAAGGCGCTCGTCTCTCGATGGCGACAAACTTGCCGGCATCCTGGGCGCTGAGATGAGGTTGGACCTCACGCTCATAGATCTCGTTGCCTCGCCGGGCGAATTCTTCTTTGCTGTACCGAGGGTACGGGGCGACGCTCATGGCGCGATTCTACGACACCACGCTCCCAACCTCGGCCTCGACCGCCGAGCCGTTTCATGTGATCTCCCTAGGCTGCTCCGGCTCACAGGTGCCGGTCAGTAGTGGAGCAGGATGAAGAACTCCATTACGGTTGGGGGAGGGTAAGGTGCTGGAGATCAGGAAGAGCGCCAGCCCTCAATGACGAGATCGGGGATGCGGCTGAAATGCAAGGGATTCTCCGTCACGAGCTCAAGGCCATGCACCAGAGCCGTGGCGGCAATCAGGATGTCAGCGTCCTCAATGAGGGCTCCGCGCTTATGGAGAGATCCATAGATCTCGGCGGCTCGCACGACGATCTCGTCGCTCAGCGGGAACACGAGGCTTTCGGCGCATTGCTCCTCGAATCGCTCCACTTGGCGGTACGCATCCTTCGCCTTGAGGCCTCGGAGGATCTCATACCTGGTGATGATCGAGAACTGAAAGCGCCCATGAATGGAGAGATAGTCTCGGGCGTGCTGGAGGACTGCCAGGTCACGTCCCTTGATGACTTCGGAAAGAGTAACCGTATCGAGGAGACGCGGGCCTCTCGGCATCAGTGCCCGCTACTTGAGAAGCGGCTCCGGTCCAAGGCAATGGCCTCGACCTCGGCGATCTGGTCTTCGGGAAGCCCTTCATAAACCCGATGCCATGCCGCCAGCGCTGACGAGGCATGCTCCTGCGGCTCGGTCCGGATCTCGAGCAGGACGTGCTGGTGTTCCGCCAGCCCTGGGTCTTCCAGTGGCCTCAGCACACCATCTTCGTAGACAGCCTCGAGGATGCGAGTCACGGTTACCTCCCTCATCTAAAGTACCAGCTCTCTGGTGTGCGCAGGCCATCACCCCTGAAGGACTTCGCCCGCCGTGGCGGCCAGCGCTGCCCGGCTCAGCCAGCGGTCCAACCGGTCGAGATCGGCACAGCCCAAAATCTCCTGTCTCTGGGCCGGGCTCACGGCGATGCCGCGCGTTTCCAGGACCCTGAGAATGGCCGCGGCAATCCCCTCAGCTCGGCCCTCGGCCTTGCCCTTGGCCTCACCCTCACTCCTCGCCGCGGCTTCCCGCTTGCGGAGCGCCGGATTGCCCTTGGCAGCCAGTGCCTCGATCACAGCATCGTCCGCTATTGCCGCGTCCAGCAGAGCCGCGACCGCGAGCGGTATCGCCAAGCAGGCATCTTCGATCCTGGAGTCGGGGACCAAGGGCTGCCAACTCCCCTGGCTCTCGGGAGACCACTCGCAAATTTTCTGGCTCTTGACGAAAATCGCGAAGATCCGCCGCACACCCCGGCGGTGCATCCGAGGCACCTTCTCAGACACGTCCCGTTCCTTCTGCTCCGAGACCACCTCAAACGCCAACTCTTCCAGGTAGCGCGTGCCCGTCTGCGGATCGACGCCCGCTCTGCGCACGCAAACGTCGCTGGCGAAGTCCGATGTCGAGTCTTGACGGGTGAGCAGATCCACCGCCGCGATGTAGCCGAGGGCCACATGAGCCCGCACGACGTATTGGAGCTCTCCCTGCTGATCGGCATGAGGCGCCTCGGCCGGGAAGGCGACCACTCGCCGGCCGCCGATGATCTCGTCGCGCGTGACGTCGGGCTCGACCAAGCGCTCATCGACCGGCGGGAAGGGGCCCCGGCCCGGCAGATGCAGAGAGTGACCTGAGGCACCGGGAGCTTTGAGGCTATAAGCGGGACGGTCGTCACCCATGCCGGAAATCATAGCAGACACGAATCTAGGGTCGAAAAGAGTCTTGGATCAAGACATTTCTCCCGCATTTTGGTCCTCGGCCGGCTCGGACAAGCCATCCGACAAAGTAGAGCAGGCACGACTCCGGACATCTCCGTCCCGGTGCCGGGCATCCTGGTCGCAGCATAGAACCTCCTCCTCGCAGCAATCAAAGCGACGTACGCCGCATTGGATGCGCCTATCGCAACGACTGCGACGTCATTCGCAGCGTATGACATGCCAGTTGCTGCGCTGGACGCGCCATTTGCGATGAGTGCCGGGGTTATTGCGGCGATTGACAGGCAAATGACCGCGAAGGCCAGGCCCGATCTTTCGCCGGCCCAGGTTTTTGCTGCGACTGGCGCGTGCATGTAGACGAAGGGCGTTCATCTCGCTGCACAGACTTTCTTTATCGCTGCATGATACTGATGTTTTGCAGTATTCGGTCCGTCCTTCGCTTCATCGGTTCCGCCAATCGCTGCGATCTCTTCGTCATTCGCCACATTGTGCGTGTCAATCACAGCGTTGTGACCATCAATCACAGCATCGTCCATGTCAGGCGTCAGATCGGGTCTGGCTTTTCAGTCATCGAGCGCTCCCGGCCTTTCATCGGACGGACCGAATGCTGCAATGGCCACGCCCTGGAACTGATCGGCCCGGCAGGTTACGGCAATTAGGCGTGATACTCTCAGGGCAGGTAAGTCTGTCACAGCGACCTTGAGGCTTGAATACTGCGAGCAGTCCGTCGCTCGCGGTCTTTGGGAGGTCTATTGCTGCGTACCATCGGGACGTTACGGTACCCGGAGGAGGTTTTATGAGCTCGGAGCTGTCCGTTGCAGGGGTATTGGCCAAGTTGGAGGCTCGCGCCACGCATCACCGGGAGCAGCAGGCGTTCCACGCCCAGCAGGAGGTACACCATCGCGAGCAGCGGGCGTTGCATGAGGCGGAGCTCGAGAAGGTGCAGGCGAACCTGGAGGCCTTCCGGTCGGTGGCGGCGACAGCCTTGGACCTCGCCGCTCAGGCTCCGGCCCCGGAGCCACCTCCCACCTCGATCGACATCGAGTCCGGATGGGGCCGGCTGATGGTCAGCCGGATGATCCGCGTCGTGGTCGAGAGCCAGGCCGCCGGGGGCGAGCCCTTCGGCGGGGCCGCCATCGCCGCCGAAGCCAACAAGCGCTTCGCCGACCGGCTGCGCCGGCCCATCGAAAGCCGGGCGGCGGGTGAGGTTCTGCGCCGCATGTGGGCCGAAAAACGCATTCACTGTCTGCGCACGGGCAAGCCGTTTTACGAAGCTCTCTACCGGAAGGGCGCGCGGCCGGTGGAGTGAGAGACTCGACGCTTAAGCAGGCTCCAAACCGCTACACTCCCAGCCTCTCCTTCCTCCTTGCTTTGCGACGGAGCTCTCTCTAGACTCCGATCTATCCATGTCGTTCTCCCGAAGTGACTGGCAGCGGGAGCTGAACGCTTCGACCGAGGCCCATGCCTCCCGGCAGGTGTGCCCTCCGGATCTCCGGGTCCCCTCACTCACTGTTCTGGCGCATCCAGACCCGCGGCGCGTGGGGGAGCGCGTCCTGCTGCCGGCCCTGGGCTCCGGGCGGACTGTTCCGCTGTCGCGCCTCTCGCCGCTGTTCGCCCAACCTGGCGACGACGAGGCGCGCCCGCTGGCCGATCCTCATTTGAGCCGGCGGCCACTCCACCTGGCCCCAGGGGAGCGGACGGGCTCAATCCGGATTACGGCGGAGGCCGGCGGCGGCCGGATCGATCTCTTCGGGGCCTGTTCGGAGGAGGAGATTTCGACCGCCGAGCTCGAACGCGGTGTCGTCGCCCTGCTCGCCGATCGCGTGGCGTTGCTCCTCCATCTCCTGCCCGTCCTGCCGCGCGAGCCCGAGCGCTTCGGCCTGATCGGCGACAGCGCCGCCCTGGTGCTTCTGTGCCGCGAGATCCGGCGGGTCTCCGCGGCCGCCACGCCGGTCCTCCTGCGCGGCGAGACCGGCACCGGCAAGGAGCTCGTGGCAAGGGCCATTCACACCTCTGGGCCTCGCCGGGACCAGCCCTATCTCACGCTCAACCTGGGTGCGGTTCCTTCGGCGCTCGCCGCCGCGGAGCTCTTCGGCGCGGCGCGCGGCGCCTTCACCGGGGCGGACCGCCGGCGGGCGGGTTACTTCGAGCGCGCCGGCACCGGCACGCTGTTTCTGGACGAGGTCGGCGAGGCGCCACCGGAGGTGCAGGTGCTGCTGTTGCGCGCGCTGGAGAACGGCGAGATCCAGCCGGTCGGATCCGAGGCGCCGGTGCGGGTCGACGTCCGTATCGTGGCCGCCACCGACGCCGACCTCGAAAGCGCCGTCGCCCAGGGGCGGTTCCGGGCGCCGCTGCTCCATCGCCTGCGTGGCTTCGAGATCCGTCTGCCGCCCCTGCGCGAGCGCCGGGACGACGTCGGCCGCCTGCTCGTGAGCTTCCTGCGGCAGGAGCTCGCGGCCCTGGGCCGGGAGAGCCTCCTCGACGACCCTGGCCCGCGCGGCCGGCCGTGGCTGCCGGCGGGCTTGGTGGCGCGCCTGGCCAACTACGACTGGCCCGGCAATGTGCGCGAGCTGCGCAACGTCGCCCGCCACCTCGCCGTGGGCTGCCAGGAATCCGAGCAGGCCGAGCTGCCCACGGCGGTGGAGATGGCGCTCCGCGGTCCGGCCTCCGGCGAAGAGCGCTCTCCGGTGACGGGTAGCCATGGGCCGCCGTCCAAGGCGCCCGCCGCCCGCGCCGAATACCGCTCGACCTCGGAGATCTCGGACGACGAGCTCGTCGCGGCCTTGCGCGCCAGCCGCTGGAACCTCGCAGGGGCCGCCGGCCGCCTGCGCGTCTCGCGCACCTCCCTCTATGCCCTGGTGGAGCGCCATGGGGGGATTCGCAAGGCCGGAGACTTGAGCCGCGAAGAGATCGCCGCGGCCCTGGAGCGTTCCGGCGGGGACCTCGACGCGGCGGCGGACGAGCTCGGCGTCTCGCCCCATGGCCTCAAGATCCGGCGGACCGAGCTCGGAAACGATTGACCGATGGAACTCGAGCGGATCGGCCCCTACCGCCTGGAGAGGAAGCTCGGCACCGGCGGCATGGGAGTGGTCTATGCCGCCTGGGACGAGCGGCTGGAGCGCCGTGTGGCCCTCAAGCAGATCCGGCCGGAGGTGGCGGGCGATCTGCTCCGCCAGCGCTTCCGGCGCGAGGCGCGGGCGGTGGCCCAACTCGACCACCCCGCCATCGTACGCATTTACGATCTCCTCGAAACGGCGGACGGCGACTGGCTCGTCCTGCAGTACGTCGAAGGCCCCACCCTCGCCCAGAGGCTGCGCGAGGGGCCGCTGCCGCCTGCGCGGGTCGCCGCCTTGGCGGTGGACGTCCTGGGGGCGCTGGAGGCGGCGCACTCGGCGGGTCTGCTGCACCGCGACCTCAAAGCCGAGAACGTCGTGCTCGCGCCGTCCGGCCACGCCTTGGTCCTGGACTTCGGGCTTGCCAAGCTCTATTCGCCTGGGCCCGACGCGCCGGGCGAGTCCGTCCCCGGCACCATGGGCACCGCCGGAGTCCTCGGCACCTATCGCGCCATGTCTCCCGAGCAGGCCAACGGCCTCGCTCTCGACCCGCGATCGGACCTCTTCTCGCTCGGCGTGCTGCTCTACGAGGCGGCGACCGGCATCTCCCCGTTCCAGGCCGCGACGCCGATCGCAACCCTCGCCCGCGTCTGCACCCACCTCCAGCCGCCCGTCCACGAGCTGGTTCCCGAGGTCCCCGAACCCCTCTCGGCGCTGATCGACTCGCTACTGGAGAAGGATGTCACCCGGCGTCCGCGGAGCGCCGGCGAAGCGCTCGCCCGCATCGAGTCCGGATCGGGAGACGCGGCGGCCCCGCCGGATACCGGCCAGACGGTATCCTCCACTCCGTTCCGAGCCTCGCATCCTGTGCCGCCCGCCGCGGCTCCGGCGTCCGATCCCGACAGGCCCTTCTCCGTCACTCCCTATCGCGGCCTCCGCCCCCGCCGCCTGCCGCTCGCCGCGGCCCTGGTCTTGCTGGCGGCTCTGGGGGTCTTCCTTGCTTGGCGGCTGCGCCTTCCAAGCTCACCGAGCCCGCTGCCGGGGCCGCTGTATGTCACCGTGGCACGCCCGGAGGTCGGTCTCGGCGCCGGGCGTGAGGACGTGGCCCTGGCCGCCGCGGCTCTGCAAGCGGCCTCTCTGCGTGCGCTCACCTCCCTGGAGGGAGTCGCCGCGCTCCCTCCCGGCGCTCCCGAGGCCGGCGAACCGGCTCCTACCGTGCAGCGGCTCTCCCGGCTGCTGGCGGCGGAAGAGGTGCTGACCGCAACTCTCGATTGCCAGGCCCGCCAGTGCCAGGCCGTGCTGCGCCGCCAGCGCGGCAGCGATGGGAAGGTCATCGAGAGCACGGCGCCTTTCGAGGTGCCCCTGGAGGACCTTCACCTGCTGGGCACCGCCATCTCAACCTATCTGAAGCCGCTCTATTCCGGATTCAACACCCGTCCGGGGGCCTCCCCACTCCGAGTCCGCGGCGAGGACTATCAGCGCTATCTGCGGGTTCAGCGGCAGTGGTCCGAAGCGCGGCCGGCCGATCTCCAGCCGCTCCTTGCCGAGTTGGACCAGATTCGCGCTGGCTCGCCCCTCTTCCTGGACGCCTACCTCTTGGAAGCCCGGGTCGAGGGATTCCGATTCTTTCAGACCCGCGATGCGCGGCAACTCGACCATGCCCTCAGCCTGGTCGGCGAGGCGCGGCGAGTCGCGCCGGAGGATCCTCTCCCTTTCGATACGTTGTTCAGTGTGGCGCTGAACGCGGGCCGTCTCAATGAGGCCGAAGAGGCTCTGAATGGTTTGGAGCAGCGCCTTCCCGGCGATGCGCGGACTCTGCAACAACGGGCCTTGCTGAGCGAAAAGAAGGGCGACCGCCGGAAGGCCCTGGATCTGCTGCGCGCCGCCGTGAAGCGCCGCCCTTCCGCCTCGTCCATGTTGGATCTCGCCAATCTGGAGATGCGTTTGGGAGAGATGCCGGCGGCCCGGACCACACTGGAGGATCTCCTGCGCCGCGTTCCCGGGTTCGCCAGCGGCGAAAATCTCCTGGCCCAGCTCGAGTTGGAGACGGGAGATCCGGCCCGCGCGGCCGATCTCTATGCCGCTCTCGCCCGCCGCCGTCCCGGCTTCGCCGTGCTTTCGAACCTCGGCGTCAGCCAACTCATGCTCGGCCGCTATCAGGAGGCGGCCACGAGTCTGCGGAAGGCCTACTCTCTCTCTCCCGACACCTTCGGCGCCGCCCTCAACCTGGCGGATGCCGAAACACTCCTCGGCAGGAGGGCCGAAGGCGAGGCGCTCTACCGTCGGGTGCTCGAGCTGACTTCCCACGACCCGGCGCAGGACGACTGGCAACTCCTCGCGGCCAGGGCCCAGGCGCAAGCCCATCTGGGGTACCGGACGGAGGCCGCGGCCTCCATCCAACAGGCCGTGGTCGTAGCGCCCAACAACCCGGACCTCGCCTTCGAGGCGGCGCTGGTCTATACGCTGATCGGCGACACCGCATCGGCGGTCGCCAGCGCCGATCGAGCCGTGGCCCATGGCTTCAACCGGCACTGGTTTGTGCTCCCCTGGTTTGATCGCCTGCGCAACGAGCCGGTCTTCAGTAAACCTCTCGCGCCGTAGGCGCGCTCCAGTACATCAACGTTTATGTCCGCGGGAGCCCGCCCGGGATCGTCCGGCTGGCCGATCGTCATCTGGCGTTCCTCCCGACGCCGGCGGCTCGTTGATGATCATCGGGTCCGAGCCATAGGTGTTCCCTTCGTAGGCGACCACGATGTTGAATCGGTGCGAGTCCGGCGCTGAGTTGAAATCCAAGAGCGTGACTTTTTTGTCGCCATGCCGTTGGATCACGAACAGGGCTGGCGGATCGGCCGGCGCGAAAGGATTGTCGGCTGCGAACCACTGAATGGGCGCTGTCTGAAACACCGCTTCGGAAGTGCCATTGATCGTACTAAGCGTAAGGACGATCATGGTGATTCCCGCTGGAATAAGGAGCCCTTCACTGGGGGGAATATCGGTTGAGATTGCAAGCGATGAGGCATCGAAAGTCACTGCGACCTGAGACATCATCAGGGGAACAGGCGTTGGTGTCGTCGACATGGCGATTCCTTTCTCGTTCGGGCTTCGGGTTCGATTCGCAACCTAGCATAAGGCATGCCTACTTGTAGGCCGACGGCGGTCCGCCCTCCGCGCGTTGGAGGACCGTCCGACGGTACCGTCGGACGGTGGGAGAGCGTCGGGACGGTGGGCCTTACTCGGCTTGCCGGCCGCTTCCCTTTATATAGGCATGGCACGACGCTTGCGATGTCTCCTTGATGCCGGCAAAAGGAAATCGTGAATCAAAGCGGCCACGGGAACCGAGGGCGCACGAGCAACCCGCCCTGCCTCGAACCGCTCGCAAATGAGCAAAGGATCGGGATCATAGATATTTCGTGAAACAAAAATGGATTGCCATAACGGCAACCCCTTTCAGGGAGCGCACCGCGCGCCCGGAGGCACATCATGAGCATTAACGTTCTCTTCGACAGCCTGGGAGCTCAGGTCCAAGTACAGAACGAAACAAAGAAACGGCTGACCACGTGGACCAAGGAGCTTGAATCTGCTGGATACACGCTCAACTACACAGATTTCACAAAGCCCCTCGCGGGACAACTGGGCCCAAACAAAGTTCTTATCATCACCACACGGCATCGGGCGGATAATCCGGGCTTTCCGCCTGCAATCCCGCCGGGCGTGAGCTTCGCCTACGAAAGCAGAGACCTCGGTGGCCTTTATGCCTGGATCCACGACCAGGGTGGGGGTCTCCTTCTTTTCGTAAACCACAGTGCTTGGCCCCCGATCACCGAGAAAAACCCTCCCTCTTGGCCGATCCACGACATCCAACTGGCCGCGGCGCTCGGCATTACGACTGTTTTCGCTTCGATTCCCCTGAGTAGCCCGATGTCCCCGAATCCGGATGCACCTCCGGCGATCATCGATAGCGTCGCATCGGTTGAAGCATGGGATTCCGGCGGTATCGTGCCGGTGATGAGCAATGGCAGCGGCACCATCCTGATACCTCTTCCTACCACGAGTACCGATATGAGCGGTTTGGGATATAAAACCGCTGACCTCGCCTTTGCCGTCCTCTATACGCTGGGCAAGGGTAAGGTCATTGTCATCGGCCATTCCGGCATCGTGGGAAACTACAGCAATGAAGTCAAATACCAATATCCCTCGACGGGACAGATCGACTCCGGCGACAACCTGAAGTTCCTGATGAACTGTGTGGCGTACCTCGGCAGCGGCAGTTAGAGCGGTCATTGATATTCCGGAACCACACGGACGGAACCTAAAAGGAGGATCAAAGCTCATGTCTGACTTTCCGAAAATCCAGTGGCTTCATCCCGACGGGGGTTGGCCGTCCTTTTCAACGGATGGCGGGCAGGTGGTCTTTACGAAGGGAAATACCCTTTACATCATAAATTCCGATGGCACGGACCTGCGACGTCTGTATCCTGCGGCGGGGACGTCCGGTGTCAGCGCTACGCGGCCGGATTGGTCCTGGAATCCGAACGCCATTGCCTTTGCCCGCAACGGGGAGATCTGGACGGTCCACCCCGACGGCAGTGGAGCGGCTCCGTATTTCAAGGGAGCCTTGCCGATCACGGCGAATGTTATCTATCCCTCCTGGTGCAAAGACCTCAAGTCCCTGGTTGCGGTGGGGTATTACGAGGAGGCTGGCGCCAAGCAGGCCGTGCTCTTGAAGCTGACACCGGATACCGCGGAGGTGCTCACGAAGTCGCCTCATCCTTGCGCGGGCCGGCCGAGCGTCAACCCCGAAGACACCCGGATTGCGTTCGCCGGCAACTGGGGGGAGTACCAGCAGGAGCAGAACCAGATCTGGATCGTGGAGCCGCTCAACGAGCCGTTTCGGCTCGAGCCCGGCGATCCCAGCGCGTTCCAGGGACGCTCTCCCAACTGGTCTCCCGACGGGGACCAGATCGTGTTCGAATCGACGCGGCCCACTCCGGACCCCGACACTAATACTTGGCTGGCGATCTGGGTCATCAACAGCGATGGGAGAGGGCCCTGGCAACTGACCGACCGGACGCTCTTCAGCGCCACCCACGCCGAGTGGTCTCGTCAGCAGACGCGGATCGTGTTCCAAGCCAAGGGGAAGGGGATCGGGATCATCGATATGGAGTAGGTTTTCCGCGGCACGCCCAAGCGGAGGAAGACCTCGGATCGACGACGGCCCCTACGAAATGGATTCCTCCTGAGATACACTCTCTGGGCAGACCAGAAGGAATCCCATGCCCAGACAAAGTGCGGCCGCGCAGACGCAGCGGCCAGTGAGGCCCGGTGGCGGTGAGGGGAGCGTGCAGGCTGACGGCTTGTTCCGCTCCTTCCTGGCCGCGGCCTTGCTGGCTCTCCTCCTCCACCTCTCTCCCGTCGCCACGCTCGGCGCGCCTCCGCCTGCGGCTCCAGCGCCCAAGGCACCCGCTCCGGACACGCCCAAGGTCACGCTGAGCGCCGGGGAGCTGCCGGCGACCGGCGAGCAGAAGACTCTGCTCACGGTGGATCGCTTCGGCCGCTACTCGTTGCGCGTCGAGAACGCGCAGGGCAGCTCCGTCGAGCTGGTGGACCGCATGGCGGGCTCTCTCGGCAAGGCTGGCGAGGCCGGCACGGAGAGCGGTCGGCTCGACCTGTTCCTCGACCGCGGCCAGTATCAGGTGCGGGTCGAGAGCGCGGAGAAGGGCACCGGTAAGGTCAAGGTGACGGCGCGAAGCTTCCTCGAAAGGCGGGCCGGCGCGCCGGTTCCGCGCCTCGTCGAGACCCGCTTGGTGCAGGAGAGCCTGGACGACCTGGAGCAGGTCTCCTACTGGTTGGAGATCGGCGCTCGCCGTGGCGTGCGCCTCGAAGCCGCCGGCCGCAATCTGGCCGATCTGCGCCTGTGGCGCGACGGCTCGTGGCTCGAAGGCGTCACGCCCCGCTGCCAGCAGATCCAGCCGGTCATCGGCCAGCCGCTCCAGCGCTGCCGCATCGCCTCCGTGCTCGAGCCCGGTCTCTATCTGTTGACGGCCTACGGCGGCGTCGCCCAACCCTGGGCCGCGGGCGCGGACGAGCATCCGTTCTATCTGCGGTGGGGCGAGCCGAAGCTGCCCGACTCCGGCCGGCGGCGTTACGTCGTCAGCCCGTTCGGCGAGGACCATTTCCGTCTGCCCGACAACGTCAACTTCTTCCTCGTCGAGCTGCCCGAGGCCCGGCCGGTCACCCTGGCCTCCGGCTGGCTGCGGGGCGGCAGCCACTACGAGCAGCAGGCCGCCACCGGCACGAGTGCCGTGACCAAGGAGTCCGTGCCACCGGTCGCCCTGCTGCGCGCCGAAGGCAAGCCGGGGAACGATTTCCAGGAGCCGGCGATCCCCACCGAGGAGACGGCCTCTCACGAGGCCAACTCCGAGGAGCCCGCGGCGGCCCAGGAGGAAGCGCCCGCTGAGCCGCCGGCTCAAGCGGAGGAGACGGCGGCGGCGGAAGGCTCCGGAGACGAGGGGGCCGCGATGGAACAGCCGGCCTCGAATGAAGGAGAGGGCGAAGGCCAGCCGCAGGCCGAGGCGGCTCCTGAAACGGCGCCTGAGACCTCCGAAGCTTCTGAGGCCTCCGAAGCATCCGAAGAATCTGAGGTGCCAGCCGAGGCCGCGAAGCCTTCCGGTCCTCAAGGCTGGGAGCTCGTGGCCACGGTGTCCGGGACGCCGGGCCAGCCCTACATCCTCCAGCACTTCGAGCAGCGGGACTCCTACACGTTCAACCGCTCCGGCACCTACTGGGTGTCGAGCATCCACGCCGGCGCCGCCGAGGATTCGATCGACGCCACAGCCCTGGTCACCGATCAGCCGCCTGGGGGAAAGCAGCGCTTCCTGACGGCTGCGGCGATTCCGCTCGACTCACATACGGCTTGGTCGCGGCGCTTCAACTTCCTGGAGGAAGTTACTCTCTTCTTGAACGTCAAGGAGACCGGCACTTACCGGGTGGTGGCGAGCGACTCCGGCGCCCGGGCCCGGGTCGAGCCGTTCCTGCTCTACCGGCCGAAGGGCTACGCTCCCCCCAATTACCAGGGCGCCACCTCTTCCTGGAAGCTCGACGCCGGTTACTACATTCTCTCTCTGGAGCCCCAGAACAAGGGAATTCTCACGCTGACGCTGCGTCCGGGAGGCAAGGGTGCCGCAGAGGGGCCGGTTCCGCTTCAGCCGGTGCAAGCCGCCGTCCGCTTCGCGCCGCTGACGCTGGAGCGGGATCACGGCTATGCCGCCTATTTCAATCATCAACCGGGCGTCGTGGCCGGCCTGGTGCTCCGTCCCTGGCCGGTCGATCTGGACCAGCCGCTGCCGGTCGCCCAGAAGCCGGGCGAGCCGTTCGAGATCCCGTTCCACGTCTCCGAGGCCGGTACCCTGCGTGCCGAGCCGGACGACGGCACGCGGCTCGACGTGGCGGTGGACGGCGGCGGCTGGTCGCCGCAGGCCGAGGTCGCGGCCGGCGATCACAAGGTCGCCGTGCGGCACGACCGTCTCAACACGGTGAGCTACTCGCTGTGGGTGGAGCCCTTGACGCTCCAGGCCACGACGCCTCTGCCGCCGCTGCCCGACGCGGCCCTCAATGCCCTGCCGAAGCTGCCGGTTCTGGGGACGGGCGCGCCGCGCTTCTTCGATCTCGAACGCGGCCAGCAGAGCTCCTGGCTGGTGCAGGCCGAGAAGCCCGGCCTCTATGCCGTGCGCTCGACCGGCCTGCTCGCCACCGCCGGCACGCTGCGCACCCGCACGGTGCCGGCGCTGCGCCGCGACGCGCAGAACGGCGTCGGCCGCAACTTCCTCGTCCAGCAGTACCTGCGGGAGGGGGACTACCAGGTGACGGTGGCGGCGCTGGGGAAATCAGCCGGCCACGCCGGGCTGACGCTCGCGGCCACTCAAGCTTCCGACGGCGGCGAGCTGCGCGCCGGCATGCCCGCTCACTTCACTCTCCCCGCCGGGCAGGCGGTCGTCTTCCGCGTCGCCGTCACCGAGGCGGGCCGCTACACGCTGCGCGCCCTGGGGCTCGGCTTCAAGTTCCTCTGCCGCTTCGAGGACGCCGACGGCTGGCCGCTCGAAAAGCCGAACATCCCGGCGGATCTGGACGAATGGCTGGAGCCCGGCGCTTACCGCTTCGTCCTCCTACCGCAACCGGTGGACGCCCGCGCCCTGGTGCTGCTGGAGCAGAAGCCGGTGCCGCTCGAATTCAAAGGCCACGGCCCGCACCGGCTGCCGCTCGAAACGCAGGTGGGGCACGTGTGGGTGGAGCCGGAAGGACCGGAGGGATTGATCGAGGGCGCGCCGCGGCCTCCCGACCTCTGGCAGTTCGAGGTGCCGGCCAAGGTTCACGCCGCCGTGGAGCTGACGGACGAGATGCAGGGCCGGCTGATCCGGCTCGACGCACCGGCATCCGAGATCGGTTTCGTGCCGCCCGGCCGCGCCTGGAAGGGCGAGCTGGAGCCCGGCCGCTATCAGCTCGCCGCGGAGTGCTCGCGGCGTAACAGTCGCGTCCACTATCAGGTGACGGTGCACACGGAGGAGCTGGTGACCGGGCTGGAGAAGAAGATCTCGGCGCCCGGCGAGGTGCAGATCGCGGTGGGCCGCGAGAGCCTCGTGGAGCTGACCTCGATCGCCCCGGCCGACGTGCGGGCTCGCCTGCTC
The DNA here is from genome assembly GCA_035996875.1 of Thermoanaerobaculia bacterium. Lineage (GTDB taxonomy): Bacteria > Acidobacteriota > Thermoanaerobaculia > Multivoradales > UBA5704 > DATARR01. The sequence continues at coordinate 90,551 of DASYJD010000051.1, forward strand.
GATGCGGACGGCCACGCCGTCGCCGAGAACGACGACCGGCCGGACGACTGGAACTTCCTCCTCTTCCAACGCCTGGCGCCCGGCCGCTACACGCTGCGCGTCGAACCCGTGGGGGTCAAGAAGACGGACATGCGGATCGCGATGCGGTCGCCCGCCGAGGTGGAGAAAGCGCCGGCGCCGCTGCCCATCCGCGACAACCTCCAGCTCGGCAGCGACGTGCTGCTGCGCCCGCTGCCGGTCGGCGCGAAGGCGGACCTTCTGCTGGTGGCGGCGCGCTCGAAGGACAGCCTCGGGCTCTCCGTGGAGATGCTCGACGGCAAGGCCTGGCGCACGGTCGGGACGTCGATTGCCCGCGAGGCCCATCTGGAGATTCCGTTGAGCGGGAAGGGCGAAGCCTACCGGCTGCGCCTGTGGTCCCTGGACCGCCACGAGACACCGGTGCGGCTCTCCGCGGCGGCGATCACGGCGCCCCGGTTGAGCGAAAAGGAGCTGCGGGGTGGCGGCCATCTCCCGGCTGTGGCCGGCTTCGATCCTCCCTTGGCCGCCGGCGTGGTCGCTCTCGACCGCCCCGGCGTCTTCCGCTTCGCCGATGTGGGCGAGGCGGCGCAGGACCTTCGCGGTTCTGGCGCTCCCGGCACGCCGTTGGTGGCCCTCGGTGTGGCCGGCGGCGCGGTGCTGTCGTCGCCCGGCGAGCGCTTCTGGCTGGTGCGCGAGGGCAAAGGCTCCCGGCCGGTGAAGGCCGAGCGCGTGACCGTGGGAGCCGGGCTCGACGCGGGCGCGCAGTTCCCGGTGCCGGCCGGCGCGGCGGTGACGGCCGATATTTCGGCGGGGGCGGAGGGGAAGGGAGCCGGCGGCCCCGTGCTCGCCCTCGCCACGTCTCCTTCCGGCCAGCCCGGCGTGCGCGTCGGGGAGAGCGGGGAAGACTCGAAGGGGACCGAGCCGGCGGCCACCGTCATGGCGGTCGGGCCACGCACGGCGGTCTCCGTGGCCCTCGCTCCGCGGCATCCCGTCGCCCGCGTCTGGCAGACGGGCGAGGCCGAGGGCACCGAAGAGCTGCGGCTCGCGACGGTTCGTTTCCCAGCGGTTACGGCTGAGAAGGCAAACTGGGGCGTTCTCGACGGCCATCTCGACGGCATCGCGGCCCGCCGCCTCGATCTGCCGAACGGTCCGCGCAAGCTGCGCCTGGCGCTCGGCGAGTCCACCGTCGCCGTGCTCTCGCGGGGCGATACGGTCGTGAGCACGCACTGGCAGGGCGGCGCGCCGTTCGAAGAATTATTGGACGACGGGGCTTCGGATCGCCTGACGATCCTCCACATGGGGGCGGGAGTTGATCCCTACTCCGTCGAGTTGCTGCCGCGCGACGGCACGGAAGAGGCCCAGTCGCTCTCTTCGGGTCCGCCCTTCGAACGCTCGCTCGACCGCGCCGGCACGTTGCGGATCGTCCTTCCCGAAGTGACGCGGGCGACCGCGACCACGCTCCATGTACGGGGAGCGAGCGCCGAGGTGATCCTCCTGGGCCGCGACGGCACGGTGACGCGTGGCGCGGACGTGCCGGCCGGCCGCGGTGGCGTCGCCCTCGTGCGCCACGGGCCGGGCCTGCTGCTCGCGTGGCTGGGTGGACCGAACGACGAGACGGCATCCCTATGGCCCTCGAGCGAACGCCCGGCGTCCGTGAAGGTCGCGCCGCCCGCGAGTGTGCCGCTCTCCGGCCGCTTCGCCGACCTGGCGTTCGCCGGCTCCGGCCCGCGCGTGCTCCACCTGCGCACGGCGGTGCCGCTCGCGACGTTGATTCATCGTCCGGATGGCAGCCCCGACGAGGTCGAGTTGCACGCGGAGGCGGGCCGTCTGGACGCCTTCCTGCCTTCCGGCGAGTCGCGGCTCGGCCTTCGGTCCCTGGCCGGTGCCCAGCTCTCGGGTGTCGCCGAGATCACCGAGACGCCGGTGACGCCCATCGGCGAGGGACTCGGACCGGAGGTGCTGCTGCCGGCCGGCGGCAGCCGCTGGTTCTCTTTCCACGTCGAGCGCAAGGGACCGATCGGAGTGGGCGCGCACGCCAGCTCCGACGTCGTCGAGATCGAGCTGTACGACCGCGGCGGCCATCGATTGGAGGCCAAGGCCGAGGGCGGCGTGGTGCGCATGCCGGAGCTGGCGCCGGGCGATTACCTGCTGGCCTTGAGCTCGCCCGCCGCCTCGGCGCCCGTCAAGGCGCGGCCGGCCCTCGCCGGGCTGGCGCTCCCCGATACCGGGCCGCCCGCCGACGTGATTCGCCAGTACCTGCAAGAAGCCGGGGCCGAGGAAGCCCCGGAGAGCGTTCCCGGGAGTCAACCATGAGTCGCTTGTCGTCGACATTCCGGCGCCGCACCGCGGCCGCCGTTTGGATCTGTCTGTCCCTCCTGGCCGCCCCTCGGGCCGTGGCGCCTGTGTCCTCTGCGCCCGCCAAGCAGGTCGCGAAGCGTTCCGGTCCGGTCGTCGTTCCCGACCGCTTCCTACGGCGCTGGGACCCGGTGACGATCTTCTTCAATCAAGATCCAAGAGGTGAGAAGGCCGGAAAGCCCGGCCCCGAGGATCATCCCGAGCGCTTCGTGAAGATGACGCCCGCCCATCCCGGCGCCTGGACCTGGGTGGACGCCCGCACGCTGCAGTTCAAGCCCGCGGAGCCCTGGCCGCCGCTCCAGCGTTTCAACTTCACGATTGGAGCTGCCGCGACGACTCTGGACACCCTGATCTCGCCGCCGTCGAAGACCCTACCGGCCGAGAACGAGGAGGTCGCGGACCCGGTCAAGTCGATCACCCTGGTGTTCCCGGAGCCGCTCGATCCCGCCACGCTCGGCCGCATGCTGTCGATCGAGGTTCGGCCGCTGCCGGGCGTCGCCCGGGGTGCCGGGAGCGCAAGCTCCGAGCCGCGCTGGATCACCGCCCGCGACTTCCAGATCAAGGCGCTGGACCGCAAGGAGAGGAACGATCCGGCGCCGTACGTCGTGACACTCGCGACGCCGATCCCCCTGGGCTCGAAAGCCGTCCTCCACTTCCGGCTCTCGCTGGGCGAAGCCTCGCCCGCTTCGTCGCTCGACCTGGCCTTTACGACCGCCGAACCGTTCCGCGTGCTCTCTCTCGGCTGCTCGGGCTCCCGCGTGCCGGTCACCGCCGCGGGCACCCGCTATGGCCGCGAACAGGCGCTGCGCTGCGGCCCCGACGACAAGCAGGTGGTGGTCGAGCTCTCCTCCACGCCCGCCAACCTCGGGCCCCTCGAAGGGCGCAACCTCGTGCGCTTCGAGCCCTCGGTCGCCAATCTCGAGTTCGAAGTCTCCGGCCGCCAGCTCCTCATCTCCGGCGCCTTCCAGCGCGAGACGCTGTACCGCGTCTCCCTGGCGCCGGGCCTCGCCGCCTCGACCGTCGTCGACAATCACGGCCGGCGGCTCGACCTGCGCGGCCCCACCGAGACCTTCCTCGTCTTCCCGCAGCGCGAGAGCTACCTGCGCTGGAGCGCCAGCCAGGGCCTCGTCGAGCGCTTCGGCCCCCGCATGGCGCCGATCGAAGGGCGCGGCGACGAGCGGCTCGACCTGCGCCTCTATCCCATCGATCCGCTCGACCGTTCGCTCTGGCCGTTCCCGGACAGCCCGGTGACGGTCGACGAGGCGAAGCGTCCGCCCGGTCCCGGTGAGGAGCCCGCGCCCTGGAAGGCGCCGGAGCGCAACGTGCCGGCCTCGGAATTGGCTCTGCACCTCCAGACCCTGGGCTCGCCGCCGGTCTCGACGCTGGTGACGCTGCCGCTGCGCCGCGAGGGCAGCTCCGCCCGCTTCGGCCTCGACCTCGGGCCGCATCTCGACAAGCTGGCCCCGGCCGGCTCGCCGGGTACCTATCTCGTCGGTCTGCGCCGTCTCGACCGCTCCAGCGTCCGCTCCTGGATCCGCGTGCAGGTGACCGACCTGACGCTCACCGTGGCCGAAGAGCCGCAGGCTGCGGTCTTCTCGGTGAATTCTCTGTCCACGGCGCTGCCGGTGGGCGGCGCCAAGGTGCGCGTCGAGGGCTCGCGGCAGGAAGGGCGGAACGCCGCGGTTTGGACGACCTTCTTCCAAGGCACCACCGACGCTGCCGGCCGCGTCGCCTGGAACCCGCCCGGCCACACGGACGGCGTCACGGAAACCGTGCGGCGGATCGTCGTGGAGAACGGCAAGGACGTGCTCGTCCTCGATCCCGGCCACGCGCCGGACGGCTATGCGGACGGCCAGTGGTCGCAATCGCACCAGAGCTGGCTGGGCTGGGTGTTCGACGACCTCTCGTCCCGCGGGCCGCAGGCCGAGACGCTCTGTCACCTGTTCACCGAGCGCCCGGTCTACCGGCCGGAGGACGGCGTCCACATCAAGGGCTACCTGCGCCGGCGCGAGAAGGGCGAGCTGACGCCGGAGATCCTCGCCGGAGGGCGGTTGGTGGTGCAGGGGCCGGGAGACCTCGTCTGGCGCTACCCGATGGAGGTCACGGCGGCCGGCTCTTTCTACAAGTTCTTCAAGGAGGAGAAGCTGCCGACCGGCGTCTTCTCGGCGCATTTCGAGGACAAAAAGGGTACTGCCTACGGTTCGGTCTCCTGGCGCATGGAGGCCTACCGCCTGCCGCGCTTCGAGGTGCGGCTCGACGCGCCGGACCGCGTGCCGCTGGACCGCGAGTTCAAGGTGGGATTGACCGGCATCTACTATGCCGGCGGCAAGGTGACCAGCCGGCCCATCGCCTGGCGGGTGACGCAGTTCCCCTACACCTGGACGCCGAAGCGCCGCTCCGGCTTCCTCTACTCGTCGGACGGCCGCTTCTCGCGTAGCGCCAACTTCACCTCGACGCCGCGCCTCGAAAAGCAGGACACGACGGACGCCGAGGGCTCGGCGAAGCTCGTCCTCAACCCGGCCATCGAGCCCACGGCGCAGCCGCGCAGCTACGTGGTGGAGGCGACCGTCACTGGCGCCGACGACCAGACGGTCACCGCCACCCGCTCCATCGTCGCCCTGCCGCCCTTCGTGCTCGGCCTCAAGGTGCCGCGCTTCCTGGAGCGGGCCACCCAGATCCGCCCGGAGGTCCTGGTCGTCGGCTTGGACGACAAGCCCGTCGCCGGTATGGAGGTCAAGGTCCGCCTGCTCCAGCGGCAGTGGCACTCCCACCTGCGGGCGAGCGATTTTTCGGACGGCGTGGCGCGCTACATCACCGACGTCGTGGACGAGAAGGTGACCGAGACGAAGATCAAGAGCGGCGCCGACGCCGTGACCGTGCCCCTTGCCATTCCCCGCTCCGGCGTCTACATCGTCGAGATCGAGGCGAGCGACCGCCTGGGCCGCACGCAGGTGGTGACGGTGGACCTCTATGCCGGTGGCGATCAGGCCGTGACCTGGAGCAAGCCGCCGGCGGGTATCTTCACGGTGACCGGCGACAAGGCGACCTACAATCCCGGCGAGACGGCGGCCCTCGTCCTCCAGAGCCCGTTCCAGACGGCTAAGGCGCTCGCGGTGATCGAGGCGCCGGAAGGCAACCGCTACGAGTGGGTCGCCGTCCAGGGCGGCGCCGCCACCTTCAACCTGCCGATCCGCGGCAACTGGGCGCCGCGCATCCCCGTGCACTTCGTGCTGATGCGGGGCCGAGTCCCCGGCACCGGCCCGCAGCCGGGCAACAGCACGGATCTCGGCAAGCCGGCGACGGTGGCGGCCACCACCTGGCTCAAGGTCGAGCCGGTGGCCAACCGGGTGGACGTCAAGCTCACGCATCCGGAGAAGGCGCGGCCGGGCCAGAAGATCGAGATCCAGATCGATCTCCGCGATCCGCAGGGGAAGCCGCGGCCGGGAGAGGTGACGCTCTGGCTGGTGGATCAGGCCGTGCTGGCGCTGGGCAAGGAGCAGCGGCTCGATCCGCTGCCGGACTTCATCACCAAGGTCTTCTCGCACCTCACCGTGCGCGATACGCGAAACCTCGTCTTCGGCTTCCTGCCGTTCGCCGAGAACCCGGGCGGCGACCAGGGCGGAACGGGGGAAGGGAGCCTGCTCGACCGCGCGACCGTGCGGCGCAACTTCAAGGCCGTGCCGTACTTCAACCCGAACATCCAGGTCGGGCCGGACGGCACGACGAAGGTGACCGTCGAGCTGCCGGACGACATCACCGTCTTCAAGATCCGCGCGAAGGCGGCCTCCGGGCCGGACCGTTTCGGCGTCGGCACCAGCCAGATCGCCGTCCGCCTGCCCGTCGTGATCCAGCCGGCCCTGCCGCGCTTCGTGCGGCCAGGTGACCGCTTCCTGGCTTCAGGGATCGGCCGTATCGTCGAGGGTGACCTCGGGCCGGGGCAGGCCGAAGTCCGGGTGCAGGGCATCGAGCTCGGCGGACCGGCGAAGAAGACCTTCACCTGGACGGCCCAGCCGGAGCGCCTGGAGTTCCCGGTGAGCGTGCCGACGCCGCCGTTCAAGGCGGACGGCACCCTGGCCTACAACGAGGTCGGCTTCACCTTCGGCGTGCAGCGCAACGCCGACGGCGCGAGCGACGCCTTCGAGGTGAAGCTGCCGGTGCGCGAGGACCGGCGGCCGGTGCTCCTGCGCATGATGAAGGAGCTTGGAGCGGGTGCGGCGCTGGCGATTCCCGCCATCCCCGAGCCGGCACGGCCGGGCTCCATTCGCCGGTCCGTCCTGGTCTCGGACCAAGCCGCGCTGGTGCGCATGGCGGCCGGACTCGACTTCTTCAACCAGTATCCGTACGGCTGCACCGAGCAGCGCCTCAGCCAGGCGCGCGCCGAGATGGCCCTGAAGCGCTTCCGCGCCCTGCTGCATCAGCAGGGTGACGATGCCAGGATGAAGCGGGCCGTCGACGACACGCTGCAGTGGATTCCGCAGGTGATCGATCCCCACGGCCTCGTCGCCTACTGGCCGGGCTCGGCTGGCTATGTGAGCTTGACGGCCTGGTCGGTGCAGTTCATGGTCGAGGCGAAGGGCGCCGGCTTCCGGGTGGACGACAAGCTGATGTCCACCCTCACCCGGTCGCTGGAGCAGTCGCTGCGCTCCGACTATGGCAACTTCATCGACGGCGAGGCGTTCACCGAGCGCTGCTGGGCCCTGGCCGCCCTCGCCGCCGCCGGCAAGTTCGATCCCGCCTACGCCGCCGAGCTGGCGCGCAAGGCGCAGTTCCTCGACCTCGAAGCGGTGGCCGAGGTGCTCCAGTCGTTCGCCAAGGGAGGGGATACCTCCTCGCCGTCCACCACCGCCCTGGCGGACAAGATCTGGAGCGGCGTCGTCCTGCGTCTCTATCAGGGGAAAGAGATCTACGGCGGATTGCAGGAGACGGCGACGGCCCGCAACGGCCTCATCCTGCCGACCGAGACCCGCACCGTGGCCGAAATGGCCCGCGCGCTGGTCCGCAAGGACGGCAAGAACCCGAAGCTCCAGCTCCTGATCGACGCCCTCGTCACCCTCGGCCGCGACGACGGCTGGGGCACCACCAACGCCAACGCCGCAGCGCTTCTGGCGCTGGGTGAGCTCCTCCAGCCGCCCTACGCCGGCAGCAGCCAACGGGCGTTGCAGGTGAAGCTCGGCGGCGGAGCCGCGCAGGCGGTGAGCCTCGGACCGGACGCGCCCGTCGGCTACCTCGTCGGCTCCGACGCCGAGGCCGGAAGCGCCGGCAGCGTCACCGTGGCCTCGGGAACCGGCAAGCCCGTCTTGGTGCGTGTCGAGACCCGCTATCTGCCAGCCGGCGACGGCGCGAGGGTGGCGCCGGTCTCCGACGGCTTCGTGGTCACCCGCGAGATGGTGCGGGTCGTCTCCGGTGCGCCGCCGGAGCGCATCCCCCTCGCCGAGCCGGGCAAGACCGTGCGCTTCGCCATCGGCGACGTGATCGAGGAGCACCTGCGGGTGGTCAATCCCAAGGACCGCAACTTCGTGGCCGTCGTGATTCCGCTCGCGGCTGGTCTGGAGCCGCTCAATCCGGCGCTGGCGACCGCGCCGCCCGAGGCCCGGCCCAGCAGCGGCCCGACCCTCAAGGCGACCTACGTGGCCTTCCTGGACGATCAGGTCGGCTACTACTACAACACCCTGCCCAAGGGCACGTTCGACTTCTACTTCCGCACCCGGGCGACCACCGAAGGAACCTTCATCCAGCCCGCCGCCCGGGCCGAAATGATGTACGACGGCGCGGTGACCGGAGGCTCCGCCGGAGCCCGTGTCGAGGTCGTGCGGAAGGAGGAGTAGTTGCAGGGCAGGACTTTACTCCGCCTCTATCGCCGCCGGTTGCGTCGACGTTTTCAGGGTTTGGACCGGCGGCGCTTCGCCCTGTACGCACTGGCCGGGCTGGCCGCGGGTCTTCAACTCGTCGTCGCCGTCCTGTTTCTCGTCGCCGTGTTCCACGCCCGGCTGGAGGCGCCGTCGCCCACGTTTCTTTTGCGCGATCGTCAAGCCCGTTTTCTCGGGGAAGTTGGGGCTCCGGCGGAGGGCGAGCTGGGCTACTGGCCCGTCGAGGCGCTGCCGCCGCGGGTGATCGCGGCCACCCTGGCGCTGGAGGACCGGCATTTCGATTCCCATCCTGGAGTCGATCCGAGGGCGGTGGCGCGCGCGGTTTTCCAGAACTTTCGGCGCCGGCATCGGGTTTCCGGAGCTTCGACGCTCGCGATGCAGATCGCCCGCATGCAATCTCCCGGCTCGCGCGGCTATCTACGCAAGGCCGCGGAGGCGCTCACCGCGGTTCTTTTGACCGAGCGCTACGGCCGCGAGGAGATCCTCCGCCACTACCTGCGGATCGTTCCCTACGGCAACCGCATCCACGGCATCGCCTACGCCGCCCGGCGCTACTTCGACAAGCCGGTCGACGATCTGAGCTGGGCCGAGATCGCCTTCCTGGCCGGCATTCCGCAGGCGCCGGGAAAGATGAACGTCTATTCGCCCGCCGGACGGCTGCGCGCCATCGAGCGCGGTCAGCGGGCGCTGCGTTCGCTCGCCGCGCAAGGCGTCCTTTCTACGGCGGAGCTGGAGCTCAGCCAGCGCCAGCTCACCGCGCTATCCATCCCCTGGAAAGGCCGGCGCGTGGAGGAGTCGCTGCACGCCGTCCTGCGCCTCGACGCGCTGCTGACCGAGGAGTCGAAGCGGAAGCATCTCGAACCGCTGGTGCAGACGACGCTCGATCTCGACCTGCAGCGTCAGGTCTCCGGGCTGACTGATCGCGCCGTGCGCGCCTGGGCGGACCGCGGCGCGGGCAACGCGGCGGCCATCGTGATCGATCTGCCGAGCCGCGAGGTGCGCGCCTGGGTCGGCTCGGCCGGCTACTTCGATCCCGGCACGTCCGGCGCCATCGACTACACACGCATCCGCCGCTCGGCCGGCAGCGCTTTAAAACCTTTTCTTTATGCTCTGGCGCTCGACCGCGGCGTCATCCGTCCGTCGACCGTCCTCGACGATCTCGAACGCGGCCCAGGTGGCATCACCAACGCCGACGACCTGTTCCTCGGCCCCCTGCTGCCGCGCGTCGCCCTGGCCAACTCGCGCAACGTGCCGGCGGTTGATCTGCTGGCAAAGCTCGGCATGGAGCAGGGCTATGGCCTGTTCCGCGACCTCGGCCTGACCGATGGCAGCATTCCGTCCGAGCACTATGGATTGGGCCTCGCCATCGGCGGCCTGCCGGTGACGCTGGAAGAGATGGTGAAAGCCTATTTGGTGCTGGCGGGAGACGGCCGGACCTCCGGCTTCCGCTGGCACCCCGGGCAGGAGCTGCCGGCCCAGCGGCGCGTCGTCTCCGAGGAGACGGCGCGGCAAATCGCGCTCTTCCTCTCCGATCCGCAGGCGCGCCTGCCCACCTTTCCGCGTATGGGCTCCGAGGAGTATCGCTTTCCCGTGGCGGTGAAGACCGGCACCTCGACGTCCTTCCGCGACGCATGGGCCGTGGCCTGGTCCAATCGCTACCTCGTGGGTGTCTGGGTAGGGCATCCCGCCTTCCGGCCGATGAACCGGCTGAGCGGCTATCTTTCGGCGGCGGAGCTGGTGCAGCAGATTCTCTCCGTCCTCCATCGGGACCAACTGGACGGCCTCGACGACCTCGCCTTCCCGCCGCCCCGGGGATACCGCCCGGTGCGCGTCTGCGCCCTGACCGGCGCCCGGGCCGGCGACGCCTGCGATCAGGTTTTCCTGGAGTGGTTCCGTCCCGGGGAGGAGCCGACGGACGACTGCACTGTGCACCAGCTCCGCGCCATTGACCGCCGCAACGGCCTGCTCGCCACGGCGGACACCCCGCGCTCCGAGATCGAAGTGCGCACCTTCGTAGCCCTGCCGCCGCGCTACGCCGCCTGGCAGATCAACGCCGGCCTGCCGCACCCGCCGGACGAAGTCAGCTTCCTGCACCCCGGCCAAGCGCCGCCCGTGGGCCTCGCCGCCGGCCCTGGCGGTCCCGTGCTGGCCGTCAACCGCTCCGTCCGTCTGCACATCACCTCGCCCGAGCACAAAGTGCGCCTGCTGCGCGACCCCGAGACGCCGCTGGATCTCTCCACCGTGGCCCTCACCGTCATCGTCGATCCGCCCGTCCGGCAAGTCGTCTGGTACGTCGATGGCCGTCCCTACCAGACCGTCGACTACCCCTACGCCACCCGCTGGCGCCTCCAACCCGGGGAGCACACCTTCCAGGTGCGCGTGCCATTCACGCCGGACGGGTCGCCGGAGGTGCGGGTGATCGTGCAGTAGGAATCCGCCCGCACGTTATCTGGTAGGCTTCCTTTTGGGGTAAAATTCTCTTGGGACAACACGACATCAGCTACCGCCTCTTCTTCTCCCACGCCCGCATGGTGTGCGACCTCCTGCGCGAGATGATCGGCGAGACCTGGGTCGAGCTGATCGACTTCGCCTCTGCCGAGCGGGTCAATGCCTCCTTCGTCTCCGAGACGAGGCGAAGCCGGGAAAGCGACGTCATCTGGAAGTTCCGGCGGCGGGATACGGGCGATCCAGTCTACGTCTACGTGCTCCTGGAGTTCCAGTCCCGGCCGGATCGCTACATGCCGGTGCGCCTGATGACCTATACCGGCCTGTTCTACGAGCACCTGATCGCCGAGGGCCGGCTGGCGCCATCGGGCCGGTTGCCGCAGGTGATCCCCGTCGTGCTCTACAATGGTCTTGCTGCGTGGGGGACGCCCCTGGAGCTGGCCGAGCTGATCGAGCGCTTTGATTCCTCGGCAGAGGCATACGTGCCGCACTTGCGGTACAAGCTGGTCCACGAAGCGGCCTATGGCGAAGAGGAGCTTGCGAAGAAAGAGAGTCCCGTGGCAGACCTGTTCCATCTGGAACGGAGCGCGAGTTGGCAGGACGTTCTCGTTGGAGTCGAGCGTCTTGAAGAACACATAAAGCTGGATGAGGAGCCGGAGCTGTATCGTGCGTTCGTAGGCTGGCTCCGAGAGTTGATTTTACCGCGCCTTGGGCTGACTCCGGCCGAGATCCCTCAAGGTCTGACTTTAAAGGAGTTTGAACCGATGCTCGCCGAACGAATTGACTCCTGGAACGAGAAAGTGCGGCAGGAAGGCCGGCAGGAAGGCCGACAGGAAGGCCGGCAGGAAGCAAAGGCCGAGTCTCTGCTCCTGTTGCTTGAAACGCGGTTCGGTTTGGTCGACCAAGCAACCCGCGATCGCATCGCAGCAGCAGATACCCAACACCTCATGAAATGGATCAAGCGCTTCGCGACTGCCGAGAGTTCTGCGGACGTCTTCGGTTAGGGCCTTCCGGCAACTTGACCTCTCCAAGCCCTCGTCGCGGCAGTGGTTGCAGGCTGCTTCCTCGGCGAGGTGGGAGCACCGGCCGATCTCTCCACCGTGGTCCTCACCGTCGTCGTCGATCCCCCCATCCGCTAAGTCGTCTGGTACGTCGACGACCGTCCCTACCAGACCGTCGACTATCCCTACACCACCCGCTGGCGCCTCCAACCTGGCGAGCGATTCGCCGAGAAGGCCACGATTACCCTCGAAGAGCTCGAAGCCGAAGCGTCCTGACTCGTGTACAGAAGACTGGCGGGCCGTCGAGGTGCCGACCAGCAGTGCTCGCTGTCAACCGTCCCCGTCCGGCTCCACCCGTAGTATCGAGGACATGCCGCCCGTCCCCCCTTGCGAGACGGCGGACGCGGATTATCTGCGCCGGATCGCTAACCTCTGGGCCCAGGCGTCCGCTTGGAGCGGTATGGTCTATCCGCGCGGAGTCTTCAAGTTCCGAACGATCGAGGAGGCGCAGGCGGCCCGCGAGCGCGTCACTCAGGACAACGTCGACCCGCTACGCCGGGAGCGCGAGGGCTCCCGGGCTGGCGATTCCAACGAAAGTCCTCCGTAGCCGTTTCCTCACCGAACGGCTTCGCGCCGCCGTACCACCGCAATACCGAAAAGTCCCAGGAGGACTGCGAGCAGCATCAGCCCCCACTCCGAAAGCGTGGGAATGTCCGTAGGCCCAATGGGTCCCGCGATCACTTGAACGTTCTGGTGGGACTGTGCCGTGCCGGCGCCGAAGCTGAGGCCGTTGATCGTGGGCGCGGTCACCGAGGCCAGGTTGTCAATCGATACCGTTGTCGACGGCATCAGGGCCTGGTAGGTGAACTGCAAGGCGGTATTGGGACCGAAAGTCGCGATCGTCGCGCTCAAGCCCGACGCGTTGCTGGTAATTGTCGGACACACCACGACACCCTTGGGCGACGGCACGAACGCCTGGGCAGTCAGGTCGGTGCACGTGGTATTGCTGTAGCCGCTGGGGTTCGACGTCAGAAGCGCCGCAGGCAACGGATCGGTAAACACGGCACCGTTGGCAGGGGCAGTTCCAATGTTCGTGATGGTCACCGTATAGGTCACCAGGGTGTTCGGCCCCGCGATCTGCATGGAGACTTTCTTCTGCAGGCTGAGCTCGGGCGCCCGCGGAGGCACGATCAACGCCGAGGCGCTCTTCGGAATCCAGCCCTGGGGATCGTTCTCACCTGAGAACGTCGCGTTGTTGGTGATGAAGTTGAAGTCTCGCGTCGGATTGCTCAGTTGCACGGTAATCGTGAACCGGACCGAGCTGTTGGGTGGGAACGTGTTATTGCCGACAGAGCCCCATTCGTGGTCGATATCGAAGGGATCCGGAAGCGGACTGGGGCTGCCGGAGGCTGGAGTCTTGATCCCTGCGATCACCGGGGTTGTCGGGCATTTCGCTCCGCCGCTCAGCACCGCACAACTGATGCTGACCACGGATAGCGTGACGCCGGGCGCGCTCGGGGTATCGACGAAGTGCGGTATATCCAGAGTTGCCGTGGCAGACGTATTGGTCAGCGTGACGTCATAAGCGACGAGGCCGGTCAGCGGTATGCTGTCGCTGCCCGGGTTTCCCGCAACCGCGGGCGGCAGGACCGTTTTCTGAATGTCCAGTACGCCGGGCATACACATGGGCGTGCCGAGAAACTGATTCACGAAGCTGGGAATGGTCGTCTGGTTGCCGCCCAAAGCGTCGACATAAGCTCCCGAGACAGTGTTGGAGGTCATCATCGGCGGTTGGCACTTGTTGGTGTGCGTCGGCGTGGTGTATGGAACGAGATAGGTCAGAGTTGCCGAAGGCGCCAAAGCAACCTGCGTGTTGCCGCCATGCAGCGCCGGATCGTAGCCAAGGGTGAATTGATAGTTATAGCCGCTGGGAATGGCGGTCGTTGCCAGCTCGTGGCAGGTCTCGGTTGCCGGGGATGCGACGCAGGTGATACCCCAGCTTGCGAGGGTATTTCCAGTGTGGGTAAAGCCAGAGGGAGGCGCCGCGTTGACGCCGGACACGAAGGAATTGTTATCGACAACGTCCCCGAGCAGCAGCGCGAGGCTGTTGTTCGTGTTGGTTACGATCACCTTGTACCAGACGATCGTCGCATCGGGCAGGAAGGTGGCAAGCGTTTGACCGATCAGCGGCGTGCCGGCGTTGGCATCGGCGACCGATGCGAAGGGGCCGGACTTGACAACGGTGATGCCCGGAGGCGGGTTGGTACCGCCGCCTCCGGGGCATTGCATCAGACCGCTGACAGCGACCACTGTCTGCTGGCCGTTGTTACCAAAGAACGTATTGACGCCCAGCGTGAAGTCCGGCGGCTGAGGCGGGGTGGTGGGGCTGTAATTCGGATCAAAGAGCGCCGGCGACGGATTTGCAAGGCCCCTCAAGTTGATGAGCGCCGGGTTGCCAGCCCACCAGCACGTGGTCCGGGTCTCGGTCACCTGTTGCGAAAAAGTCACGGAAGCCAGAGGCGGCAGCGACGCGATCGTCGTAGCGAACGAGAATCCGCTTGTGCTTGAAACGCCTCCAGTCAGTGGCGGGCAGAGGCTCATAGGTGTGCACGTCAGGGGACCTTGCGTCTCGGTAAACGCGAACTGGTGATGCTCGAAGCTCACCGGCACGTTCGTGGCCGTGCCCGCTGTAGCTCCCGAGCTGAGGTTGGTCACCGTGACGGTATGGGTCCAGGTGCCGACGCCACTGATGTTGACGTTGAAGCTGGGAGGGGTGCCGCTGGTGACAAGCGCAATGTCGGCCACTTTACAGACGCCGGGCACGTGGGTCGTGACGCTCGCCGTATTGTCCGCGGGGGTAGCTCCGAGCTTGGTCTCCGGCAGGCCGGTGATGCTGAACGTGAAGACCAGGTCCCTGTCCCCGCTGTCCGGCGCGCCCACGCAAACAGGGTCGCCCACCAGAACGTGGGCCCTGAACTTCATCACACCTCCGGCGGATGGAGCCGCCAGGATTCCCGGTAGATTGTCCAGGAAATTGCTATTGGGAAATCCGGTGACGGGAGAGCTATTGATCACGCTGGAGGGCACCGGAATCGGGATCAGGCCAGTCGTCGGGCACGCCTGCCAAACCGCCGGCATGCTGGGGAACACCGATGCGGCTGGAAAGGTCCCCAGCACGGTCGACAGACAATCGATGGACTGCAATACGGTATTGGGCAAGGTGGAGCCGTTGCCCCCATTGGGATTGTTGGAAGCCGTCAGCGGCAACATGGTTCCGGTTTGCCCCTGAATCGTGGCCTTCAGCGTCAGCTTGTCGGAGGGTTGGTCGCCTGTGCTTCGCACCTCGAACTCATAGTCCGCGATCGTTCCGGATGCTGCCGTGGCGGGAAAGCTGGTGATGCCGACCTTGTATTCAATGACCGGCGGATACAGAAAGATGTTGGTGGTGGCGGTATTGGTCGGTCCCAGCGTATCGGTTTCGGCCGAGCTGACGGTCGCCGTGATGGGATAGTTTCCCGCGGGCTCGCCAAAGCACCGTGTCGTGTCCTGACTGGGCGGCCTCCCTCCCCCTCCGGGGCAACGGGACTGGTTGTCGAATTGAACCACCGCCTGGCTTTGGCTGGGAATCGAGGGAATCGTCACCTGGAGCAGCGTTCCCGAACGGGTAAAGCTCGGCGACGGGGCCGTTCCCGATCCAACGGGGCAAACCGCGGGGCCGTTGGGATTGGGACCGGGCACCGCCTGGCACGTTGCACTGGCCTCGAAGGGGATGTCCGCCAGCGGGTGATTCACCGCCAGCGCCACGCTGGTGGCGGTGGCGGGGCCGTTGTTGGAAATCGTCACGGTGAAGTGCTCGGGGTCGAAGGACATGTAGGCCGGTTGGTCGCTGACGATGGTGACGACCAGGTCGACCGTCGCAGCATGGCCCTGCCGGACGCCGGCGAGCACGGCGAAGAAAAGAAATATAAATAACGACATGCGATGAGGGACTGGCACGGCCAGAGTTCGGCGGGCATGCATCTTTGTCTCCTCGAGCAGCGTGCAGCCATCACACGCGCTTGGATAACGATGTGGGGAAAGCCAGTATAGCAGAAAGTGGCAAAGCGGAGAGCTGCGACCTGTTCTGCTAGTAGCAATATTCGAGTCACGCTAGCAGGTTGATGTCTTTCGTCCTCAAAATCTGCTTTGAATAGCCGTTCGCTGCCACGCGGATCATTGCGCGACCGACATTGACGGTAGTGGTGACGTATCCTGGCGCGAGCCGACGGAGGATAGGATAGGCGGGACCGAGAACGGTGTAGAACGCTTGGTACCAGGACGTCTTCGAGCGGACGCCCTTGAGCGGCTGAATGTACCCCGGCCGGAACATGTAAGCGGCTTTGAAGGGCATGCGGAGGAGGGCGTTTTCGGTCTCGCCTTTCACTCGCGCCCACATGGCGCGCCCGTGTTCCGTGCTGTCGGTTCCCTCTCCGGAAACGTAGCAGAAGGTGAGGTTCGGACTTACCGCGATCATGGCTCCGGCGGCGGCCAGGGTCACGTCATAGGTCAGGCGGCGATAGTCGTCCTCACTCTTTCCCGCCGCGGAAACGCCGAGGCAGAAGAAGCAAGCGTCGTAGCCGGCGAATTGCGATTGGATCGGCTTGAAGTCGAGAAAATCGATGTGGAGGATCTCCCGGATCTTCGGATCGGTCAGCCGGACGCCGCTGCGCCCCACGACGAGCACCGATTGCACCCGAGAATCCTCCAAGCATTCCCGCAGAACGCCCTCGCCGACCATTCCAGTGGCTCCGAAAAGGATGACTTTCATGCCGTGCCTCAGCTTTCTGGCCGTTCCAACAGTAACGATTCAATCGTAATCGGAAGATCGCGCACTCTGCGCCCCGTGGCGTGAAACACTGCGTTGGCGATGGCCGGCGCCATGCCGACGAGCGCAATCTCTCCCAGGCCCTTGACGCCCAAGGGATTGACGTGCGGATCTTTCTCCTCGACGAACAGCGCTTCGAGCGTGCCGACGTCCAGGTTTACCGGCACGAGATAGTCGGCCAGCGAGGCGTTGACCGGCTGGCCGTCCCGTTCGTCGAGCACTGTCTCCTCCATGAGCGCCATGCCGATGCCGCCGACCATGCCGCCGATGCACTGGCTCTGCGCCAACCGCGGATTGATGATGCGGCCCGCTCCATACGCTCCCACCGCGCGCCGCACCCGCACCGTGCAGAGATCGGGGTCCACGGCCACCTCCGCGAAGACGGCGCCGAAAGCATGCATGGAAAAACCTTGCCGTTCCTCGCTGGGAGCGCAGGAGGCTTCCGCCTCGATCGGCTCGCCGCCGCCGCGAGCGATGATTTCCCGATAATCCGAGCCGCCCGCCTTTTCGCGAGCCGCGAGGCAGGCGGCCTGCACGGCAGATCCCACGGAGGCCATGGTCATCGAGCCGCCATGGGGAGGCGCCGGCGGAAAATCGGACTGCCCCAGGCGGAAGCGGACCTGTGTGATCGAAAGCCCGAGCGCATCGGCCGCCACCTGTGTCATGGAGGTATAGGTGCCCGGCCCCATGTCGCTGGCGGCGGCCTCCACCTCGGCCGTGCCATCCGCCAGCAGCCGCACGCGGGCGCTCGCCGGGCCCTGATTCGCGGGATAGGTGGCGGCTGCCATTCCCCAACCGATCAGCAAACGCCCGTCGCGGCCATCGCGCATCGAGCGGGGGCGTGGATCGCGGCGCTCCCAACCGAAGCGAGAGGCTCCGAGCGCATAACATTCACGGAGCGAGCGGCTGGAGAACGGAAGGTTTTTATCCTCGTCGGTCTTCGGCTCGTTGCGCAAGCGCAGCTCGATGGGATCGACGCCGAGCTTGAAGGCGAGCTCATCCATGGCGCTTTCCAGCGCGAAGATGCCGCTCGCTTCGCCCGGTCCGCGCATGAAGGTCGCGGTACCGGTATCGAGCGGCGCCAGGCGGTAGCGCGTGCGCACGTTCGGGCAGGAGTAGAGGAAGGCCGAGACCGAGGTCAGCGCTTCGACGAACTGCTCGTAGCGCGAGGTCTCGCCCGTGCCCTCATGGATCATGGCCGAAAGGCGGCCGTCCTGTGCGGCGCCCAGCGCGATGCGCTGGAGGCTGCGCGGCCGGTGACCGGTGAAATGGAACATCTGGCGGCGGGTGAGCACGAGCTTGACCGGTCGCTCCACATGCCGCGCGGCGAGCGCCGCCAGCGCCACATGCGGCCAGGTCCGCAGGCTGGTGCCGAACGCGCCGCCGACGTAGGGAGAGATCACCAGCACGTGGTCCTCGGGCAAGCCGAAGATCGCCGCGATCTCAGCCGCCTCGGCGACCACGTACTGGCTCTTGCTCCACAACGTCAGCCGGTCGCCCTTCCAGGCGGCGATCGTGGCGTGCGGCTCCATCGGATTGTGGTTTTCCCGCGCGATCCCGTAGCGGGCGTCGATCCGCACGACAGCCGTGGCAAGGGCGGCGTCCGCATCGCCCCGGGCGCCGTCCGCCCGAATCCGGCCGCCGGGTTTCAAACCCGCTTCCGGGACAACGGCCTCCGCTCCGGGAGCGTCGATCCGCACCACCGGCGTTTGCTCCTCGTAGCGGATTTTCAGCGCGGCAGCCGCGTGTCTTGCCTGCTCGATCGTTTCGGCGATCACGACCGCCACCGGCTGCCCGAAGAACCGCACCTTGTCGTCCTGCAGGACGTGCAGGCGTTCGCCGATCGCGGGATCGATGCCGGTGCGGTGCTCTCGATACGGCAGGCGTGGAGCGTTTTTAGGACTGAGGATCGCGAGGATGCCCGGCAGTCCTACCGCCGTTTCGTCTTCGATTGACATAATGCGACCCAGGCCGATCGTGCTGCCAACGATCACTGCGTAGGCCTGGTTCGGCTGATTGTGCTCGGCGGCGTAGCGGGCGGCCCCGGTCACTTTGGCGTGCCCGTCGACGCGTTCGAGAGGCTTTCCAATCGAAGGCTCGTTCATATGGATCTCTTCGCCATTTGATCCGCCGGCGCTCACTCGGCCAGCGCTTGGGCAAAGGCCTCGGGCGTGGTGTTGCCGCCGCTGACGACGACTCCCACCCGCTCTCCCGGAGCCGGGCGATAGGCGCCACTCAAGACCGCGGCGAAAGCGGCCGCTCCCCCCGGCTCGGCAACCACCCGCAGTTGCTCCCAGAGAGCCCGCTGAGCGCGGCGGATCGCCCCGTCGCTCACCAGCACGACGCGGTCGACGTGGTCGCGCGCGATGGGAAACATCAGCTCGCCTACGCGGCGCGGGGCGAGGGAGTCGGCGGCGATGCTTCCCGCCGGGGCGTCCACGGGCTGGCCGGCCGCGAGCGCCGCCGTCAGCGTCGGCGCTCCCTCCGGCTCGACGCCGATGACACGTACCCTCCGGCTGCTCCCGCCGGCGTGCCAGGCGGCGATGCCGCCGAGCAGGCCGCCGCCACCCACCGCAGCGAGCAGGGAATCGAGGCCGGGGGCCTGGGCGTCAACTTCCAGTCCCATCGTCGCCTGGCCGAGGAGCGTCTCCCATTCATCGAAGGCGTGCACCGCCAGCGCGCCGGTCTTCGCGGCCCACTCCTCGCTCGCCGCCAACGCCTCCGCATAGCGCTCGCCGACGATGGTCAGGTCCGCGCCGTAGCTCCGGATACGATCGACCTTGGCCGGTGGGGAGACGGTGGGGATGAAGATCTTGGCCGCGTGGCCCAGCCGCTTCGCGGCATAGGCGACGGCGGCGCCGTGATTGCCGCCCGAGGCGGCGACAACGCCGACGGCAGGAACCGCGCGCGTCAGCAGATGGGCAAAGGCACCGCGCGTCTTGAAAGAGCCGGCGTGCTGGAGGAGCTCCAGCTTGAGCGTCAGGGAAAACGGCTCCAGGCCGAAGTCCGCCCCATTCACCTCGACGACCGGTGTGACACGGAGATAAGGCCTGATCAGCTCATAGACGGTCGCAACGCGTTCGCGGTCGATGTCAGGGTTCATGGAGCGGATCTTGACACGATTGACCTCGAACCTGGCCTGGCGGCCCTTGCCCGCCCGGGTCTTTTTCGGATATGACCTAGGACCGTGACGAGAATCTCACGCCAAGCCCATCCCAGAGGAGAGCCGATGCACCATACCCTTCGCCTTGCCGCTTTGTTCGCCGCGCTCGCCGTGCTGCCGGCGCTGACCCTTCCCGCCCAGGCGGCCCAGGCACCGGCCCCGCCGGCCGGGCAGGCCACCCCGGATCTGACCGATTCGAACCAGCCCCGCACCATGCCGGGCTTCGATCTGTCCGCCCTCGACCGCTCCGTCGAGCCGTGCGAGGACTTCTACCAGTTCGCTTGCGGCGGCTGGATGAAGAAGAACCCCGTGCCGGCGGACCGCTCCCGCTATGGCCGTATCGACGAGGTGACGGAGCGCAACCAGGTCACACTGCGCGAAATCCTCGACAAGGTCGCGAAGCCCGATCCGAAGCGCGGAGCCATCGACCAGAAGATCGGCGACTATTACGCCTCCTGCATGGACGAGAGCGCCATCGAGGCGAAGGGTCTCACCCCCCTGAAGCCGCATCTGAACCACATCGCCGGCCTCAAGACGAAGAAGGAGATCGCTCCGATCCTGGCGCGCCTGCACTCGGAAGGCGTCTCGGCGCTCTTCCGCTTCGGCGCCCAGCCTGACTTCAAGAACGCCAGCGTCAACCTCGCGGCGGTGGATCAGAGCGGGCTCTCGCTGCCCGACCGCGACTACTACCTGAAGGACGAGGCGCGGTTCGCGGACGTGCGCAAGCAATTTCCCGCCCACGTGCAGAAGATGTTCGAGCTGGCGGGCGAGACGAAAGAGGCCGCGGCCAAGGATGCCCAGACCGTGCTCGACGTCGAGACCGCCCTGGCCAAGGTTTCGCTGGACCGCGTCAAGCGGCGCGATCCCGCCAACCGCGACCACAAGATGACGCGCAAGGAGCTCGTGGTGCTGGCCCCCCATTTCGACTGGGCCGAGTACTTCACCGCCACCGGCGCGCCGGCCTTCACCGAGATCAACGTCGGCTGGCCGGACTTCTTCAAGGGCGTCGACGAGATCATCGAAGCCCGGAGCCTCGACGATTGGAAGACCTATCTGCGGTGGCACACGATCCATGATGCCGCCCCGCTCCTGCCGGCGGCCTTCGTCAACGAGAACTTCAATTTCTTTGACAAGACCCTGTCGGGAACCCGCGAGCTGCGGCCGCGCTGGAAGCGGTGCGTCGATCTCACCAACCGGCAGCTCGGGGAGGCATTGGGCCAGCGGTATGTGGAAGTGAAGTTCGGTCCCGAGGCCAAGGCGCGTATGGCCAAGATGGTGGCGGCGATCGAAGCCGCCCTCGACCGCGACATCCACGACCTGAGCTGGATGACGGACGCCACCAAGCAGAAGGCACTCGAGAAGCGCACCGCCATCGCCAACAAGATCGGCTATCCCGAGCACTGGCGGGACTACTCGAAGGTACAGATCGTCCGCGGCGACGCCTTCGGCAATGCCGAGCGCGCCCTGAGCTTCGAAGAGGCGCGCCAGCGGGGGCGGATCGGTAAAAAGGTGGACCCGTCGGAGTGGACGATGACGCCGCCCACGGTGAACGCGAACTACAGCCCGTTCGAGAACAACATCAACTTCCCGGCCGGCATCCTCCAGCCGCCGTTCTTCGACGCGTCCGCGGACGATGCCTTGAACTTCGGCGGCATCGGCGCCGTCATCGGCCACGAGCTGACGCACGGCTTCGACGATCAGGGCCGGAAGTTCGACCCCAAGGGGAACCTCACCGACTGGTGGACCGAGCAGGACGCCAAGGAGTTCGAGAAGCGCGCCACCTGCATCGCCGACGAATATTCGGACTTCACCGTCGCCGGGGACGTACATCTGAACGGCCGCCTGACGCTGGGCGAGAACACCGCCGACAACGGCGGCGTGCGCATCGCCTACATGGCGCTGGAGGACACCCTCAAGGGAACGCAGCCACCGCTGCGCGACGGCTTCACCGCCGAGCAGCGGCTCTTCCTGGGCTGGGCGCAAGGCTGGTGCGAAAGCTCCACCGAGCAGAGTGCCAAGCTACGGGCGCAGACCGATCCCCACTCGCCGGGGCGCTACCGCGTCGACGGAGTTTTCGCCAACATGCCCGAGTTCCAGAAGGCCTACAACTGCGCGCCGAAGACGAAGATGGTGCGGGAGAACGCCTGCCGGGTCTGGTGAGCCGAAACCGCACGGTACGCGCGCCTGCTACCGCTCGGCAGCAAGTAGTACCTTCCCTGGGGGGCGTGCCAAGTGCACGCCCCCTTGTTTTGTCTGCCCCTCCCCCACCGAGACCTCCCCGATCGGCCACCGGACGCGGCTGATGGCCCATCGGCCATGGCAGATGCGCTGTATGCCATGGCAGATGGGCTGTATGCCATAGCAGATCCGAGAAAGACGTGGCAGATGGGCCGTCAACCATGGCAGATGCTCC
Organism: Thermoanaerobaculia bacterium; assembly: GCA_035996875.1. GTDB lineage: Bacteria > Acidobacteriota > Thermoanaerobaculia > Multivoradales > UBA5704 > DATARR01. Next base: position 112,677 of record DASYJD010000051.1, read on the forward strand.
GTCTGCCGTGGCAGATGCGCCGTAAGCCGTGGCAGATTCTCCGTCTGCCATGGCAGATGCGCTGTATGCCATGGCAGATTCTCCGTCTGCCACGGCAGATGCGTCGTCTGCCATGGCAGATCTGAAAAATGACATGGCCGATGCGCCGCCTGACGCGGCAGGGCGGCGGCAAAACCATACCGGTACCCCATGTAGAGACGCCCCACGGGGTAACCCCGTGGGGCGTCTCCGGATCGGCGACGACGATCCAATCTGAAGGAAATCGCCCGGCGGCAGGCATCTTCGCCCTACGGAAGCGCTGGATTTTTGAAGGTTGTCGCCGAGATCGAGGGACAAACCGATCGCGGCGACTTCCCGCTGTAGTGCCCGCGCTAGCCGCCGTGCTGCCGGCGGTCGTTGCCGTGGTGAGTCTGGCTACGGTTGACCTGACCCCGGCTAGCATCGCTACGGTACTGCTGCCTTGGCGGAGCTTGGCGCTGCGGCTGGTACTGCCGCTGCTGTTGCTGCCGCTGTTGCGGCTGGACGTTGTACTGGCGCTGCCAGCCGGCCTGCGGCTGAGCACGCTGGGTGTTGTACTGACGCTGGCGGCTGGTCTGATCCTGCTGCTGCCGCTGGGTGTTGTACTGCTGCTGTCGCTGAGCGTTGTACTGACGCTGCCGGTCGGCCTGAACCCGTCCGTTCTCAAACGAGCGCTGGCGGCTGTTCTGGTCCTGCCAACGCTGAGCGTTGCGGCCATTGCGGTCGCCCTGCGCCTGCCGGGAGGAGAAGCCCTGCCGGGTATCCCGCGGATTGTTCCGCCCGAAGTCCTGGCGGTTCTGGCGGTTGATCTGGGCGAAGTTACGCTGGCGGTCCGGATGGTCGTTCCGGAACTGGTGCGCGGTGGCCACCGAGCGCCGGGCGCCCGCGCGGTCGAGCGGAGAGCCCCGCCAACCGCGGCTCACCTGCGGGCGGAAGAACGAGAGGCGGTTGCCTTCCATCTGGTAACCATGGCCCCGGAAGCCGTCCAGCCCGGCCAGCCTGTAGCGCGGCACGTTGTGGTAGTAACGGCGGACGTGCTCGAACGCGATACCTCGGTTGAAGTAATGGCCGCCGTAGAACCCGTAGCTGGTGCAGTTGCGGGTCAAGCGGAAGAACGAGTTCACCCGCACCCACGGCACGAAGAAGTCGAACAGGTCCACGGAGAGGAAGGCGCGCGTCGGCACGAAGAGGTACGCCGAAGGCGCGATCCCGTAGGCATAGTTGGCGTAGCCGTAGCCGCCGTCGTACCCATCGCCGCCCTCGTAGGCCGGGCCGCTCTCATAGGCGGGACCGTTGTCGTAGGCGGGACCGCTGTCGTAACGGTCGTTGTCGTCGTACGCCGGCTCGCCCGAGCCCGAATTATCGGGACCCGGATTGTCGTAGCCGGGGCCATTGTCGTAGCCAGGGACGTTGTCAGGGCCGGGGGTATTGCTGGCGTTGACGTTGGAGCCGGGGGGCAGCGGAGCCCAGCCGACGTAGTCGTTCCCTTCCTGCCAGGAGACCCAGGCCGGAGCCCAGTCGTTGCCGGGCACCCAGGCCCAGCCGATCTCAGGGTCCTGATACCAGCGGCCGTAGTGATAGGTCGCCCAACCGTAGGGCTCGTCGGAGAGCCACGTCCATCCTTCATCGCTCCAGACCCAGTGGCCGGCCTGGTAGGGGCGCCAGCTCGAGGATACCTCGCGCGGCGTCCAGACCCAGCCATAGCTCGGGCGCTCGATCCAGTTTCCGTAGGGAGCGAGACTGTCGTAGAAAAAGCCGAGGTCTACGGAGGCATGACTCCTTGGACCCACCTGGACCCCCGCACCCACTGAAGGCTGGGCGGAGGCCACTCCGGCGCAGACGCCTAGGAGGAGAAGGGCGAAGAGTACGTTGCGTGTGGTTTTCATGAAGTTACCTCGCCGTTGTTGGGTGTCCGCGCATGGCTGGACCCCCGGATTTGGGGATTCTCAGCGCGGTCATCTACCTATTGGGCAAAGACCGTGCCAACGCGTCTCCCTAGGAAATTTTAGCACGTGGGACCCCTGGAGAGGACGGTCGTGGGGTCTGGAGCGGACGTCCAGAGCCAGTCGCCGCGCGTCGAAATACGACAGCCCCGTGGCCTGCCGCGCCAAGCCACGGGGCATGGGGGGTCCGCTCGATCGTCTCCGCACCTTCTGCGATCGAGCGAACCCAAGGGCCGGAGGGGCGGTTGGACACCCGGCCCCCCGGCGGTTCAAGTTTCAAAGAGCCTTGCTACCGGCCGGCGAGACCTCCCCCACCGAAACAGTGGCTGGATCATACCTCCATGCAGGCCGAAAAAGTCAATCCGTCAATCTTCGCTCTCATGAAAAATCTTGTAGGCGGTTTCCGTGACACTGGGCGAGGCGAGATTTACAGACTTCGCGGCGTCTGGCCGCTGGCGGCGGACGGCTCGCCGGCACCGGCGGACGGCTCGCCGCTGGGAAAAATCGACTCGCCGCTGCCGGCGAATGACTTGCCGCTACCGGCGGGAGACTCGCCGCTGCCGGCCGACGACTCGCCGCTGCCGGCGAATGGCGCGCCGCTACCGGCGAATGGCTGGCCGCTACCGGCGAATGGCTGGCCGCTGCCGGCCGATGACTGGCCGCTGCCGGCAAGAGGGTTTTCCCGAGCGGCGGAAGGCTGGCCGCTGGCGGCGAGTCATCGGCCGGTAGCGGCGAGTCGACTTTCAAGAGCGCCGGACCGCCGTGAGACTCCGGCCGCTGCATCTCAGGAGGGCTGAGCACGTGCCCAACCCGGGGCGGACCTCCATGAGGTCCCAGCCCGCCGCCGAATGAAGCCGGCGATCTTCCCGCGGAGGGCTTGAATCGCCTCCTGCGACGTTGGGAATCGTCGGCGATCTGCTCCGAAGAGTTGACAGCCTACCGGCTAACAGGAGAATCTTGCTCGATCGTCTTGACTTTTTCAGATTATCTTAATGTATGATCCGGCTCCTCCTGCAGTCAACATCCGGCGAGGAGACTCGGCGGCCGGGGGTGAAGCAGGCTCTTTGACAACTGAACCAGCCGGGGGGCCGGGAGACCAACCGCCCCCCTGGCCCTAGGTCCTCTCGATCGCAGAAGGTGCTGAGACGATCGAGCGGACCTGCAGGGATCCGTGGCCTGATGGGGCAGGCCACGGGTCCGGGGGTCCCTGCCAAGAAGTGACACCATTGGTGGCGCAACTACCATAGACTCCGGGAACAGGAAAAACAGTCCGTCCGGAGAGCAATCCCCAATGGAGCGACACCGATAGTGGACCAGGCAACCCATAACAAAATTGTCTCTTTCCTCTGGGGAATCGCGGACGACGTGCTGCGCGACCTCTTCAAGCGCGGCAAGTACCCCGACGTCATCCTGCCGATGTGCGTCATCCGGCGCATGGACGTCGTGCTCGAGCCGACCAAGCAGAAGGTGCTCGACATCAAGAGGATGCTCGACAAGGCGCGCATCACCGAGCAGCGCGCCGCGCTCTGTGATGCCGCCGGCCAGGTCTTCTACAACACGTCCAAATTCAACCTGCGCGACCTGAAGTCCCGCGGCAGCCAGCAACAGCTCCTCGCCGACTTCGAGGACTACCTCGACGGCTTGAAGAAAGCCAGCCCTTCCCGCCAAGAGTCCAGGCCCACCGCGCTGCAGTCCGGGAGTCGCAAACACCCCGGCCACACCGCTGGGGTAGAGGTGACTGCGATTGTCGATGCGGCAGTGCTCCTCACGGACTTTAGAGAACTGATCCAGTCCGCCCGCCAGCGGATTGCCACAGTGGCGAACTCGACCACGGCCCTGCTGTACTGGCATCTGGGGCACCGGTTACTCACGGAAAGCCTCCGGGATGGCCGCGCGGCGTATGGGAAACGAATTCTCGCGACAGTGTCACGAGAATTGATCGCCGAGCTCGGGCAGGCCTTTACCCTCCGCTCGCTCTATCGCGCCATTCAGGGCTTGAGGGGACCAGGAGATTGTGTCGACGCTGGCGGCACAATTGAGCTGGAGCCGCTTCATCGAGCTGCTGCCGATCAAGGACTCCTTGGTGCTAGACGAACTCTTAATGGGAGCTACTAAGTGATACCCTCTTCGTCACCTCTCTATCCGCGTGCCGTGGCATGACACTGGTTGGACGGGCGTGGTTTGCAGGGCGCCCCAACTGAATGGCGCCTGCGCCAAGCTAAAGCGCATCGCTGGCGCTAAGAAAGATCAGGTGGAGATTCATATCGCTGGCAAAAATTTCGAGCAGCTCCCGCGTGAGCAGTGGCCATGTTGCGTTGAAGAACGCGCCACATTCATGGCTCCATTCGAAATGGAGCAGACGAAGCGCCACGCGCTGGCAGAAAAGAGCCCGAAGCATTATGGCCACTTTAAGCCCACTCCTCAGCGGTACCCAGCATACTCTGCCGGAATCGTTCCCTTCCTGTGGATGATGAGTAAGAATGTTGATGAGTTCGGCGACCGGCTCGAGTTGGATGTCGATGCCTCGCGCGAGCCCGACTTGGGCTACGAAACAGGATGGGTACACGAGGTGCAGAACCAGACGTCACTGCTCAACGGCTTCGCCTCACACCTGCGCCGCGAGGACTCGCTCTGCCTTTTCTACGCGAAGTACGTTCCCTTCGTCGAGGGCACCTGCCGCATCCTGGTTGGTGCGGGTCGCATCAAGGAAATCGGACCGCTGACCGAATACGCTCGGAGCGGCGAAGGCATGCGCGGCATGCTCTGGGAGCGCCCCGTCCAGCACTCCATCCGGCCCACGGGACAGGATGGCTTTCTAATGCCCTACCACGAGCTCCTTCGCCGCGCGGAGGAGAATCCGTCGCTCGATTTGTCGCTCTACACTGCGCATGCGCCGTCAGAGCATTGGGGGGAGTTTTCCTACGCCAGCGAATTGGTAACGCACGACGGTGCCATTTCTGCCCTGCTCTCGATGGATACCTCGCTTGCTCGCATTCAGGAGGATCTCGGCATTGCAACAGGCTGGCAGAGGCAGTGGCTGCACGATGAGCTTGTGCGGTTGTGGAAGGTACGCGGTCCCTTTCCTGGTCTCGGCGCTGTCCTGCGTTCTTTCGGTCTGTCGCGCGGTCTATTCGTGGCACATGAACTACAGCGGCGTGTGGGTGATAACGCGGATCCATGGCCCAAAGTCGATGAGGCGTTCAGTGACCTTGTAGGCGTCTTGCCAGAGGAACTGCGTCGCGACATAAAGGAACTCGCACCGACTTGGAAGGGCCTCTCGGTCCAGCGCCGCAATCTGCTGCGCCTGTTGAGCCGTTTTGAGCTCACTGTCGACCAAGCAAAATGTCTTTACGATGAAGCATCGCGTCGGACGCAGGGTTGGGGTATAGCGGACCGCGATCTGCTCCAAAATCCGTATCGGTTATATGAATGTAGCCGCCACGATTCCAGTGGCGTTCAGCTCTTGACCGTAGACCGCGGCGTCTTCCCCGAAGACACGGTTCGCCTGCTATATCCGCTTGAGGAGCCGTCTCGGCTTGATTCTGCTGTCGATGTGCGCCGCGTGCGTGCCTTCACAATACGGGTGCTGGAAGAGACATCAACTGCAGGCCACACTCTCGACTTCGCCGACAGCCTTGCTGAGGCGATCCGGAACTATCCCGTGCGCCCGGAATGCCCAGTTACCGGAGATATCCTCGCCGCGGGTGTTTCCGAGATGTGTTCCGAAGTAGTATCCATGAAAATGGGCGGTCAACTCGTCCTGCAACTCGACCGCTATCGAGCGATTGGCGAACTCGTCCGTAGGCAGGTACTCGGGAGGGTGAGCGGGCAGCGCCACACCATCTCGCAGGACTGGGCCAATCTTCTTACCGACAGGTTCGGCGAGGCGAAAGACGCAGAAGAGCGAAAAGCACGCGATGAAAAGGCGAAAGCGCTTGCTGAGCTTGCCGAGTCTCGGTTCTCTGCGTTGGCCGGCCCTGCCGGTGCCGGCAAGACCTCGGTGCTCGGCATCTTATGCGGGTTGAAGGAGGTCCAAGGTGATGGCCTTCTGTTGCTTGCCCCGACCGGCAAGGCGCGCGTCCGAATGCAGCAACTCGCAGGCGAAGCCGGAACTGGCGCACAAACCATCGCGCAATTTTTGAACCAGCACGGGCGCTATGACGGACGCTCGGGCCGCTACCACATGAGCGACCACCCGAAAGCTACGGGCTTCGGAACTGTAATCATTGATGAAGCCTCAATGCTCACTGAGGATATGCTGGGTGCCTTGCTCGACGCCCTTCAAGGCGTCAAGCGACTCATCCTCGTTGGCGATCCTGCTCAGCTTCCCCCAATCGGAGCAGGGAGGCCTTTCGTTGACATCATCGCCAAACTTCGGCCGGCGGACTTTGAGTCGCTGTTTCCACGAGTTGCGCCCGGCTACGCTGAATTGACCATTGAAAGGCGGCAGATTGGCGCCGAGCGACCTGACCTGCGGCTCGCTCGCTGGTTCAGCGCCACTTCGCCATCGGCAGGCGAGGACGATATCTTCAGCGCTGGCACTGAGAAGTATGAGACGCTCCGTTTCGTCGGCTGGGAGAAGCCGGAGGACTTCCAACTGAGGCTGCTCGAAGTGCTAGGGGAGGAGCTGAAGCTTGGCGGCTCAGACGATCAGCGCGGTTTCAATCGGGCATTAGGAGCAACTAACAGCGGGGAGTACGAGTACTTCAATTCGACCCGCAACGGCAATTTAGGCGCAGTGAAGGACGTCGAAGCCTGGCAGATCCTGAGTCCCTTGCGAGGGATGCCTTTCGGCGTGGGCGACATAAACCGCCAGATCCATCAGCGTTTCCGTGCGGGCTTCATGGATCTTGCCAGTCGCCAGCGGCGCCCGATTCCCAAGCCACTGGGAGCGGAGCGTATCGTCTACGGCGACAAAGTCATTAACCTAGGAAACCACCGCCGAGACGGCCGCAAAGTCTATCCACAGGAAGGGGCACTCGGCTATCTCGCTAACGGCGAGATTGGAGTGGTGGTAGGCCAGTGGAAGAAAGAGGGCTACCCCAAAAGTCTCATGGTCGAGTTCTCTTCGCAGATGGGATATACCTACAATTTCTATGAAAGCGACTTTCGAGAGGAGGGCGACGCTGCGCTTGAGCTCGCCTATGCCCTCACCGTACATAAAGCCCAGGGCAGCCAGTTCGGGCTCGTAATCCTCGTGTTGCCAGAACGACATCCGATACTCTCGCGCGAGCTGATCTACACCGCCCTAACTCGACATCAAAACCGCGTGGTGGTTATGCACCAGGGGCAACGCAGCCTGCTCAAGGAGCTTAGCTCTCCGCACCGTAGCGAGACTGCTCGGCGGCGCACCAACCTGCTCTCTGATTGCCGAATGCTCGAGTTCCCGCAGCAAAAGGGCAACAGCGTGTTTCTGCAAGAAGGCCTGATACACCGGGCCAGTGATGGGCGCGCAGTCCGCTCCAAGTCCGAACTGTTGATCGCGGAGGCACTTCTTTCGGCAAAGATCTCCTTCGAATACGAAAAATCTCTGACCCTTGGCGGTATGACCCGCTACCCAGACTTTACCATCGAGGGCGAGATCTCTGGCCGCACGGTTTATTGGGAGCACCTAGGAATGCTCTCTCGCGAGGATTACCGAGTGAGTTGGCTGAAGAAGCTGGAGTGGTATCGCTCCAACGGAGTTCAACCGTTGAGTGAGAGGAAGGCTGGCGCCCCGATATTGGTAACGACGAGTGATTCGGAGGAGACCGGGCTTGACATGGTGCAGGTCAAGAGGCTCATAGCTGAAGTTTGCGGCGGCTGAAAAACTATGATCGCCGACCTCAAGCAGTACCCGGAAGACAAGGCGTCGGGCCTCTCGTGGCTTGGGCAGGTGCCGACTGGTTGGCGAGTCGTTCGCAGCGGTAGTCTGTTCGCGCAGCGAAACCAAACCGAATATGAAAACCTTCCAGTTCTGGAGGTCTCGCTAAAAACGAGTGTACGAGTCCGGGACTTTGGGACTTCGACTCGCAAACAAGTCATGTCCAACCTAGGAAAGTACAAACGCGCCGCGAAGGGCGACCTGGCCTACAACATGATGCGGATGTGGCAAGGCGCAGTTGGAGTTGCGCCTGTTGATGGCCTAGTGAGCCCAGCCTATGTGCTCGATGTGTGCGAGGCGGCGACGCGGCTGCCCGAGGAGACTGCACCCGACACCGCCGACGCCGAGGACGTGGGGGTCGAGGACGAATCCTTTAACGAGGATACCTCCGCATGACGTCGCCGCGTTCCGCCGAGTCGATCCGTGGCCTGGTGCGCGAGTTGTGCAAGCTGCCACGTGAGACCGAGTGGGTCGAGCTCAAGAGGAACGACGGCGAGCCACAGCGGATTGGGGAGTACCTTTCCGGGCTTTCCAACGCCGCCGCACTCGCAGGGAAGGCGTGGGCTTATGTCGTCTGGGGCGTCGAGGACACGACGCACGATATTGTGGGGACGCACTTCTCGCCTTCCGACGTAAAAGTCGGCAACGAAGAGCTTGAAAACTGGCTCCTGCGTTTGCTCAGCCCACGCATCGACTTCCGGTTTCACGAGACCGAGATTGAAGGCCGCCCCGTGGTGGTGTTGGAGATCGGTTGCGCCTTCCGGCATCCGGTTCGGTTTAGCGGCGGCGAATTCATCCGGGTCGGCTCGTACCTGAAGCCGCTGAAGGACTATCCGGAGAAGGAGCGAGCCCTGTGGCGCGTGTTCGATTCCCGGCCTTTCGAGTCCGGCATTGCCGTGGAGGGATTGCCGGTTGAGGAGGTGCTTCGCCGCTTGGACGTCCCGTCGTACTTCGAGTTGCTCGAGCAGCCCTTGCCGGAGAGTCACGCCACGTTGATCGACACGCTCGCGGGGGACCGGTTGGTGGCACCTTGCGATGCTGGCGGATGGAAAATCATGAACCTCGGTGCCGCGCTGCTGGCGAGGGACCTTGGCGCCTTTCCGGGGCTCGGCCGGAAAGCAATCCGGGTGATCGTTTACCGTGGAAAGGGGCGGCTGGTCACGGAGCGCGAGCACGTGGAAATCCGTGGCTATGCGTGCGCCTTCGAAGCGCTTGTTCTGCAGATCACGACTCTGTTGCCGGCGGCGGAGGTCATCGAGCAGGCGCGGCGCCGAACGGTTCCTCTGTATCCTGAGGCGGCGATCCGGGAGATCGTCGCGAATGCGCTGATCCATCAGGATTTCACGGTCACGGGAGCCGGGCCGATGGTCGAGATCTTCGACGACCGTATCGAAGTCACAAACCCCGGCGAACCGCTCGTCGCAGCCGACCGCTTTCTTGACAGCCCGCCAACCTCACGCAATGAGGCTCTGGCATCGCTGATGCGCCGTTTCCGGATTTGCGAGGAGCGCGGCAGCGGGGTGGACAAGATCGTCTCCGAGACGGAGAAACACCAGCTTCCAGGACCGCTCTTCGAGGCACCTCTGGGCTTTACCCGGGTCGTTCTCTTCGCGCCGCGGCCGTTGGCGTCGATGGACCGCGACGAGCGGATTCGAGCGTGCTATCTGCACGCCTGCCTGCGCTACGTGCAGCGCGATTTCTTGACGAACACGTCACTGCGTGAACGTTTCCGAATCGAGGCCAAGAACAGTGCGACCGCGTCGCGGCTGATTCGGGAGGCGATCGAGGCGGGAGTCCTCCTGCCCTTCGATTCGAGGGCTTCGCGGCAGCAGATGAAGTACATCCCCTGGTGGGCTCGGGGTGGCGCACGCGCGACCGGGAGGACTGCGTGACGGGCCCCATTTGACGCCAACCGTGCGCCAAGGAGCCAAGTTGAACTGACTCTACCCGTAAGTCACTATGAATCAGTAGCTTACACGTGGACAACCTCATTTGACGGCCATTTGATGGGAGCCTTCCGTAGATACGTCGGCGGGAAGAACTCGGGCTTGGCTTGGCGCCGGTCATTTGATGGAGACCGCGTGCGAGAGGCGCGAGAAGTTCGGCTTCCGATGCAAGTAGTGTAGAATCAATGAATTACGGGCCGGAAACTCATTTGACGGCCATTTGATGGGACCTTCGTATGACCACCGACACCAGCGAGAAGGGCCTCGAGACGCTCATCATGCGGCACATGACCGGATCGGACGGGCTCGCCGTCGTGCCGGGCCTCGCGGCCGAGCCCCAAGGGGGCACCGGCTACATCGCGGGCGCTCCCCGGGATTTCGACCGTGGCTATGCGCTCGACGTGCCGCAGCTCTTCGCCTTCCTGCGCACCACCCAGCCGGAGGAGCTCAAGAAGCTGGGGCTGGCCGATGCGAGCGACCCCAAGGACATCAACCGGCTCAAGTTCCTCGCTCGGCTCTCGGCCGAGCTTCGCGATCGTGGCGCCATCAACGTGCTGCGCAAGGGTGTGGACCATGGGCCGGTGCACTTCGAGCTGTTCTACGGCACGCCTTCGGAGGGCAATGAGAAGGCACAGGCGCGGCACGCGCAGAACCGCTTTTCCATCACCCGCCAGCTCGCCTACAGCCTGGACGAGACGCGTCGCGCGCTCGACCTGTGCCTGTTCATCAACGGCCTGCCAATCGCCACCTTCGAGCTGAAGAACAGCCTCACCAAGCAGACCGCCGCCGATGCCGAGGAGCAGTACAAGAGGGATCGCGACCCGCGCGAGAGGCTCTTTGAGTTTGGCCGCTGCGTGGTGCACTTCGCGGTGGACGACAGCGAGGTGCGCATGTGCACCGAGCTCAAGGGCAAGGCCTCGTGGTTCCTGCCCTTCAACAAGGGCACCAACGACGGCGCAGGCAACCCGCCCAATCCGCACGGCCTGAAGACCGATTACCTTTGGAAAGAGGTGCTCACGCCGGCGGGATTGACCGAGATCCTCGAGAACTACGCCCAGATCGTCGAGGAGCCCAACAGGACGGGGAAGACGGGGAAGACGAAGCGTACGCAGGTCTGGCCGCGCTACCGCCAGTTCGGCGTGGTGCGCCTGGCGCTGGCCGACGTGCAGGAGCGCGGCGCGGGAAAGCACTACCTGGTGCAGCACTCGGCGGGCAGCGGCAAGTCGAACTCCATCGCCTGGCTCGCTCATCAGCTCATTGGCGTCAAGCGTGAGGGCAAGGAGGTTTTCGACTCGGTGATCGTGGTGACCGACCGGCGCCTCCTCGACCACCAGATCCAGACGACCATCAAGCAGTTCATGCAGGTCGGCTCGACGGTGGGCCACGCCGAGCACTCGGGCGACCTGCGCCGAAGGAGGAAGACCTGGCGCGGGGCATTCTCGAAGCCATTGACATGGACAGCTACCGGGTCGAGAAGAAGGCGGCGATGAAGATCGCGCTGGCGGATACCGATGCGGAGATCGACCCGGCGACGACAGAGGGTAGGGGCCACAGGCCTGAGCCGGAGCTCGACCGCCTCAGCAACATCCTCAAGGCCTTCAACGATAATTTCGGAACGCTCTTCGACGACACCGACCGCGTCGTGAAGCGCATTCGAGAAGACATCGCGCCGAAGGTTGCCGCCGACGTGGCCTATCAGAATGCCAAGGAAAACACGCCGCACACCGCGAAGATGGCCCACGACCAAGCGCTGGGAAAGGTAATGCAGCGCCTGCTCACGGATGACACGGAGATCTACAAGCAGTTCGTCGAGAACGAAGCGTTCAAGCGGTTCGTGGGCGATATGGTGTATGCCATGACGAATCCGCGGAAGAGCGCAGGTTCCTCTTTCACGCAGGCCGCGGGCCCCCCTGCTGGGAATGGCTATGCCAATCGCCCGGCAAATGGCTATTGTCGCCGACCACTCTCCGGGACACACTCGCAGGCAGGGGCGCCGGCCCGTTCCGGGTGGCGCCAGACCGATAGGGGGACGAGCATGGAGGCGGAGCGCGGGTTTGATTTTCTGGAAGGTCAATGGGACGCCGTCTGCCGGGTTCCCTCGGAGGACGGATGGGTGGAAGCGCCGGGCTCCTTGAGCGTTTCGCGGACGCTGGATGGGCTGGTCTTTGTCGAGCTCTTCGAGGGGATCTATCACGGTGGCGCCTTGAAGGGGCTCGGCCTGCGTGTTTTCAACCGCGAGACGCGCGAGTGGGAGCATACGTGGACCGATACCCTGGAGCCGGGCAACTTCCACGTTTGGAAGGGTGTTTTTCAGGATGGGACGATCGATTCTTTCGCCGAATGGGCCGACGCGGGCGGCAAGCCGGTTCGATCGCGCCTCACGTGGTCGGAGATCACGCAGGATTCCGCGCACTGGGAGAGCGCCCGGTCCACCGACGGCGGGACCACGTGGCAACTGCACTGGATGATCGATTGGCGGCGGAGGGCTGAATCGTGAGGAGGGCCTTTCTGGTTGGATGCTTGATCGTTCTCCTGCTGCCGCTTCAGGGACTCACCCAACAGAATTCAGCTCGGGATGGGCAACACGATTTCGACTTCGAGATCGGTACTTGGAAAACCCATCTGAAGCGTCTCCTGCATCCCTTGACGGGCTCCACGACCTGGGTCGAGTACGATGGCACGACCGTCGTCCGAAAGGTTTGCAATGGCCGTGCCAACCTGGTGGAGCTCGAAGCCGACGGCCCGGGAGGTCACTTCGAAGGCCTCAACCTGCGTCTCTACAATCCCCAATCCCATCAGTGGAGCCTCAACTTCGCCAGCAGTAGCGGCGGGACCCTGAGCCAACCCACGATCGGCGAATTCAAAAACGGCCGGGGCGAGTTCTTCGATCAGGAACCCTTCAACGGCCGAGCCATCCTGGTTCGCTTCGTCATATCGGATATCACGCCGAATTCCTGCCGCTTCGAACAGGCCTTCTCGGACGATGAGGGCAAGACCTGGGAGGCCAACTGGATCGCGACGGATACTCGGGTGAAGGGCTGAGCGAATTGAGTGGCAGTTAAGTCTCTTCTTCCACCTCTGAGGGTGTTTGGAAGGTTGGGTCGTTAAATACTCGGGACGGAGGTCGACGGAGCGCTAATCCAAGGATTGATCGGCCCAAAGCTTCGCGACAACCTCTAATCAAGGAGGCTCTGAATGAACCTCCGTCGTCTCCACTTTGCCGGGCGCATCGAGCGGGTCCGGGAAGGAAAGGCCCACCCTGAGGGGTTGTACATCCCTCAGGGTTACGCTGCCGATCTCGGCGCGGTTCGAGGCGTGACTCTCATCTGTAACTTTGAAGAGCGCGAAGCCGCACATGGAAGTATATGCCTCAGAACGAAATCATTTCTGAAATTTTGGAAAACCGGGCGGCGGAGCAGGGCGAGCGCCCGGCTTACGTCTTCCTGTCCTATGGCGAGACCGGCGTGGCCGAGGAGCCTCTCACCTACGCGGAGCTCGACGCCCGTGCCCGGGCGATCGGCGCCTCGTTGCAGGCGGCGGGGGCCGACGGCGAGCGCGTCGCCCTGCTGCTGCCTCCGGGGCCGGATTTCATCGCCTCCTTCTTCGGCTGCCTCTATGCCGGCGCCGTCGCCGTCCCTGCCTTGCCGCCGCGCCCGCGCGGGGCCGATCCGCGTCTTCAGGCGATTTGCCGCGACGCCCGCCCACGGGTGGTGCTGGCCGCCGCCGACAAGCTGACGGCCCTGGAGACCGCCGCCGCCGGCATACCGGAGCTCGCAGCCGCCCATCGGATGGCGCCTGCTACGGAAAGGGCCGCGGACTGGCGACGGCCGGACGTAGGCCCGGAATCGCTCGCGTTCCTCCAGTACACCTCGGGCTCGACCTCGTCCCCCAAGGGGGTCATGGTCAGCCATGGCAACCTCCTCCACAACGAGGAGCTGATCCGCCAGGCTTTCGCGCAGTCGTCCGGCTCGGTGGTGCTGGGCTGGCTGCCGCTCTATCACGACATGGGGTTGATCGGCACGGTGTTGCAGCCGCTCTACACCGGGGCGGTGAGCTATCTGATGACGCCCGGGGCTTTCCTGCAGCGGCCGGCGCGCTGGCTGGAAGCCATCTCGCGCTACCGCGCGACGACCAGCGGCGGCCCTAACTTCGCCTATGAGCTGTGCGTGCGCAAGGTGGGCGCGGCGGAGCGGGAGGCTCTCGATCTCTCCTCCTGGGAGGTGGCGTTCAACGGCGCCGAGCCGGTGCGGGCCGGCACGCTACGGCGCTTTGCCGAGGCTTTCGCGCCCTGCGGCTTCCGCGCCGCGGCGTTCCGCCCTTGCTACGGCCTCGCCGAGGCGACGCTGCTCGTCTCGGGCTGGCGCCAGGAGGGGGAGGAGCCCCGGGTGCGGGCGCTCGATGCGGAGGCCCTGGAACGGCATGAGACGGTCGATGCCGGGGATGCCTCGCGGAGCCGCGAGCTGGTGAGCTGTGGTGCAGGCATGCAGACCGTCCTCGCCGTCGATCCGGAGTCGGGCGAGTGTTGTCCGCCCGGCCGCATCGGCGAGATCTGGGTGGCCGGCCCGAGCGTCGCCCAGGGATATTGGCAGCGTCCGGAAGAGACGACTGCGACGTTCGGCGCCCGTCTCGCCGATGGTACCGGCCCCTTCCTGCGCACCGGGGATCTCGGCTTCGTCGCCGAGGGCGAGCTGTTCCTCACCGGCCGCCTCAAGGACCTGATCATCCTGCGCGGCAGGAACCACTATCCGCAGGATCTGGAGCTGACCGCCGAGCGAGTCCACGCCGATCTGCGCGCAGGGGGCGGAGCCGCCTTCTCGATAGAGGTTTCGGGCGAGGAGCGGCTGGTGATCGTCCACGAGGTGGACCGCCATGCGCTCGCCGGCATAGAGGCCGGAAATACTGAGGAGATCGCCGCGGCGGTTCGCCAGGCGGTGGCCGGAGAGCACGAGGTGAGCGTCGCGGAGGTGGTGCTGATCCGGCCGGAGACGCTACCTCGGACGTCGAGCGGCAAGGTGCGGCGGAGCGCCTGCCGCGATCTCTATCTCCAAGGTGGGCTGCGCGTCGTCGGCGCGAGCCGCCTCTCCACGACTTCCGAGGACATTGCCGCGGACGCGGAATCGCCGGACTGGCTGCGTCGGGCCTTCGCTGCCGCGGTCCGCATCGAGCCCGAGCGTATCGATGCGGACCTGCCGCTCGCCGCCCTGGGGCTGGATTCCTTGGCGGCCGTGGAGCTGAAGCAGACGCTGGAGGAGACGACTGGTGTCTCCCTGTCCCTGGCGGACCTGCTGGAAGGGATGACCCTGCGCGAGCTCGAGCGGCGGGTGGAGGGCGTAGACGCCAACTTTGACGCCTCGGGGAGCTCCCCCTCCCAAGACCCTCATCACCCCGGCCCTCTTCCCCCGACCGCCCCAAGCCCCCTCCCCGGGAGAAGAGGGAGAACGGCGGGGACGCCCCAGGGGTACCCCTCTCCCGGGGCGGTGGATGGGGCGGTCGGGAGAGGGGTAGGGGTGAGGGTCTTGGGCGGGGGGAGCTCTGCGACGGGCGAGCACCCGCTCTCCTGGAACCAGCGCTCTCTCTGGTTCCTTCACCGTCTGGCGCCGGAGAGCTCCGCCTACAACATCGCGGGCGCGGCGCGACTCGGACCGGTCGATCCAGAAACTCTGGGCCGCGCGCTCCAGGGATTGGTGGACCGCCACCCCATGTTGCGCGCCACGTTCGCCGAGACGCCCGACGGGCCGGTGCAGCGGGTGGCGGAGCGGGGCGAAGCGGTCTTCGAGGTGGTGGATGCGGCCGGATGGAGCGACGAGGAGGTCCATGCGCGGCTGCACGCGGAGGCGTATCGTCCATTCGACCTCGCGGCGGGCCCTCTCCTGCGGGCGGTCCTGCTGCGGCGCGGCGGCGAGGCCTTCCTCGTCCTCGCCGTGCACCACGTCGCGGCCGACTTCTGGTCGATGGCGGTGCTGGCCCGCGAGCTCGGCGCGCTCGTCGCCGGAGAGGCCCCTCCCCCGCCGGCGGCCCTGTACACCGACTTCGCCCGCCGGCAGGAGCATTGGCTGGAGAGTCCCGAGGGCGAGCGGTTGTGGGAGCACTGGCGGGAGCGTCTGGCGGGTGTGCCGCAGCTCGATCTGCCCACCGACCGGCCGCGGCGTCCGGTGCAACTCCTGCGCGGCGGCGCGCTGACTCTCCCGCCCTCTCCGGAGCGGACGGAGGCGGTCCACCGGCTCGCCGCCGCCCACGGCTCGACGCCCTTCGTCGCCCTGCTCGCCGCCTGGCAGGCTGTGCTCTCCCGCTGGAGCGGCCAGGAGGCGTTCCTCACCGGCGCCCCCATGGCCGGCCGGTTCGCCCGCGAGTGGGCGGAGGTGGTTGGGTACTTCGTCAATCTCGTGCCCCTGGCCGCCGATCTATCCGGAGACATAGCGGCCGGCGAGCTGATGGCGCGGACGCGCGGCACGGTGCTCGACGCGCTGGCGCACCAGGATCTCCCCTTCGCCCTGCTCACCGAGCGCCTGCAGCCCGAGCGCGACCCCAGCCGGCCGCCGCTGGTCGCGACCATGCTGGCCTTCGAGAAGGCCCCGGCGCCGGAGCTGGCCGGGCTCGCGGCCTTCGCCGTGGGCGTGCCGGGCGTCCGCCTCGATCTTGGTGAAATGACTCTGGAGACGCTCCCCCTAGCGTCACCCGCCGCCCAGCTCGATTTGTCGCTGACGGCGGCCGAGCTTCCCGCGGGGCTCGCCGTCTCGCTGCAATGGGACGCCGATCTCTTCGACGAGGCGACCGCCGGGCGGATGCTGGATCACCTCGACCGCGTGCTCGCGGGAATGGCTCGGATGGAGACCGGACCAGTCGCCGAGCTGCCGCTGCTGGCCGCCGGGGAGCGCGATCAGATCCTTCTCGCCTGGGGCGGCGCGGAGACCGCACCTGCGGGGACAGGCTGCCTGCACGAGCTGTTCGAGGCCCAGGCGGCGCGCACCCCGGAGGCCACGGCCCTCATCGTGAACGAAGAGCGCTGGACCTATGCCGAGCTGAACCGCCGGGCCAACCGTCTGGCTCACCATCTGCGGCGGCTCGGTGCCGGCCCGGAGCAGCGCGTCGGCGTCCTGATGAGGCGTTCCGGCGAGCTGATCGCGGCGCTCCTGGGCATCCTCAAGGCGGGAGCCGCCTACGTGCCGCTCGATCCGGCCTACCCGGAGGACTGGCGGGCCTTCGTGCAGGAGGACGCCCGGATCAACCTCCTGCTGAACGAGGAAGGGCTCGCCGTATCCAACGAGCGCGAAGAGAACCCGAAGCCGCTGGCGGCACCTGGCAATCTCGCTTATGTGATGTACACGTCCGGCTCGACGGGGCGCCCCAAGGGTGTCGCCATCGAGCACCGCGCGCCGGTCGAGCGGATGCTCTGGGCGCGCGCGGCCTTCCCGGCGGAAGCGCTCGCCGGGGTCCTGGCCGCGACCTCGATCTGCTTCGACCTCTCAGTCTTCGAGATCTTCGCGCCCCTCTCCTGGGGCGGCACGGCGATCCTGGCGAACAACGCCTTGGCCCTGCCGTCGCTGCCCGCCCGGGACGAGGTGACGCTGATCAACACGGTCCCCTCTGCCATGGCCGAGCTGGCCGCGGGAGAGTTGCCGTCCGCGCTGCGTACGGTGAACCTCGCCGGCGAGGCGCTGGCGCCCCAGCTCGCGGAGCGCATTTATCGCCACGCGCAGATCGACCGGGTGTGGAACCTCTATGGACCGACGGAGGACGCCACGTACTCGACCGCTGCCCTGGTCGAGCGGGGCGCCACGCGGGTGAGCATCGGCCGGCCCATCCCCGGGACCCGGGCCTACGTTCTGGACGGCCGCCTTCAGCCGGTGCCCGGCGGCGCGCCCGGCGAGCTGTTCCTGGCCGGGGCCGGCGGGGCGCGGGGCTACCTCGGCCGCCCGGACCTGACGGCGGAGAGGTTCCTCCCCGATCCTTTCGGGACGGTGCCCGGAGGCCGCCTCTACCGGACCGGCGACCTGACCCGCTGGCTCGCGTCGGGCGAGTTGGAGCACCTCGGCCGGCTCGACCATCAGGTCAAGGTGCGCGGCTTCCGCATCGAGTTGGGAGAGATCGAGGCGGTGCTGGCCGCGCTGCCCGGAGTCCGCGAGGCCGTCGTGGTGGCCCGGGATCACCCGGCAGGAGACCGGCGGCTGATCGCCTACGTCGCCGGTGACGCCGGTGAAGACTCACTGCTCCAGGCGTTACGCGAGAGGCTGCCGGACTACCTCGTGCCCTCCGCCCTGGTAATGCTCCCGGCACTGCCCCTCACGCCCAGCGGCAAGGTGGACCGGAAGGCCCTGCCGGCACCGGAATGGCAACGCGCCGAAGAGCGCTATCAGGCGCCGCGCACGCCGGTCGAGGAGGTCCTCGCCGGCATCTGGGCCGAGGTGCTCGGTTTGGAACGGGTCGGGGGAGATGATCACTTCTTCGAGCTGGGAGGCCACTCGCTGCTGGCGACCCGGGTGACGTCGCGCCTGCGCGCCGCCCTGGGGATCGAGGTGCCCGTGCGCGACCTCTTCGCGGCACCGCGGCTGGCGGACTTCGCCGCCCGCGTCGAAGCGGCGCGGCAGGACGGTACGAGGCCACCCGCTCCGCCCCTCCTCGCGATGCCGCGCGAGGGAGAGCTGCCCCTGTCGTTCGCGCAACAGCGGCTCTGGTTCATCGCCCAGCTTGAACCGGACAGCCCGCTGTACAACATGCCCGGAGCGCTACGGGCCGACGGGCCGCTGGACGGCGCGGTGCTGGCCCGCAGCCTCGGGGAGATCGTGCGCCGGCACGAGGCGCTGCGCACGGTCTTCGCCGCGCCGGAAGGCTCGCCCGTCCAGGTGATCATGCCGGCCGAGCCCTTCCTGCTGCCCGTCGTGGACCTGTCAGGGCTGCCGGAGAGCGCACGCGAGGCGCTGGCAGTCACCCTGACCGGCGAGGAGGCGGCCCGCCCGTTCGATCTCGCGGACGGCCCGCTGCTGCGCGGCCTGCTGCTGCGCCTCGCCGAGCGGGATCACATCATCGCCCTGACCCTGCACCACATCGCCGGCGACGGCTGGTCCCTGGGGCTCCTGGTGCGCGAGGTCGCGGCGCTCTACCCGGCATTCGCCGCGGGAAGGCCGTCGCTCCTGCCCCCCCTGCCGGCCTTGCCGGTGCAGTACTCGGACTACGCGCTGTGGCAGCGCTCCTGGCTGCGCGGCGAGATTCTGGAACGGGAGATCGACTGGTGGCGCCGGCAGCTCGCCGGCCTGCCGCCCCTGCTGGAGCTGCCCACCGACCGGCCACGGCCCCCGGTGCAGAGCCATCGGGGCGCCAGCCGGCCGGTGCGGCTGCCGGCCGGGCTCACCCGTCAGGCCGGCTCATTGGCCCGGCGCGAGGGAGCGACGCTCTTCATGGTGCTCCTCGCCGCCTTCCAGGCTCTTCTGGCGCGCATCAGCGGGCAGGACGACCTCGCGGTGGGCACTCCCGTCGCCGGCCGCAACCGGGTGGAGACCGAGGGATTGATCGGGTTCTTCGTCAACACCCTGGCCCTGCGCGGCGACTTGGCGGGAGATCCCAGCTTCCTCGAGCTGCTGGGCCGGGTGCGCGAGACCGCTCTCGCCGCCTATCTGCATCAGGACGCGCCGTTCGAAAAGCTCGTCGAGGAGCTCGCCCCTGAGAGGAGCCTCGCCCAGGCGCCGTTGTTCCAGGTGATGCTCGTCCTGCAGAACGCTCCAATCGGCAGCCTGGAGATCGAAGCCTTGAGCCTGCGGCCGGTCCATGTGGAAACGGCGACGGCGAAGCTCGATCTCACCCTGACCCTGGAGGAGAGGGACGGCGGGCTCGCCGGCACCCTGGAGCATGCCACGGACCTCTACGACGCCACGACCATCGACCGGCTGGCCGCGAGCTTCGAGCGGCTGCTGGCGGCGGCGGTGGCCGGGCCGGAGCTGCGGACCGGGGAGCTGCCACTGCTCGGCGACGCGGAGCGCCACCAGCTTCTCCGGGAGTGGGGAGCGATCCGGCAGGAGATTCCCGCGGACTCGACCCTTTCGACGCTCCACAGCCGCTTCGCGGCGCGAGCCCGCCAAGCCCCCGAAGCCTCGGCCCTCACCTGCGGCGAGGTGACGGTGACCTACGGCGAGCTGGACCGGCGGTCCAATCGACTGGCCCGCTGGCTGCGAGACCGCGGCGCGGGGCCCGAGAGCCGCGTCGGCCTCACTCTGGACCGCTCCGTGGACCTCGTCGTGGGCATCCTGGGGGTGCTCAAGGCCGGAGCAGCCTATGTCCCCCTCGATCCCACTTCCCCGAAGGAGCGGCTGACCTTCGTCAAGGAGGACGCGGACCTCGGGATCGTCGTGGGAGCCGAGGAGATCGAGCGATCGCAGAGTCTTCCGGACGGCGATCTGGAGCCTCTCGGCGACGCTTCGAGCCTGGCCTACGTGATCTACACCTCGGGCTCGACGGGCAAGCCCAAGGGCACGTTGATCCCCCACGGCAACGTCACGCGGCTGTTCGACGCCACCGACGACTGGTTCGGCTTCGATAAGCACGATGTGTGGACGCTGTTCCACTCCTACACCTTCGACTTCTCGGTCTGGGAGATCTGGGGCGCCCTGCTCTACGGCGGCCGGCTGGCGATCGTGCCCTGGGAGGTGAGCCGCTCGCCCGAGATGTTCGTGGAGCTGCTGGAGCGCGAGCGGGTCACGGTGCTCAACCAGACCCCCTCCGCCTTCGCCCAGATCGCGCAGGCGGAGGCGGCCTTGCCGGCCCTGCGGCTGGTGATCTTCGGCGGCGAGGCTTTGGATCCGGCGAGCTTGGAGCCCTGGTTCGCGCGGCAGGGCGACGAGCAGCCGCGGCTGGTCAACATGTACGGCATCACCGAGACAACGGTCCACGTCACCTACCGGCCGCTGTCCGTGGCGGACTTCCAGGAAGGACATCGCAGCGTCATCGGCGTGCCCATCGCCGACCTGTCGCTGGCCGTGATGGACCGGAGCTTCAGCCCGGCCCCCATCGGCGTGCCGGGCGAGCTGCTGGTCGGCGGCGCCGGGCTCGCCCGCGGCTACCTGGGCCGGCCCGGGCTGACCGCGGAGCGCTTCGTGCCGGACTCGATCGGCGGCCGGCCGGGAGCGCGGCTCTATCGCTCGGGCGACCTCGGGCGGTTCCTCCCCAACGGCGACGTGGAGTACCTCGGCCGCCTGGATCACCAAGTGAAGATCCGCGGCTTCCGCATCGAGCTGGGGGAGATCGAGGCGGCGCTGGCAGCGCTGGAGGGCGTCCGCCAGGCGGTGGTGGTGGTACGCGAAGACTCCGGGGACCGGCGGCTGGTCGCCTACGTGACCAGCGATGCCGGCGATATCGGAACCGAGGCGCTGCGCCAGTCCCTTCGCGAGCAACTGCCGGACTACATGGTGCCGGCCGCCTTCGTCACGCTCGACGCGTTTCCCCTGACCGCGAACGGCAAGATCGACAGAAAAGCCCTGCCGGCTCCGGAGCAGCCCGGCGCGAGAGGCTATGTGCCGCCACGCAGCCGCGAGGAGGAGATTCTGGCGGCAGTCTGGGCGCAGGTCCTGCGCCTGCCGCGCGTGGGAGTGGACGACAACTTCTTCGAGCTGGGCGGCGATTCGATCCTCTCCGTCCAGATCGCGGCCCGGGCGCGGCAGGCCGGGCTGCTCCTCACCACGCGGCAGGTCTTCGAGCACCAGACCGTCTCCGAGCTCGCCCGCCACGCCACGGCCGCGGAGACGCCCGCCGACTTCCCCAAGGCCGGTCTCGACGCGCAAAGCTTCAAGCAGCTGGCGTCGCGGCTCGACCTCAAGGACGTCGCCGACGTCTTCCCTCTCTCGCCCGCCCAGAACGGCATGTTGTTCCACAGCCTGATGGCGCCCGAGTCCGGGGTCTACGTCACCCAGGTCGCCTGCTCCCTGTCGGCGGATCTCGATTCCCGGCTCTTCCGGCAAGCCTGGGAGAAGCTCGCCGAACGCCACGAGGTATTGCGAACGGCCTTTCTCTGGGACGGCCTCGACGAGCCCCTGCAGGCCGTCCACAAGCAGGTCTCTCTCCCCTGGCAGGACCTGGACTGGCGCGGCCTCGCCACGGCGGAGCAGGAGTGCCGCTGCGAAGAGCTGCGGCTTCGCGACCGGCAGGCTCCCCTGCCCTTGAACCAGGCGCCGCTGATGCGCTTCTCCCTGATCCGTCTCGACGGCGGGATGGAATTCCTCTGGACCTCCCACCACCTGCTGCTGGACGGCTGGTCGCTGCCCCTCCTGTTCCAGGACCTGGCTGCCGTCTACGCGGCGCTGCAGGAGGGCCAGGAACCCGTCCTGCCGCCGGCGAGGCCGTTCAGCGATTTCATCGGCTGGCTACGGAGTCAGGACGTCTCGCGGGCCGAGCCGTTCTGGCGCGAGGAGCTCGCGGGGTTCACCGCTCCCAACTCCCTCGGCATCCTCGGTACCGCCTCCCGGGGGAGTGAACGGGACTCCGGCGACGCCGAGCACGCCATCCGGCTCTCCCGCGACGTCACCTCGCAGATCCAGGCCCTGGCGGCGCGGCACAAGCTGACTCTGCCGGCCGTCACCCTCGGGGCCTGGGCAATGCTCGTCAGCCGCTACAGCGGCCAGGAAGACGTGGTCTTCGGCAGCGCCGTCTCCGGCCGTCCGGCCGCTCTGCCCGGGGTCGAGACCATGGTCGGCATGTTCATCAACACCCTGCCGGTAAGGGTGCGGGTGAACGACGCCGAGACTCTCCCGGCCTGGCTGCAAGGGCTCCAGGAGCGCCAGCTCGCCCGGCAGGAATTCGAGCACACTCCGTTGGCGCAGATTCAACGCTGGAGCGAGATATCTGCCGGCTCGCCGCTGTTCGAGACGCTCTACGTCTTCGAGAACTACCCCAACGCCGCGGCCGCCACGGACGGCGGTCCCGGCGGCCTGGGTCTCGGCAACCTGCGCAGCTTCGAGAGCACCAACTACCCCATCACCCTGACTCTCACGGCGGCGGACCAGGTTGGGCTGCACCTGGCGGCGGACCGCGCCCGCGTCGAGGCGGACGTGGCGCCACGCCTCCTCCAGCACCTCGCCACCCTGCTCGCCGGCATGGCCGGAATGAAGGAAGAGACCCGCATCGGCGATCTCGGTCTGCTCACCGCCACCGAGCTACGGCAGATGCTCGGCGAGTGGAACGACACGCGGATCGAGGGGCTCACGGAAGGTTGTCTGCATCAGGACGTCGCGACGCAGGCGGCGCGGGCGCCCTCCGCCGTCGCCGTCGAGACGGGGACCGAGCGCTGGACCTACCGCCGCCTGATCGGCAGCGCCCGGCGTCTCGCGCGCCACCTGCGGGAGCTGGGCGTCGGCCCGGATTCGATCGTCGGCCTCTGCTGCGAGCGCTCGCCGGCCATGGTCGTGGGCATGCTGGCCGTCCTCGAGGCCGGCGGCGCCTGGCTGCCGCTCGATCCCGGCAATCCGCCCGAGCGTCTGGCCTTCCAGCTCGACGACGCGGAGGCCCGGGTGCTGCTGATCCAGGAGCCTCTTCTCGATCGAGTGCCGGCGCCAGGATGCCACGCGGTTCTCCTCGATGACCGCTGGGATGCCGGCGAGGACATGGGGCAGCCTCTCGACCTGAATGTGACCCCCGACAATCTGGCCTACGTCATCTATACCTCCGGCTCGACCGGCCAGCCCAAGGGAGCGATGCTGACGCACCGGGGCATCTGCAACCGCCTGCGCTGGGCGAAACAGACCTATGGACTCGGCGAGCGGGACGTGTTCCTCCAGAAGGCCTCGCTCGGTTTCGACGTCTCGGTCGGGGAATGCTTCGCTCCCCTGTCCACCGGAGGACGGCTGGTTCTGGCCGAGCCAGGCCGGCAGGGCGAGGGCGCGTACCTCACTCGGGTCATCCGCGAGCATGGAGTCACCGTCGTCGACTTCGTTCCCGCCATGCTGGCGGCCTTTCTCGCCGAGGAGGACGTGGAGACCTGCGTTTCGTTGCGCCAGATCGTGGCGGGTGGCGACACCCTCACCCCGGAGCTGCGCGACCGGGTGCTGGCACGCCTGCCGGTTCCCCTCGACAACTCCTATGGGCCGACCGAGATCACGATCGATACGACGCGCTGGGTCTGTGTCTCAGGACAGGAGACGGATCGCGTGCCGATCGGCCGCCCGATCTCCAACAGCCGTCTTTATGTCGTGGATGCGGAGCTGCGGCCGGTGCCCGTCGGGGTGGCCGGCGAGCTGCTGGTGGGAGGAGCGGGTGTGGCGCGCGGCTATCTGCGCCGGCCCGGCCTGACCGCCGAGCGTTTCGTTCCCGACCCCTTCGGCGGTCAGGCCGGCGAACGGCTGTACCGCACGGGCGACCTCGTGAGCTGGCTGCCCGACGGCTCCCTCGACTTCCTGGGCCGCCTGGACCATCAGGTCAAGGTGCGCGGCTTCCGCATCGAGCTGGGCGAGATCGAGGCGGCTCTGGCCGCCCTGCCCGGAGTCCGCGAGGCGGTCGTGCTGGCGCGCTCGGATCGCTCGCCGGACGCCCTGCGGCTGGTCGCCTACGTCACCGGCGAGGCCACGGCCGAAACGCTGCGCAACGCCCTGCGCGAGCGGCTGCCGGACTACATGGTGCCGGCGGCTTTCGTGATGCTGGCGGCGATGCCCATGACGGCCAACGAGAAGATCGACCGCAAGGCCCTGTCGGCGCTGGAGACGGAGCAGCCCGGCACCACGGATGCGTACACGGCGCCGCGCACCCGCGAGGAGGAGATCCTGGCGACGGTCTGGGCGCAAGTTCTGCGCCTGCCACGCGTGGGGGTGGACGACAACTTCTTCGAGCTGGGCGGCGATTCCATCCTCTCCGTCCAGATCGTGGCCCGGGCGCGCCAGGCCGGCCTGCTCTTCACCGTGCGGGAGATCTTCGAGCACCAGACCGTCGCCGGCCTCGCCCGCCACGCCACGCCGGCGGACCCCATCGGCGATTCCCTGGCCGGGCAGGGACCGGTGTCGGGCGAGGTGCCGCTCACCCCGATCCAGCGCTGGTTCTTCGAGCAGGGCTTCGCGGACCCGCACCACTTCAACCACGCCCTGCTGCTGGAGCCCCGGGAACCCCTGAGCCCCGTCGCCCTGAGCAAGGCCATGGCCGCCGTCGTGGAGCATCACGACGCCCTGCGCATGCGGTTCGATATCGGGACAGCCGGCGCGCACCAGGAGAACGCGCCGGCCGAGCCGGCGACGCCCTTCCACCAGATCGACCTCTCGGGCCTGCCGGAGCCGCTCCGGGAGGAGGCCTTCAGGCACGCCGCCACCGCTCTCCAGGCCGGCTTCGATCTCTCGGCCGGACCTCTCACCCGCCTCTGCCTGTTCCATGGGGGGCCGGCGCGGCTGCTCTGGGTCACCCACCACCTGGTGGTGGACGGCGTCTCCTGGCGCCTGCTGCTGGAGGATCTGGAAGGCGCGTACCGGCAGGCCGCGCAGGGGCTGCTCCCCATCCTGCCGCCCAAGACCACCTCGTTCCAGGAGTGGGCGCGCAGGTCGGCCGCGCATGCCGGCTCGGAGGCCCTGGCCCAAGAGCTGGATTTCTGGCGCGAGACGGCCAGGGTTTCCGTGCCCCGCCTGCCGGTGGACTACATCTCCGTCAGCGATCTGGTGCGCGACGAGGCCACGGCCTCCTTCGAGCTCAATGCCGAAGAGACTTCGGACCTGCTCCAGAAGCTGCCGGCGAAGTACCACAACCGCATCGACGACGCCCTGCTCAGCGCCCTGGCGCGGGCTGTGGCGGGCTGGACCGGCTCGCCCCGCCTGCGGGTGGAGCTGGAGGGACATGGCCGCGAGCCGATCGGCGCCGCGAAGGATCTCGATGACCTCGACGTCTCGCGCACGGTGGGCTGGTTCACCACGCAGTACCCGGTCGTCTTGGAGAAAGGCGACGCGAGCCCCGGCGAGGCCCTGGTGAGCGCCAAGGAGCGGCTGCGCGCCGTGCCTGGGCGCGGCATCGGCTACGGCCTGCTGCGCTATCTCGCCAACGCGGAGGTGGCTCCGGCGGCCCCGGCGGCTACCCCCGCAGCCGAAATCAGCTTCAACTATCTCGGCCAGGCCGACGCCGCGACCGGGGAGCGTTCCCTGTTCCGGGCTTCCCCAGCCACCGCCGGCCCCAGCCGCAGCCTCCGCGGCCACCGCACCCATCCGCTGGAGATCGTCGGCCTCGTCGCCGAGGGCCGGCTGCGGATCACCCTGACCTACGGCTCCCGGACGTACGCCCAAGAGACCGCGAAGCGGCTGGCCGCGGCCTATGCCGGCGCGCTACGGCAACTGATTCACCAGGGCCGGGAGAGCGAGGAGGTCTTCACGCCTTCCGACTTCCCCAAGGCCCGTCTCGATGCCCGCAATTTCGACAAGCTGGCGGCTCTCCTCGCCGAGTCTGACTGAACTACATAAGAGCTGAAGCCTCATGAAGAACGTCGAAGATATCTATCCTCTCGCGCCGCTCCAGAGCGGCATGCTGTTCCATAGCCTGATGGCGCCCGAGTCCGGGGTCTACGTCAACCAGGTCACCTGCACCCTGCCGGCGGATCTCGATTCCCGGCTCTTCCGGCAAGCCTGGGAGGGGCTCGTCCAGCGCCATGGCATTCTCCGTACGGCCTTTCTCTGGGACGGTCTCGACGAGCCCGTGCAGGTCGTGCGCAAGACCGTCTCTCTCCCCTGGCAGGAGCTGGACTGGCGCGGCCTCGCCGCGGAGGAGCAGAAACACCGTGTCGAAGCGCTGCGGCACGACGACCGGCACGCTCCCCTGCCCCTGAACAAGGCGCCCCTGATGCGCTTCTCCCTGATCCGCCTCGACCGCGAGGTGGAATTCATCTGGACCGCTCACCACCTGCTGCTGGACGGCTGGTCGCTTCCCCTCCTGGTCCGGGAGCTGGTGGCCGTCTACACGGCGCTGCGGGAGGGCCGCGAGCCTACGTCTGCGAGCCTGCCGCCGACGCGGCCGTTCGGCGACTACATCGCCTGGCTGCAGAAGCAGGACGGATCGCGGGCCGAGTCGTTCTGGCGCCGGGAGCTTGCGGGGTTCACCACTCCCAACTCCCTCGGCATCCCTCCTCAGGTGCGAGCCGAGCGGGATGCCGGCCATGCCGAGCACACCGTCCGGCTCTCGCGCGAGGTCACCGCGCAGCTCCAGGCTCTGGCGACGCGGCACAAGCTGACTCTGCAAACCGTCACCCTCGGCGCCTGGGCCGTGCTCGTCAGCCGCTACAGCGGGCAGGAGGACGTGGTCTTCGGCGGGGTGGTCTCCGGCCGGCCGGCCGCGCTGCCCGGGGTCGAAACCATGGTCGGCATGTTCGTCAACACCCTGCCGGTGAGAGTGCAGGTGGACGACGCCGAGCCCCTGACGGTCTGGCTGCAACGCCTCCAGGAGCGCCAGCTCGCCCGGCAGGACTTCGAGGCTACCCCGCTGGCGCAGATCCAGCGCTGGAGCGAGGTCCCCGCGGGCACGCCGCTGTTCGAGACGCTCTACGTCTTCGAGAACTACCCCGACGCCGCCGAAGGCGGTTCGAGCGGCCTGCAGATCAGCAACCTGCGCAGCTTCGAGAGCACCAACTACCCCTTGACCCTGACCCTCCTGGCGGCCGACGAGCTCGCTCTGCACCTGACGGCAGACCTCGCTCGCGTCGACGGGGATAGAGCGGCACGGCTGCTCCGGCACTTCGCCAACCTGCTGGGTCAGATCGCCGACAACCAGGATCGCCGGCCCGGCGAGCTGGGCCTGCTCGACGCTGCGGAGACCCGCCAGCTCGCGGGCTGGAATGCCACGGCCCAGGATTACCCGCGGGCCGCCATTCACGAGCTGTTCGCCGAGCAGGCGGAGCGCACGCCGGACGCCGTCGCCGTGGACTTCGGTGGCCGGGAGATCACCTACGGGGAGATCGGCCGCCGCTCGCGCCGGCTGGCGCACCGGCTGCGCCGCGCGGGAGTCGTCCCCGGCGGGCTCGTGGGCCTCTGCGCCGAGAGCCTGCCGGAGATGGTGGTGGGGATGCTGGGCATCCTCGCGGCGGGAGGCGCCTACGTGCCGCTCGACCTCGCCTACCCGCGGGAACGTCTCGCCTTCATGCTGGAGGACACCGGCGCCGCCGTGCTGGTCGCGGAGGCGGGCCTGGCCGGACGGCTCCCTACCCGAGAAGGTCTCCGCGTCGAGATGCTGGATCGCGAGGAGGCCGGCGAGGAAGAGAGCATCGAGAGCCTCGCGAATCTCTCCTCGCCCGGCGATCCCGCCTATGTCATTTACACCTCCGGCTCGACCGGCCGGCCCAAGGGCGTCGTGGTGCCCCACCGCGCCGTCGTCCGCCTGGTACGCGGCACCGACTACGTCCAGCTCGGACCGGACGACCGGGTGGCGCAGGCCTCGAACAGCTCGTTCGACGCCGCCACGTTCGAGATCTGGGGCGCACTGCTGAACGGCGGTCGGCTGGTGGGCATCGAACGCGAGACGCTCCTCTCGCCCGCCTCCCTGGGCGCCGCGCTGCGCCGCGAAGGCGTCAGCGTATTGTTTTTGACCACCGCTCTCTTCAACCAGATGGCCCGTGAGGCGCCGGCCGCCTTCGCGACGCTGCGCGCCGTGCTCTTCGGCGGCGAGAGGGTCGACCCCGAGACGGTCCGCGCGGTGCTGCGCGACGGTCCTCCCGAGCGTCTGCTCCACGTCTACGGCCCGACCGAGACGACCACCTTCGCCACCTGGCAGCAGGTGGAAGACGTGCCGCCGGGAGAGACCGTGCCCATCGGGCGGCCGCTCGCCAACGGCGCCCTCCACGTCCTGGCGCCGGGGCTCACGCAGCAGCCGGTCGGGTTGCCGGGCGAGCTCTTCCTGGGCGGCGACGGCCTGGCGCAGGGCTACCACGACCGGCCGGAGCTGACGGCCGAACGCTTCGTGCCGGACCCGTTCGGTCCGCACCCGGGAGGTCGTCTCTACCGGACGGGCGATCTCGTCCGGCAGCGGCCAGACGGCGCCGTCGAGTTCCTCGGCCGCCTGGACGGCCAGGTCAAGATCCGCGGCTTCCGCATCGAGATGGGGGAGATCGAGGCGGCTCTGCTTGCGCTGCCCGGGGTCCGCGAGGCGGTGGTGGTGGCGTGCGAGGAGGCGGGAGGCCTGCGGCTGGCCGCCTACGTGGTTGGGGACGCGGCGAGCGACGAGCTTCGCAGATCCCTTCACGAGCGGCTGCCGGACTACATGGTGCCGGCCGCCTTCGTGAGGCTCGAATCCCTCCCCCTCACTCCCAACGGCAAGGTAGACCGGAAGGCCCTGCCGGCGCCGGAGGAGGCGGGCGGCCCTGAGACCTTCATCGCTCCGCGCATGCCGGTCGAAGAGCTGGTGGCCGGCCTCTGGAGCGAGCTGCTCGGCGTCGAGCGGGTGGGGGCAAACGCCAACTTCTTCGAGCTGGGCGGCCATTCCCTGCTGGCGACGCAGGTGATGTCGCGCCTTCGCCAGGCCTTCGGCGTCGAGATCCCGCTCCACGACATCTTCGAGGCCCCCAACCTGGCGGACCTCGCCGCCCGGGTCGAGACGGCGAGGCGCAGCGGCACGCTGGCGCCCGCTCCGCCCCTCCTGCCGGCGCCGCGCGACGGGGGGCTGCCCCTGTCGTTCGCCCAGGAGCGGCTCTGGTTCGTCGATCAGCTCGAACCGGGGAGCCCGCTCTACAACGTGGCGGCGGCGCTACGCGTCGCGGGGCCGCTCGACGCCGGCGCGCTGGCGCTCACTCTCACTGAGATTGTGCGGCGGCACGAACCCTTGCGGACTGTCTTCGCCGCGCGGGTACAGGTGATCCAATCGGCGGAAGACTTCCGGTTGCCCGTCGTGGACCTGTCCGGGCTGCCGGAGGCTGAGAGGGAAGCACAGGCGCTGGCCCTGGCCGGCGAGGAGGCGGGCCGTTCGTTCGACCTCACCAGCGATCCCATGCTGCGCGGCCTGCTGTTGCGCCTGGCGGCAGGGGACCACGCCTTCGTGCTGACGATGCATCACATCGCGAGCGA
Organism: Thermoanaerobaculia bacterium; assembly: GCA_035996875.1. Classification (GTDB taxonomy): domain Bacteria; phylum Acidobacteriota; class Thermoanaerobaculia; order Multivoradales; family UBA5704; genus DATARR01. The sequence continues at coordinate 142,426 of DASYJD010000051.1, forward strand.
CGGATGGTCCATCGGCGTGCTGGTGCGTGAGGTCGCGGCCCTCTACCCGGCCTTCGCCGCGGGAAGGCCGTCGCCCTTGCCCCCACTGCCGGTGCAGTACGCGGACTTCGCGGTCTGGCAGCGCTCCTGGCTGCACGGCGAGATCCTGGAGCAGGAGATCGCCTTCTGGCGGCAACAGCTCGCCGGCCTGCCGCCGCTCCTGGAGCTGCCTACCGACCGCCCCCGGCCCGCGGTCCAGCGCTACCGGGGCGCGGAGCGGCCGGTGCGCCTGCCGGCGGCCCTCACCCGGCAGATGGAGGCTCTGGCCCGGAAGGATGGAGCCACGCTCTTCATGGTCCTCCTCGCCGCCTTCCAGTCCCTGCTGGCGCGTCACAGCGGGCAGGACGATCTCGCCGTGGGCACTCCCGTCGCCGGGCGCAACCGGGTGGAGACCGAGGGTTTGATCGGGTTCTTCGTCAACACCCTGGTGCTGCGGGGAGACCTGGCGGGCACGCCCACCTTCCGCGAATTGCTGGGCCGGGTACGCGAGACGGCCCTCGCCGCCTATCTCCACCAGGACGTGCCGTTCGAAAAGCTGGTCGAGGCGCTCACCCCGGAGAGGAGCCTCGCCCACGCTCCCCTGTTCCAGGCGATGCTCGTCCTCCAGAACGCTCCCCTCGGCAGCCTCGCGATCGCGGACCTGCACCTGCAGCCGGTGGTCGTGGGCTCGGCGACGGCGAAGTTCGATCTCACGCTGACCCTGGAGGAGAGGGACGGCGTGCTCGGCGGCACGATGGAGCACTCCACCGATCTCTATGACGCCACGACCGTCGACCGGCTGCTCGCGAGCTTCGAGCGGCTGCTCGCCGCGGCGGTGGCCGGGCCGGATCATCGGGCCGCGGAGCTGCCGCTGCTCGGCGAGGCGGAGCGGCAGCAGCTCCTGGAGTGGGGAGCGATCCGCCAGGAGTTTCCGGCGCTTTCGACGCTCCATGGCCGTTTCGCGGCGCGCACGCGGCAGGCTCCGGAGGCTCGGGCTCTGACCTACGGGGACCGGACGCTGACCTACGGCGAGTTGGACCGGCGATCCAATCAGTTGGCCCACTGGCTGCGCGACCGAGGCGCAGGCCCGGAGAGCCGCGTCGGCCTCTCGCTGGACCGGTCCGTGGACCTGATGATCGGCATCCTGGGAGTGCTCAAGGCCGGAGCGGCCTATGTGCCGCTCGATCCCGCCTCCCCGAAGGAGCGGCGGGCCTTTGTCCTGGAAGACGCGGACATTGGGATCGTCGTAGGCGCCGAGGAAATCGAGAAGCTCGAGGGGCTTCCGGACGGCGATCTCGCTCCCCTGGGCGACGCGTCGAGCCTCGCCTACGTGATCTACACCTCGGGCTCCACGGGACAGCCCAAGGGCACGCTCATCACCCACGCCAATGTCATGCGGCTCTTCGATGCCACCGACGACTGGTTCGGCTTCGGCGAGAACGATGTGTGGACGCTGTTCCACTCCTATACCTTCGACTTTTCGGTCTGGGAGATCTGGGGCGCCCTGCTCTACGGCGGCCGGCTGGTCGTCGTGCCCTGGGAGGTCAGCCGCTCGCCCGAGCTGTTCCTGGAGCTGCTGGACCGCGAGCGGGTGACGGTGCTCAACCAGACCCCCTCCGCCTTCGCCCAGATCGTGCAGACGCAGGAAGCTCTACCCGATCTACGGCTGGTGATCTTCGGCGGCGAGGCTTTAGACCCGGCCAGCCTGGAGCCCTGGTTCGCGCGACATGGCGACGAGCGGCCGCGGCTGGTCAACATGTACGGCATCACCGAGACGACGGTCCACGTCACCTACAGGCCGCTGTCCGCAACGGACACCCACAGCGTCATCGGCATCCCCATCCCGGACCTGTCCCTCGGCGTGATGGACCGGAGCTTCAGGGCGGCCCCCATCGGCGTGCCGGGCGAATTGGTGGTCGGCGGCGCAGGGTTGGCCCGCGGGTACCTGGGCCGGCCCGAGCTGACGGCGGAACGCTTCGTGCCGGACACGCTGGGAGCGCGGCTCTACCGTTCGGGCGACCTCGGACGGTTCCTCCCCAACGGCGACGTGGAGTACCTGGGCCGCCTGGACCACCAGGTGAAGATCCGCGGCTTCCGCATCGAGCTGGGCGAGATCGAGGCCGCCCTGGTGTCGGCTGGAGCCCGCCAGGCGGTGGTCGTCGTTCGGGAAGACGCGGGAGACCGCCGGCTGGTTGCCTACGTCGTCGGCGAACTCAGTGCCGAAGCGCTGCGCCAGTCCCTGCGCGACCGGCTGCCGGACTACATGGTGCCGGCCGCCTTCGTATCGCTCGACGCGTTGCCTCTCACTTCCAACGGCAAGGTGGACCGCAAGGCCCTGCCGGCTCCCGAGCAGCATGGAGGCGAGGAGGCTTATCAGGCGCCGCGCACGCCCACCGAAGAGGTCCTGGCCGGCATCTGGGCCGACCTCCTCGGGCTCGATCGGGTCGGAGCGGACGGCCACTTCTTCGAGCTGGGCGGCCATTCCCTGCTGGCGACGCAGGTGATGTCGCGCCTGCGCCAGGCCTTCGGCGTCGAGATGCCGCTGCGCGACCTTTTCGCGGCTCCGGTGCTGGCCGACCTCGCCACCCGGGTCGAGGCGGCGCGCCGGGCCGGCGTGCAGGCGCTCACCCCGCCGCTGGTCCCGGTGCCGCGCGAGGGGTCCCTGCCCCTGTCGTTCGCTCAGGCGCGCCTCTGGTTCATCGATCAGCTCGAACCGGGGAGCCCGCTCTACAACGTGCCGGCGGCGCTGCGGGTCGCGGGTCCGCTCGACGCCGCGGTGCTGGCCCGTGCCTTCAGCGAGATCGTGCGCCGCCACGAAGCGTTGCGCACGGTCTTCGCAGCGCCACAGGGCACGCCGGTGCAGGTGATTCAGCCGGCGGAGCCCTTCCTGCTTTCCGAAGTGGATCTGTCGACTATGCCGGAGACGGAGCGCGAGGCGCAGGTGCTCACCGTCATCCGTGACGAGGCCGATCTCCCGTTCGATCTCGCTCGCGGTCCGCTGCTTCGCGTCCTGCTGGTGCGCCTCGCCGAGCAGGACCACGCCGTCCTGCTGACCCTGCATCACATCGCGAGCGACGGCTGGTCTCTGGGCCTCCTGGTCCGCGAGATCGCCGCGCTCTATCCGGCCTTCGCCGCGCACCGCCCGTCGCCCCTGCCTGCACTGCCGGTGCAGTATGCGGATTTCGCGGTCTGGCAGCGCTCCTGGCTGCATGGCCAAGTCTTGGACAACGAGATCGGCTGGTGGCGCCATCAGCTCGCCGGCCTGCCGCCCCTCCTGGAGCTGCCCACCGACCGGCCCCGGCCCGCGGCGCAGAGCTTCCGTGGCGCCACCCGGCCGGTAGGACTGCCGGCGGGGATCACCCGGCAGATGACGGCCCTCGCCCGTCAGGACGGGCTAACTCTCTTCATGGTTCTCCTCGCCGGCTTCCAGGCCCTTCTCTCGCGCCTCAGCGGGCAGGACGATCTCGCGGTCGGCTCCCCCATCGCCGGCCGCAACCGAGTGGAGACGGAGGGACTGATCGGCTTCTTCGTCAACACCCTGGTGCTGCGGGGAGACCTGGCGGGAGACCCCTCCTTCCGCGAGTTTCTCGGCCGGGTGCGCGAGACCGCCCTGGCCGCCTATCTGCACCAGGACGTGCCGTTCGAAAAGCTGGTCGAGGAATTGGCGCCGGAGCGGAGCCTCGTCCACGCCCCCTTGTTCCAGACGGTGCTCGTGCTGCAGAACGCTCCCGTCGCGAGCCTGGAGATCGAAAGCTTGAGCCTGCGGCCGGTCGACATGGCGTCGCCGAACGCGAAGTTCGATCTGACGCTCAACCTCTCGGAGCACGACGGCGGGCTCCTCGGGTTCGTCGAGTACGCCACCGATCTGTTCGACGCAACGACCGTCGACCGCCTGCTCGCGAGCTTCGAGCGGCTGCTGGCGGCGGCGGTGGCGGGGCCGGATCTGCGGGCGGCGGAGCTCCCTCTCCTCGGCGATGCGGAACGGCACCAGCTCCTGGAGTGGGGTGGGATCAGGCAGGAGATGCCGGCGGCCTCGACGCTCCACAAGCGCTTCGCGGCGCGAGCCCGGCAGACTCCCGAGGCTCCGGCGCTGACCTGTGACGAAGCGACCTTGAGCTACGGCGAGCTGGATCGGCGGTCCAACCGGCTGGCCCGCTGGCTGCGCGACCGCGGAGCCGGTCCCGAGAGTCGCGTGGGCCTGTCCCTGGACCGCTCCGTGGACCTTGTGGTTGGCATTCTGGGCGTGCTCAAGGCCGGGGCCGCCTATGTGCCGCTCGATCCCGCCTCCCCACCCGAGCGGCGGGCCTTCGTCGAGGAGGACGCGGATCTCGGGATCATCGTGGGGGCCAGGGAGATCGAGCGCTCGCAGAGCCTTGCGGACGGCGAGCTGGAGCCTCTCGGCGACGCTTCGAGCCTGGCTTATGTGATTTACACCTCGGGCTCAACGGGACGGCCCAAGGGCACGCTCATCACCCACGCCAACGTCACGCGGCTGTTCGACGCCACCGAGGATTGGTTCGGCTTCGACGAGAACGATGTGTGGACGCTGTTCCACTCCTACACCTTCGACTTCTCGGTCTGGGAGATCTGGGGCGCCCTGCTCTACGGCGGCCGGCTGGTCGTCGTGCCCTGGGAGGTCAGCCGCTCGCCCGAGAGGTTCCTGGAGCTGCTCGACCGCGAGCGGGTCACGGTGCTCAACCAGACTCCCTCCGCCTTCGCCCAGATCGCCCGGACGGAAGCGCCTCTACCCGATTTGCGGCTGGTGGTCTTCGGCGGCGAGGCGCTCGATCCGGCGAGCCTGGAGCCCTGGTTCGCGCGGCATGGAGACACGAAGCCGCGGCTGGTCAACATGTACGGCATCACCGAGACGACGGTCCACGTCACCTATCGGCCGCTGCGAGCGACCGATGCCCGGGACGAGCACCGGAGCGTCATCGGCGTGCCCATCGCGGACCTGTCGCTCGCCGTGCTGGACCGAAATCTGACGCCGGCTCCCATCGGCGTGCCGGGCGAGCTGGTGGTCGGCGGCGCCGGGTTGGCCCGAGGGTACCTGGGCCGGCCCGAGTTGACGGCGGAGCGCTTCGTGCCAGATACGCTGGGAGAGCGTCTATACCGCTCGGGCGACCTGGGACGTTTCCTCCCCAACGGCGATGTGGAGTACCTCGGCCGCCTGGATCACCAAGTCAAGATCCGCGGCTTTCGCATCGAGCTGGGAGAGATCGAAGCCGCGCTGGTGCTGGCCGGCGCCCGCCAGGCGGTGGTGACGGTGCGCGAAGACTCCGGAGACCGCCGGCTGGTCGCCTACGTTGTCGGCGACGTTCCCATTGAAGAGCTACGCGGGTCCCTGCGCGAGAGGCTGCCGGACTACATGGTGCCGGCCGCCTTCGTATCGCTCGACGCGTTGCCCCTCACTTCCAACGGCAAAGTAGATCGCAAAGCCCTGCCAGCCCCGGAGCAGCCCGGCCGCGAGGAGGCGGGCTGGGTGGCGCCGCGCACGCCGGCCGAGGAGGTTCTCGCCGGCATCTGGGCCGACGTCCTCGGGCTCGAACGGGCCCGGGCGGACGACGACTTCTTCGACCTGGGCGGGCACTCCCTGCTGGCGACGCAGGTGACGTCACGCCTGCGCCAGGCCTTCGGCGTCGAGATGCCGTTGCGCGACCTCTTCGAGGCGCCGGTGCTGGCGGACCTCGCCGCCCGGGTCGAGGCGGCGCGGCGGACCGGCACAGTGGCACCCGCGCCGCCGCTCCTGCCGGTGCCCCGCGAGGGGGATCTGCCCCTGTCGTTCGCGCAAGGCCGGCTCTGGTTCATCGACCAGGTCCAACCGGGCAGCCCGCTGTACAACGTATCGGCGGCGCTGCGCGTCGAAGGGGCGCTCGACGCCGCAGTGCTGGAGCGCTGCTTCACCGAGATCGTGCGCCGCCACGAGGCCTTGCGCACGGTCTTCGCCACGCATCAGGGTAAGCCGGTGCAGGTGATCCAACCGGCCGAGCCCTTCGGGTTGACCGTCTTGGACCTCTCGGGGCTGCCGGCGGACGTAAGAGAAGCGCTGATTCCGGCCCTGGCCGGCGAAGAGGCCGCCCGCCCGTTCGATCTCTCGACCGGCCTGCTGATGCGCTGCCTGCTGCTGCGCCTCGGCGAGCGCGACCAGGCGGTCCTGCTCACCATGCATCACATCGCGAGCGACGGCTGGTCCATAGGCGTTCTGGTGCGCGAGGTCGCGGCTCTCTACCCGGCCTTCGCCACGAGAAGGCCGTCGCCCCTGCCACCCCTGCCGACATTGCCGGTGCAGTACGCGGACTTCGCGGTCTGGCAACGCTCGTGGCTGCGCGGCGAGGTGCTGGAGCAGGAGATCGCCTTCTGGCGGCGGAGTCTCGCCGGGCTGCCGCCGTTCCTGGAGCTGCCCACCGACCGCCCCCGGCCGGTCGTGCTGAGCCACCTCGGCGCCACCCGGAGGGTGCGCTTGCCGTCGGGCTTCGTCCGGCAGGCCGAGGCCCTCGGCCGCCGCGAGGGAGCGACTCTCTTCATGGTGCTCCTCGCCGGCTTCCAGGCCCTGCTGGCGCGCGCCAGTGGGCAGGACGACCTCGCGGTGGGCACTCCCGTCGCCGGCCGCAACCGGGTGGAGATCGAGGGGCTGATCGGGTTCTTCGCCAACACCCTGGTGCTGCGCGGCGACCTCACCGGCGCGCCGACCTTCCGCGAGCTACTCGGCCGGGTGCGCGAGACAGCGCTCGACGCCTGGCTGCACCAGGACGTGCCGTTCGAAAGGCTCGTCGAGGAGCTGGCCGCCGAGCGCAGCCTCGCCTACACCCCCCTCTTCCAGGCGATGCTCGCGCTGCAGGCGCCGCTCGGCAAGCTGGAGATCGAGGATCTGCGCCTGCGGCCGATCGACGTGGCGGGAACGACGGCGAAGCTCGATCTCGCGGTGAGCCTCGTGCAGCTCGACGGTGCCGTGGAGGGAGCGGTCGAATACGCGACCGCCCTCTTCGACGCGGCGACCGTGGACCGGCTGATGGAGGGCTTCGAGCGGCTGCTCGCGGCAGCCTTCGCGGCTCCGGACCTGCGGGCCGCCGAGCTGCCTCTCCTCTCCTCCGGCGAGCGCCAGCAACTGCTCACCGAGTGGAACGATACGGGGGAGACGAGGTGGCAAGGATCATCCGTGACGTCCCTGGTGGAGCGCTGGGTCCGGGAGCTGCCGGACGCCGCGGCGGTGGTGGACGCGGCGGGTGGCACGCTGACCTATGGCGGCCTCGGCGAGCGCGCCAGCCGGCTGGCCGGATTCCTCGGCTCCCTGGGAGTTGGACCGGAGTCCATCGTGGCCGTGCTGATGGAGCGCTCGGCCGAGCTGCCGGTGGCCCAGTTGGGCGTCCTCCAGGCCGGCGCGGCCTACCTCTCCCTCGATCCCGCCCACCCCGCCGAGCGCCTCGCCTTCATGCTCGCAGAGACGGCGGCGCCGGTGGTGCTGACGCAGGAGTCCCTCCTGCCTCTGCTCGCCGGATCGCAGGCGCGGATCGTCTGCCTGGATCGTGACCGCCCGGAGATCGAACGCTTCTCCCCGCTGCCGGCCCTCGCGGTAGAACCCGAGCAGCTCGCCTACGTGCTCTACACCTCCGGCTCGACGGGCCGGCCCAAGGGGGTCCAGGTGCCGCACCGCGGTCTGCTCAACCTGGTGCGCTGGGACCTGCGGGCCCATGGCACGGGGCCGGGCGACCACCGCACCCAGGTCGCGAGCCTCGGGTTCGACGCCTCGGTGTGGGAGATCTGGGCCTGCCTGGCCTCCGGGGCGACCCTCCACCTGCCAGCGGGCGAGCTGCGGCTCGACCCGTCGCGGCTGGCCGCCTGGATGGCGCAGCGCGGCATCACCGTCTCCTTCCTGCCCACGCCGCTCGCCGAGGCGCTCCTCGCCGGCGGGGGGCCGGCGATTCCTTCCCTGCGCCGGCTGCTGGTGGGCGGCGACCGCCTGCTCGGCCGTCCGCAGCCGGGGAGCGGCTTCACCCTGATCAACCACTACGGCCCGGCGGAGGCGTCGGTGGTGACCAGCGCCGGCCCGGTGCCGCCGCGAGGCCGCGGCGAGGGCGTCACGCTGGGCCGGCCCATCGACGGCCTGCGGGTCCATCTCCTGGACCAGGCAATGCAACCGGTGCCGACGGGAGCGGCGGGCGAGCTGTGGGTGGGCGGCCCGTCTCTCGCCCGCGGCTACCTGGGGGACCCGGGCCGCACGGCGGAGCGGTTCCTTCCTGACCCGTGGAAAGTAGGAGAGCGGCTCTACCGCACGGGAGACCTCTGCCGCTACCGGAATGACGGCGAGATCGAGTTCCTCGGCAGGGCGGACCACCAAGTCAAGATCCGCGGCCAGCGCATCGAGCTCGGCGAGATCGAGTCGGCGCTGCTGGCGCTGCCGGGAGTCCGCGAGGCGGTGGTGGTGCTCCGGGACCGGCAGCTGGTCGCCTACGTGGTGGGTGACACTGAGGTTCGCTCTCTCCAGGAGCAGCTGCGCGAGCGGCTGCCCAGCGCCATGGTGCCCTCGGGCGTCGTGACGCTCGCGGCGCTGCCGTTGACGCCCAACGGCAAGGTAGACCGCAAGGCCCTGCCGGCGCCCGTCCCCGTTTCCCGCGACCTGTCCCCCGAGGCGGACCGCAGCGCGCTTGAAGACTCAATCGCCGCCGTCTGGTGCGAGGTCCTGGAGGTGCCGCGGGCCGGAGTCGAAGAGAACTTCTTCGACCTCGGCGGCCACTCGCTGCTGCTCCCCCAGGTGCAGGCGCGGCTGCGCGAACGGCTGGGACGCCAGGTCAGCCTGCTGGATCTCCTCACCCACACCACGGTCCGCTCCCTGGCGCGTCACCTGGAGCCCGGTCTGGTGATCGCCGAACCCATCGAGCGGATGAGGCCTCGCGCCGCCGGAGCGCATACGTCCGGCGCCATCGCCATCGTCGGTCTCTCCGGCCGTTTCCCCGGCGCGCCCGGCATCGAGCCGCTGTGGGCCAACCTGCGCGACGGCGTCGCCTCGATCGCCCGCTTCAGCGACGAGGAGCTGGCCGCCGCCGGCGTCCCTCCCGAGCTGCGGCGCGACCCCCGCTACGTGCCGGCCGCCGGGGTGCTGGACGGGGTGGAGATGTTCGACGCCGGCTTCTTCGGCTACAACCCGCGCGAGGCCGAGCTGCTGGATCCCCAGCAGCGCATCTTCCTCGAATGCGCCTGGGCGGCGCTGGAGGATGCCGGCTACGACTCCCTGCGCGTGCCGGGGCCGGTCGGCGTGTTCGCCAGCCTGGGGTTCAGCCGCTACCTGCACCAGATCCTCACCAGCGTCGGCCCCGAGGCGGTGGGCGGGCTCGATCTCCTGCTGGGCAACGACAAGGACTTCCTCGCCACCCGCGTCTCCTACAAGCTGGACCTCTCCGGCCCCAGCCTGACCGTTCAGACGGCCTGCTCCAGCTCGCTGATGGCGGTCCATCTGGCGAGTCAGAACCTCCGTCTCGGCGCCTGCGACATGGCGCTGGCCGGCGGCGTCTCCATCGCCCTGTCCCAGGGCGCCGGCTATCTCTACGAAGAGGGGGGCATCGCCTCCCCCGATGGCTGCTGCCGCGCCTTCGACGAGGCGGCGCGCGGCACGGTGGGCGGCAGCGGCACCGGCATCGTCGTGCTCAAGCGGCTCGAGGACGCGCTGGCCCACGGCGACACCATCCACGCCGTCCTCCTCGGCTCGGCGGCCAACAACGACGGCAGCTCCGGCAAGGCGGGCTACACCGCGCCGAGCATCGCCGGGCAGGCGGCGGTCATCTCCGCGGCGCTCGTCGACGCCGGGGTCTCTCCCGAGAGCATCGCCTACGTCGAGGCGCACGGCACCGCGACCCCCCTGGGCGACCCCATCGAGGTCGCCGCCCTCAATCTGGCCTTCCAAGGGACCGGCCGCACCGGCGACTGCCTCCTCGGCTCGGTCAAGACCAACGTCGGCCACCTCGACGCGGCGGCTGGCGTCACCGGCCTGATCAAGACGGTGCTCGCCCTGGAGCACCGCCAGATCCCGCCCAGCCTGCACTTCACGGCGCCGAACCCCGCCATCGACTTCGCCGCTGGCCCGTTCCGGGTGGCGGACCGCCTCATCGATTGGATCGCGAACGGCGAGCCGCGCCGCGCCGGGGTGAGCGCCTTCGGCATCGGCGGCACCAACGTGCACGCGGTGCTCGAAGAAGCGCCTCCCGCGGCAGCCTCCAGCCCGTCGCGCCCCTGGCAGGTGCTGCTGCTCTCGGCGCGCACGCTTGGCGCCCTGGAGCGGATGGCGGACGGCCTCGCCGATCGCCTGGAAGGTGATCCGACCTTGAGCCTCGCCGACGCCGCCTACACCCTGCGGGTGGGCCGGCGGCCTTTCGCCCACCGCCGCGCGGTACTGGCGGCGACGCGCGAGGAGGCCGTGGCGGCACTGCGGACGCGAGACCCGCAACGGGTGTGGAGCGCCGCAGCCCGCGACGCGGGCCGCCGCGGCGTCGCCTTCCTGCTACCCGGGGTCGGCGACCAGTATCCCGGCCTCGCCCGCGGTCTCTACCAGGACGAGCCGGTGTTCCGGGAGGAGATCAACCGCTGCGCCGAGCTACTCCTGCCGCATCTCGGGCTCGATCTGCGCGAGGCCCTATTCGCCGAGGAGTCTGACGAGAAAGCAGCTCCCGCGGGCCTCGACCTGCGAGCATTGCTCAGGAGAGGCGGCCGCCAGGGAGAAAGGGAGACGGCCGCGAGGGCTCGCCTCCGCGAGACCCGCATCGCCCAGCCGGCGATGTTCGCCGTGGGGTACGCCCTGGCCCGGCTGTGGATGAGCTGGGGAGTGCGGCCGGCGGCCCTCCTCGGCTACAGCCTGGGGGAGTACACGGCGGCCTGCCTGGCCGGCGTGATGGAGCTGCCCGACGCCCTGGCGCTGGTGGCCCGGCGCGCCCGGCTGATCGGCGAGCTGCCGCCGGGAGCCCTGCTGGCCGTGCCGCTGGCGGAGGAGGAGACGCGGGCGCGGCTGTCCTCCGATCTCTCCCTCGCCGCCGTCAACGCCCCGGCGGTGTCGGTGGTGGCCGGCCCTCCCGAGGCCATCGCCGGCCTGGAGCAGAGGCTCGCCGAAGAAGGGATACCCTGCCGCCGTTTGCAGGCCGACCAAGCCTTCCACTCCTGGATGATGCAGCCGGTCGCCGCCGGGCTGCGGCAGCTACTCGCCGCCATCCCCCTGGCGCCGCCGCGCATCCCCTATCTCTCGAACGTCACGGGGACCTGGATAACGTCAGCCGAGGCCACGGACCCGGACTACTGGGTACGCCACCTCGTCTCGCCCGTCCGTTTCGCCGATGGCGTCGCCGAGCTGTGGCGCGAGCCCGGCAGGGTCCTGCTGGAGATGGGACCGGGACAGACCCTCGGCAGCCTGGCCCTCCAGCAGATGCCCGCGGAGGGTGCCGGCGCGGTCCTCTCCTCGCTGCGCCACGAGCTGGACCGGCAGCCGGATCAGAGATTCCTGCTCCAGACCCTCGGCCGTCTCTGGCTCTCCGGCGCGGAGATCGACTGGTCCGGTTTCCATGGCGGCGAGCGCCGCCGCCGGGTGTCGCTGCCGGCGTATCCCTTCGAGCGGCAGCGGTACTGGATCGAGCCGCGGATCGGAACGCTTGGGATGGTGCTGGGAACGGCGTCTCCCAGAGTCTTCCTGTTGCCGGAAGGAGCGGACCCGGCCTGGGCCGCCGCGCTGGAAGCGCGCGGCGTCCGGGCGATCGCCCTCCCTTCCGGCCCGCCCACGCCCGAGGCCCTCGACGCGCTTCTCGGCGTGAAGCCCCGGCCCGCCGCGGAGGCCGCGTCCGCTGAAGGATACGTCCGGCCCGGGATTGACACCCCCTACGAGGAGCCGCGCACCGAGGTCGAAAGGCGGCTCGCCGCGATCTGGGGAGACCTGCTCGGCATCGACCGGGTGGGAGCCCATGACAGCTTCTTCGCCCTGGGCGGCCATTCGCTGCTGGGTCTCCAGCTCGTCTCGCGCCTCCAGGCCGGCTTCGGCGTCGAGTTACCCCTGCGCACCCTCTTCGAGGCGCCCACCGTGGCCGCTCTCGCGGCTGAAGTCGAACAGCGTCAAGGCGAAACGGCGAGCGCGCCACCCCCTCTCGTCCGGGCACCGCGGCAGGGGCCGCTGCCTCTCTCGTTCGCCCAACAGCGGCTCTGGTTCGTCGATCAGCTCGAGCCGGGCACGACGATCTACAACCTGGCCCTGGCCCTGCGCGTCGCGGGTCCGCTCGACGCCGCCGTGCTGCGGCGTTCCTTAAGTGAGATCGTGCGGCGCCACGAGGCCGTGCGCACCGTCTTCGTCCTGCAAGGCGACTCGCCGGTGCAGGTGATCGAAACCCCGGCGCCCTTCGAAATGCCGTTGGTGGACCTCTCGGGCCTGCCGCAGCCTTCACGCGAGGCGGTGGCGCTCGCCCTGGCCCTGGACGAGGCCGGCCGGCCGTTCGATCTCGCCCACGATCTGAAGCTGCGCGGCCTTCTCCTGCATCTGGCTGCCGCGGACTACACCGTCGCGCTCACCACGCACCACGTGGCGAGCGATGGCTGGTCGATGGGCATCCTGGTACGCGAGGTGACGGCGCTCTATGCCGCGTTCGCCCAAGGCGATCCCTCGCCCCTGCCGGAGCTGCCCGTGCAGTACGCGGACTTCGCAGTCTGGCAGCGCTCCTGGCTGCACGGCGAGGTCCTGGAGAGGGAGATCGACTGGTGGCGCCACCAGCTCGCCGGCCTGCCGCCCCTCCTGGAGCTGCCCACCGACCGGCCGCGGCCGGCGGTGCAGAGCTTCCGCGGCGGGGAGCGCCCGGTGCGCCTGCCCGCCGGGCTCATCCTCCAGGCAGATAGCCTTTCCCGTCGCGAGGGGGCCACGCTCTTCATGGTGCTGATGGCCGCCTTCCAGGCCCTGCTGGCGCGCTACAGCGGCCAGGACGATCTCGCGGTCGGCATCCCTGTCGCCGGGCGCAACCGGGTGGAGCTGGAGGGGCTGATCGGGTTCTTCGTCAACAATCTGATCCTGCGCGCCGACCTGACGGGCCATCCCTCTTTCCGCGAGCTGCTCGGCCGGGTGCGCGAGACCGAGCTCGCCGCCCAGGCCCACCAGGACGTGCCGTTCGAAAGGCTGGTCGAGGAGCTGAGCACGGAGCGGAGCCTCGCCCACAACCCCCTGGTGCAGGTGATGTTCGCCCTGCAGAACACTCCCGGCGGCGCTCTGGAGGTCCAGGATCTGCGGCTTCAGCCGGTGAGCCAGGAGGCGACGTCGGCGAAGTTCGATCTCACGCTCAACCTCGAAGAGCACGACGGCGAGCTCGGCGGCACGTTCGAGTACGCCGCCGATCTCTACGACGGCACGACCATCGACCGGCTGATCGGGCACTTCGAGCGCCTGCTCGCCGGCCTCGTCGAAAACGCGGACCGCCCCGTCGCGGAGGTGGGCCTGCTCGCTCCTGCCGAAGCCCTCCAGCTCGCGGGCTGGAACGCCACGGCCCGGGACTACCCGCAGGCCGCCATCCACGAGCTATTCGCCGAGCAGGCGGAGCGCTCTCCGGAGGCCGTGGCCGTGACGTTCGCCGGTCGCGAGCTCACCTACGGGGAGATGGCCCGCCGCTCGCTGCGGCTGGCGCACAGGCTGCGCCGCGCGGGCGTCGGCCCCGGCTCGCTCGTGGCCCTCTGCGCCGAGAGCCTGCCGGAGCTGGTGGTGGGGATGCTGGGCATCCTCACAGCGGGAGGCGCCTACATGCCTCTCGATCTCGCCCACCCGCTGGAACGGCTCGACTTCATGCTGGAGGACACTGGCGCCGCCGTGCTCGTCGCCGAGGAGGGCCTGAGCGGGCGTCTCCCCACCCGCGAGGGCCTCCGCGTCGAGTGGCTGGAGCGCGAGGAGACCGGCGAGAAGGAGCCGCCTCTCGCGAGCCTCTCCTCACCCGCCGACCCCGCCTGCATCATCTACACCTCCGGCTCGACCGGCCGGCCGAAGGGGGTGGTGGTACCGCACCGCGCCGTCGTGCGCCTGGTTCGCGAGACCGACTACATCCGCCTTGGGGCCGACGACCGGGTGGCGCAGACCTCGAACAGCGCGTTCGACGCCGCCACCTTCGAGATCTGGGGCGCCCTGCTCAACGGCGCCCGGCTGGTGAGCCTGGAGCGCGAGACGATCCTTTCGCCCAGCCTCCTGAGCGCCGCGCTGGGCCGCGAGGGCATCAGCGTGCTGTTCCTCACCACCGCCCTCTTCAACCAGGTGGCCCGCGAGGCGCCGGGAGCCTTCGCCCCGTTGCGCGCGCTGCTTTTCGGCGGTGAGATGGTCGACCCCGCGGCGGTGCGCGCGGTGCTGCGCGATGGGCCGCCCGAGCACCTGCTCCACGTCTACGGCCCGACCGAGACGACGACCTACGCCACCTGGCATCGAGTGGAAGAGGTGCCGCCGGGGGAGACGGTGCCCATCGGGAAGCCGCTCGCCAACGGCACCCTCTACGTCCTGGCTTCGGGCCTCATCCCCCAGCCGGTGGGAGTGCCGGGCGATCTCTACCTGGGTGGCGACGGCGTGGCGCACGGCTATCACGACCGGCCGGAGCTGACCGCCGAGAGGTTCGTGCCCGACCCGTTCGCACCGTATCCTGGACGGCGGCTCTACCGGACGGGCGATCTCGTCCGCCAGCGGCTGGACGGCGCGGTGGAGTTCCTCGGCCGCCTCGACGGCCAAGTCAAGATCCGCGGCTTCCGCATCGAGCCGGGAGAGATCGAGGCGGCGCTGCTGGCGCTGCCCGGAGTCCGCGAGACCGTGGTGATGGTGCGCGAGGATACGGGAGATCGCCGGCTGGTCGCCTACGTGGCGGGAGACGCGACGATCGACGAGATGCGCCGGTCTCTTCACGAGCGGCTGCCGGACTACATGGTGCCGGCCGCCTTCGTGACCCTCGAATCCCTGCCCCTCACTCCCAACGGCAAGGTGGACCGCAAGGCCCTGCCGGCGCCGGAAGGCCCGGGCGCGCCGGCGGCCTTCCTCGCTCCCCGCACGCCGGTCGAAGAGCTGGTGGCCGGCCTCTGGAGCGAGCTCCTCGGCGTCGAACGGGTCGGGGCGGACGGCAACTTCTTCGAGCTCGGCGGCCACTCGCTGCTGGCGGCGCGGGTGATCTCGCGCCTGCGCGGCGCCCTCGGCGTCGAGCTGCCGGTGCGCGATCTCTTCGAGGCCCCGACAGTGGCCGGCCTCGCCACCCGGATCGAAGCGGCGCGCCGCACCGGCGCGGCGGCGGCCCTTCCCCCGCTCCTGCCGGCGCCGCGGCAAGGGGACCTGCCCCTGTCGTTCGCTCAAGCCCGGCTGTGGTTCATCGACCAGCTCGAGCCCGGCACGCCGCTCTACAACATGCCGCTGGCGCTGCGCGTCGAGGGGCCGCTCGATCCCGCTGTGCTCTTGCGCTGCCTGGGAGAGATCGTGCGCCGCCACGAGGCCCTGCGCACCGTCTTCGCCCTGCGAGGGGACTCAGCCGTGCAGGTCATCATGCCGCCGGCCCCCTTCGTCCTGCCGCTCGTGGACCTCTCGGGAATCCCGGAGACCGCGCGCGAGGCGGCCGCTCTCGCCCTGGCCGTTGAAGAGGCCGGCCGGCCGTTCGACCTCGCCCGCGACCTGAAGCTGCGCGGCCTGTTGATGCGCTTCTCGGCCGGGGACCACGCCATCGCGCTCACCCTCCACCACATCGCGAGCGACGGCTGGTCGATGGGCATCCTGGTCGGCGAGGTGACGGCCCTCTACGCCGCGTTCGCTTCAGGGCAGCCCTCGCCCCTGCCACCCCTGCCGGCATTGCCGGTGCAGTACGCGGACTTCGCGGTCTGGCAGCGCTCGTGGCTGCGCGGCGAGGTCCTGGAGAGGGAGATCGACTGGTGGGCCGGTCAGCTCGCCGGCCTGCCCCCCCTCCTGGAGCTGCCCACCGACCGGCCGCGGCCCGCGGCGCAGAGCTACCGCGGCGCCACGCGGCCGGTGCGCCTGCCGGCCGAGGTCGCCCGCCAGGCCGAGGCCCTCGGCCGGCGCGAGGGCGCGACGCTCTTCATGGTGCTGCTGGCCGGCTTCCAGGCGCTTCTATCGCGCGCCAGCGGTCAGGACGATCTGGCGGTGGGCTCCCCCACGGCCGGGCGCGACCGGGTGGAGACCGAGGGATTGATCGGCTTCTTCGTCAATACCCTCGTTTTGCGGGGAGACCTGCGCGGCGGCCTGTCGGGCGCCCCCACCTTCGGGGAGCTGCTCCGCCGGACGCGTGAGACGGCGCTCGCCGCCTACCTGCATCAGGACGTACCGTTCGAAAAGCTGGTCGAGGAGCTGGCCCCGGAGCGGAGCCTCGCCCACGCTCCCCTGTTCCAGGCGATGCTCGTCCTCCAGAACGCTCCCGCCGGCAGCCTGGAGTTCGCGGATCTGCGCCTGCGGCCCATGGGCGACACGGGGACGACGGCGAAGTTCGATCTAACGCTCAACCTCGCGGAGCAAGACGGCGAGATCCTCGGCACCGTCGAGTACGCCACCGACCTGTTCGACGCCGCCACCATCGACCGGCTGGTCCAGCAGTATGGAAGGTTGTTGACGGCGGCCCTGGCGGCACCCGAGCGGCCGGCGGCGGAGCTGCCGCTGCTCTCCCCGGCGGAGCGCCATCAGGCCCTCGCCGAGTGGAACGATACCGGGGGGTCGGCGGACGAGATCCTCGTCCACGATCTCCTCGCAGCCCAGGCCCAGCGGTCTCCCGAGCTGCCGGCCCTCATCCAGGGCTGGGAGCGGCTGACTCATGGCGAGCTGGCCGACCGCTCCGACCGCCTGGCTGCCCACCTGCGGGCTCTCGGTACCGGCCCGGACGTCCTCGTCGCCGTCTTCCTGGAGCGCTCGATCGATCTGGTGGTGGCCCTGCTGGCGGTGCTGAAGGCGGGAGGCGCCTACCTGCCGCTCGAAATCTCCCTGCCGGCCCAGCGCCTGTCGTTCCTGCTCGGAGACTCCCGCGCTCCCCTCTTGCTCACCCGGACGGGGCTGTTGCCGGACCTCCCTGCATCCTCCTCCCGCGTCGTCTGCATCGACGATCTCCCAAAGGTCTCCGAAGCCGGACCGATCACGCGGCCGGACGCCGACAACCTCGCCTACCTTCTCTACACCTCGGGCTCGACCGGCCGGCCCAAGGGGGTCGCCGTCACCCATCGCGGGCTCTCGAACTACCTGCGCTGGGCGGCGGAGGCCTATCCGGCGGGCAAGGGGCGAGGCGCCCCGGTCCACTCGCCGCTCAGCTTCGACCTGACGGTGACTAGCCTCTTCCTGCCGCTGCTCGCCGGCCGCTGCGTCGAGCTGGTGCCCGAGGAGCAGGGGGTCGAGGGGCTGGCCGCGGCGCTCGCCGAGGGCGGCTTCGGGCTCGTCAAGCTCACGCCCGCGCACCTCGACGTCCTCCAAAGGCTGCTGCCGCCCGAGCGCGTCGCCGGCTGCGCGAGCGCTTTCGTCATCGGCGGCGAGGCGCTCTCCGGCGAGCAGCTCGCCTTCTGGCGCCTCAACGCTCCGGCCCTAAGCCTGATCAACGAGTATGGGCCGACGGAGACGGTGGTGGGATGCAGCGCCTACGAGATTCCGGAGGGAGCTCTGCCGGCCGGGCCGGTCTCTATTGGCCGCCCGATCGCCAATACCCGGATTCTCCTCCTCGACCCGCGGCTGTCGCCGGTCCCCGCCGGGGTGACGGGTGAGCTCTACATCGGCGGCGCGGGCGTCTGCCGCGGCTATCTCCACCGGCCGGACCTGACGGCCGAACGGCTCGTTCCGGACGCCTTTGGAATGCCGGGAGAACGGCTCTACCGGACGGGCGATCTCGGCCGCCGCCTGCCGGACGGGACGATCGAGTTCCTGGGACGCACGGATCATCAGGTCAAGATCCGCGGCTTCCGCATCGAGCTGGGAGAAATCGAGGCCGCGCTGCTCTCCCTGCCGGGAGTCCGCGAGGCCGCCGTGCTGGCGCGCTCCGGCGTCCTGGCCGCCTATGTGGTGGGAGACGCCTCGCCCAATGCTCTGCGCGAGGCCTTGAGCGAGCGGCTGCCCGAATACATGATTCCCACCGCCTTCGTGGCGCTCGCGGCGCTGCCCCTCACCGCCAACGGCAAGGTGGACCGCGAGGCCCTGCCGTCTCCGGAGCGGCAGAGCGCTCCGGAGACGTTCGTGGCGCCGCGCACGCCGGTCGAAGAGGTCCTCGCCGGGATCTGGGCCGAGCTTCTCGGGCTCGACCGGGTGGGAGCCGACGACCATTTCTTCGCGCTGGGAGGCCACTCGCTGCTGGCGACGCAGGTGATGTCGCGCCTGCGCGCCGCATTCGGCGTCGAGATGCCGCTGCGCGATCTCTTCGAGGCCCCGACGGTGGCGGCCCTAGCCGTCCGCGTCGAAGCCGCGCACCGCACCGGCGCGGCGCTGACCGTCCCCCCTCTCCGGCCGGTGCCGCGGGAGGGGGCGCTCCCCCTGTCCTTCGCCCTGTCGTTCGCCCAACAAAGGCTCTGGCTCATCGATCAGCTCGCACCGGGCAGCCCGCTCTACAACCTGGCGGTGGCCCTGCGCGTCGAGGGGCCGCTGGACGCCGCGGTGTTCGCGCGTGCCTTGAGCGAGATCGTGCGCCGGCACGAGGCCCTGCGCACGGTCTTCGCCGCCGCGGCCGGAACGGAGGGCATCCCGGTCCAGGTGATCTTGTCTGCCAGTCCCTTCGGCCTGCGCGTCGTGGACCTCTCCGGGCTACCGGAGGCCGAGCGCGAAGAGGCGGCTCTCGCTCTCGCCGCTGAGGAGACCGCCCGCCCGTTCGATCTCGCCCGCGATCCGATGCTGCGCGGCGTCCTGCTGCGCCTCGCGGAGGCTGACCACGTCGCCGTGCTGACCCAGCATCACATCGCGAGCGACGGCTGGTCGATGGGTATCCTGGTGCGCGAGGTTGCGGCACTCTACGGGGCGCTGGCCGCAGGCCGGCCGTCGCCCCTGCCGGAGCTGACGGTACAGTACGCGGACTTTGCGCTCTGGCAGCGCTCCTGGCTGCGCGGCGAGGTCCTGGAGCAGGAGATCGACTGGTGGCGCAACCAGCTCGCCGGCCTGCCGCCCCTTCTGGAGCTGCCCACCGACCGGCCGCGCCCCGCGGCGCAGAGCTTCCGCGGCGCCACCCGGCCGGTGCGCCTGCCTGCCGAGCTCGTCCGCCAAGCCGATTCCGTGAGCCGGCGCGAGGGAGCGACGCTCTTCATGGTCCTCCTCGCCGCCTTCCAGGCTCTTCTCGCGCGCCACAGCGGGCAGAATGACATCGCCGTGGGCTCCCCCGTCGCCGGGCGCAACCGGGTGGAGATCGAAGGATTGATCGGATTCTTCGTCAACACGCTCGTTCTGCGGGGAGACCTGCGCGGCGACCTCGCGGGCCTGCCCACCTTCCGCGAGTTGCTCGGCCGGGTGCGCGAGACGGCCCTCGGGGCCTACCTGCACCAGGACGTACCGTTCGAGAAGCTGGTCGACGAGCTGGCTCCCGAGCGGAGCCTCGCCCACACTCCCCTGTTCCAGGCGATGCTCGTGCTCCAGAACGCGCCCACCGGAAGCCTGGAGATCGAGAGCTTGCGTCTGCGGCCGGTGGACGTGGAAGCGACGACGTCGAGGTTCGATCTCACGCTCAGCCTCTCGGAAGACGGCGGCGGCCTCCTCGGGATCGTCGAGTACGCCACCGATCTCTACGACGCCGCGACCGTCGACCGCCTGATCGCGGGCTTCGAACGGTTGCTCGCCGGCATGATCGAAACGCCGGAGCGCCGTGCCGGCGAGGTGGGCCTGCTCGGCGACGCGGAGGCCCTCCAGCTCCGTGCCTGGAACGACACCGCTATCGGCTATCCCCTCGACCGCCCGCTCCATGCCTGGATCGAAGACCAGGCCGCCCGCACCCCCGAGGCCGTGGCGATCGCCTTCGAAACTGCCTTCGAGAGGGAGGAGCTGACCTACGGCGAGCTCGACCGGCGGGCCAATCGCCTGGCGCGCCGACTCCAGGCCCTCGGCTGCGGCCCGGAGAGCCGCGTCGGCGTGCTCCTGGAGCGCTCCTGCGAGCTGCTCGTCGCCCTGCTCGGCATCCTCAAGGCAGGCGCCGCCTATGTTCCCCTGGACCCCGACCACCCGGCCGATCGCCTAGCCTTCCAGGATCGCGATGCCCGCCTGCGGCGGATCGTGACCCGCGCCGGCTTGGCCGGCCGTCTGCCGGGCGCGGAGGATCGCATGCTATTCCTGGAGCACGGCGAGCCCTTGCCGGGAGGCCTCGACGACGGCCCCCTTGCCGTGCTGGTCGACCCCGACAACCCGGCCTACGTGCTCTACACCTCCGGCTCCACGGGCCGGCCCAAGGGCGCGGTGATCTCCCATCGCGCCATCGTCAACCGTCTCCTCTGGATGCAGGAGTATCTGCACCTCTCCGCCGCCGACCGGGTGCTCCAGAAGACCCCGTTCAGCTTCGACGTCTCGGTCTGGGAGCTGTTCTGGCCCTTGATGACGGGTGCCCGGTTGGTCGTGGCGTTGCCCGGCGGCCACCGCGACAACGCCTACCTGGCGCGCGTCATCTCTGGAGAGGGGATCACGGTGCTGCACTTCGTCCCCTCCATGCTCCAACTCTTCCTGGAGGAACCCGCGAGTGCGGCGTGCCACTCCCTCCGCGACGTGGTGTGCAGCGGCGAGGCGCTTTCCACCGAGCTGGTCCGCCGCTTCGCCGCCCGCCTCGGCCACACCCGGCTGCACAACCTCTACGGCCCCACCGAGGCCGCGGTGGACGTCACCTCCTGGGTCCATGAGCCCGCGAGCGGCGAGCGCTACCGGGCCGGCATCCCCATCGGGCGGCCCATCGCCAACACCCGCATCCACCTGCTCGATCGCAACCTGCTGCCGGTGCCGGTGGGAGTCCCGGGCGAGCTGTTCATCGCCGGCGTCAACCTGGCGCGCGGTTACGTCGAGCGTCCCGACCTCACGGCCGAGCGCTTCCTGCCGGACCCGGCAGGCGGGAAACCCGGCGAGCGCGCCTACCGCACCGGCGACCTGGCGCGGTGGCGCGCCGACGGCGCCATCGAGTACCTCGGCCGCCTGGACCACCAGGTCAAGATCCGCGGCGTCCGCATCGAGCTGGGCGAGATCGAAGCGGCGCTGACCGCCCTGCCCGGAGTCCGCGAGGCGGTTGCCGTCGTGAGGGAAGAACGCTCTGAAAAGCGCCTCGTCGCCTATGTGGTCGGCGACGCCCCGGTCGAGGAGCTGCGACAGGCCCTGCGCGAGCGCCTGCCGGAGGCCATGGTGCCCTCCGCCTTCGTGACGCTCGCGGCCTTGCCGCTCTCTTCCAACGGCAAGGTGGACCGGAAGGCGCTGCCCGCTCCGGAACAGCCCGGCACGCGGGAGATTGGCTTCGTGGCTCCCCGCACCCGCGAGGAGGAGATCCTGGCGACCGTGTGGGCGCAGGTTCTGCGCCTGCCCCGGGTGGGAGTGACCGACAACTTCTTCGAGCTGGGCGGCGACTCCATCCTCTCCGTCCAGATCGTGGCCCGGGCGCGTCATGCCGGCCTGCATTTCACCATGCGGCAGATCTTCGAGCACCAGACGGTAGAGGCCCTCGCCCGCCACGCCACCGCGACGGAGACCGCCAGCGCTGTCCGTGCCGAGCAGGGATCGGTGTCGGGCGAAGTGCCGCTCACCTCGATCCAGCGCTGGTTCTTCGAGCAGGGCTTCGCGGACCCCCACCACTTCAACCAGGCCCTGCTGCTGGAGACGACGGAGCCCGTGAGCCCAGCCGCCCTGGAGAAGGCCATGGCCGCCGTCGTGGAGCACCACGACGCCCTGCGCCTGCGATTCGATCTCCAAGAGAGCGGCTGGCATCAGAAGAACGCGCCGGCCGAGCCCGTGGCGCCCTTCCACCAGATCGACCTCTCGGGCCTCTCGGCGGCTCGCCGGGACGAAGCCTTCGAGCGGGCCGCAACCGCGATCCAGGCCGGCTTCGACCTGGCGGCCGGGCCCCTGACCCGCCTCTGCTTGTTCAATGGACAGCCGGCGAGGCTCCTCTGGGTGGCCCACCACCTCGTAGTGGACGGCGTCTCCTGGCGCGTGCTGCTCGAAGACCTGGAGGGGGCCTATCGCCAAGCCGCGCGCGGCCTGCGCCTCGCCCTGCCACCCAAGACCACCTCGTTCCAGGAGTGGGCTCGCCGCACGTCTGGACAGGCCGCGCCTGCCGGCTCGGAGGTCCGGGAGACGGCCCGCCTGCCCATCGACTTCCCCTCGGCCCGCGATCTCGTGGGCGACGAGGCCTCGGTCTCCTTCGAGTTGAGCGAAGACGAAACGAGGGATCTGCTCCAGACCCTGCCGTCGGTGTTCCAGAGCCGCATCGACGACGCGCTGCTCAGCTCCCTCGTCCGGGCCTTGGCGCCCTGGACCGGCTCGCCCCGCCTGCCGGTGGATCTGGAAGGGCACGGCCGCGATGCGGTATCGGGAGATGATCTCGACGTCTCGCGCACCGTCGGCTGGTTCACCTCCCTGGCTCCGGTCCTTCTGGAAAAAGGCGACGCGGGTCCCGTCGAGGCCCTGGCGAGCGCCAGGGAACGGTTGCGCACCGTGCCGGGCCACGCCGAGATCCTGTTCAACTATCTCGGCCAGTTGGGCCAGACCGGCTCCGCTTCCGGCGAAGACTCCCTCTTCCAGACGTCCTCGGCCTCCCCCGGCCCCAGTCGGAGCCCGCGCGCCCAGCGCTCCCACCCCTTGGAGATCGTCGGCCTGGTGGCGGCCGGCCAGCTCCGGATCACCCTGACCTACGGCTCGCGGAGGTACCGCCGGGCGACCGCGGAGCGTCTGGCCGCGGACTATGCCGGCGCCTTGCGGCAGCTGATCCGGCACGGCCGGGAGAGCGGCAAGCTCGTCACGCCGTCCGACGCCTGGTCGCCGCTGGTGCCGATCCAGCCCCTTGGAGCGGGCACACCGCTCTTCTGCGTCCATCCGCTCGGGGGAGAGGTCCTTTGCTACTACCAGCTCGCCCGTCAGCTCGGCACCTCCCAGCCCGTCTACGGCCTCCAGGGGCGACCGCTCGAGGGACGGGATGCGGCACAGCGGGTCACGATCGAGGAGACGGCGGCCGAATATCTCGAAGCCGTGCGGAGCCTTCAGCCCGCCGGCCCCTACCTGCTGGCCGGGTGGTCCTTCGGCGCGATCGTCGCGTTCGAGATGGCGCGACAGCTCACTACGGCCGGAGAGGAGGTGGCACTGCTCGCCCTCCTGGATCAGCCGGTGTCGCCGGGCGACGAGGCCGCGGAGGTCGATACGGCATCCGTCATCGCCGATCTCCTCTCGCATCGCGCCCGCGGCGAAGGGCGGACGCTGGATCTCGACGCGGACGCGCTACGCGGCCTGCCCCTCGACGCCCAGCTCGCGCGGGGCCTGGAGCTCCT
Organism: Thermoanaerobaculia bacterium; assembly: GCA_035996875.1. GTDB lineage: Bacteria > Acidobacteriota > Thermoanaerobaculia > Multivoradales > UBA5704 > DATARR01. Next base: position 165,853 of record DASYJD010000051.1, read on the forward strand.
CGGAGGCCAGGAGGCGCTCGGCCCCGGCTTCGACCTCCCGCTGCTGCGCAATCTGGCCTTGGGCTACAGCGCCCGGGCGACGGCTATCGAGCGCTACCGAGCGTCCACCTACCCGGGCAGGATCACCCTGTTGCGGGCGAAGAGCATCGACGCGGCCGCCCTGCGCGAGGTGAGCCCGCGGCAGAGGCGGATCTTCGAGGACCCCACCCTCGGCTGGGGCACCGTCGCGGCGGAAGGCGTGGAGATTCACACCGTCCCCGGCAACCACCAGACGATCGTCGAAGCGCCCCACGTGAAGACCCTCGCCGAGATCCTGGGAGCCTGCATCGAGAGGGCCGAGGCGAACAGCCTGGCCGACAGCTCGACCCGGTGAGCTTTACCATCCTGATGACTATCAGTCAGCCTATGATGGTCACGAAAGGGGTATTCCCATGCCCTCTCACAGGACGCGCCGGTTGGGGATCGCCGAGGCCAAAAGCAAGTTGTCCGAAGTGCTGCGAGACGCCGCACAGGGAAAAAAGCCCTCGCCTCACTGAGCGCCTACCCGCGCTTCCTCCGAGCCATTCACTTCCCGTTCACACCTCCTCCTTCTATGAACGTCACGATGGCTCCATGAAAGGCGGTTTCCCGCCGAGGAGGCCATGATGAAACGATTCGTTCCCATCGCCGTGATGACTCTCGTCGCCGCCCTGATCGCCGTTCCGACCGTCAGGTCCCACGATGTCGGCGCGCGCGGCGCGACCACCGCCGTGACCGACAGGGCAACCCCTCGGCGTCCTGGATGCGGAGAGGGAGTGGTCGAAAGCCTGGTGTGCGCCGATGCCGAGGTGGGGCGGCTGGACGATGAGCTCAACACGGAATGGAAACGGCTGAGCTGCTCCGGCGCGGCTCAGACCGAATTTCGTGCGGAGGAGCGGTTCTGGCTCCGGGATCGGAACAACTGCCAGAACGTCGCCGCCGTCCGTGACTGCGTCCTTGGGAAGCTCCGCGAGCGGATCGCATTCCTGAGGCGGCTGGGGTCCTGTACGGACGAGCGGCGATTCATCCGGTACGACTTCACCGACCCGTGGTATGTAACGGCGCACGAAGATCTATACGTGGGGACCAAAGTGACGATCTTTGGCTCTCTTCATCCGAGCTCCTGTCGAGCGAGCTCGAGCTCGGCCAGCGGAATCATTGTCCCCACCAAAGCCCGTGATGGCCGATTCCGGGTGCGACTGAAGAGCTTGCCACCCGAGCAGCGAGCCTTCCTGTGCACGAAGCGACCCGCCGCGCATTGGTACGGCGAGGTCCGGCGGGATTCCCACGGTCCCTATCTGTACCTTGCCGACGTCCTCGGAGTTCCCTTGCCTTGAGAAGCCTTGGCTCGTTGAACGTCGCCATCTCGCCCTCTGGAGACTCAAAGACCGGCCAGATCGCCACCAGACGATCGTCGAAGCGCCCCACGTGGAGACCCTCGCCCAGATCTTGAAAGCGTGCATCGCGCGGGCCGAGCACGGGCGGACAGCTTGCCTTACAGGGACGGTGGCTCAACCCGTGGAGGTTTGAAACCTTTCAGGCCCGGTTGGCCCTCGGCCTCACCGCTGGGGGCTGAGCCCCATAGGCGCTAACTTAACGTGGTCTGGGAGGTTCCCCCGCCCAAGACCCTCACCCCTGCCCCTCTCCCGACCACCCCATCCGCCGCCCCGGGAGAGGGGTACCCCTGGGGCTTCCCCGCCTTGCTCCCTCTTCTCCCGGTGAAG